>NZ_JANLNW010000060.1 GCF_025465945.1 Pseudomonas sp. 6D_7.1_Bac1 | reverse complement strand
ATCTGCGTATGCAGGTAGGGGTTTTGTTTTGCCTGCGAGTAAGTTGATTCTTACGATTTCTATGCAACGGCTCGGGGCATGGCTATCATGCGGACCTCATTGTGAGGCGATACTTGCATGCTGACGTTGTTAAAGCTCCTGAAGGACGGTCGTTTCCATTCCGGCCAAGCGCTGGGCGCTGCTCTAGGTATTAGTCGTAGCGCTGTATGGAAGCAGCTCCAGCACCTCGAGGCGGAATTGGGCCTCTCCATTCACAAGGTGCGTGGTCGTGGTTATCAGTTGAGTGCGCCGCTGACTCTGCTCAATTCCGTGGAGATCGGTGAGTATTCGCCTGCTTGCGACTGGCCCGTACTTGTCTTTGATTCGATTGATTCCACCAACGCTGAGGCTTTGCGTTCTATAGAGCGTGGAATGGCTGCGCCGTTTCTTGTGCTTGCGGAGCGGCAAACTGCTGGTCGTGGTCGGCGCGGCCGCAGGTGGGTGAGTCCGTTTGCTGAAAATATCTACTACAGCCTTGTGCTGCGTATTGATGGTGGTATGCGACAGCTTGAGGGGCTTAGCCTGGTTGTCGGTCTTGCTGTAATGCAAGCGCTGCGTGATCTGGGTATTGCCGGTGCGGGTTTGAAGTGGCCTAACGATGTCCTGGTTGGTGAGAAAAAAATCGCCGGCATATTGTTGGAGTTGGTTGGGGATCCTGCTGATGTGTGTCACGTCGTTCTGGGCGTGGGAATCAATGTCAATATGCAGATAGCTGATGAGGTAGACCAGCAATGGACCTCTATGCGTCTCGAGGCAGGTAAAGCGTTTGATCGCAATCTTCTTGTGGCGCGTTTGGGGATTGTTCTCCAGGAGTACTTGAGTCGTCACCAGTCGGGAGGGTTTTCAGCGCTTCAGGCAGAATGGGAGCAAGGGCACCTATGGCAAGGGCGCACAGTTTCACTGATTGCCGGTGTGAACCGGATTGACGGTGAGGTGATAGGAATTGATGGGCAAGGCGCATTGCGTTTGAAAGTGGGCGGCGTAGAAAAAGTGTTTAGTGGTGGTGAGCTAAGTCTGAGGTTGCGCGATGATTCTTGAGCTCGACTGCGGGAACAGCTTTATTAAATGGCGTGTGCTGCAGGCAGATGCGGCACGCTTGATTGCCGAGGGGGTTGTCGACTCGGATCAGGCCTTGTTGGAAAGTTTGCGTGGCCGTGATGCGCTGAATCTCAAGTACTGTCGCCTGGTGAGTGTAAGAACCAATGAAGAGACCGCTGCGCTTGTTTCCTTGTTGGTGGATGCGTTCGGTGTAACGGTGTCCTGCGCGGCGCCGGCTCGTGAAATGTCTGGAGTCCACAACGGTTACGAGGATTATCAGCGATTGGGGCTTGATCGCTGGCTTGCAATGCTTGGGGCATTTCATCTTGCCTCGGGGGCTTGTCTGGTTCTCGATTTTGGTACGGCGCTTACTGCGGACTTTATTGCGGCGGATGGCAAGCACCTGGGGGGGTTCATTTGTCCCGGAATGCCCTTGATGCGTAACCAGTTGCGCACCCATACCCGGCGGATTCGCTATGACGATCTCGCGGCATCGAGAGCGCTCGAGAGCTTTGAGCCTGGGCGAAATACGGTGGAGGCCGTCGAGCGCGGGTGTTCGTTGATGCTGAGAGGGTTTGTCCTGACGCAGCTGGAGCTGGCGCGCAGTTATTGGGGGCATGAGTTCTCGGTGTTCCTCACTGGTGGCGATGCAGGCCTGGTTTCGGGAGTCGTGCCAGAGGCGCGGGTGGTACCGGATCTCGTATTCATAGGTTTGGCTATGGCGTGCCCATTGTCCTGAGGTTTTTATGCGTTGGTTGTTTCTGCTGTTGCTGGTCCTCAATGTGTTCTATTACGTCTGGCATCAACAGGAGGCGCCCTTGCGTGCGAAGGACGTCACTCCGTTGAGTTTGTATCGGGGTTCGCAGCAGGACATCCGCCTGTTGAGTGAGACTCCCGAAGCGGCAGCTGCACGTGACAAGGGTAAATCCGCGCAGGCGGATAATAGCTGCCTTTATCTGGGTGGCTTTGCTCGTCAGGAAACGGCGAAGACGTTCGAGCAGCGGTTGTCTGGTCTCGACATCAAGGTTCAGCAGCTATCTGCTTCTCTTCCTGATTCTGTTGGTTATTGGGTGCGTGTAGCGCCAGAGAGCCGGCGTTTGGCTGATGATTCCGTGTTGCAGAACCTTGCTAAAGAATTCAATGAGTTAAAACATAAAATAATGCCGTGCGAGGGGGTTGCAACTGCTGAATAGGTTGCATAGAATGGCGCCCGCTTCGCAGTGAAGACCTTTAACGGTTAGCGGTGTGAAGCGAGGTCAACGCAGCTAACCTCAGGTTTTTAATGAGAAAATGCTTGACAGAAGGCCGGCGTGATGTAGAATGCCGGCTCGCTTAGGAGGGGTTCCCGAGCGGCCAAAGGGATCAGACTGTAAATCTGACGTCTACGACTTCGAAGGTTCGAATCCTTCCCCCTCCACCATTTTTAGCGTGAGCTGCAAGCTTACGCGGGTATAGTTTAGTGGTAGAACCTCAGCCTTCCAAGCTGATGATGCGGGTTCGATTCCCGCTACCCGCTCCAAGTTTGCAGGTTGTGCACGGCGTTTCGCTCTTGTAGCTCAGTTGGTAGAGCACACCCTTGGTAAGGGTGAGGTCAGCGGTTCAAATCCGCTCAAGAGCTCCATATAACAAGGCAGATATGAAAATATCTGCCTTTGTTTTAATGGCTTGTTTGACTTGCTTAATTCTTCTCCTAGGGGTGATTTCGATGGCTAAGGAAAAGTTCGAACGTAATAAGCCGCACGTCAACGTAGGTACCATTGGTCATGTCGACCACGGTAAAACCACTCTGACTGCTGCTCTGACTCGCGTCTGCTCCGAAGTTTTCGGTTCGGCAAAGGTTGACTTCGACAAGATCGATAGCGCCCCAGAAGAAAAAGCTCGTGGTATCACCATTAACACCGCTCACGTTGAATACGATTCGGCCGTGCGTCACTACGCACACGTTGACTGCCCAGGTCACGCCGACTACGTAAAAAACATGATTACCGGTGCTGCTCAGATGGATGGCGCTATTCTGGTTTGCTCGGCCGCTGATGGTCCGATGCCGCAAACTCGTGAGCACATCCTGTTGTCTCGTCAGGTTGGCGTTCCGTACATCGTTGTCTTCCTGAACAAGGCTGACATGGTTGACGACGCTGAGCTGCTGGAACTGGTTGAGATGGAAGTGCGCGATCTGCTGAGCACTTACGACTTCCCTGGTGACGACACTCCGATCATCATCGGTTCGGCTCTGATGGCTCTGAATGGTCAAGACGACAACGAGATGGGCACCACTGCCGTCAAGAAGTTGGTTGAGACGCTGGATAGTTACATTCCGCAGCCAGAGCGTGCTATCGACAAGCCGTTCCTGATGCCGATCGAAGACGTATTTTCGATCTCGGGTCGCGGTACTGTAGTGACTGGTCGTGTTGAGCGTGGCATTGTCCGCATTCAGGAAGAAGTTGAGATTGTTGGTCTTCGTGACACTGTCAAAACTACCTGTACTGGTGTTGAAATGTTCCGTAAGCTGCTCGACGAAGGTCGTGCTGGCGAGAACTGTGGGGTGCTGCTGCGAGGCACTAAGCGTGACGACGTTGAACGTGGTCAGGTTCTCGTTAAGCCGGGTACCGTCAAGCCGCACACCAAGTTCACTGCAGAAGTTTACGTTCTGAGCAAAGAGGAGGGCGGTCGTCATACTCCGTTCTTCAAAGGCTACCGTCCACAGTTCTACTTCCGGACCACTGACGTGACCGGTAACTGCGAGCTGCCGGAAGGCGTTGAGATGGTGATGCCAGGTGACAACGTCCAGATGACTGTCACTCTGATCAAGACCATCGCGATGGAAGATGGCCTGCGTTTCGCTATCCGTGAAGGCGGTCGTACCGTCGGCGCTGGTGTCGTAGCCAAAGTCATCGAGTAAGTTGTTGTAATGTCTTTTTTAGGCCGGCATAATGGTCGGCCTAATTTTGTTTTAGGTCAGTAGCTCAATTGGCAGAGCGACGGTCTCCAAAACCGTAGGTTGGGGGTTCGATTCCCTCCTGACCTGCCAGATTCACTCGGTGTGTCTGGCTTTCTTTTCACAGGATCTTCATAGATGACTCCTAAAGCTGAAGCTCAAGGCTCTCGCTTCGATCTGCTCAAGTGGCTTGTAGTAGTCGCCTTGGTGGTTGTTGGCGTTGTCGGCAATCAGTATTACCATGCTTTGCCGATCCTGTACCGCGTACTCGCTTTGCTTGTTATTGCCGCTGTAGCTGCCTTTGTAGGCCTGCAGACCGTCAAGGGCAAGTCTTTCTTTGTACTGGTTAAGGAAGCTCGCACCGAGATTCGTAAAGTCGTGTGGCCAACTCGCCAAGAAACCACGCAGACCACCCTGATTGTGGTGGCTGTTGTTCTGGTTATGGCGTTGCTGTTGTGGGGGCTTGATTCCCTGCTCGGCTGGCTTGTTTCCTTGATTGTTGGCTAAGGGTGTCCCGTGGCTAAGCGTTGGTACGTTGTGCATGCTTACTCGGGTTACGAGAAGCATGTCATGCGCTCGTTGGTAGAGCGCGTAAAGCTGGCTGGCATGGAAGATGGCTTCGGCGAAATTCTGGTTCCCACTGAAGAAGTGGTTGAAATGCGTAATGGCCAGAAACGCAAAAGCGAACGTAAGTTCTTCCCTGGTTATGTGCTGGTCCAGATGGACATGAACGAGGGTACTTGGCACTTGGTCAAGGATACTCCTCGGGTGATGGGTTTTATCGGCGGTACTGCTGATAAGCCTGCACCGATCACTGATAAAGAGGCAGAAGCAATTCTGCGTCGTGTTGCTGATGGTAGCGACAAGCCGAAGCCGAAGACACTGTTCGAGCCGGGTGAAGTGGTTCGTGTCACCGACGGTCCGTTTGCTGATTTCAACGGCACGGTCGAAGAAGTTAACTACGAAAAGAGCCGGATCCAGGTCGCTGTGCTCATTTTCGGTCGCTCTACTCCGGTAGAGCTAGAGTTCAGCCAGGTCGAAAAGGTCTAGCCGAACAAGCATCCCAACCCCGCAGCCCTAGGCTGTGGGGTTTTGTCGTCACTGGGATAAACGCGCAAGTAACCGGGGAGCCTCTCGAGGCGTTCGAACCCGTAATTGGAGTGCCTCATGGCCAAGAAGATTACCGCTTACATCAAGCTGCAAGTGAAGGCCGCTCAGGCTAACCCAAGCCCACCTGTTGGTCCTGCTCTGGGTCAGCATGGCGTGAACATCATGGAATTCTGCAAGGCTTTCAACGCCCGTACTCAGGGTATTGAGCCAGGTCTGCCGACTCCAGTGATCATCACTGTCTACAGCGACCGTAGCTTCACTTTCGAAACTAAAAGCACCCCGGCTTCGGTTCTGCTGAAGAAGGCTGCTGGTTTGACTAGCGGTTCCGCTCGTCCAAACACCGTTAAGGTTGGCACTGTAACTCGTGCTCAGCTGGAAGAAATCGCGAAAACCAAAAACGCGGATCTGACTGCAGCTGATATGGAAGCAGCCGTGCGTACTATCGCCGGTTCTGCTCGTAGCATGGGCCTTAACGTGGAGGGTGTGTAATGGCTAAGCTGACCAAGCGCCAAAAGGCTATCGCTGGCAAAATCGAAGCGGGCAAGGCCTACAACTTTGTAGACGCCGCTGCTCTGCTGGCTGAGCTGTCGACTGTCAAGTTCAGCGAGTCGTTCGACGTTGCTGTGAACCTGGGTGTTGACCCGCGTAAATCTGACCAGGTTGTTCGTAGCGCTACTGTGCTGCCACACGGCACTGGCAAGACCGTTCGCGTTGCTGTGTTCACCCAAGGCCCAGCAGCTGAAGCTGCTCTGGCTGCCGGCGCTGATCGCGTAGGTATGGATGACCTGGCTGCCGAAATGAAAGGCGGCGACCTGAACTATGACGTAGTTATTGCTTCCCCGGATGCAATGCGCGTTGTAGGTCAGTTGGGTCAGATCCTCGGTCCACGTGGCCTGATGCCTAACCCTAAAGTCGGCACCGTAACTCCAGACGTAGCAACCGCGGTTAAAAACGCAAAAGCTGGTCAGGTTCGTTATCGCACCGACAAAAACGGCATTATCCACACCTCCGTTGGCAAAGTCGGCTTCGATGCCGTCAAGCTGAAGGAAAACGTTGAAGCCCTGATCGCTGATCTGAAGCGTATCAAGCCAGCTTCCTCGAAAGGTATTTACGTCAAGCGCGTTACCCTGAGCACCACTATGGGCCCAGGTCTGGTCATCGACCAGGGTTCGCTCGACGCGTAAGACACAGGTTGGCGCAAGTGATTGCGCCAATTGAAAGATTGGGGTCCCTGCCTGGCGGGGGCTATCCAAGACCGTAGGCGACGCAAGTCTTAAACCTCAAGCCTACGCAGATGGTGCTCCCGGTTCCTTACCGAATCAGACACCAAAACGACATCCGGCCTCGGCTGGATGAAACGGTAACAAGCAGGAGTTAAACCCGTGGCAATTAAACTCGAAGACAAGAAGGCCATCGTCGCTGAAGTCAACGAGGCTGCCAAAGTCGCTCTGTCCGCTGTCGTGGCTGATGCCCGTGGCGTAACAGTAGGCGCGATGACCGGACTCCGTAAAGAGGCTCGTGAGGCTGGCGTTTACGTACGTGTTGTACGTAACACCCTGCTCAAGCGCGCTGTTGCTGACACTGAATACAGTGTTCTCAACGACGTGTTCACCGGCCCGACCTTGATCGCGTTCTCCAACCAACATCCAGGCGCTGCTGCCCGTTTGTTCAAGGAATTCGCCAAAGGTCAGGATAAGTTCGAGATCAAGGCAGCTGCGTTCGAGGGCAAGTTCCTCGCAGCTAATCAGATCGACGTACTGGCAACTCTGCCGACCCGTGACGAAGCAATTTCCCAGCTGATGAGCGTGATTCAAGGCGCTACCAGCAAATTGGCTCGTACTCTGGCGGCTATTCGCGACCAAAAAGAAGCCGTTGCAGCCTAAGGCTGAGCACTTCCTTTCGCGCTTTTTTGTTTATTTCGATGGTCGCGTAGGCCGTCCCCAAATCAGGAATTAGAGTCATGTCTATCTCTCAAGACGATATCCTCAACGCCGTAGCTGAAATGTCCGTTATTCAGGTTGTTGAGCTGATCAAAGCTTTCGAAGAAAAATTCGGCGTTACCGCTGCTGCTGCTTCGGCTGGTCCAGCTGCTGTAGCTGCCGTTGCTGAAGAGCAAACCGAATTCAACGTCATGCTGCTGGAAGCTGGCGAGAAGAAAGTTAACGTGATCAAGGCAGTACGTGAACTGACCGGTCTGGGCCTGAAAGAAGCCAAGGCTGTAGTTGACGGCGCTCCTGCCATGGTTCTGGAAGCTGTTGCCAAAGACGCAGCTGACAAAGCCAAAGCAACTCTGGAAGAAGCAGGCGCTAAAGTCGAGCTGAAGTAAGCATCGACTTTGCTCCTCCAGCCCGAGCGTAAAGCGAAAGGCTGATGGCTGGTGGCTCTTGCCACCGGCCTTTTTCCGTTATTGGCAGCCGACTGGGTCGGTTCCGATAACGAGCTGTAACCACCCGATGCGGTGGCGCAAACCATGGGGTTTGCACGATTTTCTGGCTGCTCCCGTCGGGAGGGGCCAAACAAGCAGGTGACCAAGCTGGGGAACGCTGATGGCTTACTCATATACTGAGAAAAAACGTATCCGCAAGGACTTTAGCAAGTTGCCGGACGTCATGGATGTGCCGTATCTCCTGGCCATCCAGCTGGATTCGTATCGTGAATTCTTGCAAGCGGGAGCGACTAAAGATCAGTTCCGCGACGTGGGCCTGCATGCGGCCTTCAAATCCGTTTTCCCGATCATCAGCTACTCCGGCAATGCTGCGCTGGAGTACGTCGGTTATCGCCTGGGCGAACCGGCATTTGATGTCAAAGAATGCGTATTGCGCGGTGTAACTTACGCCGTACCTTTGCGGGTAAAAGTGCGCCTGATCATTTTCGACAAAGAATCGTCGAACAAAGCGATCAAGGACATTAAAGAGCAAGAAGTCTACATGGGTGAAATCCCCCTGATGACTGAGAACGGTACCTTCGTAATCAACGGTACCGAGCGTGTAATCGTTTCCCAGCTGCACCGTTCCCCGGGCGTGTTCTTCGACCACGACCGTGGCAAGACGCACAGCTCCGGCAAACTGCTGTACTCCGCGCGGATCATTCCTTACCGCGGTTCGTGGCTGGACTTCGAGTTCGACCCGAAAGACTGCGTATTCGTGCGTATCGACCGTCGCCGCAAGCTGCCTGCATCGGTATTGCTGCGCGCGCTCGGTTACACCACTGAAGAAGTGCTCGACGCGTTCTACACCACCAACGTCTTCCACGTGCAAGGTGAAAACCTCAGCCTGGAACTGGTGCCTCAGCGCCTGCGTGGTGAGATTGCCGTACTGGATATCCAGGACGAGAAGGGCAAGGTCATCGTTGAGCAAGGCCGCCGTATTACCGCGCGCCACATCAACCAGATCGAAAAAGCCGGTATCAAGGCTCTGGAAGTGCCTCTGGACTACGTCCTGGGTCGCACTACCGCCAAGGTCATCGTGCACCCGGCAACCGGCGAAATCCTGGCAGAGTGCAACACCGAGCTGAACACCGAGATTCTGGCAAAAATCGCCAAGTCTCAGGTTGTTCGCATCGAAACTCTTTACACCAACGATATCGACTGCGGTCCGTTCGTCTCCGACACACTGAAGATCGACTCCACCAGCAACCAGTTGGAAGCGCTGGTCGAGATCTATCGCATGATGCGTCCTGGCGAGCCGCCAACCAAAGACGCCGCCGAGACTCTGTTCAACAACCTGTTCTTCAGCCCTGAGCGCTATGACCTGTCTGCGGTCGGCCGGATGAAGTTCAACCGTCGTATCGGTCGTACCGAGATCGAAGGTTCGGGTGTGTTGTGCAAGGAAGACATCGTCGCGGTACTGAAGACTCTGGTCGACATCCGTAACGGCAAAGGCATCGTCGATGACATCGACCACCTGGGTAACCGTCGTGTTCGCTGCGTAGGCGAAATGGCCGAGAACCAGTTCCGCGTTGGCCTGGTACGTGTTGAGCGTGCGGTCAAAGAGCGTCTGTCGATGGCTGAAAGCGAAGGCCTGATGCCGCAAGACCTGATCAACGCCAAGCCAGTGGCTGCGGCGGTGAAAGAGTTCTTCGGTTCCAGCCAGCTGTCCCAGTTCATGGACCAGAACAACCCGCTGTCCGAGATCACTCACAAGCGTCGTGTCTCTGCACTCGGCCCTGGCGGTCTGACGCGTGAGCGTGCTGGCTTTGAAGTTCGTGACGTACACCCGACTCACTACGGTCGTGTATGCCCGATTGAAACGCCGGAAGGTCCGAACATCGGTCTGATCAACTCCCTGGCCGCCTATGCGCGCACCAACCAGTACGGTTTCCTCGAGAGCCCGTACCGTGTGGTGAAAGACGCTCTGGTCACCGACGAGATCGTATTCCTGTCTGCCATCGAAGAAGCTGATCACGTGATCGCTCAGGCTTCGGCCACGATGAACGACAAGAAAATGCTGATCGACGAACTGGTAGCTGTTCGTCACCTAAACGAGTTCACTGTCAAGGCGCCGGAAGACGTCACCTTGATGGACGTATCGCCGAAGCAGGTAGTTTCGGTTGCAGCGTCGCTGATCCCGTTCCTCGAGCACGATGACGCCAACCGTGCGTTGATGGGTTCGAACATGCAGCGTCAAGCTGTACCAACCCTGCGCGCTGACAAGCCGCTGGTCGGTACCGGTATGGAGCGTAACGTGGCTCGCGACTCCGGCGTTTGCGTCGTGGCTCGTCGTGGCGGCGTGATCGACTCCGTTGATGCCAGCCGTATCGTGGTTCGTGTTGCTGATGATGAAGTTGAAACCGGTGAAGCTGGTGTCGACATCTACAACCTGACCAAATACACCCGCTCCAACCAGAACACCTGCATCAACCAGCGTCCGCTGGTTCGCAAGGGTGATCGGGTTCAGCGCAGCGACATCATGGCCGACGGTCCGTCCACCGACATGGGTGAGCTGGCGCTGGGTCAGAACATGCGCATCGCGTTCATGGCCTGGAACGGTTACAACTTCGAAGACTCCATCTGCCTGTCGGAGCGAGTTGTTCAAGAAGACCGTTTCACCACGATCCACATTCAGGAACTGACCTGTGTGGCACGTGACACCAAGCTTGGGCCAGAGGAAATCACTGCAGACATCCCGAACGTGGGTGAAGCTGCACTGAACAAACTGGACGAAGCCGGTATCGTTTACGTAGGTGCTGAAGTTGGCGCAGGCGACATTCTGGTGGGTAAGGTCACTCCGAAAGGCGAGACCCAGCTGACTCCAGAAGAGAAGTTGTTGCGTGCGATCTTCGGTGAAAAAGCCAGCGACGTTAAAGACACTTCCCTGCGTGTACCTACCGGTACCAAGGGTACGGTTATCGACGTACAGGTCTTCACTCGTGACGGCGTTGAGCGTGATGCTCGTGCTCTGTCGATCGAGAAGACTCAGCTCGACGAGATCCGCAAGGACCTGAACGAAGAGTTCCGTATCGTTGAAGGTGCTACTTTCGAACGTCTGCGTTCCGCTCTGGTCGGCCACAAAGCCGAAGGCGGCGCCGGTCTGAAGAAGGGTCAGGAAATCACCGACGAAGTTCTCGACGGTCTTGAGCACGGCCAGTGGTTCAAACTGCGCATGGCTGAAGATGCTCTGAACGAGCAGCTCGAGAAGGCTCAGGCCTACATCGTTGATCGCCGCCGCCTGCTGGACGACAAGTTCGAAGACAAGAAGCGCAAACTGCAGCAGGGCGATGACCTGGCTCCAGGCGTGCTGAAAATCGTCAAGGTTTACCTGGCAATCCGTCGCCGCATCCAGCCGGGCGACAAGATGGCCGGTCGTCACGGTAACAAAGGTGTGGTCTCCGTGATCATGCCGGTTGAAGACATGCCGCACGATGCCAATGGCACCCCGGTCGACGTCGTTCTCAACCCGTTGGGCGTACCTTCGCGTATGAACGTTGGTCAGATCCTTGAAACCCACCTGGGCCTCGCGGCCAAGGGTCTGGGCGAGAAGATCAACCGGATGATCGAAGAGCAGCGTAAAGTTGCCGAATTGCGCAAGTTCCTGCACGAGATCTACAACGAGATCGGCGGTCGTCAGGAAAGCCTCGATGACTTCTCCGACCAGGAAATCCTGGACCTGGCGAAGAACCTGCGTGGCGGCGTTCCGATGGCTACTCCGGTATTCGACGGTGCCAAGGAAAGCGAAATCAAGGCCATGCTGAAACTGGCAGACCTGCCAGAAAGCGGCCAGATGCAGCTGACCGACGGCCGCACCGGCAACAAGTTCGAGCGCCCGGTTACCGTTGGCTACATGTACATGCTGAAGCTGAACCACTTGGTAGACGACAAGATGCACGCTCGTTCTACCGGTTCGTACAGCCTGGTTACCCAGCAGCCGCTGGGTGGTAAGGCGCAGTTCGGTGGTCAGCGTTTCGGGGAGATGGAGGTCTGGGCACTGGAAGCATACGGTGCTGCATACACTCTGCAAGAAATGCTCACAGTGAAGTCGGACGATGTGAACGGTCGGACCAAGATGTACAAAAACATCGTGGACGGCGATCACCGTATGGAGCCGGGCATGCCCGAGTCCTTCAACGTGTTGATCAAGGAAATTCGTTCCCTCGGCATCGATATCGATCTGGAAACCGAATAACACGTGACGCGAATGAGAGCGGGGCAGGATTGCCCGCTCTCTGCTCCGCCAGGAGGAAAGGCCTTGAAAGACCTACTGAATTTGCTGAAAAACCAGGGTCAAGTCGAAGAGTTCGACGCCATCCGTATCGGATTGGCATCGCCTGAGATGATCCGTTCGTGGTCGTTCGGTGAAGTTAAAAAGCCGGAAACCATCAACTACCGTACGTTCAAACCTGAGCGTGACGGCCTGTTCTGCGCCAAGATCTTTGGCCCGGTAAAGGATTACGAGTGCCTGTGCGGTAAGTACAAGCGCTTGAAGCACCGTGGTGTGATCTGTGAGAAGTGCGGAGTTGAAGTCGCGCTGGCAAAAGTTCGTCGTGAGCGCATGGCGCACATCGAACTGGCCTCGCCGGTTGCCCACATCTGGTTCCTGAAATCGCTGCCGTCCCGTATCGGCTTGCTGATGGACATGACCCTGCGTGATATCGAACGCGTTCTCTACTTCGAGAGCTATGTCGTTATCGATCCAGGCATGACCACCCTTGAAAAAGGTCAGTTGCTCAACGACGAGCAGTACTTCGAAGCGCTGGAAGAGTTCGGCGACGATTTCGATGCCCGCATGGGTGCCGAAGCTGTCCGTGAACTGCTGCACGCTATCGACCTGGAACACGAGATTGGCCGTCTGCGTGAAGAAATTCCGCAAACCAACTCCGAAACCAAAATCAAGAAGCTGTCCAAGCGTCTGAAGTTGATGGAAGCCTTCCAGGGTTCCGGCAACTTGCCAGAGTGGATGGTGCTGACCGTTCTGCCGGTTCTGCCGCCAGATCTGCGTCCACTGGTCCCATTGGATGGCGGTCGTTTCGCGACTTCCGACCTCAACGATCTGTATCGTCGAGTGATCAACCGTAACAACCGCTTGAAGCGCCTGCTTGATCTGTCCGCTCCGGACATCATCGTGCGCAACGAGAAGCGTATGTTGCAGGAAGCCGTCGACGCCTTGCTCGACAACGGTCGTCGTGGCCGCGCTATCACCGGTTCCAACAAGCGTCCTCTGAAATCCCTGGCTGACATGATCAAGGGTAAGCAAGGTCGTTTCCGTCAGAACTTGCTCGGTAAGCGTGTTGACTACTCCGGTCGTTCGGTAATTACCGTAGGTCCGACCCTGCGTCTGCACCAGTGCGGTCTGCCGAAGAAAATGGCTCTCGAGCTGTTCAAACCGTTCATTTTCGGCAAGCTGGAAATGCGTGGTCTCGCGACCACCATCAAAGCTGCCAAGAAGATGGTCGAGCGCGAGCTGCCGGAAGTTTGGGACGTTCTCGCTGAAGTTATCCGCGAACACCCAGTGCTTCTCAACCGTGCACCGACCCTTCACCGTTTGGGTATCCAGGCATTTGAACCGGTTCTGATCGAAGGTAAGGCTATCCAGCTGCACCCGCTGGTCTGCGCCGCGTACAACGCCGACTTCGACGGCGACCAAATGGCCGTGCACGTACCGCTGACACTGGAAGCCCAGTTGGAAGCGCGCGCGTTGATGATGTCGACCAACAACATTCTGTCGCCAGCCAACGGTGAGCCAATCATCGTTCCGTCGCAGGACGTTGTATTGGGTCTGTACTACATGACTCGTGAAGCGATCAACGCCAAGGGCGAAGGTCGTGTGTTCGCGGATCTGCAGGAAGTTGACCGTGTGTTCCGTGCCGGCGAAGCCGCACTGCACGCCAAGGTTAAAGTGCGGATCAACGAAACCGTCAATGACCGTGATGGCGGCAGCGTGAGCAACACCCGTATCGTCGACACCACTGTCGGCCGTGCGCTGTTGTTCCAGGTTGTGCCAAAAGGTCTGTCGTACGATGTCGTCAACCTGCCGATGAAGAAAAAGGCGATCTCCAAGCTGATCAACCAGTGCTACCGCGTGGTTGGTTTGAAAGAGACCGTGATCTTCGCTGACCAGTTGATGTACACCGGTTTTGCCTATTCGACCATTTCCGGCGTTTCCATCGGTGTTAACGACTTCGTTATCCCGGATGAAAAAGCCCGCATCATCAGTGCTGCCACCGATGAAGTGAAGGAGATCGAAAGTCAGTACGCCTCCGGCCTGGTAACCCAGGGCGAGAAGTACAACAAAGTGATCGACCTTTGGTCCAAGGCGAACGACGAAGTTTCCAAGGCGATGATGGCCAACCTCTCGAAAGAGAAAGTCATCGACCGTCATGGCGTCGAAGTCGATCAAGAGTCGTTCAACTCGATGTACATGATGGCCGACTCGGGCGCACGGGGTTCTGCTGCGCAGATCCGTCAGCTCGCCGGTATGCGTGGCCTGATGGCCAAGCCGGACGGTTCCATCATCGAAACGCCGATTACTGCGAACTTCCGTGAAGGTTTGAGCGTACTTCAGTACTTCATCTCCACTCACGGTGCTCGTAAAGGTCTGGCGGATACCGCGTTGAAAACGGCGAACTCCGGTTACCTGACTCGTCGTCTGGTAGACGTGGCGCAGGATCTGGTAGTAACCGAGATCGATTGCGGCACCGAACACGGTCTGCTGATGACTCCGCACATTGAAGGCGGTGACGTTGTAGAGCCGTTGGGTGAGCGCGTATTGGGTCGTGTTATCGCCCGTGACGTATTCAAGCCAGGTACCGAGGAAGTTATCGTTCCTGCCGGCACCCTGGTAGACGAGAAGTGGGTTGAATTCATCGAGCTGAACAGCATCGACGAAGTGATCGTGCGTTCGCCGATCAGCTGCGAAACCCGCTATGGCATTTGCGCCAAGTGCTACGGCCGTGACCTGGCTCGTGGTCACCAGGTGAACATCGGTGAAGCTGTCGGCGTTATCGCTGCTCAGTCGATCGGTGAGCCGGGTACCCAGCTGACGATGCGTACGTTCCACATCGGTGGTGCGGCAAGCCGGACCTCCGCAGCCGACAGTGTTCAGGTGAAGAATGGCGGTACCGTCCGTCTGCACAACCTGAAGCACGTTGAGCGAGTGGATGGTTGCCTGGTAGCTGTGTCCCGTTCCGGTGAGCTGGCAATCGCTGATGACTACGGTCGTGAGCGCGAGCGCTACAAGCTGCCGTATGGTGCTGTGATTTCGGTTAAAGAAGGTGACAAGGTCGACGCTGGCGCAATCGTGGCCAAGTGGGATCCGCACACTCACCCAATCGTTACCGAAATGAAAGGTACCGTGACCTACGTGGGCATGGAAGAAGGCATCACGATCAAGCGTCAGACTGACGAATTGACCGGTATGACCAACATTGAAGTACTCGACGCCAAAGATCGTCCAGCTGCCGGTAAAGATATCCGTCCTGCTGTGAAGATGGTTGATGACAACGGCAAGGATCTATTGCTGCCGGGTACCGACGTAATTGCTCAGTACTTCCTGCCTGCCAACGCCCTGGTCGGTGTGGCGGACGGTGCGAAAATCGCGATCGGTGATGTTATCGCTCGTATTCCGCAAGAGACTTCGAAAACCCGTGACATCACCGGTGGTCTGCCGCGTGTTGCCGACTTGTTCGAAGCCCGTCGTCCGAAAGAAGCCTCGATTCTGGCTGAAGTCAGCGGCACCATCGCGTTCGGTAAAGAGACCAAAGGCAAACGCCGTCTGGTCATTACCCCGAACGACGGTAGCGATCCGTACGAAGAGCTGATTCCGAAGTGGCGTCACCTGAACGTGTTCGAAGGCGAACAGGTAAACCGCGGCGAAGTTATCTCCGACGGCCCGAGCGATCCACACGACATCCTGCGTCTGCTGGGTGTGAGTGCGCTGGCCAAGTACATTGTTAACGAGATCCAGGACGTTTACCGTCTGCAAGGCGTGAAGATCAACGACAAGCACATCGAGACCATCCTGCGTCAGATGCTGCGTAAAGTTGAAATCGCTGAATCCGGCGATTCCACTTTCATCAAGGGCGACCAGATGGAATTGACTCACGTACTGGTAGAGAACGAGCGTTTGGCTGGCGACGACAAGTTCGTTTCCAAGTTCACTCGCGTTCTGCTGGGTATCACCAAGGCGTCGTTGTCTACCGAATCGTTCATCTCGGCGGCCTCTTTCCAAGAGACCACTCGCGTACTGACCGAAGCGGCGGTAACCGGCAAGCGCGATTACCTGCGCGGCCTGAAAGAAAACGTGGTCGTGGGTCGTTTGATCCCGGCAGGTACCGGTCTGGCTTATCACAGCGAGCGCAAGCGTCGCCGTGATGCTGACAAACCGTTGCGCGTAAGCGCCAGTGAAGTGGAAGCTGCACTGACCGAAGCGCTGAACTTGAGCGGTAACTGAGTTCTGCGATAAATAAGTGTGGGGCCCTGGCGGCCCCGTTCATCGAATCGAGACATTTTGTCGAGGTTGGATGAGCGGGGAGGTCGGGGCCTTGCCTTGACTGGGGACAAGATCCTCTTTAGACTCTTGTACCCCTAAATTTGGCGGGAATTCGTTCCTGCCATTTTGCTTTTCTTGCAAGACAATAGCGTCGCAAGACAACAGTGGAGCTAGTAGATGGCAACTATCAACCAGCTGGTACGTCAGCCGCGTAAGCGTATCGTCGAGAAATCCGACGTACCTGCGCTGCAGAACTGCCCGCAACGTCGTGGCGTATGCACCCGTGTGTATACCACCACGCCGAAAAAACCTAACTCGGCACTGCGTAAAGTATGCCGTGTGCGTCTGACCAACGGTTTCGAGGTTTCCTCGTACATCGGCGGTGAAGGCCACAACCTGCAAGAGCACAGCGTGGTACTGATCCGCGGCGGCCGTGTAAAAGACTTGCCAGGTGTTCGTTACCACACCGTACGCGGTTCTTTGGATACCTCCGGCGTTAAAGGTCGTAACCAGGGTCGTTCGAAGTACGGTACCAAGAAGCCTAAGTAGTAGCGGCTTTTTGTAAAAACTGAATTATCTATTTTTCTGAGTCGATAAGAGTAAGGTCGGAGGCGTCCCGAAAGGGCACCGATTCCGAGCGAACCTGAAGACCGTTTGAGGGCTTATCCATGCCAAGAAGACGCGTAGCAGCCAAGCGCGAAGTGCTTGACGATCCAAAATACGGAAGCCAAATTCTGGCCAAGTTCATGAACCACGTGATGGAAAGCGGCAAGAAAGCCGTTGCCGAGCGTATCGTTTATGGCGCGCTGGAAAAGGTTAAAGAACGCAAGAACAGCGACCCCCTGGAAATCTTCGAGAAAGCTCTCGACGCCATCGCTCCGCTGGTCGAAGTGAAGTCGCGCCGTGTAGGCGGTGCTACTTACCAGGTTCCGGTTGAAGTTCGTCCGTCCCGTCGTAACGCTCTGGCAATGCGCTGGTTGGTAGACTTCGCCCGTAAGCGCGGCGAGAAGTCTATGGCTCTGCGTTTGGCTGGCGAACTGTTGGACGCTGCCGAAGGTAAAGGTGCTGCAGTTAAGAAGCGTGAAGACGTGCACCGTATGGCTGAAGCCAACAAGGCTTTCTCGCACTACCGCTTCTAATTTTAGCGTCACTAATTTTGCGAGGGCTTTATGGCTCGTACAACACCGATTAACCGCTACCGTAACATTGGTATCGTTGCTCACGTGGATGCTGGTAAAACCACCACCACCGAGCGCGTCCTTTTTTACACTGGCAAAAGTCACAAAATGGGCGAGGTGCATGACGGCGCCGCGACCACAGACTGGATGGTGCAGGAGCAGGAGCGTGGTATTACCATTACTTCTGCTGCTATTACCGCTTTCTGGCAGGGTTCCGAGAAGCAGCACAAAGATCAATACCGTTTCAACGTCATCGACACCCCGGGCCACGTAGACTTCACCATTGAAGTTGAGCGTTCCCTGCGTGTTCTCGACGGCGCGGTCGTTGTGTTCTGCGGTACCTCGGGTGTTGAGCCTCAGTCGGAAACCGTATGGCGTCAAGCCAACAAGTACGGCGTTCCACGTCTTGTTTACGTAAACAAGATGGACCGTGCTGGTGCAAACTTCCTGCGCGTGATCGGTCAGATCAAGCAGCGTCTGGGTCATACCCCGGTGCCAATCCAGTTGGCTATCGGTTCCGAAGACAACTTCCAGGGTCAGATTGATCTGATGTCCATGGAAGCTGTTTACTGGAATGACGCTGACAAAGGCATGGTTCCTCGTCGCGAGCCTATCCCTGCTGAATTGCAGGAATTGGCCAACGAGTGGCGCGGCAACATGATTGAAGCTGCGGCTGAAGCCAGCGAAGAGCTGATGAACAAGTACCTCGAAGGTGAAGAACTCACCAACGCGGAAATCAAGGCCGCTCTGCGTCAGCGTACTATCGCTGGTGAGATCGTTCTGGCTGTTTGCGGTTCTTCCTTCAAGAACAAGGG
Source organism: Pseudomonas sp. 6D_7.1_Bac1 (assembly GCF_025465945.1). Taxonomy (GTDB): domain Bacteria; phylum Pseudomonadota; class Gammaproteobacteria; order Pseudomonadales; family Pseudomonadaceae; genus Aquipseudomonas. The sequence goes on along the minus strand of NZ_JANLNW010000060.1, from coordinate 142,122 downwards.
TGTTCCCCTGGTTCTCGACGCCGTTATCGACTACCTGCCTGCTCCTACCGACATTCCTGCCATCAAGGGTACTGACCCGGATGACGAGACCAAGGAAATGGAGCGTCACGCAGACGACAGCGAGCCGTTCTCGGCTCTGGCGTTCAAGATCGCTACCGACCCATTCGTGGGTACCTTGACCTTCGTTCGAGTTTACTCGGGCGTGTTGGCCTCCGGCGACGGCGTGATCAACTCGGTTAAAGGCAAGAAAGAGCGCGTGGGTCGTATGGTGCAAATGCACGCAAACGCCCGTGAAGAAATCAAGGAAGTGCGCGCTGGCGACATCGCGGCCTTGATCGGCATGAAGGACGTCACCACTGGTGAAACTTTGTGCAACGCTGACAAGCCAATCATCCTGGTTCGCATGGACTTCCCGGAGCCGGTTATTTCGGTTGCCGTAGAGCCTAAGACCAAGGACGACCAGGAAAAAATGGGTATCGCTCTGGGCAAACTTGCTCAGGAAGATCCATCTTTCCGCGTCAAGACTGATGAAGAGACTGGTCAAACGATCATCTCCGGCATGGGCGAGTTGCACCTGGACATCCTGGTTGATCGGATGCGCCGTGAGTTCAACGTCGAAGCCAACATCGGTAAGCCTCAAGTTTCGTACCGTGAGCGCATCACGAAAAGCTGCGAAATTGAAGGCAAGTTCGTTCGTCAGTCCGGCGGTCGTGGCCAGTTCGGTCATTGCTGGATTCGTTTTGCTCCTGCTGACGAAGGTCAGGAAGGTCTGCAATTCCTGAACGAAGTGGTGGGTGGTGTGGTTCCTAAGGAATACATCCCGGCTATCCAGAAAGGTATCGAAGAGCAGATGAAGAACGGCGTTGTCGCCGGCTATCCTCTGATCGGCCTGAAGGCTACCGTGTTTGATGGTTCCTACCACGACGTCGACTCCAACGAGATGGCGTTTAAGGTGGCTGCTTCCATGGCAACCAAGCAACTGGCCCAGAAGGGTGGAGGTGAGTTGCTTGAGCCGATCATGGCGGTAGAGGTTGTTACGCCTGAAGACTATATGGGTGACGTGATGGGCGACCTTAACCGTCGTCGCGGCATGATCCTGGGTATGGAAGACACGGTTTCCGGCAAAGTGATTCGCGCCGAGGTTCCGTTGGGTGAGATGTTCGGTTATGCGACCGACGTTCGTTCCATGTCCCAAGGTCGCGCAAGCTACTCTATGGAATTCAAAAAATACAATACAGCTCCGTCGCATATCGTCGAAACTGTTACCAAAAAACAAGGCTGATTCAGCCCCTTTAGGCTAGGAGTTAATTGTCGTGGCTAAAGAAAAATTTGATCGTTCCCTACCGCACGTCAACGTTGGCACCATCGGTCACGTTGACCACGGTAAAACCACTCTGACTGCTGCTCTGACTCGCGTCTGCTCCGAAGTTTTCGGTTCGGCCGTTGTTGCTTTCGACAAAATCGACAGCGCTCCGGAAGAAAAGGCTCGTGGTATCACCATCAACACCGCGCACGTTGAATACAACTCGGCGATCCGTCACTACGCTCACGTTGACTGCCCAGGTCACGCTGACTATGTGAAGAACATGATCACCGGTGCTGCCCAGATGGACGGCGCTATCCTGGTTTGCTCGGCCGCTGATGGTCCGATGCCGCAAACCCGCGAGCACATCCTGCTGTCCCGTCAGGTTGGCGTTCCGTACATCGTTGTCTTCCTGAACAAGGCTGACATGGTTGACGACGCTGAGCTGCTGGAACTGGTTGAGATGGAAGTGCGCGATCTGCTGAGCACTTACGACTTCCCAGGTGACGACACTCCGATCATCATCGGTTCGGCTCTGATGGCTCTGAACGGCCAAGACGACAACGAAATGGGTACCACCGCTGTTAAGCGTCTGGTAGAAACTCTGGACAGCTACATCCCAGAGCCGGTTCGTGTTATCGACAAGCCGTTCCTGATGCCAATCGAAGACGTATTCTCGATCTCTGGTCGCGGTACTGTTGTAACTGGCCGTATCGAGCGCGGTATCGTCAAGGTTCAGGATCCACTGGAAATCGTTGGTCTGCGTGACACTACCGTCACCACCTGCACCGGTGTTGAAATGTTCCGTAAGCTGCTCGACGAAGGTCGTGCTGGCGAGAACTGCGGCGTTCTGCTGCGTGGTACCAAGCGTGACGACGTTGAGCGTGGCCAGGTTCTGGTTAAGCCAGGTTCGGTCAAGCCGCACACCAAGTTCGAAGCTGAAGTGTACGTTCTGAGCAAAGAAGAAGGCGGTCGTCACACTCCGTTCTTCAAAGGCTACCGTCCACAGTTCTACTTCCGGACCACTGACGTGACCGGTAACTGCGAACTGCCGGAAGGCGTTGAAATGGTAATGCCAGGCGACAACATCAAAATGGTTGTCACCCTGATCAAGACCATCGCAATGGAAGACGGTCTGCGTTTCGCTATCCGTGAAGGCGGTCGTACCGTCGGCGCCGGCGTCGTAGCCAAAATCATCGAGTAATCGTTGATTTGATAAAAAGCCTCCGCTTGCGGGGGCTTTTTTATTGAGTTGACACTATGTCGGCCCGTCTATAGAATTGCGCCTCCTTTTAACGGGCGCAGTGCGCCCGGTGGGAATAGCAGCCGGAGTCTGAAATCCAATGCAAAATCAGCAAATCCGTATCAGGTTGAAGGCTTTTGACCATCGCCTGATCGACCAATCCACCCAGGAAATCGTGGAAACCGCGAAACGTACTGGTGCTCAAGTGCGTGGTCCAATTCCACTGCCTACCCGTAAAGAGCGGTTCACCGTTCTGGTCTCCCCGCACGTCAACAAAGACGCGCGTGACCAGTACGAGATCCGTACTCATAAGCGCGTTCTGGACATCGTCCAGCCAACGGATAAAACCGTTGATGCTCTTATGAAGCTTGATCTTGCGGCCGGTGTGGAAGTGCAGATCAGCCTCGGCTAAGACTCGGTCTTAGTCGTGTAACGCTCTGAAATGGGCGGCCATAGCGGGTGAAAGCCCCGTACACTCATGAGGTTTACAACATGACTATTGGTGTAGTCGGTCGTAAATGCGGTATGACCCGTATTTTCACCGAAGAAGGTGTCTCCATTCCGGTCACGGTCATTGAGATCGAGCCGAATCGCGTCACCCAGTTCAAAACTGAAGAGACCGATGGCTATCGTGCAGTGCAAGTCACTGTCGGCGAGCGTCGTGCTTCGCGTGTAACAGCTGCTCAAGCTGGCCACTTCGCTAAAGCGAACGTTGCCGCTGGTCGTACCGTAATGGAATTCCGTCTTGAAGAAGGCGAGTACCAGGCCGGCGATCTGATCAACGCTGAAATCTTCGCTGCTGGTCAACTGGTTGATGTAACCGGTCAGTCCAAGGGTAAAGGCTTCCAGGGTACGATCAAGCGTTGGAATTTCCGCGGGCAAGATAACACCCACGGTAACTCCGTATCCCACCGCGTCCCGGGCTCTATCGGCCAGTGCCAGACTCCTGGTCGTGTATTCAAGGGCAAAAAAATGTCCGGTCATATGGGCGCTGAGCGCGTGACCGTGCAGTCCCTGGAAGTAGTGCGCGTGGACGCTGAACGCAATCTGTTGTTGGTCAAGGGCGCTGTTCCTGGCGCTACTGGCGGCAACCTGGTTGTACGTCCAGCAGCCAAGGCTCGCGGTTAAGGGGAAGCTGACATGCAATTAAATGTAAATGACGCTCAAGCGATCGAAGTTTCCGAACTGACATTTGGCGGCGAGTTCAACGAGACGCTGGTTCACCAAGCAGTCGTGGCCTACATGGCCGGCGGCCGTCAAGGTAGCAAGCAGCAAAAGACCCGTTCCGACGTTCGTGGTGGCGGTAAGCGCCCATGGCGTCAGAAAGGTACTGGCCGTGCTCGTGCCGGTACTATCCGTAGCCCAATCTGGCGTGGCGGCGGTACCACTTTCGCAGCTCGTCCTCAGGATCACACCCAGAAGCTGAACAAGAAGATGTATCGCGCAGCAATGCGTTCCATCCTTGCTGAGCTGGTGCGTACTGATCGTCTGGTCGTGGTTCAGGACTTCGCTGTTGATGCACCGAAGACCAAAGATCTGCTGAACAAGCTGACTGGCATGGGCCTGACTGACGTCTTGATCGTGTCTGAAGTGATTGATCAGAACCTGTACCTGGCTGCTCGCAACCTGCCACACGTTGATGTACGTGACGTGCAAGGTTCCGATCCAGTTAGTCTGATCGCATACGACAAGGTGTTGATCACCGTGTCGGCCGTGAAGAAATTCGAGGAGCTGCTGGGATGAACCAGGAACGCGTATTTAAAGTTCTGCTTGGCCCGCACGTTTCCGAGAAGGCTACGGTTCTGGCTGACAAGAAAGGCCAGTTCGTTTTCAAGGTTGCAACTGACGCAACCAAGCTGGAAATCAAGAAGGCCGTCGAAAGCCTGTTCAGCGTGAAAGTAGAGCGTGTTACTACCCTGAATGTTCTGGGTAAGAGCAAGCGCACTGCTCGCGGTCTGGGCAAGCGTAATGACTGGAAGAAGGCAGTTATCTCCCTTCAGCCAGGCCAAGATCTCGATTTCAGCAGCAGTGCTGAGTAAGGAAGGGGTGCATCATGGCAATCGTTAAATGCAAACCGACTTCCCCTGGCCGCCGTTTTGTGGTCAAGGTGGTCAACCAGGAGCTGCATAAAGGCGCTCCTCACGCACCGCTGCTCGAGAAAAAATCGAAGTCTGGTGGTCGTAACAACAATGGCCGTATTACCACTCGTCACATCGGTGGTGGTCATAAGCAGCATTATCGTCTGGTCGACTTCCGTCGTAACGACAAAGATGGCATCGCTGCCACTGTCGAGCGTATCGAATACGATCCAAACCGTACTGCTCACATCGCTCTGCTGCTGTACGCAGATGGCGAGCGTCGCTACATCATCGCCCCTAAAGGCGTGAGTGCTGGCGACCAGCTGATCGCAGGTGCTTTGGCACCGATCAAGCCGGGCAACGCTCTGCAACTGCGTAACATTCCAGTTGGTAGCACCGTACACGGCATCGAATTGAAGCCAGGTAAAGGCGCGCAAATCGCTCGTTCCGCTGGTGCTTCGGCTCAGCTGATCGCTCGTGAAGGTGTCTACGTGACCCTGCGTCTGCGTTCTGGTGAGATGCGTAAAGTGCTGGCTGAATGCCGCGCGACCTTGGGTGAAGTCTCGAACTCCGAGCACAGCCTGCGTTCGCTGGGTAAAGCTGGTGCCAAACGCTGGCGTGGCGTTCGCCCAACCGTTCGTGGTGTTGCCATGAACCCGGTTGACCACCCACATGGTGGTGGTGAAGGTCGTACCTCTGGTGGTCGTCATCCGGTATCGCCATGGGGCTTCCCGACTAAGGGCGCGAAGACTCGTGGTAATAAGCGTACCGACAAAATGATCGTCCGTCGTCGCAAGTAAATAGAGGGATACGACAGTGCCACGTTCTCTGAAAAAAGGTCCTTTTATCGATCTTCACCTACTGAAGAAGATCGAAGTGGCGGCGGAAAAGAACGATCGCAAACCAGTTAAGACCTGGTCGCGCCGTTCCATGATCCTGCCACAAATGGTCGGTTTGACCATCGCAGTACACAACGGTCGTCAACACGTCCCAGTTCTCGTTAACGAAGACATGGTCGGCCACAAACTGGGCGAGTTCGCCGGTACCCGCACATATCGTGGGCACGTGGCTGACAAGAAAGCCAAGCGTTAAGGGGTTAGGAAATGGAAGTAGCCGCTAAGTTGTCGGGCGCTCGAATCTCCGCCCAGAAAGCCCGCTTGGTCGCCGACCAGATCCGCGGGAAGAAGGTGGGCGAAGCGCTCAACCTGTTGGCTTTCAGCAGTAAGAAAGCCGCCGAGATCATGAAGAAAGTGCTGGAGTCGGCCGTAGCCAACGCCGAGCATAACGAAGGCGCAGACGTTGATGACCTTAAAGTCAGCACCGTTTTCGTCAACGAAGGGCGTTCGCTGAAGCGCATCATGCCACGTGCCAAAGGCCGTGCTGATCGCATCGTCAAGCGGTCTTGCCATATCACTGTCAAGGTTGCTGACAAGTAACGGAGTCGAAGAGATGGGTCAGAAAGTACATCCCATTGGCATTCGCCTGGGAATCGTCAAGGAGCACACCTCCGTCTGGTACGCAGACGGTCGGACTTATGCGGACTATTTGTTCGCTGATCTGAAGGTGCGTGAGTATCTCCAAGACAAACTAAAAAGCGCGTCCGTAAGCCGTATCGATATCCATCGTCCGGCCCAAACTGCACGTATCACCATCCACACCGCTCGTCCAGGTATCGTTATCGGGAAGAAAGGTGAAGATGTTGAGAAACTGCGTCAGGACCTGACCAAGCAAATGGGTGTGCCTGTGCACATCAATATCGAAGAGATCCGCAAGCCGGAGCTCGACGGTATGCTGGTTGCGCAGAGCGTAGCTCAGCAGCTGGAGCGTCGCGTTATGTTCCGTCGCGCTATGAAGCGCGCTGTACAAAACGCCATGCGCATTGGTGCCAAAGGCATCAAAATCCAAGTGAGCGGTCGTCTCGGCGGTGCTGAAATCGCACGTACTGAATGGTATCGCGAAGGTCGTGTGCCACTGCACACCCTGCGTGCCGACATCGACTATGCCAACTACGAAGCTCACACCACCTACGGTGTGATCGGTGTAAAGGTTTGGATCTTCAAAGGCGAAGTAATTGGTGGTCGCCAAGAAGAGCTGAAACCACAAGCACCAGCGCCTCGTAAAAAAGCTGCTAAGTAAGGGGTACGCCAAATGTTGCAACCAAAGCGTACGAAGTTCCGCAAGCAGATGACTGGCCACAACCGTGGTCTGGCATTGCGCGGTAGCAAAGTCAGCTTCGGCGAGTTCGCGCTGAAGTCTGTTGCTCGTGGTCGTCTCACCGCTCGTCAGATCGAGTCAGCGCGTCGTGCTCTGACCCGTCACGTAAAACGTGGCGGCAAGATCTGGATCCGTGTGTTCCCGGACAAGCCTGTAACCAAAAAGCCACTCGAAGTTCGGATGGGTAAAGGTAAGGGTAACGTGGAATACTGGGTTGCCCAGATTCAGCCAGGCAAAGTCCTGTATGAAATCGAGGGCGTTTCTGAAGAGCTGGCGCGTGAGGCTTTCGCCCTGGCTGCTGCAAAGCTGCCGCTCGCCACCTCCTTTGTTAAACGGACGGTGATGTGATGAAAGCGAATGAACTTCGTGAAAAAGACGCGCCGCAGCTAAACGAGCAACTGCTCGGCCTGCTGCGCGACCAGTTCAATCTGCGCATGCAGAAAGCAACTGGCCAGTTGGGGCAGTCTCACCTGCTCCGGCAAGTTAAGCGTGACATCGCTCGCGTGAAGACTGTGCTCAAACAGCAGGCAGGTAAGTAATCATGGCTGAAGCCGAAAAAACCGTCCGTACGCTGACTGGCCGTGTTGTCAGCGACAAAATGGACAAGACCATCACCGTTCTGATCGAGCGTCGCGTAAAGCACCCGATCTACGGTAAATACGTTAAGCGTTCGACTAAGCTGCACGCGCACGACGAAACCAATCAGTGCCACATCGGCGACAAAGTCACTATTCGTGAAACTCGTCCTTTGGCCAAGACCAAGTCTTGGGCGCTGGTTGAAGTTCTCGAACGCGCTGTGGAAGTCTAAGGACTAGGGGTCGGAGAAATTATATGATTCAGACTCAATCCATGCTCGATGTGGCCGATAACAGCGGCGCTCGCCGCGTTATGTGCATCAAGGTGCTGGGTGGCTCCCATCGTCGTTACGCTGGTATCGGTGACATCATCAAAGTTACCGTCAAGGAAGCAATTCCTCGCGGTAAAGTGAAAAAAGGCCAAGTGATGACTGCTGTTGTAGTCCGCACTCGTCACGGCGTTCGTCGTGCTGATGGCTCCATTATCCGCTTTGATGGCAACGCTGCTGTTCTTCTGAACAACAAGCAAGAGCCGATCGGCACCCGTATCTTTGGGCCAGTGACCCGTGAACTTCGTACTGAGAAGTTCATGAAGATCGTCTCGCTCGCCCCAGAAGTGCTGTAAGGAGATCCGACATGCAAAAGATTCGTCGTGACGACGAGATCATCGTGATCGCCGGCAAAGACAAAGGTAAGCGCGGTAAGGTGCTTAAGGTTCTCGCTGACGACCGTCTGGTTGTTGGTGGTCTGAACCTGGTTAAGCGTCATACCAAGCCTAACCCGATGTCGGGCGTACAAGGCGGTATCGTCGAAAAAGAAGCGCCACTGCACGCTTCCAACGTCGCCATTTTCAACGGCGAAACCAACAAGGCTGACCGCGTTGGTTTCAAAGTAGAAGACGGCAAGAAAATTCGTGTCTTCAAGTCGACCCAAAAAGCGGTTGATGCTTGAACACTGCTAGGTAGAAGACCATGGCACGACTAAAAGAGATTTACCGGAAGGAAATCGCACCGAAACTTAAGGAAGAACTTAAGCTTTCGAACGTGATGGAAGTTCCGCGCGTTACCAAAATCACCCTGAACATGGGTCTGGGCGAAGCGATCGGCGACAAAAAAGTCATCGAGCACGCTGTTGCTGACCTGGAAAAGATCACCGGCCAGAAAGTCGTTGTGACCTACGCTCGGAAATCCATCGCTGGCTTTAAAGTCCGTGAAGGTTGGCCGATCGGCGTCAAAGTGACTCTGCGCCGTGAGCGTATGTACGAGTTCCTGGATCGTCTGCTGTCGATCTCCCTGCCTCGGGTTCGCGACTTCCGCGGCCTGAATGCCAAGTCCTTCGATGGTCGTGGTAACTACAGCATGGGCGTAAAAGAGCAGATCATTTTCCCGGAAATCGATTACGACAAGATCGATGCTCTCCGCGGTCTGGACATTACCCTGACCACCACTGCCAAGAACGATGATGAAGGTCGCGCATTGCTGCGTGCTTTCAAATTCCCGTTCCGCAACTGATTGGAGTAGGAAAATGGCCAAGATGAGCATGAAAAACCGCGAGCTGAAGCGTCAGCTCACGGTTGCCAAGTACGCCAAAAAGCGTGCAGCACTGAAAGCTATCATCGTAGATCTGAACGCAAGTCCAGAAGCGCGTTGGGAAGCTACAGTAGCTCTGCAGAAGCAGCCACGTGACGCAAGCGCCTCGCGCATGCGTAACCGCTGCCGCCTGACCGGTCGTCCACACGGCGTTTACCGCAAGTTCGGCCTCGGCCGTAACAAACTGCGTGAAGCGGCAATGCGTGGTGACGTACCTGGTCTGGTTAAAGCCAGCTGGTAAGCACTATCAAAGTCTCGGTGCTCGGGATCGAAAGATCCTGACCATCGGTGACCTTGAACTTGAATCAAGCCCCTATTGGGGCTTGATTCATTTGTGGGGTGTGTCTAGAATACCCGGCTCGCCTGAGCCCGTGCTTTTTTCGTGCGGAGTTTCTCGGCGAAGGTAGTAGCCGCAAGGCTTATTTTTTTGTATTAGGAGCGTCTAGCCCATGAGTATGCAGGACCCGTTAGCGGACATGCTAACTCGAATCCGTAATGCCCAGATGGCTGAAAAGTCCGTCGTAAGCATGCCGTCTTCCACGTTGAAGGTGGCTGTAGCTAAAGTCCTGAAGGACGAAGGTTACATCGCGGGTTATCAGATCAGCAGCGAAATCAAACCACTGCTGTCCATCGAGCTGAAGTACTTCGAAGGCCGTCCGGTCATCGAGGAAGTGAAGCGCGTTAGCCGTCCAGGCCTGCGTCAGTACAAGTCCGTCGATGATCTGCCAAAAGTTCGTGGCGGTCTCGGTGTGTCTATCGTCTCCACCAACAAAGGTGTGATGACGGATCGTGCTGCGCGCGCTGCCGGTGTCGGCGGCGAAGTTCTTTGCACTGTGTTCTAAGGGGGGATAAGCATGTCTCGCGTCGCTAAGAACCCCGTTAAGCTGCCAGCCGGTGTCGAAGTTAAATTCGCAGGCCAACAGCTTTCGGTGAAGGGTGCCAAGGGCACTCTTGAACTGAACATCCATTCGTCCGTTGAGATCGTTGAAGAAGCTGGTGAGCTGCGTTTCGCTGCTCGCAATGGCGATCAACAAACTCGCGCAATGGCCGGTACCACTCGTGCGTTGGTAAACAACATGGTCCAAGGCGTAAGCCAAGGCTTCGAGCGCAAGCTCCAGCTGGTCGGTGTTGGTTACAAAGCGCAAGCAAAAGGCACAGTGCTGAACCTGGCTCTTGGCTTCTCGCACCCAGTGGATTACGAACTGCCGGAAGGCATCACCGCTGAGACTCCTAGCCAGACCGATATCCTGATCAAGGGCATCGATAAGCAGCTGGTAGGTCAAGTGGCCGCCGAGATCCGCGACTTCCGTCCACCAGAGCCGTACAAAGGCAAAGGTGTGCGCTACGCGGACGAAGTCGTCCGTCGTAAAGAAGCCAAGAAGAAGTAGGGCATAGCAAATGACCGACAAAAAAGTTACTCGACTGCGTCGCGCTCGCAAAGCACGCCTGAAAATGCACGAACTCGAAGTCGTGCGTCTCTGCGTGTTCCGTTCGTCGCAGCACATCTACGCCCAGGTCATTTCGGCCGACGGCAACAAAGTCCTGGCAAGTGCCTCGACTTTGGATAAAGAACTGCGTGATGGCGCCACTGGCAACATCGACGCGGCCACTAAGGTTGGCCAGCTGGTCGCTACGCGTGCTAAAGCCGCTGGCGTCTCGCAGGTGGCTTTCGACCGCTCTGGCTTCAAGTACCATGGCCGCGTCAAGGCGCTGGCTGATGCTGCTCGTGAAGCTGGGCTGGAGTTCTAAGTTATGTCAAATAACGACCAAAAGCGCGACGAAGGCTACATCGAGAAGCTGGTTCAAGTTAACCGCGTAGCCAAAACCGTTAAAGGCGGCCGTATCTTCACTTTCACCGCGTTGACCGTGGTGGGTGATGGTAAAGGGCGCGTTGGCTTCGGCCGTGGCAAGTCGCGTGAAGTGCCTGCTGCGATCCAGAAGGCAATGGAAGCTGCTCGCCGCAACATGATCCAAGTTGATCTGAACGGCACCACTCTGCAGTACGCAATGAAGTCCGCCCATGGCGCTTCGAAGGTGTACATGCAGCCTGCTTCTGAAGGTACCGGTATCATCGCTGGCGGCGCTATGCGTGCTGTCCTCGAAGTTGCTGGCGTTCAGAACGTTCTGGCCAAGTGCTACGGCTCGACTAACCCGGTAAACGTGGTTCACGCCACTTTCAAGGGTTTGAAAGCAATGCAGTCTCCTGAATCCATTGCCGCCAAGCGTGGCAAAAGCGTCAAGGAGATCTTCTGATCATGGCTACCGTTAAAGTAACGCTGATCAAAAGCATGACCGGCCGCATCCCTAACCACAAACTGTGCGTTAAGGGTCTGGGTCTGCGTCGCATCGGTCACACTGTAGAAGTGCTGGATACTCCCGAGAATCGCGGGATGATCAACAAGGCTTACTACATGCTGCGTGTCGAGGGTTAATCGATGAAACTCAATGATCTGAGTCCAGCGCCGGGTTCCCGTCGCGAAAAGCATCGTCCGGGCCGTGGTATCGGTAGTGGTTTGGGTAAGACTGGTGGCCGTGGTCACAAAGGTCAGTCCTCCCGCTCCGGTGGCACCATTGCTCCAGGCTTTGAAGGCGGTCAACAGCCGCTGCATCGTCGTCTGCCGAAATTCGGTTTCGTTTCCCTGAAGGCCATGGACCGCGCAGAAGTGCGTCTGTCCGAGCTGGCTAAAGTGGAAGGCGACATCGTCACCGTGCAGTCCCTGAAAGATGCCAACGTGATCAACGTCAACGTACAGCGTGTGAAAATCATGCTGTCCGGCGAAGTTACTCGCGCTGTCACCATCGGAAAGGGAATCGGCGCCACCAAAGGTGCGCGTGCGGCTATCGAAGCAGCTGGCGGCAAGTTCGAGGAATAAATGGCTAAGCAAGGTGCTCTCTCTGCGCTCGGCAAAGGCGGTATGTCTGAACTCTGGGCTCGTCTGCGTTTTCTGTTCCTGGCGATTATCGTCTACCGAATAGGCGCACACATCCCGGTTCCAGGTATCAACCCGGACCGACTCGCGGACCTGTTTCGACAGAATGAGGGGACCATTCTTAGCTTGTTCAACATGTTTTCCGGCGGCGCGCTGGAGCGGATGAGCATCTTTGCGCTGGGGATCATGCCGTACATTTCGGCATCGATCATCATGCAACTGATGACAGCCGTCAGCCCGCAGCTGGAGCAGTTGAAGAAGGAAGGTGAAGCTGGCCGTCGCAAGATCAGCCAGTACACCCGCTACGGCACTGTCGTTCTCGCTCTCGTTCAGGCTATTGGCATGTCCATTGGCTTGGCGGGGCAGGGCGTTGCGTTCACTGGTGACTTTGGCTTCCATTTCGTCGCGGTATCCACGTTTGTGGCTGGTGCGATGTTCATGATGTGGCTGGGTGAGCAGATTACTGAGCGTGGTGTTGGCAACGGTATCTCGATGTTGATTTTTTCGGGTATCGTCGCCGGTCTTCCGAGAGCAATCGGGCAGTCTTTCGAGTCTGCGCGTCAGGGTGATATCAACATCTTCGCCCTGGTTGCCATCGGTTTGCTGGCAGTAGCGATTATCGGTTTCGTGGTGTTCATTGAGCGTGGTCAGCGTCGTATTGCTGTTCACTACGCCAAGCGTCAGCAGGGCCGCAAGGTGTTTGCTGCGCAGACTAGCCACTTGCCGCTGAAAGTGAACATGGCCGGTGTTATTCCGGCTATTTTCGCGAGCAGCATTTTGCTGTTCCCGGCTTCGTTGGGTGCCTGGTTCGGCCAGTCTGAAGGTATGGGCTGGTTGCAGGACATCTCGCAGTCGATCGCTCCTGGTCAGCCGTTGAATATTCTGCTGTTTAGTGCAGGGATTATTTTCTTCTGCTTCTTCTATACGGCGTTGATGTTCAATCCGAAAGACGTAGCGGAAAACCTGAAGAAGTCCGGTGCCTTTATTCCGGGTATCCGTCCAGGTGAGCAGTCTGCGCGCTATATTGATGGCGTTCTGACTCGCTTGACCATGTTCGGTGCTCTTTATATGACGGCCGTGTGCTTGTTGCCCCAGTTCCTGGTGGTTGCAGCAAACGTTCCGTTCTACCTTGGCGGGACCTCGTTGCTGATCGTGGTCGTGGTTGTGATGGACTTCATGTCCCAAGTACAATCGCACCTCGTTTCGCACCAGTACGAATCCCTGATGAAGAAAGCCAACCTGAAGGGTTACGGCAGCGGCATGCTGCGCTGACCCATAAGGTTCGAGGAGTTGGTGATGAAAGTTCGTGCATCGGTGAAAAAGCTGTGCCGTAACTGCAAGATTATTCGCCGCGAAGGTGTTGTTCGAGTAATTTGCAGCGCGGAACCGCGTCACAAACAGCGCCAAGGCTGAGTGTGATTGTGCTTCAAGCCCAGCAGCTAGTGCGCTGCTGGGTTGATTATTTGTTATTACAGCGATATTATCTCGCGCCCTATTTCTTGGCTTCCGGGGCGTAGGTAGCTGTCAATTGGAGTCCCACTGAATGGCCCGTATTGCAGGCGTCAACATTCCAGATAACAAGCATACTGTTATCTCGCTGACCTACATCTATGGTGTTGGTCGCACAACTGCACAGAAGATCTGTGCAGTGACTGGGGTAAACCCAGCCGCAAAGATCAAGGATCTGAGCGACGAGCAGATTGAACAGCTGCGTGGCGAAGTGGCGAAGTTCACCACTGAAGGTGACCTGCGTCGCGAAATCAACATGAAAATCAAGCGCTTGATGGACCTCGGTTGCTATCGCGGTCTGCGTCATCGTCGTGGTCTGCCAGTACGCGGTCAGCGTACCAAGACCAACGCGCGTACCCGTAAAGGTCCGCGTAAGCCGATCCGCAAGTAATCGCCCCAGCGAATCGACAGGAATTTAATCATGGCAAAACCTGCTGCTCGTCCTCGTAAAAAAGTCAAAAAGACAGTGGTTGATGGCATCGCCCACATCCACGCGTCTTTTAACAACACAATCGTGACCATCACCGACCGTCAAGGTAACGCTCTTTCCTGGGCTACCTCCGGTGGTTCGGGTTTCCGCGGTTCCCGCAAGTCCACCCCGTTTGCTGCTCAAGTAGCTGCTGAACGTGCTGGTCAAGCTGCGCTGGAATATGGCCTGAAAAACCTCGACGTTAACGTCAAGGGTCCAGGTCCAGGTCGTGAGTCCGCTGTCCGTGCTTTGAACGGCTGTGGCTATAAGATCGCCAGCATCACCGACGTGACGCCAATCCCGCACAACGGGTGCCGTCCGCCGAAGAAGCGCCGCGTGTAATCCAGGAGATTGTAAAGAATGGCTCGTTACATTGGTCCAAAATGCAAACTCGCTCGTCGCGAAGGCACCGATCTCTTTCTGAAGAGCGGCGTGCGCGCGATCGAATCGAAGTGCAACATTGAAGCAGCACCTGGTATCCACGGCCAACGCCGCGGTCGCCAGTCCGATTACGGCACCCAACTGCGTGAAAAGCAGAAGGTCCGTCGTATCTACGGCGTTCTCGAGCGTCAATTCAGCGGCTACTACAAAGAAGCTGCTGGCAAGAAAGGCGCAACTGGCGAAAACCTGTTGCAGCTGCTCGAATGCCGTCTGGACAACGTTGTATACCGTATGGGCTTTGGTTCGACTCGTGCCGAATCCCGTCAGCTGGTATCGCACAAATCCGTCAGCGTTAACGGTCAGACCGTAAACGTTCCGTCCTACCAGGTTCGTGCTGGTGACGTGGTCGCGATTCGCGAGAAAGCAAAGAACCAACTTCGCATTGTCCAAGCTCTCGATCTGTGTGCCCAACGTGGCCGCGTAGAATGGGTAGAAGTAGACACTGAGAAGAAGTCGGGCGTTTTCAAGAACGTTCCAGCTCGCAGTGATCTGTCCGCCGACATCAACGAAAGCCTGATTGTCGAGCTCTACTCCAAGTAAGGGCTAGAAAATAGGTGCATCCATGCAGATTTCGGTAAATGAGTTCCTGACACCCCGCCATATTGATGTGCAGGTTGTCAGTCCAACCCGCGCCAAGATCACTCTCGAGCCTCTCGAGCGTGGTTTTGGCCACACCCTGGGCAACGCGCTGCGCCGCATCCTGTTGTCCTCAATGCCCGGCTGTGCAGTAGTCGAGGCCGAGATTGACGGTGTGCTCCACGAGTACAGCGCCATCGAAGGTGTACAGGAAGACGTAATTGAAATCCTGTTGAACCTTAAAGGTCTGGCTATCAAGCTGCACGGCCGTGACGAAGTTACGCTGACCTTGTCGAAGAAGGGTTCGGGGGTGGTTACCGCTGCCGATATTCAGCTGGATCATGATGTCGAGATCGTTAATCCCGATCACGTAATCGCTAACCTGGCGTCTAACGGCGCCCTGAACATGAAGCTAGTAGTAGCTCGTGGTCGTGGTTATGAACCGGCCGACTCGCGTCAGAGCGATGAAGACGAAAGCCGCAGCATTGGTCGCTTGCAGCTTGACTCTTCGTTCAGCCCGGTTCGCCGTATCGCATACGTGGTGGAAAACGCCCGTGTCGAGCAGCGTACTAACCTGGACAAGCTGGTTATTGATCTGGAAACCAACGGTACTCTGGATCCTGAAGAGGCTATCCGCCGCGCTGCAACCATTCTGCAACAGCAGTTGGCTGCGTTCGTCGACCTCAAAGGTGACAGCGAACCAGTGGTAATCGAGCAAGAAGACGAGATCGATCCGATCCTGCTTCGCCCGGTTGACGATCTGGAACTGACTGTACGTTCGGCTAACTGCCTTAAGGCGGAAAACATTTACTACATCGGCGACCTGATTCAGCGTACCGAAGTAGAACTGTTGAAGACTCCGAACCTTGGCAAGAAATCCTTGACTGAAATCAAGGACGTTCTGGCCTCCCGCGGTCTGTCCCTCGGCATGCGCCTCGACAACTGGCCGCCTGCAAGTCTTAAGAAGGACGACAAGGCGACTGCCTGATCGTCGTAATCACCGAACGTTGTGTTTGGTAAGGAATGAACCATGCGTCATCGTAAAAGTGGTCGTCACCTGAGCCGCACCAGCTCGCACCGCAAGGCCATGTTTCAAAACATGGCGGTGTCGCTGTTCGAGCACGAGCTGATCAAAACTACACTGCCAAAAGCCAAAGAACTGCGTCGCGTTGCTGAGCCGCTGATCACTTTGGCCAAGACAGATAGCCTGGCTAACCGCCGTCTGGCTTTCGACCGTACTCGTTCGAAAGCTATCGTTGGTAAGCTCTTCAACGACCTGGGCAAGCGTTACGCTACCCGTGAGGGTGGCTACTTGCGCATCCTCAAGTGCGGTTTCCGCACTGGCGACAACGCGCCTATGGCGTACGTCGAGTTGGTTGATCGTCCTGTCGGCGGTGAAGCTGTATCCGCTGAGTAAGACGTCAGTCTGAAACGAAGAACCGGGCCTAGTGCCCGGTTTTTTGTGCCTGCAGGAAAAGTACGCTGGGGTGCAAAGTCGATACCCTTACTCTCTGCAAGGGCTGATCGTTAGTTTATTTCTATCGATGCCGACAATTTAATGAATTTGATGGCGTCATGTTCGTGGTCAATACTCCCTTCCAGCCGATTAGCCGGCAGTTTCCAAGACTGAAAAGGAAGATTGAGCATGAGCCAGAATAAAACGCTGACTACCGCCAGTGGCGCGCCAGTCGCCGACAACCAGAATTCCCGTTCCGCCGGCCCTCGTGGCCCGCTGCTGCTCGACGACTTTCATCTGATCGAGAAGCTTGCCCACTTCAACCGTGAGAACATCCCGGAGCGCCGTGTACACGCCAAAGGCTCGGGTGCTTACGGTACGTTCACCGTGACTCGCGACATTACTCAGTACACCAGCGCCAAGCTGTTTGAATCCGTTGGCAAGCAAACCCCAACCTTCCTGCGCTTTTCCACCGTTGGCGGAGAGCGCGGTTCGGCAGACACCGAGCGCGACCCGCGTGGCTTTGCATTGAAGTTCTACACCGAAGAAGGTAACTGGGACATCGTGGGCAACAACACGCCAGTGTTCTTCATTCGTGACCCGTTAAAGTTTCCGGACTTTATCCACACCCAAAAGCGTCTGCCGCAAAGCAACCTCAAAAGCGCGCAGATGATGTGGGACTTCTGGTCGCATTCGCCTGAGGCGCTGCACCAGGTCACCATTCTGTTCTCGGATCGCGGCATCCCTGACGGCTACCGTCACATGCACGGCTTCGGCAGCCACACCTATAGCCTGGTCAGCGCCAAAGGTGAGCGTCACTGGGTGAAATGGCACTACAAAACCAAGCAAGGCATCAAGAACCTGGCGCCGGCAGAGGCTGCACGTCTGGCGGGTACTGATCCGGATTACGCTCAGCGTGACCTGTTCGGTGCGATCGAGCGCGGTGACTTCCCGAAATGGCGCGTGTGCATCCAGATCATGACTGAGGCTCAGGCTGCGGCGCATTACGAGAACCCGTTCGACGTGACCAAAACCTGGTCGCAGAAAGAGTTCCCGCTGATCGAAGTGGGCGAGCTTGAACTCAATCGCAATCCGCAGAACTACTTCGCTGAGGTCGAGCAGGCAGCGTTTGGTCCAAGCAACATGGTGCCTGGTGTGGGTCTGTCGCCGGACCGCATGCTTCAAGGTCGTGTGTTCGCTTACGCCGATGCGCACCGCTACCGTGTTGGCACCAATCATCAGCAGTTGCCGGTGAACGCACCACGTAGCCCGGTCAACAGCTATCAGCGCGACGGCTCGATGGCGTTTGGCAGCAACGGTGGCGGTACACCGAACTACGAGCCAAACAGCTACGCCGATGCGCCGAAACAGGCTCCACAGTACGCAGAGCCAGCGCTGGCTCTGAGTGGCGCGGCCGATCGTTACAATCACCGTGAAGACACAGACTACTACAGCCATGCCGGTGCGCTGTTCCGCTTGATGAGCGATGAGCAGAAAGCCCTGCTGATCAACAACATTGCCGGTGCAATGGCGGGCGTTTCCAGCGATGTGGTTCAGCGGCAGCTGCAACACTTCTACAAGGCTGATAGTGCTTACGGAGAAGGTGTTGCAAAGGCCTTGGGCGTACAGCTGAACTAAGTCTAAACGATAAGCAGAACCGCCCTCATTTTGGCGGTTTTTGCGTTATTTAAACCACTTTTCTCAGAATATCTTCGCTTTTATCGCGCTATTCGGGTGACCAATCGGTCGGCTTGGTTCAAACTGCAACTTTCAAGCAGGGAGATGTAGGGCGATGCAAGGTCACCCAGACGTAATCGATTACCTCAACACGTTGCTCACGGGCGAACTGGCAGCACGTGATCAATATTTCATCCATTCGCGGATGTATGAGGACTGGGGCTTTACCGAGCTCTACGAGCGCATCAATCACGAGATGGAAGAAGAGGCCCAGCACGCCGATGCACTGATGCGGCGGATCCTCATGCTCGAAGGCACACCGCGTATGCGTCCAGATGATCTGGATATCGGCACCACAGTGCCTGAAATGTTCGCTGCCGACTTGCGCCTGGAATACAAGGTCCGTGCCGCGCTCTGCAAGGGCATCGAGCTCTGCGAGCTGCACAAGGACTATGTCAGCCGCGAGATCCTGCGGGTTCAACTGGCCGATACCGAAGAAGATCACACCTATTGGCTGGAGAAGCAGCTGGGTCTGATCAAGCGGGTGGGTCTGGAAAACTATCTGCAATCGCAGTTCTGATCTTTAGACGCTCAATACAGCAAAAAGCCCCGGTCACTGATGAAGTGACCGGGGCTTTTTCATGCGCCGAGGTTAAGCCCGGTCACGCTCCAGCAATGGCTTGAGGTAGTAGCCGGTATAAGACTGCTTCATCTCGGCGACTTCCTCCGGCGTGCCCACGGCAATGATCTGCCCACCCTTGGAACCACCCTCGGGCCCAAGGTCTATCAGCCAGTCAGCGGTCTTGATCACGTCCAGGTTGTGCTCGATCACCACCACGGTGTTGCCGTGATCGCGTAGACGGTGGAGTACATCAAGCAGTTGCTGGATATCCGCGAAGTGCAGACCGGTGGTCGGCTCATCGAGGATGTACAAGGTCTTGCCGGTATCGCGCTTGGACAGTTCGCGGGACAGCTTGACCCGTTGCGCTTCACCGCCCGACAGGGTGGTCGCCGATTGCCCCAGCTTGATGTACGACAGGCCTACATCCATCAACGTCTGAAGCTTGCGCGCCAGGGCCGGAACCGCATCGAAGAACACTCGCGCTTCTTCAATGGTCATTTCCAGTGTTTCGTGGATGCTCTTGCCCTTGTACTTGATCTCCAGGGTTTCGCGGTTGTAGCGCTTGCTCTTGCAGACATCGCACGGGACATAGATGTCCGGCAGGAAGTGCATTTCCACCTTGATCAGGCCGTCGCCCTGGCAGGCCTCGCAGCGTCCGCCCTTCACGTTGAAGGAGAAGCGTCCGGGACCGTAGCCACGTGAACGGGATTCTGGCACACCGGCAAACAGCTCGCGAATCGGAGTGAACAGCCCGGTGTAGGTTGCCGGGTTGGAGCGCGGCGTACGGCCGATCGGGCTTTGGTCGATGTCGACGACTTTGTCCAGATGCTCCAGGCCCTTGATGTTGTCGTGGGCTGCAGCTTCCAGGGTGGTCGCGCCGTTCAGTGCGGTGGCGCTGAGCGGGAACAAGGTGTTGTTGATCAGCGTCGACTTGCCCGAACCGGACACGCCGGTCACGCAGGTCAGCAGACCAATCGGAATGTCCAGGTCGACATCGCGCAAGTTGTTGCCCCGGGCGCCCTTGAGCGACAGCGAGAGCTTCTTGTTGCGCGGCGTGCGTTTGGCTGGGACTTCGATCTTCACGCGGCCGGACAGGTATTTACCGGTCAGCGAGTCAGGGTGCGCCATGACTTCGGCCGGGGTGCCTTCGGCAACAATGTGACCGCCGTGCACGCCCGCGCCAGGGCCGATATCCACCACGTAGTCGGCCAGCCGAATCGCGTCTTCGTCGTGCTCGACCACGATCACCGTATTACCGATATCTCGCAGATGCTTGAGTGTCCCCAGCAGTCGATCATTGTCGCGCTGGTGCAGACCAATCGACGGTTCGTCGAGGATGTACAGAACCCCCACCAGACCGGCGCCGATCTGGCTGGCCAGACGAATACGTTGCGCTTCACCGCCAGACAGTGTGTCGGCACTGCGGTCCAGCGACAGGTAGTCGAGGCCGACGTTGACCAGGAACTGCAAACGCTCGCGGATTTCCTTGAGAATCTTGTCGGCAATTTCGCCGCGTCGACCGGTCAGTTTCAGCGTGCCGAAGTAATCGGACGCATCGCCAATGGGCAGGTTGGTCACCGCTGGCAGCGTCTTCTCGCCGACCCACACATGCCGCGCCTCGCGGCGCAGGCGAGTACCGCGGCAATCCGGGCAAGGCTGGGTGCTGAGGAACTTGGCCAGTTCTTCGCGCACCGAGGCGGACTCGGTTTCGCGGTAGCGACGGTCCAGGTTCGGTACGATGCCTTCAAACGGGTGCGAGCGTTTGACGATGTCGCCACGGTCGTTCAGGTACTTGAAGTCGACGTTCTGCGCTCCGCTGCCATGCAGGATGACTTTCTGCTGATCAGCTGGCAGTTGATTGAACGGCACTTCCAGGCTGAAGCCGTAATGCGAGGCCAGTGAGCCGAGCATCTGGAAGTAGTAGACGTTACGCCTGTCCCAGCCGCGAATCGCGCCCTCGGCCAGGGTCAGTTCGCCATTGACCAGACGTTTTATGTCGAAGAACTGTTTAACCCCCAGGCCGTCGCAGGTCGGGCAGGCGCCGGCCGGATTGTTGAAGGAAAACAGCTTGGGCTCCAGCTCGCTGATCGCGTGGCCGCAAATCGGACAGGCGAAGCGTGCGGAGAAGATCATTTCTTCCCCCGGCTCGTCGTCCATCGGCGCGACCAGCGCAATGCCGTCAGCCAACTTCAGCGCGGTCTCGAACGACTCGGCCAGGCGCTGTTGCAGATCGGCGCGGACCTTGAAGCGGTCGACCACGACATCAATCGAGTGCTTCTTCTGTTTATCCAGCTTCGGCAACTCGTCCAGCTCGCAGAGCCTGCCGTTGACCCGAGCCCGGACAAAGCCCTGAGCGCGCAGTTCTTCGAAAACCGAAAGGTGTTCACCCTTGCGTTCGCGGATCACCGGTGCCAGCAGCATCAACTTGCTGCCCTCAGGCTCCGCGAGGACCAGGTCGACCATCTGGCTGACAGTCTGGGCTTCCAGCGGAATGTCGTGATCCGGGCAGCGCGGAATACCCACGCGAGCATAAAGCAGGCGCAAGTAGTCGTAGATTTCGGTGATGGTGCCGACCGTCGAGCGCGGGTTATGCGAGGTCGACTTCTGTTCGATGGAGATGGCCGGCGACAGGCCTTCGATGGTGTCGACGTCAGGCTTTTCCATCATCGACAGGAACTGCCGGGCGTAGGCTGACAGCGACTCGACATAACGTCGCTGACCCTCGGCGTACAGCGTGTCGAATGCCAGGGAAGACTTGCCGGACCCGGACAAACCGGTGATGACGATCAGTTTGTCCCGTGGCAGGGTCAGGTCGATGTTCTTCAGGTTGTGGGTTCGAGCCCCACGAATCAGGATCTTGTCCAAGGTGGCCTCGCTTGGCGGGCGTCGAAAACGTAGGAGTATACGGCCAAATACTGGATGGATGCACACTATCAAATGACGCTGGCTGAACGGCACCTGACAAGTGCGCGAAGCAGACTCGCGACAAAGCGTCGCCCTATACCCCGTCAACCGATGGGACTGGTAGAATCGCCGCCGGTTCACATGAGGTAATTCCATGCACGATCCCCACAGCGAACGCATGAGTGGTGGCGAGACCCGCGCAGCAAGCGGCCTGGCCCTGGTGTTCGCCTTCCGTATGCTTGGCATGTTTATGGTGTTGCCGGTATTGGCGACCTATGGAATGGATCTCGCAGGAGCGACCCCGGCCCTCATCGGTCTGGCGATTGGCGCGTATGGCCTGACGCAGGCGGTTTTTCAGATTCCGTTCGGGATCATTTCCGACCGCATCGGTCGCCGCCCGGTGATTTACCTGGGGCTGATCGTCTTCGCCCTCGGTAGCCTGCTGGCGGCCAATGCTGATTCGATCTGGGGCGTGATCGCCGGACGAGTCCTGCAAGGCGCTGGGGCGATTTCTGCGGCGGTCATGGCTTTGCTGTCGGACCTGACCCGCGAACAGCACCGCACCAAAGCCATGGCGATGATCGGCATGACCATCGGTCTGTCGTTCGCCGTGGCCATGGTGGTCGGGCCGTTGCTGACCCGTGTCTTCGGTCTGTCCGGGCTGTTCCTCGCCACTGGCGGCATGGCG
This sequence comes from Pseudomonas sp. 6D_7.1_Bac1, assembly GCF_025465945.1. GTDB lineage: Bacteria > Pseudomonadota > Gammaproteobacteria > Pseudomonadales > Pseudomonadaceae > Aquipseudomonas. The sequence goes on along the minus strand of NZ_JANLNW010000060.1, from coordinate 119,848 downwards.
CTGTTTGGCATCGTGATCGTGATGTTCATGGTGCCGCGCTCCACCGGGCCGTTGCAGCACCGCGAGTCCGGCGTTGCCCGTCAGGCACTGATTCCGACGCTCAAGCACCCGGACCTGCTGCGCCTGGACCTGGGCATTTTCGTGTTGCACGCGATGCTGATGTCGAGCTTCGTCGCCTTGCCGCTGGCGCTGGTCGAGAAAGCCGGGCTGCCCAAAGAGCAGCACTGGTGGGTGTACCTGACCGCGCTGCTGATTTCTTTCTTCGCCATGATCCCGTTCATTATCTACGGCGAGAAGAAACGCAAAATGAAACGAGTTTTACTCGGCGCGGTCAGTACGCTGATGCTCACTGAGCTATTCTTCTGGCAGTTCGGCGACAGCTTGCGGGCTCTGGTGATAGGTACGGTGGTGTTCTTCACCGCGTTCAATCTGCTGGAAGCTTCATTGCCGTCGCTGATCAGCAAGGTTTCACCGGCAGGCGGCAAAGGCACGGCGATGGGGGTTTACTCCACCAGTCAGTTCCTTGGTTCGGCAGTGGGCGGGATCATGGGTGGCTGGATGTTCCAGCACGGCGGTCTCTCAGCGGTGTTCATCGGATGTGCCGCGCTGGCTGCCCTCTGGTTGGCCTTTGCTGTTACCATGCGTGAACCTCCCTATGTGACGAGCCTGCGCTTGCCGTTATCGCCTGAAGCGATCCGCGAGGCTGGTCTGGTCGAGCGCCTGCTGGCCGTCGTTGGGGTAACAGATGCAGTGGTGGTTGCTGATGAAGCGGCCATTTACATCAAATTGGACACCGAACTATTGGATCGCACGACCCTCGAGAGCCTGGTCAACAACCCGGCCCCGACAGCGTGCGAAGCCTAGGAGAACGTTATGGCCCGTGGGGTTAACAAAGTCATATTGGTCGGCACTTGCGGCCAGGATCCCGAAGTTCGCTACTTGCCTAACGGTAACGCCGTGACCAACCTGAGTCTGGCGACCAGCGAACAATGGACCGACAAGCAAACCGGTCAGAAAGTCGAAAAGACCGAATGGCACCGTGTATCGATGTTCGGCAAGGTTGCGGAAATCGCCGGCGAATACCTGCGTAAAGGTTCGCAGGTCTACATCGAAGGCAAGCTGCAGACCCGCGAATGGGAAAAAGACGGTATCAAGCGTTACACCACTGAAATCGTGGTCGACATGCAAGGCACCATGCAACTGCTGGGCGGCCGTCCGCAGGGCGACCAACAAGGCCAGGGCGGCATGTCCAACTCGGCACCGCGTCCACAGCAGTCCCGCCCACAGCCTTCGCAGCAGCCGCAGCGTGAATCGCGTCCAGCGCCACAGCAGCAGGCCGCTCCGCAACCGGCTCCGGATTTCGACAGCTTTGATGACGATATTCCGTTCTGATCATCAGATCCGCCGGATATAGACAAAAGGCCCGTAGCTCACGCTGCGGGCCTTTTTCTTTGGGCGTTTTTCGGGTGTCGTTCAGTCGAGTATCAGGTGCGGCAGAAAGCGGCTTGAGTTTTTGGTGATCAAGCTGTTGTCCTCGCGCACGCCGATGCCGGCGGCCTGATCGCCGATCACCCAGGAGCCGATCAGCGTGTAGCTGTCGCCGAACTGCGGCAGCGGGGCGAACTCCTGAAGGATGAACGGCGCATCGGTGTAGGGCCCGTCTTCCTTCACGACCAGACCATCCGGGGTATGCAGCTCGATGTTGGCGCCTTCGCGGGAGAAGAACGGCTTGCGCACCCAGCCTTTAGGCACCGCTTTGCCAGGCTCGGTGTCCAGGTGGGTGGCGAGCAGGTTCGGGTGCCCTTTGTGGAACTCCCACAGCAGGGGAAGGATGCCTTTGTTCGAGATGATCGATTTCCAGGCCGGCTCGAAAAACTGCGTGTCACTTGCGGCGATGGCTTCACCAAACGGTTCGTGGAAAATGAATTCCCAGGCGTGCAGTTTGAACAGGTGAGGAATCCAGCGTTCTTCGAGATCGACGAACCGTCCTTCACTGTTGAGGCCGATGTCTTCGATATCGATGTGGCGTGACTCGATCCCGACTTTTTCCGCGATCAGGCGCAAGTAGTCGGTGGTGCCCTTGTCTTCGACCGACTGTCTCATCGAGGCGAAGTAGAAAGGTTGTTTGATCTGCAGTTGCGCAAAGGCCTGGTGCAGCTTGGTGTCGATGCTGTTGAACTGGTCGGCATGGCTGGGCAGCAAACCGCGCTCGATACATTGTTCCAGCCAGCCCCACTGAAACGCCGCCGCCTCGTACAGGCTGGTGGGCGTGTCGTAGTTGAGTTCCAGCAATTTGGCGGGGCCGGTGCCGTTGTAGGAGAAGTCCAGGCGACCGTAAAGGTGCGGATGGCCTTCGCGCCATGAAGTACGAACCATGTCGTAGAAGGGCGCCGGAATGCTCAGGCGTTCCAGCAGTTCTTCGCTCTGCACCACCCGATCGACCAGGTCCATGCACATCTCATGGAGCTCGGTGGTGGGGTCTTCGAGATCATTTTCGATCTGCTTGAGCGTGAATTGGTAATACGCGCGCTCGTCCCAGTAGGGTTCGTCGTCGATGGTGTGAAACATAAAGCCGAGGTTTTCGGCTGTCTGCTTCCAGTCGTGACGTTCCTTGCAGAGAATTTTCTTCATTGCGCTCGCTCCTTAGCTGCTCGACCGAGCGAAACTGCTTGAACCACCCCAGCCGCTGCGTGCGCTGGCCTGGCTGCCAAAACCGCCTCGGGACGTGGAAGACGCCACCGAGATGGGCTTGCTGCTGCTCGACTTGAACGTGGAGCTGCTGTAGCCCTTGCCGTATTTCGCCTGGTCCGATTTGGTGAAGCTCGATCCCGTGGCGATGCGCTGGCTGAGCGTCGAGGATGAGAACGCGCCGCGTGAGTCGCGGTAGCGGTAAACCGGTTCGGAGGAGTAGCTGCCCCGGTTGCTGTTCAGCATATTGCTGATCAGCATGCCGGCCAGAAGACCGTTTACCATTCCTCCTGAGCCGCCAGAGTTCGCTGCGGAGGCGGGCAGTTGTGCATTGGCAGCGTCCAGTTGGGTCTGTGTGACCTGGCCATTGGCTGCCAGCTCGAAACCGCCGAGCTTTGGAATGAACTTGCCGGTGGAGTCCTGCTGGCACCAGTCGGCGACAAAGTCCGCGTCGCAGTCGGCCTGGCTGTCGTACAGCGGCGCGAGGCGACGGTGTTCGGCGATGGCGGTCATGTAGGCTTCGGAGCAGACATTCACCGGAAACTTTTGATCTACGCACTGCTGCACGGATTGAAAGTTGAACTTTTGATTCAGTGTGTAGGTTTTTTCTGTCGGCCCGCAGCCGGATATCGCCATGGCGACCGACGCCGCCAGGGACAGTTGGACGTACTTGCTTCGTTTCATCATTGCCTCCGTGGCGCGATCAGTTTTGCGAAGGGGTCATGCACGCGGCATTGAGCAGGCCAACGCTGATGGCGACGGCAGCGACATAAATGGCCGCAGCGATTTCACCGTTACGGATACGTTCGGAGGTGCCTTTGAGCACCAGGCTGGTCATCAGGAACGCCAGCAGTTGAACCACCGCGGCAATCAGTGCCCACACTGCGAAATCCAGCAGGCTGACCGAGTAGGCAATCACGTTGCTCGCCGGGATCGCGAAACCGATGATGGCGCCGGCCAGGGCAATGGCGGCAGCGATGTTACCGCTGCGGATCAGTTCGAACTCTTTGTGCGGTGTGATGCGGGTGTAGACGAACTGAAAAATCGCGAACAGCAGGGCGGCACCGATGATGTACGAAACAAAGCCCAGGACGGCGGCTTTGTTCAGCGAGACGGAGAGTGCTTCTAGCATGGGTTTATCCTTTTCAGATCGTATTCAGGTCGGTGCTGTACAGCGAGATGCCCAGTGAAGTGCTCAAGCTGATGCTGCCTTCGGCGTCTTCTTCGACCGAGAACAGCAGGAATTCGCGTCGGTCGGTCAGACCGGTCTCGCGGGCGTAGAGCATCGAACGATGTTCGACGACGTAGGACTGATCCGGATTGCTGACCTGCTCACTGAAGGCCACCAATTCGGTCTGCCCGGCCTCGGTACCCCATTCTCGGGCGTATTCGACACCGTCCTGGGTGTAGGTCGGCAGGCCGATCAGGCTGTTCGGCCCCGCGAGCCTGCGCAGTTCGGCTTCACTGTTGAGGGTGATGTAGCTTTGGTAGTTGAACAGGATCACGGACTCGACCTGACCGTCGATGGCGCCGGTGGTGTGGACCTGTAGCCAGTAGTCTTCGTCGTCCATGTAGTAGCGCGACAGCCAGGTCGACTGGCCGAGGTCGACGGTGCCGACGCTCCAGATCTGCTGGGTGCCGGGAATGACGACGCTGGTTTTTTCGTCGAGCAACAGCTTGAGGGTGGCGTCGAACATCAGCGCTTTTCCCTGCCCGAGCCCGAGAGGGCCGGCAACCGGTGCAGTTTCCTTGGGGGGCGGGGCCTCAAGGCCCATCAACTGTTTAAACCATCCCATTGGCGATTTCCTTCAGGCGGTTGGAGGCGATTTAGAAGAGTTCGCCGCCCTGGACGCGGGTGGCGCAGAGCGAAGTAGCCGGGCGGCAATAAAACCGGCGAATGCGCCGCCAATGTGCCCTTCAACTGAAACGCCCTGGCGTGGAATGAAGCCGAAAATCAGACCTCCATAGAGGAGGGCGACAATGCCCGCGATCAGCACGTTGCTCCAGCTGCGGTGGAACCAGGCGCGTCCCAGGAGGTACGCCCAGAGGCCAAAGACCCAGGCGCTGGCGCCCACATGAACGCCCTTGAAACCGAACAGCCAGACCAGCGAGCCGCCGAGCAGAATGATGATTGCGCTGACCGCCGCAAAGCGCTTGACGCCCTCGGCGATCACTAGGGTTCCCAGCACCAGGAACGGCACTAGATTGGCGATCAGATGTGCCGTGGATACGTGCAGAAACGGTGAAGCCACAATCCCGACGAGGCCGTGGGCGGTTCGGGGTACCAGGCCGAACATTGTCAGGCTGTAGCCGGTCAACATGTTCAGCAGGTGTATCGCGATCATCAATATGGCCAGGCCTGCGATGATCTTGAAGCCGGTTACCCTGTCCATCCTTGTCCTCGAATCGGCAAAAAGAAGGGCACGCCGGTAATGCCGATCAGTTAAGCGAAATCCATGTGGGAGCGAGCCTGCTCGCGATAGCGGTGGGTCAGTCAACGTTGATGTTGAATGTGATGCCGTCATCGCGAGCAGGCTCGCTCCCACAGGTTTGTGCCTTAACTGATCGGCATTAGGCACACCGGTGCCCTTCTTCTTGAGTGCGTGCGTAAGCCGGTTACTCGGCCGATTGCTTTTTCAGACGATCCAGAATCGCGTTTGCGCTGCCCTGGTCCGGGGTAATACCGGCTTCGCGCAGCTTGCGCTCCAGGTCGTTACCGGTGGACGCGTCCGCCAGCTCGTCACTCGCTTCCAGCTCGGCAGCCCGTTGTTCCTGCTTGGCTTGCAGACGGTTCAAGGTACTGACCGCGGTTTCCAGCTTGCCGTTGGCGCCACCGCTGGCAATAGAGGCGCTGACCTGCGCTTTCTGTACGCTTTCACGGGCCTTGGCCATGTCCACTTGCTGGCGCAGGCTCTTGATGCGGCTTTCGGCCTTGGTGATGTCCTTGCGCATTTTGTCGGCGTAGGCGCCGAACTCGGTGGTTTGCTTCTGTTCGGCGTCGAGTTCGTTGGTCAGGGTCGAAATGGCTTCGGCCACTTCCAGTGCCAGGTCTTCACGGTTGGCCTGGATCGCGGCCATCGCCTTGGATTCCAGGTCCTTGATCTTGGCGTTGTACTGCGCCACGCGATCGGTCGAGAGTTTGTGCTTGGCCATGATGGTGACCAGCTCGCGTTTGGCGTTTGCCAGGGCGTTGTCGGCGTCGCGGATTTCCTGGTCGAGGATGCGCAGGGCCTGTTGGTCGGCGATGGCTTCGCCGACTTCGTTGGCGCCGCCGCGCAGGGCGGTGAACAACTTGCTCCAGATCGATTGGTTTTGCATGCGTCGGTACTCCCGGAAATTAGTTGAAGAAGCCTTCGAAGGCTTCGCTGGCGCGCTGAACGTTGTCGACGAGGGTTTTGATTTCGGTCACGACGTTGGTCAGGCTGGACTCGGAACTGAGTGCACCGAACATGTTGTAGACGGTCTGCCCGTTGGGCATGGACTCGATACCGATCGACGACAGCGGGAACATTTCCCGGCTGCGCAGCACGGCATCGTTGAAGCGCTGCACATCCTTGATGGATTCGAGATCGACCAGCACGGTGTCGACGATGATTTGTTCGCCGACGACGGCGATGTAAATCGGCAGCCCGCCAAACTCGTTCATTTCCAGCTTGATGCTTTGCTCGCAGCCTTGAATCAGTGTCAGGGTGATTTCATCCGATGCCACTTCATCGAGGGCCTGCAGGGCGCTGAAGAGGCGATCGATGTTCCAGTTGTTACCTGCGCTCATGTAATCCTCCAACATGAATGAGCCAGCCAGGATCGGCTGGCGTAGCTGTTTCTCCATTTGCTTGAGCAGGCTTCGGTTTTCGGGAAGCACCCAAGTTTCATGTTTCACATAGCCGGCGGCGCTAAGTCCTCCGCGCATCTGCTTCATGTAGAAGCTTGATGGTTTTTTCGCGGAAGGTTTCGAGCGCTCTCTCTGGCTGCTCGCGGGTTCGGTGTCTGACGCTGATAGAGAGCGACGCTTCATAACTCTGGCTCCGCTTTTTTGTATCACGCGTGAGAACGCTACAGATAAAGACCTGCGCTCTCAATGTCTCACGTGTGAGAATTTATTACGGTGGACTGTCATCACGAAAAAGGCCCGCAGTGCGTCAGCGCTGCGGGCCTTTGGTGTTTGATGGGGTCAGGTTCAGTGGCTGGCCGCCAGGAAGTCAACGGTGGACACCACCGTTGCGTAGGCAAAGCTCAAGGCCGACATGAAGGCGGCGTGTACCTGGGCGGCCGGAACCACAACACCGTTGAACTCCAGGTCAAGGGTGGCGCAGGCGTCGTGGATCACCGTGACGCCGTAGCCAAGGTCGGCCGCGGCACGCGCGACGCCGTCGATGCACATGTGGCTCATGCTGCCGACGATCACCAGATTTTTGATGCCGTGCTGGTCGAGGAGTGCTTGCAATTCGGTTTCACGGAACGCGTTGACGAAGTGTTTGAGCACCACCGGCTCGTTGCTGCGGTTGAGGACTTTGCGGTGCAACTTCGCGCCCTCAGAACCCGGCGTGAAGAACGGCGCGGTGTCAGAGGTGAATTCGTGGCGGATATGCACCACCTGATCGCCCGCATCTCGGAAGGCCTGGATCATCCGCGCCGCGTTGTCGGCAGCTGCATCGGCGCCGACCAACGGCCATTTGCCTTGGGGGAAGTAGTCATTCTGGATATCGACTACGATGAGTGCTTGCTTGGCCATGGGTGTTTCCTCGGTTCGGTGTGTGTGGAACGAAGTATTGGGTTTCGCCGGCCGTTCGAGGATTGGCCGCACCGACAATAGAAGGGGGAAAACTGACAATGGGCATAGAGCGCGCAGTCGCCGAGTTAGGCGTGCTGATCTATCCCGGCGCGCAGATGGCGGCGGTCCATGGTTTGACGGATTTGTTCGGTGTCGCGAATCGCATCGCCGCCGAGCATCAGAGCACGCAGCTGCCGTTGTTGCGGATCAGCCACTGGCAGGCGGCTGCCGAGCACGCGCCCCAACGCATTTACGACAGCCATCCCGCTCCCGACGGCGCACTGATGGCGCTGTTGATCCCGCCCTCGATTGGCGGTTTTTCCGAAGGCCAGGCGCCGCCAGCGTTGATCCAGTGGATTCGCCAGCAACACGCGGCCGGCGCAACCCTCGGCGGGGTCTGCGTGGGTTCTATTCTGTTGGCCGAAAGCGGTCTGCTCGACGGTCGTAGCGCCACGACGCATTGGACCTCGGCGAAAAAGTTCGCCGAGCGTTACCCGAAGATCACACTCAACGCCGACAAGCCCATCGTCGACGATGGTGACCTGATCACCACGGCCGGGTTGATGGCCTGGTCGGAGCTGGGGCTGCGTCTGGTCGACCGTTTGCTCGGCCCGAGCATCGCAACAAGTACCGCGCGCTTTTTGGTGGTCGAGCACAGCGACAGCGCAAGCGAATGCGGCAGTAACTTCGCGCCGATCCTGAGCCATGGCGATGCGGCGATTCTCAAGGTTCAGCACTGGCTACAGGCCAACGGCGCGGTGGAGGTGTCACTGAGTGTGATGTCCCGGCAGGCGGGGCTGGAGGAGCGCACGTTCCTGCGGCGTTTTCGAGCGGCGACCGGTTTGAAACCGACCGAGTACTGCCAACACCTGCGGGTCGGCAAGGCCCGGGAAATGCTCGAATTCACCAACGGCACCATCGACCACATCGCCTGGAATGTCGGGTATTCGGACCCGAGTGCGTTTCGCGCCACGTTCAAGAAAATCACCGGCCTGGCACCGAGTGATTACCGCGCTCGGTTTGGAGTGACGGCGCCTGCGCGGGTGTAAGTCGCGCGGAACGTGTAAGAGCTGTCAAAGGCTGCGATCTTGGCGGTATATAGGACGTCGACGAAGTAGCTCAAGATCAAAAGATCGCAGGCTTCGCCAGCTCCTACGCGGTCGGTGGGGTGAGGCGGTATTGGGTCAATTTCTTGTGCAGTTCGGCGCTGTCGTGTTGATCCAGTTCCAACCAGAAATGCTGCGAGCCGGCGATCTCGGCGGCGGCCGGCAGGCCATCGCGGTACACCAGTCGGTTACTGGCGAGGGCCGGGACTTTGTGCCCTGGCAGCAGGGTGCCGGCGAGGTTCAGTGGGTCGACGCCGCAGACACCGATCAGGCTGCCGTCATGAGGGCGGCGGCGCACGTCGCGCAGCAACGGGATCGCTTCGGGCAAGGCGAATTGCTCGCCCGCCAGACCACTGACAAAACGTCCGCCGCGAATTTCCCCGCGAGCCTCCAGTCTATGAAAAGTGCGCAGCAGTTCGCGCCAGCTTGGCAGCCAGTCGGCCTCGCGTTCCAGCAAACGCCAGAACACCACGCCATAGCGCCTGAGCAAGGTCCGGGCGATGTGTTCCAGGGTGTCGCTCGGGGTGCCACGGTTATCCACAACCGGCGGCGTCGACTGACGGCGCAACAAGGCCCAACGTCCGGCATCGTCCATCCCGCCGACAAACGCCCCACGACCGCGGCGACTGCTGCGCGCCTGGCGTTTGCTCGCTGGCGTAATCAACGCGCGCAGGCCGGCGAAGCTGTCGGCGTTCACCAGCCCGGCGCCGACCAGCTCCTGCAAAGCGATCTCCAGTTCACTGCGCAGCAGATGGGCTTCGTGCAGCAGCTCATCGAAAAACAGCGCGCCGTGTTGGCTCAGCGCTTGATGGACTTTCTGGGTTTTGGGCGACAGTTCACTGACGTCCGGCTGCTCGGTCAGGTTGCTCCAGAGCGCCACCTGTGTACGCGGCAGCAACACAATCGGCGTGCTACGCAGCGCGATGCTAGCGGCCTTGTTGCGGGCGGTCAGCCGGGTCCAGACCAGCTTGCCGCTGCGGCACAGCTCATCCAGCCACGTCGATGAGTATCCCTTGAGTCGCGCCGGCAGAATGTCGCTGTCCCAGGCGGAAGCCGCCGCCGGGTAGCCTTCGAACTGACTGACAATCGCCGGCAATACCGCGCTGCCCTGGCCTTGTGTCGCCGGGGACAGATGCTGCCAGTCAAACAGAAAACGCATGAAGTCCTGCAACGCCACCGGCTCGATTTCCCGCCGCAGGCGTTTGACCGTGTAGCGATGAATGCGCGCCAGCAAATGCCGCTCGCACCATTCTTCTTGCGTGGCCGAAGGGCTGAAGCGCCCCCGCATTACATAACCTTCGCGCTCCAGTTGTGCCAGGGCTTGAGTGACGTGAGCCATCGAAAGCCCCAGCGGTTCGGCAATCGCCTGAATCGGCAGCGGACCAAATGCGCTGAGACGCGCGCGGATCAGTTCGACCACCGCTTCATCGACCTCCCAGGCTTCGTCGAAACCCGGCAAGGCCTGCAACGGCGGTTGCAACGGGGCCTGTGGATAGATTGCTTGCAGGCAGGTCAGCCGTTCCAGCGCCAGCCATAACGCGTGATCCGCGTTGATCTGCAAACGGCTGGCGCGACCACCGTCGGCCAAAATGTTCAGCCAACCTGACCACTGCGGATTGGCCTGTGCCTCGGCGTCGCTGATCGCGGTCATGCTCATCAGCGCTTCATGCATTTCATCGGCGTTGGTTGGCAGCGGCCAGGCCTCTTCGCGTACCGATTGAATGGCCTCGGCATCCAGTGCGCCGAGGTCATCGGTCGATTGCGGCTCGCTCCAGCGTCGGTTGAGCACCGCTTGCGTGCGGCGTTCTTCCAGCGGTGCGTCGTCGAGAAAGGTGTAGGGCCGGGCGCTGAGAATTTCCGCCGCCAGTGGCGAAGGCGCCGGCAGGTCGCGGCTGATCAAGCGCACTTCACCGCGTTCCATGCGCCGCAACAGTGCCAGCCAGCCGTCGCAGTCCATGGCTTCGTGCAGACAATCGTCGAGGGTTTGTTCGACCAGCGGGTGGTCGGGGATTTCGCGCTCGCCAGCGAGGTTTTCCAGGCAGGCGATCTGGTCGGGAAACACGCTGGCGATCAGGTCTTCGCTTTTCATCCGCTGGATCTGCGGCGGCACTTTGCGCCCGCCGCTGTAACGCGGCAGCGCCAGTGCGACACCGGCATTCCAGCGCCAGCGCACGCCAAATAACGGCGCGTCGAGCACGGCTTGAATCAGGATCTGTTCGGCGCTGTTGCTGTGCAAATAACGCCAGACCTCGTCCAGCTCGAAACTGTGGCTGGTGGACAGCGACAAGACGATCGCGTCTTCGCTGGCGGCGGCCTGCAATTCGAAGTTGAAGGTGCGGCAGAAGCGCTTGCGCAGGGCCAGGCCCCAGGCGCGGTTGATGCGGCTACCGAACGGCGTGTGGATGATCAACTGCGTGCCGCCGGATTCGTCGAAAAACCGCTCCATCAGCAGCGTGTCCTGAGACGGCAGGGCGCCGAGGGTCAACCGGGCACGGGCGAGGTACTCCACCAATTGTTCGGCGCTGGCGAGGTTCAGGCCGAGGGTCTCGGTCAGCCAGTCGAGGCTGGGTTGCACATCGCCGGGTGTGGCGCTCAGCAGTTCATCAAGGTGCGCGTGCAGGCGCGCCACGGCGACCGACAGCTCGGCACTGCGCCCCGGTGCTTCGCCGAGCCAGAACGGAATCGTCGGCGGTTGGCCCTGAGCGTCCTCGACCCGGATTTTGCCGGTTTCGACCCGCAGGATCCGGTACGAGGTATTGCCCAACTGAAAGACATCGCCTGCGATGCTTTCCACCGCGAAGTCTTCATTGACGCTGCCGATGTTCAGCCCTTGGGGCTCCAGCAACACAGCGTAATCGGCGTTATCCGGAATCGTCCCGCCGCTGGTCACCGCTGTCAGCTTGGCGCCTCGGCGGCCACGCAAGGTGCGTGTGACGGCGTCGCGGTGCAGGTAGGCGCTGCGGACGCCTTGGCGGCCGTTGTAGCCCTCGGCGAGCATCTGCAACAGCGCTTGATAGTGTGTGTCGTCGAGTCCGGCGTAGGGCGATGCACGGCGCAGTGTTTCGAGCAGCGCCTGCTCCTGCCATTCCTGGCAACTGACCTCGGCGATGATTTGCTGCGCCAATACGTCCAGCGGTGCGGTGGGGATCAGCAAGGTGTCGAGCTCGCCCCGGCGCACGCAATCGAGCAGGGCGGCGCATTCGATCAGGTCGTCGCGGGTGGTGGCGAACAAACGGCCCTTGGGCGTGCCGCCAACCTGGTGCCCGGAACGTCCGACCCGTTGCAGAAACCCGGCAATCGAGCGCGGCGAGGCGATCTGGCAGACCAGGTCGACGTCGCCGATGTCGATGCCCAGTTCCAGTGACGCGGTGGCGATCAATACTTGCAGCTCGCCACGCTTGAGCCGTTGCTCGGCATTGAGGCGAAACTCCTTGGCCAGGCTGCCGTGGTGCGCAGCGACTGCGTCTTTGCCGAGGCGCTCGCTGAGGTGGCGGCTCAAGCGCTCGGCCAGGCGTCGGGTGTTGACGAAAATCAGTGTGGTCCGGTGTTCACGCGCCAGTGTGGCGATACGGTCGTAGACCAGCTCCCAGACATCGTTGGCCATCACCGCCGACAACGGCACCGGCGGCACTTCGATGCCCAGGTCCCGTGGGCGGGCGTGGCCGATATCGACGATCTCGCACGGGCGGCCGGTGCCCACCAGAAAGCGCGAAACCGCTTCGATGGGTTTTTGCGTGGCGGACAGACCGATGCGTATCAGCGGTTCGCCGCCTGCCTTACTTAAGGTCAGCGCCTGCAAGCGCTCCAGGCTCAGGGCCAGGTGGCTGCCGCGTTTGCTGCCGGCGATGGCGTGGATTTCGTCGACGATCACCGTGCGGGTGCTGGCGAGCATGCGCCGGCCAGAATCGGAGCCGAGCAACACGTACAGTGACTCCGGGGTGGTGACCAGGATGTGCGGCGCGCTTTTGCGCATCGCCGAACGGTCCTTTTGCGGCGTGTCGCCGGTGCGCACGGCGGTGTTGATCTGTAATTCGGGAAAGCCCAGGCGCTGCAGTTGCTCGGTGATACCGGCCAGCGGGGTTTGCAGGTTGATCTGGATGTCGTTGGACAGCGCCTTGAGGGGCGAGACGTAAACCACCAGGGTTTCGTCGGGTAACTCGCCCCCTTGGGCCAGGCCTTGATGGACCAGGTCATCAATGACCGCAAGAAACGCCGTGAGGGTTTTGCCAGAGCCGGTCGGCGCGGCGACCAGTGTCGAGCGGCGCTGGCGGATCAACGGCCACGCGCCGGCTTGCGCGGCGGTGACCGCTGGGAAGGTGCTGTTGAACCAGGCGCTGACGGCAGGGTGAAAGCCGCTCAGGACGCTGTCCGCGGATTCGGGGAGATTCATGGGGTAATTTATGCGGCTGGGTGCCTGAAGATGCAAGTACCGCTCAAGACCTTCATCGCCTGTCAGGGTCTCATCGCGAGCAGGCTCGCTCCCACAGTGGGTCTACGGTGCGATGAAGATCCCATGTGGGAGCGAGCCTGCTCGCGAAGGGGCCGGTCGCCGCAGCACAAATCCAGGGGATCTACACTTTACGGGTGACGGTTGCGCTTTAAACCCGCAAAATGCAACGATTCTGGCAAATCTCAACGGCAAAGCCTGCGGGCTGTGTCGATAAACCATCGTTCCAAACAGACTGGGCCTGCTGACTCTATGCGAATGCGCCTTATGTTACTGGGTGGCGGAAATGCCCTTGGGCAGGCGCTGATTCGCCTCGGTGCAGAGGAAGACATCGGTTTCCTCGCCCCCCGTCCACCGCAAGACGGCTGGGACGCCGCGAGCCTGACACAACTGCTCGACGACACGCGCCCCGACGCGCTGATCAATCTCGCCTACTACTTTGACTGGTTTCAGGCCGAGAGCGTGGCCGAGGCGCGTCTGGCCTCACAGGAGCGGGCGGTCGAGCGGCTGGCCGAACTGTGCCAGCATCACAACATTGTTCTCGTGCAGCCTTCCAGCTATCGGGTGTTCGATGGCTCACGGGCGACGGCCTACAGCGAAAAAGACGAACCCGTGCCGCTGGGCCTGCGTGGCCAGGCCTTGTGGCGTATCGAGCAAAGCGTGCGCGCCACCTGCCCGCAACACGTGATGCTGCGTTTTGGCTGGTTGCTCGATGACAGCGTCGACGGCACCCTCGGGCGTTTCCTCGCGCGGGCCGAACAACCTGAAGAACTGCTGATGGCCGACGACCGGCGTGGCAACCCGACGCCAGTAGACGATGCCGCGCGGGTGATCATTTCGGTGCTCAAGCAGCTCGATTGCGCCGCGCCACTGTGGGGCACTTACCACTACGCCGGGCATGAGGCGACCACGCCGCTGGCGTTGGGGCAGGCTATCCTCACCGAAGCCCGCAATCTGCACGCGCTGGCCATCGAAGCACCGACCGCGCAGGCCCACGCCGCGAGTCCGGATGCTGGCGAAGAACCGCAGCACGCGGTACTGGCCTGCAAGAAAATTCTGCACACCTTCGGGATCAAGCCGCGCGCCTGGCGCGCAGCGCTCCCGGGCTTACTGGATAGGTTTTATCGTCATGGCTGATGGCCCTGTTTTGATCACCGGCGGTGCCGGTTTCATTGGTTCGCACCTTGCTGACGCCTTGCTCGCCAAGGGGCATTCGGTGCGCATCCTCGACGACCTGTCCACCGGTAAGCGCAGCAACCTGCCGCTGGACAACCCACTGATCGAATTGATCGAAGGTGATGTGGCCGATGCTGCACTGGTGGCGCAGGTGATGATCGGTTGCAGCGCCGTGGCGCATTTGGCTGCCGTGGCTTCGGTCCAGGCATCGGTGGATGATCCGGTGCGCACTCACCAGAGCAATTTCATCGGCACCTTGAACGTCTGTGAAGCGATGCGTAAGGCTGGGGTCAAGCGTGTGCTGTTTGCTTCAAGCGCAGCGGTCTACGGCAATAACGGTGAAGGCGAATCAATCGACGAAGAGACCATCAAGGCCCCGCTCACGCCGTACGCCTCAGACAAGCTGGCAGGTGAGTTCTACCTCGATTTCTACCGTCGTCAGCACGGGATCGAACCGGCGATTTTCCGCTTCTTCAACATCTTCGGCCCGCGCCAGGATCCGTCATCGCCGTACTCCGGGGTGATCAGCATTTTCAGCGAACGTGCGCAGAAAGGCCTGCCGATCACCGTGTTCGGTGACGGCGAGCAGACCCGCGATTTCGTTTATGTCGAAGACCTGGTGGACCTGCTGGTGCAGGCCATCGAAGCGCCGACACTTGAAGTGGGTGCGGTCAATGTCGGCTGGAACCAGGCGACGACCCTCAAGCAAATGCTCCAGGCTTTGGGCGAAGTGGTCGGGAAGTTGCCACCGATCAGCTACGCCCCGGCGCGCTCCGGCGACATCCGCCATTCGCGGGCGAACAATCAGCGCCTGTTGCAGCGCTTCACCTTCCCCGAGCAGACGCCGATGAGCGTCGGGCTGGCGCGACTGTTGGGCCGTTGAGTTTTTCGTCGCCATGAAAGCTTAGCTAAACCCATGTGGGAGCGAGCCTGCTCGCGATGGCGGTGTGTCAGTCAACATCGATGTTGAATGTCACTCCGTCATCGCGAGCAGGCTCGCTCCCACAGGTTCTGGTATTGGCCTCAAGAGGGCCCTTCGCGTGTACTCAGGTTTAGAACTTGTAACCCAGGCCCACCATGTAGACGAACGGGTCAACATCCACGTTGACCCTGGCCCGAGTACCCGGCGCCACGGCGTCGTTTTCCACGGTCGCACGGGTGTTGATGTCGATGTAGCGCATCTGGGCGTTGAGCATGATGTTGTCGGTGATCATGTAGTCGGCACCGACCTGGAACGCCATACCCCAAGAGTTTTTTGCCTTGAAGTTGCTGAAGCCGTTGGCTTGCGCTTCGTTACTGAGCTTTTCGTCGTAGATCCAGGTGTAGTTGATACCGGCACCAACGTAGGGTTGGAAGGCTGACTTGTGATCAAGCGGGTAGTACACCAGGCTCAGGGTTGGCGGCAGGTGTTTGAGGGTGCCGAGCTTACCGTTGGCTGCGCCCAGAGAGGTGCCTTTGAGGTTCACGTCGTGCTCGAACGGCGAGGCGGCGAGCAGCTCGATGCCGATATTGTTGGTGAACATGTACGCGAAGTTCAGGCCCAGCTGCGTGTCGCTGTTCATGGTGGCCTTGCCACCCAGGTTGGTGCCGGCCAATGGGCCTTGATCGACCTTGACGCTGGAGCTGTCGGCTTTCGGGTTGACGGTGATTACACCGGCCCGAACGATGATGTCACCGGCTTCATGGGCCTGGGCGAACGGGGCTGCAAGCGCGAATGCAATGAGGGAAGCGCTAAGCAATGACTTGTGCATGGGGGCTCCAAAGGACGATTCAAATTCTCTATGTCCAATGGTACGAAGCGTCAGGAATGGCGCTTTTGACTCAGCTCAATGAAAGTGTGATAGCCCTGATTGTTGCGGAGCTTTCGAGTGCCCCATCGCGAGCAGGCTCGCTCCCACATTTGATCGGCGGTGTGCATGTAATTTGTGTATCAACACAAATCCACTGTGGGAGCGAGCCTGCTCGCGATGGCTATCTATCAGTCACACATGACGACCGGACTCACTCCGGCAATTCGTACACGTAGATATTGTCTGCATCCATCTGATACCCGGCATCCGCCAATTCACTGCTCGACGCCTTGACCTGCAGCGCACCTTCGATCCAGTACGGCTGATACAACTCGTCGAGCTTCACCCCGACCTCGCTTTTGACGTGGACGATCTGGTTCGACGGCGGCGGTGGCACGTGGATGCACGCGCCAAAGTACGGCACCAGCAAGAAGTCGGTGGTGCGGCCTTCCTCGCTGACTTCCAGCGGCACGATGTACCCCGGCAGGCGGATGTTCTTGCCATCGAGGCTTTTCACTACCGGCGCATTGGGCATGTCTTGCTTGGCCGCTGGAGCGGCCTCGGCGGACAGCGTGCTGCTCATCTGCGACAGGTCGTGCAGCGGTTTCATGTTCGGCACTTCTGGCGGAGCGTCCGGCGGGATCATTTCCGCCCAGGTCAGGTCTTTCGGCGCGGCCGCCCACAGGGGCAGGGCGACCAGCATCAACAGCGCAGGCAAAGCGCGGAGCATTTTGAATGTCCTCATAAACGGATCGACAGACCATCGGCCAATGATTGGCGATAGGCGCGCCAGGCCGGCACGCTGCCCATCAGCAACGCGGCAAGCAGAATGCCACCGAGTAGCGTCCATTCATACTCGCTTGGCCAGGCCAGCGGTAGGTACAAGCCGTAGGTCGATTGCACGTAACCCTGGGCTGCGGCGATGCAGACATACAGCAGCGCCAGACCCGCCACGACTCCGGACAGCGCCAACGCGAAGGCTTCCAGCACCAGCAGCGTCGCGATGTGCCATGGCCGGGCGCCGACCGAACGCAGGATCGCCATCTCGCGGCGGCGTTCGTTGAGGCTGGTGAGAATGGCCGTGAGCATGCCGATCAACCCGGTCAACACCACAAACAGCGAGACCACGAACAGGGCTTTTTCGGCAGTGCCCATCAAGCTCCAGAGTTCCTGCAAGGCTACACCCGGCAGGATCGCCAGCATTGGCTCGCCACGGAATTCATTGATCTCGCGTTGTACGGCGAAGGTCGCGACCTTGTTGTTGAGGCCGAGCATGAACGCGGTGATGGCTTGCGGCGTGAGGTCCATGTTGCGCGCCTGGTCGGCGCTGATCCGGGCGTTGCCCTGAGCCGGCACACCGTTGTGCCAGTCGATGTGGATCGCTTCCATGCCGCCGAGGCTGATGTGCAGCGTGCGGTCGACCGGGGTTCCGGTGCGTTTCAGAATACCGACCACGGTGAACGGTTTGTCATCGTGCTTGACCAGGCTGATCACTGCCACGCCGTGGGCCAGCACCAGTTTGTCGCCGAGTTTGTAATGCAGCGCATCGGCCACTTCGGCACCCAGCACCACTTCGAACGGGTCGGTGGCAAACGCCCGGCCGCTGGCCAGTTGCAGGCTTTGCTGATGGCCGTACTGGTAATGCTCGAAGTAGGCGTCGGTGGTGCCCATCACGCGATAACCACGATGGGAATCACCGAGGGAAATCGGGATCGCCCATTTCACTTTCGGGTTGTTGGCGAAGTGCTCGAAGCTGTCCCAGCGGATGTTGTTGGTGGCGTTGCCGATGCGAAATACCGAGTACAGCAGCAGGTTCACCGAGCCTGAGCGCGCACCGACGATCAGGTCGGTGCCGCTGATGGTGCTGGCGAAACTGGCCTTGGCTTCGGTGCGAACCCGTTCCACGGCCAACAGCAGGCAGACCGACAGGGCGATGGCGAACGCGGTGAGGATCGCGGTGAAGCGACGGTTAGCCAGGCTGGCCATGGCTAGACGAAACAAATACATCTCAGACCTCTGCGGGCGTGGCGGCGCGATTGAGTTCGGCCAGCGACAGGTGACGATCGAACAGCGGTGCCAGGCTCTGGTCGTGGCTGACGAACAACAGGCTGGAACCGGCTTCGCGGCACTCGGCGAACAACAAGCGGATAAACGCCTCGCGGGCGTCGTAGTCGAGGGCCGAGGTCGGTTCGTCGGCGATCACCAGTTCCGGCTGACCGATCAGCGCGCGGGCGGCGGCGACCCGTTGCTGTTGGCCGATGGACAGCGAGTCGGCGCGGCGGCTCAGCATGTTTTCATCCGTGAGCCCCAGGTGTGCGAGGAGGGTCGCGGCGGCCTGATCGACACTGCCGTGGCGCTGAATCGCTCGGCTGGCGCGTAGTTTGGAAAAGTGACACGGCAGCTCGACGTTCTCGCGCACCGAGAGAAACGGCAGCAGGTTGAACTGCTGGAAGATGTAGCCGGTGTGGTCGACCCGAAATCGATCGCGGGCGCCGGCCGACAGTTCGGTCAGTTCCTGGCCGAGCAGGCGAATGCTTCCGCGATTGGGTTTCTGCACGCCACCGAGCAGGCCGAGCAGGGTGGTCTTGCCACTGCCGCTGGGGCCTTTGAGAAACAGCGTTTCACCGGGTTCCAGGCGAAACGCCGGGATATCCAGCAATTGCGGATGACCGGGCCAGCTGAAGCCCAGGTCTGACAGTTCGATGAGTGCTTGGGTCATGGCGCCGATTTCATGGGTGTTGATCACCTGTGGGAGCGAGCCTGCTCGCGATGAGGCCATAACATTCAGCATCTATGTTGGCTGTTCGACCGCTATCGCGAGCAGGCTCGCTCCCACAAGGGATCTTCTGTGAATTTAGAACTTGAGCGCCGCAGCCTTCGAGGTCACTTCAACCCCTTGCTGGCCGCTTGGGCTGATGAGTTGTACCTGAATTTTCTGGGTCGCGGGGAAGGTCGTGAACACCTGCGACAAGTCCAGGGTCTTCAGCGCGCCAGGAGCGGCGCAGGTGAATTGGTAATGTGCGTGGATTTCGCTGTGATCGTGGTGATGCTCTTCGGCGGCGGCGCCTTTACCGTCGGTCGCATGGTCGTCATCGTCGTCGTGATCATCGGCGTCCGGGGCATCCGGTTTGTCACCAAACAGCGGGCTCTTCAGTTCTTGCTGGCTGACCACACAGTTGGCCGCTTTTGGCAGGCTGAACAGCACCAGCGGGTTCTCCAGCTGCGCACGGGCGGCGGCGACTTTGGCCTTGTCTGCATCGCTGCTGGCGACGTGCTCGAAGCCCACCAGGTTCATCGCCGGGCTGTCCAATTCCAGTGCCAGGGTCTGACCGTCCAGCGCTGCGTTCAAACGCCCGACGCCATGTTCGTGGGCGCCCAGACTCCCGTGTTCATGAACTTCAGCGGCCTGAGCGATAGCCAGCGGCAACAGGGCAAACGGCAAAGCGAGTAGCAGACGGCGCATGGAGAGTCTCCGGAGAGGAAGATGAAAAGTTTGTTATGTAATCTTATAACAAGCGTGGCGAGAGTTTGACTGCCCGCTTGGCGTTGCGCAAGACGCGTGGGAGCATGTTCGTCATAAACCTGAGGAAACCCCAATGTTGCGCATTCGTGGAAGCATCGGTGACTGGCCGGTGGATTTGACCCTGGAACTGGACGATGGGGATTGGGCGCGGCTCGGCGCGCAGTTGCAGGTAAGCAAATCGGAAAGCAGTGCAGCGGCGGCCGATCCGGTGGTCAGGCCTGTCAATCAGGATGAGGTGCTGTGGCAGCTCGCCAAGGATCTGCTGCGCCAGTCGGGGCAACTGTCAGGGCCGGACTTGCTGGAGCGGCTGGAGGGTTTGACCGGCAACACCGTCGCTGGCAAACGCCTGCTGGTGCGTTTGCGCCATAGCGCCGAGGTCAAGGTAGTGAGCGGCGGAGATACGCCGCTCTACAGCTGGATCGAGCAGGCTTAGTAAAGCGCAGCAAACAACTTGCGGCGGTAAACGGTCACCAGCGGGTGATCGTTGCCCAGCAGTTCGAACACTTGCAGCAGAGTCTTGTGCGGCAAACCTTCGCTGTAACTGCGATTGCGGATGAACAGCTTGAGCAGGGAGTCCAGCGCCGGCTCGTACTGCTGGCGGGCCAGTTGCTGGATCGCCAGTTGGTAGACCGCTTCATCGTCCAGCGGGTTTTGCGCCAGACGGGATTTCAGGTCGGCAACATCCGGCAAGTCAGCAGCCTGACCGAGAAACTTGATCTGCGCCTTGGCGCCCGCCAGTGCAGCTTTGTGTTCATCGCTTTTGACGGCATCGAGCACGACTTGGGCTTCGCCCAGTTCGCCACGTTCGGTCAGGCAGCGGGCGTAGAGGATCAGCGCGCGGGCGTTGGTGTTGTCTTCACCCAGCAGCACTTTCAGTTGGGCTTCAGCGTCAGCGAAACGGCCTTCGTCGAACAGCGCCTGAGCCTGTTCGAACGGGTCGGCGGCGGCCGGCGGTGGCATCTGTACATGCGGCTCCAACAGCGCGCGGACGGCGGATTCGGGCTGTGCTCCGGCAAAACCGTCTACCGGTTGACCGTCCTTGAACAGCACCACGGTCGGCAGGCTGCGAATGCCGAAGCGCGAAACGATGTCTGGCTCGGCGTCGCAATTGACCTTGGCCAGCAGCAATTCGCCCTGATAGCTCTCGGCGATGGTTTGCAGCATCGGCATCAGCGCCTTGCACGGCGCACACCATTCAGCCCAGAAATCCACCAGAACCGGCTTGTGGAACGAGTTTTCGATCACCGACTGGTCGAAATCGGCAGTAGTGGCGTCGAAGATGTACGGCGTGTCTTGACTCATGGGGCATCTCGAAGAAACGTGAATGGGGCAACTATAAGGGGTGGCGGCGATGGGCATAAGTATCTACACAACTTTCTGCTCCAACGCCCGTAGCAGCTGCCGAGCCTGCGAGGCTGCGTTCGAGGACGAAGTCCTCGCAATTCCTGCGTACGCGGTTTGCCTGAAAGAACGCGCTGCCTGATTTTACGACCTCTTCGCGGCCGAACGCAGCCTCGCAGGCTCGGCAGCTGCTACGGGCTGGAGCGATCATGTCCGTTTGGCGTGATAAAGGCTCACATGCCGAAACTCTTCCGGCTCTGCCAAGTCCGGCAGGGTCATCGCCTCCAGCATCTCCAGCCGCTGATACAACGGATGGCGAAAATCCCGCACTCGTGAATCGGCCACCAGCGCCTCACGGCCACGGCTTAAAAACTCATCGAGCAGTGGCAGGTTGGCCCGGTCGTACAGCACGTCGGCCACCAGAATCAGATCAAAGCGATCGGCTTCAGCGAAAAAATCCGTCGAGTAGCTGAGCTCGACATCATTGAGTTCGGCATTGGCCCGGCAGGCCGCAATCGCCAGCGGATCAAGGTCGCAGGCCACCACTTCCAGCGCCCCGGCCTTGACCGCCGCGATCCCTGCCACGCCGGAACCGGCGCCGAAATCCAGCACGAGCTTGCCGGCAACCCACTGCGGATACTCTGCCAGGTAGCGGGCCATCGCCAGGCCGCTGGCCCAGCAAAAACTCCAGTACGGTGGCTCGTGCAGGATGCGCCGGGTTTCTTCCGGGCTGAAGGCGCGGTCCATGTTGTCGCCGTCGATCAGCCAGAGTTTCAGCGCAGTCTCAGGCAGCGGGCAAGGCACAAGCTGCGCATCGCCGAGCAGTTCACTTAACGCGTGTTGCAGGTCAAGCGGTGCATTCATGGCGCTTTGAAAAACTGCAACTGGCCCAGGGCCTGGGTGGTCGGCTCAAAGATGCGTTGCGCCGGCAGGTGCAGGATCAACTGCCCGGACTGGCTGGCGCGACCCCGCAGTTCGACGCGTGCACCGACCGGGAAGGCATCGGGGTTGAACCGCAGGTGGAACGGCAGAATCTTGTTGTTACCGATCAGGTTGGCGCTGGCGAGCAATTGCTGCGGCCGGGAGCGCTCGTCGATCACCAGCAGTGCCAGTTCAACCTCGGCGCCGGCCGGTACGCCCTGCAAGGTGCCACTCAATTCCCGTTGATACGTCGGCAGCGGTCCGAGGTCGGCCGAGGCCTGGGCTTTCTTCTGGGCCATCTCGGGCGCAGGGCCTGGGGTGGGTGCCGCCGGTTTCAGCGCATGACTGCTACACGCGACCAACAGGCCGACGAGACTGAGTAAAACAAGCGGTCGTAGCGGCATTTGCGGCTCCAGCAAGGTGAAATCCATGGATCATGCAGTGTAGCCCGTCTATATACCGTAAACCCTATGGCTTGTCTTGCCAGTGGGATGCGCTACCATGGCCCTCCCTTTTTTTGTTGCCTGCCACCATGCACTGTCCCTTCTGCGGTGCCAACGACACCAAGGTCATCGACTCGCGTCTGGTCGCCGAGGGCGAACAGGTGCGCCGCCGGCGCGAATGCCTGGCCTGCGGCGAACGTTTCACCACGTTCGAAACCGCCGAACTGGTGTTGCCGCGCCTGATCAAAACCGACGGCAGCCGTCAGCCGTTCGACGAAGAAAAACTTCGCGCCGGCATGCAGCGCGCCCTGGAAAAACGCCCGGTGAGCGTCGAGCGCCTGGAAGCGGCGCTGGTGCACATCAAGCACAAGCTGCGGGCGACCGGTGAGCGCGAGGTCAAATCGCTGGTGGTCGGTGAACTGGTGATGGCCGAGCTGCAAAAGCTCGATGAAGTCGCCTACATTCGTTTCGCTTCGGTGTATCGCCGCTTCCAGGACCTCAACGAGTTCCGTGAAGAGATCGATCGCCTGGCCCGTGAGCCGGTCAAACCATGACGATATCTTCAGAGCAAGCGATTCTCGACGCCCATTACATGGCGCGTGCGCTGGAACTGGCGCGCAAAGGTCACTACACCACCCATCCCAACCCTCGGGTGGGCTGCGTGATTGTGCGTGACGGGCAGATTGTCGGCGAAGGCTGGCACGTGCGCACCGGCGAACCCCATGCCGAAGTCCACGCCCTGCGCGCCGCCGGTGAAAACGCCCGGGGCGCCACCGCCTACGTGACCCTCGAACCATGCAGCCATCACGGCCGCACGCCGCCGTGCGCCGATGCACTGGTGAATGCTGGTCTGGCGCGAGTTGTTGCGGCGATGCAGGACCCGAACCCGGAAGTCGCCGGTCGTGGTCTGCAGCGTCTGGAGCAGGCCGGCATCGAGACCTGCAGTGGTGTGCTCGAAGGCGAGGCGCGCAAGCTCAATGAAGGTTTTCTCAAGCGCATGGAACACGGCTTGCCGTTCGTGCGGGTGAAGTTGGCGATGAGCCTCGACGGCCGTACTGCCATGGCCAGCGGCGAAAGCCAATGGATCACCGGCCCCGCCGCCCGCTCGGCGGTGCAGCGTCTGCGGGCCCAGGCCAGCGTCGTGTTGACCGGTGCCGACACGGTGCTGGCCGATGACGCGCGCTTGACCGTGCGTGCTGACGAGTTGGGTCTGGATGCCGAGCAAACCGCGCAGGTGTTGAGCCGTCCGCCGCTTCGCGTGCTGATCGACGGCCGCCTGCGGGTGCCGCTCGACGCGCCATTCTTCAAGGCCGGGCCGGCACTGGTCGCCACCTGCGTCGCGGTGGAAGAGCAATACGCCAACGGCCCCGAGTGCCTGATCGTGCCGGGCGACGATGGCCAGGTCGACCTGCGCAAGCTGTTGCTCGAACTCGCTGCCCGTGGTGTCAACGAAGTGCTGGTGGAAGCCGGCCCGCGTTTGGCCGGGGCGTTTGCTCAGCAAGGGCTGGTGGACGAGTTCCAGATCTTCATCGCGGGTAAGTTCCTGGGCTCCACGGCCCGCCCGTTGCTCGACTGGCCACTCGCGCAAATGAAGGATGCGCCGGAGCTCAAAATCACAGAAATTCGTGCGGTGGGCGATGACTGGCGAGTCACCGCCATCCCTATACCCCAGCCAGTGTGAGAACTACTGCACGCTGGGCGCCTTCGGCGCTACGCAGGCAATACTGCGTTAAAAACAGGCTCGGAATGCTCATTTACAACCCGTAAACTCCGCTTCCTCGCCTGTTTTTGCCTTGTCTTGCCTTCGCTCGTTACGTTCTCACACAGGCTGATCGGCGAGCGTATAATTCCCGGCCATCGCAACAGCGCTGGCCCTGTTCTCGAGGAGGACTCCATGTTTACCGGCATCATCGAATCCATCGGCAGCATCCGTGCATTGACCCCCAAGGGTGGTGATGTGCGGGTTCACGTAGAAACCGGCAAGCTCGACCTGAGCGACGTCAAACTCGGCGACAGCATCGCGGTCAACGGCGTGTGCCTGACCGCAGTCGAGTTGCCTGGCAACGGCTTTGCGGCGGACGTCAGTCGTGAAACCCTCGACTGCACCGCGATGAACGACCTCAAAAGCGGTAGCCCGGTCAATCTGGAGAAAGCCCTGACTCCGACAACCCGCCTGGGTGGACACCTGGTCAGCGGTCATGTCGACGGTGTCGGCGAAGTGGTTGCCCGTACCGAGAATGCCCGCGCTGTGGAGTTCCGCATCCGTGCACCGAAAGACCTGGCCAAGTACATTGCCCATAAAGGCTCGATCACCGTCGACGGCACCAGCCTGACGGTGAATGCGGTCGATGGCGCCGAGTTCTTGCTGACGATCATTCCGCACACCCTGAGCGAAACCATCATGGCGTCTTACCAGCCAGGTCGCCGGGTGAACCTCGAAGTGGACTTGCTGGCCCGTTACCTGGAGCGTCTGTTGCTGGGTGATAAGGCCGCAGAATCCTCGAAGGGCAACATTACCGAAAGCTTTCTGGCCGAGAACGGCTACCTCAATTCCTGAAACTCAATTTTTGAAAGAAGGGGGGTGCCGCGTGGCGCTCAATAGCATCGAAGAACTGGTTGAAGACATCCGCCAAGGCAAGATGGTCATCCTCATGGATGACGAAGACCGCGAGAACGAAGGCGACCTGATCATGGCCGCCGAGTGCTGCCAGCCTGAACACATCAACTTCATGGCCAAGCACGCCCGTGGCCTGATCTGCATGCCGATGAGTCGCGAGCGCTGCGAACTGCTCAAGCTGCCCTTGATGGCGCCGCGTAACGGTTCCGGTTTTGGCACCAAGTTCACCGTGTCCATCGAAGCGGCCACCGGCGTCACCACCGGCATCTCCGCCGCTGACCGTGCGCGTACCGTGCAAGCTGCCGCCGCCAAAGATGCCAAGGCAGAAGACATCGTCAGCCCCGGCCATATCTTCCCGTTGATGGCCCAGGCCGGCGGTACCCTGGCCCGTGCCGGCCACACCGAAGCCGCTTGCGACCTGGCGCGCATGGCCGGTTTCGAGCCGAGCGGGGTGATCTGCGAAGTGATGAACGACGACGGCACCATGTCCCGTCGCGCCGAGCTGGAAACCTTTGCCGCCGAACACAACATCAAGATCGGCACCATCGCCGACCTGATTCACTACCGGATGATCCACGAACGTACCGTTCAGCGGATTGCCGAGCAGCCACTGGACAGCGAACTGGGCCAGTTCAACCTGGTGACCTACCGTGATTCGGTAGAAGGTGACGTGCACATGGCACTGACCCTGGGCACCATTTGCGCCGAAGAACCGACCCTGGTTCGCGTGCACAACATGGACCCGCTGCGCGACCTGTTGATGGTCAAGCAGCCAGGCCGCTGGAGTCTGCGCGCCGCCATGGCCGCGGTGGCCGAGGCCGGCAGTGGCGTGGTGCTGTTGCTCGGTCACCCGCTCGACGGCGACGTGTTGCTGGCGCATATCCGCGAAACCGCCGACCACGCGCCGGCGAAAAAACCGACCACCTACAGCATCGTCGGTGCCGGTTCGCAGATCCTGCGTGACCTGGGCGTACGCAAAATGCGCCTGATGAGTGCGCCAATGAAATTTAATGCGATATCCGGTTTCGACCTGGAAGTTGTAGAATACGTGCCCTCCGAATAAAGACCGGCTGTTTTTGTCTTGAATTCGCGGTTCAAATATCACTGAGGGGCGCGTACTGAACGCGTCCCGGCTCTTTAAGAGATTTGTCGAATGACCCTGAAGACCATCGAAGGTACCTTCATCGCCCCCAAAGGCCGCTACGCTTTGGTTGTTGGCCGCTTCAACAGCTTCGTTGTCGAAAGCCTGGTAAGCGGTGCTGTTGACGCCCTGGTTCGCCATGGCGTGAGCGAAAGCGACATCACCCTCATCCGTGCCCCTGGCGCCTTCGAAATCCCGCTGGTTGCGCAGAAAGTCGCTCAGAAGGGCGAGTTCGCGGCAATCATCGCGCTGGGCGCGGTCATTCGTGGCGGTACTCCGCACTTCGAATACGTGGCTGGCGAGTGCACCAAGGGCCTGGCCCAAGTGTCCATGGAGTTTGGCGTACCGGTCGCTTTCGGCGTCCTGACCGTCGACTCGATCGAACAAGCCATCGAACGTTCCGGCACCAAGGCCGGTAACAAAGGTGCTGAAGCTGCCTTGTCCGCTCTGGAAATGGTCAGCCTGCTGGCGCAGTTGGAGGCCAAGTGATTAGCGACGAAAGCGATCGTTTCAACCCGCGCGATCCAAAGCCTGCGGATGCTGGCAAGCCGTCGAAAAGCGTCAAGCGTCGCGAAGCCCGTCAGCTTGCGACCCAGGCGCTGTATCAATGGCACATGGCCAAGCAATCGCTGAACGAGATCGAAGCGCAGTTCCGGGTCGATAACGATTTCAGCGATGTCGATGCAGCCTACTTCCGTGAAATCCTCCACGGGGTTCCGGCGAACAAGACTGAAATCGACACCGCACTCAAGCCATGCCTGGACATCGAAATCGAAGAGCTGGACCCGGTTGAACTGGCGGTTCTGCGCCTGTCCACCTGGGAACTGCTCAAGCGTGTCGACGTGCCTTACCGCGTGGTGATCAACGAAGGCATCGAGCTGGCTAAAGTCTTCGGTTCCACCGACGGCCACAAGTTCGTCAACGGTGTACTCGACAAACTGGCCCCGCGCCTGCGTGAAGCTGAAGTGAAGGCGTTCAAGCGCTGATTCGCGCTTGTAGCAGTGTCCTGTCTCGCCGATACGTTCCTTTTTTGGGGAGTGGCTGTTGTTGCCAGACAAGGCGCCGCGACAAGTCATAGCCCGCTATGGCGAGGAGCGGCAACGCAGTCTGGCGACAACAGACGCCGCCAAAAAAAGAACAGTATTGGTGAGACAGGATACCCAATGGGCGAGTTTGAGCTGATCCGCAATTACTTTGCCGCTGCGCCTTGTGCGCAGGCAGGCGAAGGCGTTGCGCTGGGGATTGGCGACGACTGCGCCTTGCTCGCTGTTCCCGCAGGGGAGCAGCTGGCAATTTCCACCGACACGCTCGTGGCCGGTGTGCATTTCGCAGACCCCTGCGACCCGTTTCTGCTCGGTCAGCGCGCGCTGGCTGTAGCGGTCAGCGACCTGGCTGCCATGGGCGCCACCCCGATTGCCTTTACCCTTGCCCTGACCTTGCCGACGGTAACCGCCGATTGGCTGGACGCCTTCGCCCGTGGTTTGAACGCCATGGCGCAAAGCTGCGGTGTTCGGCTGGTGGGCGGCGACACCACACGCGGCCCGCTAAGTCTGACCATGACCGTGTTCGGCCGGGTCCCGGCAGGCAAGGCGTTGACCCGCAGTGGTGCGCAACCCGGCGACCTGCTGTGTGTGGGCGGGGAGTTGGGTAATGCGGCCGGTGCGTTGTCGTTGGTGCTGGGTGAGCGCGTTGCGCCAGCCGAAGTGGCCGGGCCGTTGTTGGCGCATTATTGGTCACCACAGCCGCAGCTGGATTTGGGAGTGGCGTTGCGCGGCAAGGCCACCTCGGCACTGGATATTTCCGACGGTTTGCTCGCCGATTGCGGGCATATCGCCAAGGCGTCAGCTGTCGGCTTGCTGATCGAAAGCGAAAAGCTGCCGCTGTCCACCGCACTGGTGAGCTTTCTCGGTGAAAATGCGGCCCGCGCAGTGGCCTTGAGTGGCGGCGACGATTACGTGTTGGCCTTCACTTTGCCGCCCGCGCAATTGCCGGCATTGCTCGCCGACGGTTGGCCGATCCACGCTATCGGCCAGGTCGTGGCCGGGCAGGGCGTGACGCTACTGGACGCCAACGGGCAGGACATCACCCCGCACGCCCGGGGTTATCAACATTTTCGGGAGACCCCGTGACAGATCATCCCAAACAGATCCCGACAGAACGCGTGCAGCCATCGGTCTGGAGCAATCCCTGGCATTTCCTGGCCTTCGGCTTCGGCTCGGGCACCCTGCCTAAAGCGCCGGGCACCTGGGGCTCGTTGGTTGCGCTACCCTTTATCCCGTTGTGGCAGATGTTGCCCGACTGGGGTTACTGGCTGATGCTCGGCATCACCCTACTGTTCGGCTTCTGGCTGTGCGGCAAGGTCGCCGACGATCTGCGGGTACACGACCACGAAGGCATCGTCTGGGACGAGATGGTCGGGATGTGGATCACCCTGTGGCTGGTGCCGGCAGGCTGGTACTGGTTGTTGGCGGGGTTCCTGCTGTTCCGCTTCTTCGACATTCTCAAGCCCTGGCCGATTCGCTGGATCGACCGGCATGTGCACGGCGGTGTCGGGATCATGCTCGATGACGTGCTGGCGGGCGTGTTTGCCTGGTTGGCGCTGCAGGGGCTGGTCCGGTATTTCGCCTGATAGGCAGATTGAGGGGCTGGGGAATGGCGGGTCGCTGGTTGTGGGTTCTGGTTTTTGCTGTGTTCTGTTCGCTCGCCCGTGCGGCGGATGTGCCGGCGACACCTGCCGTGATTCATCTGGCCAGCGAGGACTGGGAAGACTACACCGCCGCCGATGGTCATGGCCTGGCCTGGGATATTTTGCGCGCAGTGTACGAACCGGCCGGGGTGAAACTGGATTTTCGCACCGTGCCTTACACCCGTTCGGTGGGGCTGGTGCAGCGGCGTGAGGTGGATGCGCTGGTTGGCGTCTATCGCGATGAAGTCGGTCAGGTGTTGTACCCCCACTGGAATTTCGATACCGATCATATTTATGCCCTGGGCCTTGCGAGCGACCCGGCTCCGACGCTGAAGAACCTGGGCAGGTACCGACTGGTCTGGGTCCGTGGCTATAGCTACGAGCGTTACCTGCCGAACATCCATCGCTATAACCAGATCGAGCGCCGCACCGGGATCCTGCCGATGCTCAAGCAAGCTCGGGCGGATTTCTACATCGACGCGCTGACGGAAATCAATGCGGTGCTCGCAGCGGCTGAGGATCCGTCCCAGTACCGGCTAACTCACTTGGCCGAACTGCCGCTGTTCCTGGGTTTCGCCGATACACCACAGGCCCGCACTTTGATGGCGTTGTACGACAAGCGCATGGAGTTGCTGGTGAAAAACGGCCAGTTGAAACCAATCTTCGAGCACTGGAAACAACCTTACCCGTTTGATGAAGTCACCAAGCCGGCACGACAGTGATCGAACTTTTTGATCGTTATGGCCGATAATTCAGCCTAAGTGTCTGTCGGGACCTGCTGTTACAATGCCGCAATCTCCAGTACATACAGATCAGGAGTACACAGGTGCCTGTAGCCTGCTGTTACAATTCTGCCTCTGCAAATCACCAGTACCTACAGATCAGGAGCACACCGGTGCCTGTCGTTTTTGTCGCCGCTTCCAAGCTGCCCACGCCTTTTGCGCAATTCACCATGCATGGCTTTCTCGATGAGGCCACTGGCCGCGAGCACGTCGTACTGAGCCTGGGTGATGTCGCCGACGGTGCCCCGGTACTCGGCCGGTTGCACTCCGAATGCCTGACCGGCGATGCCTTGTTCAGCCAGCGTTGCGACTGCGGCTCGCAACTCGAGGCGGCGTTGCAGGCGATCGCTCGCGAAGGTCGTGGCGTGTTGCTTTACCTGCGTCAGGAAGGCCGTGGCATTGGCTTGCTGAACAAGATCCGCGCGTATGAGTTGCAGGATGGCGGCGCCGACACCGTTGAAGCCAACGAGCGTCTGGGCTTTGCCGCCGACCAGCGCGACTACGCCATGTGCCTGCCGATGCTTGAGCACCTGGGTGTGAAATCCCTGCGCCTGATGACCAACAACCCACGCAAGGTCAAAGCCTTGACCGAAATGGGCATCGTGGTCGCCGAACGCGTGCCGCTGCACACCGGCCACAATCCGCACAACAAACTCTACCTGGCGACCAAGGCCAGCAAGCTCGACCACATGATGGGCAACGAGCATCAGGGCGAGGCAGATCGGGCGTGACCCGCGGTCAGGTCCGGCGGCGACTGTCCGTCAACTGGTGGCAATACTTTGCCCTGGCCTTGCTTCCGCTGTTCGTGATCAACGGTGTATTCGGCCAAAGCGAGGCGATTTTGCCCATGCTGGCGATGCCGTTTTTCATTGCGGGTGTCGCTTCGATGTTTGTCAGCCTGCGATTTTTCGGCGGCTACAAACACGCCCTGATCGCTACCCAGAAAGCCCTCGACACCCCGGAAGAACCTGCTGCCTGGGTGGCCCTGGCGGCTAAACGCCGTACGGCATTCCTCGCCGCTGCATTGCCAGCCTGGATCGGCGCGCTGGCGGTGTTTGTCGGTCTGGAAGCGGTGCCGTTGGTGCTGTTGGCGCTGTCGACCGTGGTGCTGTTCTACCTCTACCGTATTCCGCGTCAACTCGGCTGATGCGTAGTTGGCTGGCGGTTCTGCTGTTGGCCATCAGTGGCTCGGCGGCAGCAGTGGAGCGGGTGGTCAGCCTCGCCCCGTCACTTTCGGAAATCGTCGTTGAGCTGGGCTCGGCCGACCTGTTGGTGGGTGTGCTCGATGCTGGCGAGCGTCCAGCCGAACTCGAATCTGTCCCTTCCGTTGGCCGTTACGGTCAGCTGGACATGGAGCGCCTGCTGAGCCTTAAACCGGATTTGCTCTTGCTCTGGCCCGGCAGCGTCGGTCCCGCGCAGCGTGAGCAACTGAGCCGGCTGGGCATTCCGACCTTTGTCGCCGACCCCCATGACCTCGAACAACTGATCCACCAAATCGAAGCGATAGCCAAACAGCTCGGCCGGCCCGAGCGCGGGCGTACACTGGCGGCTGATCTGCGCAAGCAGCTCGACGATTTACGCCAGCGCTATCAACGAACGGAAGCGCTTCGGGTGTTTTATCAGGTCTGGGATCAGCCGCTGTACACCGTGGGCGGTGGGCAGATCATCAGCGATGCGCTTGAGGTGTGCGGTGCGCACAACGTGTTTGCCGACATGAGCTTGCCGGCGCCACAGGTCAGCGTGGAATCGGTGCTTTCGCGTAATCCCCAGGTGATCCTCGCCAGCAGCCAGGTGCAGCTCGACGCCTGGAAAGCCTGGCCGCAGGTGACGGCAGTCGCTCAAGGGCAATTGCTGTTGGTGACGGACAAAGGCCTGGAGCGGCCGAGTGGGCAGATGATCGAAGCGACGGCCAAGTTGTGCCGGTTGATCGCGCCCACCCGGTGAGACCGAGGTGCGGCCATCGCGAGCAGGCTCGCTCCCACAGGAGATCTATGGGCGACATAGATCCAGTGTGGGAGCGAGCCTGCTCGCGATGAGGTCAGTCCAAACACCGCCAATCTCAGGTTAGATCTGAGGCATCCAGGTCACCCCAAACATCAACGCCCGACCTTCTTCGCGATACCCGTACTGGCTACCCTCATGCTCGTAGAGCGCGCGGCTGTAATCCTTGTTCAGCAGGTTATCGACTTTCATCTCCAGCGTGATCTCATGATTCACTGCCCAACTGCTGCGTAACCCGAGCAGGGCATAACCACCCAGCGGTTGACGGTTGTCCTTGTCGTCATAGCTGCTACTGACCGCCTGCCAGCTGGCGCCCAGACCAAGCCGATCAAACTGACGATCCAGATCCAGACTCAAGGTTCGTCGTGCACGGCGGGCCAGGGTGTGGCCGCTGTCGCGATCCCGTGGGTCGATGATTGCAACGCCGAGGTTGCTCTGCCAGCCGAACAATTCCTGCTTGAGTGCTGCTTCGAAACCGTTGATCCGCGCTGATGCGATGTTCTCCGGACGCGAATGGCTGCCAAGAATGATCGCGCCTTCAAGGTCGGTGCGGTACAGCGAGGCTTCCAGGCGACTGGTTTCGGTCAGTTGACTGCGCCACTGCACCTCATAGCTTTTCGATGTTTCGGGTTTCAGGCTCGGGTTGCTGAAGTCCGGGTAGTAGAGATCGTTGAAAGTCGGCGCGCGGAAACCTTCGCTGTAGCTCAGCAACACGTCGTTGTCCGGGTTCAACGGCAGGGTGAAGGTGCCGCTCCAGCTGTTCTGACTGCCAAACTGCTGATTCTGATCGTGGCGCAGGCCCAGTTCGGTGGAGAAGCGTTCAGCCTGGAAACGATGCTGGATAAACGCCGCACGGTTCCAGCGGCTGTCTTCGTCGAACGGCGTGCTGCTGTTGACCCGGTCCTCGTACCAATCACCGCCCAGGATCAGGCTGTTCTGCTGGTTCAGCGTCAGGTCGTTTTGCCAATTCAGCGAGTTGCGGTAGGTGTTGAACACGCTGTGATCGTCGCTGAGCTTGTCGAAGGTTTCTTCGCGGTTTTCGCTGTGGCCCAGCTCCACGCGAGACTTCCACACATCGTTGATGCGTGTGTCGACATAACTGCTGACACTGCTCACGGTGAAGTCGTTGAAGGGCTTTTGCTGGACACTGGTGCCGGTGTTCATGTCGTAGCGACCGAACGGGTTGTCGAACTCGTTTTTGCCACGGTTATCGAGGATGTTCAGACCGGCTTCGATATCGTCATTGAGGGCATGGCTCAGGCTCAGGCTGACGGACTTGTTGCGATAGGCATCGTGGTCGGCATCGCTTGGATACGACTCGTGAGTACGATTGATCCCGGCGGTGTCATCGAGGCTGGCGCCGAGGTTGAAGCGGGTTTGCGCGTCACCCCCGGACAAGCCCAGGCTGCGCTCCCAAGTCTGGTTGCTGCCAAAGCCGATGTGCAAGCGCGGTTGCAGGCCCACCTCGGTGCCGCGGCGGGTAAAGATCTGAATCACCCCGCCAATCGCATCACTGCCATAGATCACCGAGCGCGAACCGCGCAGCACTTCCACGCGCTCGATCTGCTGGATGTTCAGGTGTTGCAGGTTGCTGTCGCCGGACGTCGAGTTGCCAATGCGCTGACCGTCCACCAGCACCAGACTTTGTGCCGAATTTGTGCCGCGGATGTAAATCCCCGGCAGGCTGCCACGGCCGCCGCTTTGCGAGACTTGTACGCCCGGCACCCGGCGCAGCAGGTCCGTCACGCTGCTCGGTTGCAGGCGGTCGATGTCTTCACGGGTGAACACGGTGTTGGCGGCGCTGCTGTCGTTGCGCGCTTCGACCTGGCGGTTGGCGCTGATCAGCACGTCAGGCAGTTTCAGGGCTTGTTCGCGTTTGAAGGTGTCAGCCAAAAGCTGTCCGGCAGGCAAAAGGGCCAACGCCAGGGCGAGGCGGGGGAGTTTCATCGGGGCAATCCTTGGCGTATCGAATTTGACGCTAACAACTGTGGGAGCGAGCCTGCTCGCGATTACGGTGTGTCAGTCAACATCAGAGTCGACTGTCAGTCCGCTATCGCGAGCAGGCTCGCTCCCACAGGGGGTTGTGCAGGTTTGAGGTTTAGAGGCCCAGCAGCTGCAAGCGCTGACGTACGGCTTCTTCGATACCCGCTTCGTCCAGAC
Organism: Pseudomonas sp. 6D_7.1_Bac1; assembly: GCF_025465945.1. GTDB lineage: Bacteria > Pseudomonadota > Gammaproteobacteria > Pseudomonadales > Pseudomonadaceae > Aquipseudomonas. Next base: position 86,255 of record NZ_JANLNW010000060.1, on the reverse strand, counting down.
CGCATTCAGCGAGCATTTGCGCCGGTTTGGCGTGCTCGACGTAAACGTCCGGCAGGCCCAGGTGCAGCACGGGCTTGAGCAGGTTTTCGCGGGCGAGGAACTCGCTGACGGCGCCACCGGCACCGCCCATGATGGCGTTTTCTTCGATGGTCACCAGCAGCGCGTGGCTGCCAGCGATCTCGCGTACCAGCGCTTCATCCAGCGGCTTGACGAAGCGCATGTCGACCACGGTCGCGTCGAGCTTCTCGGCAACTTTCAGTGCTTCGGCCAGTTGCACGCCGAATACCAACAGGGCGACGGTGCTGCCCTGACGACGAATCACGCCTTTGCCGATTTCAATCGGTTCGAGGTTTTTCTCGATGGTCGCGTTCGGGCCGGTGCCACGCGGGTAACGCACTGCCGCCGGACCGTTGTACAGGTGACCGGTGGTGAGCATTTTGCGCAGTTCGTTTTCGTCGCTAGGGGTCATCACCACCATGCCGGGGATGCACCGCAGGAACGACAGGTCGAAACTGCCGGCGTGCGTCGGGCCGTCTTCGCCCACCAGACCTGCACGGTCGATGGCGAACAGCACATCAAGGTTCTGCACCGCCACATCGTGAACAAGCTGGTCATAGCCGCGCTGCAGGAACGTCGAATAGATCGCCACCACCGGTTTGGCGCCTTCGCAGGCCATGCCGGCCGCAAGGGTAACCGCGTGTTGCTCGGCAATCGCTACGTCGAAATAGCGCAGCGGGAACCGTTCGCTGAAGGCCACCAGGTCGGAGCCTTCTTTCATCGCCGGGGTGATGCCGACCAGACGCGGGTCAGCGGCGGCCATGTCACACAGCCATTCGCCAAACACGCCGGAGTACTTCGGCCCACCGGCTTTTTTCGGCGCGGCGGCCGGGGCATCCAGTGGTTCGAGCTTGGTGATCGCGTGGTAACCGATCGGGTCGACTTCCGCCGGGGCGAAGCCTTTGCCTTTCTTGGTCACGACGTGCAGGAACTGCGGGCCCTTGAGGTCACGCATGTTACGCAGGGTGGCGATCAGGGTAGGCAGGTCGTGGCCGTCGATCGGGCCGATGTAGTTCCAGCCCAGCTCTTCGAACAGGGTGCCGGGCACCAGCATGCCTTTGGCGTATTCTTCGGTACGACGGGCGATTTCCCAGGCGCCGGGCAGGCGCGAGAGGACCTTTTTGCTGCCTTCACGCATGCTCGCGTACGTGCGGCTGGAAAGGATCTTCGCCAGGTAATTCGACAACCCGCCCACGTTGCGCGAGATCGACATGTCGTTGTCGTTGAGGATCACCAGCATGTTGGCGTCGACTTCCGGCGCGTGGTTCAGCGCTTCGAACGCCATGCCCGCGGTCAGTGCGCCGTCGCCGATCACCGCGATCGCCTTGCGATCACTGCCTTGCAGGCGGGCGGCAATCGCCATGCCCAGCGCTGCGCTGATCGAGGTGCTGGAGTGGCCGACGCCAAAGGTGTCGTACTCGCTCTCGGAACGACGCGGGAAGGCCGCAAGGCCGTCCTTCTGGCGCAGGGTACTCATGCGCTCGCGGCGACCGGTGAGGATCTTGTGCGGATACGCCTGATGACCTACGTCCCACACCAGCCGGTCGTCCGGGGTGTCGAACACGTAATGCAACGCGATAGTCAGCTCGATGACACCCAGGCCGGCACCGAAATGCCCGCCGGTCTGACCGACCGTGTAGAGCAATTCCAGGCGCAACTCATTCGCCAGGGTTTCCAGCTCGGCTTCGCCTAACCGGCGCAGGCCGTCCGGCGTGTTGGCACGGTCGAGCAGGGGCGTGGTCGGGCGCTTGCGGGGAATCTCATGAAACGTCGTGGGCATCAGGCGAATCGTTATAGGTATAAAAGATGCGGCAGTTTACCTGATGCATCGCACGCTGCCCACGCAGAGCTCGGAACTTGGCCGAAATGCGGTGGAACAGCGGGCGCCTGATCAGCTGCGGCGTTCGACGATATAGCGCGCCAGATCACGCAGCGGCTCGGCCGACGCGTCAAACGGTCGCAGTGCATGCAGGGCCTGATCGCGCAGTTCCAGGGCATAGGCCTTGGCCGCGTCGAGGCCAAGCAGCGCCGGGTAAGTCGGTTTGTCCCGGGCAATATCGGCGCCCTGGCGCTTGCCGAGGGTTTCGGTATCGCTCTCGACGTCGAGAATGTCGTCCTGCACCTGAAACGCGAGGCCGATGGCCTGTGCATACGTCTGCAAGGATTTGAGTTCGTCTTTCTCGGCGCGGCCACTGGCCAGGGCGCCGAGCTTGACGCTGGCTTCGATCAGCGCGCCGGTCTTGTGCCGGTGCATGTATTCGAGGGCTTTCTGATCAAGCTTCAAACCGACGGAGCCCAGGTCGATGGCCTGACCGCCGACCATACCGGCCGGGCCTGCCGCCAACGCCAGGGCGCTGACCATTTGCAGGCGAATCTCGGCGTCGGCTGAATTCAGGCGCGGGTCGAGCAGGGCGCTGAAGGCCAGGCTTTGCAGGCCGTCACCGGCGAGAATCGCGCAGGCTTCATCGAATTTTTTGTGCGTGGTTGGTTGGCCGCGACGCAGATCGTCGTCGTCCATCGCCGGCAAATCGTCGTGCACCAGCGAGTACGCATGGATCAACTCCACCGCACAGGCCGCGCCGTTGGCTTGCTCCGCGTCACCGCCCAGCGCTTCGCAAGCGGCATAGGCCAGCAACGGACGCACGCGTTTGCCGCCATTCATCACGCTGTAGCGCATCGCTTCATATAGGCGTGCGAGTTCAGGGCTCGGCGCGTTGAACAGGGTTTCGAGTGCCGCGTTGACCCGGGCCTGACTGGTGGCCGAATACGCCGCGATCATTCTGGCTGTTCCGCGTCAAAAGGAGCCTCGGTCAGCTCGCCATCACGCTCAAGCAGCACCTGAACCTTCTGCTCGGCCTGCGCCAGCGCAGCCTGGCAATCACGGGTCAGACCGATGCCTTGCTCGAAAGCCGTCAACGAGTCTTCCAGCGACAGCTCGCCGTTCTCCAGACGCTCGACCAGCGTTTGCAGGTCAGCGAGGGATTGTTCGAAATCCAGTGCAGCTTTTTTGCGGGCCATGGCGGCGATTTCCGGTAGACGTTAAACCGGCGCGACACTAGCAGATAGGGGGGGTTGGGGCAAATGGAGGGGGGCCTGTTCCCGTCGGGTCAAGCCCCGGCGCTGTCCGAATAATTGACCTGATATCGGGTGCTGCGACCAGCTCCGGGCAGACGGACCAGACAGCCCTTGTCCAGTAAGTCGGCCAGATGGCGTGTGGCAGTGGCCTTGGAGACTTTTGCCACCGCTTGATACTGGGCGGCGCTGATCCCGTTCTCAAAGCCGTTCTCGCCGCCATCGAGCAGTCGATTGAGCACTTTGACTTGTTCTGAAGACAGCGGTTGTTCTCGATGCTGCTGCCAGAAACGCGCCTTGCCGAGCCCCCGGCCGATACGTGCCATTGCCTGTTGCAGGCTCTTCAACAGCGTTTGCAGAAACCACTCCAGCCACTCGGTGAGATCGAGCGTGGCTTTCTGAGAGGTTTCCAGCACCCTGTAATAACCGGAGCGGTCGTCCAGGATACTGGCGGACATGGCGTAGAAACGGATGGCCTGGTTCTCGCCTTGAGCGAGCGCCAAGTCAGTGAGGGCACGGGTCAAACGCCCGTTGCCGTCGTCGAACGGGTGGAGAGTCACAAACCAGAAGTGCGCGATACCTGCACGCAGCAAGGGATCGAGTTGTGTTTCGGCACGGCTGGTTTCGAACCAATCGAGAAAGGCATCCAACTGCGGCTCCAAGCCATCCCGCGCAGGGGCCTCGAAATGAACGGTCGGCTTATCCAGGCGGCCAGAAACCACCTGCATCGGCTCATCTCCACGCAAAGCGCCGACACGGATATTTCGTGCACTGAAGTCTTCTTCCTGAGCAGGAAACAACCATTCATGCCAGCGCAGAAGGCGTGCAAGGTTCAGCGGCTCAGCGAAATGCTGAGTGGCGTCCAGCATCAATTCTGCCAACCCTTCACTGCGCTTACTCACGCGACTGTCGCCAACCTCTTCCAGGCCCAGACGTCGGGCCAGCGAAGAACGGACCGAACCCACATTAAGCTGCTCGCCCTCAATGGCGGATGAGGTCACGATGTTCTGCAGCAGCGAATCCAGCTCACTTTGAGCGGTGAGCGCTCCCCCCGCCGAGCTGGACATTCCCAGCAGACGACCTTGCGCCTGGACACACTCACGCAATAGCGGCGACAAGCGCTCGGACTGCCAGTGAAAGTGCGGCCAATCGGGCTGTTGCCAGATCCAGCGAGGGTGGGACATAGGGTCGTACTCATGGGCGTGAGCCGAATAAGAGGGTTATTCGGCTCATTTGGTGAGCCGATTGTGTGGCGGATTCGGCTCACCGTCCAGTAGCTCGTCAGTGCGCCTGGCGATTCAGAAGAAACGGTCGGCCATCGATTAGTCGCTCTGATCCGCTGTGGACAGCACGTCATTGATTTTCCAGCAGCCATTGTTTTTGACCAGCAGCACATCAACGATCTGCGTCGTATCGGGCGTATTGCCCAGCGTGACCTGCTCCCTGGCCGAGGCTCCTTGCACCTGCGGCTCACCTACCTTGATTTGGGTGAGCCATTCTTCCATGTAGTCTTGGGCCTTAATGAAATAGTCCTCTTCCAGCCCGTCCGGGCTGGCTATCTGCTTTTTGATCTTGCCGATCAGTTCGTCCGAAACGTACTGCTTCATCTGCGCAATATCATCGGTTAGCGGGTCTTTTTCATCGCTGAAACTTTGCAGGTACCAGTTATAGAAAGCTTCGGTCACGGGCTTGGGGGAACTGGCGCAGTCGGCGAAGGCCGCGGGGTGATGAAAAAACACGGCGGCGAGCAGCAGGGGGAGCCACTTTTTCATGGTTGTGTCCTTACAGAGGCAATGGTTTCGGGCGAGGCGCAGGGCAGCCGTCGAGCCCGTTCAGGCGCTCGATAGGTTGAGCGCTTTGGGGAAGGGCAGTCAATGGACCGTTCATGAGGTTCCAGTAGGTCGACTGTGGTGGGCTTGATAGGACCAGAGCGGGACAGATTTCTTATTAATTCTGGTTATCCGTGAGACCGTCTCACGTCGACACACTTTGTGATTTTTATATTCTTAAGGTTGGGAGTACTCAAGGGCGTCGCCTATAGAACAGGAACGCCCTTACGTGAATGACTTCAGTGCATCCTTGTCGTCCCCTGATGCAAGCTTCAACGAAATCACACAACTGATTGTTGCTGCCCGGCAACGAGCGGTCCAGGCCGTCAATACCGAGCTGATTGAGTTGCACTGGCAGGTCGGGGCTTATATCAGCCGGAAGATCGAATCCGCGGAGTGGGGCGATGGGGTGGTTGCTCAATTGGCTACTCACCTCGCGCGAACTCAGGCTGGGTTGCGCGGTTTTACCAGGGCTAATCTCTTTCGCATGCGCAAGTTTTACGAGGCGTACAGGCACGATGCAAAAGTCGCAGCACTGCTGCGACAATTACCCTGGACCCAAAACCTGATCATCCTCAATCAAAGCAAACGCCTGGAAGAGCGTGAGTTTTACCTGCGTATGGCGATTCAGGAACAGTGGTCAAGCCGGGAGCTGGAGCGCCAGTTAAAAACCGCTCTGTTTGAGCGTTCCGTCATCAGCCCGGCAAAAGTCTCACCACTAGTGAGGCAAATGCATCCTGAAGCCATCAATGTGTTCAAGGATACGTACATGGTCGAATTTCTCGACCTTGCGCAAGGACATGTCGAGGCGGATTTGCATGGCGGGTTATTGCGCAGGCTCAGGGACTTTCTTATCGAGTTGGGAAGAGATTTTTGCTTCATCGGCTCGCAATATCCGTTGCAAGTTGGAGGCCGTGACTTCGCCCTGGATCTGCTGTTCTTCCATCGTGGATTGAACTGCCTGGTGGCGATCGAGCTCAAGGTCGGGCGTTTCGAGCCGGAGTATCTGGGTAAGCTGGACTTCTATCTTGAGGCCCTGGATCGCAATGTCCGCAAGCCCCATGAAAACCCGGCGCTTGGCGTACTGCTGTGTGCCAGCAAGGACGATGAGGTGGTCGAGTACACCCTCAACCGTTCACTCTCGCCGGCATTGATCGCGGAGTACCAGACGCAATTGCCGGACAAGAAGTTGTTACAGGCCAAACTGCACGAGTTCTATGCCCTTAATGGTGGCGAGTCCTGAAGCTTTCCTGCAGACATTAAAAAGCCGGCTTGTGGCCGGCTTCTCGGGGACGGGCTTGGTTTATTTTTGGTAAACCGTACCAGCCTTCAAAACGTACACCCGGATCTTGCGTCCGGCTGTGGGACTTGGCGAGAAAGTCATCTGCCTTGTCGGTGCGATCGGACCGGCGCAGGGCGGGTCGATGCAAATGTGGGGCGCAGCATACTGATTTTTTTGGGGAATTCCCAGCTTGACGTGCTATCCAGAGCGTTGCGGTGCCTGAAAGGGTCATTGCGAGCCTGTCGGTTGTGGTGCCTGGCAGGGCGCTTTCGCGAGCAAGCCCGCTCCTACAGGTGATCGCTTTCTCTGTGGGAGCGGGGTTTGCCGGCGATAAGGGTGGTGTGGTGTCAATTGAAGGGCACCGGCGGCCGTTTCTTGTTCAGCGTGGACCACCAGAAAACCCAGCCGAGGACTTCGATGTTTTGTGCCTCGATCTCTTTGGCACTGAAGATTTCGTCGGGGTAGCCGCTGCTGTTGTGGCTGCGCAGTCGCAGGGCGCCGTTGGGGAGGCGGTGCAGGTATTTGATGCGCAGCATGCCGGCGTGTTCGAGGGCGTAGATCTGGCCGTCGACGACCTGGGTCAGGCTGCGGTCGATGGCCAGGGTTGAGCCGTCTTCGATTTTCTCCGACATGCTGTCGCCGACCATCGGTACGCAGATCGCTTGGGCGGGTTCGACTTCCAGGCTTTCGAGATGGCTTCGCGGCAGACGGATAAACTCTCCGGGAATTTCGGCAACCTGAGTTTCGCTGGCGCCATCGGCAATAGGGACTTCTTTATATAAAGGGATTTCGATGTCGGCCGAGTCGACGTTCACGATGTACACGCCGCGTGTTTCATGTGCGTCGAAAACATTGCCGGTCTGGTCGGTAAGTTGGCCCGGAGCAGGGTGCTTAGTGCCTTCGCCGTTGAGCAACCATAAGCTGTTGACGCTCAACAGGCGGGCGATTTCGTCCATCCGTGGGTAGGGGACGCCGCGGATGTACCAGTTGTTCACGTGCTGGGGCTCGACGTTGCAGAAGGACGCGAATTCCGTAGGGGTGATGTTCACCTCCTTCAGGAGCGCTTTGAAGCGTGGGCCGCATTTATGCTTTTTCATGAGCACAGAGTTTACTGGCCGGGGTGGCGGGATTAAATAAACAACCCGGTCAATTTTCGCGGGAATATTCTGCGGTGTTGCAGGATATTGTTAGTTCATATTAAACAAGGATAAACGTTAGACGTTGTTTCATTAAACGCTCTGTTTATTCTGATGTTTTGACACTCATAAAAAAACCCCGGATAACCGGGGTTTTTCAAGAGGTCAGTGGCGTTCAGCCAATGCCGTCTCAGCCTTTATAGGCAGCAACCGACTTCATGATCTCGGCACGAGCGGCGTCTGCGCCGGCCCAGCCTTCGATCTTCACCCATTTGCCTTTTTCGAGATCTTTGTAGTTCGTGAAGAAGTGCTCGATCTGCTGAATCAGCAGCGGCGGCAGGTCGGTGTATTCCTTCACGTCAACGTACAGCTGGGACAGCTTGTCGTGTGGCACAGCGATGACTTTGGCATCGCCGCCGCCGTCGTCGGTCATGTTCAGGATGCCGACTGGACGTGCGCGGATCACCGAGCCTGGAGCAACCGGGTAAGGGGTTACAACCAGTACGTCGAGGGGATCACCGTCGTCCGCCAGGGTGTTCGGGATGAAACCGTAGTTGGCCGGGTAGAACATTGGGGTGGCCATGAAACGGTCAACGAACAGGCAATCGCTGTCTTTGTCGATTTCGTATTTGATCGGCGCGTGGTTGGCCGGAATCTCGATCGCGACGTAGATGTCGTTCGGCAGGTCTTTACCAGCCGGAATCTTGCTGTAGCTCATTGGGCGGTGCCCCCGTAAGTGGCCAAATGACTTGGCCGGATTGACCAAAAAGTGGCGGCGATTATAGGCATATTCCGACGCCGACGCCATGTGCCAGAGGTCGTATAGACCCTAGTCGTGTGCCTGATAGCCCGGATGTGTGGCTTGCAATTGCTGAAGCCTGGCCAGTGGGTCCTGGCGGTAAAACAGCTGCAGTTGCTGATAGACCTGTGGATAAGTTGCGTGCAGCAAATCCGGGGCGCTGAAAAAGTATTCGCTGGTGACGGCGAAGAACTCGGCCGGATTTTCCGCTGCATAAGGGTCGATCGGAGTGTCGGCGTTCGGGTGGCGATCCAGTTGACGATTGAGGTCGTCGTAAGCCTGTTGCATGACTTTCGCCCAATCGCTGACGCGCATGTCGCTGTGCAGCGGCGGCAAGCCGTTGGCGTCGCCGTTGAGCATGTCGAGTTTGTGCGCCAGTTCGTGGATCACCAGGTTGTAGCCTTCCCAGCCACCGCTGGCCATCACGCCTGGCCAGGCCAGAATGATCGGCCCCTGTTGCCAGGCTTCACCGCTGTGCTCGCCGTCCCATTCATGCACGACGCCGCTGGCATCGCGATGGCGCTGCGGGCTGAGGAAGTCATCGGGGTAGAGCACGATTTCGTGGAAACCCTGGTACCAGTTCAAATCGCCCAGATGCAGCAGGGGCAATTGTGCTTGCGCGGCGAGCAGCAGGCGTTGCTCCTGGTGCAGTTCAACGCCGGGCAGGCAGGTCAGGTGTTTGTCTTGCAGAAAGAGCACGGCGGCCTCGCGCAGCCACCGGTCTTCGGCCTCGCTCAGGCCGTCGAGAAAACTCAGGTGTTGGTGCACCCGCTGCCAGGTTTCATCGGCAACGGGGTGCTTGGCCAGCGTGCGCTGGCGGCGCCAGGCGTTGAGAAACCACATGGACGCTCAGCGCGACTCGGCTTTGGAGCTCGCGTTGGCCAGTCGATTGCGGATCACGCCAATGATCATCGGCACCAGCGACAGCAGGATGATGCCTACCACCAGCAACGACAGGTTTTTCTTGATGAACGGTACGTTACCGAAGAAATAACCCAGGGTAACCAGGCCACCGACCCAAAGGATGGTGCCGAACACGCTGAAGGCGAAGAAACGCGGGTAAGGCATTTTGCCGACGCCTGCGACGAACGGTGCGAAGGTCCGGATGATCGGCAGGAAGCGCGCCAGGGTCACGGTCTTGCCGCCATGCTTGTCATAGAAGTCATGGGTTTGTTGCAGGTAGTCGCGACGGAAGATCTTCGAATTCGGATTGCTGAACAACTTTTCGCCGGCCGTTCGCCCGACGAGGTAGTTGGTGCTGTCACCGAGAATCGCTGCCAGCATCAGCAGACCGCCCAGGAGTACCGGGTCCATGCCGCCACCGGCCGCTACCGCGCCGGCGATGAACAGCAACGAATCACCCGGCAGGAAAGGCATTACTACCAGGCCGGTTTCGCAGAAAATCACCATGAACAGGATGGCGTAGATCCATGGCCCGTAGTTGGTCACCAGCATGTCGAGGTAGACGTCGAGATGCAGGATTAGGTCGATCGGGTTGAAATCCATGGTGGGCACCTGTGGTAATGACCCGGCTCAGCAGGCCTGTGCGGAAAATGAGACTACAGGGGGCGTGAAGTTTTTCTTACGACCCAAGACGCTCCGGATTATACGGATTGAAAGGTGAAAAGCGTGTCGAGTTTGTAGCGGGGGATTTCGAAGTCTCCGGAGTCGGGGGGAGAAGGCATTGCACCGGCCCCTGTGGCGAGGGAGCTTGCTCCCGCTGGAGGCCGAAGGACTCCCTATCCCGGTAATTGCGTGCTTTCAGTTAAGACACGATTGTCTGGCTTTGCGTCTGCTTCGCAGCCGAGCGGGAGCAAGCTCCCTCGCCACAAAGAGCTTGCCTCACAACGACCTTACAGCTCGTCGCTGATCGGCAATACGTAGTTCTTGAACTCGGTATCTTCGCGAAAACCGATGGATTCGTAGGTTTTCTGCGCCACTTTGTTGTCGCTGCTGGTGGACACGCGCATGCGGACAGCCTGGGTTTCCTTGGCCATTTTCTTTGCGGTGCGCATCAGGTTATCGGCAACCAATTGGCGGCGGGCGTCTTCGGCGACGTAGATGTCGTTGAGGATCCACACGCGCTTGAGCGACAGGGACGAGAAACTTGGGTACAGCTGACAAAAGCCCAGCAATTTTTTGTCGTCATCATCGGGCAGGGCCAGATAGATCACCGACTCCTTGCGCCGCAGGCGCTTTTCCAGAAAGGCCCGGGACGAGTCCGGATAAGGCAGCGAGCCATAAAATTCGCGGTATTTGACGAACAAGGGCGTCAGAAGGTCCAGGTGCTCGAGGGTTGCTTGAGTAATCCGCATGCTAGGCCTCAACTTCAAGTAGATAGGGCGGCAGTTTCCAGTGGATACGACGGCAATCGGTTCACTACTCGGGCAGCCGTTCGTCGACTCTGCCTGAAAGCGGATCAAAAACGCAATTCGGATACGGTTCAGTCATTCGGCGGACGTAGTAGGAAATTTCCTTTCATTTTAGCGTCGTCTTTCGACTCAAGAGTTTGAACCTGAGCTTCGTCTTTCAGGTTGACCCCTGACAACTGCCGTCGACAGGCTTCGCGCATCAAGTACAGCAAACGGTGTGCCGCCATGCCATAGCTCAAGCCTTCCAGTCGGACATTGGAAATACAGTTGCGATAGGCATCCGTCAGACCGACCTTTGGATTATAGGTGAAATACAAGCCGAGACTGTCTGGAGAGCTGAGGCCAGGGCGTTCGCCGATCAGGATCACCACCATTTTTGCGCCGAGCAGTTCGCCAATCTCGTCAGCCACGGCGACGCGGCCCTGTTCCACCAGAATCACCGGCGACAGCGACCAGCCTTCGGCCTGGGTCTGTTCTTCCATGCGCGCCAGAAACGGCAAGGTGTGTCGATGCACCGCCAGCGCTGACAGGCCGTCGGCCACGACCACCGCCAGATCGACGCCACCCGGGTTGGCGTAGGCGTGTTCACGCAGCTTTTGCGCGGACCCGTCACTCAGCTTGCGGCCCAGGTCTGGCCGTTGCAGGTAGCTGTGGCGGTCGGTGGCGGCGCTGTGCAGCAGCAGACTGTCGCGTCCGCGCTCGGCCAGTTGCTGGCTGAGCCCCGTATGGTCGAAGGGCAGGTGCACGGCGTCGCGGGCCTGGGCGTGGGCGTACTGGAAATCCAGTTGTGCGCCGGTCGGCATGCTGATGCCGGTACGGCCCAGCGCGATACGTGCAGGGGTCAGGCGGCGCAGTCCCAGCCAGGGGTTTTGCGGATCGACGGTTGGTTTATCCATCAGCAGAGTGCTCATCCCAGTTGCGCCATGGCTTGGCGGAAGGCCGGCGGTAGGTTGTTGCCGAAGTGAACCTTGCCGTCACCTTGGGTGAAAATGCCCATTTTTGCCAGCCACAACTCGAACTCCGGCGCAGGTTTGAGGCCCAGGGTCTGGCGGGCATAGAGCGCGTCGTGGAACGAGGTGGTCTGGTAGTTGAGCATGATGTCGTCGGAGCCGGGGATGCCCATGATGAAGTTGATCCCGGCCACGCCCAACAGGGTTAGCAGAGTGTCCATGTCGTCCTGATCGGCTTCGGCGTGGTTGGTGTAGCAGATGTCGCAGCCCATCGGTACGCCGAGCAATTTGCCGCAGAAGTGGTCTTCGAGGCCGGCGCGGATGATCTGTTTGCCGTTGTAGAGGTATTCCGGGCCGATGAAACCGACCACGGTGTTCACCAGAAACGGCTTGAAGTGCCGTGCCACGGCATAGGCGCGGGTTTCACAGGTTTGCTGGTCGATCCCAAAGTGGGCGTTGGCCGACAGCGCGCTGCCCTGGCCGGTTTCGAAGTACATCAGGTTTTGCCCCAGCGTGCCGCGATTGAGGCTCAGACCTGCGTCGTAGCCTTCCTGCAGCACGCTCAGGCTGATGCCGAAACTGGCGTTGGCCGCTTCGGTGCCAGCGATTGACTGGAACACCAGATCCAGCGGTACGCCACGGTTGATCGCCTCGATGGACGTGGTGACGTGGGTCAGCACGCAGGCCTGGGTCGGGATTTCGTAGCGCTGGATGACCGCGTCGAGCATTTCCAGCATGGCGCAGATTGAGGCGATGCTGTCGGTGGCCGGGTTGATGCCGATCATCGCGTCGCCGTTGCCGTAGAGCAGGCCGTCGAGAATGCTAGCGGCGATGCCGGCCGGTTCGTCGGTGGGGTGGTTCGGTTGCAGGCGGGTCGACAGGCGGCCGCGCAGGCCCATGGTGCCGCGAAATTGAGTCACGACACGGATTTTCTGGGCCACCAGCACCAGGTCCTGCACACGCATGATCTTCGACACGGCGGCCGCCATTTCCGGGGTCAGGCCGGGGGCGAGGGCGCGCAGGCTGTGCTCGTCGGCCGCATCGCTGAGCAGCCAGTCGCGAAATCCGCCGACGGTCAGGTGGCTGACAGGCGCAAAGGCGCTGGCGTTGTGGGTGTCGATGATCAGCCGGGTGACTTCGTCGGATTCGTAGGGGATCAGCACTTCTTGCAGGAAATGCTTGAGCGGGATGTCAGCCAGGGTCATTTGCGCGGCAACCCGTTCGCCATCGTTCAGGGCGGCGACGCCGGCCAGGAAATCCCCGGAACGCGCCGGGCTGGCCTTGGCCATGACTTCCTTGAGTCCGTCGAAACGGTAGGTCCGGGCGCCGACGGTATGGGCAAATGCAGCCATGAGCGGTGTCCTCTTGATTCAATAAGTGACTCAAATACACCACTGAACCCTTGTGGGAGCGAGCCTGCTCGCGATTCGGGCGCCTCGGCGTGTCAGTCATGCCGAGGCGATGCTATCGCGAGCAGGCTCGCTCCCACACTGGATCTCAGTGCACTTCAATATGGCAGGCACCGGGGAGTCAGCCCGGTGCCAGTGCAATCAGATACCAGTGAGCATTGCGTCCGCCGGTGCGTCGAAACGCTGTTTGGCGGTCAGTTGGAAGTAGATGAAGCCTGCCACCATGAAGCCGAGGAAGATCAGCCCGATCAAGGCGTTGAACCAGGCCATCGCCACCAGGCACACCACTGCCAGGAACAGCGCAATGCCCGGCACGATCGGATAACCCGGGGCGCGGAAGGTGCGCTCCAGGTTCGGCTCGGTTTTACGCAGTTTGAACAGGCTGAGCATGCTGATGATGTACATCACGATAGCGCCGAACACCGACATGGTGATCATTGCGGCAGTCAAGGTCATGCCTTGCAGGTTGACCAGTCCGTCGCTGTAGATCGCCGCGATGCCGATCACGCCGCCGGCCAGAATCGCCCGGTGCGGGGTCTGGAAACGCGAGAGCTTGGCCAGGCTGCGAGGCAGGTAGCCGGCGCGAGCCAGGGCGAAGAACTGTCGCGAGTAACCCAGAATGATGCCGTGGAAGCTTGCCACCAGACCGAACAGGCCGATCCACACCAGCATGTGCATCCAGCTGGAGTTATTGCCGACCACCGCTTTCATCGCCTGCGGCAACGGGTCGTTGATGTTCGCCAGTTGGCGCCAGTCGCCCACGCCGCCGGCCATGACCATCACGCCCATCGCCAGGAACACCAGGGTCAGAATGCCGCTGACATAAGCCTTGGGAATCGTCCGTTTCGGGTCCTTGGCTTCTTCGGCAGCCATGGCCGCGCCTTCGATGGCGAGGAAGAACCAGATAGCAAACGGTATCGCCGCAAACATCCCGGGGATCGAGCCCATCGTGAACTCGCTTGAACCCGACCAGCCGTTGAGCACGAAGTTGCTGAAGCTGAAGCCCGGTGCAACCACGCCCATGAACACCAGCAATTCGGCTACCGCCAGAACGGTCACCACCAGTTCGAAGGTCGCGGCAATGCTGACGCCAAGGATGTTCAGGCCCATGAACACGAAATAGGCGCCGACCGCAGCGATTTTCGGGTCCAGGTCCGGGTATTGCACGTTCAGGTAGGCGCCGATGGCCATTGCAATGGCCGGTGGGGCAAAGACGAACTCGATCAGCGTGGCGATCCCGGCGATCAGGCCGCCTTTCTCACCAAAGGCCCGTCGGCTGTAGGCAAAAGGCCCGCCAGCGTGGGGAATCGCGGTGGTGAGCTCGGTGAAACTGAAGATGAAACAGGTGTACATCGTCGCCACCATCAACGAGGTGACGAGAAACCCCAGGGTGCCTGCGGTGCCCCAGCCGTAACTCCAGCCGAAGTATTCGCCGGAAATCACCAAGCCGACGGCAATGCCCCATAAATGCAGGGTGCCGAGTGTGGGTTTGAGCGTGGTTGTCGAAGTCATAAGTCCTCTCTGCTTTTTATTGTTTGATCTGTTGGACTTTCGGGTACGGCGTTTTCTTGTGGAGCGGGCACGCAAAGCCCGTGCCAGAGCGGCGGGGCGATGTTCGGTGTGTCGTTGATGACGCCTTCGCGAGCGGGCTCGCTCCCACAGGGTTACGCGGTGCAAATGTGGGAGCGAGCCTGTTCGCGAAAGCCGTTGCGCGGTTTCGCGCCGATTTAGAAGAAGCCCAACGGATTGATGTCGTAGCTCACCAGCAGGTTTTTGGTTTGCTGGTAGTGGTCGAGCATCATTTTGTGGGTTTCACGACCGACGCCGGACTTCTTGTAACCGCCGAACGCGGCGTGAGCCGGGTACAGGTGGTAGCAGTTGGTCCAGACGCGACCGGCCTTGATCGCCCGGCCCATGCGGTAGGCGCGGTTGATGTCGCGGGTCCAGAGGCCGGCGCCCAGGCCGAACTCGGTGTCGTTGGCAATGGCCAGGGCTTCGGCTTCGTCCTTGAAGGTGGTGATGCTCACCACTGGGCCGAAGATTTCTTCCTGGAACACGCGCATTTTGTTGGTGCCCTTGAGCAGGGTCGGCTGGATGTAGTACCCGGTCGCCAGGTTGCCCTCGAGTTTTTCCACCTTGCCGCCGGTCAAAAGCTCAGCGCCTTCGCCTTTGGCGATTTCCAGGTAGGAAAGGATCTTGTCGAATTGCTGTTCGGACGCCTGGGCGCCGACCATGGTGTCGGTGTCCAGTGGGTCGCCACGTTTGATTTGCAGGACTTTCTTCATCACCACTTTCATGAAGTCGTCGTAGATCGACTCTTGCACCAGTGCGCGGGACGGGCAGGTGCAGACTTCTCCCTGGTTGAAGAACGCCAGCACCAGGCCTTCAGCGGCTTTCTCGATGAAGGTCGGTTCGGCTTGCATGATGTCGGCGAAGAAGATGTTCGGCGACTTGCCACCCAGCTCCACGGTGGACGGGATGATGTTTTCGGCGGCGCATTTCATGATGTGCGAGCCGACCGGGGTCGATCCGGTGAAAGCGATTTTGGCGATGCGTTTGCTGGTGGCCAGGGCTTCACCGGCTTCTTTGCCGAAACCTTGCACCACGTTCAGCACGCCGGGCGGCAGCAGGTCGCCGATCAGCTCCAGCAGTACGGTGATGCCCAGCGGGGTTTGTTCGGCAGGTTTCAGTACGACGCAGTTACCGGCGGCCAGGGCTGGAGCGAGTTTCCAGGCGGCCATCAGGATCGGGAAGTTCCACGGGATGATCTGCCCGACCACGCCCAGCGGTTCATGAATGTGATACGCCACGGTGTTGCCGTCGATTTCAGCGGCGCTGCCTTCCTGGGCGCGCAGGCAGCCAGCGAAGTAGCGGAAATGGTCAGCGGCCAGCGGGATGTCGGCGTTGAGGGTTTCACGCACGGCTTTGCCGTTGTCCCAGCTTTCGGTGATCGCCAGAACCTCAAGGTTTTGTTCGATGCGGTCGGCGATTTTCAGCAGCACCAGCGAGCGCGCCTGAGCAGACGTGCTGCCCCAGGCATCGGCGGCAGCGTGGGCAGCGTCCAGGGCTTTTTCGATGTCTTCGGCCGTGGAGCGGGGGAATTCGGCAATCGGTTGGCCGTTGACCGGCGAGGTGTTGGTGAAGTACTGACCTTTGACAGGCGCGACGAATTCGCCGCCGATGTAGTTGCCGTATTTACTCTTGAACGAAACGATAGCGCCTTCAGTACCTGGATGAGCGTAACGCATGGTGAGTATCTCCTTGGCTTTTGTGCTTATAAGGGAGTACGCGCAGTGAGCGCTTGAGAAGCGTAGAGCAAAGGTCGGGCCAGTGCTTTGCGGGTCAGGTAAATCAGGGGCTTACGGGTTTTTTGAGCGTTGCCGGAACTGGGCATGTGACAGATGCGGTACAGGCCCCGTGACAGTTTGTACCGCTTGTGGCACAGCCTGAGACCTGGTGGTCAGGCCGGCATTGCAATGCGCTCGGCGCTGGAGGATGCTGGCCGCTCTGTGGCGAGGGAGCTTGCTCCCGCTGGGCAGCGAAGCGGCCCCAAACTATCTGCCGTTCATGATCTTTTGCGAGCGCTACGCACTCGAGCGGGAGCAAGCTCCCTCGCCACAAGGTGGTGACAGCCCATCATTGGGTCCAGCACAGTGTTCGGGGAGAATAATAAAAATGCACAGCAACCATTTGAGTCGCCATGCCCAGCAAGTCTTGACCGTGACCCAGGGTAAATCCCGTTTGCAGGGACCTGGCAGCGATCCGTCCATCGCCCGTTCCTGGCTGCGTTGCCTTGAGGACTATCACCTTGATCCGGCCCTGACCATGGCGCCGACGGTGCTTGAACACGGTCGTGTACTTGAAAGTCGCGAACGCCTGCAGCAAGTCCTGCACATTGCTGGCGGCGAAATGACCAGCCTGCATCAACAACTCTCCGGTGCCGGCCACGCCGTGCTGTTGACTGACGCCCGTGGGGTGATCCTCAACTGTGTCACCGCGCCCGCCGAACGGAAGATTTTCGAGCGCGCCGGTCTCTGGCTCGGTGCCGACTGGAGTGAAGCCTGTGAAGGCACCAACGGTATCGGCACCTGCCTGGTGGAGCGTCAGTCGCTGACCATCCACCAGGATGAGCATTTTCGGGGGCGTCATACAGGGCTGACCTGTTCGGCGAGCCCGGTGTTTGACCCTCACGGCGAGCTGCTGGCGGTGCTCGACGTCTCGTCGGCGCGCCACGATGTCTCGCGCCAGAGCCAGTTCCACACCATGGCGCTGGTCAACCTCTCGGCGAAGATGATCGAGAGTTGCTACTTCCTGCGTTACTTCGACAATCAATGGCTGCTGCGCTTTCACTTGCAGGCCGAGTCGGTCGGGCTATTCAGCGAAGGGCTGCTGGCATTCGACGGCGAAGGGCGGATCAGTGCGGTCAATCAGAGTGCATTGAACCTGCTGGGGCATATTCGCGGCGGGTTGCTGGGCAAGCCGGTCGAGGCGTTTTTCGATTGCTCGCTGGACGAACTGCTGGGGCGGGCGAGCGTCAATGCCAGCGCCAGTTGGCCACTACGCACCCGCGACGGGCGGGTGTTGTTTGCGCTGTTGCGCGGCCAGCCACGTAGCGTGCCGACCCCGGTGGTGCAAAAGCCGATCATTGCCGAGCGCCCAGCGCTTGCGGGCATTTGTCTGGGGGATGAAGGGCTGCAGGCTGATTTTCGTAAAGCCTTGCGGGTCTTCGAACGTGATGTGCCGCTGTTGATCAACGGTGAAACCGGCTCGGGTAAAGAGGCCTTTGCCAAAGCCGTGCATCAGTCCAGTCAGCGCGCAGAAAAAGCCTTCGTCGCGCTCAACTGCGCCGCTATCCCGGAAAGCCTGATCGAGAGCGAACTGTTCGGTTATCGCGGTGGCAGTTTCACCGGTGCGCGCAAAGAGGGCATGCGTGGCAAGTTGCAGCAGGCCGATGGCGGCACGCTGTTCCTCGACGAAATCGGCGACATGCCACTGGCCCTGCAAACCCGGCTATTAAGGGTGCTGGAAGATCGGCTGGTGGTGCCGATCGGTGGCGAACCACAAGCGGTCAATGTGCGGATCATCAGCGCCACTCACCGTAATTTGCTGGAGCGCGTGCAGGACGGCAGTTTCCGCGAAGATTTGTACTACCGCCTCAATGGCCTGGAAATCGCCTTGCCGGCCCTGCGCGAACGTAGCGACAAATCCCGGTTGCTCGACTTCTTGCTGGCTGAAGAGTCGGGCGGCGAGGCGGTGCTGATCGACGCTGCGGCGCGACAGGCGCTGCTCGACTTCGCCTGGCCGGGCAACGTGCGGCAGTTGCGCAACGTGCTGCGAACCCTGGCGGCATTGTGTGAAGACGGGCGGATCGGGGTTGAGGATTTGCCGGTGATGATTCGGCAGGGGCGGCCGGTGCTTGCGTTGGTGCAGGCGGACGAGGTGTCCGAACATCCATTGGACGATGCCGAACGCCTGACGCTGCTCAATACCCTGGAGCAGCAGCGTTGGCACATGACCCATACCGCTGAGCAACTGGGTGTCAGCCGCAATACGCTATATAGGAAGCTGCGCAAGCACGGCATCGCCCGCTAAACCGCGTCGCGGCCATTCGCGAGCAAGCCCGCTCCCACAGGGATACACGATACCTTGTGGGAGCGGGCTTGCTCGCGAAGGCGTCGGTGAGTCCGAAACACAAGGTGCGATTTTTCCCACCCTACGCTAACCTGCCTCGATGTTTTACGAGGTTGACTATGCACATTCATATTCTGGGTATTTGCGGCACTTTCATGGGTTCGATGGCGGTCCTGGCCAAAGAGTTGGGCCATCACGTGACGGGCTCCGACGCCAATGTCTACCCGCCGATGAGTACGCAGTTGCAGGCGCAGGGCATCGAGCTGACACAAGGTTATGATCCCGCCCAACTCGATCCGGCTCCGGACCTGGTGGTGATTGGCAATGCGATGTCGCGCGGCAACCCTGCAGTCGAATACGTCTTGAACAAAGGCCTGCCGTACGTCTCCGGTCCGCAATGGTTGGCCGACCACGTGCTGCAAGGTCGCTGGGTGCTGGCGGTTGCTGGCACCCATGGCAAAACCACCACCAGCAGCATGCTCGCCTGGGTGCTGGAGCATGCCGGCATGAGCCCGGGCTTTTTGATCGGCGGTGTGCCGCAGAACTTCTCGGTGTCGGCGCGTCTGGGTGACACACCGTTCTTCGTGATCGAAGCCGACGAATACGACAGCGCCTTCTTCGACAAACGCTCGAAATTCGTTCACTACCGTCCACGTACCGCGATCCTCAATAACCTTGAGTTCGATCACGCGGACATCTTCCCCGATCTGCCGGCCATCGAGCGACAGTTCCACCACTTGGTGCGGACCATTCCGAGCGAAGGCCTGGTGATCCATCCGACCACTGAACCGGCGTTGCAGCGCGTGATCGAAATGGGCTGCTGGACCCCGGTGCAAACCACCGGCGCGGGCGGGCAATGGCAAGTCAAATTGCTCAGCGAAGACGGCTCGAAGTTTGAAGTGATGTTCGAAGGCGTCGCTCAAGGCGTGGTCGAGTGGGACATGACCGGCCAGCATAACGTTGCTAACGCCCTGGCCACTCTGGCGGCCGCGCGGCATGTGGGCGTGGTTCCGAGCATGGGCATCGCCGCGTTGAGCGCGTTCAAGAGCGTCAAGCGCCGCATGGAAAAGGTCGCTGAAGTCCACGGCATCACCATCTACGACGACTTCGCTCACCACCCGACGGCCATCGCCACCACCCTCGACGGTCTGCGCAAACGCATTGGCGATGCACCGTTGATCGCGATTATCGAGCCGCGCTCCAACTCGATGAAGCTCGGCGCGCACCGTGACGGTTTGCCACAAAGTGTGGTCGATGCCGACCAGGTGGTCTGGTACGCGCCGGCCAACCTCGGCTGGGACTTGCCCGCCGTTGCTGCGCTGTGCACGGTGCCGTCGATTGTCTGCGATTCGCTCGACGGCATCATCGAGCACGTGAAGCACCAGGCCAAACCCGGCACCCATGTGGTGATCATGAGCAACGGCGGCTTCGGCGGCCTGCACGGCAAACTGGCCGAGGCGCTTAAATGAACAACGGTCCGGATCGCATCACGCTGGCCATGACCGGCGCTTCCGGCGCCCAGTACGGTTTGCGCCTGCTTGATTGTCTGGTGCGCGAAGACCGCGAGGTGCACTTCCTGATCTCCAAGGCCGCGCAACTGGTGATGGCCACCGAGACCGACGTTACGCTGCCGGCGAAACCGCAGCTGATGCAGGCCTTCCTCACTGAATACACCGGCGCGGTTGCCGGGCAGATTCGGGTGTATGGCAAGGAAGACTGGATGTCGCCAGTGGCCTCGGGCTCCGGCTCGCCGGCCGCGATGGTGGTGGTGCCGTGCTCGACCGGGACCTTGTCGGCGATTGCGACAGGCGCCTGCAACAACCTGATCGAACGCGCCGCCGACGTAACGTTGAAAGAACGTCGACAGTTGATTCTGGTGCCGCGCGAGGCACCGTATTCAAGCATTCACCTGGAGAACATGCTCAAGCTGTCGAACATGGGCGTGACCATCCTGCCGGCCTCGCCGGGTTTCTATCACCAACCGCAGACCATCGATGATCTGGTGGATTTTGTCGTGGCGCGGATTCTCAATCTGTTGAACATCCCGCAAGACATGCTGCCGCGTTGGGGCGAACACCATTTGAGCAGCGATGAATAAGGTATTGATTCTGCTGCTTGCCCTGCAATTGGGCGGCTGTGCCACCGCACGCACACTGGACGCGGCCAAGCCCGGTGCGCCAGTGGTGTACTCGGGCATGCGTCTGGATCTGTATGCGCTGGACGGTGGTTGCTGCGCCAAGGACCACTTTGGTGCCGAAGCACCCAGCTACCCCGGCATCGACCTGCCGGCCAGCGCACTGCTCGACACGCTGCTGTTGCCGCTGTCGGTGTTGACGGTGTTGGGTGTGGGGGTTCAGGCGACGGGCGGGTTGTAGCAGAGCGCTTTGCGCTCTATCGCGAGCAGGCTCGCTCCCACACTGACTTTCTTGAGTCGCACATTTGTATGCTCACCCCAGAACCCTGTGGGAGCGAGCCTGCTCGCGAAGGCGTCCGTTCAGACGCCGCAAGATTATTTGCCGAGCTTGCGCAGTTCGTCGGACTCGACAATCCGCATGCCGTCCTGTTCTTCCAGCGCCAGGCGCCACATGGCGCGGGCCAGTTGGCAGGCTTCGATGCCGCGGTATTTGCCGGGGATCAGTTTGGACAGTGGCCCTGCCAGTTGTTCGGTAATGCGCGGTTCCAGACGATCGCCCAGCAGCAGGGAAGGTCGGCAGATGGTCAGCTGCGGCCAGTTCTGGGCCCTCAAGGCATATTCCATTTCGCCTTTGACTCTGTTGTAGAGCACCGAGGATCTCCGATCGGCGCCGATGGCGCTAATCACGATCAGATGCCGTGCACCCATCTCCCGGGCGCGTTTGCCGAAGGCCACGACCAAGTCCAAGTCCACCGCCCGAAAGGCTTGCTCGGAGCCGGCCTTTTTGATGGTAGTGCCCAGACAGCAGAAAGCGAGATCGACGCGGCCACTGAGTTGCGGAATAAATACGGAAGGGTCGCCGACCGGGTTTTCCAGATGAGGATGTTCAGCCAGTGGTCGGCGTGACGGTGCCAGTACACGACTGACGGTCGGCTCGTTGAGCAGCCGATCGAGTAAATGTTCACCGGTCAGGCCGGTGGCTCCAGCGAGCAATATATGCTGAGGCGTCAAGTACATAATATTTTCCCCTTGATACTGTTTCAGCTTAGTTGCTCTTTGCTTCCTTGCTGGTTAAAGCGGCACTTTCCAGTGCCTTGCGTGCTTGCTGCTTGCGCAGTAATTGCCAGTGCGCCAACACCCCTTTAGGCGCCCAGATCTGAGGTTCCGAGGCCTCGAAGTTGTCCGCCTGCTCACGCTCGGCGACGATGCCCTTGGCCAGTTTGAAGGCTTGTTCGAGGTCGTCGGTCTGGTTCAGGGCGTGGACGAACAGCGCGTCGCCGAAGTAGGTGAAGTCGGCCTCTTCCGAGCAACCGAACGACACACGGTCGGCGCGTGAGGCGGTCATGATCAGCGTGTGTTCGTCTTTGAGGGCCGGGATGAAACCACCGGAGTAGCAGGCGGAAATCACGATGATCTTGTCGCGGTTTTTCAGCGGTGCGAGGACGGTGGCCAATTCGTCGGCCGGCAAGTCGGCCAGCTCCAGACGGGGTTGGTCGAGTACCAGTTCATGTTCGTGGGTGCCATGGCTGGTCAGGTAGATGAACACCAGGTCTTCCGGCCCACTGCGTTCGGCCAGGGTCAAAACGGCGCGGCGCAGGTTCTCGCGGGTGGCCATCGGTCGGTCGCCGAGGTGATCGCGATGGTTGACCAGGCGGATCTGGCCGTAGGCGCCGAAGCGGCTGGCGAGCATGTTGCTGACGTAGTCGGACTCGCGCAAAAACACGCTCTGCTTGCCGTCGCCACCCAGGGTCAGGGTGTACAGTTCGACTGCCGGGGTCGAGGCAGGCACATTGGCCAGCGCTTCTTCGAGCAGGCGCCCTTGCGCCAGCAAACCCAGCTCAAGCGTGTCTGGCAGCAACTTGCCGTTGGCATCGCGTACACGCTGGCCATTGATCCAGTCACCGCTTTGCACGGTGCCATCGGTCAGCACCAGCGTGCCGTGACCCTGATAGCTGTCGTTGTCGAACTCGCCGATGTAAAAGCTGCCGTCCGCCAGGTTCAAGCGGCCTTGACCGGTGAAGCGCCAATCACTGAATTGGCCGATATAGTGGCTGTTATCGGCGCCAATCAATTCGCCTTTGCCGTTGAGCGCGCCTTCCTTGAATTGGCCGACCCACACATCGCCGTCGGCGTTCTCGTAGCGGCCTTTACCGTTCAACTGATTCTGTTTGAAGCCGCCAACGTAAATGTCGCCCTCGGCGCTGCTGAAGGTGCCGTTGCCTTCGAGCTGGCCATCGACGAAATTGCCGGTGAACTGATTGCCGCTGGCATCGCCGCGCTGGCCTTCACCGTTGGGTTTGCCATTGGCGAACAGGCCCTGATACTGACTGCCGTCCTCAAGTTCGAGGCGGCCGAGGCCGGAATATTGATCGGCCTTGAACTCGCCACGGTAGGTCATGCCGTCTTCTTTGAGGGTGCCTTCACCGTCGCGCCGGCCGAGTTTGAAACCGCCGGTGTAGCTGTTGCCGTTGGTGGTCAGCGTGCCCTGGCCATGGAACAGTCCTTGCTGGAATTCCCCACGGTAGACCTCACCGTTGCTACCGTGCCATTCGCCCTGACCGTGCCACTGGCCCTTGTCGAACTGGCCGGCGTACCAGCTGCCGTTCGGGTAGTCGATCCGGCCCTGGCCTTGCAGCAACCCATTGACCAGATCACCCCGGTAACGGCCGCCATCCGGCAGGCGTGCGTCAGGGGGCAACAGCGATTCGCCGTCACCACACGCGGTGAGCAACAGGGTCAGAACAAGGGGTGCAAGTGAGCGCATAGCGGGATCCGGGCAATTAGGCGAGCGAGTATGCCGCAGCTATGTGTCTGATATATAGAGCTGTGCGAAACAGCTTATAGCTGTTTCGCATCACACGAGGGGTTACACGAACGCCAGCGACAGCGGTTCAGCGATGTACGCCGGTTTTTCCTGACCTTCGATTTCCAGCGTGGCGGTGGCCTTGAGCAGCCATTGGCCAGGTTTCTTTTCGGTGACTTCGCTCAGTTCGACCTTGAGCCGGACTCTGGAGTCGACCTTCACCGGTTGAATGAAGCGCACGCTGTCCAGGCCGTAGTTGACCACCATCTTCAAACCTTGTGGCAGGACCAGGATGTCCTCCATCAGTTTCGGGATCAGTGACAGCGACAGGAAGCCGTGGGCGATCGTGCTGCCAAACGGGGTTTGTGCGGCTTTTACCGGGTCAACGTGGATGAACTGATAATCGCCTGTGGCTTCGGCGAACAGGTTGATGCGGTCCTGATCGATCGTAAGCCATTCGGAACGTCCGAGTTCCTTGCCGACATAATCTTTGAGCTCTGCAACTGGAACATAGGGCATTGAGACTCTCCTTGGGTTCATCGGATTTATAGTTTTTCGAATGGGGGGATTTGACCTCCCAGAGAACCACTTTAGATCAACATGACAATTGGCTCAGGTCAACTGACCATGCTTTTGGCGAATGCCGGTGCATAGCGTTGTCGTGCTTATAATGCTCGGCCCGCGTGTGGGGGATGAGTTTTGCTGGAGATGACGGATGTTGCTACGCGGCCTGACCTGGCTGGTGCTGTTTCAATTGCTTGGCACGGCCATCAACCATTTGCTTTTGCCGGTGCTGCCGGGGCCGATTATCGGCCTGCTGTTGCTGTTGGGGTTCTTGGTCATTCGCGGCGAAGTGGCTGAACCGCTGAACCTGGCGGCCGGCAGCCTGCTGCGTTATTTGCCATTGCTGCTGGTGCCGCCGGCGGTAGGGGTGATGGTTTACGCCGCCGATATCGCCGCGGACTTCTGGGCCATCGTTGGCGCGCTGGTGTTGTCGCAACTGCTGTCCATGGCCTTCGCCGGGGTGTTGATGCAGCGGTTGGTCAAGCGCCATGCTGCGCGCTCCGAGGACTCGCAATGATCTTCGACTGGCAGGGCGCCCTGGCGGCGGTGATTCATCATCCGTTGTTCGGCATCGGCATTACCCTGGGCGCGTATCAACTGGTGCTGGCGACGTTCGAGAAAACCCGCTGGATCTTCCTGCAGCCAGTGTTGGTGTCAATGCTGCTGGTGATCGGCGTGTTAGTTGGCTGTGGGCTGACGTACGCCGAGTACCGCAAAAGCACCGAGATCCTCAGTATTCTGCTGGGGCCGGCGACCGTTGCGCTGGCGGTGCCGCTCTACCTCAACCTGAGACGGATTCGGCAACTGTTCTGGCCGATATTTACTACGCTGGTGATAGGGGGCGTGGTTGCCACCGGCATGGGGGTGTTGCTCGGTTGGTGGTTCGGTGCCGAGCACATGATCCTGATGACCATGGCACCCAAGTCGGTGACCTCGCCGATTGCCATGCTGGTGGCCGAACAGATCGGTGGCGTGGCGGCACTGGCGGCGGTGTTCGTGTTGATTACCGGGGTGATCGGAGCGATTTTCGGCCCGAGTCTTTTGACGCGCCTGGGGGTTCATAGCCCTGAAGCCCGAGGTATGGCGCTGGGCATGACCGCCCATGCGGTTGGCACCTCGGTGGCCTTGCAGGAAAATGAAGAGTGTGGAGCATTTGCTGCGTTGGCGATGAGCCTGATGGGTGTGGCCACGGCGGTATTCCTGCCGTTGGCGGTGTCGATGGTGGTTTAAGGAAACCTTTATGAGCCTGGCGCTTTTCCCGCTGAACACAGTGCTGTTTCCCGGTTGCATCCTCGATTTGCAGATATTCGAGGCGCGCTACCTGGACATGATCGGCCGCTGCATGAAGCAGGGGGCAGGCTTTGGTGTAGTGTGCATTCTGGATGGCGATGAAGTCGGCGTCGCGCCCGAGGGGTATGCACTGGTCGGCTGCGAAGCATTGATCACCGATTTCAAACAGCAGGACAACGGCCTGCTGGGCATTCGGGTTCAGGGTGGGCGACGCTTTCATGTGCTGCGTACCGAGGTCCAGCGCGATCAACTGACCGTTGCCGATGTCGAGTGGCTGGGTGATCTGCCCGAGCAACCCTTGCAGGATGAAGACGCCGACCTCATTGCCTTGCTCAAGGCGCTGGCCGAACACCCGATGGTCGAGGCGCTGAACATGGGCACCGAGGCCACTGGCCAGCAATCGCTGGCGAATCAGTTGGCGTACCTGTTGCCATTTTCAGAATTGGACAAGATCGACCTGCTGCAACTCGACGACCCGCAGCAACGCCTGGATGCGATTCAGGCGTTGCTGGATGAGCTGCAGGGGGAGTTGTTTGCCTGAGGCGCGTCAGTAGGCATACCGCAACAGGGTACGAGGCACATTCCACAGCGCGAAGAACCCGATCAATGCCACCAGTACCGGCAAGACCTGCCACCAGACCTTGGCCGGCATTGGGTTCAGGGGTGTCTGGCGCTGGCTCACGGCCAGGCTGGCCGCACACACGCAAGCTGCCAGCACCGCACCGGTCAGTACATCGGTTGGCCAATGCGCACCGAGATAAACCCGTGACATGGCGATGGCCGCTGCCGGCAAGCAACCGAGCAGCAGCCAGGTCAGGCGCATGCGCGTTGGCTGGCCGCGACCGGCCAGTACCGCCAGGGTCAGGAATAACGCAAACGAGCCGGATGAATGGCCGCTGGGCATGCTGTAGCTGGTCAGCGGCTCGGTCAGTACGTCCGGGCGCATCCGTGCGAACAGCAGCTTGGTTCCGGTGTTTGCCAGTGCAGTGATTAGCAGTGTGCTGGCGGCAAAGATCAAGTGCCGCCACTGCCGCGTGACCAGCAGCAGGATCGTCAGCGCTGCGCTGATCACCAGCATATTCTTGAAGTCGCCGACCTGGGTGAGCATCACGGCGACTTCATCCAGCGCCGGGCTGCGGTGTTCCTGAACCAGCGCCATCAAACCCTGATCGATGGCCCCAAGGTGCGGGTAGCCAATAAACAGTCCGCCCAGTATCACCAGGCTGAGGCTGGCGATCAGTGCGGTGGTCTGGCGATGACCGCGCAAGCTGCTGTTGAT
This sequence comes from Pseudomonas sp. 6D_7.1_Bac1, assembly GCF_025465945.1. Taxonomy (GTDB): domain Bacteria; phylum Pseudomonadota; class Gammaproteobacteria; order Pseudomonadales; family Pseudomonadaceae; genus Aquipseudomonas. Next base: position 59,648 of record NZ_JANLNW010000060.1, on the reverse strand, counting down.
GCTCAGGCCCAGCAGCACCGCGATGCTACCGACCACAAGCCCTGCTTGTGGCCAGAAACCTTCAGGTAACGGCAGGCGAATCGCCGCGCCCGTGGCCCAGCCCGGCAGCAGATAAGCCACCGACCAGCCTGCACCCGCCAGCAGGCTGACAGCAAAGAAACGCGGGAACGGCATGTCGAACATCCCGGCAACCATCGGCAGCATCGGTCTTAACGGACCGATAAAGCGCCCGACCAACAAGCTCACGATGCCATAGCGCTGGAAATAGCTTTCGGCGCCGTTGATCCATTCCGGATGATGGCGCAACCCTGGCAAACGGCGAATGTTCTGATGGAAGTGCCTGCCCAGGAAATACGACAGCACATCGCCGAATAAACCGCCGAGAAAACCCAGCAGCAGTGTTTCGCCCAGCGACAGCGCGCCGCTGCCGGCCAGCACGGCGATGGCAAACAGCAATACCGTGCCGGGCACGATCAATCCGGCAATCGCCAGGCACTCAACGCAGGCCACTATGAATACCGCCGCCGCCAGCCATTGCGGGTTTACCGTCAACCAGACGGTCAGGCTATCGAGCCATGGGCCCATACATACAACTCCATTATTTTTTCATTGGCCCGCAGGGGGGATGTTTCAAAGCAGGAAATAGTCGCGGTCTTCGACCTGACCGCGTCGCAGAGGGTTCCGGGTGCAGTAGGGCGCGTAAGCGCTGTCGACGAAGCGGTACATCAGGTGTTCGTCGCGGCCATGAGGAATGCCCAGGCGTGTGGTCTGGATGATGTGCGGGGGAGGTGTACCGACGTCTTCGACAAACAGCACTTCATGATCGAAGCGCTGGGCATCCCAGATCGGCACTTTCAGGCCCAGCGCCTTGCACAGCAAGGTCTGGCCGGCGCAGAGCTTTTGCGAGGGGCGCGGTCGACCGTTGGCGTCGGGGTTGTTGAGCAGCATCTGCGCCAGGCTCGCGGGGCCTGAGATTTCATCGACCCACGGGTAAGCCGATTTGATCAGCACCGCATTGCCCGGCCCGCGGGCACTGAAGTTCAGCGAATCGCCGCCACGGGCGTAATACATATAGATGTGGCCGCCATCCAGAAACAAAGCCTTACGCTTTTCTGTGTAGCCGAGGGAGGCGTGGCTGCCTTTTTCTTCGCAGTAATAGGCTTCGGTCTCGATAATTCGTGCCGAAAGCCACAGATCACCGACTCGATGACGGATCACTTTGCCCAGCAATTCACAGGCAAGCAGCTGAGCATCACGGTTGAAAAAGCTGTCAGGCAGGGCTTTTGGCAGTTTCGCGGTGGTCAGAATGGACATGGCGGCCGACGTGTTCAGGCTGAATGTGACGGAATGATAACAACTCCAGACTTAATCGAGGCTGAACGCTGTCTTTTTGCGGTCCATTTCGACCATCCGCCCGTCACCGCTGTTAGTAGGAGAGCGCGACAGCTATAATCTGCCGCTTTCCTCTTTGCCAAGACCACAGAGACCATGACTGAGTCCGTTCTTGACTACATGACCCGTTTGGGTCGCGCTGCCCGCGACGCTTCCCGTGTGATCGGCCGTGCCAGTACCGGGCAGAAAAACCGCGCCCTGCTGGCTGCCGCCAACGCTCTGGATAACGCTCGCGCCGAGTTGACCGCCGCCAATGAACTTGATCTGGCCGCAGGCCGGGCCAATGGTCTTGAGCCGGCCATGCTCGAACGTCTGGCCCTGACCCCCGCACGCATCGACGGCATGATTGTCGGTTTGCGTCAGGTGGCGGCGCTGCCCGACCCGGTCGGCTCGATCCGCGACATGAGTTACCGGCCGTCGGGAATCCAGGTCGGCAAGATGCGCGTGCCGCTGGGCGTGGTCGGAATTATCTATGAATCGCGGCCGAACGTGACCATCGATGCCGCGAGCCTGTGCCTGAAATCGGGCAACGCAACCATCCTGCGCGGTGGTTCCGAGGCTATTCATTCCAATCGTGCCATTGCCGCCTGCATTCAGCGCGGTCTGGCCGAGGCCGGTTTGCCAGCTGCCGTGGTGCAAGTGGTCGAAACCACCGACCGTGCCGCCGTTGGCGCATTGATCACCATGCCCGAGTACGTCGACGTGATCGTACCGCGTGGCGGCAAAGGCCTGATCGAACGGGTCAGCCGCGACGCTCGCGTACCGGTGATCAAGCACCTGGACGGTATCTGCCACGTGTATGTCAGTGCCCACGCCGAGTTGCCGAAAGCCCAGCGCATTGCGTTCAACGCCAAGACTTACCGTTACGGCATCTGCGGTGCCATGGAAACCCTGTTGGTCGATCAAGCGGTCGCCAAGGATTTCCTGCCAGCGATGGCGGCACAGTTCAGCGAAAAAGGCGTCGAGTTGCGTGGTTGCGAGCGCACCCGGGCGATCATCGACGCCGTGGCCGCCACTGAAGAAGACTGGAGCACCGAATACCTGGCGCCGATCCTGTCGATCCTGGTGGTCGACGGCCTGGACCAGGCGATCGAGCACATCAACCATTACGGCTCGCACCACACCGACTCGATCGTCAGCGAACACCAGGGCGAAGCCCGGCGTTTTGTGGCTGAAGTCGATTCGGCCTCGGTGATGATCAACACCCCGACGTGCTTTGCCGATGGCTTCGAATACGGATTGGGTGCCGAGATTGGCATTTCTACTGATAAGCTGCACGCCCGAGGCCCGGTGGGTCTCGAAGGTCTGACCTGCGAGAAGTACATCGTGGTCGGTGATGGCCAGTTACGCGGCCAGGAGCCGGTCTGACTTGGGCGATCTCGGCCAGAGCGCCGCAGTGACCACCAGCGAACCCGGCCCCCGGCGCATTGGTGTCCTGGGCGGGACCTTCGATCCGGTGCACATCGGCCATTTGCGCGGTGCGCTGGAAGTGGCCGAGTCTCTGGCCCTTGATGAGTTGCGCTTGACGCCCAGCGCCAAGCCCCCGCATCGGGACACGCCGCAGGTCTCGGCGCAGGACCGTCTGGCGATGGTCGAGTGCGCGGTGGCCGGCGTGGCACCGTTGGTGGTGGACGACCGCGAACTCAAACGCGACAAACCGTCCTATACCATCGACACCCTGGAACTGATGCGTGCGGAACTTGCCGCTGACGACCAGTTGTTTCTACTTTTGGGCTGGGACGCATTTTGCGGCCTGCCCACTTGGCACCGCTGGGAAGAGTTGCTCCAGCATTGCCACATCCTGGTGCTGCAACGCCCGGATGCCGACAGCGAACCGCCGGATGCCTTGCGCAACCTGCTGGCAGCGCGCTCGGTAAGCGACCCGCTGGCCCTCAAAGGGTCGAGCGGACAGATTGCATTCGTCTGGCAGACGCCGCTCGCGGTATCCGCCACCCAGATCCGTCAACTGCTGGCCAGCGGTAAGTCGGTACGTTTCCTGGTGCCCGACGCGGTCCTGGCCTACATCGATGCGCACGGGCTTTACCGTGCGTCGAACTGAATAGGAGTGCTTTGAGGCACGTGGCAACAACGTGTATTGAAGCGCCCGAACATACGAGCAAAACGAGTTTTATATGACTGACAAAGACGTAACTAAAGTAAAGCGCAAAGGTTCGTTCAAGAGCGCCCCGCTGCCAGTAACGGCTGAAACCGGCCCGGCACTCGTCGGCGAAGAGCTGGTCAAGGTCGCCGTAGCGGCCCTGGAAGACGTCAAGGCCCAGGACATCCTGGTGATCGACGTTCGTGAAAAGCAGAGCATCACTGACTTCATGATCATCGCTACCGGTACTTCCAACCGCCAGATCGGCGCGATGCTGGATAAGGTCCGCGAAGCGGTCAAGGCCCAAGGCGTCAAGCCGCTGGGTGAAGAAGGCAAGGGCGACAGTGACTGGGTGCTGCTGGACATGGACGATGTCATCGTACACATGATGACCGCCTCGGCCCGCCAGTTCTACGACCTGGAGCGTCTGTGGGAAGGTGCCGAGCTGAGCCGTGCCACCGATGGCAAGCATCACAGCCCTGAAGTCGGTCACGAGCATTTCACCAAGCTCAACAAAGACCAGCAATAAGGGATCGCTGTGCGACTGCGTCTGATCGCCGTCGGTTCACGCATGCCCAAATGGGTGGAAGAAGGCTGGCATGAATATGCCAAGCGTCTTCCGTCCGAGCTGGCGCTGGAACTGGTGGAAATTCCGCTCAATACCCGTGGCAAGAACGCTGACGTGGCGCGCTTCATCCGTCAGGAAGGCGAAGCCATGCTGGCCAAGGTGGGCCCGAACGAGCGCATCGTCACCCTGGAAGTGCATGGCAAGCCCTGGAGTACCGAGCAACTGGCGGTCGAACTGGACCGCTGGCGGCTGGACTCGCGCACGGTGAACTTCATGGTCGGCGGCCCCGAAGGGCTGGCGCCGGAAGTCTGTGCGCGGGCTGATCAGCGCTGGTCGCTGTCGCCACTGACCTTGCCGCACCCGCTGGTGCGGATTCTGATTGGTGAACAGTTGTATCGCGCCTGGACAGTGCTGTCCGGGCACCCTTACCACAAGTAGTTCTGCGCCCTCATGTCTCAACCGATCCGCATCAAGGACCACGAGAAAGACGCCCGTCTGGTGCGCGGCCGGGTCGTGTTCGGGGCAATTGCGGTGGTCACGCTGATCGGCGTGCTGATTGCGCGGCTGTATTTCCTTCAAGTGATTCAGTACGAGTACCACTCGACCCTGTCGGAAAACAACCGCGTCCATGTTCAGCCGATTCCGCCGACTCGTGGGCTGATCTACGACCGTAATGGCGTGGTGGTGGCCGATAACCGGCCCAGCTTCAGCCTGAGCATGACGCGCGAGCGCTCGGGTGACTGGAAGCAAGTGCTCGATGTGATCGTTGAAGTGCTGCAACTGACGCCCGAAGACCGGGTGGTCTTCGAAAAACGCATGAAGCAGGGGCGCCGACCGTTCGAGCCGGTGCCGATCCTGTTCGAGCTGTCGGAAGAGCAGATCGCCCGGATCGCGGTGAATCAGTTCCGCCTGCCGGGTGTCGAAGTGGTTGCGCAGCTGGTGCGTCACTATCCGCAGGGCGCGCATTTTGCGCACTCGGTCGGTTACATGGGACGGATCAACGAAAAAGAGCTCAAGTCTCTGGACCCGGTGAGTTACAGCGGCACCCATCAAATTGGCAAAACCGGCATCGAGCGTTTCTACGAGCCGGAGTTGCACGGTCAGGTCGGTTACGAAGAAGTCGAGACCAACGCCCGTGGCCGCGTGCTGCGGGTGCTCAAGCGCACCGATCCGATTCCCGGCAAGGACATCGTCCTGAGCCTGGACATCAAGTTGCAGGAAGCCGCCGAAGCTGCATTGGGCGGGCGCCGAGGTGCGGTGGTGGCGCTGGACCCGAACACCGGCGAAGTGCTGGCGATGGTCAGTCAGCCGAGTTTCGACCCGAACCTGTTCGTGACCGGCATCAGCTTCAAGGCCTATGCCGAGCTGCGTGACTCCATCGACCGGCCACTGTTCAACCGCGTGCTGCGCGGTCTGTACCCGCCGGGTTCGACCATCAAGCCGGCCGTGGCGATTGCCGGGCTGGACTCCGGTGTAGTGACCGCTTCGACCCGGGTTTTCGACCCGGGTTACTACATGCTGCCCAACTACGATCACAAATACCGTAACTGGAACCGCACCGGCGACGGCTACGTGGATCTGGACACGGCAATCATGCGGTCCAACGACACCTATTTCTATGACCTGGCGCACAAGCTGGGGATTGATCGGCTGTCGACGTATTTGGGCAAGTTCGGTATCGGCCAGAAGGTCTCGCTGGATATGTTCGAAGAGTCGCCGGGGCTGATGCCGTCCCGCGAGTGGAAGCGCGCAACCCGCCGTCAGGCCTGGTTCCCGGGTGAAACGCTGATTCTGGGGATCGGTCAGGGCTACATGCAGTCCACCCCGTTGCAACTGGCCCAGGCTACCGCGCTGGTCGCCAACAAGGGCAAGTGGAACCGTCCGCACCTGGCCAAAACCATTGAAGGCGAGAAACCGTTGGACCCGAACCCGGTGCCGGACATCGTTCTGCGCGATCCGTCGGACTGGACCAAGGTCAACCACGGCATGCAGCAAGTGATGCACGGTGCCCGCGGCACCGCGCGTAAAGCGGCGATTGGCTCGCAATACCGGATTGCCGGTAAATCGGGTACCGCCCAGGTGGTCGCGATCAAACAAGGCGAGAAGTACGACCGCTCCAAGGTTCAGGAGCGCCACCGTGACCACGCCTTGTTCGTCGGCTTTGCGCCGGCCGACAACCCGAAAATAACCGTGGCGGTGATGGTCGAGAACGGTGAGTCCGGTTCCGGTGTCGCGGCGCCAGTGGTGCGGCAAGTCATGGATGCCTGGCTCCTGGGCCAGGACGGCCGACTCAAGCCCGAGTTCGACAGCCCTATCAGCGCGGAGGCTACGGCCCGTGAAGAGTAATTTTGATCGCATCCTCTCCAGTGAGGATGTGATGCGTCGCCGCGCGACGCTGTTGCAGCGCATGCACATCGACGGCCCCTTGCTGATCCTGCTGCTGATCCTCGCTGCCGGCAGCCTGTTCGTGCTGTATTCGGCCAGCGGCAAGAGCTGGGACCTGCTGGCCAAGCAAGCGACGTCGTTTGGCATCGGCCTGGTGTCGATGATCGTCATCGCCCAGTTCGAACCACGGTTCATGGCGCGTTGGGTGCCGCTGGGCTATGTGCTCGGGGTGATCTTGCTGGTGGTGGTGGACGTGATGGGCCACAACGCCATGGGCGCCACGCGCTGGATCAACATTCCCGGGGTGATCCGCTTCCAGCCCTCGGAATTCATGAAGATCCTGATGCCGGCGACCATTGCCTGGTACCTGTCCAAGCGCACCTTGCCGCCGCAGCTCAAGCACGTCGGGGTCAGTCTGTTCCTGATTGGATTGCCGTTCATATTGATCGTCCGTCAGCCGGACCTCGGTACCTCGCTGCTGATCCTCGCGGGTGGAGCTTTCGTGCTGTTCATGGGTGGCCTGCGCTGGCGCTGGATCCTCAGCGTGGTCGCGGCGGCCGTGCCGGTGGCCGTCGCCATGTGGTTCTTCATCATGCACGACTACCAGAAGCAGCGGATCCTGACCTTCCTCGATCCGGAGAGCGATCCGCTTGGCACGGGCTGGAACATCATCCAGTCCAAGGCCGCCATCGGTTCCGGCGGCGTGTTTGGCAAAGGCTGGCTGCTGGGTACCCAGTCGCACCTGGACTTTTTGCCGGAAAGCCATACCGACTTCATCATCGCGGTGATGGGCGAAGAGTTCGGTCTGGTGGGCATTTGCGCCCTGCTGCTGATTTACCTGTTGTTGATTGGCCGTGGGCTGGTAATTACCGCCCAGGCGCAGACACTGTTCGGCAAATTGCTGGCCGGCAGCCTGACCATGACGTTTTTTGTTTATGTTTTCGTCAACATCGGTATGGTCAGTGGCCTGTTGCCGGTGGTGGGGGTGCCGCTGCCGTTCATTAGCTACGGCGGAACTTCGCTGGTGACGCTGCTGTCAGCGTTTGGGGTTTTGATGTCGATCCATACCCATCGTAAGTGGATCGCACAGGTTTGAATAAGGTGAAGATTTCAATGCAAGTAATGCGTGGCTGGGCGACTCGATACGCTCCGTGGGTCGGCCTGGTAAGCATCCTTGGTGCAGCGCAGGAAGCGCTGGCCGGCGATTATGAAGGCTCGCCGCAAGTGGCCGAATTTGTCGGTGAGATGACCCGCGACTACGGTTTCGCCGGCGAACAGCTGATGGGCGTGTTCCGCGAAGCCGAGCGCAAACAATCGATTCTCGACGCGATCTCCAAACCGGCCGAGCGGGTCAAGCAATGGAAGGAATATCGTCCGATGTTCCTGACCGATGCGCGGATCGCTCGGGGCGTGGACTTCTGGCGCCAGCACGAAGCGGTGCTGGCCCGCGCCGAGCGCGAATACGGTGTTCCGGCCCAGGTGATCGTCTCGATCATCGGCGTTGAAACCTTTTTCGGCCGAAATACCGGCAATTATCGGGTGATCGACGCCTTGTCGACCCTCAGTTTCGACTACCCTCCACGTGCCGAGTTTTTCCGTAAGGAATTGCGTGAGTTCCTGCTGCTGGCCCGCGAAGAGCAGGTCGACCCGCTGACGCTTAAAGGCTCGTACGCCGGCGCCATGGGCTTGCCGCAGTTTATGCCGAGCAGTTTTCGCGCCTATGCGGTGGATTTCGACGGTAGTGGCCACATCAATATCTGGACCAATCCGGACGATGCCATCGGCAGCGTTGCCAGCTATTTCAAGCGTCACGGCTGGGTGGCTGGCGAGCCGGTGGTCAGTCGGGCCGATGTGCGCGGCGATCAGGTCGACGAAGGCTTGACCACCGGCATCGAGCCGACGAAAACCGTCGGGGAGTTGCGGGCGTTGGGCTGGTCGAGTCATGATGCGCTGCGCGATGATATGCCGGTCACCGCTTTCCGTCTGGATGGTGACAATGGTCCAGAATACTGGATGGGTCTGAAGAATTTTTACGCGATCACGCGTTATAACCGCAGCGTGATGTACGCCATGGCGGTACATCAGTTGTCTGAAATGCTGGTCCAAGCACGGGGCGTCAAGTAATGCTGGCATCGCCAATCCGTAAACCCCTGAAGCTGGTGGCTTTCGCCGCGTTGACGTTGCTGGTGGTCAGCTGTTCGACCAGCCGTGCGCCGCAACAAAAAACCACGACCGCCATACGCGCAACACCAGGGCTGGATATCAACCGTGCCCACAAAGACGGTGCGCCGTGGTGGGATGTGGACATCTCGCGTATTCCCGACGCCACACCGACCCTGCACACCGGGCCTTACAAGGCCAATCCGTACACCGTGTTGGGCAAGACCTACTTTCCGCTGGCCGAATCCAAGCGTTATGTCGCCTCCGGCACGGCGTCCTGGTATGGCACCAAGTTTCACGGCCAGAACACCGCCAACGGCGAGGTGTACGACCTGTATGGCATGAGTGCCGCACACAAGACCCTACCGTTACCCAGTTACGTTCGGGTGACCAACCTGGACAACAACAAGAGCGTGATCCTGCGGGTCAACGACCGTGGGCCGTTCTATTCGGATCGCATCATCGACTTGTCCTACGCGGCGGCCAAGAAACTCGGGTATGCCGAGATCGGCACTGCGCGGGTCAAGGTTGAAGGCATCGACCCGCAAGAGTGGTGGGCGGCGAAAGGCCGGCCAGCACCGTTGATGCTCAACGAGCCGCAAGTCGCGCAAAATAGTGCGCCGGTGATTACGGCGTCGGCCGGCACCGTCGAGCAATGGACACCGCCGCCGCAGCAACACGCCGCGGCCGTTGTGCCGGTGCAGATCGATGCAAAAAAAAACGCTTCTGTACCAGCCTCTGGCCAGTATCTGCAGGTGGGCGCGTTCGCCAACCCGGACGCTGCAGAACTCCTGAGATCGAAGTTGAGCGGGATGGTGAGCGCTCCGGTGTTCATCAGCTCGATCGTACGCAATCAACAGACGCTGCATCGGGTTCGCCTGGGGCCAATCGGTTCGCAGGGTGAAATCGCGCAAGTGCAGAACAGCGTGCGTCTGGCCAATCTCGGTTCGCCGAGCCTGGTGACTGCCGAGTAAGTAATTCCTGATTCAAGGTTCGCTTGCGGTTTGGGGGGCGAACCTGAGTTGTTGGCTCGTCGAACAATAAAAACCCGGCAAGGGTTAGAGAGTGAACAACTGAACACGCGATAACCCGCAGGCTCAGCGCCTGGGAGGTTGTCAGATTAGTTTTGCCCGTAGGGCAGTTTCCATTAGCGATTTCGAGAGACGGATGAACATCACCACCTTTGCCAAACGCCTGTGCCTGCTAGTCCCGCTGCTGATCTCACCCGCCGCTTTCGCGGTCGAGATGATGCCGTCGCCACCGCAACTGGCCGCTAAAGCCTATGTGCTCATGGACGCCAGCAGCGGCAACGTGCTGGTCGAGAACAACGGTGACCAGCGTCTGCCGCCCGCTAGCCTGACCAAACTGATGACGGCCTACATTGCGACCCTGGAAATCCGTCGCGGCCAGATCGGCGAAAACGATCCGGTCACCGTCAGCGAAAACGCCTGGCGCACCGGCGGTTCGCGGATGTTCATCAAGGTGGGCTCGCAGGTGACCGTCAGCGACCTGCTGCACGGCATCATCATCCAGTCGGGCAACGACGCCAGCGTCGCGCTCTCCGAGCACATCGCCGGCAGCGAAGACGCCTTCGCCGATCTCATGAACAAGACCGTTGCCGATCTGGGCATGGCCAACAGTCACTTCATGAACCCGACCGGTCTGCCGAACCCGGAGCACTACTCCACGGCTCACGACATGGCCGTTCTGGCGCGCGCGATCATCCACGAAGACCCGGCTCACTATGCGATCTACTCGCAGAAAGAGTTCTTCTGGAACGGCATCAAGCAACCGAACCGCAACCTGCTGCTGTGGCGTGACAAGACCGTTGACGGTCTGAAAACCGGTCACACCGAAGAAGCCGGCTACTGCATGGTGTCCTCGGCAGTACGTGATGGCATGCGCCTGATCGCCGTGGTGTTCGGCACCAACAGCGAAAGTGCTCGTGCGGCTGAAACCCAGAAGCTGCTGACCTATGGTTTCCGCTTCTTCGAAACCCAGACCTTCTATCAGAAAGGCGCTGAGCTGGCTCAGGCTCCAGTCTGGAAGGGCACCACCCACCAGGTCAAAGCCGGTCTGGCTGAAGACCTGACCATGACCCTGCCTAAAGGCCAGCTGAAAAAGCTCGCTGCCAGCATGACCATGAACCCGCAACTGGTCGCACCGATCGCCAAGGGCGACGTGATTGGTAAAGTCGAAGTGAAACTGGACGACAAGGTCGTGCATAGCGCCGATCTGATCGCGCTGGACGCGGTCGACGAAGGTGGTATCTTCCGCCGCATGTGGGATAGCATCCGTCTATTCTTCTACGGCTTGTTCAACTGAATTTAGTGTGGACCTGCATGGCCCCGTTCCGACCCGGAGCGGGGCCATGTCCGTTGCCACGGCTTGCGAGGCCGTTACGCCATGACAGATACCGAAGTAAAGGCGCCAAAGATCGAATTCCCCTGCGCGGATTACCCGATCAAGGTGATCGGCGATACCGGTGTGGGCTTCAAGGACAAGATCATCGCGATCCTTGAGAAGCACGCCACCGTAGACCACAAGACCCTGGCCGAGCGCCAGAGTACCAATGGCAAGTACACGACCATCCAGTTGCACATTATCGCTACCGGCCAAGAACAGCTGTACGACATCAACAGCGAGTTGCGGGCTACCGGTTTCGTGCACATGGTGTTGTGATGTCCGAACCGCTGGGCTTTCGCGAGCTCGGCCAGCTGGCTTACGAGCCGGTCTGGCATGCCATGCAACGGTTCACCAACGAGCGCGGCAGCGACCGCGCCGATGAAATCTGGCTGGTCGAGCATCCGCCGGTTTTTACCCAGGGCCAGGCCGGCAAGGCTGAGCATCTGCTGCTTCCCGGCGATATTCCGGTGGTGCAGGTCGACCGTGGTGGTCAAGTGACTTACCACGGCCCGGGTCAGTTGGTGGCTTATCTGCTGCTGGATGTGCGCAAGCTGGGTTTCGGCGTGCGTGACCTGGTCAGCCGGATGGAGCAGTGCCTGATCGAGCTGCTGGCCAGCTACGGCGTCACCGCCGTGGCCAAGGCCGATGCGCCGGGCGTCTACGTCGACGGTGCAAAAATCGCTTCTTTGGGTCTGCGGATCCGCCACGGTTGCTCCTTTCATGGCCTGGCCTTGAACGTGGATATGGATCTGGAGCCGTTCCGACGGATTAACCCCTGTGGCTACGCCGGGCTGGCCATGACCCAGCTGCGTGACCATACAGGGCCGATTGAATTTGCCGAGGTAAGTGCCCGGCTGCGTGCGCAGCTCGTCAAACACCTCGACTATGCTGAGCAGACGACCCTAACGGGCGGAATCGACTGATATGACTACTGCGCAAGACGCTGTGCAAACCATGATCCCGACGCTGGATGTTACCGAGCGCCCGGCCCCGCGCGCCAAAGTGGAAGCTGGCGTAAAGCTGCGCGGCGCCGAAAAGGTTGCGCGCATCCCGGTGAAGATCATTCCGACCACCGAATTGCCGAAAAAGCCTGACTGGATTCGCGTGCGCATCCCGGTTTCCCCGGAAGTCGACCGTATCAAGGCCCTGCTGCGCAAACACAAGCTGCACAGTGTCTGCGAAGAAGCCTCCTGCCCGAACCTCGGCGAGTGCTTCTCCGGTGGCACCGCGACCTTCATGATCATGGGTGACATCTGCACCCGTCGTTGCCCGTTCTGCGACGTCGGCCACGGTCGTCCGAAGCCCTTGGACGTCAACGAGCCGGAAAGCCTGGCCATCGCCATCGCCGACCTGAAACTGAAGTACGTGGTCATCACCTCGGTGGACCGCGATGACCTGCGTGACGGCGGTGCCCAGCACTTCGCCGATTGCATCCGTGAAATCCGCAAGCTGTCGCCAAACGTGCAGCTGGAAACCCTGGTGCCGGACTACCGTGGCCGGATGGACGTGGCCTTGGCCATCACCGCCGCCGAGCCGCCGGATGTGTTCAACCACAACCTGGAAACCGTGCCACGCCTGTACAAGGCGGCGCGTCCGGGTTCGGACTATCAGTGGTCGCTGACCCTGCTGCAAAAATTCAAGCAGATGATGCCGCACATTCCGACCAAGTCCGGTTTGATGCTGGGTCTGGGCGAAACCGACGAAGAAGTCATCGAAGTCATGAAGCGCATGCGCGAACACGACATCGACATGCTGACTCTGGGCCAATACCTGCAACCGTCGCGCAGCCACTTGCCGGTGCAGCGTTTCGTGCACCCGGACACCTTCGCCTGGTTCGCCGAAGAAGGCTACAAGATGGGCTTCAAGAACGTCGCCTCCGGCCCGTTGGTGCGCTCCTCGTACCACGCTGACGAGCAAGCGAAGCTGGTCAAGGCCGAGTTGATGTCGTCCTGATCCACAATGCCCGCAAGGCTTGAACCTTGCGGGCATTTTTGTTTATGGGTGCTACCCCGGTACCACGTCACATTCAGCTTGTTCCTGCACCCTGTGGGATGGCTGATCCTCTTCTGTTTGCCCCCGTTCCTGACTACTGTGTGTTGAAACATTCACACAGGGAGAATCACGGATGACCACTCGCTCGACCCTCGTTATTTCTGAGCACACGCAGGTCCCGGCATTACCCGCCGAGGGGCTGATCGGTATCATTGCGCCGGCAGGACCGGCGGCACTGGATACCGATAAGGCTTTTCAATGGATGCGCGCACGGGGGTATTCGCTGCGGATTTTCCCGGGCGTCCTTGAGAGCGACGGCTACCTGGCCGGCAGTGACGATGTTCGTCTAAAGGATCTGCATGAGGCGTTTGCCGACACGGCCATTGATGCGATTCTCTGCTTGCGCGGCGGTTACGGCAGCCCGCGCCTGCTGGACCGGATCGACTTCGAACTGCTGCGGCGCAATGCCAAGCCGTTTGTCGGTTACAGCGATATCACTGCGCTGCACCTGGCCATCAGCCGTTATGCGGGGTTCGTGACCTTTCACGGGCCGATGCTCAATGCCGACTTGCTCGGGGACAAGCAGCAACCTACCGAATCTTCGTTGTTCAGCCTGCTCAGAGGCCAACTGAGCGCCGGAAGTCTGCTGGCTCATCCGGTGGCATACCCTTTGACCACGATCGAGCCCGGCATCGCTCATGGGCGTTTGTTGGGCGGCAACCTGTCAATGATCACCGCGACCCTGGGCACACCGTTTGAAATCGATACCGATGGCATCATTCTGTTCATCGAGGACATCAACGAGCCGCTGTATCGCATCGACCGGTTGCTGACCCATCTGCGCCTGGCCGGCAAGTTGAGCCGTCTGCGTGGGGTGCTGGTGGGGGATGTGGCAGGCGTGGACAGCGATGCATTGGCGCAGTTGCTCAAGCAAACCTTCGAGCCGTTGCGCATTCCTGTGCTCGCTGGCTGGCGCAGCGGCCATTGCGACCCGAACCTCACGCTGCCCATGGGCGCGTTGGTGCGGCTGGATGCGGGGAGCAAGGAGTTGTGGCTGGAGCAGGATGTGGTGTTCAGGCGTTAGAGTGTGGTTGCCAGTTAGTCAGTCTTCGCGAGCAGGCTCGCTCCCACATTAGACCGTATTTCCATGAAGGAACTCGGTCACCTGTGGGAGCGAGCCTGCTCGCGAAAGCGGTATCCGCCATACGGTTGACTATCGGTTACGCAAACCTTCCAGCAACTTGTGTGTCGGGTAGCCATCCGCTGGCCAGCCAAACGACTGCTGGGCGCTGCGAATGGCCTTGCGGGTGTTGGCGCCGATGATGCCGTCGGCGTTACCCGCGTCGTAGTTATTGGCACTGAGCAAGCTCTGCAGTTCGATTCGCTCGGAACGGCTCAAGGGCAGGTCGTCTTTCGGCCAGTCGCCGTTGATCAGGCCTGCCCCGGTGAAGCGCTCGGACAACAGATTGACGGCCAATGCATAGGACGACGAATTGTTGTATTTGAGGACGGCGCGGAAGTTGTCGAGGATCAGGAAGGCCGGGCCGCGATAGCCGGCAGGCAACAGCAGGGCGGCTGACAGCTGCTCGGTGCCGGCCGGAATGCGGGCACCGTTAGGAAGCTTCAAGCCCAGTTGCATCCACTCGGAGACGCTTTTGCGAATCGCACCGTCAGCCAGCAAATAGTCGAAACCGCTCGCCAGTTGCACTTCGAAGCCCCAGGGCTGACCTTTCTGCCAGCCGGAGCTTTGCAGGTAATGGGCGGTCGAGGCCAATGCGTCGGTCGGGCTGCCCCAGATATCGCGGTGACCGGTGCCGTCAAAATCTACCGCGTGGGTGAGATAGGTGGTCGGGATGAACTGGGTCTGGCCCATGGCGCCGGCCCAGGAACCGAGCATTTTCTCGGGTGTGATATCCCCTTGTTGCAGAATCTGAAGCGCAGCCAGCAATTGGGTGTGGGCAAAGCCTGGGCGCCGGCCTTCGTAGGCCAGGGTCGCCAGCGAACGGATCACTGACTTGTCACCCTGGAAACTGCCGAAGTTGCTTTCCATGCCCCAGACCGCCACAAGTGCCTGGCGGTCGACACCATAATGCTGCTCGATGGTGGTCAAGGTCTCGGCGTACTGGCTGAGTAATGCCTGGCCTTTGCGCACGCGCGCGGCGGAGAGCGCGCCATCGAGGTATTCCCACACCGGGCGGGTAAACTCCGGTTGGCTGCGGTCGGCGCGGATCACGCTCATGTCCGGCGTGACACCGGCAAAGGCGAGGTCGAACACGTCCGGGCGGATACCGGCTGCGAGGGCGTCCTTGCGGAAGCCGGCTTCCCATTCTTCAAAGGTCTGGGTCGGCTGGATATCGAGGTTGTCGCCAGTCGGCACTACCGGGGGGATGATGGCCGGGGCGCTCGCAACGGGGACGGTTTGAAGCGGTTGCGCGTCGGCAGCGGTGGGTTTTTCCGCGCAGGCGACAAGCAGAACAAGGCTGGAGGCAGCAATCAGTTGGCGCAGGTGCCAACGACGGGAAAGACAAAGGGGCATGCACAGGTCCAGATAATACGAATCAGGTGCAGACCTTATCATGCCGAGGGGGAGCGGGGTGATGTTGAAGTTTCAAGCCGCCAGAAAGTAAGAAGCCTCCCAGCTTTTAGACTGGAAGGCTTCGCGGCGGTAGCTGCCTTTGCCCTTGCCGGGTTGTTCCTGACGGCTGCGGAACAGTGGCTGGGCGACAATGGATTTGGCCTTGTTGGGCCGCTTGTGTTTGCTCATGGGCGGTTCTCTCGGTGAGTGGTTTTCGCGGGGCAAATCATCGGCCGAAGTGGGGATTCTGTCTAGTCCCTACGATGTGTAGGACCTTTCGGCCCTCATCGCGAGCAGGCTCGCTCCCACAAAGTTGACGCTATTCCTGTGGGAGCGAGCCTGCTCGCGATGGCCGTTATGCGGTCGAAAGACTTACTCGGCGGGCAATGAAAGGCGCTGGCCGGCCATCAACAACGACAAACGACTCAGGCTCATCCACGGTGAGCCCGCGGCCTGGCCTTTGATTTGTGCGTCGATCCGCTGGGCATCGAGCAGCAGCTGCGCCCAGCGCTGTGCCGAATGGCGTTGCAGGGCTTTGCTCATCAATGGTTTGCGCTTGTCCCAGATGGGTGGTCGGGCCTGACTGAAGGCCTTGTCCAACGGCACGCCCTGGCTGTATTGCAGCGACAGGTTGGCCAGCAGCCGAAGTTCGCGGGCCAGCGCCCAAAGAATCACGGGAGGCTCGACGCCTTCGCCGCGCAAGCCTTCGAGCATGCGCAAGGCATGGGCGGCTTCGCCGTTAAGAATCGCATCGGTCAGCCCGAAAACATCGAAGCGCGCGCTGTCAGCCACCGCAGCTTGCACCGTTTCAACCGTAATCTGGCCACCTTCGGCCATCAACTTGAGCTTTTCGATTTCCTGGGCGGCGGCCAGCAGGTTGCCTTCCACTCGTGCGGCGATCAGCTCAACGGCGTCCTGGCTGGCGGCAAGCCCGGCCTGGGACAGACGCTGACGAATCCATTGCGGCAACTGATTGGCATCCACCGGCCAGATTTGCACGAACTGGGTCTGCGGACCTTCGACCAGCGCCTTGCCCCACTTGGTTTTCTGCGCACTGCCGTCAAGCTTTGGCAGGCTGATCAGCAGCAAGGTGTCTTCGGCCGGACGCGAGCAGTACTCCATCAGTGCGGCTGCGCCCTTGTCGCCGGGTTTGCCGGACGGCAAGCGCAGCTCCAGCAAGCGCTTTTCGGCGAACAACGACATGCTGGCGCCGGCTTGCAGCAGCGTACCCCAGTCGAAACTGGCGTCTGCGCTGAACACCTGACGCTCGTCAAAGCCTTGCTGGCGGGCAGCGACACGGATCGCGTCGGCGGCCTCCTGGCACAATAGCGGGTCATCGCCACTGATTATGTACACCGGCGCAAGGGCGCCTTGCAGGTGTTTGCCGAGCTGGGCGGGGGCTAGTTTCATAAGGCGGGGCGAACGGGGCGCCGGAGCGCCCCGTAAGGCTTATTCAGCGGGCAGCTGCAGAGGCGACTGACGCGGAGTGTCCGCTTCAGCTTTGCGTGCGGCTTCCAGTGCATCGGTTTCAGCCTTTGCACGGGCATCGGCAGTCTGCTGCAACTGATCAAGCTGAGCCGGGGTGAGCTGTTGCAGGCGCAACATCATGCGTTGCACCAGCTCGCGGCGTATTTCCTTGCGCGCTTCGGCGGCTTCCTGGTCAGAACCTGCCAGGTTGTTGCCGTCGTGCATGTAGACCTTCTGCACCTGCAGCTTGTCGTCGATCAGGGACAACTTGTTGTGGCCCACGATTTCATAGTTCAGTACGGTGGTCAGCTCATACTCGGCCGACTGGGCGCCACCGATGTAGCTGAGGGTGCGCAGGCTTTCTTGCTCATTGGTGAACACCAGCTTGTAAGGCGCACCGACGTAAACTTTGACGCCACCGCTTTCCAGCGTCTTACGCATCTGCACTACGGTCTCGCCGTAGGCGTTACGCGCGCTCAGGTCCAGTTCCTTGATCGCCAGTTCGGTGGTGCCGGTACCGCGCAGCTGGAAGCCGCAGGCGCTCAACAGGACTGCGAGGCCCATCACCAGCAGATTGCGTTTGATCATCTTGTTGCTCCCATTGAAACCATGTGGGCCGACGGTGCGGCCCGAAAGGTTCTATTCGGCGCCAGGTACGGGACCTTGCGCCTGATCCAATTAGCTTGCGACGATATTGACCAGTTTCCCGGGCACTACGATCACTTTACGAATAGTCAGGCCGTCGACGAAGCGCAGCACGTTTTCATTGGTCCGTGCGGCGGCTTCGACTTCTTCGCGGCTGGCGCTGGCCGGCATTTCGATCTGGCCGCGCAGCTTGCCGTTGACCTGAATCACCAGTTGCAGGTTGTCCTGAACCAGAGCGCTGTCATCCAGCACTGGCCAGCCGGCATCGATCACTGGGCCGGCGTGACCCAGTCGATGCCACAGTTCGTGGCTGATGTGCGGCGTGATTGGCGCCAGCAGCAGGGCAACGGTTTCCAGGCCTTCGTGCAACAGCGCACGGTCCTGTTCAGTACCTTGCGGGGCTTTTTCCAGTACGTTCATCAGCGTCATCACCTGGGCGATGGCGGTGTTGAATTTGTGGTACAGGCCGACGTCCTGGCTGGCTTGCTTGATCGCCAGGTGGATCGCTCGACGGATGGCTTTCTGCTCATCGTTCAGCGTGCCGATGTCCAGTTTCCCCGGCAGGCCCTGGCCAACGTGGGCCTGAGCCAGACGCCAGACGCGCTTGAGGAAGCGGTGCGAACCTTCGACGCCGGAGTCGGACCATTCCAGGCTCATGTCAGGCGGCGAAGCGAACATCATGAACAGGCGGCAGGTGTCAGCGCCGTACTGGTCGATCATCGACTGTGGGTCAACGCCGTTGTTCTTCGACTTGGCCATCTTCTCGGTGCCGCCGATTTCGACAGGCATGCCGTCGCTGATCAGCTTGGCGCCAATGATCTTGGCCTTGCTGTCGCGCTCCAGCTCGACGTCGGCCGGGTTGAACCAGGTCAGACTGCCATTGGCTTCGCGACGGTAGTAGGTCTCGGCGATCACCATGCCCTGCGTCAGCAGGTTCTTGAACGGCTCGTTGGAGCTGACCAGACCTTCGTCGCGCATCAGTTTGTGGAAGAAGCGCGCATACAGCAGGTGCAGGATCGCGTGTTCGATACCGCCGATGTACTGATCGACCGGCAACCAGTGGTTGGCCGCAGCCGGGTCTACCAGGCCACCTTCGTAATGCGGCGAGGCATAACGGGCGTAGTACCAGGAGGACTCGACGAAGGTGTCCATGGTGTCGGTTTCACGCTTGGCAGGCTGGCCGCATTTCGGGCAACTGCACTCGTAGAACTCGGGCATGCGCGCCAATGGCGAACCGGCGCCATCGGGTACGACGTCTTCCGGCAGCACCACAGGCAGTTGATCTTCCGGCACCGGCACGTCACCGCAGGTGTCGCAGTGGATGATCGGGATCGGGCAGCCCCAGTAACGCTGACGGCTGATGCCCCAGTCGCGCAGGCGGAACTGGGTGCGCGAGGTGCCGAGGTTTTTCTTGATCAGGGCAACTTCCATGGCGTCAAACGCACCAGCGAAGTCCAGGCCGTCGAATTCACCGGAATTGATCAGCATGCCGTATTCGCCGTAGGCGTCCTGCCACGGAGCCGGGTTCTCGTCGCCTGCGCTGGTGCGCACCACGGACTTGATCGGCAGGTTGTACTTGGTGGCGAACTCGAAATCACGCTCGTCGTGCGCCGGCACAGCCATGACCGCGCCATCGCCGTAGTGCATCAGCACGTAGTTGGCGACCCACACCGGCAGTTTTTCGCCAGTCAGCGGGTGCTCGACGAACAGCGAGGTCGGCAGGCCTTTTTTCTCCTGGGTGGCAACGTCGGCCTCGGCCACGCTACCGCCTTTGCATTGCGCGATGAACGCTTGCAGCTCAGGGTTGTTTTGCGCCGCCAGGGTCGCCAGGTGGTGCTCGGCTGCCACGGCAACGTAGGTCGCGCCCATCAGAGTGTCCGGACGGGTGGTGAAGACTTTCAGTGTGCCCGCTTCGCCGATCGAGTCGACGTTGTACGGGAACTGCACTTCCATGCCACGGGATTTGCCAATCCAGTTGCGTTGCATGGTTTTGACTTGTTCAGGCCAGCCCGGCAGGTCGTCGAGACTCTCCAGCAGTTCATCCGCGTAGGCGGTGATCTTGAAGTAGTACATCGGGATTTCACGCTTTTCGATCAGCGCGCCAGAGCGCCAGCCGCGACCGTCGATCACCTGTTCGTTGGCCAGAACGGTCTGGTCGATCGGGTCCCAGTTCACAGTGCCGTTTTTACGGTAGATCACGCCTTTTTCGAACAGGCGAGTGAACAGCCATTGTTCCCAGCGGTAGTAATCGGGCTTGCAGGTGGTGACCTCGCGTGACCAGTCGACCGCCAGGCCCAGGCTGCGCAGCTGGGTTTTCATGTAGGCGATGTTTTCGTAGGTCCACTTGGCCGGCGCGACATTGTTCTTCATCGCGGCGTTTTCCGCTGGCATGCCAAAGGCGTCCCAACCCATGGGTTGCAGGACGTTTTTGCCTTGCATGCGCTGATAGCGGGAGATCACGTCGCCGATGGTGTAGTTGCGCACGTGCCCCATGTGTAGCTTGCCGCTGGGGTAAGGGAACATCGACAGGCAGTAGAAAGTCTCCTTGCCTGGCTGTTCACTGACTTCAAAGGACTTTTGCTCGTCCCAGAACGACTGGGCAGCATTTTCGATTTCACGGGGCTGATAGAGTTCGTGCATGGCTACTTTTGAACTGAATAGGGGTGGCCTAATCCTCTTCAATGCAACGCTGGACGCTGACGACGCCACATGTGGCGTTTTCGATGCCCAGCCGAGCTGGAAGTGGAGTTACAGGAAGCGCCGTAGCATACATGACCGCGCTCTACCGAGGGAAACCCTGATTACGTGCGTAGGGTCTGTTGACGTTGGCACAGCAACGCGGTCCGCCACCCAACGTCAACAGACCCTAGGGCCGTTGGTCGCGGCATCAGAACGGTTTGCCCAGCGAAGCTAAGCTCTAGATGGGGAGTGAGTCTTATCTTCAATGAGGTGAGGGATGGTTGAGTCACAACGAAAAGTAACAAAACCAGAGTTGTACGAAAAGCTGATAGAGCGTCTGGGGGTGGCCTTGGATGCCGTAAAGACAGCGGGCCGGTTGCGCGATGAGCGTCCGGTGGAGCTGGAGCTTCGCGGTTTGAGCCGCGCAGAGTTCGAATTGATCAAGGCTTACCTGGACCGTTGTGAGCGCGAGGGGCAAGGATGCTTGTTATCAGAAGCAGTGAAGCAAAAGGACGCCCCCCGTTCGGCCAAAATTATATGGTTGAAAGACAAGGTATCTGGCAGGGACGCGGTAAAGGTCCGGTCCCTGCAGGTCAAGTAAGTGATCAGGCAAGTGTTTGTTGCCCCCTGCGGGCGCATGAAGTCACCCCGGATGGCTTTTTGATAAAAAGGTCTTCCACTTCAGTTGTTGCTTTGCTTCAACCCACTTAGGCTTCGGGCATCTTTTTGGAGATGCTCGATGCCTTTTCGTTATTTCGTGAAACAACTTCTTTTGCCCCCCGGCATCCTCTTGCTGTTGCTTGCACTCGCCTGGTGGCTGCGCCGCTCAAGACCACGCCTTGCAGGGCTGTGTTTTGCCTTGGGTGCCGGTGGTTTCTGGTTGATGAGTTTGCCGGTCGTCGTGCAGTGGGGCGCCAAGGCCCTTGAGCGTGATTCACCGCTGGCCCGTAGCGAATGGGCGACCCTGGCCGAACGCGCGGATGTGATCGTGGTGCTGGGGGCGGGGCGCGAACGGGGCGACCTTGCCTGGGGTTCCGATCAGCCGACCGGTGTGGCGCTGGAACGGGAGCGTTACGCAGCACGGCTGGCCAAGGCGTCAGGCCTTCCGGTGTTGACCAGTGGTGGCCTGCACTACGGCACGCCGCCGACCGAAGCGAAGTTGATGGCCGATTCGTTGCAGGATGATTTTGGTGTGACGGTCCGTTGGCAGGAGGGGCGCAGCCTTACCACCTGGGAAAATGCCCAGTTCACCGCCCAGATGCTGGAGCCTTTGGGGTTGAAGCGGGTCGTGGTGGTGACGCAAGCCTGGCATATGCCGCGCAGCGTCTGGAGTTTCGAGCACGCGGGTTTCACCGTGGTGCCGGCCCCGGTGGGTTTTTTGGGCACTGACAATGCCGAGCCGCTGGGCGGCTGGATGCCGACGTTCAAATCGATCTGGCGGTCCGGGCAACTGCTGAATGAGGCGGTGGGGCAGATCGGGTATTCGATCTTCTATCGCTGATTCAGGGAGCGAGCATGAGCCCTGTGGCGAGGGAGCTTGCTCCCGTTCGGCCGCGCAGCGGCCGCAATGCAGGCGAACGCGGTGTTTCCGAGAAAATGGGGGGAGCAGGTTTCAGGGCTGCTTCGCAGCCCAGCGGGAGCAAGCTCCCTCGCCACAACAGCCCACTCGCGAGAGGAACAGGCCAAGTCTTTAAACCGTCTTCGCTATCCGGCTCGCCAGCAGTGCCCAGCCAAACAGAAGCACACACAGGATGACCAGCGGCCACGAACGCCATTGCAGGTAGGGCGTCAGGTTGTGCATTGGCACCACTTCGCCATAGAGAATGCCGCGTTCGAATTGCGGGATTTGCGCCGTGATCTTGCCGAATGGGTCGATCAACCCGGTGACACCGTTGTTGGTTGCGCGAATCATCCAGCGGCCGGCTTCCAGTGCCCGCATCTGCGCCATTTGCAAGTGTTGCAACGGGCCAATGGAGGTACCGAACCAGGTGTCGTTGCTGATGGTCAGCAGCAAATCACTGCGTGCCGAAAGGCCGGCGGCAAATTCCGGGTAGACCACTTCGTAGCAGATGAAGGGCGCAATCTGGTAACCCTTGGCTTGCAGCAGAGGTTGATCGGCCGAGCCGCGAGCGAAGTCCGACATCGGCAGGTCAAAGAACGCAATCAGCCCCCGCAGCAGATCTTGCAGCGGCACGTACTCGCCAAACGGCACCAGCTTTTGCTTGAGGTAGGTACCATCACCTTGGCCGACCACAGTGATGCCATTGAAGAAGCGTTTTTCGTGGTGGACTTCCTCACGAATGGGTACTCCAGTAATCAGTGCCGAGTTACGTTCGGCGGCGAAGCTGCCCATCATGTTCAAGTAGCCCTCTGCGGACTCCTTGAGCACCGGGACCGCGGTTTCCGGCCAGATCAGCAGGTCGACGCGCTTGGAGCTGAAGCTCATGTCGCGGTATAGCGCCAGCTGCGCGTTGAGCTGCGCCGGGTCCCACTTCATGCTTTGTTCGATGTTGCCCTGGATCGCCGCGACACTTAGCGGGTTGCCCGAAGGGCTGGTCCAGGCGTGGCCCTTGAGCGACAGACCGATCACCCATGGCGCAGCCAGCAACAGCAAGCCTGCGACGATAAAGCCTTTGCGTCCTGCCTTGATCAGTTGCGCCAGGTTGTACACAAGCGCGGCGGTCAGGGCGAGGGAGAAGGAGATCAGCCACATGCCGCCCAAGGGTGCCAACCCGGCGAGCGGGCCGTCGAGCTGGCTGTAACCGGAATAGAGCCACGGGAAACCGGTGAGGAACCAGCCGCGAAAGGCTTCTTGACCGACCCATAACGCTGAGAACGCCAGGGCATCGGCCAATGGCGCCTCGTTACGGCGCAGCCAGCGCGCCCAGAGCCAGGCAGGCAAGGCGAAAAACCAGGCAATCGCAGCGGTGAACGCCAGCATCAGCAACCCGGCCAGCAGCACCGAAGCACCGCCAAAGTTGTGAATGCTGTAGTAGATCCAGCTGGTGCCAGCGCCAAACAGGCCAAAACCGAAACACCAGCCACGGCCCAAGGCCTGACGAGGCGTCAGTTGGCGCAAACCGGCGTAGAAAAACCCGACCGCCAGCAATGCCAGCGGCCAGATATCGAACGGCGCCAAGGCCAGGGTGGTGAGTGCACCGGCCGCCACGGCCAGCAGGTTACCGGGCCAGCCGGGGCGGGTTATCCAGCGCATTTCAATCCTTAGTGTTACCGGGCGATAGGTGTCAGGCGCAGCAAGTGAATACGACGGCTGTCGGCGTTCAGAATGCGGAAGCGATAGGCGCCGATTTCAGTGATTTCGTTGCGTTTTGGCAAGTGCCCGAACGCGCTCATCACCAGGCCGCCAACGGTGTCGAACTCGTCGTCGGAGAATTCGCTGTCGAAGAACTCGTTGAAGTTCTCGATCGGCGTCAGGGCCTTGATCAGGAAGTCACCGCTGGGCAGTGGCTTGATGTAGCTGTCTTCTTCGACGTCGTGCTCGTCTTCGATGTCGCCGACGATTTGTTCCAGCACGTCTTCGATGGTCACCAGGCCCGCCACACCGCCGTACTCGTCGATGACGATGGCCATGTGGTTATGGTTGGCGCGGAACTCGCGCAACAGCACGTTCAGACGCTTGGATTCGGGCACGAAGGTGGCCGGACGCAGCAGATCCTTGATGTTGAAGCTGTCGCCGTTCTCCTTGAGGATCAGGGGGAGCAAGTCCTTGGCCAGCAACACGCCCATGACGTCGTCGTGGCTCTCGCCGATCACCGGATAACGCGAGTGCGCGGAATCAACGACGGCCGGAAGGAACTCGCGGGGTGTGTGGTGCGCCTTGATGCTGACCATTTGCGAGCGCGGGACCATGATGTCGCGTACTTGCAGGTCAGCCACCTGGATGGCGCCTTCGACGATGGCCAGCGCTTCGCTGTCCAGCAACTTGTTCTGATGGGCATCACGCAGAAGCTCCAGCAGCTCCTGACGGTTTTTCGGCTCGTGGGCAAAAGCTTGGGTGAGTTTACCCAGCCAGGACTTTTGCCCGTTGCTCGATCGATCTTCGCTCATAGCGATTACTCTGAATCCTTTGTTGTAACGATAGGGGATGTTTCGGTTTCGTCGTCCGCATAAGGGTCAGGATGACCCAGTTCTGCAAGCAACGTTCGTTCCAGTGCTTCCATTTCTTCGGCTTCGTCGTCATCTATATGGTCGTAACCCAACAGATGCAAGCAGCCGTGAATGACCAGATGAGCCCAGTGGGCCTTCAATTCCTTGCCTTGTTCGGCAGCTTCGCGCTCGACCACGGCCACGCAGATCACCAGATCGCCCAGCAGCGGGATGTCCAGCAACTCGTCGGGCACATCGGCAGGGAACGACAGGACGTTAGTCGCGTAATCCTTTTGACGCCAGGTGTAGTTCAGTTCACGGCCTTCTTCCTCGTCGACCAGGCGAATGGTCAATTCGGAGTCGGCAGTGCGCTGGCGCAGGGCCAGTTCGCACCATTGACGGAATTCGGCTTCACTGGGAGCAGACGCTTCGGTCGCCAGTTGCAGATCAAGCTCAAGCATCGTGGCGGTTGCCCTTTTCGGCGGAAAGCGTCGCAGGTTCGTCGATCAGGCGATTTTCAAAGCGCTCGTAGGCTTCGACAATGCGCTGCACCAGCGGGTGGCGCACGACGTCTTTGGGCTTGAAGTGGGTAAAGCTGATACCCGGTACTTCCTTGAGCACGTCGATCACATGAATCAGCCCGGACTTGGTGCCCTTCGGCAGGTCGATCTGGGTGATGTCACCGGTGATGACTGCCGTCGAGCCGAAACCGATCCGAGTCAGAAACATCTTCATCTGTTCGACGGTGGTGTTCTGGCTTTCGTCGAGGATGATGAAGCTGTTATTCAGCGTACGACCACGCATGTAAGCCAGTGGTGCGACTTCGATCACTTGACGTTCGATCAGTTTGGCGACGTGTTCAAAACCGAGCATTTCGTACAGCGCGTCATAGAGCGGACGCAGGTACGGGTCGATCTTTTGTGACAGATCGCCGGGCAGGAAGCCGAGTTTCTCGCCAGCCTCGACCGCTGGACGTACCAGCAGGATGCGGCGGATCTGCTCGCGCTCCAGCGCATCGACTGCACAGGCAACGGCCAGATAGGTCTTGCCGGTACCGGCCGGGCCAATGCCGAAGTTGATGTCGTTGGCCAGGATTTCCTTCACGTAGCGCAGCTGATTCAAGCCGCGAGGGCGAATCATGCCTTTTTTGGTACGCAGGGCAACGGAGTGTTCGGCGGGCGAATGGTTGTCCATTTCTTCCACGGCCGACTCCTGCAGGAACAGGTGAACCATGTCTGGCGACAGCTCGCTACCCTTGGTTTCGCGGTAGAGGCGGCGCAGAAGGTTTTCCGCGGAGGTGGTGTGTTTGAGTTCGCCAATCAATTCAAACTGATTGCCGCGATTGCGGATCACGATCGCCAAGCGTTGTTCGATCAAGCGCAAATGCTCATCGAATTGCCCGCACAGATTGGCGAAGCGGTGAGCCTCAAAGGGCTCGAGGATGAAGCGATGTGGTTCTATGGGTGCGTTCAAGGTTGTTTTTAGCCGCCCTGGGGCAATGGAGATAAATAAAGGATAACGCCAGCAGGCTACGTGCGAAAGCTCTTAAATAAGCAACATTAAACACCGACCCTGTGGGAGCGAGCCTGCTCGCGATGACGGTCTGACATTCAACATCTAAGCCGTCTGACCTGGCGCCATCGCGAGCAGGCTCGCTCCCACAGTGGAGTGTGGTGTTATTGAATCAACGAACCACGCAGCGAGTGCGGCTGTGCGGCATCGATGTGCACATCAGCGAACTGGCCGATCAAGGTTGGATTGTCGCAGCGGAAGTTGACGATTCGATTATTCTCGGTCCGGCCTTGCAGCTCGCCCGGGTCTTTTTTCGAATAATCGGTCACCAGGATCCGCTGGGTCGAACCGACCATTTGTCGGCTGATCTCGAAACCTTGCTGGTTGAGGCGGTGTTGCAGGGCGTTCAGGCGCTCTTTTTTCAGCTCGTCCGGGGTTTCGTCGGCCAGATCGGCAGCCGGGGTGCCCGGGCGCTGGCTGTAGACGAACGAGTAGGAGAAGTCGAAACCGACGTCTTCGATCAGTTTCATGGTCTGTTCGAAGTCTTTTTCGGTCTCGCCGGGGAAGCCAACGATGAAGTCCGAGCTGATACAGATACCCGGAACGGCGGCCCGCAGCTTGCGCAGCTTCGATTTGTATTCAAGCGCAGTGTGGTTGCGTTTCATGGCTGCAAGAATCCGGTCAGAGCCCGACTGCACCGGCAGATGCAGGTGTTTGACCAGTTCCGGTACATCGGCGTGGGCCTGGATCAGGCTGTCGGAGAACTCCAGCGGGTGTGACGTGGTGTAGCGAATACGGTCGATGCCCTCGACGGCTGCGACCACGCGGATCAGCTCGGCCAGGTCGGCCAGGCGACCGTCGTGGGTCAGGCCGCGGTAGCCGTTCACGTTCTGCCCCAGCAGGGTGACTTCACGTACGCCGTTCTCGGCCAGGTGAATGATCTCGGCGATCACGTCATCGAATGGCCGGCTGACTTCTTCGCCGCGGGTATACGGCACCACACAGAAGGTGCAGTACTTGCTGCAACCTTCCATCACCGAAACGTAGGCGCTCGGGCCATCGATGCGAGGCTCTGGCAGGTGGTCGAACTTTTCGATTTCCGGGAACGAGACGTCGACTTGCGGCAGTTTGGTGAGGCGCGCAGCGTCGATCATTTCCGGCAAGCGGTGCAGGGTCTGAGGGCCGAAAACCACGTCGACATAGGGTGCGCGGTCGCGGATCGCCGCGCCTTCCTGGCTGGCCACGCAACCGCCGACGGCGATGACCATTTCCGGGTTGGCGAGCTTCAGTTCGCGCCAGCGTCCAAGCTGGGAGTACACCCGGTCCTGGGCGCGTTCGCGAATCGAGCAGGTGTTGAGCAGAATCACGTCCGCGTCTTCGGCGCGGGCGGTCACTTCCAGGGCCTGATGTTCGCCCAGCAGATCGACCATGCGCGAGCTGTCGTACTCGTTCATCTGGCAACCGTGGGTTTCGATATAGAGCTTCTTGGCCATGGACCCCGGTCTCACTGATTCAAAGAACCGCGTATTATAGGGAACAAGTCCCCAGGTTCCTACCGTCGTGCGTCCAGCGGCTATGCTATAGTTCGCGCCCTCATTTTTATCCCTCGATGTGTTACCCGCCCACCATGACCAAACGTGAAGCTCCAATCTACAAGGTGATTTTCCTCAATCAGGGCCAGGTGTTCGAAATGTACGCCAAGCAGATCTATCAAAGTGATCTGTGGGGCTTCCTGGAAGTGGAAGAGTTCGTCTTTGGCGAGCGCACGCAAGTGGTCGTCGATCCGAGCGAAGAGAAGCTCAAGGCTCAGTTCGAAGGCGTGGTGCGCAGCTTTGTGCCGATGCATTCGATTGTGCGCATCGACGAAGTCGAGCGCCTGGGCACACCGAAAATCAGCGAAGCCCGTGGCGCGGTCGGCAATGTCATGCCGTTTCCGATGCCGATGCCTGAGAAGTAAGCGGTTGCCCCTGTGGTGAGGGAGCTTGCTCCCGCTCGGCTGCGCAGCAGTCGTAAAACCTAAGAGTGCGGTCTGCCAGGTCGACAGTGATCGCAGGGTTTAGGGACGCTTCGCGCCCCAGCGGGAGCAAGCTCCCTCGCCACACTGCTCGCGCTGGATTCAGGGCAATGGCGAGAACGGCGTACGCCCATCCGCGCTTTGCAGTTCCATCAGGTATTTACGGAAAATTTGCCCCAGTACCTGGGTGGCGACTTCCAGTTCATCGCGTTGCATGTGCTCGGCGACTTCGTCGGCGGTGTCCAGCGCGTCTTCCGCACCGTTGACCGCGGCCATTTTCAGCACGATATACGCCTGAACGTTATTGGCCGGTACGCCTTCGCCGTGGAAGAACATGGTGCCGAGTTTGAATTGCGCCTGAGCGTGGCCTTGCAGCGAGGCTTTTTCGAAGTAGCTGAGGGCTTGATTGAGGTCGCGCGGCGCGCTTTTGCCTTCGTAGTAGAACTCGCCCAACTCGTATTGCGCTTGCGCATCCCCGGCGTCCGACGCTTTCTGGCAGGCGGCGAGTGCCTCCTTCAGGTCTTCAGGCTGGGTATTGAGGGTGCAACGACCCATTGCCGGGATCAACAACGAGTTGCCGCCTGCTTGTGCGTGCGCGAGCAGGGGCTGAAGGAGCAACAGGCAGCCCAAGGCAAGGGTGCGGCCGGTGCGGTTCATGGGAATCGACTTACCTCTGAAGGGCGCGCGGACCCATCGAGGGATCCAATAAGCGCGCATTATGAAATAAGCAGGACCCACCTTACAAAGTCTTTACTCGTTTTTCTGCCGCGCGGGGATTATATCTGCCGCTTTTTGGGGGATTTGCGAGCGTTGCGTAAGAAATAAGGTAGGAATGTAGGATAAAGCTGACGTCGACAATCGTCGACGTCAGCGTCTATCGCTGCTTACTTCAATGCGGCGAACGCGCGTTCAGCGGCGTCCAGCGTCAGTTTCAGCTCGGCTTCGCCGTGCGCGATCGAGGTGAAACCGGCTTCGAAGGCGCTCGGTGCCAGGTACACGCCACCTTCCAGCATCAGGTGGAAGAAGCGCTTGAACAGATTGGCATCGCTGGCCATCACGTCATCGAAGGTCACGATGTCGTCGGCGCCGCTGAAGTACAGACCAAACATGCCGCCGGCCTGGGTGGTCACGAACGGGATGCCAGCGGCGTCGGCGCGTTGTTGCAGGCCATCGAGCAGGCGGCGGGTGTACTCGGTGAGTTCTGCGTGGAAGCCCGGGCGGCTGATCAGGCGCAGGGTGGTCAGGCCGGCGGCCATGGCCAGCGGGTTACCCGACAGGGTGCCTGCCTGGTAAACCGGGCCCAGCGGCGCGATGTGCGACATGATTTCGCGTTTGCCGCCGAAGCAGCCGACCGGCATGCCGCCACCGATGATCTTGCCGAAGGTGCTCAGGTCCGGGATTACGCCGTAGTGCGCCTGGGCGCCACCGAGTGCTACGCGGAAACCGGTCATCACTTCGTCGAAAATCAGCACCACGCCGTGTTTGTCACACAGGGTGCGCAGGCCTTCGAGGAAACCTGGCGCCGGTGGCACGCAGTTCATGTTGCCCGCCACTGGTTCGACGATGATGCACGCCACTTCCTGGCCGACTTCGGCGAGCATTTTTTCAACGGCGTCGATGTCGTTGAATGGCAGTGTCAGGGTGTGTTTGGCGAAAGCAGCCGGAACACCAGCGGAACTCGGCACGCCTTGGGTCAGCAGGCCGGAGCCGGCTTTCACCAGCAGGCTGTCGGAGTGACCGTGGTAGCAACCTTCGAACTTGATGATGCTGTCGCGGCCGGTGAAACCACGGGCCAGGCGAATGGCGCTCATGGTGGCTTCGGTGCCGGAGCTGACCATGCGCACCATTTCCATCGACGGCACGATCGAGCAGACCAGGTCGGCCATCTCGGTTTCCATCGCGGTCGGCGCGCCGTAGGACAGACCATGTTCAAGCTGCTTGCGCACGGCGTCCAGGACGTCCGGGTGGCTGTGGCCGAGAATCATCGGCCCCCAGGAACCGACGTAGTCGACATAACGCTTGTCGTCTTCGTCCGTCACGTAGGCGCCTTCGGCGTGCTTGAAGAACAACGGCGTGCCGCCGACGCTCTTGAATGCACGAACAGGCGAGTTCACGCCGCCGGGAATGTGTTTCTGGGCATTGGCAAACAGGGTTTCGGAACGAGACATGATTTGGCTCTCAGAAATCAGGAATTGAATGCTTAAGCATTGAATAAGTTATTGAAGGCGCGAGCACGGCGCGTCACTTCTTGAGCAGTGTCGGCGCCAAACAGGCCATGGACGACGGCCAGCAGATCGACCCCGTGAGCGACCAGCGGGGGGGCGTTGTCCAGGGTGATGCCGCCGATCGCGCAGATCGGCAGGTGCAGTGTGCTACGGGCCTGGTCGAGCAATTCCAGGCTGCAGCTCGGTGCGCCGGGCTTGGTGTTGGAGTTGAAGAAGCGGCCGAAGGCGACATAGCTGGCGCCTTCCTTTGCCGCTTGTTCGGCGAGTTCGAGTTGCGCATGGCAGGTCGAACCGATGATCGCCTGTCGCCCCAGCAGCGAGCGGGCCGGGGTCAACGGACCATCGGTCTGCCCCAGGTGTACGCCGACACCCAGGCGA
Source organism: Pseudomonas sp. 6D_7.1_Bac1 (assembly GCF_025465945.1). GTDB lineage: Bacteria > Pseudomonadota > Gammaproteobacteria > Pseudomonadales > Pseudomonadaceae > Aquipseudomonas. Next base: position 29,045 of record NZ_JANLNW010000060.1, on the reverse strand, counting down.
GCGGCCAGTTCGGCGTCGTCATTGATGATCAGCAGCGTCTTGTAGCGCTCGCACAAACTGCGCAGGGCTTCGGCCTCGCGCAGACGGCGGGCCTCGTCGCTGCTTTTGTCGCGGTACTGCAACAGCGTGACGCCGCCGTCCAGAGCGGCCTCCACGTAAGGCAGGAACTTGCCGGCCAGCAGCTGACTGTCGGTAATGGCGTACAGGCCACGTAATTTCATCGGGCAGGCCTCATGGCGTTACGAGCAAAAATCCAGCGGCAGGCGGCGCGGCACGAACTGGCCTTTGCCCAGTTGTTCGGCGTCTCGCAGGGTGCGCCAGGTGTAATTGAGTGCTGACTGCACCGCACTGGCGAGGTGTTCGCCCTGGGCCAGACGTCCGGCCAGAGCGCTGGCCAAGGTGCAACCCGAACCGTGATAGCTGCCGGGTAAACGCTGGCAAGTGTAGGTCTGGCGGCTGCCGTCGCGGCTGTACAGGCGATTATGCACTTCGTGTTCGTCGCCATGACCGCCGGTGATCAGCAGGTGTTTGACGTACGGCAGGAGTTTTTCCGCGCATTCATCGGCCGTGCCTTCGGGCAGTTCGGCGAGAATGCGGGCTTCAGGGAGGTTAGGGGTGGCGATGATCGCCAGTGGCAACAGGCGCTCGCGCATGGCGTAGCCCACTTCATCCTTGCCCAGTCGTCCACCGCCGCCGGCGCGCAGCACCGGGTCACAGACCACCGGCAAATGCGGATGCGCCTGAAGCAGTTCGACCACGGTGTCGACCATTTCCAGTGAGCCGAGCATACCCAGCTTGACCGCCGCGACCGTCGAGTCGTTGAGCACGGCGTTGGCTTGTGCCAACACCCACTCACGGTCGAGAACGCGGAAGTCGCTGACGTTGACCGTGTCTTGCACGGTCAGCGCGGTAACTGCCGGGGCGGCATGACAACCCTGAGCGAGCAGGGCTTCGATATCTGCCTGCAGGCCGGCGCCACCACTTGGGTCGTGGCCGGAGAGACAGAGGACAACGGGGCGAGAGCTGTAGATATTCATGGTGCGCGAGCTTACCACCAAACATCTTTTTTCGGTTGTTGACCATCGAGTCATGACTCGGTCCGTGTAGCCGAAACGGACTTGACCGGCTCATTGCGTTTTCTATTGCATGTGGTTTGCGCTGAAAGGCTTGTTCTAGAGCCTTTAGACTAAATTTTTCAATGGTGCTCAATGGCCATCAACGGCTATGCTAGAGTGGATCCAAACCAATAACAGGTAATGCCGGTTTTACGTCTACTCAAAGGGAATGGGGGGCTTCCTGACACAACCGGACTGGCCACGCTGGGGCTTTATGCGCTATTTGCTGATGTTGCTGTTGAGCTTGCCCATGTTGGCGGCCGCAGCCGATTTTGATGAGCTCACCCAAAGCCTCCCCTTGGGTCGAGTCATGCAGGTGTACGAAGATGTCGCCGGCACTGCATCCATCGACGATGTCCGTGCGCAAGCCGCGGCCGGTCACTTCAAGACCCACGACAAAGACACGCTGAACGCAGGTTACTCGCAGTCGGCGTTCTGGTTGAAAGTCGATCTGCACTACCGCCCGAGCAATCCGAACGCCCAGCGCACCTGGCTGCTGGAACTGGCTTATCCGCCCATGGGCCATATCGACCTCTATCTGCCGGACAGTACCGGTGGTTATCGATTGGCCAGTCGTACCGGCAATACCTTGCCCTTCGCCAATCGGCAGATCCGGCAAAACAACTACCTGTTCAAACTGGACTTCGTCCCAGACCAATACGAAACGCTGTACTTGCGCCTGCAAAGCGAGGGATCGGTCCAGGCACCGCTGACCCTCTGGTCGAGTACTGCCTATCTGGAAGACCAGCCTTTGCGTCTCTACGTGCTCGGTCTGATTTATGGCGTGCTGCTGGGGATGGTGGTCTACAACCTGTTCATCTACCTTAGCGTGCGCGACACCAGCTACCTCTATTACATCGTTTATATTGCCTCGTTCGGTCTCTACCAACTGTCAGTCAACGGTGTTGCGGTCGAGTATTTTTGGCCGAACAACCCGTGGTGGGCCAGCGCCGCGACACCGTTTTTCATCGGTTTGGCGGCGCTGTTTGGCAGCCAGTTCGCCCGCAGCTTCCTGCAAACCGCCAGCCACACGCGCTGGCTTGATCGTTTGCTGCTGGTGTTGATGGCTGGAAGCGCGGTGGTGGTCGGCCTGTCGTTGATGACCAGCTATGCACTGGCTCTGCGCCTGGCGACGGCATTGGCGCTGGTCTTCATCGTGGTGATTTTCGCCGCCGGGATCTTCACCTGGTGGCGTGGCCTGCGTGTGGCGCGCTACTTCATCATTGCCTGGACGGCTTTTTTGTTGGGCGGCATCGTCAACACGCTGATGGTGCTCGGCTACCTGCCCAATATGTTTTTGACCATGTACGCCAGCCAGATCGGCTCGGCGATTGAAGTCGCGCTGCTGTCGCTGGCCCTGGCTGACCGGATCAACGCCATGCGCGAGCAGCAGGCGCAGACGCTGTTCGATGCCGGGCAGAAACTCGAAGTGTTGAACCAGCAACTGGCCCGCAGTAACCAGTTGAAGGATGAATTCCTCGCGACGCTGACCCACGAACTGCGCACGCCCATGAATGGCGTGATCGGTTCGCTGGAGTTGATGCAGACCGTCGAACTCGACCCGGAGCTTGAGCAGTATCAGCAGACCGCCGCCGGTTCGGCGCGGGACATGATGCGCATGGTCAACGGCATTCTGACCCTGACCGAATTGCAGGCTGGCCGCCTCAAGGTCTATCCCGAAGCGTTCAGCTTGCGCTCGGTGGTTGAGACCTTGCAGCACCAGTTCGCTGCCAACGCCGCGAGCAAGGCGCTGGACTTCAAGGTTGATCTGGCGCCGGGGCTGCCTGACCGTCTGCACGGTGACAGCGCCAAGCTGACGCAGGGTCTGGAGTGTTTGCTGGACAACGCGATCAAGTTCACCCGGGTGGGCGGGCTGGCCTTGCGGGTGAGTGGCAAGCCCGCCGAAGTAGGGCGCCAGGCGTTGTCCTTTGCGGTGATCGACACCGGCATCGGCTTCACCGATTTGGGTGAAGCAACGTTGTATCAACGCTTCTTCCAGCTCGACGGCTCGATGACTCGCGAATACGGCGGGTTGGGGGTCGGGCTGGCGATTTGTCGGCAATTGGTTGAACTGCTTGGCGGGCGTCTGACCCACCGCTCCGAGCCCGGTCGCGGCAGCCGTTTTCAGCTCGATGTCGAGTTCGACGTGGTGAATGTGCAGCCGCTTGCCGCTCAATCGCCCCCGGCTCACAGTACCGTCCGCTTGCGGGCACCGCAGGAGTGCACGGTGTTGTTGGTCGACGACAACAGCATCAATCAGTTGGTGGTGCGGGGCATGTTGCTCAAGCTTGGCTATCGGGTTTGCAGCGCCGACAGCGGTCCGGCGGCGCTGGAGTTTTTGCGTCGCGAACCGTTCGATGCGGTACTGATCGACTGCCTGTTGCCGCCGCTCAATGGGTTGTCGATCGACTGCCAGATCCGCGCGCTGCCGGGTTATGCCGAGTTGCCGGTGCTGGCCGCTGTGGTCTCGGCACAGGGCTTTGATCACGAGCGGGGGCTGACTGACTACCTCAGCAAACCGGTGAAATTCGAAGAGTTGCAAGCGGCGCTCTATCGTCGGGTGCTGTGTCCGAAACAAGGTGAAAGCGCCGATATTTAGGCGGATATGCCACTTTGTTCACCGGGGTAGCGGTGCTTAACTGAAGGTCTTAGCTGACCCAAGGAGGCCCCGCCATGAACCTGCATCAGTTCGCCGAAACCCACGAAGTCACCAATCAGCCGCCGTCGCTGGACGGGACCAACCTCTATCGCATCGATCTGCCGTTGCAAGAGTGGGCGCGGCGTTTCGGGGCGGGTTGGGCTGACGCGCGGATCGATGCGTATGGCGCTTTGGCCGGTGGTCCGTTGATGGAGGCCGGGTTTCTGGCCAACCAGAACAAGCCGGTGTTCGCCAGCCATGATCGCTACGGCCACCGCATCGATCTGGTGGAATTTCACCCGGCCTATCATGAGCTGATGCGCACGGCGGTCGAGCACGGTTTGACCTCCTTGCCCTGGACCGACCCGCAGTCCGGCGCTCACGTTGCCCGTGCGGCCATGAGCTACCTGCACAGCCAGGCTGAAGCCGGCAGTGGCTGCCCGCTGACCATGACCTTCGCCAGCGTCCCGGCGTTGCGCCTGCAACCGGACATTGCGAAGCAGTGGCTGCCGAAAATCCTCGCCACTGAATATGACCCGCGTAATGTCGGCATGGCCCACAAGGCGGGTGTCACCATCGGCATGGCGATGACCGAGAAGCAGGGCGGCACCGACGTTCGGGCCAACACCACCAAGGCCTATCCGGTCGGTGCTGCGGGACCGGGCCAGGCCTATGAGCTGGTGGGGCACAAGTGGTTCTGTTCGGCACCGATGTGCGACGCCTTCCTGACCCTGGCACAAACCGACAAGGGCCTGACCTGTTTCCTGCTGCCACGCCATCGTCCGGATGACACACGCAACCAGTTCTACATCCAGCGGCTGAAAAACAAACTCGGCAATTGCTCCAATGCCTCCAGCGAAGTCGAGTTCCGTGGCGCGTTGGCGTGGATGATCGGCGAGGAAGGGCGCGGCGTACCGACCATCATCGAAATGGTGGCCATGACCCGTTTCGATTGCATGGTCGGTTCCAGTGCCCTGATGCGTCAGGCATTGACCCAGGCCAGCCATCACTGCGCTCACCGCAAGGTTGGCGGCAAATTGCTCAGCGAGCAGCCGCTGATGCAAAACGTGCTCGCCGATCTGGCGCTGGAAAGCGAAGCCGCGCTGGCCTTGAGCCTGCGCATGGGCCGGGCGCTGGATCACCTCGATGATTCCCGGGAAGCCAAATTCGCCCGACTGGTGACGGCTGTGGGCAAATACTGGATCTGCAAACGTGCGCCAGCCATGATCAACGAAGCCGCCGAATGCATGGGCGGCGCAGGTTATGTCGAAGACAGCATCCTGCCGCGCCTGTACCGTGAGGCGCCGGTGAACTCGACGTGGGAAGGTTCCGGCAACGTTCAGTGCCTTGACGTGTTGCGCGCACTGTCGAAAGAGCCGGGTGTGCTCGAAGTACTGTTCAGTGAACTGGGTGATGGTCATGGCGACAAGCGCCTGGCCGCGCACATCAACCAGTTGCACGCGGCGTTCAAGGACACCGACGATATTCAATACCGCGCCCGGCAACTGACCGAAGACATTGCTTTGGGCTTGCAGGCCAAGCTGTTGCTGGAAGCAGGCAACGCCGCTGTCAGCGATGCCTTCATCGCCAGCCGGTTGGGAACGGCCGGTCGGGTTTATGGCACCTTGCCGCGCGGGTTGGATGTGGAAGCGATAGTCGCACGGTCCACACCTCAAGGTTTTTAACCACCATCAACCCCTGTGGGAGCGAGCCTGCTCGCGATGACGGATTAACATTCAACATTGATGCGGGCTGTTACACCGCTATCGCGAGCAGGCTCGCTCCCACAGGGTATTTCTGTACGTCGCGATTGATGTATAGCCAACACGTTGCTGTTCCCGTGAGGCGGCGATACAGGCAAGATGAAGGTCTGCAAGTCAGAACACAGGAAGCTGATCGTGACCGAAGCCTTTATTGTCGTTCAAACCGCCGAACAAGCCGTGGATCGGTTGGCCGCTCTGCACGAGCGGGCCACCACTGCGTTGAGTCAGGCACTCAAGCGCTACTTGAAAGACCGCATCGAGCCCGACGCTGAACAGCGTGCGATGTTTCGTTATCCAGAATTACGTCTGACCTACCTTTGCCAAGGCGAAGTCCCACAGACCACCCGCGCTTACGCCAAGGTTCAGTTGCCGGGGACCTACAGCGTCACCGTGACCCATCCGGCGGCATTCCGTAAGTATTTGCTGGAGCAACTGGTGCCGCTGATGCACGACTTCACCGTAACGGTGGAAGTGGGTGTCAGCGAACAAAATATTCCGTACCCGTACGTGGTCGAGCAGGGCGACGAACTGGCCGGCTCCGGCGTGACCGCTGCGGTGCTGGCGCGGGTGTTCCCGAGTACCGATTTGTCGGCCGCCACCGATGGCATTGCCGATGGTTTGTACGATTGGGAAAACACTGATCCGCTGCCATTGGCATTGTTCGACGCCGCGCGGGTGGATTTCTCCCTGCGTCGTCTGGTGCACTACACCGGCAGCGACTGGCGCCATGTGCAACCGTGGATTCTGCTGACCAACTATCACCGTTACGTGGACCAGTTCATCACCCATGGCCTGGAGCAACTGCGCACCGATCCGCGCTTCGTGCGCATGGTCTTGCCAGGCAACGTGATCATTGAAAAGAGCATGGATCACGGCGAAGCGTCGGCCATTGCGGCGGGCGTGGTCTGGCACCGTTATCAGATGCCGGCCTATCACCTTCAGGCGTCTGACGGCCACGGCGTGACCCTGGTGAACATTGGTGTCGGCCCGTCCAACGCCAAAAACATCACCGACCACTTGGCCGTGTTGCGCCCGCATTGCTGGTTGATGATCGGTCATTGCGGTGGTCTGCGGCAGTCGCAGACCATCGGCGACTACGTGCTGGCTCACGCTTACATGCGCCGCGACGGGATTCTCGACCGGGTGGTGCCGCCGAACATTCCGATTCCGGCCCTGGCCGAAGTGCAGATGGCCTTGCAGCAGGCGGCCGCCAACGTCACCGGTGAAAAGGGCGATGACCTGAAAAAGCGCCTGCGTACCGGTACTGTGCTGACCTATGACGACCGTAACTGGGAACTGCGCTGGGCGCAGGAGCGTCCGTTAATCAACTTGTCGCGGGCGGTTGCCGTGGACATGGAAAGTGGCACCATTGCCGCGCAAGGCTACCGTTTGCGCGTGCCGTACGGCACCTTGCTGTGTGTGTCGGACAAGCCGCTGCACAGCGAAATCAAGCTGCCGGGTTCGGCCAACGCCTTCTACGAACGTGCGGTCAGCCAGCACTTGAAGATCGGTATCGCGGCGGTGGACCTGTTGCGCACCGAACTCAACTCGTTGCACTCGCGCAAACTGCGCAGCTTCGACGAACCGCCGTTCCGCTGATTCGCGATGGTCATTTGATGGTCAGGGCACTAGCATTACCAGCCCTGACCGTTAGATGTTATTTTTGCCATGTCGCGTCCTCCTCGTCCCGCTTCCCGCCGCCCAGGTGTTGCGCCCGCACAATCCTCTTCAGCTCCGCGACGTGTTGCCAAAGCGCCGCCGGCCGAGCCGAAACTGATTCTGTTCAATAAACCCTTCGATGTGCTGACGCAGTTCAGCGACGGTGAAGGGCGGGCGACGCTCAAGGACTTTATCGAGATTCCGGGGATCTACCCGGCAGGACGGCTGGACCGTGACAGCGAAGGCTTGCTGTTGCTGACCAACGACGGCCAGCTTCAGGCGCGCATCGCCGACCCGAAACACAAGTTGACCAAGACCTATTGGGTGCAGGTGGAAGGCGAGCCGAGCGCCGAGCAATTGCAGCGTTTGCGCGAGGGCGTCGAGTTGAATGACGGCATGACCTTGCCGGCGCAGGCACGGCAGCTGGAAGAACCTGAGCTATGGCCGCGCAACCCGCCCGTGCGCTTTCGAAAAAGCGTGCCGACCAGTTGGCTGGAATTGGTGATTCGCGAAGGGCGCAACCGTCAGGTGCGGCGCATGACCGCTGCGGTGGGCTTGCCGACGCTGCGTCTGGTGCGGGTGCGAATCGGTGACTGGACGATCGAAGGACTTGATCAGGGCCAGTGGAAAGAAGTGCCAGCGCGCTTATAGAGCGCCGGATTCGATCAGGCCGATGACCACACTTTTGATGATGAACGCAGCCACGCCCAAGCCCAGCACAAAGAACAGGATGAACGAGCCGAAGCGTCCGGCCTTGGATTTTTTCGCCAGATCCCAGACGATGAAACCCATGAAAATGATCAGGATGGTCACCAGGCCGGTCATCATCCACTCTTCAAATACTGCAGGATCCATCGACTATCTCCAGCGCGTGCGGGGCAAAAAAGGCCTGAAGAGTATACGCCAAGGGGGATTGGCGGCGCATTGACGTGCGTCGGTCTGCCGCAGTTGTTCGTCGCCTGTGCCAGCCCCATCGCGAGCAGGCTCGCTCCCACAGTTAATCTAGGGTGTTCACAAATAATGTGTTCACTGAAGATCCAATGTGGGAAGAGCCGGGCGACGTTCGCCTGCTCGCGATGGCGTACTTAGCTGCGCAGGTGAGTCAGCGGCAACTCGGTGCTGTTGAGTACCTGATTCAGCACGAAGCTTGAGCGCACGCTGGTCACGCCTTCGATGCGGGTCAGGTGGCCGAGCAACAGTTTTTGATAGTGATCCATGTCCGGCACCACCACCTTGAGTTGATAGTCGGCGTCCATTCCGGTTACCAGGCTGCATTCGAGCACTTGCGGCAAGGTGCGGATGGCGGCTTCGAAGTTTTCGAAACGCTCGGGCGTGTGGCGGTCCATGCCGATCAACACGTAGGCGGTCAGGCTCAGGCCGAGCATCTTGCGGTCGAGCAGGGCTACCTGGCGGGTGATGTAGCCGTCGTCTTCAAGCTGTTTGACCCGCCGCGAACAAGGCGATGGCGACAGGCCGATGCGTTCGGCCAGCTCCTGATTGGAGATGCGTGCGTCGCGCTGCAATTCCGCCAAAATGCTCAAGTCGTATCGGTCGAGTTTGCTCATGAATCAGGCCTTTGTCTTAACTATTGCGGTGGATTATCTATCTGCGATGAAAAATTGCGCAAGTCATGTTTATTTGAGCAATCTTCGCAATCCTCTGTCGCCGCCTCAAGCCTATTCTTATCACCAGAATCACTGCCCGGACAAACAGTCCACAGCGGCCCGCCGAATCAGGCCAGCCGCGGCCACCACTCCCACAGGGGTTGAGTTGGCCCCCGGGCTACACACTGTCCAGAAGACGGAGTGAGGTGAGCCGGCGTCAAAAGCGTCGAGCACGGACTAAGTTCTCAAAGGGAGGCCGACGGGTCTCCCTTTTTTATTGCCTGCGAAACGCCTTTTATTGCCTGCAAAATAAGTCTCGTGACTGATAACCTGTTGCTGAACCGGCCTGTGCTTTTCCAGTCTTACGTATAGGTCACCACCGCAGTGAGGAATAGCATGAAGTCGCGCATCTGGCGTATGGCAGGTGTTGGTATGTTGTGTGTGAGTGTCAGCGCGCCATTGCTGGCAGAAGGTCAGGGGCCAGAGGAGCACCTTCAGGAGCAGCAACGACAACAGCAACACAATAATGGTGGTGGTCAGCACGAGCATGGCGGCGAAGGTCATCAGGGCAACAATCAACCGCGCCCCGAAAATAATCCGCCTCGCGTAGAGCCCAACCAACAGCACCCCCAAAACAATCAACCCCGCGTGGAATACAACCAACCACGCCCCCAGAATAATCAGCCACGTCCGCAGACTGAAGTCATCCATGGCAACAATAGTCAGCAGTTCGAGCGCAACGGGCAGAACCAGGGCCGACCTGCGCCGGTGAACAACCTGCCGATCCAGGGCCATCCGGACACTGTTCGCCAGACCCAGGAGCCGCAGCGTGGCTACTATCAGGACGTCCCGCGGCGCAACGATTACAACCAGCACTGGCAAGCCGGCGGTCACGATGACCATCGGGATGAGCGTCGCTGGCCGGGACGTCCGGAAGGACATGGCAATGGCTGGGGCGATGGTCCGCGCTATCGGCCGGGTTACATGATCGACCGCTTCCCTGAGCGCCACGACCGTGTGCCGTACCGTGGGCAGGATTATTTCTACTCCGGCGGCTATTGGTATCGCCCACAAGGGCCGCGCTATGTGGTGGTTGAACCGCCTCGCGGGATCCGTGTGAGGTATTTGCCCGATTACGCTCAGGAGGTCTGGATCGGTGGCGCGCTGATGTTTCTGGCGGCAGGTGCGTACTACACCTATGAGGAGAGCACTCAGGAGTACGTCGTGGTTGAGCCTCCGGTAGGTAACCCGCAGCCGCAACCCACCAGCAATGGTTATGACGTAGTGGCTTATCCGGCCAATGGGCAGTCGCCCGAGCAGGTCACTCAGGACGGTTATGACTGCTACCGTTGGGCGGTCCAGCAGAGTGGCTTTGATCCACACTCTGTGACCTATCAACCGGCACCACAAGTAGTACAGACCTATCGCCAGGCCGAGGGCAACTGTCTGAGCTCGCGCGGTTATCAGGTCAGCTACTGAGCCTGGGCGGCCTTCACCACTTCCTGCGGGTCGGCGTGCACCAGCACTTCGGCTCGCGGGTAAGCGGTCTGAATGGCATCCGCCGCTTGATCGCTGATGCCGTGCGCCACTGACAGCGTCAATTCCCCCGGCAACTCCAGATGCAATTGCACGAACCAGTGACTGCCGGAAATCCGTGTGCGCAAGTCGTGTGCGCCGAGCACGCCAGGTACGCTGCACGCCAGTTCGAGCATGTGCTGGCTGACGTCTGGCGGCAGCTCCTCATCCATCAACACCGCAAAACTTTCCCGGGCGATTTGGATCGCACTCCACAAAATGTAGAAGGCGATCCCCAGGCCGAACCAGGCATCGACTTGATGCCAGCCAAAACTGGCCAGTACCAACGCCACCAGGATGCTGCCGTTGAGCATCATGTCGGAACGGTAATGCAGCGAGTCGGCGCGCACCGCGTTGGAGCCGGTTTCGCGGACCACCCGGTGTTGCAGCATCAGCAGGGCCAGGGTCAGGACGAGGGAAAAGATAATCACGCCAATGCTGATCCACGGCGCGCCTACCGGTTCCGGGTGTTGCAGGCGCTCAAAGGCCTGGTACGCGATCAACACCGCACTGCCTGCGATGAACAGGGCCTGGGCCATGCCCGACAAGGATTCCGCCTTACCGTGCCCGTAGCGGTGATCGTCATCGGCCGGGCGCAACGCGTAATGCACCGCCAACAGATTGAGCAGCGACGTCACACCGTCGAGTGCCGAGTCCGTCAGCCCGGCGAGCATGCTCACCGATCCGCTCAGCCACCAGGCAATGGCCTTGGCGATAATCAGGGTGCTCGCCACGGCCACTGAGGCGCGGGTGGCAAGGCGTAACAGGCGAGCGTGTTCCGGGCTGCTGGTCATAAGTGGAGCGTTCCCTCGGTGAGTCGTATCAAGCGGCGGGTTGCAGACCGAACATGGCCAGTTGCTGGGCACTGCCCTTGTGCTGGATCAGGCGCGGGTCATCCAGCGGGAAGCTGCGGCCCAGTTCGCTTTCGAGAATGGTCTGCAACTTGTGGTTATCGACCGTGCCGTCGGCGCCGATGGCCTGCCGGAGTTTCTCGGGCGCCACTTGTGCGGTTTTTCCTGGTTCGAAGTAAATCGCGCCGGTGGTGAAGTCTATGGCGAACGCAATCAGCCCGGGGATGATATAGAACAGCAGACCCACGGCATCGAGCGCGGCAATGGCCGGGTCGATCTTGCCGTCGATCTGGCCACGGCGATCCGGGTAGAAAATCGAACCGCACGCGGTCACTTGGGTCAGCAGGGTCGCCACCAATACACCGCCAATCAGGCGAAACGGAGCACGCATAGTAAATCTCCTGAGCAAACATGAAACGAAACGTCGTTGGTATGAATTAGGACCGTGATTAACGCCAGGCAGTTCGCCGTTATACTCGGCGATCTGTTTTGGAGCCAGCATGATTTCTTTGCCAATTGATGAAGTTTTACCCGCGCTGCGTGAGGCCTTGGCGACACGCCACGAAGCTGTGCTCGAAGCACCACCCGGCGCCGGTAAAACCACCCGCGTGCCATTGGCGCTGTTGAATGAGCCGTGGCTGGCCGGGCAAACCATCCTCATGCTTGAACCGCGTCGGTTGGCCGCGCGGGCGGCGGCCGAACGGCTGGCCAGTGAGCTGGGCGAAAAAGTCGGTGAAACGGTCGGCTACCGGATTCGTCTGGACAGCAAAGTCGGGCCGAACACCCGCATCGAAGTGGTCACCGAAGGCATCCTCACTCGCCGCTTGCAGGAGGACCCGTCGCTTGCAGGCGTAGGCCTGCTGATCTTCGACGAATACCACGAGCGTAGTCTCGATGCCGACCTGGCGCTGGCGCTGAGCCTCAATGGCCGTGAGCTGTTTCGCGATGAACAGCCGCTGAAGATCCTGTTGATGTCGGCGACCCTTGAAGGCGAACGCTTGGCCGGCTTGTTGAATGACGCGCCGATCCTGCGCAGCGAAGGTCGCATGTACCCGGTGACGATGCGCTGGGGTCGAGCGTTTCAGCCGGGGGAGTTCATTGAACCGCGAGTGGTGCAGACCATTCTCGATGCCTTGAATGATGAAAGCGGCAGCCTGCTGGTGTTCCTTCCCGGGCAAGCGGAAATCCGTCGCGTGCATCAGCAACTGGCCGACGCCTTGGGCGAGCGCTCTGAGGTGCTGCTCTGCCCGTTGCATGGCGAGCTCGATCTGGCGGCGCAACGGGCGGCCATCGATCCGGCGCCGCCCTGCCAGCGCAAAGTGGTGCTGGCCACCAACATTGCCGAGACCAGTTTGACCATCAACGGTGTGCGCGTGGTCATCGACGCTGGGCTGGCGCGAGTGCCGCGTTTTGACCCCGGCAGCGGCATGACTCGCCTCGATACCCAGCGCATCTCCCGCGCCAGCGCCACTCAGCGTGCCGGTCGGGCAGGACGGCTGGAACCGGGCGTGTGCTATCGGTTGTGGTCGCAGGATCAGCATGAACAACTGGCGGCTTATGCCAGCCCGGAAATTCTCTCGGCGGACCTCGCCGGGATGGCCTTGCAGCTCGGGCGTTGGGGTGTTCTGCCTGGGCAGTTGGTCTGGCTCGACATGCCGCCGGCGGCGGCTTATGCACAGGCTCAGGACTTGCTCGAGCACCTCGGTGCGCTTGCAGGCAAGTCCGCTGAAGACCGGAAACTCACGCGTCACGGCCAGGCCATGGCCGAACTGCCGGCCCATCCGCGTATCGCTCATTTGTTACTGCGAGGGCAGGCGCTGGGGTTGGCGAACATGGCCTGCGACGTTGCCGCGTTACTCGGTGAACGGGACATTTTGCGTGGTGTCGGCGCGGACTTGCACAGTCGTCTGGTGCTTTTATCTGGCGAAGAACGGGCGGCACGCGGCGCTCAGGGTGGCGTGCAGCGGGCACGGCAACTGGCCCGGCAATATCGCGGTTATCTACGCGGCAAAGCCGAGGAACCGGTCAGCGATCCAGAGCATCCGCGCTGGCTCGGTGCGCTGTTGGCGCTGGCCTATCCGGACCGCGTCGCGCAGCAACGACGGGCCGGCGGTGCTGAATATCGTCTGGCCAACGGTCGTGCGGCACTGTTCGCCGAAGCCGACAGCCTGATGAAGCAACCCTGGTTGGTAATCGCCGATCTGGGCAGCCGTCAGGGGCAGCGCGAAGAGCGAATTTATCTGGCGGCGGATTTTGATCCGGCGCTGTTCGATTCGGTATTGGCGGAGCAGGTGCGTTGCGTCGATCAACTCGATTGGGACGAGCGTGAGGGCGTGCTGCGGGCCGAGCGTCAGCGCAAGGTCGGCGAGCTGGTGCTCAGCCGCGAGCCGCTGACCGGTCTTGATGAGGCCGCGCGTAGCCAGGCGTTGGTCAATCTGGTGCGTCGCAAAGGGCTGGAGCTGTTGCCGTGGACCCCGGAGCTACGTCAGTGGCAGGCACGCGTTGGGCTTCTGCGAAAACTGGATCTCGATAGGGGCGGAGAGAGTGAATGGCCTGACCTTAGTGATCAGATGCTCATGGCGACCTTAGAAGAGTGGCTTACTCCCTACGTTGCGAAGGTCTCCCGCCTGAGCCATTTCGGGCAACTCGACTTGCCTGCGATTTTGCGCAACCTCCTGCCGTGGCCGCTTCCACAGCAACTGGATTCGCAAGCACCGCAGACAATCACTGTGCCTTCCGGCTCGAACATCCGAATCGATTATAGCGAGCAGCCGCCAGTCTTGGCGGTCAGGCTGCAGGAGCTGTTCGGTCTGTCCGATACCCCGCGTATTGCCAATGGCAAGCAAGTGCTCAAGCTGCACTTACTGTCACCGGCTCGGAGGCCTGTGCAGGTTACCCAGGATTTAGCCAATTTCTGGCGTACGACCTATAGCGATGTGAAGAAAGACCTTAAGGGGAGATACCCAAAGCATTACTGGCCGGATGATCCCTTGGTAGCAGAGGCCACTGCTCGGGCAAAACCCAGGGGTACCTGACCTGCGCTTTGAATAAATGCTCAGACTGGGCAGCGTCAGATGCTGCGCAATGCCTATGGTGCACAGATGAGCTCGATTACACCGAGTGTTAACCAGTCATATGGCATCAAAAAACCATGAGCGGTCGCCGTTGCGAATCCGTTGGGTTGTTCATGAGCTGGACAGCTTCCACAAAAAAACCGAAAGCGCACAAAAAAGCAGAAGGGGCATTGCACCCCTCCAGCTAATTGTCCTGCGATCTCAATACAGCGTAGGCACCAGCCCGGCCTGGGCGGATCGACGACTTTGCGGCAAGTGCGCGCGTCCCTCAACTACGCCAGGCTGCAGCCCTACACTCAAGTCGCCGGGGGCGGCGATTTAATGGCCCACGATAGCGCGAACAGCACGTCCTTGTGGGTCCCCACGGCAGCAAAGACCTTGACTAGCTGGTCAACGCTGACCGCCAACGAAGTGCCCTCTAGCTCGATTTGCAGATGCCGATGCGCCGCGGACGAGCTACTGAATACCCTGCGCACCACCAAGACCGTTCCAGTGTCGGAATCGCTCAGCAGTAGGTCGTCATCGTGGCGGCTGACGAGGATTTGCTCCGGATTGGCCACCGCCATGATCAGGCGATCCAAGGCTTGACCCGGATCCTCGTTGTCAATGACGACGGTTGGGTAATGCCGCCACATTGCCTTGCTGAGGCGGTAGGTATCATCAGCGCCGCCGCCATGCAACACCACTTTGTCGACACCGGCAATGATCGGTGCTGTCAGATCGTCCTTGCTGCCCCCGCCTTGGAGCAGTAGAGACGTACCAAAGCGCCCGGCATTGGTGAAATGGCTCAGCATTTCGCTGCCGCTATCCTTGACCCGATACAGTGTCTGAACCGTTGGGTTATACACGTAGGCCGCCTTTTCCCCTGGGGCGATCCCCAGGAAGCGCAGATTGTCCGCAGCAGGAACACCGCCACTCCAGAACACCTGGCCACTGGCGACATCGAACCAGCCTTGTGCGAGCTTGCCTTGCAAGGTCAGCACCCCTTTGGCCCGCCACTGAGAGGCTACTTTGGCAAGTGCTTGTGGCAGATTGCTGAGGTTATCCTTCTGCCATTCATTGTCGACCGCAACCAGCTGAAGCTCGCCGCTGTTGGCGCGCAGCAAAATCTCGCCCTTGACTGTGGTCAGCCGCATTCCGGTATCGACTTGCTCCGCCGCCCTGAGGTGCAGCTCAGGCGCCAACTCACTGGCAACAGGACGCTGCGCCGACGGTTTAAGCACCTGATCGGCGCCAAACGCGGCGGTCAGTGCATCCGGGGCCATGGCCGGCTGGCGATACAGCTTACCGCTCTGGGGCTCGAAGAGCCGTGCGGCGGAGCCATCCGCTTCGAATTCCAGGAATTGCAGCGACTTGTTCTGCAGCGCCGCCGAAGCTACCACCACCTGACCGTTGTGGTACCACACTGGCAGCACACTCTTGCCGTCAGTGCCTTTGATCCCGAACACGGCTAGGGTGGCGCCCTTGCCATTAACAGCCTCGAGGTCTTTCCACCAAGTTGTACGTCCCTTGAGCCAATGTTCGTTGACGGCTTCGTAGTTGAGCCGCCCCAGAACATCAAGTTGGGCCACGCGCCCATCTTCGGTAATGGCGATCAGGTTGCCGTTCACATCAACCACACTGGCCAGGGGCGGGGCGGTTATCCGCAATGCACTGGGCCGGTTGGCATCGAGTACCGCTTGACCGGCCCCTTCCTGACGAAATAGGACGTTTTGCTCTTTGCTGTAGAAGAAGAACACCTCCTTTGCATTTGAGCGATGCATGCTGCCAGCCAACATCAGGTCAGCCGGGATCGGCCAGGCGCTACGGGTCTGCTCATGCGCTTGGAAGCGCAGTGTCTGGTCCTTTGGTGGCGCCAGATTCGGTTTGATCACCATGCCATCGCTGGTGCGAATCCAGTAGCGGTGCGCTACGCCGGCCGCATCTTTGCCAAACACTGTCACCAGCGCCGCATTGATAGGTTTAACCAAAGGAGCGCGCAGCACATAGGCCGGGGTCGCGCGCGGCGTGCTATTGCTCTCGTAGCCTTTGAGCAAGTCTTTGACCGCATCGCCGTGTTGGTCAGTACGCGCCGAGAGCCGCAACAAGGCATCATCACCCACAGCACTGACCAGTTCCATTTGATCGCCTGAGATCCGATAGCTCAGCTCGGCCTCACTACCATCCTTGAGCAGATGATTGCGAACCAGGTGGACTGCATCGCCCTCCTGCCATAGCCGGCTGATCTTGCCCGCACTTTGACTGAACCATGGATCGAACTGCGCGTTGACCTGTCCGTTGGCAATCGTGACCCGCCACACAGCCGCGTTCTCGGCGTCATAGAAATAGGCATGGTCGCCAATCACCGCCCCCAGATTACCTTGCTTGGCCTGTTCTTGGACGGTGTCAGTAAACAGCATCCGGTCCTTGGCCACATCGTAGAACCCTCGCCCAACATTGCGTCCGCCATGGTTGTAGTTCTCAACCACCACATATTGCCCATTCAGTTGATGCTTCTGGGCAAGTTCACGCAGATATTGCTCAATTGGCTGGCCAGGAACCTTCCACTTGCTGGCGTCTTCGCCCACGACCTGAGTGGTCAGGCGGGCGAAATCGACTTCACGTACCTCGCCCTTGTGGCTAATCACCAGTACGCGTTCGCTCTGGGGCGAATCGAGGTCAACAACTACGCCGCCGACCACCAGTCGACTCTTCGAGACGGTGATGTGGTCACTATCGAGCTGATTGCTGTCAATGATCCAGCGTGACGGCACGCTTGCGCTAGCGCTGGTCAATTTGACAGTGGCACCTTCGTTGAGCGCGATTAAATACTCTCCCCCCCCACCCTTTATCTCGTAGTGCAGGTAGCCGTGCAGCTCCTTGGGTAGCTCGGGCACCAACAGGTGTCGGTTGCGCTGATCGAGCACCACGTCGATCGGGGTCGCGACGTACTCTTGATGAATCCTGCTGACCGTATATTCAGATGGAAAAATGTAGAAGTCGTAGTCGAACCGGTAGTCCTGCTCAAGCCTGCGGATGACATCGAAGCCAGAATCGTGACGAGTGGTTGCGCCAGGGAAATGAATGTATCCATAGCTGATATAGGATTTGACTGTGCCCGGTAGAATGACCACCTTGCTGTCGCTGTGAGAGAGCCCATGCTGGCTCCCGTAACCAATTCCACTACGCACCTCGATCGCCTGGCTGCGGTCACGAACAATGGTCGGAAAGTCACCGCCCCAGAAGAAGTAGTTGATTTTCCCCGACCCAGTTTTACCGTGATGAGTGCGATAGATGTACTGGCTGTCGAATTCGACCTGACCCTGGAGCAGGTTAAGGGTCTTGATCACCGCCCCAGCAAGGGGCGCCAGCACCTGTTGCTTGTCGTCGTAACGGTAGCCATTGCCTTTGTACGCGGCGTCAACTGCATCAAAGTAACGGCCCACTGCCTTGATGTCCTCCGCCACCGGAGCAAACGCTTGCGCCAATCCAGTAAAGCCCACCGCGAGCCCACCCAAGATCACCCCAGCCCCACCAAGCACCGCCCCGGCAGTCGAGGCACCGAGCAGCCCGGCACCAATCCCCGCAGCACTCGAGACGAAACTGGCCGAGTCGAACGCCAACTGGGTCCCGTAGATAGCCTTCTGGCCTTCATTCTCGGCATACGCCAGCTCGTAGGCGTCCAGTACGACGAAGGCGCCGCCAAACGCCACGCCTACGCCTTCGTTGACGGTGTGGCCCAAGGATGAGACAAAGTCCTTTAGCGAGGTTTCAGCAGCCACCACTTCGCCGCGTAACGCTGTACGGACTAGCGCGATGATCTTGGTCACGTCCTGTACGCCGCCATGAACCATCTGAGCGAGATTCAGATAGCTGTGGACCTTCAAGGCGATCGCCAACTCAGGCGACGTAATGCCGCTGGCCGCGTCTTGACGACTCTTATCGGTAAACCAACGGATCAGCGCCTGCACCGCAAACCCGGAGTTCAAACCGTCAACTGGCGCCGCTTCGCCGGCTCCAGCCTTAGGCCGAATCTGGCCGCGATCGAGCGTATAGTGTTCGCCCATGGCCGAGGTGTGCTCATCGACAAAGTCGCGGAACTCGACAAAGATGGCGTCGTGAGTGGTCAGCCAGCGAGTTTCCTCGGGCTGCTCACGGTTGATGAACTGTACCTCGTAGCGCCCCTCACCTTGCTTTTGGGTATTGGCAATCACCGGCATCCAGCGGTAATCCAGACCCGCCTCCAGGGCAAGCCGGGT
This sequence comes from Pseudomonas sp. 6D_7.1_Bac1, assembly GCF_025465945.1. Taxonomy (GTDB): domain Bacteria; phylum Pseudomonadota; class Gammaproteobacteria; order Pseudomonadales; family Pseudomonadaceae; genus Aquipseudomonas. The sequence goes on along the minus strand of NZ_JANLNW010000060.1, from coordinate 10,528 downwards.
ACTGGCCTCGTGATACTTGACGCCCCACTGCTCGGCATCGAAAGTCGCCAATGAGGCGCGTAACAGAGAGTCCGCGCCTACCCGCTCTTGCGCATTGACCGTACGCTCAACCTGGTGTTGTGTTTCGATCACATTGACCAACTCACCGGGACGGCTCAGATCGGCCACGCTCAGGCGGCGGTTCAAGGGAACCGCGGCCATCTTGTCAGTATCGATTTCAACCAGATTGAAAATCGGTGACGACGCGCTGCCCAACGAGCCGTAATGAGCCGCCAGTTTGCGGTCTACCAAGTGCTGCGTCATCGCCTTGGACAGACTATTCGTATCTTCGAAGGCAAAAATCCCCACATTCGGGTCATAGAAATAGTAACGACGTCCTTCGGCTCCAACGGTGCTTCCCACCATCATCGAGTGCCCTTGAGTATTAAGCGCGAACATCGAAGTCTGGGTTGATGCGGCCAGCCGGGACACAACATCACGCAGTTTGACCCGGCCCCGCGCCGTTGACGCCTGAACGGCATCCACGTTGGAGTGCAACGTGATCAGACTATTTTTGAGCAGCGTGGAGCTACCGGCTTCTGGATCAGCGGCGGCCAGGAACAATTTTTCAACCAGGCTATCAATACCTTCCTCGCCACCACTGGCGAGTGCCACTGCCATCGCCCGGACCAAGGGGTAGCAACGGCCACCGGATTTGTCGCCGACCAGCGACAGATAAAAGTCCTGCGGCACCAGACGGCTGAACGTACTGCCGGCGCCCTGAAAGTCCTCGCTGAATACGGCTGCCTGCGCCAAGACCTTGTCGATGTACTCCGCTTGGCTCACTTCAGTAATGCGCCCACTCAATGCCCCCTTCTGCGTGGGGGTCAGTTGCCCCTCAAGAACCAAACGTTTCATCTCCAGAACCGACGTCTTGTCGTCTACCCCAGGGATAGTGGTCTCGTGGAAGTTGCGCAAGCCTTCGACGAACGCTGAACCTAGAGCTCCACGCTGGTAAGCTTCAGTGATCGCGTAATGTTCGGCCAGGCTGCTAGTGCGTTCCTCCCCCCCATCCTGAATCGATGCATCGTCAATCCGCACCACGGCGCCCGTACCGTTTTTGGCCTTGATCTGTTGCCAGAGCCAGGTCTTTTCCACGGAGCTGGCTTCACGCAACACTGCGTCGTACTGCGCCTTGTAGTAATCCAGAGTGAGGTTGACCTGCTTGATCTGTTGGTCGATCAAGGTGGTTTGGGTTGAATTCCGTCGCGTCTCATGAAGCTGGGATCGCTTGTCTACCAACTGCTGGATGTCGGTGTTGATCTTGGCATGAACCTGATCACGCAGTTTAGTCCACTCGGCAATCGCGGGGTGATGAGGAGAAAACTCCCCCGTTGTGTAAACACCGTCGGTGATCCCTTCGACGGACACTCGGAACTGGGCCGCAACCTTCTTCAGTTGTTGGTGAACCTGTTCGCGGTAGGTGGCAAATTCGGTTTGGTTTTGCTCCACCACTTGATCACCCGCGACCTGGATCGAGATCGGTTCCTCACCATTGCGTAACTTTGGCCATAGCATCTGAGCCTCTCGTTGGTACTCCTGCTTCTGAAACACCAATTGCCATTCGCCATTGATGTACTGCATGTATGCCGCTGCGAGGCCTTCAGCAGTGCCGGGGATTTGATAATCCTTATAGTCAACGGCCATTACCACGCGGTCATAAAGTAACGAGCTGTTGACTCGACCATCGTGGTACACCCGGTAGGTATTGGCGTCGAGTGTGGTCACTACCAGCGAGCACCCCGACAACGTTCCCGTGAATAGGAAGGCGCTGGGGGCTGCCCGCTTGGGAATATCCACATAGGCGGGTGACGCATTAGCCTGGTTGGAGCCGTTGTAGCCGAGGAAATACGCCTGCACGCTGTCACGGTGGTCAGATTGGTCGATGTATTCGACCTCGTACACGCCTGGCGTGACGTTCACCAGTTGTGCATGCCCCTCTGCCGGCAGGCGCCCTGACTTGGCCAGTGCCTCAGCGCTGATCGTATGGGATTTGGCGAACAGTACAGGATCAGTAATAAACTGCTGGATGTCGACGCTGCCTTCGCGGGGTTCAGCCCCGCCGCTCATAGGAACCAGCCCGCCCTTGAGTTTGCGGTCTAGCACTGCTTGAGCGAGCAGGGCCGGATTACGTACATCGTACCCGCGTGTCTGCAAGACTCTCGGCAAGGTCTTCTCGATAGGGGTATCGGTGAGCAAGGACTGAGCACCCGCTGCCGCAATCAATTTTGCCCTGGACTGGCCGTGACTGCTCGATTCACCCTCGGCTGTCTCAGAGTAGGCAATGCCTTTGCCCACTCGGTACATGCCGCTCGGGGTATGCTCAACAAAGGCTGTCGCCGGTAGCAGCTCGCTGAGTTTTTTATTGATAGCCTGGGCATATTCCACTCCAGCGCTGGAAAGGTAGATCACGGCCTGGTCGGTAAGACTGCCAAGCTTTTTCGGCCCGATGATCTTGGCCTGATCAAGCCAGCCTCGATTGTCGTCACTGAACAATTGGGTCAACGCCTGGGCCAACTGATTGAAGTGCGCCTTATCGACGTTGATGGTCAACCGCGCTCCAACCTTGGCGCGAGCACCGTGCCGCTGCGCGAAGTCCTTGGGCAGTACTCGAAATGCTTCGGCTCCCTCCAGAACGCTATCGGGTTGCGACGATAATGCAACTTTCTCACTGCCTTGCACCAGGATGTCGACGGTCTCAACGCGAGCAGCCAGCGCCTTGATATAGGCAACAAACTCCCGTTGTTCATTTTCGTCGAGGCCGCTGACACCGATTGGAGTGTCGTTGCTGTAACGCTGGTAAGCATCTTTCTCCAGCGTGTCTTCCAACAGCCGTTGCTTGCCAAGTGCCTCGGGGGTCCACTTTTTACCGTTATCCCGGTAGTTACTTTTAATTTCATCGATCAGTGTCTGTACTTTTTTTGTTCGGCTCATCTCTTTAAATGTTGCTTGCGCAGATGCAAGTAACGATTGATAGCTGTTGCTAGGCATCATATGTCTCCTGAGAAAAGTTATATTAATTACGAGGTGCAACACGTGAACTCACGTGATGGCAGTTATAAGACCGTCAATGATCGGGCGCTTAACGTGATTAATCTTCCATTATTGAAGCCCGGCAAGCGCGGACCGATGAGGCAGTGTCAGATGTGAAGGCTGCATGGCCAAGCCGCTAACAAACAAACCAGTAGTTACCTAAAGGTCGCGATTGGCGGGGCTCTGTGTAACCAATTCATGGCACGTACAAACAATCAGTATTCAATGCTTGCTTGTGCATTACAGTAACTCGATCATGCTTTACTGTGTGTCGACAATCAACAAGGGTATGATTTCATATTCCTGTCTGGCTATCCGAGACTGAAAGGATTAAAAGTGCAGTTGTGAAGTGAGATGGCCTATATAGATCTTAAGGCAGCAGTATGTTATCCCATACTGTCAGTCCGATAGCGGGGGGCGTTGCCTAAGCGCGGTTTAGCGAAGTTTGCAGCTGCAATAAATATAATCCATGGGCTTTATGATGCCCCAGTTCGGCCCTGAAAAACCTTAAAGTCGGAGCCGCTACATCGAGCATCCAATGTCAGCGTTGAAGGTGGGGGCGCCTCAGTTACGGTGGGTAACTTGCATCACTCTGCTTCTCTTGTGTTTTTAGCCGCAGAGGTTTTCTTTTTTAAAGCTGATGGGTTGGCATAACTGCAAAGTATTCAATTTGACTTAACAATCCGTCACAAGGTGCAGTGCTCGCCCCCGGATTAATGCCGCGCAGAGGTAAGATCTAGCGACCCAAAGCCTGAATTTGATGCATTCCTGCACGGAGCGTGAGAACGATCAGTGTTACGGGGCGGCGGGCAGCAGAAACCGTGCAATCACCGGCAAATGGTCGGAGATGCGCAACGTATCCTCCTGTCGCACCTGTGCTTCGACCCGTTTGATCCGCGGGCTGTAGAACAGGTAGTCGACGGTGCGATCCGGGCCGTTGAGGGCGGGGTCATTGGGGTAGTGGGTCAACCACTGGTCCCGATCAATGCCGCTGGCCTCGTTGTTGGTCGGGATCATCGGGTACTTGTCCCACAGCACATGCAGCGCGCTGTCGGCGGAGTAGGGTGTGCGCTGCTCGGGCGCGAGGCGCTGATACTGGCCCAGCGGTAACAGGTTGAAGTCGCCGCCGATCAGCCACGGCGTACCGTGGCCTTCGTATGTGTCGAGCACTTTGGCAACCGCCGTCACCTTGGCTTGCACGGTTTCGTCCGGCTGCACGGCCCGATCGAGGTGAGTATTGAGCACCGCCATTTGCCCGCCGTCGCGCAGCGGCAAGTAACTCACCAGCAGGGCATTTTTCGGCTGGTACTGGCGGCTGATGAAGTTGATCGGTGCTTCGGGCAGTTGCAGGCGTTCGGCGTGTTCGATCTGGTAGCGGCTCAAGGTCGCCAATTGCCGGCCGACGCTGCCGAAAATATGCGGGTTGGGAACGAAGTCGGCCTTCCAGTCGAAGGCGTGTGTGCTGCAAGGGTAGAGGTCGGCCAGGCGTTCCTGGAGCAGTTTGAGCTGATTCTGATAGTCGCTGGCCTTGGCGTCATCATCCAGTTCTTGCAGCAGGACCAGGTCCGGCTGTTCATCGCGGATCACCCGCGCCACTTCGTCGAGGCTGAAGGCCATGTCTTCCGGGGTCGGGCTTTCGTCGGTGCCTTGGGCCAGGTCATTCCAGAACACATAGCGTTTGCCTGCCAGGTACTGAACGTTCCAGGTCATCACCTTCAACGCCTGACCCGGCACCAGCGTGGGGGCCACGCTGGTGCAACTGACCGCCAGCGTCTCTTTGGCATCGGGGCGCCAGGTCAGGCTATAGAGCAAGGCAGACAGCAGGCCGATGAGCATCAGCAGGCCCAGCAGGGTGTAGCGCAGTAGACGGGTCATGGCTCGGCTTGGCGTTACAAAGTTGAGCCCGAGCATAACCGAGGCCCAGACCCCAAGGGTAGAGCTGTCAGGCGCTTCCTTCGGGTCTGTCAGGCGCCTCGCTGATCAACATGAACAGGCGAAACAGCACCACGCTGGTGAACAATTGCAGAAAACTGTGAACACTTTCGATGATCAGCGTCAGTGCCGGGTTCTGCGGCTCCGGGTAGATGGCCATGCTCGCGCCCTTGAGCACCCACAACGGGCCCATCACACAGAAAATGCAGAACAGAATGCGCAGGAAGTTGCCACGGGCCAGGCGCATGCTTTCCCTGATGGCCTGTAGCGGTTGCATATTGCGCAGCACCAACAGGTACTCGGCAAAGGCGAGCATCACCATCAGCCAGATGCCTGGCAGGAAATACAGCGACAAACCCACCAGAATCAGCAATGTATTGAGCGCCGTCAGCAGGGCGAAGCGCGGCCACAGGCTGACAGACGCCGACAACAGGTCCAGCGTGCGCGGCGATTCGCCACGGCTGCGGGCATCGAGAAACAGGATCAGCGCGGCGGTGTACAAGGGGTAGACCAGTAGCCCGACGATCACGCTATAGCCGGGAAATGCCTCCGGCCCCTGGGAGTGGTCGACCAGTTGCTGAAGCAGGGCTTCGAGCACCACCAATGGCAGACACAGCGGCACGATGCGGCCCAGGTTGCGCTGGAAGAAATACAGGGAGTCGCGGAGTACGTCTAACGGATTCATCGGTCGCTATCGCAGGTTACAAAGTATGTAGACACTGTAACCGATGCAACCGGCAGTCGAGCAAACGTAAACGTTCGGTAAAGGCTATTGAAACAACCGGTAACAGCCCCATAACTAGTGAGCACCTTCTCCATAAGGGAAAAGGACAATGATTTCCGGCAATCTATGAGGTCGCCATGAACAGCGAAGAACAAACCCTGATCGATGGACTGTTTTCCCGGCTGCAACAGGCCGAGACGGATTCAGCCCCGCGCGATGCCTTGGCCGAAGCGCGGATCAAGGAACATTTGAACCGCCAGCCTGCGGCGGGCTATTTCATGACTCAGGCGATTCTGGTGCAAGAGGCAGCAATCAAGAGCCTCGACGAGCAGAACAAACAGCTCACCCAGCAAATCCAGCAACTGCAAGCCGAATTGCAACAAGCCAAGGCTCAGGCCGCCGCACCGGCGTCGAGCAGCAGTGGCGGTGGTTTCCTGTCGAGCATCTTCGGTGGTTCCCGTGATCCGCAGCCTGCACCGACCCAAAGCGCACCGGCATCGAGCGGCGGCTGGCGTGAACCGGCGCGGCCTTCTGCCCCACCACCACAAAACTATGGTGCGCCACAGCAGAACTTTGGTGCCCCGCAACAAGGCTATGCCCCGCAGCAACCGGCTCCGGCTCCGGCAGCGGGCAGCAGCTTCCTCGGTGGTGCCTTGAAAACCGCAGCCGGCGTGGCGGGTGGCGTGATGCTGGCAGAAGGTATCAGCAGCCTGTTCCACAGCAATCAGCAGCCGCAGCAAATCGTTGAAGTCATCAAGGAAGAGCCGGCACCGGCCAGTGATTCCGGCAATGGCTGGGGCAATGACGACCAGCGCATGGCCAACAATGATTCCTGGAGCAACAGCGACCAGGGCGGCGACAGCGACGACAGCTCATTCTTCGGCGGCGGTGATGACGACGATTCCTTCGTCTGATACGCCATTCGTCCGGGGCCTTATAGCGCCCCGGACTGATTATTCGCGGAAAATTCCTTCTGGCTGGCATACTGGGCGACTTTTCAGATCTTGGGTCTGATCAATCGCCTGCGCTTGTGTGCGCCATGAGGATTTGCGGTGAAGAAGATCGCAGTGTTCGCCGATGTCCAAAACCTCTATTACACCGTGCGCCAGGCCTACGGTTGTCATTTCAACTACGCCGCCCTGTGGGCTGACATCAGTCAGCGTGGGCAGATCGTCGAGGCCTATGCCTACGCCATCGATCGCGGCGACAGCAAGCAGCAGCAATTCCAGCAGATCCTGCGCAACCTCGGTTTCATCGTGAAGCTCAAGCCCTACATCCAGCGCAGCGATGGTTCGGCCAAGGGCGACTGGGACGTGGGCATCACCCTTGACATCATGGACGCCGCCGATCACGTCGACGAAGTGGTGCTGGCCTCGGGTGACGGTGATTTCGACATGCTGCTGGAGCGGATCATCAGCAAGCACGGCGTTGAAGCGGTTGCCTATGGCGTGCCGGGGCTCACCGCCAACTCGCTGATTCGCGCTGCCAGTCGTTACGTGCCGATCGAAGGCGCATTGCTGCTTAAAAACTGAACAATTTACCCAAGGAACAGGTTTGGAACGCATAGCCGTCATCGACTTTGAAACCACCGGAATCTCCCCGAGCAGCAGCTGCCGGGCCACTGAAATTGCCGTGGTGATTCTTGAACAGGGGCGCATCGTCGAGCGTTACCAAAGCCTGATGAATGCCGGTGTGCGAGTGCCAGCGTTCATCGAGCAACTGACCGGCATCAGCAACGCCATGTTGCGCACCGCACCCTCGGCCGAGCAGGTGATGAACGAGGTCAACGAGTTCGTCGGCATCACGCCACTGCTGGCCCACAACGCTGCGTTCGACCAGAAGTTCTGGGACTACGAGTTGGGGCGGATCAAACGCACACGCTTGCAGAACTTTGCCTGCTCGCTGTTACTCGCCCGCCGCCTGATGCCGGCCGCACCGAACCACAAACTCGGCACCCTCACCACCTTCGCTCAATTGCCCCATACCGGCCAGGCTCACCGGGCCATGGCCGACGCCGAAATGGCCGCCAACCTCACCGCCCATCTGGCACAGGAACTGCGGCACAAATACGGCTTGCGCGAGTTGTCCCATGATCTGCTGTGCAGCTTGCAGAAGGTGCCGGCGGCGAAGATCAACGAACACCTCAAGCGCCATCGCGGGTTCTGACCGCAGCACCACCTCCATGTGGGAGCGAGCCTGCTCGCGATAGCGGTCTGTCAGTCACTTGTGGGGTGAGCGTGCCGGCGTCATCGCGAGCAGGCTCGCTCCCACAGTGGCGCAGTTATCCCAACGGCATGCGTTTCTCAAAGGTGCTTTGAAAAGTGTACCGGCCTTATAAACAGGTTTTGTAACTTAAGTTTCGTCTGTCGGCTTTCTAAAATAACGCTCTCCTTGTCCTGCCTTCGAGCGTCCCATGCCTGGCCTGCGCCGTTTCCCGTTACCGCTGATGGGTGCCTTTTTCGCGTTGTACGTGATCTGGGGGTCGACCTATCTGGTGATTCGCATCGGCGTGCAGTACTGGCCGCCACTGATGCTCGGCGGCATTCGTTTTATTGTCGGCGGGACGCTGATGTACGCCTTCCTGCGCTGGCGCGGTGTGCCAGCGCCGACGTGGCCGCAGTGGAAGGCGGCGGGGTTAATCGGGATGTTGTTGCTCAGTTTTGGCAACGGCGCGGTCAGCATGGCCGAGCACACGGGCGTAGCCTCCGGCGTCGCGGCATTGGCGGTGGCGACAGTGCCGTTGTTTACCTTGCTCTGCGGGTATTTCTGGGGCGCGCGTAATACCCGTCTGGAATGGGCGGGGATTGTGCTGGGGCTGATCGGTATCGCCATGCTCAATCTGGGCTCCAATCTGCAATCGAGCCCTTTGGGGGCTGCACTGCTGATTGGTGCGGCGGCAGCCTGGGCGTTTGGTTCGGTGTGGAGCAAGCATTTGCCATTGCCTCAGGGCGCGATGTCCAGCGCGGCGCAAATGCTGGTCGGTGGCGTGGTGCTGTTGATCGGCAGCGCGCTCAAGGGAGAACACCTGGACCGCCTGCCGCCGCTGGAAGGCTGGGCAGCACTGGTGTACCTGACCGTCTTCGGGTCGATCATTGCTTTCAACGCCTACATGTACCTGCTCAAGCACGTGCGCCCGGCAGCGGCCACCAGTTATGCCTACGTCAACCCGGCGGTGGCGGTGTTGCTGGGGATCGTTTTTGCCGGCGAAAGCATCGGCATCGAAGAGGCGGTGGCGATGGCGGTGATCATCAGCGCCGTGGTGTTGATCGGCTTGCCGCAGTGGCGACGTGCTCCTGAGCGGCCTGCCGCCGTGGTGCTGACAGAATCCCGTGTGAATTAGGGTAAACTGCGCGCCATTGCACACTCGCGCTGATTTTCCTACGGTATTCCCATGACTTTCGCCACTCTTGGCCTGATCGAACCCTTGCTGCGCGCCCTTGAGACGCTCGGTTACCAGACCCCAACCCCAGTGCAGACGCAAGCCATTCCGGCGGTGCTGGCCGGTCGCGATCTGATGGCTGCGGCCCAGACCGGCACCGGCAAGACCGCAGGTTTCGCTGTGCCGCTGTTGCAGTTGCTGGCCATGGAAGGGCCGAAAGTCACCAGTAACTCGGTGCGTGCGCTGATCCTGGTGCCGACCCGTGAACTGGCCGAGCAGGTTCATGAAAGCGTGCGTCAGTACGCTGAACACCTGCCGCTGAGCACCTATGCGGTGTACGGCGGCGTCAGCATCAACCCGCAAATGATGAAGCTGCGTAAAGGCGTCGACCTGCTGGTGGCTACGCCCGGTCGTCTGCTGGATCTGTTCCGCCAGAACGCGCTGAAGTTCAACCAGTTGCAAACCCTGGTGCTGGACGAGGCCGATCGCATGCTCGATCTGGGTTTCTCCGAAGAACTGGCGAACATCTACAAGGCACTGCCGAAAAAACGTCAGACACTGCTGTTCTCCGCGACCTTTTCCGATGCGATTCGCGAGTTGGCCGGGCAAATGCTCAATGATCCGCTGAGCATCGAAGTCAGCCCGCGTAACGTTGCGGCCAATACGGTCAAGCAATGGGTGGTCACGGTCGACAAGAAGCGCAAGGCCGAGCTGTTCATTCACTTGCTGCGCAAGAATCGCTGGAAGCAGGTGCTGGTGTTCGCCAAGACCCGCAACGGCGTTGACCAGTTGGTGGAAAAGCTCCAGGGCCTGAGCGTAAATGCCGACGGCATCCACGGCGACAAACCACAAGCCACGCGTCAGCGCGCACTGGACCGCTTCAAGGCCAGTGAAGTGCAGATTCTGGTGGCCACCGACGTCGCCGCCCGTGGTCTGGATATCGAAGATTTGCCGCTGGTGGTGAACTTCGACCTGCCGATTGTCGCCGAGGACTACATCCACCGTATCGGTCGTACCGGCCGTGCGGGCGCGACCGGCGAGGCGATTTCGCTGGTGTGTGCCGATGAGGTGAATCAGCTGTCGGCCATCGAGATGCTGACGCGTCAGACCTTGACCCGCCATATGGAACAGGATTTCGAACCGGAACACCGCGTGCCGGACACCGACGCCAGCGGCCAAGTGGTCAAGAAGCCGAAAAAGCCGAAGAAGCCAAAAGTCTCCGGTGGCGGCAAACGCAACCTGGGCAAGTGGGTGGAGAGCGGTGATGCTTCGGCGCCGGAACCTTCGATCAAGCCTGTGCGAAAAGTGCCGGTGTTCAATACCGGGCCGCGTAAGCGTAAGCCTTGACGGCAGCGCCAGGTGTCTGATGCCGTATTCCATGTGGGAGCGAGCCTGCTCGCGCGGTGGGGTTGTCAGTCAAC
>NZ_JANLNW010000071.1 GCF_025465945.1 Pseudomonas sp. 6D_7.1_Bac1 | reverse complement strand
ACAAAAAGCCCGCCACGGTTCACACCGTGGCGGGCTTTTTCGTATCCGGCGGGTTTAGAACGCGCCCATGTAATCGCGCTTGCCGACTTCAACACCGTTGTGACGCAGGATCGCGTAAGCGGTGGTGACGTGGAAGAAAAACTGCGGCAGGCCGTAGGTCAGCAGGTAAGCCTGGCCACTGAAGCGTTTTTCTTTCGGGGTGCCTGGACGAGTAACGATCTCGATACCTTCCTTGCCGTTGATTTGTTCAGGTTTGATACCGTCGATGAAGGACAGCACCTTGGCGATCAAGGCTTGCAACTCGGCGAAGGTCACCTCGGTGTCGTCGTACTTCGGCAATTCGACTTCGGCCAGACGGGCAGAAACGCCTTTGGCGAAATCAACAGCAATCTGCACCTGGCGTACCAGCGGAAACATGTCCGGGTACAGACGCGCTTGCAGGAAGGCATTCGGGTCGATGTTTTTTGCCGTGGCGTGGGCTTCAGCCTTGTTCAGAACATCGCTCAACGCGTTGAGCATTTGCTTGAAGACCGGAACGGAAGCAGCGTACAGAGAAATAGTCATGGCAGTCTCGTTGGGTGGCGGGTGTTGTGAAAGGGGTAAATCGTGGCGCGATTATAGCCATGCTTGAGGCTCCGTGCGGCTTGTCTTTGATTGCGCAAGTCGCCGTTCAGCCTGCCGGCAGATCCAGTCGATCACCCCCCACGTTTCCAGGTCCAGCGTTCGATAGTGAGGCTCAAGTATCGGAACTCTCCTGAGGGGCAATGCCCGAACTGGACTCTCTTTGCCAGGCTCGCTGCAAAAGATCGATGACCTCTTCGTCCGAGGTCTGGGTGAAGTTCATGTACCAATAGCCGATCGAAATCAGCCACTCGGGAATGAGCGGGCAAACCAGCTCATCCACTTCGTTGCGCAGCGCCTCTAGCGTCTCGAGTGGTGCCACCGGCACGGCCACTACGATGCGAGACGGCGTTTGCAAGCGCGCGGCGTGGATCGCGGCTTTCATTGAGGCCCCTGTCGCCAGGCCATCATCGACCAGAATCACCACCTGGTCCTTGAGCGCCACTGGCGCACGCGTTGCGCGGTAAACACGCTCACGACGCAACAGCTCCCGCGTTTCCCGTGCGACCACGGCATCGAACGCGCCCTGATCAATCGGGTGAGCCCGCAGCGTATTTTCGTTGACGATTTGTATGCCGCCGCTGGCAATTGCGCCCATGGCGTACTCCTGCTGGGACGGAACCCCCAGCTTGCGGACCAGCATCAGATCCAGGCGAACCTCCAGGGCCGTGGCGATCTCATAGGCAACTGGAACCCCGCCACGGGGTAAGGCGAGGACGATGACATCGGCTCTTTGAGCGTATTGACGCAGCGGTGCCACCAGACTTCGGCCGGCAGCAGCCCGGTCGTACAAGAGGGTTTGCTGTGAGTGAAGATATGTCATTTGGAAACCTCCTGAGGCAATCACGCCTGTCGGTTCGCATCGCACGGCCTTGACCTCTGATTAAGAGCGGCGAGCGCTGGGTTCGGATCAGCTTGCCTTTCTTCACCCGATATTATCGGGCCGCCCCCGCGCAGCGGCTGCAAGCAGACGACAGTTGGTTCACTTGCCACGATTACCGATATGTTCGGGCTGATGGCGTCTAGAATCCTATTCAAATGCCCATGGGGTTAAGGATTGAACCGCCACGCATCGTGTCCCTTTCCCCTGAGTCAAGGCCATGAAGAAGAATCACCAGTGGAACCTTTCCTACTTCGCTATCACCTTTCTGGTTCTTGCACTCGCTCAGCTTTTTTTTGTAGAGCGCCATTCTGTGCAGAGCATCCCCTACAGTCAGTTCCTGCAACTGGTGGGCGAGCATAAGGTCAGCGAGCTGCGGGTCGATAAGGACCAGATCAGCGGCAAGCTGCAAGAGCCTATCGACGGCCACGACCTGTTCACCACCGTGCGAGTCGACCCCACGCTGGCGGCCGAACTGGCTCCATCAGGTGTCGGTTTTTCCGGAGTCAGCGAAAACACACTGTTGAACGGGCTGCTGGGTTGGCTGCTGCCCTTTGTGATGATTATGGTGCTCTGGCAATTCCTGTTCCGCAGCATGGCCGAAAAACAGGGCATTGGCGGGCTGATGAACATCGGCAAGTCGCGGGCCAAGGTATCGGTCGAGCGTGATACCGGCGTCACCTTCGCCGATGTAGCGGGCATTGATGAAGCCAAGGCCGAGCTGGTGGAAATCGTCTCGTTCCTGAAGGACAAGGCCAAATACACACGCCTGGGAGCCCATATTCCCAAGGGCACTCTGCTGGTCGGCCCACCTGGCACCGGCAAGACCCTGGTGGCCAAGGCTATCGCCGGTGAAGCCGGCGTGCCGTTTTTCTCGATTTCCGGTTCCGCATTCGTCGAAATGTTCGTCGGTATCGGTGCCGCTCGAGTGCGCGACTTGTTCGAGCAGGCACGGCAAGCAGCACCTTGCATTATTTTCATCGACGAACTCGACGCCCTGGGCAAAATGCGCGGTGTCGGTGCGTTTGGTGGCAACGACGAAAAAGAGCAGACCCTTAACCAGCTTCTGGCCGAACTGGACGGTTTCGACCCGCGCGAAGGTGTGGTCCTGCTGGCGGCGACCAATCGGCCGGAGATACTTGATCCAGCGCTGTTACGGGCCGGTCGCTTCGACCGTCAGCTCGTGATCGACCGCCCCGATCGAAAAGGCCGACAGGCCATCCTCACGGTCCATCTGAAAAAAATCTCCGTGGCTCACGACATTGACTGCGAACGCATCGCCGAAATCACGACAGGTTTCACCGGTGCGGACCTGGCGAACCTGATCAACGAAGCCGCCATTGTTGCCACCCGTCGGGGAGGCCAGACCGTCAACCTTGACGACTTCACTGCCGCGGTAGAACGCATCGTCGCGGGTGTCGAACGCAAGAGCAGCCTGTTACGGCCTGATGAGCGCCTGGTGGTGGCCTATCACGAAATGGGGCATGCCCTGGCCGCTGGCACCTTGCCCGGGATGGACCCGGTACATAAAGTCTCGATCATCCCCCGCTCCATTGGCTCGCTGGGTTATACCTTGCAGCGACCCACCGAGGATCACTTCTTGATCAGTTGTCAGATGCTCAAGGATCGAATCGCCGTACTGATGGCCGGTCGGGCTGCCGAGTTCATCGTCTATGGCCAGATCTCCACAGGCGCAGCCGACGATCTCACCCGGGCGACCGACATCGCCCGGCAGTTGATCACCCGTTTCGGCATGAGTGCCGAACTCGGTCAATCGGTACTGGAACGGCAAAATCCTACCTATTTGGGCGAACACATGGCCGGGTTTGGCCAGAAGGACTATTCGGAGCAAACCGCGCGGGAAATTGACCTGGGCATCCGCGCCTTGCTCGAAGAAGCCTATAACCGTGCCAAAGCGCTGCTCGACAGTCGTCGGGCCGACCTGGATGCCGGCGCCCGCCTGCTGCTGGAAAAGGAAACCCTGACGCCCGAAGAGTTCCCACCCTTGATGCCCCTCAAATCCGCCCCTGATGGTTCGCCATGATTGAGGTCCGCCTGCCACTGTGCGTTAAGATTGCCGCACTCACCTCCCTCAACGAGGTTCTGCTCGCCGAGAACCGGGTTCTGAACGTCAAACAGAACGACTTGAAGGGGGGTCGATCTGGCCTGAAAAACAAGGGTCTGTTGCTAAATTATGGAGTAAAAAATGGAAGTAACGGTTAGCAAGGGTCCAGAAAGCATGAGCACCGAACAAGAGACGTCTACCGATGAACTGCGGCTGAGCAGCACGGAGCTGCGGATTCTCGGCTCTTTGATCGAGAAACAGGCGACCAGCCCGGAAACCTATCCGCTGACCCTCAATGCGCTGGTCATCGCCTGCAACCAGAAAACCAGCCGGGAACCGGTGATGAATCTCAGCCAGGGCCAGGTCGGGCAAAGCTTGCGTGCCCTTGAAGGTCGTGGCTTCACCAGGCTGGTCATGGGTAGCCGCGCCGATCGCTGGGAGCATCGACTCGACAAGGCGCTGGAACTGGTACCGGCCCAGGTCATTCTGGCCGGTTTGTTGTTTCTGCGCGGTCCGCAGACGGTCAACGAACTGCTGACGCGCAGTGGCCGCATGCACGACTTCGAAGATGCCGAACAGGTTATCCATCAACTGGAACGCTTGATTGCTCGCGGTCTCGCGATGTTGCTGCCGCGCCAGTCGGGCCAACGCGAAGACCGCTACATGCACGCGCTGGGCGACCCGGCCGATATCGAAACGATCCTCAGCGCCCGCCAGAATCCGGCGGAACGTGGCGCCAGCAGCAGTGTTTCGGTGGAACGCATCGAAGAGCTCGAAGCACGAATTGCGGCACTTGAAGAGCGTTTGGCCCGCCTCGAGTAACACCGCAGCTGTTATGTAGCGAGGGAGCTTGCTCCCGCTCGGCCGCGAAGCGGTCGTAATCCGGCAGTCGCGTTCCATCTGAATACTCGCGGAGGCTGCTTTTAGGGTCGCTTCGCCCGAACGCGGACCGACCCGCGGGAGCAAGCTCCCTCGCCACAGGTTCGCTCCCAATCTGATCTGCTAACTGCGGGCGAATGCCACTGCCTTCTGGAACTGCTCATCGCTGGGGCGCACGCCGGTGTACAGCACAAACTGTTCAAGCGCTTGAATAGCGATCACTTCAAGCCCGGTGATGACCCGCTTTCCAGCGGCACGAGCCCGCACGATCAGCGGCGTTTCCGACGGAATCGCCACCACATCGAAAACTGTATGCGCCGCATCGATAGCTTCGGCGTCGAAAGCCAGATGATCGGCTTCTGCTCCTCCGGTCATGCCAATTGGCGTGACGTTGACCAGCAGCTGCGGGCGCTCGCTACCCAGGTCTGCTTGCCAGCGATAACCCAGCGAATCCGCCAGGGCACGGCCTGCGCTTTCGTTGCGCGCCACGATCGATCCGTTTTTATAGCCACCGTCGCGCAAGGCGCTGGCCACCGCTTTGGCCATCCCGCCACTGCCGCGCAAAGCGAATGTCGATTCCTGCGGCACAGCATGGGTTTTCAGCAACTGCTCGATGGCGATGTAATCGGTGTTGTAAGCCTTGAGGTGGCCGTGGGTGTTGACGATGGTATTGATCGAGGCAATGGCCGCGGCTGACGCGTCCAGCTCATCGACCAGCGCGATACAGGCTTCCTTGAAGGGCATCGACACGCCGCAGCCGCGAATACCCAGCGCACGAATCCCGCCAACCGCCCCGGGCAGGTCCTGGCTGCTGAAGGCCTTGTAATAGAAGTTCAGGCCAAGTTGCTCATACAAATGGTTGTGGAAACGCAGACCGAAGTTCCCGGGGCGCCCAGACAGCGACATGCACAGTTGGGTATCTTTGTTCGGGTTCATCCGCATGTGAATCTCCTGCAAATTGCACTTTCAGATGGACGGGATTAGCCAGCCCGTCGAGTTTGTCCGATCATAGTGAGGTGTCTGGCCCGGCGGGTGTAGCAAGGTAAAGATGCCGGTACAGACCTTACACAATATTTACTCAGACGCGTCGCAGTTTTACCAAAAAACGTTGTCTGAAAGTTATCCCCCGCGACAATCCTTGGGTCTATTGCAGGTTCAAGCGCCGGGACGAAAACACGAGGAATTATCATGATCCGCAAACTCCCTGTAATAGCCTTGCTGGTCGGTGCATTTGCTGTCGCCGGACAGGCGCAGGCCCATGGCTACTATGGCCACGGTGGTGGCTGCTGCTGGGGCGGGGGCTGGGGTGCACCGCTCGCCGTCGGCGCTGTGGTAGGCGCCGTGGTAGCGGGATCAGTCGTCGCCAACTCGCAGCGTCCGGTTTATGTACAGCAACCGGTCTACGTTCAACCGCAGCCAGTCTATGTTCAACCGCAGCCGGTGTACGTCCAGCCAGCACCGGTTTACGTCCCGCCACAACCGGGGTACTACATTCAGCCTCGTTACTAAGGCCCGTGCTGGCAATCACTACAGGCAACACAACACAGGCCCCGCCTCGAAACGGGGCCTGTTTTTGTTCCACTGTTTGAACCATGTCTGAATAAATCTCGCCAAGGTCGCTGCCGGGACAGTGACTGCGGTTAAATTTGACATGATTGATCCGACGAATGCCCTGGCTTCAACGCAACAACCGTCATATTTATGTCATGACAGTTCAGCAAGCTCTGAATTGTCCGTAATAAACGGTTCATAAAAACAAGGACGACCCTTATGCCCACGCAAAACCCGCACCGCATTGTTGGACTCTGTACCTCAAGCAAGGTCTATAACGCATTGACCGAGCTCAAGCACCTGGAAGGCCATCGCAGCGCCAAGTTTCTCTCGCTGCTGGCCGATAACCTGGTGCGCAAAGGCCTGCTCAATGACCATGAAGTGATGAACATGCTCGACCAGGTCGTCGACTGACAGCGGCTGTCGCCTCAAAGGCGTCAATGTCCACTATCGAGAGCGTTGATTTTCCGTATAACCGCTGGGTCAGTAAGGTAGCTCCATAGATTGATGGAGGTACTTATGCCCAAGGTTCAGATCATGTCCGTTATCGGCAGCGCCGTTCCTGCACCGCTCAGAGAGCTGGGATTGCTCGCCTGTTGGTACGTGGTTCAGGACGGCGTCGCGATCAGCGGCCCGCTCACTTCACTGCCTGCCGCCCAGGCCCTGTCGCAACGTATCGGTACCTACGCGCTGAGCGCTTAAGGCAACTGCATACGCGGCTTGGTTTCGATGTACAAGGCCCAACTCGACATAAACAGCGCGGCGATCAACGGCCCAATGACAAAACCATTGAGACCGAAGATCGCCAGACCGCCCAAGGTCGAAATCAGGACCAGGTAATCCGGCATCCGGGTGTCCTTGCCCACCAGGAGCGGCCGCAGTACGTTGTCCACCAGACCGATCACGAACACTCCGAACAAGCCCAGCACCACGCCCTGCCAGATCGCGCCGCTGAGCAAAAACCAAGCCGTCACCGGCGCCCAGACAATCCCCGCCCCGACCGCTGGCAACAGCGACAGAAACGCCATTATCACCGCCCAGAGCAATGCGCTGGGAATGTCCAGAAACCAGAAAATCAAACCACCCAGCGCGCCTTGTGTGATCGCCATCAGCAAGTTGCCTTTGACCGTGGCTCGCACCACGCGATTGAACTTGAGCTGCAAACGGCGTTTTTGATGTTCCGCCAATGGCACAGCCGCACGGACCTCGCGCGCCAGTTCGGCACCGTCGCGCAGAAAGAAGAACAGCAGATAGAGCATGATGAAAAAGCTCACCACAAACTCGAAAGTACCCTGACCGAAGCTGAACGCCTGACTGGCGAAAAACTCACTGCCCTGCATCGCGCTCTTGACGATTTTCTCGCGCAAGGCGTTGAGCTCTCCCATGCCAAAGCGGTCCAGCAGGTGCTGGAAGTACGGTGGCAGGCTGTGTTTGAACTGCGCCAGGTAGCCGGCGATATCCAACTGGCCGCTCTCGATATTCTTGTAGAGGTTCGCCCCATCCTGCACCAACAGGACGCTCGTAATGATCACCGGCAAAATGGCAATGACCAGACAAATGCCCAAGGTGCAGAGCGCCGTCAGATTGCGGTTCCAGCCAAACTTCACTTGTAGTCGACGCTGCAAGGGCGCGAAGACAATGCCAAGAATCACCGCCCAGAACACCGCACCGTAGAACGGTAGCAGAATCCAGATGAACG
Organism: Pseudomonas sp. 6D_7.1_Bac1; assembly: GCF_025465945.1. Classification (GTDB taxonomy): domain Bacteria; phylum Pseudomonadota; class Gammaproteobacteria; order Pseudomonadales; family Pseudomonadaceae; genus Aquipseudomonas. The sequence continues at coordinate 161,766 of NZ_JANLNW010000071.1, read as the reverse complement.
CTGCGGTCACCAACACCAGCAGCACCAGCAGTGATTTGTCTCGCACAACGGTTTGCTTCATGTCCGATCCCTGCCAGTAACACGCAGACACTGGCTGTCTCGTTAGTCAGGCACGTCACGCCCGAGCGCCCTGCTTTGTTCATCAAGCATAGATCCAGATCAATAAACGCCCGCCGCGGCTGCTCTACCCTCGCGAGCTTTTGCGATCGACGCCCTCATGACTCTCGCCATGCCTGAACTGCTCGCCCCTGCTGGCACCCTGAAAAACATGCGTTACGCCTTCGCCTACGGCGCCGATGCGGTCTACGCCGGCCAACCGCGCTACAGCCTGCGAGTACGCAACAACGAATTCGACCATGCGAACCTGGCCCTCGGCATCCGAGAGGCCCAGGCCCAGAGCAAACGCTTCTATGTGGTGGTAAACATCGCCCCGCACAACGCCAAACTGAAAACCTTCCTCAAGGATCTCGAGCCGGTCATCGCCATGGCACCGGATGCGCTGATCATGTCCGACCCCGGACTGATCATGCTGGTACGCCGGCATTTCCCGCAGATGCCGATCCACCTCTCGGTACAAGCCAACACGGTGAACTGGGCCAGCGTCGAGTTCTGGCAGCAGCAAGGCTTGAGCCGGATCATCCTGTCGCGGGAGCTGTCGCTGGAGGAAATCGACGAAATCCGCCAGCAGGTCCCCGCCATGGAGCTGGAAGTCTTCGTCCACGGCGCGTTGTGCATGGCCTATTCCGGGCGCTGCCTGCTGTCGGGTTACATGAACAAGCGCGACGCGAATCAAGGCACCTGCACCAATGCCTGTCGCTGGAAATATGCTGCGCAGCCCGCCACGGAAAACATCGTGGGCGAGATCGTTCAGGCGTTCGTACCGGAACCTGTGCTGGGAATCGGCACACCGACCGATCAGGTGTTTTTGCTACAGGAAGCCAACCGCCCCGATGAACTGATGCCAGCCTTCGAAGATGAGCACGGCACTTACATCATGAACGCCAAGGACCTGCGCGCCGTGCAGCATATCGGTCGTTTGACGCAGATGGGTGTCCACTCGTTGAAGATCGAAGGCCGGACCAAATCACACTTCTACTGTGCCCGGACCACTCAGGTCTACCGCCGTGCCATCGACGATGCCGTGGCCGGCCGCGAGTTCGACCGCAGCTTGATGGACGACCTCGAGTCCCTGGCCCAGCGTGGCTACACCGAAGGTTTCCTGCGCCGGCATGTGCACGACGAATACCAGAACTACCAGAACGGCAGCTCGGTGTCGGAGCGCCAGCAGTTCGTCGGTGAACTGACCGGCGAGCGCCGTGATCGACTGGCCGAGGTCAAGGTGAAAAACCGCTTTGGCCTGGGTGATCACATGGAACTGATGACGCCCAAGGGCAACTTCCACTTTGACTTGCATCAGTTGCAGAACGCCAAAGGTGAGGCGGTTGAAGTGGCACCGGGGGACGGGCATACCGTGTATCTACCGATTCCGGATGCGGTGGATTTGAGGTTCGGGTTGTTGATGCGGGATGTGACGGTGGTTTAGTCGCGACTGGCAGTGTCTGTGCCGGCCTCATCGCGAGCAGGCTCGCTCCCACAGTAGATTTGTGCGTTGCCGCAAATTGCGACAACACCATCAATCAAATGTGGGAGCGAGCCTGCTCGCGATGGCGGCCTGTCGGGCGCCTCAGATCCTGAACTGCCCCACCAGTTTGCCCAACCGCTGCCCCAGATCCGCCAGGCTGCGGGAAGTTTGTGCGCCGAGCTGGGTTTCGTCGGCGACGCTGTCCACCGCCACGGCAATCTGATGCACGCTACGATTGATCTCTTCGGCGACGGCGGTTTGCTCTTCGGCGGCGCTGGCAATCTGCGCGTTCATCGAGTTGATGGTGCCGATCAACCGGGCCATGGTGTCCAGCGAAGCGCCAGCTTCATTGGCCTGGGCCGACGTGCCGTCACCAGCATCGCTGGAGCGGCGCATGGCGTCGACCGCCGACTGTGTGCCAGCCTGCAAGCGGTCGATCATGCCCTGAATTTCCTGAGTGCTTTGCTGCGTGCGGCTGGCCAGCGCACGCACCTCATCGGCGACCACCGCGAAACCACGCCCGGCCTCACCGGCACGCGCGGCTTCGATGGCAGCATTGAGCGCCAGCAGGTTGGTCTGATCGGCAATCGAACGGATCACCCCAAGCACGCTGACAATCGACGACACGTCCTGCTGCAAACTGTCGAGCGAGACCCCACTGCTGCGAATATCGTTAACCAGTGCATGGATCTGCGAAATGCTCCCGGCCACCACGCGCTTGGCGGCCTGACCTTCTTCGTCGGTCTGCTGGGCAGCGACCGCCGCACCCTGAGCGCTTTTCGCCACTTCCTGCGCTGCCGAGGACATTTCGTTGATCGCCGTGGCCACCTGATCGGTCTCGTGACGCTGGCGCTCCATGGCCTGCTCCGAACGCTGGGCCTGATCGGACACCTGATGGACCAGCCCGTTCAGCTGCGAGGTCATCTCGGTGATCTGCCGCACCAGGCCGTGAATCTTGTCGACAAAACGGTTGAACGAACCGGCCAGCTCGCCGAGTTCATCCTGAGAGGTAATCGCCAGCCGCCGCGTCAGATCACCCTCGCCTGCCGCGATGTCGTCCAGATTGGCCTTCATCAGGTGCAGCGGACGCAAAATGGTGTTGGCCACAAACAGACCGACCGCCGCGATCACCAACAGCACCACCGCCGCGATGCCGACGATGCTCAGCACCACGCCTTCCATGCGATCGCGAACCTCGGCCTGGACCGCTGCGACCTGGGCTTCGACACCATCGAGATTCACCGAGGTACCGATGGCCATGTCCCACTTAGACAGGTATTCGGTGTAACCCAGTTTGGGCACCAGGACTTTGCTGTCGCCAGGCAACGGCGAGCTGTATTGCAGGTAGTGCGTACCGTCCTTGGCGACTTTCACCAGGTCGCGGTTAACGTACACACCGTTCGGATCGCGGTTGTCCTTGAAGCTCTGGCCGACGCCTTCCGGGCTATTGGCCTTGAACAGGCGCACGGTGTTGGAGTCGTAACCGAAGAAGTAACCGTCCTTGCCGTAGCTGATGCTCGACAGCAGTTTGACCACTTGCGCGCGAGCCGCCTCATCGCCAGGTGCCGCCGCGTCGTAGAGCGGCTTGATCGTGGTCATCGCCACCGCAACGTAACTTTGCAGGGTGGCCTTGGCATCGTTCATCAATCGCTGACGGGTTTCTTCGACTTCTTTACGGGCCTGCTCTTGCAAGATGAAGGCGGTGGTCAGGCTGATGACCAGTGCAAAGAGCAAAACCGGGAGGACGGAGAGGGACAAGACTTTGGCTTTAAGGCTCAGGCGCATGTGTTGTTCACTCTGGATTTTAATGGCGTGGGTACAGCCATGTTAACGGCACATCAACGCAAAACTGTAGGCGCAGTAAAATCAGAGGATCATCGCCGCCAACCAGCCAAACGCCAGCAGCGGCAGGTTGTAGTGCAGGAACGTCGGCACCACGGTGTCCCAGATGTGGTGATGCTGGCCGTCGATGTTCAGACCGGAGGTCGGGCCCAGGGTCGAATCAGAGGCTGGCGAGCCGGCATCGCCCAGGGCGCCGGCGGTGCCGACGATGCAGACAATCGCCAACGGACTGAAACCCAGCTGCACACACAGCGGCACGAAGATCGCCGCGAGAATCGGCACCGTGGAAAACGATGAACCGATGCCCATGGTCACCAGCAAGCCGACCAGCAACATCAGCAATGCACCGATGCCCTTGCTGTGACCGATCCACGAAGCCGAGGCTTGAACCAGGGTCTGCACTTCGCCGGTGGCTTTCATGACTTCAGCAAAACCCGAGGCGGCGATCATGATGAAACCGATCATCGCCATCATCTTCATGCCTTCGGTAAACAGGTCGTCGGTCTCGCGCCAGCGCACCACGCCCGACACCGAGAAAATCAGAAACCCGGCCAGCGCGCCGATAATCATCGAGTCCAGCAGCAACTGAATGATAAAGGCGGAGGCAATGGCCAGCCCCGCGACCATCAAGGTCAACGGGTTGTACTGCACCGCGACCTGCTCGACCCGCTCGATCTTCTCCAGGTCATACACGCGCTTCTTGCGGTAGCTGATAAACGCTATCAACAGCCCGAACACCATGCCCAACGCCGGAATCCCCATGGCATGCGTGACGTTGACGCCACTGATGTCCACCCCGCTTTTACTGACGTTGGCCAGCAGAATTTCATTCAGGAAGATGTTGCCAAAGCCCACCGGCAAGAACATGTACGGCGTGATCAGGCCGAACGTCATGACACAGGCAATCAGTCGGCGATCCAGTTGCAGCTTGGTCAGGACATAAAGCAGTGGCGGCACCAGCAACGGAATGAAGGCGATGTGGATCGGCAGGATGTTTTGCGAAGCGATGGCCACCACCCAGAGCAACGCGATCAGCAACCATTTGACCTGACCACCGCCAGCGGCGTCCTGTCGGTCGACCAGCAGCAAGGCTTTGTCCGCCAAGGCATGGGCCAAACCGGATTTGGCAATGGCCACTGCGAAAGCGCCGAGCAAAGCGTAGGACAAGGCCACGGTCGCACCGCCGCCCAGGCCACTGTTGAAGGCCTTGAGCGTTGCATCGATACCCAGGCCGCCGGTCAAACCGCCCACCATCGCGCCGACGATCAGCGCGATCACCACATGCACGCGGGACAGGCTGAGCACCAGCATGATGCCGACCGCGGCAATTACTGCATTAATCATCGTTACCTCAAAACACGGCGACGGGTAAATCCGGCGCAAACAGGATGAATCCGTCCAGCCAGCTGCATGAGCCGACGGCGGATTGAAGAGAGGGTTTTATTAGAGGGCGCGCACTGTGCCGCAGCAGGCCTGGCTTGTCAAAACCAACACATATCCCCGTAGCAGCTGGCGCAGCCTGCGTTCGGCGGCGAAGCCGTCGTAAACCCTGCCTGCACGGTATTCCTGAAACACCGCATCGAATGAATTCACGACTGCTGCGCACTCGAACGCAGGCTGCGCCAGCTGCTACGGGTTTTGTGTGATTTCTTATTTATTCGAATGGATAAAGAAAGGAAAAACACGGCCGTTACAGTGCAAAGTCTCAGATAAATATCGAATAAGGACGTCTCCATGCCGCTCAGACAACTTTCCATTCAATGGAAGATCACCCTGCTCGCCGGGCTGTGCCTGGCCGGTATCGTGACCTTGCTGGTAGGTCTTTCGTTGTATCGCATGGAGCACAGTTCGGCGCTGGTAAAAGCCTCGAGCATGGAAATGCTCAACGAAGCGGCCCAAGCCCGCATCGAGGCGCAGGGTGAAGTTCAGGCGCTGGGGATTCGCCAGCAGTTCATGGACGCCTATCAATATGGCCACGGGTTCTCGCGCCAGGTGTTGTTCCTGCGTGAGCAGGCCGAGAAGCGCTTCCTCGACGCCTTCGACCTGCGTGAAGACCTGACCCGTCAGGTCAAATCGGCGCTGCAAGCCAACCCGCAATTGCTCGGCCTGTCGCTGGTGTTCGAAGCCAACGCACTGGACGGCAAGGACGAGCTGTTCGTCGGCCAGAAAGAACTCGGCAGCAACGACAAGGGCCGCTTCGCCCTCTACTGGTCGCAACCGACCGCCGGCAAGCTGAACTCGATGTCGCTGCCGGAAAGCGACATGGCCGACACCAGCACCGGTCCTAGCGGCGAGCCGGCCAACGCCTGGTTCACCTGCCCACGCACCACCCTCAAGCCGTGCGTGATCGAACCCTACTTCTATGAGATCGACGGCCAGAACGTGCTGATGACTAGCATCGTCTTTCCGTTGATGGTCGACGGGAAAGTCATCGCGTCGCTGTCGGTCGACATCAACCTCAACAGCCTGCAAGCGGTCAGCCAGCAAGCGAGCAAAAAGCTCTATGACGGCCAGACCAACGTCAGCATCCTCAGCCCGGTCGGCCTGCTGGCCGGATACAGCCCGGATGCCAGCAAACTCAGCCAGCGTCTGGACACCGTGGACAAGGACAGCGGCGCCGAATTGATCCGCATGCTCGCCGCCAGCACTCAGACCCAGAGCCTGCACAACAATCAGCTCCTCAAGGTACTGTCGCCCTTCCAGCCGATTCCCGGTGGCAAATCGTGGGGCGTGCTGCTCGACGTGCCGGAGAAAGTCCTGGTCGGCCCGGCCGAAGCCCTGAAGAAACAACTCGATGAACGCAACACCGCCGGCACTCTGATCGAGCTGAGCCTCGGCGTACTCGCGGCCATCATCGGTTTGTTGCTGGTGTGGCTGATGGCGCGCAGCGTGACCAAACCGATTCTCGGCGTGGCGCACATGCTTGAAGACATCGCCAGCGGCGAAGGCGACCTGACCCGCCGCTTGGCCTACGACAAAAAAGACGAGCTCGGGCAATTGGCCGGCTGGTTCAACCGCTTCCTCGACAAGCTGCAACCGATCATCGCTGAAGTGAAACGCTCGGTGCAGGACGCGCGCAGCACAGCGGATCAATCATCGGCCATCGCCACCCAGACCAGCGCCGGTATGGAGCAGCAGTACCGTCAGGTCGATCAGGTGGCCACGGCGTCCCATGAAATGAGCGCCACCGCCCAGGATGTCGCTCGCAGCGCCGCCCAAGCGGCCCAAGCGGCACGCGATGCCGATCAGGCGACCCGTCAGGGCCTGACCGTGATCGACCGCACCACCGCCAGCATCGACAGCCTTGCGGCCGACATGAGCACGGCAATGACCCAGGTCGAAGGCCTGGCCGCCAACAGCGAGAAGATCGGTTCGGTGCTGGAAGTGATTCGCGCCATCGCCGAACAGACCAACCTGCTGGCACTGAACGCCGCCATCGAAGCGGCCCGTGCCGGTGAGGCCGGTCGTGGTTTTGCGGTGGTGGCCGATGAAGTGCGCAACCTGGCGCGCCGCACGCAAGAGTCGGTGGAAGAAACCCGTCAGGTGATCGAACAACTGCAAAGCGGCACCCAAGATGTCGTCGGCTCAATGAGCAACAGCCATCGCCAGGCCCAGGGCAGTGTCGAGCAAGTCAGCCAGGCGGTCACCGCCCTGCGGCAGATCGGCGACGCGGTGACGGTGATTACTGACATGAACCTGCAAATCGCCAGCGCTGCGGAAGAGCAGAGCGCGGTGGCCGAAGAGATCAACAGCAACGTGGCGACTATTCGTGACGTGACGGAGTCGCTGTCGGGGCAAGCCAATGAATCGGCGCGGGTCAGCCAGTCGCTCAACAGCCTGGCGAATCAGCAGCAGAGTTTGATGGATCAGTTCCGGGTGTGACGCAGACACTGTATCCACTGGAAATCTGATGTGGGAGCGAGCCTGCTCCGGGCGGCGATCCGACGATGAGGCTGGGACATTCAACGTTGATGTTGGTTGTCATACCGCCATCGCGAGCAGGCTCGCTCCCACAGATGACTAAGTGTTCCTCGGATCGGTGTCAGCCAGGGGATCAGCGTTTGGGCAGAAACACCCTCACCTTCAACCCGCCCCACTCACTCTCCTGCAACACCAACTCCCCGCCCCACGCCTCGACAATATCGCGCACGATCCCCAGTCCCAGGCCATGCCCGTCAATCTGCTCATCCAGCCGCGCGCCGCGACTGAATACCTGATCACGTTGCGCCTCGGGAATCCCCGGCCCATCGTCTTCCACCACCAGCCCAAACCCCTCGACCGTCTCGACAATGCTCAACCGAACCTCGGCATCCGCCCATTTGCAGGCGTTGTCCAGCAGGTTGCCGAGCAGTTCCAACACGTCCTCACGATCCCAAGGCAAATGCAAACCGGCCGGTGCCGTGTAGCTGAGATTCAGGTGTTCACCGTGGATCATGTTCAGGGTCGCCAGCAATCCCGGCAGCTCGGCAGCGCAATCGAACTGCGCACCGGGCAAGGCATCGCCCGCCAGGCGCGCGCGGTTGAGTTCGCGATTGAGTCGCTGCTGAACCTGTTCGAGTTGCTCCTGAAGCATCTTGCGCAGTTCGGGATGGGCGTCGAGTTTTTCGCTCGATGCCAGGCTCAACAGCACCGCCAATGGCGTCTTCAGCGCATGCCCGAGGTTGCCCAGGGCATTGCGCGAACGCTTGAGGCTGTCTTCGGTATGCGCCAACAAATGGTTGATCTGCGCCACCAGGGGCTCCAGCTCCAGCGGCACTTGAGCGTCCAGTTGCGAGCGTTGCCCTTGCTGCAACTGAGCGATCTGCTCGCGGGCGTTTTCCAGCGGTCGCAAGGCTCGCCGTACGGTGACGCGCTGCAAGATCAGAATGAGCAGCAACCCCGTCAGCCCCAACCCAAGCCCGACCTGGCGCATACGCTGGAAGCTCTCGCGCACCGGGGTGTAGTCCTGCGCCACGCTGATGGAGATCGACTGCCCCAACCGCCGGTAGTCCGAGCGCAAGACCAATAATTGCTGACCTTCCGGCCCCAGTTGCAGGTTGCTGTGCAGCCCGGGATGATCGAGCAGCGGTAGTTCCTGATCCCACAGTGAACGTGAGCGCCAGTGGCTGCCGGCGAAGTCGATATGAAAATAATGCCCGGAGAACGGTCGCTGGTAGGCCGGCGACAGACGTCGCTCGTCCAGCTCCAAACCCTGCGGCCCACGCACCAACGCCGTCAGCAGGTTTTCACTGTCGTTGCGCAGCCCGGCTTCCAGATACCGCTGCAAGCCCATTTCGAACAGCCATAGACTGGTTTGCGCCAGCACCAGCCCCACGATCACCATGATGCTGATCAGCCCCAGGCTCAAACGACGCTGAATCGACTTCACTGAGCCTGCCCACCGAACCGGTAACCCTGACCGCGCCGGGTTTCGATCACGTTGCGGCCGAGTTTGCGGCGCAGGTGATTGACGTGAACTTCCAGCACGTTCGAGCCGCGCTCGGTCTCACCGTCGTAGAGGTGCTCGGCGAGGTGGCTTTTGGAAAGGATCTGCTGCGGGTGCAGCATGAAGTAACGCAACAGGCGGAACTCGGCAGCGGTCAGCTGAATGTCGGTGCCGTCGCGAACCACGCATTGACGGCCCTCGTCCAGTTGCAAACCGGCGGCCTTGAGCGTCGGTTGATTGGCCTGACCGTGGGAACGTCGCAGCAGCGCTTGAATGCGCAGGTGCAGTTCTTCCGGGTGAAATGGCTTGCTCAGGTAGTCGTCGGCACCGGCCTTGAGCCCTTCGATGCGCTCGGCCCAGGAGCTGCGCGCGGTCAGCACCAGCACCGGCGTGGCCAGGCCAGCGGCACGCCATTGGCTGAGCACCTCAAGCCCCGGCAACCCCGGCAGGCCCAGATCGAGGATGATCAGGTCGTAGGGCTCACTGCGGCCCTGATACACCGCATCGCGGCCATCGGCCAACCAATCGACGGCGTAGCCCTGGCGGTTGAGTCCGGCCATCAATTCGTCGGCCAGCGGTACGTGGTCTTCCACCAGCAACAGACGCATCAGTCATCTTCCTTGTCTTTGATCAAGCGCCCGTTGGCGGCGTCCAGATCCAGATCACGCACCACGCCATCGGCGGTCAGCAACTCGACTTCGTAGATGTAAACGCCGTGCTTTTGTTCAAGCCCGGCTTCCAGCAGTTTAGCGCCGGGGTAACGGTCCATGGCCTGCTGCAACAGTTGCTCAAGCGGCAGGATCACCCCTTGCTGACGCAAGCGCAGGGCTTCGTCCTGATCCAGGTCGCGGGCCTGCACCACCGAGCAAAATGCCAGAAGCGTCAGGGTCGCCAGACCATAAGCGCGCAGATTAACCTTCATTACGTATCCTGATGATCCTTGAGTACCTGCAGCGTCCAATTCCAGATCCTGCTCAATGCCCTGAGGGTCACGCCGCTCGATCTGATCGAAGGGTACCAGCCATGCCTGCCACCCTAGCTATACGAACTTAACTGAAACTGAATCGCCATATTGCCCAACGGCACATTTTATTCAGCCATACGCGCCGACACTTCTATAATCACCCGCTCGCCCGCACAGAGACCGGTATGACCGCTATCCACATCAAATTCCCCGCCCTGACCCTCAAGGCCGGCCCACGCGCCTTGACGCGGATTCGCGATAACGGTTTGAGCGCCCTGGATGTCGGCACGCTGCCGGGCGCCGCCGGCGGACCGAAAGCCCTGGGGATTCAAGGTCTGGACCTGGCACTGTTCGGCGAGTGGCTACCGGCCGCGCCACGCGAGCGCTCGTTGATCGGTGCCTCGGTCGGTTCCTGGCGCTTCGCCAGTGCCTGTTTGCCAGACGCTGCCGAAGGCATCAGGCGTCTCGGCGAGCTGTACAACACCCAGAGCTTCACCAAGGGCATGAGCATGGCGCACATCAGTCAAAGCTCGCAGCGCATGCTGCATGACTTGCTCGACGGTCGCGATGCGCTGCTGCTGGACAACCCGCTCTATCGGCTGAACATCATGGTAGTGAAAAGCCACGGCCTGCTGGCTGACGACCATCGCGGGCGACTCGGGCTGGGGCTATCATCGGTGATTGCCGACAACCTGCGTGGCCGTGCACGGTTGTCGCGGCACTTTGAACGCTTGATCGTGCATGACCCGCGCCTGGCGCCACCGCTCAACGCGCTGAACGACTTCCCGTCGCGTTTCGTCCCGCTCAATGCCGGCAACTTGCGTCAGGCCTTGCTCGCTTCGGGTTCGATCCCGATGGTCATGGAAGGCGTACGTGACTTGCCCGGTGCCGGCGCGGGGACTTATCGCGATGGCGGCTTGCTGGATTACCACCTCGACTTGCCGTACAGCGGTGATGACATCGTGCTCTACCCGCACTTCACCGATCGGGTGATTCCCGGCTGGTTCGACAAAACCCTGCCGTGGCGGCGCGGCAATCCGGGGCGCTTGCAGGACGTGTTGCTGGTGGCGCCGTCGAAGGCGTATTTGTCGCGCCTGCCCTACGGAAAGCTGCCCGACAGGAACGATTTCAAGCGTTTCATGGGTGATCCGGCCAGCCGCCAGAAGTACTGGAAAACCGCGATGGATGAGAGCCAACGGCTCGGTGACGAGTTCCTCGAACTCAGCGCCAGCGGACGTTTGGGCGAGCAGCTGTTGACCCTTTAGTCAGTGTTTTCCCGCAACCCGGAACCCAAGCTGTTAAACTCGGGACCTGCCCCATCGCCGTGGGCGATAGCCACCTGACAGAGCTCAAACCACTGTGGAAATTTTCAAAGAGTTTACCTTCGAATCCGCCCACCGCCTGCCCCACGTCCCGGAAGGTCACAAGTGCGGCCGCCTGCACGGTCACTCGTTCAAAGTGGCGATTCACCTGAGCGGCGACCTTGATCCACACACCGGCTGGATCCGCGACTTCTCGGAAATCAAGGAGATCTTCAAGCCGTTGTATGAGCGTCTGGACCACAACTACCTGAACGATATTCCTGGCCTGGAAAACCCGACCAGTGAAGTCCTGGCCAAATTCATCTGGAATGAGTTGAAGCCTCTGCTGCCGGAACTCAGTGCGATCCGCATCCACGAGACCTGCACCAGCGGCTGCATCTACCACGGCGAATAAGCCTGGGAATCAAAAAAACCACCGAGACCGGTGGTTTTTTTATGCCTATGATTCAGGCACTCACCGGCGCTATCGATCGACCAAAGGACCTGACCCCATGCACATCATCAACGCCCGCCTGCGCAACCGTGAAGGCCTGCATGAGCTGCACCTGGAAAACGGCTTGATCGCCAGCATCGCCCGGCAGACCGAAGCCCCGCCCCTGGGGCCTGAAGACCTCGACGCCGGCGGCAATCTTGTCGTGCCGCCCTTCGTCGAGCCACACATTCACCTCGATGCCACGCTGACTGCCGGTGAACCGCGCTGGAACATGAGCGGCACGCTGTTCGAAGGCATCGAGTGCTGGGGCGAGCGCAAGGCGACCATCACTGCCGAAGACACCAAAACCCGCGCCAGGAAGACCATCGACGCCCTCGCCGCCCACGGCATCCAGCATGTGCGCACCCACGTCGACGTCACTGATCCGCAGCTGACCGCGCTCAAGGCCATGCTTGAAGTGCGCGAAGAGAGCCGGCACCTGATCGACCTGCAAATCGTCGCTTTCCCTCAGGAAGGTATCGAGTCCTACCGCAACGGCCGCGAGTTGATGGAGGAAGCCATTCGCCTGGGCGCCGATGTGGTCGGCGGCATTCCGCATTTCGAGTACACCCGCGATCAAGGCGTCAGCTCGGTGAAGTTCCTGATGGACCTGGCTGAGCGCACCGGTTGCCTGGTGGACGTGCATTGCGACGAAACCGACGACCCGCACTCACGCTTTCTTGAGGTTCTGGCCGAGGAAGCCCGCAGTCGCGACATGGGTTCGCGGGTGACCGCCAGCCACACCACCGCGATGGGTTCCTACGACAATGCGTACTGCGCCAAACTCTTCCGTCTGCTCGGGCACTCGGGGATCAGTTTTGTTTCCTGCCCGACCGAAAGCATTCACCTGCAAGGACGTTTCGACAATTTCCCGAAACGCCGTGGCGTCACCCGGGTCAATGAGTTGCTGGAAGCCGGGATGAACGTGTGTTTCGGTCAGGACTCGATCGTCGACCCGTGGTATCCACTGGGCAACGGCAACATCCTGCGGGTGCTCGAAGCCGGCCTGCACATCTGCCACATGCTCGGTTACCGCACCCTGCAAACCGCGCTGGACCTGGTGACCGACAACAGCGCCAAGGCCATGGCCCTGGGCGATCGTTACGGGCTGGAGCCGGGGCGTCCGGCGAACTTGTTGATTCTCTCGGCCGACAGCGATTACGAGGTAATCCGCAGCCAGGGCCTACCGCTGTATTCGATTCGCGCCGGCAAGGTGTTGATGAAGCGGCAGATGCCGGTGGTGGAGCTTTTCGGCTGACCGGGCTGACGCCATCGCGAGCAGGCTCGCTCCCACAAGTGAACTGCGGCGCGACACAGATCCAGTGTGGGAGCGAGCCTGCTCGCGATGGCAATCTGACTGGCACCGCATAATCAGAGCATCAAACGCGCCGTGCCAAACAAACTGACCCGGCTCAACTCACCGTCCTGTTCTTCAAGAAGCACCGGCGCCGTGCCGCCGGGCATAACCACCGCCACGGCCCCCGCCGACACCCACCCCACACTCCACGCCGCGCAGGCCACCGCGCTGGCGCTGGTGCCGGAAGACGCGGTCGGGCCTTCGCCGCGTTCGAAGACCCGAGCGGCAATACGATTTTCGGACTCGCGCATCGCCCATTGCAGGTTGACGCCTGCTGGACACAGCTCGCCGGCTCCAGTCGGTGGGGCGAAGGCGATGTGCGTCAGATCGGCCGACAACCGGGGCTCGCGCATGCGCTCATTGCTTGGCAACTCAGCGGCCTGTTCAACCAGCGTCACGCAATGAGGGTTGCCAATGCGAACGAACTGGCTCCGGGTCCAGGCAGGATCGAGTTCCGACAACGGCCGCACATGACTGACTTCACGACCATTCAGTATCGCGCTTTCAACACCTTGGGCCCCTACCGCGTACGGTCCGAACATCGGTTTGCCCAGGTCCAGCCAAAAACCTTGCACACCATCGACCTGTGCAGGCGTTACCGAGGTTTCGACAGGCGACACGGCATCGCCTTTGTCATGGTAAACCTTGAGCACGCAACGACCTTCGGCCGGCATCAAACCTTGCTCGGTCAGCGCCTGGGCAAAAATCGTCAGGCCATTGCCACTGCGCTCGGCCAGGGTGCCGTCGGTGTTGACGATCAACAGGTCAAACGGTGGCGCAGCCTGAAACGGGCCGACCAGCAAACCGTCCGAACGGTGCGCCTTGGCGCCGGCTGGTTGCGCACCCGGCGCCCAACTGCAAAACGCCCATATGGCTGCAAGGGTCCAGTCCGCGCGCTGTTGAGCTGACGGGTTGGCCCCCTCCGGCAGATCAATACCGCGCTGGCGCAACTCGTGTGGGCTGACAACAGCGTAGATATTCCCGCGGGCATCGAAAAGCGAGGTCATGGACAGGTCCTGAATGGGGTCTGGAACGAGTCGTTACTGTAAGCGCTGGCGACTCACATCACACGCACGAACCTCAAGGTCGTCTGAGGGTCATTGATGTGCAAGGATGTTGCCCTGTTCGCAGCCTCCACCGAAATGCCAAGGATTTTTCATGACCGCCATTCTCCCTCCCGCCCCCGTCCGCCCCGGGCGCCTGGAACAGATGTCGACGCGCATCGCCTTCTTTATTGCCGGGTTCGGCATCGCCGCGTGGGCACCTCTGGTGCCTTACGCCAAGGCCCGGGCCGGGCTCGATGACGGCACCCTCGGTTTATTGTTGCTGTGCCTGGGAGTCGGTTCGATTCTGGCGATGCCGATGGCCGGTGCATTGGCTTCACGCTTCGGCTGTCGGCGGGTGCTCAGTGGCGGCACGCTGTTGATCTGCCTGGCACTGCCGCTGCTGGCGACGGTGTCGTCGATCCCGCTGCTGATCGCCGCGCTGTTCCTGTTCGGTGCAGGGTTGGGCACGGTGGATTCGACAGTGAACCTGCAAGCGGTGATCGTCGAGCGAGCCAGCGGCAAGACCATGATGTCGGGTTTTCACGGCTTGTTCAGCCTCGGCGGGATCGTCGGTGCGGCGGGTGTCAGCGGCCTGCTTGGTCTGGGCATTTCGCCGCTGGGCGCGACCTTGGTGGTGATCGTGTTTCTGCTCGTGTCGTTGCTCAAGGCGGCTCCCCATCTGTTGCCCTATGGCAGCGAAAGCTCGGGGCCGGCGTTCGCCATTCCCCATGGCGTGGTGCTGTTTATCGGCAGCCTGTGTTTTATCGTGTTTCTTGCCGAAGGCGCGGTGCTGGACTGGAGCGCGGTGTTCCTGGCCTCGGAGCGTAACGTCGACACCGCCTATGCAGGGCTGGGCTATGCCGCTTTCGCGTTGACCATGACGGTCGGGCGGCTGACGGGCGATGCCATCGTGCATAAGCTCGGGGCCACGCGAGTCATTGTGTTTGGCGGATTGACCGCTGCCAGCGGTTTGCTGCTGGCAACGTTGGCACCGTTTTGGGAAGCCGCGCTGGTCGGTTATGCGTTGGTCGGCGTTGGGTGTTCGAACATCGTGCCGGTGCTGTACACCGCCGTTGGCAAACAGAACGTCATGCCGGAAAACATCGCCGTGCCAGCCATCACTACCTTGGGCTATGCAGGCATTCTGGCGGGGCCTGCGGTGATCGGTTTTATCGCCCACGGCAGCAGTTTGAGTTTTGCCTTTGGTTTGATCGCGGTGTTGCTGCTGGCCGTGGCGGTCAGTGGCAAGGTGTTGAAAGTCTGAAAAACTGTGGCAAGGGGGCGACTGCTGCACGATCCGTAGCAGCTGGCGAAGCCTGCGTTCGGCTGCGCAGCAGTCGTAAAATCAGGCGGCGCGTTCTTTCAGGCATACCGTGTGTGCCGGATTTGCGAGGACTTCGTCCTCGAACGCAGCCTCGCGGGCTCGGCAGCTGCTACATTAGGGCTCGCTCCCTCGCCACAATGTTTTTTAGAGCCCGTCGCTGGCCTGCACGCCCGGCAGGGCATCTCCATCGATCTCCAACAGATAGTCGACAAAGGCTTGTGCCGCGGGGGACAGGCTGCGTCCAGCCAGTCGTACCAGGGCATAGGCTGAAGCTTTTGGAGACGTCAAAGTCGGCCGTACATTCCAATCCACGATTGCCATACGGCCACTCTGCACATCGTCTGCGATGACATCCCATGGCACCAGGCAGACCGCATTGCTACTGGCGACCAACTGTTTGAGCAACAATACATCATCGCATTGCACGCCCAGCGGCTGTGGACGGCCAAGCGTGGTCGCCAGCCATTGCTGGACTTCCTGTGGCAATC
This sequence comes from Pseudomonas sp. 6D_7.1_Bac1, assembly GCF_025465945.1. Taxonomy (GTDB): domain Bacteria; phylum Pseudomonadota; class Gammaproteobacteria; order Pseudomonadales; family Pseudomonadaceae; genus Aquipseudomonas. The sequence continues at coordinate 145,944 of NZ_JANLNW010000071.1, read as the reverse complement.
GGGGCCCCGCCAGTGGATAGGGCCGCAGTTCATCAGGACCTACGTTGCGCAGTTCACACAGCGGATGGCCCGGACGGCAGAACAAGACGCCTTGATGCTTTTGCAAGGGTTGAACCTCTAACTGAGGGTCGCCTTCCAGCTCTCTGCCGTCTGCTATAAACAGCTCGATGTCTCCATCCAACAGTCGTTGCCGCAGGCTTTGCCAGTTTTCAATGGCTAGCTGCACCGTGACCTGGGGGTAGGAACAGGAAAACTTCCCCAGCGCCTGGGGCATCAGGCGCGCGGCCGGAAAAGGGCCCGCGCCAAGACGCAGTTCGCCAGTTTCCAGGCTTGCCAGTTGCAGCACCGCATTGTCCAGCGCACGACTGGCGGCCAGTAACCGCCGAGCGTGCTCAAGTACCAACCGACCATGGGCTGTCAAGGCAACACCCCGCGGATTGCGGTCGACCAACTGGCAGTCAAGATGGCCTTCAAGGGCCTGAATGCTGCGCGAAAGTGCCGGCTGGCTGAGGTTGACCGCTGCGGCAGCGCGAGCGAAATGGCCATGATCGGCGAGGGCAACAAAATGACGGAGTTGGCGTAGGTCGCTCATGCTGATCCTGCATCAATTACCGGATTGGAATGCATTGGAATTATCGAATGCGTTAACGGCATAGTGCTAGAGATCTCCTCCAATAACAATTCCGGAGCCACCCGATGATTCGCCTCTCAACAGCAGTTCTGCTGGTCAGCTTATGCCCACCCTTGATGGCTGCTGATGCCGACGGTACAAAACCTGCGACCGCCTTCACCATCGCCGCCCAACAGCAGGTGAAATCCAGTTTACCGTTTGAGGATCAAAGCGATTTCGATCGGGTTGATAAAGGGCTGATCAAGCGCCCGGACAATCTGCTGATCAAGAACGACGATGGCAGCGTCGCCTGGCAATTGGGGGGTTATGATTTTCTGCATGCGGGAAAGGACTTCGACAGTATCAACCCGAGCCTTCAACGTCAGGCGTTGCTCAACCTCAAGTACGGCTTGTACAAGGTCACCGATGGCATCTACCAGGTGCGCGGCTATGACCTGGCGAACATTACGTTTGTCGAAGGCAAGACCGGCTGGATTGTCATTGATACGCTGACCACCCCGGCTACTTCCAAGGCCGCTTACGCGCTGGTCAGTCAGGAGCTCGGACAAAAGCCGATTAAAGTCATCATCTATAGCCACGCACATGCCGACCATTTCGGTGGCGTGCGTGGCCTGGTCACACCGGAACAGGTGGCCAGCGGTGAGGTGCAGATTATCGCGCCGAACGGCTTCATGGAGTCGGCCATCAAAGAGAACGTGCTGGCGGGCAACGCGATGATTCGCCGCGCGACGTACCAATACGGCACGTTGCTCCCCAAAAGTCCGGAAGGTCAGGTTGACATGGCTATCGGCAAAGGCCTGTCATCCGGGCCTTTGAGCCTGATTGCGCCGTCCCGGCTGATCAAGGCTGCCATCGAAGAAACCGAGTTGGACGGTATCCCTTTTACCTTTCAGAACACGCCAGGCACCGAAGCGCCCTCGGAAATGAACATTTGGCTGCCGCAGCAAAAAGCGCTGCTGATGGCCGAAAACGTGGTTGGCACGCTGCACAACCTGTACACCCTGCGCGGTGCTGAAACCCGCGATGCATTGGGTTGGAGCAAATACATCAACGAAGCCCTGCACCGGTTCGGCGACAAGGCCGAGGTGCTGTTTGCCGTCCATAACTGGCCGCGCTGGGGACACGAAGACATCGTCAAGGTCCTGGAGAAACAGCGTGATATTTACGGCTATCTCCACGATCAGACACTGCATCTGGCCAATCAGGGCGTGACCATCGACGACATCCAGCACCGCATCAAAGTGCCGGATGAACTCAGCAAGGAATGGTTCAACCGTGGCTATCATGGCTCGATCAGCCACAACTCAAGGGCGGTGATCAACAAATACCTCGGCTACTACGACGGCAACCCGGCAACCCTCGACCCGCTTAGCCCGGAAGAGTCGGCAAAGCATTACATTGCCTATATGGGCGGTGCCGATCAGGTATTGAAGATGGCCAAGGCGTCGTACGACCAAGGTGAATATCGCTGGGTTGCCGAAGTCGGTAACAAGCTGGTCTTCGCCGACCCGGAAAACAAAGCCGCCCGCGATCTGCAGGCCGACGCCCTGGAGCAACTGGGCTACCAGGCCGAGAACGCTGGCTGGCGCAACAGCTATCTGGCGGCGGCGCAGGAACTGCGTAATGGCGTGCCACGTAATCTACCGTCCACCAAAATGAACAGTGGTGACGCATTGGCCGCGATGGATACCGGACTGATCTTCGACTACCTCGGGGTTCGTCTGAACGCCGAAAAAGCCGAAGGCAAGAACATCAGCATTAATCTGAACCTGCCGGATGTAAACGAAACGTATCTGCTGGAGTTGAAGAACTCGCACTTGAACAACATCAAGGGCATACAGAGCGCCGATGCCGGGCAGACCGTGACCATTAACCGCGCCGACCTCAATCGCCTGTTGCTCAAAGATGTGTCGGCCGTACGACTGATCGTGGAAGGAAAACTGAGTAGCTCCGGCAACCCCCTGCTGCTGCCGCAGCTGTTCGGTATGGTTGACGACTTCGATCTTTGGTTCGACATCGTTACGCCGCCAACCAAAGGCTGATGCCGGTTGGTTGCGCCCGTCGGGCCCTTGACCTTGATCAAGGGCCCGACTGGTTCAACGGGTTTTTTCGTCGATCAGGCAGTGCGGCTCGCTCGCCCGCTCAAAAGCACGGCCAGAACACCACAGATCAACAGCGTCCAACCCAGGGCTTGGCTCCACGCCGCGAGCATCAGTCCACCGCCGATCAGCAAGTAATACATCAAGCCAAACAGCGCACCGGCGGTGCCCAGCCGATCGCCATAACCGGTCAACGCCGAGCCGAGAATGTTCGGAATCGCCATCCCGAAGGCCAGAACCACCAGCAGCATCGGCGCAACGAACCAGACACTTTCGCGCAATCCCTGGACCCCCATCGCGCCGAGCAATGCCGCGATGGCCGCAATGCCGACCAGTTGCGGCCCCGTCATGCCGCGCTTGAGCAAGTGTTTGTTCAACCCCGCCCCCAGGCCCGATCCCAGGGCAAGGACCACACCGCTATAGCCGAACAACTCGGGGCCAACTCCCAAACGCTGAAACTCAAAGGGGCCCAGGCTGTAATAGCTGAACAGCGCGATGTTGAACACAGCCACCAACGACGCGGAACGCCAGATCGCCACGTCTTGCAGCATCTGTCGCAAGGTCCCGAACAACGGGGGCGTCGAATGGTTGGCCGGTCGGGTTTCCGGTAATGTCCAGGCACTCCAGCCGAACAGGACCAGCGCCAGCATCAGCAGGCAAACCAACACGCCTCGATAGCCAAACCCACTGACCAGGTTGGCCCCGATAAACAGGCCCAACGCCGGGCTTATCGCCAGCGCCATGCCCAACACCGAAAACACTCGGGCCAGCGCCGCGCCATTGAAACGGTCGCGTAGCAGGGTTTGCGTCACCACCGAACCGACCGCAGCTCCAAAGGCCGCCAGCGCTTGCGCCGCCAGCAGACCGTCGAAGGTACTGACACTCAGTGCCATCACCGTGGCCAAGGCATACAACGCCAGACCACCCAACATCGACGGTCGTCGACCGATGTGATCACAGGCCCGTCCCCACACCACCACGCCTGCGGCGAACGCCAGGAAATACACCGACAAAAGCTGTGCGGCAGCGGCAGGCGTCACCCGGAATGCCTGACCGATATCGGCCAGCGCCGGGCTGTAGAGGGTTTGTGCGATCTGCCCGAACATCAACAAGGCAATGGCCAAGCGAAGCAGATTGTTTGAATTCATGACGGCTTACTCACCTGAAAGACTGGCGGTGATTTTATTGAGCTGTCACTGGCGTATTATCCTGATCAGGACAATAAACCACTGAAATCGGACAACCTCATGGCCTGGCTGGAAGCACAGACACCCTTCGACCCGGACGCTCATGAGGCTGATGTCATCGGCATTGCCGCAAACCTGGGCGAACATGACTCGGGTCTGCACCGGCATGAGCGTGGGCAATTGCTGTTCACCCGCCAGGGCTGCACCCGGATCACCCTGGCAGAACAACTCTGCCTGTTACCGCCGTCACGCGCGGCGTGGATTCCGCCCAGGGTGAGTCATCGAGCGGTGATGCAGCAGAGCGTCGATTACCGGTCCATTTACCTGACGCCGCAACTCTCGACTCAATTGCCGAATCAGGTCTGCGTGATCGAGGTCAGCCCGTTGCTGCGGGCGGTGTTGGAGCCGATTGCGATGGCGCCGTTCGACACGGACTGGCGTCAGGGCACGTTCGTGCATTTGCTGGGGTTGTGCCTGAGTGAAATCCGCGAAGCCATCCACCAGCCGATGCTGCTGCCCTTGCCTCGGGACAAACGCTTGGCGCCCTTGCTGACCGTCCCCGAACAACTGCCGCCGCCATTGCAGGTGCTGGTGACAAGGGTCGGCGCCAGCAGCAAAACCATCGGGCGGATTTTCCAGCGGGAAACCGGCATGGGCTATCAACAATGGCGACAGCAGTGGCGACTGATGCGCGCCATCGAACTGCTCGCGACCGGCCGCAACATCAGTTACAGCGCTTTTGAACTGGGCTTTGCCAGCGACAGCGTGTTCATCGCCTTTTTCAAGGCCATGACCGGCAAAACGCCTGGCGCTTACTTCAAGTAATCATCGGCAACTGACGAGTGGCCGAAAAAATCAATTGTCAGAAAATATTACCTGCGTCATATTACGCCCGTAATAACGACTGATATCCCATAGGGGATTGCCATGACCAGCCTGAACGCCGTTGATCCCTCCCTTGCCGTGAAACCTGTGCGCCCTCCTTTGCTCAAGCGTTTGCTGCTGAGCGGTGCGGGCGCTGTCGCTCTAGTGTTGATCGCACTGTACGGTTCGCACTGGTGGACCAGTGGCCGCTTCATCGAAGCCACCGACGATGCCTACATCGGTGGCGACGTCACCGTCATCGGGCCGAAGGTCGCCGGTTATGTCGAGCAAGTGCTGGTGACCGACAACCAGCAGGTCAAGGCCGGTGATGTGCTGATTCGCCTCGACTCACGTGACTATCGCGCCAGCCTGGCCAAGGCCGAAGGCGCCGTTGCCGCGGAAGAAGCCCTGCTGGCCAACCTCGACGCCACCGAGCAATTGCAGCATGCGGTGATCGGCCAGGCCCGCGCCGGGATCGATGCCGCTGGCGCTGAAACCGCCCGCTCGCGGGATGACAATGACCGCTACAAACGGCTGGTCGGCAGTAATGCGGTGTCGGTGGAAAGCGCTCAACGCGCCGATGCCACCTTCAAGACCGCTCAGGCGCTGAGTGCACGAGCACAAGCCGAGCTGCTCGCCACGCAACGGCAGCTGGACGTGATCGCTACCCGCAAGCAACAGGCCAAAGCGGCGTTGATGCAAGCACGCGCCGAACGTGATCTGGCGCAGCTGAACCTCGGTTACACCGAGTTGCGTGCACCGGTCGACGGTGTGATCGGTAACCGCCGGGCACGGGTTGGCGCCTACGCCCAAGCCGGTTCGCAATTGCTCTCGGTGGTGCCCGCCAGCGGCCTGTGGGTCGATGCCAACTTCAAGGAAGATCAGCTGGCGCACATGGTGCCCGGCCAGCGCGTGAGCATTCATGCCGACGTGCTCTCCGGGCGTGAATTCCATGGTCATCTGGACAGCCTGGCGCCGGCCACGGGCGCGCAGTTCAGTGTGCTGCCACCGGAAAACGCCACCGGCAACTTCACCAAGATCGTCCAGCGGGTGCCGGTGCGCATCCTCCTTGATCCGGCCGATGGCGTGCTCGGCCAACTGCGTCCGGGGTTGTCGGTGACCGCGTCGGTTGATACCAAAACCGCGCCCAAGGAGCCGACAGTTGCCGTAGCCCAGGCCAACGCACCATGAACCGCGCCCTCACCGCCCAGGCTCAACCGTTCGATGCCGCGAACATGGCGACGGCGAGCAAGGTATTTGCCTTCGCCACGATGTGCATCGGCATGTTCATCGCGCTGCTGGATATCCAGATTGTTTCGGCCTCGTTGCGTGACATCGGCGGCGGGCTCTCGGCCGGCACCGACGAAACCGCCTGGGTACAGACCAGCTATCTGATCGCCGAGATTATCGTGATTCCGTTGTCGGGTTGGCTGTCGCGGGTGTTTTCCACGCGCTGGCTGTTCTGCGCCTCGGCGGTTGGCTTCACCCTGGCCAGCCTGCTCTGCGGCGCGGCCTGGAACATCCAGAGCATGATCGCCTTTCGTGCCCTGCAAGGTTTTCTGGGTGGCTCGATGATCCCGCTGGTGTTCACCACCGCGTTCTTTTTCTTCACCGGTAAACAACGGGTGATCGCCGCCGCAACCATCGGCGCGGTGGCCTCGTTGTCACCGACATTGGGACCCGTCATCGGAGGCTGGATCACCGATGTGTCGTCCTGGCATTGGCTGTTCTACATCAATCTGGTGCCGGGGATTTTCGTCGCCGTGGCGGTGCCGATGCTGGTGAAGATCGACCAACCGGAACTGTCCCTGCTCAAGGGCGCGGATTACCTGAGCATGGCCTTCATGGCGCTGTTTCTCGGGTGCCTGGAATACACCCTGGAAGAAGGTCCGCGCTGGAACTGGTTCAGCGATCAGACGATTCTGACCACGGCGTGGATCTCGGGGCTGGCAGGCCTGGCGTTTATTGGCCGGACCTTGCACGTGGCCAACCCGATCGTTGATCTGCGAGCCTTGAAGGACCGCAACTTTGCCCTCGGCTGCTTCTTTTCGTTCGTCACCGGGATCGGCCTGTTCGCGACCATTTACCTGACGCCGCTGTTTCTCGGTCGGGTACGCGGTTATGGCGCACTGGACATTGGTCTGGCGGTGTTTTCCACCGGGATCTTCCAAATCATGGCGATTCCGCTGTATGCCTTTCTGGCCAACCGCGTCGACCTGCGCTGGATCATGATGGCCGGCCTTGGGCTGTTCGCGTTATCGATGTGGGACTTCAGCCCGATCACCCATGACTGGGGCGCCAAAGAATTGATGCTGCCACAAGCCTTGCGCGGCATTGCCCAGCAATTGGCGGTGCCACCGGCGGTCACGCTGACCCTGGGCGGGTTGGCCCCGGCACGGTTGAAGCACGCCTCGGGATTGTTCAATCTGATGCGCAACCTCGGTGGCGCGATCGGCATCGCCGCCTGCGCGACGATCCTCAATGACCGCACCAACCTGCACTTCACCCGGCTGGCCGAGCACTTGAACAGCAGCAATGAAGCCCTGAACCAGTGGCTGTCACAGGTCGGCAGCAACTTCGCCGCCCTGGGTCAAAGCGGCGAGGCGGGTGTCACCGCCAGCCTGCACCAACTGTGGTTGCTGACCTACCGCGAAGCCCAGACGCAAACCTATGGCGACGCGTTTGTCATGATCATGGTCTGCTTCATTATCGCGACGCTGATGGTGCCCTTGATGCACAAGGTACAACCACCGGCCGCGCCGTCAGCGGATGCCCATTGAGCCCGGATCAGGCCTGGGGCATTTTGCGGAAGCCTACAGCGAGACGGTTCCAGCTGTTGATGGTGGTAATCGCCACGGTCAGGTCGACCATTTCCTTGGGCGTGAATTGCGCGCTTACCAACTCATAGTCTTCGTCCGGGGCGTGGGTCAGGCTGAGCTGGGTCAGGGATTCGGTCCAGGCCAGGGCCGCACGCTCGCGGTCGCTGAAGAACGGGGCTTCGCGCCAGGCGGTAACGGCGAACAGGCGACGTGGGGTTTCACCCTCCTTGATGGCATCGGCGGTGTGCATGTCAATGCAGAACGCGCAGCCGTTGATCTGCGAAGCACGCAGTTTGACCAGTTCGATCAGCGACTTTTCCAACGGCAGTTTCGAGACTGCGGTTTCCAGCGCGATCATGGCTTTGAGGGCTTCCGGTGAGGCGGTGTAAAAATCGACACGAGGTTGCATGGTGAGCTCCGTAGCAAGTGGGGATGCGCCATACGTTAGCGCCACTGGCCATTGGCACAAATAGCCAATTATTCAGAAGTCGAGGTAGCCAATGACTAACCTGCCCGTTTTTTGGCGCGACCGTTTCTCCGGCCAAGTTGGCGGTTAATCGCGCGCTGGACCACCTCGATCCATCGGAGTAACAGCAACCGTAGCAGCTGCCGAGCCCGCGAGGCTGCGTTCGAGGACGCAGTCCTCGCCAACCCTGCGTACGCGGTTCACCTGAAAGAACGTGTTGCCTGATTTTACGACTGCTTCGCCCGAGCGCGGACCGAGCCGAACGCAGCCTCGCGGGCTCGACAGCTGCTACGGGTGTTTAAGCTTGCCTACGCAGTGCCCATCAGAGGCTACAACGCCTTGCGTCAGGGCCTACACCTGCGCCAGAATCCGCCGGCTTGTGCGCCTTGGCCCTGGCTTCTATTGTTCTCCTGTCGCTGCCCATCAGCGATCGGGTTTAGCAGCTCGGAGGTTTTACGTAGGTGCACTGCACTCCAGAAATTCAGGTATTTCCTATCCCTGAACGCTATGGTGGCTGTGCGCAGGGCGCCCTCGGGCGCGCCGGTTTTTCGTGATTCCTCCCGGTCTGCTAACCTGCGTACAGCCGCCACCCTTTCGTTTAGCAGCGAATCGGTGGTAGCTCCAAAGAGGTAATTACGAAAATGTTCAAACCAACTCCAAATCCCCCCGAAACAGAAACCGACCCCGTTTCCCCCTACGCTTCCCTCGACTCGAAAGAACTCCACGCCGCCGCGCACCGTGCGCTCGATCATTACCTGGTGTTGCCAGAGACCAAGGCATTGCTAGCCGACCGACGCCCCGGCTGCATTTTCGTCATTGCACCCGACGTCGACTCGGAAACCCTATTGGCCCACGCCTGCGAAACCCTCGCCTCGGCCAACGTCATGGCCAGCGATCTGGCGTTCGACCTCGAAGGCCCCAAGCGCAATACCGCACTGGCGATTCAACAGATGATTTCCCTGGCCGAGTTGGCCGTGAATCGCGCACTGGACCACCTCGATCCACCGGAGTAACAGCGCCCGTAGCAGCTGCCGAGCCCGCGAGGCTGCGTTCGAGGACGCAGTCCTCGCAGATCCTGCGTATGCGGTTTTCCTGAAAGGATGCGTTGCCTGATTTACGACCGCTTCGTCCGGATGCGGCCCAGACCGAACGCAGCCTCGCAGGCTCGGCAGCTGCTACGAAGTGTGTAGCGGCTTGACTGATCGGTAGACCCCGAACAACACAAGTCACCGATGAAGGCGCCGCAACGGGCTACGTCCGGCTACGCAACCACTGCAAGAAGCCTTTCTTCTCCACCACCTTCGGCACTTCCTGAGTCAGGGTTTGTGCGGTGTGCAGGCGGAAATCCAGCAGCGCTTGCATCGCTTCGTTGATGTCGTGGCGGGCGTCGAGGCAGGGTTTGAGGTATTCCTTTTCGATCCGGTACAGGGTGCAGAAGGTCTTGGCCGAAAAGTCTGCCGGCACTGATTTATTCGAGAGGATGCCGGCTTCGCCGATGACCTCGCCCGGCCCCATGCGCCCGGCTTCGAACTTGTTACCGCCACGGCTCAAGGCCACCGACACCACGCCCGACTCGATGATGAACAGGTGATCGCTGACCTCGCCGGCCGGCAGGATCATTTCCCCGGCACGGAAGGTGATGAGCTTCATGTTCTGGCTGAAGGTGTCTTTCTCTTCCGAACGCAAGGTCGAGAAAATATTCGAACTTTCGAGCAGTGCTCGTGGCCGCGAGAGGCCTGGTGGTGTTGCCGTTTCTGCCGTCGACAACAGGCTGACGCCCGATGCGCGCAAATGCCGGAAGGCCAGATCGAACAGCAGATTGCGCACTTCGCGCTTTTGCCCCATCGACGATACAAATCCGATGATCTCGTACTCCACGCCGCTGGCGCTGGAGCTTTTCAAGGAGACGTTCGGCGCCGGTTTACTGAGCAACTGCCGGCAACCCTGCACCGCCCGCTCCAGCGCGTCGATCACCGTGTGCGGGCGCGCATGGGGGCTCAGTTGCAGGCTGATCGTAATGCCGAATATGTCGCTGGGCCGGCTGAAGTTGATGATCTTGGCCTTGGCCGCCAATGAGTTGGGAATCACCGCCATGCTGCCCTGTGCGGTTTGCAACCGCGTGGCCCGCCAATCGATATCGGTGACCCGGCCTTCGGTGCCGTCGATGGAGATCCAGTCATCCAGTTGATAGGGTTTGGTGGTGTTGAGCACGATGCCGGAAAACACGTCGCTGAGGGTGCTCTGCAATGCCAGGCCAACGATGATTGCCAGGGCACCGGACGTCGCGAGCACGCCTTTGACCGGCAAGTCGAGCACATACGCGAGGGCGGCAATGATCGCGATCAGGAAAATCACCGCACCGAGCAAATCCTGCAACAGCCGGCCGGTATGCCCGACCCGTTGCATCATCACCGCGCCGAGCATTACCGTCAGGGTCCGTGCGCCAAACAGCCACCAACCGATTTGCAACCCGGTCGCGGCCAGGTGCAACGGCACGTTCTCCGGCCAGGGCGCCACGTCCATCGGGTTCATGCCTTCGTTGAACAATACGGCGCTGAACAACGCAAAAATCACCAGCCGCATGACCAACTGCCAGTGACTGACACTGATCAACCGCCACAGCAGGATGTCGAACAGAATCAGCGCCAAGGCGCAAAACAGCGGGTGATCGGTGAGCAATGACAGCATCGAGCAACTCCAACAGGCGAATAGCGTGAAGATCGCACAGATTGGGCACAGTGTAGGAGTGTTTGATTGCGAGATGAACGCAACCTGTAAAACACCACAAAACCAATGTGGGAAGAGCCGGGCGACGTTCGTCTGCTCGCGATAGCGGTCTGACAGTCACTGTATAGGTGTCTGTTCCACCGCTATCGCGAGCAGGCTCGCTCCCACAGTTGGGCAGTGGCGTACGCAGAATCTGTGTACGCCACTTGACCCATTGTTACTTGCTGTTGGTCAGGGTGTTGTAGCTGGTCATCAGGTTGCGGTAGTCCGGAATGTGGTTGGAGAACAAGGTTGCCAGCCCTTCCACATCGTTGCGCCAGTCGCGGTGCAGCTCACAGGCCAGACCGAACCAGGTCATCAGTTGTGCGCCCGAGGACGACATGCGGTCCCAGGCCGACTGACGGGTGAGTTCGTTGAAGGTGCCGGAAGCATCCGTCACCACGAACACCTCAAAACCTTCAGCCAGGGCCGACAGCGCCGGGAACGCTACGCAGACCTCGGTCACCACACCGGCGATGATCAGTTGCTTCTTGCCAGTGGCCTTGATCGCCTTGACGAAGTCTTCGTTGTCCCAGGCATTGATCTGGCCAGGGCGAGCGATGTACGGCGCTTCCGGAAACAGGGCCTTGAGCTCGGGCACCAGCGGGCCGTTGGGGCCGGTTTCGAAACTGGTGGTGAGGATGGTCGGCAGTTTGAAGTACTTGGCCAGGTCGGCCAGCGCCAGCACGTTGTTCTTGAACTTGTCCGGCTCGATGTCGCGGACCAGCGACAGCAGGCCCGCCTGATGATCGACCAACAGGACGGCGGCGTTGTTTTTGTCCAGACGTTTGTAAGAGGTAGTCATTGCAGTAGTCCTCGCGTCTATCGATGCCGAGTGGAAATCGGCGTGGGTGTGCTCGGTTAGCGCTGGGAATCCAGCACTTCGTGTTCATTCGCCACTTGCTGGGCCTTGAGGTAACTCTCGATCAGCAATTGATAATGCGGCATGGCCTGGGCGTAGACGGCAGCCCACTGCTCGGCGTCCGGGCGGTTCCACGAACCTTGCAGCTCAGAGAGCGTAGCCATGATGTCGATCGGCACCACCCCGGCCTGGACCAAACGGGCAATTGTCAGATCAGTGGCCAGTTTTGAGTGATTGCCGGAGGCGTCGACCACCGCGAACACTTTGTAGCCTTCGTGCACCGCGGCGATTGACGGGAATGCCAGGCAGACGCTGGTCAACGTGCCGGCAATCACCAGGGTTTTCTTGCCGGTGGCTTTGACCGCCGCGTGAAATTCTGGATTGTCCCAGGCGTTGATTTCACCTTTGCGAGCCACGTACCGAGCGTGCGGTGCCTCTTGGTGAATTTCCGGAATCAACGGCCCGTTCGGCCCTTGTGGTACCGATGCAGTGGTGATCACCGGCATCTTCAACAAGGTCGCGGCTTTGGCCAGGGCGATGGCATTGGCGCGCAGTTGCGGAACGTCCATATCCTTGACGATCTGGAACAGTCCGCTTTGGTGATCGATCAACAGCAACGCGCTGTCGTTCGGGTCGATGGTCGGTTTCAGGCCGTTGAAGTTGGCCGCATTGACGGTACTCATGAGCGTTTCCTCTTTCTTTCAGGCAACAGCCATCCCTGGCCTGTGAACCGGCCTACGTATCCTGTGTAGAGCGGGGGTTTAAACGCGAGTGGTGTTAACCGTGCATCCGGCCGAACTGGCCAGACTGGAAGTCAGCGAAGGCCTGATGGATCTCTTGCTCGGTGTTCATCACAAACGGGCCGTGACCGACAATCGGCTCGTCAATCGGCTCACCGCTGAGCAGCAGCACCACCGCATCGCTGTTGGCTTCCAGGCTGAGCTGGTCGCCAGTGCGTTCAAACAACGCCAATTGCCCTTCGCGAACCAGTTCCAGGCCATTGACCTGAACCGTACCGCGCAACACCACCAGCGCCGTGTTACGACCTTCGTGCAGGTCCAGGTTCAGCAACTTGCCGGCATTCAGGCGGATGTCCCAGACATCGATCGGGGTGAAGGTCTTCGCCGGTCCACGCTTGCCATCGAACTCACCGGCAATCAAGCGCAGGCTGCCAGCCTGGTTCTGGAGGGCAATGTTCGGGATATCGCCATCGAGAATGGTCTGGTAACCGGCGTCGGCCATTTTGTCCTTGGCCGGCAGGTTGACCCACAACTGGACCATTTCCAGGGTGCCGCCGCTCCTGGCGAACGCTTCGGAGTGAAACTCCTCATGCAGAATTCCAGACGCTGCGGTCATCCATTGCACGTCGCCGGGACCGATCTTGCCGCCGCTGCCCGTGGAGTCGCGATGCTCCAGTTCGCCCTTGTAAACGATGGTCACAGTCTCGAAACCGCGGTGCGGATGCTGACCCACGCCACGACGCGCCGTGGTCGGGGTGAATTCAGCAGGGCCGGCGTAGTCGAGCAGCAGGAACGGGCTGATGTGTTTGCCCAGGCTGTCGTAGGAAAACAGCGTGCGAGCCGGGAAACCGTCGCCCACCCAGTGTGCTCTTGGGCTGGTGTAGATACCGATGATGTTTTTCATGGTGCCTCCGAATGTGGGTGAGTCAGAACATGGGCAAAGCTTAAATCCGGCACCTTTGATGCGCTAGACTGCAAAAATCGCCCTTAGCGTTCTACCAGGAGAACGATGGTGGAAGACCTGAACACCCTTTACTACTTCACCCAAATCGTCGAACACGGCGGTTTCGCCGCTGCCGGGCGCGCCCTGGACATGCCCAAGTCGAAACTCAGCCGACGGATTTCCCAGCTCGAAGAACGCCTCGGTGTACGGCTGATTCATCGCACCAGCCGGCAGTGTTCGCTCACCGAAATTGGCCAGGCCTACTACCAGCGTTGCCTGGCCATGCGCGTGGAAGCCGAAAGCGCGGCGGAACTGATCGAACGCAATCGCTCCGAACCCCAGGGCCTGGTGCGCATCAGTTGCCCGACGGCGCTGCTTAATTCCTGGGTCGGGCCGATGCTGACGCGCTACATGCTCAAGTACCCGCTGGTGGAGTTGTTCATCGAAAGTACCAACCGCCGTGTGGACTTGATCCACGAGGGGTTCGACATCGCCCTGCGGGTACGATTTCCGCCCCTGGAAAACACCGATCTTGTGATGAAAGTACTGGGCAACAGCACCCAATGCCTGGTGGGCAGCCCGGCATTTCTCGACCGTTTGTCATCACCGGCCTCACCCGCCGACCTCAGCGGCCTGCCGAGCCTGCACTGGGGTGCTGCGCAACGTGAATACCAGTGGGAGCTGTTCGGCCGGGACGCCGCCAGTGCGGTGATCCGCCATCATCCACGGCTGGTCACCGACGACCTGATCGCCTTGCGCCACGCGGTGCTGGCCGGCCTCGGCGTCGCCCACCTGCCCGCCGTGGTGGTGCGTGAGGATCTGGCCGCTGGCCGGTTGGTCGATCTGGTCCCGGGCTGGGCGCCAAAATCCGGGATCATCCACGCCATTTTCCCTTCGCGCCGTGGTTTGCTGCCGTCGGTGCGAACCCTGATCGATTTCCTGGGCGAGGAGTTCAACCAGAGCGATATTGCTTGAAATCAAAACCCGACCTTGTGGCAAGGGCAGAACCGGTCAGCGTTGCTCCAGGTGCTGAGCCAAACGTTCCATGGCGTCTTGCAAGGCTTGCACGGCGTGACTCAACGATGTTTTGTCGCGCTTACGGCACGCGAGTTCAAGCCGCTCGCAACAGCGGATCAAGTGCTTCGCGCTGACCATTTGCGCCCCGCCCTTGATCCGGTGGGCCAGTTCCCGCAAACCGATGCGGTCGCGTTGGCTGTATATGCGGTTGCGTTGGTTGTAAAAGCGCTTTAACCGTACCAGATCCTCATCATTGCTGGCGGCCAGTTCGGCCAGCAACTTATCGATCAGGCTGCGGTCTGGCCCGGCCAGTTGCTCCAGGCTGCTGAGGTCAATTTCGGCAGCGGCAGCCGGCAATGTTTCGAGCAGTGGCCGCGCATTCAAATCCGGCGCTATGTTGATCAGGCGGGCACTCAGGTCGTGCAGGCTGATGGGTTTGAACAAGCAATCGTCCATCCCGGCCTGCATACACCGGACTTTTTCTTCGGGTTGGGCGTTGGCGGTGAAGCCGAGAATCAGGCAAGGCTTATAGCCATTGGCCCGCTCTTCGTCGCGAATCGCCCCCGCCAGCTCATAACCGCTGAGGTGAGGCATGTTGCAATCGGTGATCACCACGTCGAACGAATGCTCACGCCAGCATTCCACCCCCTGTTCACCGTCGTTGGCAGTCAGAACACGGTGCCCCAGGTAGCTCAATTGTTGTGACAGCAACAGGCGATTGGCCGGGTAGTCGTCAACCACCAGAATGTTCAACGAGCGCCCCTGCCCGGTCGGCGCGGTATCGACTGTCGGCGGCTCAACCAGCGGCGGCAATGCCGGCACCTCAAGGCTGATGTCGACTTGGGTGCCGCTGCCCGGCACACTGCTCAATTGCAATCGCCCCCCCATCATCTCGCACAGCGAGCGACTGATGACCAGGCCCAACCCTGAGCCACTGCGTCCATCCTGGGGGCTATCGGCAGCCTGTACAAACGGACTGAACAGTCGCTGCTGATCGGCGTTGCTGATGCCGATCCCGCTGTCTTCGATGAGCACGGTGATTGCCAGATGCCCGTGAACGGTGTCGGGCTCGACCCGCAACGTCAATCGGACATGCCCGGCGCGGGTGAACTTGATGGCGTTGCTCAGCAGGTTGGAAAGAATCTGTTTGAAACGCATCGGGTCGATCAGCACCTCGCGCTGACTTCGCACGTCCAGTTCAACGTCCCACTGCAGGTTCTTTTGCCGCGCCAGGCCTTCGAACACCTTGCACACCGACTCGACCAATGCCCACAGGTTCGCCCGTTCCGGCGCCAGGGACAAATGCCCGGACTCGATCCGTGAGATGTCCAGAATGTCGCCGATCAGCTCCAGCAACTGCTGCGCGGCGTTCGACGCGACCTCAATCGCAAAGCGGTCGGTTACCCCCTCTTCAGCACGCTTCATCGCCAGTTCGAGCATGCCGATCAGCGCGTTCATCGGGGTGCGGATTTCATGGCTCATGGTTGCCAGGAAGGTGGTCTTGGCGCGGTTGGCATCGTCCGCGGCCTCTTTGGCTTGCTGCACTTGTTGCAGCAGTTGCTGGCGTTTGCGGATCAGGCTGCGCTGGTAGGCGATCCAGCCCAGCGCCAACAGCAACAACACTCCTGCGGCCGAGAACCCTTGAATGATGGCGGTGCGGTGACGCGACCAGTAGCTGTCATCCATCGGCAGTTCATTGCGCCAGCGGTTGGCCAACTCGTCCATTTCTTCCGGGGAAATGCTTAGCAGGGCTTTATTCAGGATTGAATAGAGTTCAAGGGCTCCACGGTTTGTCGCGAAGCTGATGTGCGCCGGTTCAGTGCCTACGGTACTGGTGATCGCCAGAACGTGACGGTACTCCCGAGCGATCAGGTAGCGCGCAATGATCAACGAACTTAATGCCGCATCGGCTTGACCCTTGGCGACCAGTGCCATGCCTTGGGCCGGCGTTTCCACATCAACGAAGCGCACACCGGGAACCCGCGCAAGAATGAACTCGCGCAGCGTATGGCCGCTGTAGATCGCCAACCGCTTGCCGTTCATGTCGTCCAGCGTCGCCGGATCCCCAGCCCCGCCGGCACTGACCAGGACAAAGGGGTTGATCAGATACGGTCTAGTAAAACGCAGTTCTGCCTGACGCTCGGTACTCGGGGTAATCACTGCAAGCAGGTCGAGCCCGCCTTGCTTGAGCAAGGCTATTTGCTGGTTCAACGAATTGCCGCGCACCAGCTCGAACCTCAGCCCGGTATGCAGGCTGATCCTGTCCAGGACCTGTGCGCTGAGGCCTCTGAACTCACCTTTATCGTCATAAAAAGACAACGGTGCAAAATTGTCGATCACACCGACCCTGACTAACTGATGGTTATCCAGCCAGCGTTGTTCACTGGCACTCAATTGCAAGCGATGCGCACTACTGAAACTGCTGCCAGCATTCCAGCGGCGCAAGATGATCATGCGTTCCTGCACGGGAATCACCGCTAGCGCGGCATCGATAATTCGCCGCAAACGAGCGTTGTCAGCGCTCACTGAAAAGCCGAACGCGTTGACGTCCAGGCGAGCGAATTCCGTCAACTGAACATTGTTCAGGTAACTGTTATTGATCAGGTAGCTGGCGCTGATGGAGTCGCCAAGGTAGACATCGGCGCCGCCGAACGCCACAGCGCCGATGGCACTCAATGTCGAGGGATACAGTTGCAGGCGGGCCATCGGGTAAACCGCCTCGACCGCTTCGGGCCGCAAGTAATGATCGAGCATCGCGACCCGCAGACCCGAAAGGTCCGCTGGCAGTCTGGCGCTGTCGCCCTCACGGGCGACCAGGGCCGGAGCGTCTTCGGCATAGGCTCGCGACATCAGCAACTGCGGATCGGCCGCTTCAAAGTCGTTTGCGCTCCCCAGAAGATCGACGTTCCCCTGCTTCAACGCGGTAATCACCGCCCCCCGGGACGGGTAACGCTTGACCTCGACCTTGATGTGCAGCAATTGGCTGAGCAAGACCGCAAAATCAGCGGTGATGCCTTCCAGAAACTTGTGGTTGATGGTCACTTCGAACGGTGCGTAATCCGGTGCCGACGCGCCCAGTCGCAAGCTGCCCTGCTCGCGCAGCCAGCGCCAGTCGGCCTCCTCCAGTTCGACCTGGTAACCGTCGACAGCCGAACGCCCCTGCAGTTTCAGCAGCTGTGGTTTTGCCGCGAAGCTGTCCAGCGACCAGAATGAACTGAACACTGTCAGCACGACCAGCCAGGCTCTTACGCTCATGTGCATTCAGATCAGTTTATTGCGTTTGGCGAAATCCCTCAGGTGAACCAGGGATTTCACATTGAGCTTTGTGATCAAGCGGGTTTTGTAGGTACTGACGGTCTTGTGACTGAGGAGCATGACCTCGGCAATATTCTTGTTGCTGGAGCCACGTGCCAGGTATTGGAAAATGGTCAGCTCACGGTCGGAGAGTTTCTCGATCATCTGCAACTCGTTGAGTTGCAGATCGCCCAGGTTCACTGAGTCGGTGTCCACTTGAGGGAAACACGTGTAGCCAGACATCAACGCGGTAACGGCTTTACGCAGGTCATCCAGGTCATTGGTTTTCGCGACGAAACCCAAGGCCCCGGCCCTCATGCAGCGCTGGACATAAAACCTTGGCTCATAGGAGGTGAAGACTAAAACCCTGCAAGGCAACCGATCGTGCTGTAAACGGCTCAGCAGGTCCAGCCCACCAAGCTTGGGCATGCTCAGATCCAGCACCACCAGATTGGGTGAATGCTCACGGATCATTTGCAGCGCATGAGCACCATTGGAAGATTCCAGAATGGTCCGAAACATCACTCTGTGTTTAGAGTCCTTGAGCGGCGTAAGCACCATTTTGACGGCGGCCCGAATAACCGGATGATCATCCACGATCAGCGCTGAAGGCATGGCAACTCCTGTAGAAACGCTCGAGGATCCCGACGCACCGCCCAAGGCGGTGACCTGGGCTGGCACAACGGCCGCGCAACGACTGTTGCACGAGAGAAGACGCGAAACTACCTGTCAGAGTTGACAGTACCGACGAACGGTAGCGCGGAGTTCAGGCGACTCAGGCGCGCAGGCCACCACACGACCACGAGTGTCCACGCTCGGAAAGGGGAACAGGCCTATCGACGCGGTTCATCAGTCCTTCGAGGGTCTCCTGGTCCGGTACGCGGGCCTGGCTGATCCGGACATTGTGCCGCTGCACGGCGAACAAGGCTGGCAATCCAGCCTGCTCCGCGTCGTAGATCAACGCATGGCGGATTTGCTGGTTGTCCTGACAGAAAGCCAGCGGGTCCAGACCGGAACCGGAACACAAGGTTGCGTTGATGATCACCAGATCAAAAGGCTCGCAGCCGTATTCGACAACGCTGAGCAACTCTTCAAGGGAGTGCACGGGAGCGATCCGGTAATAGCCGAGCTGGTTCAAACTGCGCTCGATTTTCATGCGATGAAAATGCTGCTCATCGGCGATCAGGATACGTAACGCTTTATTCGGCATAGTTGACTAACTCTGCAATGAAAGTGCGGCCGGAATGCACCCAGCCATTTCAAGAGTGCGAGAGACTAAAGGCATTGCCGCGGGGTTTCTGTAGGACTGTTCTGAAAGAAACAGTTCCATCTACAATTAATTTTTTTGCCGTGACACCGATGAAACCGGCAGCCAGCGCAGTAAGTCGGCGCCACTCATGGGTCGTGCAAACAGATAACCCTGGCCCTGGGTGCAACCCAGGGCCAGCAACTGCTGGCGCTGCTCGTTGGTTTCAATACCTTCGATCACCACCGACATGCCCAACGCCTCGCCCAGCGCCAGGGTGCTGCTGATCACTGCCAGGCAACGCGGTTCATCTTCGAGCGTGCGCACGAATTCACCGTCGAGCTTGATCTCGTTGAACGGCAACTGACACAGACGCTGCAACGACGAAAACCCGGTGCCGAAGTCATCAATGGACAACCGGCTGCCCATCATTCGCAGGCGCACCAGGTTCTCGAGGCTGGTAGCCGGGGCTTCCAGCAAACCACTTTCGGTCAGTTCGAACGTCAATCCGCAACCGCGCGCATCGTGCAACGCCAGAATACCTTCGATGGAGGAGGTCAGTTGATGATGGGTCAGCTGCTGAGCATGCAGATTGAAGGCGACATTGAGCGTAAATCCTTGCTCCCGCGCTTGCCGTTGCAGCGTCAATGCCTGGTCCATCTGGGTGAATAACAACTCATCCAGTAACTCAAAGCGCTCCAGTACCGGCATGAACACGGCCGGCGACAAGATGCCCTTGAACGGATGCAGCCAGCGGGCCAGCACTTCTACACCGCAGATTTCACCGGTCAACAGGTTGAATTTTGGCTGGTAGAACGGTTGCAGTTGCCCGTCGCTCAAGGCGTTTCGCACCTCGCTTTCACAGGCCTGCTCCGACACGTGCACAGGTATCAAATCATTGCGGGGAGCACTGCGGTGTTTTTCCAGCAATTGTGCCAGCGCCTGCGAATGCAAGGGTTTACCGACATCCCCCAACAGCCTGAGCCCCGACAGGGAAACAATCTGGCGTACCGCACGACGCAAGTCGGCCGACAGTGAACTGCAGATGATGATTGACCCGACCAGCCCCGAGAGTCCTACCCGCCGGAAAAACTCCAGACCATCCATGCCTTCCATGCACAGATCGCACAAGGCGATATCCACCGCTCCGACCTCTTGCAGAACCGCCAGTGCCTGGGCGCCGTCACAGGCCTGGAACACTTCGCGACACCCCAACTGCTTGAGCGTGTTGACCGCAACAGCACGTGCAAAGGAATGATCTTCAAGCACCAGAACCCTGATCGGCAGTGTCATCTCGGCGGCCCGCGTTATAAAAAGAGGGCGCAATTATTCCGGTACATCGCGCGGACTTAACTAGGAAACATCCCAGCACCTGTGGGAAATTTCCCAAAGAAGCTTATTGGCGAATTTATTTGATCCAGCCCCCTTAAACATCTCGCCACTTATTTTCGTACAGAACCTAGTGCGCAAGCTGTTCCAACGTCTCGGCCAACCGCTCCATCGCCTGTTGCAACGCATCCACGGCAGCCGTCAGCTGCTCGGCATCGAAGCCCTCGCAGGCGGCTTCCAGACTCACGCAACAGTGAATCAACCCCTGCGCCTTGATGATCCGCGCACCGCCCTTTACCCGGTGAGCCAGATCGGCCAGTGCAGGCAAGTCATGTTGGGTGAACAGTTTCAGCAGCCGCGACATATCTTCTTCATTGCTGCGGGCCAGATCCGCCAACAGGCTCTTGATCAACGCCTCGTCACCCCGAGTCAATTGCTCGAGGTTGGTCAGGTCGATGGCGTCGCCAGACTCGCGCCGATCTTCTTCGGCCGGCACCGGTACGGTGTCCGGGGCAACGCTCGCCAGTCGGGCACTCAGATCTTGCAGGCTGATGGGCTTGAACAGGCAACCGTCCATTCCGGCATCGAGGCAACGGGTCTTTTCCTCGGGTTGAGCGTTGGCCGTGAAGCCTAGAATCAAGCCTGGCACGATACCTCGGGTACGCTCCTCGTCGCGGATCGCACGCGTCAGCTCGTAGCCGTTCATGATGGGCATATTGCAGTCGGTAATGACCACATCGAAATGCTGGCTGCGCCAGGCCCGTAGACCATGGGCACCGTCTTGCGCTTCCTTGACCCGATGCCCCAGGTACGTCAATTGCTGTGACAGCAGGAGGCGATTGGCCGGGTAGTCATCGATGACCAGGATGTTCAACATCTGGCCCTGAGGCGCAGGCTGCCTCCCGATGACTGCCTCGCTCGCCAGGGGCGTCAGGATGGGCAGCTCCAGCGTCACCTCAATTTGCGTGCCCTGCCCCAACACGCTGGACAACACCAACTGCCCCCCCATCATTTCGCACAATGTGCGACTGATCATCAGCCCCAGACCCGCCCCACTGCGCGCCGACTGAATATTATTGCTGGCCTGGCTGAACGGACTGAACAGCCGCTGCTGGTCCTCGACGCAAATGCCGCTGCCGGAGTCCTCGACGCGCACCACGACAGCCAGGCGCTGATCATCGCTGCCAGGCTTGACCCGCACACTCAAGCGCACCTGCCCCTCTGCCGTGAACTTGATCGCATTGCTCAACAAGTTGGAAACGACTTGCTTGAAACGCAGCGGGTCGATCAACACGTCGCGGTTGGCCCCGCCGTCCACATCCAGCTGCAGGTGCAAATGCTTTTGCCGTGCCAGCCCTTCGAATATCCGCGCTGCCGATTCCACCAGTGCACGCAAGTTGGCACGCTCGGGGGCCAGCGACAGGTGACCGGACTCGATTCTGGAAATGTCCAGAATATCGCCGATCAACTCCAGCAATCCCCGCGCCGCCCCCGACGCCACCTCGATGGCGAAGCGGTCCATGATCCCTTGATCGGCTTTTTTCATGGCCAACTCAAGCATGCCGATCACCGCATTCATGGGCGTACGGATTTCATGGCTCATGGTGGCCAGAAACGTGGTTTTGGCGCGATTGGCTTCATCGGCCTCATCCTTGGCTTCACGCAATTGTTCGAGCAGCCGCTGACGCTCACTGACGTCGATCCAGCCGGCGATCATTCCATTGACCTGACCGTCGCTGCCACGATACGGCAGCATCCAGTGATAAATGGTCCGCACATCGGATTCAGACAGCGTCAGTTTCCGGTCCCGCACCCGTGGCAACCCCTCCGCCATCACCTGCAAGTATTCTTCGTGAAATGCCTTGGCCTCGGTCACGCTCTTGAGTTCACCGCCAATCACGGTTTTGCCAATGACCGCGTCGCGCTCAACTCCGAACACCTCCAGGTAGCCGTTATTGCATGCCATGAGACGCCCCTGGCGGTCGCGGACGTAGATCGGATGGGGCGTTCCATCAATCAACACGCGCATGAACTCCAGCTGATCATTGAGCGCGCGCTCGGCTTGCTCGCGTTTGCGCATCAACACTCGCAGATAACCGATCCAGCCCAACGCCACCAGCAACAGCAGACCGGCGATGACAAACCCCTGGATGATGGTCGCCCGGTAACGCAACCAGTAGCTGTCATCGACCACGGCTTCGCTGCGCCAACGATTGGTCAGTTCGTCCAATTCTTCCGGGGGAATGCTGAACAAGGCCTTGTCCAGAATCGAATGCAGCTCCCGCGTGCCGCGTGCCGTAGCAAAGGCCATGTGCGCCGATGAGGTCCCGACGGTGCTGGTGATTTGCAACTGGTCACGGTACTGCCCGGAAATCATGTAGCGCGCAATGATCAAGGGATTGATCGCGGCATCCGCTTCACCTTTGGCGACCATCGCCATGGCCGCCTGGGCGTTGTCCGCCACCAGTAGCCGAACGCCCGGATAGCGCTCGGCAACCATTTCTCTGACAGGGCTGCCCAGGGTCAGCGCCAGCCGTCGACCGATCATCTCGTCCAGGGTCGTCGGGGCATCGGCGGATGTCCGGCTAACCAGCACGTACGGCGTGTTCAAGTAGGGACGCGTAAAGCGCAACGTGTTTTCGCGCTCGACACTGGGGGTCAGGGACACGAGCAGATCGGCCTGATCCGATTTGATCCTGTCGATCAGTTCCGGAACCGAAGAACCCTGCTGGATATCGAACTTCAAGCCCGTACGCAGTGCAACCTTGGCCAGCACATCGGCCGCCACACCTCGAAACTCACCCTCGCGACTGTAGAACGACAACGGCACAAAGCCGCCATCCACGGCAACGCGCACCCGTGGATGAGTGTCCAGCCAGCGCTGCTCACTGTCACTGAAGTGCACCCGGTTTTTTCCTGAGAGACTCGCGCCGCCCGCACTCCAGCGCCGCAGGATACTCAGGCGCACTTCCGTTGGAATCACTGCCAGTGCCGCATTGACGATTCGCAACAAGCGCTGGTTATCCCGTGCCAAGGCAAAGGAAAAGTTATTCACCTCCATCCGCGAGAAGTCGGCCAACTGGACGTTGTTCAGGTAGTTTTTGAGAATGAGGTAGTTGGCGCTGATGGCGTCGCCGATGTACACATCCGCCTGGCCAAACGCGACTGCACCGATTGCACTGAGCGTCGATGGGTACAGTTGCAATTGGGCCTTGGGATAAAACGCCCGCACCTGATCCGGTGGCAGGTAGTGATAAAGCATCGCCAACCGTTTGCCTGCCAGATTCGGCGTCAGGTCCTGGGTGTCGTCGATACGACTGACCAGGGTCGGCTGGTCATCGGCATAGGCGCTGGACAGCACCAACTGCGAGTCCGCGGCCTCGAAGTCGTTGGCAGTTCCGAGCAAGTCGACCTGCCCTTTCTTGAGTGCCTCGACGACGTGCTCGCGTGAGCTGTAGCGCAGCACTTGAACCTTGATATGCAGCAGTTCACCCAGCAGCTGCGCATAATCGGCCGTCAGGCCTTCGTAGTCGTTGCCATTGTTGCTGATGCCGAATGGCGGATATTCCGGGGCCGACGCCCCCAGCACCAGCCTGTCTTTGCTGCGCAGCCAACGCCAGTCGTCTTCATTGAGTTCAACGTGATAGCCCTCGACACTGGAACGGCCCAGCAGGTGATAGGGCTGCGGCTCGGCCAACACGATGCGGACTGGCAGTGACAGAAGTACAAGCGCAGCCACAAGCACAAAATTTCGAAAAAAGGCCATCTAGATCAGATTGTTACGTTTGGCAAAGTCCGCCAGATACACCACCGATTTGACGTTGAGTTTCTCGATCAATCGGGTTTTGTAGGTGCTGATGGTCTTGTTACTCAGGAGCATGGCATCACCGATCTGCTTGTTGCTGAGGCCGTTCGACAGCTGCTGCAGGATCGTCAGTTCACGGTCCGTCAGGCTCTGGATCAGTTCGAGATCCGTGGCCTGGACATCGCTGCGACGGACCGAACTGCACGACAGATTCGGGAAAAAGGTATAGCCCCCCATGAGCGCCGAAATGGCCTTGAGCAACTCGCCCGTATCTTCGGTCTTGGAGATGTAGCCCGCGGCCCCCGCCTTCATGCAGCGCATGGCGTAGAACTGCGGCGCCTGCGACGTCAGTACGAGAATTCTGCTCGGCAGACGCAGCGCGCTGATCCGGCTGATAACCTCCAGCCCATCGAGCTTTGGCATCGCTATGTCGAGGACAATCAGGTCAGGCGCATGCTGACGGGCCAGTTGCACGGCATCGGCACCGTTGCCCGCCTCGGCGACCACCTCGAAGTGTTCTTGCTCCAGTAGCACCTTGACTGAAGATCGAATGAACGGGTGATCGTCCACAACCATCGCTTTATACATACAAACCTCTGTAAGACGGGCCAGAACGGGCCGAAGGGGAAAATATCCCGGTCTGAAAAAGACCCCACCCGTTCATGCGTCACCCCAAGGGGCAGGCCCCTGAGTGCAGTGTAGGAAGTTTCACGGACTTTTCAGTGCGTCCGCTGCTCGCCACATGGGGTCTGCGCGAACCGTCCCAGCCACTGCTGTCAACCATGGCAGGTTGTGGGACATGACAGATAATACCCTGACCGGCCTGATTGCATGTTTTTCAAAGACGTTGAAAATCCGAGGCGCGAATACTGGCGAATGGGGATGTATTTTTAGGAAGGATCCGTCCTACTGCAATGTAGGAAATTTCCCAAAGAAGACATCACTCGGTAGTGCTCGGGCTCCAGAACGCCTGTTGCACCAAGGGTGAGAGGGAAATCCGCGCCACGAGGGCATCCAGCTCGTCGCCATCCACCGAGGTGGTGGCCAGGGTGGCTTCGATTTCCACTTCGTCGCTGCCAAAGGCGCGCACATCGACATCACTGGCCGGGTAGTTGCTGCGCTCCAGTTCGGCTTCGAGCAGGGCAAATACGGCCTTTTGCCTGGAGCGCTGGGCGATGACGTAAACGATATTGGTCACCTCGGCCGAGATCACGTCCAGCGGTTGACGGTTGATGTTGTTGACGATCGGCCGCAGCAGCGTGTTCGCCGCCAGGATGAACACAGTGCCGAGCGCCGCTTCCAGCACCAGGTCGGCACCGGCGCACGCACCGACCGCTGCCGAGGCCCACAGGGTGGCTGCGGTGTTCAGACCGCGGACATTGCCCTCTTCGCGCATGATCACGCCGGCACCGAGAAAACCGATACCGGACACCACGTAGGCCACCACCCTAACCGCCCCTTCGGCACCACCGAGACGGTTGGCCATGTCGACGAAAATCGCCGCCCCCACCGCCACCAGCACATTGGTTCGAAGCCCCGCCGTGCGCTGACGGAACTGGCGCTCAAAACCGATCACCCCACCCAGAATGAACGCCGCGCTGAGGCTGACCAGGGTATCGACCAGCGAGGTCAGGTTGATGTTGTCGATGGCTTGCATGAGCTCTCTCCTTGGTAGCCTGAGCCTTTCGCAGAAGCCAGGTTTGATGGTCCAGCGTGTTGGCGTCAAACACATACCACATCAAGGCGAACATCAATATGTCAAAGACTGCACTGATCGGGCCAAAGAAGCTCATGAAGCGCCCGACATTGCCCGGCTGCCAACACCGAAAACACGTTGTCGAAGAATGTGGGGCGACCCGTTGAGGTCGCCCATTTTTGTAACGGCTATCAAACCTGAGCGTGCAAGCGTCGCCCCACCACATCCATCACATCACACCCATCGCGCAGCGTAATCGCCAACACCCGCGCAAAGTCCTGCAACAGCAACGCATCACGACTGATCCCCTCGCCCTGGGAAAGCGTTTCCAGCAATTGCGTCACGCTGCGAATGCGATACGCCGCCGTGTCGTGCAGCACATCGACCGGCGCTTCGGTGTCGATCAGCAAGGATGGGATTGTGCAGTCAATACCGGTGATCGGCATGTATCGAGCCATGACAGAACCTCCATTGAATGAACCCGCGTGAGCGCTCAGTGGCGAGTGGCCGACGCCGATGCAGGCGTGTCGAGATGTTCCAGCGCCCGGTTCACCAGCAATTCACCCAGCACCACTAACTGCTGCATCGCCAACGCCACATGGCGCTGCGAACCTTCGAGCTCGAAGGCTAGGTCGGTGGTCATGGCGTTTAGGGAGGCGAGGGTTTCGGAGGCGTGGATCAGCAAGGTTTCGGTGTCGACGTTGGGGGCGATGGTGAAGAGGTGGGTGGTGGGGTCCGCAGAATCAGAAACGGCTGGGGTTTCGGGGGGATTGGGGGGATTGGGGGGATTGGGGGTGATCTTTTTCATGGGTGAAGCTCCTTTAGCAATTCAGTGAACTGCCAATCTCACTTCCACATGAGGGTGGCAGCTGTCCGCAGGTGTGGAAGACCGGGGTGCTAAAGGATCCCGGCGCACTCGGGAGTGCCCCGCGCACAGCCGCCATAACACGACAATGTTGGCATAAAAAAACGCCGACATGTGTTTATGGGCGCTTGGGCGCCTTTAGCTATAGAACGGACTTCCACATCCGGCCGCTGATTTTGCAGCGACTGGGGAAGGTTATCTGCTGAGGTGATTGGCGATATAGCAGCTAAAAACGATGCAGGTTGCAGGAAATGTCCGATGCAGGTGTGGTGTGTTTGAAGCTAGATTCAATCGGCAAGATTTGCTCTGTTGCTTCGCCGTCGCTCCGATGATGGATGGGAACGACTTTCCAGCATCAGCCCGTAAATAAAGGCTTAGATTCCACTTCAAATTCAATGCGTACCATTTTTGTACCACCAATACAGAAAGCTGAGTGAGTCGGATGGTGCCCTCACCAAATTCCGCCGGCAAACTTTGTCGACAGTGCCGCGCCCTCCAATCCTAAAACTCATTCACAACAGACAACCCTTCCACCCAGACGAAAAAAGCTCTGCCATCCCGACGAGGACAGCAGAGCTTTGTGTGTTTTATAAAGTAGGGACACTCAAGGCCATTGAATATGGCATTTTCAGTGAAAACTTAAGGCTTTCTGCTGCCTATAGCGGTCTCGAATATGCCCTAATTTTGCCCTAACTCCCTCTCGTTCCAGTTAAGATTTTCAAACGCCACCTAGGGGCGGCTTACCCTTCTCTTCGTGGTACTGTTTCCAGAAGCGCTATCACCTATTCAAGGAACCGCCATGGACAACGCAAGCAGCTGTGCGCTCTGCGAAAAGCGAATTGAATATGCCAACGACTCTCGTGAGCACATTATTCCGCACTCGATCGGTGGTCGACGGAAAATTCGATCGTTCATCTGCATTGATTGCAATAGCCGTTCGGGCGATAGCTGGGATGCTGAGATTTGGCAGCAGTTTTCCCACCTCGCGATGATGCACGGCGTTGATCGAGAACGAGGGACGCCACCGAATATCAAGATTCAGACTATCGATGGTGAGAATTACCTCTTGCTGCCTGATGGCAGCATGACAATCTCGAACGCCACTTATAGGGCTGAGCCAGGCGAAAAAGGCATAAAAATAAATATAACGGCAAGGGATAAGCCAACAGCTCATAAAATGGTCAAGCAGGCCGCAAAAAAGAATCCGAAGGTGAATGTGGATTCATTTTTGAGCGCCATGACGGTAACAGAGACGCCCCTGGAGTCACCCGTGACCTTTTCCGCGCAATTTGGCGGAGAGCTAGCCGGCCGTTCAATGGTCAAAACTACTGTCGCATTGGCTGCAGCTGCTGGCGTGAGTGCTCAATCCTGCGATGCGGCTATGCAATACTTGAAGAACGATACCGTAACGCCACCTTACGCATTTTTTTATCTGCGCGACTTGATCGCGAATCGACCGTCAACGCACGCCTTTAATTGCGTTAGCGTTGTCGGCATCCCCTCTAAGCGGCAACTTCTAGGATATGTTGAGTATTTTTCCATGTCACGGATCGTAGTGATCCTGAGTGAACAATATGATGGCCCCACAGTAAATACTACTTACGCCTTTAACCCCGCAAACGGCACTGGCCTCGACCTTAGCGTCGACCTCAATCTGTCCGACGATGAGCTAGAATTGATCCGGATCAATCAAGCGGTGACGGATGAAACCTATACCGCCGCCCTCGATGAGGGATTCGGTATCATCTATAAGCGCAATCAATCTCGATACCTAGAGCGAGAGACCAGCAATGCTTTCGAACATGCGTGCGAGTCAATGGGTATTCCGAAAGAAGGCATCATTCCAACTGAACGCGCGCAAGAGTTCTCCATTCTCGTCGCTGATTATCTCGGATCGAAACTTGCGAACATGATTCGTCGTTAATCGTCACTCCGATATCAGTTTCCCAAGCTGATAACGAGGGTTCGATTCCCTTCACCCGCTCCACTGTTTTCAAGGCCTCCAGCCTTCCCCGCGTCAACTAGGTGTCTGTTAAGGTGCCTGTTTCTGTTTTTCGCAGACTCCGAATGAACTGAACAGACACCAGCATCTAGACCCTCAGCTCTTCCTGAATCATCCCCGCGATCACCACATCATTAGCTGCACGCCCCCCCAATTCCGTACCACGGCGACTCGTCCAGGTTCATCGTGACGCACTATCATCGTCTTGCGCTCCGTGCTTTACTGTACAAATAAACAGCACTCGGGAGATTGTGCAATGGCGGGGAAAATTATCGACCTGCAGCAGATCAGAGCGCTGAAGGAAGCGGGAATCGAATGGGGACCCGGCCCTTCATTAGATGATTTACCGTTGTCCTTCTCGACAGTCCACTGCGCCGCTGCTCGCGCCATGCTGAATTGGTCAGTAGAGGCACTCTCATTCCGGTCCGGGGTTTCAGTCAAGGCAATCAGAGAGCTTGAAGAAGGCCGGCGGACATTGCGACAGGTCACGATGCAAGCCTTGTCGTTCGCCTTAGAAGCGGAAGGCCTGGTCTTTCTTCCAGGACTGAAGCCTATGCGCGGCCAAAACTGCCGAGGTGGAACCACGGATCCCAGGAAACGTGACGATTTCCATATGATCGAGTAGTTGGCTTTGCGCCATACGCCCTTAATTTTTCAATGGAGATCATATGAGAAAAATAACTATTCTCGGAGGAGCCTGCATGTTGCTAGCCCTAAGCGGGTGCGACCGCAAATTTGACGACATTCAAAGTTGCATCCTGGGCTCTGAAAAGCCCATCCCTCTGGAAAAGGCGATCGCCGTTGTAAAGGCAGCTGGCCTGGTAGTTTCTTCACAAGAGCCAACACCAAACACTCCCGCCTCTTCTGCCTCTTCTGCCTCTTCGGCCGCCGCCCCCACTACCGGGCCACTTGACTTGCTTTGCGAGGCAGAGATTTACGGACAGCGCTTTACAACAACGATCCATCTAGATATTGCTTTGAAAGCAGCGAATGGACTGGCCGCAGCCGTCACCGAGGACGAGGTCAAATGGACTTCTGGCGTTCAAAACCCGGTGACTGGCAAGCCAACGTTGGAGCATCACACTTTGAACCGGCTAAACGGCGACTATCGTTATTACGATGATGGCGTGGTATATGGCAGCGCTCCCGCGACTTACCATTGCTCGAAAGCGCCCACTGCCCAGTTCTGAGATCACTCCAATTACCTGTGCCCGGCCCGCAATGATGATTGCAATCAGCCAGAAGCCAACTTTCATAACGATGGCAGCGGGTGCGCAAAATGCCACCATTCAAACCCTCATGCTAGTGCGGTTACCATCCGTTCCCTGCGATGACATGGATCTGGGAACATTCAGCACTGCAATTAGGAATTGTCCTACAGCCAGTGCTTGAGCTTCCCGGTAACGTCGATGCTGCCCAGCTACAGGCTGGAATTCCCCAAGGACGAAAGGAAGCTGCATGTCCGGTTATGTGCCCAAACCAGCTTTGCCCAACTCGGCTAGTCACAACAGCGGCGTAGAGCCTGTTGATATCAATGCCCAGCGTTGGGCGGAATACAAAGACCTTGCACCGAAGCCAGAAGACAAGCCCGACACCATGGGCTGTGTGTTCGCCAAGAGCTGTAACCTCCCTGACGGCGTAATCAATCACAAGAACCCAGCCGGGTTTGTGCCTGTTGAGAAACTGGCCGACTACGGGTTGTGGGCAGTGCTGGCCACCGGGGCCACAATTACCGCCCAAGGCACCCCACTGCAACTGGTGGGCGGGTCTGCTACTGGCAGTGCAATTGCTCAACGTCTTGGTGGGTCGCTGTCACTGAGCCTGCTAAAAGGATCAGGCGTTGTTGCTTCTGGCTTTGTAATGGGTACGGTTGGGATGCTGATACCGAACACCAGTATTTCACCCGACAGCGCCTTCTACACGAACGACCAGTACGCAACGCTTGAAACTGGCCGCACCCGTGTGCG
Source organism: Pseudomonas sp. 6D_7.1_Bac1 (assembly GCF_025465945.1). GTDB lineage: Bacteria > Pseudomonadota > Gammaproteobacteria > Pseudomonadales > Pseudomonadaceae > Aquipseudomonas. The sequence goes on along the minus strand of NZ_JANLNW010000071.1, from coordinate 115,346 downwards.
GGTCAACGTGAAGACATTGCCGGACGGCTCCGTTAACGCTTACGGCTTCTACACGGGCGGTAAAGCGGAATGGGAAAATGTCCCCATCATCAAGGGCGAGAAAGTCGGCGAGAAATTTGTTGCTGACATTGGCAACGGCATTGGGCTCACTTGGACGCCAGCGGCAAGCCCTGACGGTGTACTAGGTATTCCTGCACTGGAAGGCGCCCCACAGTTGCCACCTGTTTGGGTGTACCCACCGACAGCACAATCTGACACGGTGCTGGCGAATCCTGCGCATCCCCCTGACTTCCAAGATGCAATTATTTGGTTCCCTGACTCGGGCATTGAGCCAATCTACATTGTGCTCAGTACGCAGTTGGAGAAGAACAAGGAGAAGGGCAAGGCCTTTGAAGACTCCAAGTACGACGAGCTACGCGAAACAACGCCCGAAGTGGGCCGAGAAGTGACGGCCAAGACCAAAAGCGGAGTACGCACGAGATTCGATATGCTAGGGCGGGATGCAGACGGCAACATTTCCTGCATCGAATGCAAATCGTCTGATACAGCGCCACTGACTCGTAACCAAAAACTGGCGTATCCAGAGATCGAAGAAAGCGGTGCAGTCGTTGTAGGCAAAGGGAAACCCGGCTTTCCCGGGGGCACCGTAATCCCACCAACCAGAGTCGAAATTGTTCGACCAAAACCCTGAGGGAGCAGACATGTCCATTACAAATCCACAGGTGATTGATATCTGGGCAATCCCCACTTGGGAACCTGACAACGTGGTGTTGTATATTTCTGACCACCTTGAATGGGGCGGGAAAGCTGAGCAAGGCGAACACCTGCAACTGCTTCAAGACAAGCTCAATACCTACGTTGCATTCATCGAGAGCGGCGAGATCTACACCGAGATCCCCAACGCACTTGGGAAGCACCCCATCATTCGCATCAACGGCTTGTATGAGCTGCCAGAGCAAGGCGAGTTCTTCATTGATCGTGCAGCAGAGGTGCTAAAGGAAGTGGGCATTGGACTAGAGTTCGTACTTGACGAGAATGACGCGATACGCAACATGTGACCAGGGGGAGCATCTGACAGTACCAGGTCCGATGAGCGAATTCCGGACGCCTAAAAGCTGCTGTTCGTCGCCCAACCCTCGCCGCAATCACACGGCTGAATTACTGTACATAAAACCAGTGTATGTGCAGTGAATTAGTCCCCATGAATTTCGACCAGGCAAAAGCGCTGAGACTTCAGCAGTGGCGCTCGACCCTCGACAACCCCTCCTTCCGAATTCAAAACCCGGAGGCGTATCGCCAGACTCTTCACTCCATGAGCAAGGGCCTAGCCGCCGAAGGCTTGATCGACAAGCTTGAGCAATTCGATATGGATGAACTGGCGAACGCCGCCTATTGGCACGTCGTCGAGGAACTGCATGATTCGCCGCCACGCTACTGTGGCGCCTCTTCCTATGACGTTGTGGCGCATGGGACAACCGAACTATTCGGACGTATCGGTCGATCCATTTTCGACTTCGCAAGCTCACTTGCCGACCCGTGCCGGACTAGCTATGACGGCAAAGTTTATCCGGATGCCGACGGAGCAAACCTGGTGTTCAATACATCCTGCGCAATTGCGAGAATTACAGGCCTCACACTGACCATGCCTGACGGAACGGTGTGCGACCTCGTCGAGACTCAGCGAGTTGTCGATGGTGTCATTTACAAGCCGATCGAGGATCCCGACCTGTACCGTGCCCTGGTCGACACAGCCCAAGTCGCCCAAGAGAACCACAATCTCCGCACGTTCGAAAAGGCACGCCCGCTTCTCGACCTGGCAAGGTTTCACACTTGCCCGTCCTGCCTTGATCATTTCGGACAACGCGACGATTGCCCGACTTGCGTCGGCAAAGGGTTTGTAACGAAGCAGGTATTCACTGGTCTACGCTGAAAGCACTACGTGAGGACGAGGCAATGTGCGGACGACTTTCCCAGTACCGCGGCATCCACGACTTCGTTGCGGCGCTGAGCATGCCCAATGCCCTGGTCAGCACCGTCGGTGAGCAGCCGCTCGAACGGTACAACGTCGCGCCGTCGACGCAGGTTGCCTTGTTCCACATCGAAGGCGACACCCTGCACGCTGACCGGGTGCGCTGGGGATGGCGTCCGCACTGGGCGAAGGATCGCGCAGCACCGATCAATGCCAGGGTCGAGAAGGTCGCGCACGGCGCATTCTTTCGGGCGATCTGGCCACACCGCGCCATCACACCCATCGACAACTGGTTCGAATGGGTCGATGAAGGCGGACCAAAGAAGCAACCCTATCTCATTCGGCGCCGGGATGGCGCACCGATTCTGTGTGCCGTCATTGGCCAATTCCCCGACGCCGATGAAGGCCCTGAAGAGCATGACGGCTTTGTGATCATCACCGCCGACAGCGCCGGCGGTATGGTGGATATCCATGACCGGCGACCAGTGGTGCTAGCGCCTGAATTGGCCAGAGAATGGCTGGACATGGCCACACCAAAGGAGCGCGCCGAGCTGATGCTGTTACATCAGAGTGAGCCTTCGGAAACCTTCGAGTGGTTTAGGGTCAGTCAGGCCGTGGGAAATGTAAGAAACGACGGACCGGAGCTAATCCAATCAAGATCCTAATGAGTTTTTTCAAAAAACAGGCACAAAAAAACCCGCATCGGCGGGTTCTTCTACAGATCCTATCCTACGCTGCGGCCGAACACCGCCGCTTCATAGCTATGGCGATTGAACGCAGAACATCGTCAGCAGCATTAATGATCTTTACATGCTTGATGACGAAGTCAAAACCCCTCTCCATCACCAAAACGCCGAATAACTCATCAGCAAAGGACTCAGAAATCGACTCCACTTCCTTCAGATCAATTACAACCTGCTCACTGCTAGCAAGCTCTCTGGTCAGACTTGAGCGCTCCCGCGAAGCTAGAGTTCGTGACGCTAAGTCCGAGTGCTGAAAGGTATACGCTTCCATGGTCACCTCCTCAGTAAATTCATGATGTCATCCACGTCATCAGGTTCAGCCGCTTTAGCGGACATGAAACTGGATTCTTTAATCGAGAGCGAGATTGCTACACCTTTCCATGGATTATGTAAAGGCCGGTATTTGATCGCTCCATTATGCAGCATCCGCATAACGCAATTACCTGAGGCTAAATATAGGACCCCTTTGTACTTTTGCGCAAGCTCCACCAGCTTCGCCAAACCTAACCCTTGGTGATGATTTCCGTTGCCAGCCGGACAAATGGCAGCGCCTCCAAAAGGACTGCTGCCCAGGAAATCTTCCGGAACTGATTGCGCCCAAGCGTCAACCTTCGTCGCAAGCTTGCTCGAATTTCCTTCTTGAACGCACCAATCAATCGCCTCCTGATGCGATTTGATACCCTGAATTCCTGAGCGTTTCAACTCATCCAAGAAACCTATACCGCAGTCCGCAAGGGAAAACTCAATAACGTGATCGGTCGCCCCTTTACGAAGCAGCTGCCGCTGAGCCGTAGAGAATCCCGTACTCAGGCCATGCGACCAGACGTTGTCATGCAGCTCCCCGACAACATGTGTCAGATCTTTGAAAGCAGGACTTTTGCTGTAGTCAGCAGCACCTTGTGCAGCGTATGCCCTCAAACAGCTATTGATCTGTGTCGTAGCCTGATCCACGGCATCTTGAGACGCGAGCGGGGTCAAAGGAGCATAGTTAACCCCAGCATTTCTGCGCTCAAATTGGTAGTCATCAATCCCCCACAGTGCTTTCGAGAGACCTACAGCCGCAAGATATCCCTGGTTCTGCTCGCAGGCATAGGTGAGCGACTCCGGCTTTACGCCTTTGTGATTAAGGTAAGCCGCCAGAACCGCAATAAAACCAGGTGAATAATAACCTCGAGGAATTACATGCTCTGCTGAGGGAGCCAATCCACCAAAATGACGAGGCAGCCAATCCAAAGCTTCAATGAGAGATGCCAACCTTAAGTCCCTATAAGTTGAGTGGTAAAAGGCAGTGTGCCATCAACGCCCCCAAGCGCATAGGGTGCGTCAGAACAATCCTCCTAGCACTGCCGGTTCCCAATTCATGATCACCAACTCCCCACACACCTCGGCCTTCCACTGCCTTTGGTTGGTGTTGCTATAACGAATGTCCACCATCTCGAAGTGAAAGCCCTCAAACACCCGACGGATGTCCGGATGGTCGTTGATGCTGACCATCACCTTGCCTTTGCAGCGGCGCATGAAGTCGGCCATGCGCTCGTAATTCTCGAACGGAAAGTCCACCCCATAGCCGGCGGTCTGCCAATAAGGCGGGTCCATGTAGTGGAAGGTATGGGCACGGTCGTAGCGCTCGGCGCATTCAAGCCATGGCAAGTTTTCGACGTAGGTACCGGACAGACGCTGCCAGGCGGCCGAGAGGTTTTCCTCGATCCGCAGCAGGTTGATGGCCGGCCCAGTGGTAGCGGTACCGAAGGTTTGCCCGGTGACCTTACCGGCGAAGGCATGGTGCTGCAGGTAGAAAAATCGGGCAGCGCGCTGGATGTCGGTGAGGGTTTCGGGGCGGGTCATCTTCTGCCACTCGAACACCTGGCGCGAGCTGAGCGCCCATTTGAACTGGCGCACGAACTCTTCGAGGTGGTTCTGCACGACACGGTACAGCGTCACCAGGTCGCCATTGATGTCGTTGAGGACTTCCACGGGCGCGGCCTGGGGTCGCATGAAGTAGAGCGCGGCACCGCCGGCAAAGACTTCGACGTAGCATTCGTGAGGTGGGAAGAGCGGAATGAGACGGTCGGCCAGGCGGCGTTTGCCGCCCATCCAAGGGATGATGGGTGTAGACATTGAAAGCAAGACCTTTACTGTATAGATAGACAGGTGCTAGGCTCGCCGCGCTTTGTGCACGAAGCGAGAGCCTTGGCTAGACTTGCAGGGACATTCTGCAGGGACGGCGGCCGGATTGGATGTTGACGCATCCACCCCGGCCGCTCTTTTTACTTCGGTGTTGAGACTTCTTTGGCGTAGGCCTGACAGGCCGCCAGGGCGATCAATCCTTGGTCGCCGGCATCGGTGATGCCGATAATTCGTTGAGCATGCGCTGGGTCAAGTTGGGCTCTTGTGGCTCCATGAACCACGCCGCCGGCTGTGGTGGCGGCTGACACTGTGGTGCCGCTGGCTGAATCGGTGGTGTCGAGTAGGACTGACAAGCGCAGATCAGCAGTGGCAAGGCGGTCGCGCAGGCGACCTTGATCACGTTGGGCATCGCTTAAGGCTCGGTAATGGGTTCGTTCACTGGCGGAAAGCCGGCGCTCGAGGGCGAGACGTTTAGCCTGCTCGGCTTGTTGCTGCGCGGCCGCTGCCAGTGTCTGTTGACTGAGGCTTTCCGCCTGCAGGCGGGCTTGCTGCTCCAGCTGCTGGCCGTAACGCCAATCCTGAACCTGCCACGCTAACGCAGCCGATCCACCGGCCAATACCATCAGCAGCGCGCCGCTGGCCAGTAACCGATACGGCGCAGGGATCAGGTCGACAAAACGCATAGCACTGCCCTCGCCCGCCCCCACAACTCCAGCCGATCCGCCAGGCCGTTGAGCCCGCCGTTAATCTTGCGGGTGATCGCCTCGAACTCACCCCGATCTGCCAGGGCGTTCAGCTCACGTACCCACCAGAACCACGCGGCCGACTCGGCGGCCCATTGCGGCAGCTCGAGCAGCTCAGGAGTGCGCAACAAGCGCTCATCACCAAACAGCGCCAAGCTGCAGCGCAGGTAGTTGTTACGTCCGGTGATCTGAATCAGACCGCGACCGCGATAGCGCTGGCCATCGCCGTCAGCTTCCGGGGTATTACCCAGTTTCACCGCCAGATTGCCGGTATCGTATTTGCTCAAGTACTGATCACCGCCCAGTTCGCGGACGTACTGCAGTTGACCCGACTCATGACCGAGCTGGGCCAGGAACGCCGCCTGACGCTGAGGTGTATTGATCTGCCGGCGGAGCATCGCCGCGTTGAGGGCCGAAACAAAAACGCCCGCTTGGCGGCGGGCGTTCGGCATGATGCGTTGTAGCTGTTGTTCAGTGACGGACATAAACACTCCAGACGTAAAAAAACCGCATTCAAGCGGCGATGGGATGCGTTACAACTTCTGGACGCTCATAACCTTGAGCGGCTTCGTGTCTTTCTTTTTCTTGCCTTTGGATTTGCCTTGCTTGCCGGCATTGCACTCGACGGTGGTCGACCAGCCGGCTTGGGTGTAAACCTGCTCGACCGAATCCGCCAAGTACTCACCATCGAGGCCGACCTTGAAACCCTGTGCGTTGATGGGGCGCTCGGCAAAGATGTCCGTCCGGCCGGGCATCTCCAGGCGAACGTCAGCGGTAGAGCGATTGAACGCCGCCAAACGTGCCTTCGCGGCCGACTCGGCGGCGGTCTTGTTCGGGTAGATATGCCGGTCGGTATGCACCGCCGGCAAGCCAGCCGGGGCGTCGTTGTTGTCGACGGTGACGACCGACAGCTTGCCGTCCTTCTTGTTCTGGTGCTTGGTCGCCACAGCCTTGTGCGAATTACGGTCGCCCAGACTGAACTGCCAGCGACTGAGGTCGCTACGCGTCAGAGTGATCGCGCCGAACGCCTTGCCGCTGGCGGTCTGCCCGCCTTGACGCGGCATCACCAACAGCTTGCCGTCAGCGACCTTGGCCGTGCAGTCGTATTGCTTAGCCAGGCGCGTGATGAAATTAAAATCGGACTCACTGAGCTGATCTACCCGGGCGACCTTCGTCGTCACCGGACACACCGGCTGCCAGCCATTACGCGCAGCGATGTCGGCCACGATCTTCGACAGCGGCACGCCCTCCCAGCTTCCGCTACGGATGGTCTTGCCACTGCCGCGCATGTCGCTGGCCTTGCCCTTGATCACGATGGTGTCCGGCGGACCCGACACTTCGACCGTGTCCACCGCGTAACGCCCCAGGCGCGTCAGGGACGTTTCCGCATAGCCCAGGTAGATCTCGATAGAGCTGCCGCGCCGTGGCAGCTGCACCTGGCCATCACGGTCATCAATGCGCAACTCAAACTCATCGGAGTCCATGCCCGGCTTGTCAGAGGTGCGCAGCAACAACAGCCGATCATTGATCAGCGCCGTGACATCGGCGCCATCGGCAACGATTCGAAAAGTGGGAGTCATGGATTTTGTCCAAAAAAAAGCCCGCACAAGGCGGGTCAAAAAACAAAGTGTCGTTACGCGTAACGCAGCAGGCCGCCGGCGGCGGTGCCGCCCAAGGTCAAACCCACAAGCTAATCCCCTCCTCGGTCGGGCTGGGCAGATCCGGCAACACGATCACCACCCCAGCGCGGTAGGGTTGGGGCTCGTCCGCCAGTCCCTGATTGGCATCCAGCACCGCCTCGGTGCTGCCGTTCAGATGGCCATAGACGTTGTGGCAAATGACATCGAGCATGTCCCCATCAGACGTTCTGCATGTCGTCGCCATAGCGCGCAAACTCCAGTGTGAAACCTTGTTTACGGGGAATCCCGCCGTGCAATAACGCGCCCTGCTCCTCGTTGATAGTCTTCAGGCACCAGGTCCCAATCACCTCGCCATAGCCGGTGGTCAGGGTCAGCGGCTGAAGCCTGGCGCCAATGGTGCGCAACGTATCAAGCTGCTTGAGGCCACCCTTGAAACCCGGGTAAATCGTCCCTTTGAGCGTTAGCTTTTCCTCCCCCATTCCAACGGCCTGTTGCGCCGGACGGCGCGACAACCGTTCCTGGGAAGCCCAGCGAAATTCGGTCGAGCGGCTCAGCTCGTCGAAAGCCGCCGTGTCCAGATTGAAATAGTAGGGCTGCAACTTGGGGTCACGAGGCTGGATGATCAGCAAGTGCGGGAACGGCTTCACCGCTTCCGGCGCCGGCGTTGCATCCACGGCAAAGGAGCTGGTGGGCACGATGTTGGCCAGCGACGGGCTGACCTTGCCGGCGATGTTGTTGATCGCCGTCGCCGCCTTGCCCGCCTGTTCTTTCAGCGTGCCCAACCGTTCCTGTACTTCAGTGGCCGCCCGGGTCGCACGGCCGTACACCGCCACCACTTGGCCGACCTTGGCCTGAGCGGCATCTACGCCGCGCATCACCCGCTGAAGCTTGGCCCCGATAGCCGGCCCCACAAACGGGATATTTTCCAGCTCGGACGCCGCGCCGGTGATTTCGCTGATCGCGCCGTTGACCGGCCCCAGCATGCCGTCCGCACTGCGCCGGCCAGCTTCCCCCGCTTCCACCAGGTACTTGAGGCCCGATTGCAACTGTTCCATATAAGCCATGAGGCCTCCTTAAACGTGGGGTTCGTCGTACAGCTTGGCGGCGTTCTGTTTCGCGGCATCCGCCATCATCCGCTGCATGTGCGGCATCAGGTCCTGGGCCATGCGTTGCGGATCTTTGACATCCCCCTGCACCGTGACCGGCATGTTCAGCGAGTACTGAAACTGCTGATCCACTTTGGTCGGTGCCGGCTTCTCTGGCTCCTTGGGCTGAATGGCCACGGCCGCCGGCTTGGCCGGCGCCTGAACGGCCAATGAGCGCGCGACATCGCCCAGCACTGGCCCTTGCGGGGCCGACGCTTGAGCCATCAGCAACGTGCCGGAACCGTTCGCCCCATTGAAGGACTGACCCATGGCGGCCAAGCCGGGAACCGCCGGACCAGGGCGCGGCGCCATCAATAACGGCGTGATCGGTGCTGCCGGTTTTTCTTCAGGCTTGTCATCTTTGCCACCAAACAGCGACTTACCCAGGGAACCGCCCAACGCCTCGCCGCCCTGGCTGCCGAGATAGGCGCCAATCAAGCCCCCGATAGCGGTGCCAATAATCGGCACTACCGAGCCAATGGCCGCCCCTGCTGCCGCCCCGGCCATGGTGCCAGCCAGATTACCGGCGGCCGCGCCATAACCCTCGGCCTTTTCGTCCTGGGTCTTGGCCGTCTGGTAAGTTTCGAATGCCATGGCGCCGGCATCCATCAGCGAACCACCGGGAATCATCTTGGCGGCTTTGCCGATCTTGCCGACCGCTTGCACCACCCCGCCCAGCTTGGCCATCGCACCGGCCGGAACCGGCACCGGTGGAACCGGCGGCCGTGGTATGGGCACCGGTGGCCGTGGTACAGGCGGGCGTGACCGACGACGCGAAGGATTACGCCTTGCACCGCGACCACGCCGGCGTGTTTCGCCTGGACCTCCAGCGGCGCCACCCATGGCCCCCGCGTTAACCACGAAAACCTTCTTGACGCCGTCGTCACCCGATCCTGCCTCACCGCCCTCGCCGCCCCCTGAGGTCGCTTCCTTCGCCAGCGAAACCACCTTGAGGCCGGTCGCGACCACGTCGAACTTGCCGGGTTTCTTGTCGTCCTTGCCCTCCGCTTCGTCGCCGCCATCGGCAGACTTACCCTTGAAGGCCGCCACCGCCTTGAGCCCGGTTTCCACCAGCGACAGCGCTTTGCCGGCCTTGCCCTTGGGCTCTGAAGCTTTGCTGTCGCCGCCGCTGCCGTCCTCGGAGTTGGTGACAAAGACCTTTTGCACCGCGCCAGCCTTGCCGCCGCCCAACGATCCGCGCGCCAGGTTGAACAGCCCTTTGCCCATCTTGAACGAACTAAACAAGCCCGTCAGTGTTACCAATCCACCACCAACCAATGCGATCCCGGTCACAACCCCGGGCGCGCTGTCAGACAGCGAGGTAATGCTTTTGGTGACCTTGGTCAGCGCCTCAGCCACGGTGTCCGTGACCGGACGCAGGGCATCGCCCACGCTGCGCATGGCGTCATCCATCGACTGAGCCATTTCGGCCCACTTCTGCGAAGACGACTCGCGCCGCTCACTGAGGTTTTTGTCGAGGATGCCCGTTGCATCGCGTGAGTCGTTTTTAAGCTGAGCGTACAGCGCCTTGTTCTGCATGAAAGCCGAAAGCGCAGCCTTAACCTGCATGTCGGCGAACAGATCTCCGGTGCGCAATGACTCCTCCAAAGAGGCCATCATGGCCTTGGCTTTCTCCGGGTCCGCTTCCTTGCTGATTTCCGACGTCGCTTTGGCCATCGCCGCAGCGCGCTTCGGATCGGTGGCCTGAATGTACTTCTGAGCCAACGCCATGCTGGTTTCCAACGTGGACATACCGTTTTGCAATCCGGTCTGCATCGAGCCCTTGTAGTCGATGCCGGCCTTTTTGTAGGCCTGGACGGTATCGGTCGCGCCGATTTTGCCCATCCAGTTCTTGAGGTTGTTGGCCGCCTCGTCCGAGCTACCGGCCGTCTTCATCTGCACTTGCAGCATGGAGCCCAACTGCGTCACCGCGTCCATGCCGGTGATGCCAATGCTGCCCATGTTCGCCAACAGCTCAGGGAACCACTTGGCCATATCGGACGCTTCAAAGCTGCCCGCCTGCCCTTGGTAGGCGATCGCTTCCAGCGCCTGCTGCATCTGCTTTGCGTCGGTGATCTTGGCGTTTTGCCCCAGGGCATTGATCATCTTCGCCGTATCGACACCGCTCGACCCTTGCCCCACGACAAACTTGGCCGCGACTGGTGCGTATTCCAGGGCCTTGCTCAACTCCATACCGGCGCCAACCAACTGGTTGACCACATCGGCCACGTCGTTGCGCGCCATACCGGTGTCACGCGAAGTGTCGATGATCTTGCGCGACATCTCCTGTTCTTGTGGCTTGTTGGCAATCCCAGCCTTGATCGCGATGTCACGAACAATGGCCCCGAAGTCCGCACTGACCTTCGTCGGCACCGCCAGAGCCCCCACACCAACGACAGCGGCACCCACCGCTTTTGTCATGCCGGACTTGCCGGCATCCAGCTGCTGATGCCCCTTGGCCTTAAGCTCGGCCTTGTTGGCTGTCTGGCCCATGGACCGATAGGCCTTCTCCAGCCGGCCGACCTCGACACCCTGTTTTTTCAAGCTGTCGAGGTTGGAGTTCAACCGACTGAGCAATTTGGACGCCCCGGCGGCACCGCTGTCGTGGGCCTTTTTCCATTCATCGCGCAGACGAATGGTGTCGCCAATCGTGCGCTGCAGCACGCGTGCCTTGTTGCCTTCCGCTTCGAGGCTCTTGATGCGCCCCGTTACGTCTTTGAACGCAGCGCCGACCGTCGAACTGACGGCGCCACCGATCACCAGCCCGAGGGCAATTTTGTTCGCCATGTCATGGCTCCCCGTTGCACAGAATTACCGGTAGCGGCTCAATCCGTGAGCCACCACACCATCTCGGCAAATGGCATCGACAGTATCTCGGCAGCGGAAAATCCAGTTTCCGCTGCCAAACGTTTCGCGGCCATCTTTATGACGCCGGGGTCAAACCCCGTTGTCTTGGTCCATACGAAAATAGCCGGCCTGCAAGCGGTTGAAATCCACCAGCTTCAGGCCCTCCAGATCCGCGACAGGCGCACCGGCCAACTCGGCAAACAACACCAGCTCGCGTTGCTCGTCATCGCCACCCGCCTCACGATTCGCCGAGCGAACGTCGCGCACGGTTGGGGAACGCAGCGCCAACTTATCGACCGTGACGCCGTTGATTTCGCTCGGGCACGACAGCGTGACCAGCACGTGATCGGTGGTGATCGACAACCACGCCGGCATCGACGTCGAATAATCGGTATCAGGCGCCAGGCGCGAATAGGCCGCCTGTACACGGCGATAGTCCACCAGCTTCAGGCCTTCCAAATCCTTGAGGCCGACCTCGGCCAAGCCTGCGAACAACATCAGTTCACGCTGCTCTTCATCACCATTAGAAGCCCGGTCGGCCGCCCGGACTTCACGCACGGCCGGGGCTCGCAAGGTCAACGTATCGACCTTGATCCCATTGGCATCGCTTGGGCGCGAGAGCGTCACGACGGCGCGTTCAGGGGTGATCGACAGCCATTCCGGCAGTTTTTTATCTGTTGCTTGAGTCATCTGAATCTATTCCCTTAGAGGCCGAGTGCAGTGCGCACTTCGGCGAGCTGGTCTTTGCCATCGACAACCTGAACGCCGGCAACCATGTCGATTTCGTACATCAGGCGGCCGTCGATTTCGAGCTTGTAGTAGGTCACCGCAATCGCGTGCTTGATCTCGGCCGGGTCACCGGCCTTCCAGTCGCCCAGGTCGACCTCTTTGAGGCGCCCACGCAGGGTGGCGACAACGGCAGTAATCGCCCCCTTCTGCCCCTTGAAAGCACCCCGGAAAGTGGCATTGAAGGCCGTACCATCGGCCAGGCCGAAGTGCTTCAGCGACTCACGACGCACGCCCTTGGTGACAAAGGACGCCTCCATCTTTTCAAGGCCTTGATCCATCTCGATGGCACCGGCCATGCCGCCGGCTCGATACTCATCAGTCTTGGTGGTCAGCTTGGGCAGCGTCAGGCTTGGCACGTCGCCGGCAAAGTTCACCCCGTCGACAAACAGGTTGGTGTTAAACAAAGTTTGAGGAATCATTGACTAGGCCCCTTAGGCTGCTTCAAGAACTTCGGTCATCCACTGATCGGTGACTTCGAAAAGGAAATTCGGGTTTTCCGCCGGCGGCACGTCGGTATAGCGAATGCGCCAATAAACTTTGCCCTCGGCGATTTGGCTGACCGTGTTCAGCTCGGCGTCCGGGAACACTTCGAAGTTGATAATCGCGCCCTTGGCTTTCAGGTCGCGCATGAACGAATCCAGACCGTTAGTCACATCACTGACGTAAGTCTTGGTGATCGAACGGTCAACGGCCCATTTGTGACTGGCTTGAACGGCATCCATAAGGATGAACAGCGTGCGAACGCGGGTGACGAACGACCATTTTGGATCGCTCGACAGCGTGCGGTTGCCCCACAGGCGGTAGCCATCGTCCCGGATGATCGTCGCGATATTCGCGTTATTCAGCAGGTTGGCCCGGCACGTCTCGTCGCCGTCCAAGTACTCGACGGCTCGGGTCGTGCCGGTGATGCCGGTTAACTCCTTGTTCGACGGCGACGCCCAAAAGCCATATTCCGCATCGGTCCAGGCGAACAAGCCCGCCGCCCAGGCCGAGCCCGGCGCATCGACCGTCTTGCTGAGGTCGGTGTCCCAGTACTGAACACCGGGGTCAACCATGAACAGGTTGCGGCTGCCAAAGTTCTCCGCGTAGGCCATGGCGGCCTCATCGGTGGTGCCAGGCCCGTCGATGATACCGATGGCCCGCAGCTTCTGCGCCAGGCTATCGAGCGCCGTGGCCACCGCCTGCTTCGCCGTATGCCCCGGCGCGATCAACAACCGCGGCTGGGCGTTGAACAGGCTTTTGCCATCGAGCAAGGCCTGTAGGCCGGTACGCTGACCCGAGGCCAACACCCCGCCAATGATCGCCGAGGTTTGCAGCGCGGCGTCTTCCAGCTTGGGCACGCCGATGGCGACAATCACAGCCTTGGCCTTGCTGTAGATCGCCTTACAGGCCTTGGTGATCGCCGAATCGGCGCCGAAGGCGGCAATGGCTTCGCGCTCGGTGGTGATCAATTTCAGCTCGCCGGCCTTGGCGATGCCACCACCGAGAACGCCCGGGGTGAAGGTGTCGCACAGCCCGATAATGGAAGACGACGGCAACGAAATGGTGCGCGCACCAGTCTTGACATCGGTGGTCGTAACGCCGTGAAAGAAACTCATAAAGCTCAATCTCCAGAAACGAAAAAGCCCCGCATAAGCGAGGCTGTGAGGGGTGTTCGTGTTACGCGTAACGGAAAAGAAAACGCCCCGTCAATGCGGGGCGTTTATCGGGCTTGCTGGGCAATCCAGTCCGGCTTAGACGGACGGCGTGCTGAGTCAGGAAAATCGGGCGATGCCGGCCAGTCACGCAGCAACTGCAAATAGGTCAATAGTTCGGCGTATTGCTCAGCACTCAGACTGGTTTTTACAGACAGTTCCAGTTCGTCGCGGTGTCGCTCTCGCAACCACTTGACGCCTTCAAGTTCTGCATCACGCCAAGCGCGTTCCTGAGTGACCCGCGCACTTGGGTCTTCGACCGGATCAATCAGCACTGGGCGCCCGTTTCCGTCGGCAACAATTACCTTGGATTGCCGCTCACCGGCCAACAGATCGGCTCGCTCTTTTGCGGTGATTTCAACTGCGTCTGCCGGCATGGTCTTGTGAATGCCGCTGTCGTAAAAGCCGCCGGTGGTTGCTGAATAGTGAAGTGACATGTCTTGCTCTCCTAATTACCAGCCCACGGCAATCCATGGAGCATTTGGCTGCCCCAAGCTACCAATCGCATAAACGTAAAATTGCGTCAGGCCTCCGTACTGAACCCCGAGACTCGAAGTCGCAGTGGTACCACCGTTGCTAAAGCTATTCCCCACCAGCGTCATGGCCATGTTGTTGGGGAAGGCAATCGGGTAAGTCACCGTGATGCCCGAGCCAGCAGCAACTGTACCCGCTGTGCCCCATTGAATCATCAGACTGCCAAGCCAAGTGGGGAACAGAATGTAGCCGGGGGCCCCCTTGCTGGTCGCAAAGCCCCAGCGCATTTTCTTCGGCGTGACGATGGAGGTGTCATCAGTACCGGCGTTGACCCACGCCTGCGAGGCGATATTGGCAATGCCACGCACGCTTTCGGTGGCCTGAACCACTTTCGCAGCAATGGCCTGCCATACCCGCAGGGCGTTCATCGGCTTGTTGGTATCCGCACCCGCCTCGGCCTCGGTCTGACTGGCAAAGGCAACCCCATACCCCGCGAGGGTGTTCGGAGGGTCGTAAATAGCGCCCCAGCGAAGATTAGTCAGCCCTGCGCCAGAGGCAATAAGCGGCCCGGTGATCGTAGTCCCGGCAGTATTCACCCGCACACCGTAGCCCGAGTACCATGGCTCGGAACCAATGCCCATATAGACATTATTGAGCGTGTCGTTAGCCCCCCAAGCCCCAAAACCACCAATGATTTTTCGCTCGTTTTTGGTCACGGCATGTACGCCCGCCGCCCAGCTCTGCGAGGTAGCAGCTACGACATTGACGCTACACGCCTCAAGCAAACTAACAGGCCCCGACACGTCACCGCCTGAGCGACTAAACGCATCCGTGATGCCATAGCCCCCCAGCGTGGTTGGGTTGCTGCCTGATTGAACAATACCTCGTTCGTTGATTGTTACTCGCGTATAGGTGCCGGGAGCTTTGTTGGGCGGCAACACGTTAATGATCGCAGTGTCGACATACTCGCGAGTCGCCAGCACCACAGCCGGATCAATCTTGAGTGTGATGTTGCCGGTGCTGGTGACAATGAAGTTCATCCGCACGACTTGGGTGCGCCCCGAACCTTGCGACAGCACCGGCTTGAAGCTCGGCGCACAGTTGGCCACCGCCACCATGTCACCGTCCGCGTCATACAGCGCAATCTCGCGAATCCAGCGGCCGCCTTCATCCGCCGGAATAATCTGCTCGGCGATAATTACCGCCGGGTTAACCGGGTCGACCCTGAGTTGATTCAGCGGCCGGCGGCGCCACTCGTTGATCAGCTTTTTTTGCGTAGCACTGGGGATAGGGTCAGTGTTGTTGGCATCACCCACGCCCATTTCGGTGATCTTCCAGGGAATGCCGAGTGCATCGGCGTTCGCCTGTTTGGCCATCCCCACGTTCGTGAGGATCGCGAAAAACTGCGAATTCGCATCAATCATAATAAACGTCCAGGGTATCAATGGAGTGTTCGCGCCCCACCACGCCAAAGCAGCCGGTGACTTCAATGTCACGCATGACCGGCGGGTAAACGTCGATTTCGTCGCCTTCGTACAGGGCGACACTGATATTCAAAGCGCCTTGGGTTTCGAGGCTGATCGCCAGCCCGGTCAGGTGCCGGGTAACGGGCTTGGCGTCGTCGATCAGGCGCTCAAGCTCCTGATACATTTCCTCGGTGATGCCGGTGTCGAGGACACCGACCTTCAGCGCGAAGGTGCCCGGCACCCCCTCCGGCACTGTGTTGAACCACTCGATAATCTCGATCAGGTAGCCCAGGGGCTCGACCACGCGGCGCAACGCGCCGATGGTTCCCTTGTGGGCATGGATGTAATAAGACGCCTTGATAGCCGCGCGCTTGGTCGCCTCGGTCCACCGATAATCCCAACGGTCGACCGACCACGCCCACGCTAGATGGGGCAGCAGATGCACCGGACAGGTATCGGCGTTGTAGAGGTCACGCAGCGGGACAATCGTTTTCTCGAAAAACGTCGCCTCCAAGGCCCGTTCCAGTTGCGTGCTGTTGATCGGCAGTAGGCTTTTCATGTCAGCCCGCCAGCGCCACGGTGTAGCCCGTACAGAACGCCGCCTGAGCCTTGGTTGGGGCCAGATCTTGCCATCCGACCAGCTCAACCCGGGAAACGCCGGCAACGTGCAACTGGGCGTCTACGCCGGACCGTGCCACCTCAACGCCCAGCCGCTTGCGCGGATTGATCCAGGCCGCCAATCGATTTTTCGCCTCAGCCAAACTGGCATCCGCCTCGGGGCCGGCGCTGGCCATGTGCAGAATCGCGTCGATTTGATAGCGGATCACCTGGGCGCTCTGCACCGTCACCCGATCACCCACCGGACGCACGTTATCGTCATTCAACGCGGCGGCCACCGTGGCCAACAGCTCCGGTGGCGCCACACCTTCCCCATCCAAGCCCAGCACCGTTACCGTAACGCAACAAGGCGCCGGGCTTTCGGCCGTGGCATCCGCCACCATCCCCGAGGCGTTACGCGCGTGCAGGATGTAGCTGTTACGCGGTCCGGCCGTGGTCAGCCCCTCATAGGCCAACTGGATGCGCTCGCGATACGGGTCGTCGTCCTCCTTGACCTCGGGCACCGGTGGCACCGCCAGCAGATCCTCGGCCTGAATCACCAGGCGCGGCAGATTGACATTCGCCCCTAGGTGATCCAGGTCGCCGCGAATGGCATGCGCCAGTAACAGCCCCTTACCAGCGTCATTGACCCGAGCGCGGTTGCCGACCTTGATGTAAGCACCGACCTCCAGCACCTTAACCACCGGGTCGCTTTCAAGTGCGGCGGTCCAGTTGCCGCCCATGTACCCGCGAAAGACACCCAGCCCTTCCTGATACACCTCTTCGAAGTCCAGAGGCTCCAACACAGTCGGCGCCGGCAACGACGACAGATCCACGATACTCATACGGCTACCTCCAACGTGACGCCGTCGCCCAGGTACTCCCCGACGATTTTCAGGTTGATTTGCCCGCCGACAACGGAAAGGACGCGCACCTGATCCAGTTTCAAACGCGGCTCCCAACGCCCCAGGGCGCGAGCGACTTCAGCCTGTACCGCGCTTTTCCAACCCTCGTTAACGGGCAAGTCAACAAACCGCCGGAGCTTGCTGCCGTAATCCGGTCGATGCCGGCGGCTGCCCAACGGCGTACCCAATATGTCTGGAACGGATTGCCGCAAGTGCGCGATGCCGGAAATGGGCTGGCCGGTGTGACGATCCATTCCGATCATCTACATCACTCCTTCAGCGGTTCGAATTCTTCGTTGGCTTTCAGGAGCTTGACGGCATCGATGTCGGACACCGGAACCTCTACCACCCCCTTGTTCACCGGCAGGGTGCGGTCGGTGCCGGGAACGATCAGCAGCCGCGAGGTGTAGACCTTGTCGCGAAACTTCAAACGCTCCGGTGTCGTTAGCAGTAGCGGTTCCCGCATCGGTGATGCAGACACCTGTTCGTCGGTGACAAGCGTGTCGACGATCTTGGCCATGTGTTTCTCCAGGCATGAAAAAACCCGCACTGGGCGGGCTGTCGTGAGTTGAAATTAATGCGAGTGGTGGTTGCTGTTGCCACCGGCGTCGATGATCGCGCCGGCACTGGTGATGCCTTTCGTGACGTGTAACGCACCGTCGATGGCCACCGCCGCTTTCAGGTTGATATTTGCAGCCGTTACGGTAACGGCGCTATCCGTTACGACGGCTTCCGTGCTACCGACTTTGATCGTCACCGCACCGGTAGGTAGGGTGATGGTGTAGCTCTTGGCCTGCCAGTCGTAGACCAGCGAGCCGCCATCCTCAAACCGCCAAACTTCCACATGGTCGCGGTTATCCGGCGGCGGGCCGGCATTACCGTACAAGCCCGGGATAAACGTGCCTTGTGACACGTCACCACTGGTACTGACCAAAGTCCCCTGCTCACCCATGGACGGCGCCCGCCAGTGCCTAGCCTTGCCGGCGGCGATGCTGTGCCAGCGCACCCAGGCGCTAGTCCACTCGCCATCCGAAACCCGACACACCGGCGGGGAGGCAGCCAGATCGACCGCCACCACAAAGCAACCCTTGACCATCCCCGCAAGCATCCGGTCGTGCTGGGAGGTTACGTAGCCACTCACACGTCCTCCACCGGGACAAAGTCCTCTTTGAGGTCGCCGTTAAAGCCAAACAACAACGAGCCCGGCGGCTCATCAGGCCATGGCCAGTCCTCGGGGCCGAGGTACACCTGCTGAGTCCACTCCACCAGCCAGACGGTGTAGCCATCCAGCGCCGGCTGGGTCCAGTCCTGCTGCGCTTGTACGAACTCGGCGGGTTCGACCGGCAACCCCCACGTTTGTGCGCGCAGCAACACGGCGAGCTGGGTCGCCAATTGCACGGCATGCCGTTGATGATGCGGCTTGATCGGGTCAACGATGACGCGCGCCTCGAACTTGCACACCAATGTTGTTTCGCCCGTGCCAATGTCCGGACCTGGCTCAATCTCGGCCAGCTCCAGAAACACCGCCGGCAACGCGACACGGTCCGAAATGTTCGGCCAGACCGTCACGGCTTGCACGCCTGGCAGATGGGTCGTCAGATGTTGTTCAACAGCCTGATAAAGCTGGTCCAGGCTCAAAGGCTCGTCAGACATTGCCTATCCTCTTGAGGTACTTCTGCAGCTCAAAGTTGAGTTCCTGTTTCAGGATCTCCAGCAGGCGTTCATCCGCCTTTTGAACCCAGCTTTCGAAGTGCGGCCGAGCTTGCTCCAGAGAGACTTTTGCCTTGGCTAACGGAAAGCGACTGCCATTTTCCGCAACCCACCCCGAGCTCGGCCCGCGACCCGGTGACACCGTGCTATCGGGATAGTCGTCCGCATTGAAATGCTTGCTCGCGGTACGAATCCAGATGTCGGGCTTGTTGCCGTAGACCTTCTTCAGGAACGCCCCCTGGTAACGCCGCCCCGCCACCGACACGCCGCTGCCGGTCTGCCGTGCTCGGCCGATCCGGCTCGACTCGATAGCGTTGAGCCCAAACCACAGCTTGCCGCTCGAAGCCCCGCCGGACACAGGGTAACTGCGCAACCGTTGACGCACCGCCGCGACGGCAATGCGCTCCTGCCGACTGACGGCCCGAGCGATGTGCGTACGCAACCACCCCAGTGTCTTGTTGATCGCTCGACGGTGCGCGGTGGCCGCCGCCTTGGGCACCAACTTGGCAAAGTCCTGAAACGCCTGAAGGTCCGTGGCCGAGGACTGGATAGAAATCATCCCGCCGCCGGCCGAGGGTTTGAAATAGCTACCGACACTCATGGGCGCATCCTCAGGATCAAGGCGACCAGGCCGTCGCCACTCGGCTCCAGCTGCAGCAGGTCGTAATCGCCGCCGCCATCCAAGGCAGGCAAATCGATGCTAACCAATAGGCCCGGCTCCAGGCCCTGCGAATCGCTGACGCGGATCTCGAAACGTGGCTCACGGAGTCCGGTGTTGAGCTTGCCGAACTTCGGTTGCAGCCAAGGTGCTGCAAACATACCGAACACCGGTTCTTCGCGACCCTCAATCCGTGCGGTATCGCCCAGCGTTTCGAACACCACTGCGTCGACCTCGGCAATCAGATCGCGAAAGCCCATGGTCAGAGCTCCAGCAGGATCTGTGCACGCGGTCGGGTGCACAGGTGCAACGGGTTGGACTGGGCTTCACCGGCCATGCCTTTGTTGAACGGCAGCGGCTCGATCATGCTGTAGTAAGGGATGCCCTGAGTGTTGACCGTTTCCATGTAGTCCGCCGGAGCAAACACCGAGATGTACAGATCAGGCACACCCTCAGGGACCAGCAACGCTTTGTCGTCGTGGACGAAAGACACGCCAGCGACTTTGCCACGGTAGCGCTCCCAGATAATGCCGCCGAATTCGAAGCTCTCCCGAGCGTCACCGCGCAAGGACGCCGCTTGCTGGCTGTTGAGGTAGGTCTCGGTGACCGAAGGGTGAACGATCAATTTGTTCCAGAAGTGCTTGCCGCAGAACGCGCGGGAACCGGTGCTGGTCACGCTGCCGAGCGCGTCCTCCTGCATGTCCAACGCCTCAACACACTGGACCCGCAGCTCAGTGCTCTTGTCGGCCAAGCCCATGGACAACGTCTGACGCTCAACACCGAAGCGATCATAGAGATTCAACAGCGGTGTCCGGCCATCGGCATCGAGAATCAAACCATTGAGCGCGCCCATGCGTTGGAACTCATGGGTCGCGTCCAACTGACGGCGCGCTTTGGCCAGACGGGTATTGACCACGTCTTGCACCGCTTGCAGTTCGGTGCGAGTACCGAAGGCGCGAATGCCCTGGATCTCGTCGGCCTTGATGGTGAAGCGTTCCGGCAAGTGCACAGTGTTGAACGGGATCAAGTTGCGCTTGCTGGCCGCGACCACCAGACCAGAGCCACCCCGCTCACCGGCCGGCACCAGCGCCAGGGTGTCACCGTCCTTTTCGATCTGTACGGTCAGGGTGGTAATGCCCTCCTCGCGGAACAGGCCCAGGGCGCTGATGCGACCCGGCAGGTAAGGTTGATCATTCAGTGCAGCGGTCAGCGCGGTCACGGTAAACGCTTCGTCGTCAAAAATGGCGATCTCGGCCATGGGTACTCTCCAGAAATGAAAAAACCCGCTCAAGGCGGGCTGGGTAAACGTGACTGAGCGTCTTAACGAACGATCAGAAAATGGGTGGCCAGAGCCTTTTCGGCATCGAGATCCAGCCCGGTCAGATGCGCTTCGCTGATTTCAGCCAAACGTACGACAGCGCGACCACGGCGCACGATGTCCGACGCCCCCAGAGGCCCGAAGAGAATCGCCACGGCGGTCTGGGTGCCGTCTTCGGCGGTCGGGTGGTACGGCGCGAACTCGCCCGTCGCCGTGACCAGACCGAGGATCTGCCCGGGCTCCAGCGCCGGGCCTGCCGCAACGTTGATCGATTCCCGCGAAATGTTCCCGGCGCCCTCGGACAGGAGAAATTCACCTGCGTGGATCGGCTCTTTTTTGATGGTCATGGTCTTACTCCTTTCGCGCCGTGCGCAGTTCCGGACTGAGCGATTTGTCGAGCAGCCCAGATCGAGGATGGATCAGGTTGTTTGGCCAGCACCTTGGGTGCAGGGTCGTTGTCGAGCGGCAAACTGTTGTCGATTTCAAAGCCTTTGCCACTGGTGACGATCTTGTCGAACAGACGTGCCCGAACCGCCGCAGCATCCAAGCCAGCCGCGACATACTCGGCACTGAATTCCGGCAAGCGTGCCGCCACGCAAAGGTCATTCACCGCCTTGGCACGGGCCAGGCCGGCCAGAACAATCTCTTCGCTTTCGAGCTGGGTCGAGCTGAGCAGCGGCTCGACCAGATTGCTGATGCCCGCCGCCGTGCAACGCTGGGTGATCATCAATGCCAACTTGGCCGAATCGACTACCGGCGGCACCAATGGTGGATCGACCGGTTCCAGCTCTGGCTCCAGATCCGCTTCGGGTGGTTCGTCGAGTTGGGCCAGCAATTCAGCCGGTGCGTGCTGGTAACGCTGCAACACAGCACCCTGGCCGAGGCAGGCCTTGACCTTGATCCCGTCGCCGACTTCATCGGCCAGGCCCAGGGCCACGGCCTCATTGGCGGTGAGCCAGGTTTCAGCGGCGACCAGCCGCCGCAGTTCGACCTCATCGATATCCGGCGCCTTCGCCTTGTAGGCTGCGATGATCGCCTCCATCGTCTGATCAAGGACGTCGGCCACCTTGCGGAAGTCTTCGGCGTCCCCAGCCGCATAGGTCCATGGGTTGTGGATCATCAACATGGCGTTGGCTGCAATCACCACCTTATGTGCACCGCACACCGCCACGCTGGCGGCACTGGCGGCCAATGCATCAATACGGCCGGTGCAACGTTCGCCCAGACGCGACAGCGCGTTGTGCATGGCCAGCCCGTCAAACAAATCGCCGCCGATGCTGTTGAACGCCGCGATCACCGGCGAGACGCCGTCGTCCATGGCGCGCAGATCCTGCACAAACTGATTGGCGGTAATGCCCCAGGCACCGATCTCGCCGTAAACGAAGACTTCGAAAACTCGCTCGGCGGCCTCCCCGCTGGCTTGCAGGGCATACCAGGTTTTGTCTTGCACCTGCACCCGCTGGCCAGCCCTGTTGTAAATGCGCGGTTGCGCTCTTTTGCTCATGGTTGCTCCTTGTCGTCGATTGGCTGGACGGCGTCGAGAGTGTTGTAGTTGAGGCCCAGTGCTGTAGCCCGTGCCAGATCGGCGGCGTTTTCCGCATCGACCGTTTCAGCGTCGTAGCCGGTTCGCAGACACATTTCACTGCGAGAACCGAACCCGGCCTGTACTTCCATCCGCCTCGCCTGAACGTCTTGCACCGGCTGGATGTAGGCCCAGCCTTGCGGCACCCAGCGGGTACGCAGGTAGTCGCGGCGCTTCTGCGCGTAGTCGTCTAGTACCAGGACACCCGACAACACCGCCATGTCCATCCAGGCAGCCCGCACCGGGCGACAGAGCTGGTGGACGTATACGCTGAATTGCAGTTGCTCCAGGCGGCGCCGAAACTCGTTGAGCACCACACGGAGCGCTCGGTCGTTGATCCCACGCATGTCGCCGGTGAGGATCTCGTAAGGCGTGCCCGATCCTGCGGCTGCAGCCATCAGTTGCTGCCGCATAAAATCCGGGTAGTTATTGCCTGCATCCGGGGGCTTGGAGAACTCAACCTCTTCTCCTGGCCCGAGCTCCTGCATAGTGCCGGGTTCAAGGGCGACCATCGGCGTGAAGCCATCACGATCCAGGCTCAGCGGCGCGCCGGTCACCGGATCTCTGGGTACCGGTCCAGACTCCGGCGTAGGTCGTTTGATAAAGCCGGCAAACAGGTTGGCCACCTCCTGGCGGAACAACACGGCATCGTCGTAGTTGTCCAGGCTGCGCAGACGCTTCAGCACCGGCGACAATCGTGGCACCCCACGCAACTGACCGGGTTCGACCGGCTCGAAGATGTGCAGCACCTGGGCTGCCGGCACGCGGACCAACTGGTTGTAGCCGGCGTTCAGCGACGCCGCATCGCGCGGATGCGACAGGTACATCCAGTACGCCACGCGCTTGCCGCCCGGGTTGAACTCGATCCCGGCGCGGATGGTGTTGCCGGTTTTGGTGCTCTCGTACTTGTCATGCGGCACGAACTCCGGCGCCAGAATCTGGAGCTGCAGCGGAACCGCCAAGCCCTCGTCCGGGCTGCGCGGTCGCAGCCGCACAAAGCACTCGCCCGAGGTTTCAACCGTGCGTGCCACCAAAGCCTGCTGGCCGTAGAAGTCGGTACGATCATCGGCGTCTGACTCATCGACCCAATCACCCCACAGCTCCTGCAGCAACTTGCGTAAAGCGTCATCATCGGTCGTCGGCCGAGGGGTAATGCCCGTGCCGATCAGATTACTGACGCGCTTGTCGATCACGTTGAAGGCATACGGGTCATTACGAACCGCTGCCCGGGAGCGCGACCGCAGATTGCGCAGTGCCGGGGTGTTGATGCTGTTGATCCCGTTGTCGGGAGCATCCCAACCAGTGGAGCGACGACCCTCTCCGGCGCCTTCGTAACTGGCCTTGATGTTCGACGGCAACACGAATCCGTTACGGGTTAGCGTAGGGAAATGGCGGGCCATTAGAGTCCTTTGCCCCCGTGGTACAGCCGAACCACACGCGAGCGCGGTCCGGCAGCGTTGACCAGCGACGAACGAATTTCTTCGCGAGCCTTGAGCAGCTCATCGACCGTGCGGTACTCCACGGTGCGGTCGGTGTAGCGCACGGTTTTTTCACCGCGAGCAATGGCCGCCTCAACCGCGTCGAGGTGCTTCTGGGTAAATGACATATCAGCGTCTCTTCAGGTAACCGCTGCTGGAGCTGCGGCGTTGAGGTGGTGTTGCTGCGGGGCGCGTTTGCACGACCGGAACAGCGGGTGGTGGAGCCGGTTGCCGAGCAGGTGTCGCAGGACCAGGGTTATCGACCCGTTCACCTTGAACAGGCTTGATGCCCAAGGCTTCGTCAAACAGTCCGGACTGCGCCAGGGACTGACGCACGCGCTCCCAGTCATGTTCCTTGTAGCGGTTGAGGCCCAGGTAATGCGCCATGGCCAGGCAATACACCATCAGGTCGAGCGCTTCGTTGCGCTCGGCCTTGCCTTTGACCCATTCGATGCGCTTGTGACCCCGCACGTAGCGGGCGACCTTGCGCTCCGCCACGCACTGGTCAAAGAAGTCGTCCGGCAGGTCATTGGCGAAGTGCAACGCGCCCGGCCCGGACTCGAACGGGTAGCGGTTGTAGATCCAGTCCTTCGCCGTGTCGGTACCCACGAACCACAGTTCGGCACCGTTGCGTTCGGTCTGGCCTTTCCAGGTCACGTCGACCATGGACGGCCGTTGAGCAATGACCGGCTTGCCGGGTTTGCTCGCACCTTTGATGGCGAACACGTTGCGCCAGCGACGAACGCGGCAGAACTGGTAGACCTCATCGGTGTGGTGACCACCGGAGTCGACGGCCACCGCGAGAATGCCAAGACCGACACCGCACGGATGGCGATATTTAGCCTTGAGCAATTCATCCAGCGCCGCCCAGGTGCGCTCGTCTGCAGGATCGCCCGAGACTACTTGGTAGTCCACGACCCAGCGCTCCATACCCGCCCCCCAGCCCATGGCCATGAACTCCAGGCGATTGGCCTGAACGTCGACGGCACCGGTGATCATCATCACCGTCGCCGGCAGTGAGCCGAGGGTGAAGGTTTCCAACCGCGCCCGCTGTCTCAGCACGTCGGCTTTGGTCTGCTCTTGAGCCGCGTCCCAAACCTTCGCCAGACGGGTGTTATAAAACACCTGCATGGGCTCAAGATCGCCTTTGGCCTGGGCCTTTTTCGCCTTCTCGAATTGCTTGGCCAGCGACTTCCAGTCCATCCAACCCAACGGCGAATACAACGCGTTGAGGTGGAAACCAACGGTCTCGCCGTCGCCTTCGGCGTGCGCCCGCCATTCGCCGTTGGCGAGCATTTCGCCCTTGTGGTACTCCTCGATCAGCACATCACATTCAGGTCCGGCGCACTGGTAATGCACCAAGCTAAAGTCCTTCGAGTAGTGCAGCCGTTCCCACTCAAGGATTTGCATGTGCCCGCAGGTCGGGCATGGCACGTAGTAGTGACGCTGGTCGCTGCCATCGAACAGGTCGGAGATCCGCGAGGCGCCCTTGATCGTCGGCGAGCTGGAGAAGTAGAACTTGGCGTTGCGGCCAAAGGTACTGCCTCGGGTTTCCGCCAGCTCGATAGGGTCGCCCTCCTCGCCGATGTCCACTTCCCAGCGGTCGATTTCGTCGCCGTAAACGTAGCGCGCCGACAGCTCCGACAGGTTGGCGGCCGAGCCGGCGGTGGTGACGTACAACGTACCGCCCTCGAACTCCTTGGTATCCATGGTATTGCGCGAGTCCCGCGACCGGTTGGCCGCCACCCGCTCCCGCAGTACAGGCGTGGCCTTGATCGTTTTGCCGATCCGCGACGACACCCGTTTGGCCAGGCCGAGGCTGGGCAGCAGCGCCAGGATGTTCGACGGCGCCATGTGCATCAGGCCGCCGATCCAGTTCAGACCGATCTGCGTTTTCATCAGCTGCGACGCGACCATGGTGATCACGCGCTTGCAAGGGTGAGCCGGCGACAGGCAACGCATGGGCTCGCGGGCATACGGCGTGCGCGAGGTGCGGTACTGGCCCGGCTCAGCGGCGCCGGTGTCACGCGGGATCCGCATGTACTCGTCGGCCCACTGATCGATCCAGACGTCCGGGTCAGGCCGTAGCCCACGGAAATACGCCTCGCGGTACACCTCTGCACCGTCAGGAATTTCCGTGGGCATGGGCTTAACTCGTGGTCAGTGCGTGTTCAAGGTCCGCTGAAGACATGCGTTCGGCGTCTTCCAGCGAGCGACGGATCGCCGCCGTCAGGTGCTTTTCAATTTCCCAAGGGTCGGTCATGGATGCCAGTTCGGGGGCCAACTGCGGAGGCATGCCAAAAAGCTGATCGCGCAGCATGCGACCGGCGTTGTAGGCGCCGGTCTGCACCGCAGCCATCGCGACCAGCGAGCCCTTGGCCTTGTGCAACTCAATCTCAGCGAGCTGCGCCAGGTTGTGCTCGCGCAGTGCGCGGGCTTTCTGGAAGTCGGGCAGCTGCCCCGCAGGGGTGATCGCGGGCGGCGGCGCAGCCGTTGAAGTCGGTTCGACCTGGCTGGATAACTGGCTGTAAACGTCACGCTGAAGCCGGTCCTGGTGGTGTCGATCAGCGACGGCAGTCTTGCTGGGGTCAGCGGTGTCGCGGATCAGCGCTTCGCTGGCCAGAACATCGACCTGTTTACCATCGGCGCTCAGCACCAAGCGGTTGTTGTTTTTCAACCAGGTGATGTAGCTGGGCGCCCTGCCGATCCGAGCCGCGAAGGCGCTCTTCGACAGGTACGTTGGTTCTGTCATAAGCCCTCCTTTCAACGGCTTTTCAATGGGAACCTTTCAATTTCAATGGATTGAATTTCAGTAAGCTGGCAACGCTGCCGCTAACACTTTCCCGCGGGTTTCCGACCCCGTACCCCTTGGATACCCTCAGGGTCCCCGGCGTCAAAATCGCGCACCAAAACCGTGCGCAACCTCTGAAAGCCACGTATTCCGTGGCCTCCAGCCAATCACCCTTGCTCCCCCCCGGCCGGAGGCACTTCACACACGCCCAATCGCTTGGCGGCCCAGCGTTCGTACAAGCCGATGGCCACATCAGCGCCGGCCATCGCGGTCAGGCATCCGATGCCGCCTGATGCCAAGATCGATACCCCGGCAGCGTGCAACAACATGATGGTGCCAAGCCCGCAGACCACACAGGCCCCCGACCGCAGGGCCAATCGGCGAATCAGCGGCCAACCGCGAACCCCCGCCTTGTCTGCCCGCCACATCTCGCCTGAAACCCCGCCGACCAGCGACAGCACGATCACCATCCAGATCGGCATATCTATAAGCGCTTGCTGCTCGTTTGACATCGTCCTACCCCATGAACGCAAAAACCCGGCGCAAGGGCCGGGTTTGGTGTGTGGTGCCTGCCGCTCTCTGCGGTCGCACCTATCGAAGATGACTACTTTTTACAGGTGGATTCCGGTGGCAGCAACCCCACTTTAATGCCACCCGGTGAATATGTGGGTAACGCAGGGTGAACGCCTAGGCAATGTCGGTGAATACACCACCTCGGCTATCTGTTGCTTTGGCGTTGTCCCAGTTGTCCCACCTTTCAGAGTCGAAGTGGGACGCCTGAGAGCGCCTAAATTCGGGGCTTCGCCCCACTGTCCTACTTTTCTATCTTCTTTCTCGTGTAAAGGAAGGAATTGAATAACACGCATGCGCGCCACGGGCGCGTGCTGGTGTCCGCTGCGCTCACATGGGCGGGACGCTCCAGAAGGTGGGACGGTGGGACAGCTCAACAACGACGCGGCCCGCGCTTGCCCCACCGCGTTAAAACGCAGCGGGACAAGGCGGGCCAGTGGGACAGCAACAACCGGAGTCATGCCTGGGGTCACGCGGCCTTCCCCATCAACATGCCGGCGATGCACAGATGCGCCTCATGCAGGCGCTGGTAATAGGTCTCGCGGCTGCAACCGCAATGGGTGTACTTCTGTGACAGGAAACTTTCGTGATTGCAATAGTGCTCACGCACGACCACCGACAACTGCGGTGGCAAGTGTTTGTTCACGATCAGCTCGATGTCCGCCGATTCATCCAACAACACCCGGCTGCCGCGAGTCCCGCGAATCAGCTCCCCCTTGCACTCCATCAACATGGCAATCATGTTGCCACCGCCCAATTCCGACCCGCCTTCGCGTTGGCTGTGCAGATCCTCGGCCCATAGTTTCAGCATCTCGTCGATTCGCTTAATCAAAGCAAGGCTCCTCGAACGCTTCCCTCTGCAACGCAGAAGCACCGCCCCAACCTGCCGGCTTCTTGTATGCCCAAGGCCGCTGCCCGCTTTTCACCAGCGCCGGCATGCGGGTACGCCGCCAGCCGAGACGGTGCATGATCGCCCCGACACGCATCTGCTCGGGCTTTCCCCAATGGCCGAAGTCGAGCTTCAGCGCATTGGTCAGCACCTCACTGCCAGAGGTGGTTTCGCCAATCTGCGACTCCTCCAACCAGGTCAGAATCGGCCCTTCCCATTCGTCCACCACAAAACGCTCGTCCTGTGCCTCGGCAAACATCGGGGCTTCGT
Source organism: Pseudomonas sp. 6D_7.1_Bac1 (assembly GCF_025465945.1). Lineage (GTDB taxonomy): Bacteria > Pseudomonadota > Gammaproteobacteria > Pseudomonadales > Pseudomonadaceae > Aquipseudomonas. The sequence goes on along the minus strand of NZ_JANLNW010000071.1, from coordinate 86,941 downwards.
CAGGTGTCACCCACCAGATGTCACCCGCCTCATAGCAGAACATCGCTTCAGCCCAGAGCTGGTCGCGGATCTCACGCAGTTTCTCCAGATCGACCTTGGTACAGGCCACCGGCCAATAACGTCGGTTACCGGTGGCGTCCTTAAGGTACTCGTCCTGGTTGGTCGTACCCACGAACACACACTGGCGTGGCACGTCGTTCGTTCTGCGGCCATAGCTTTCGCGGTAGGTATCGGTGGACGCGGAGAAGAACTGTTTGGCCTTGGTACTCTCAGCCTTGTTGAAGCTGTCCAACTCCCCCAACTCGACAATCCACTTGCCACGAATCGCCTGAAAGCCATCCTTGTCGCCCAGGGCGAAAGGCGTGTCCATGAACCACTCACCGCCGAGGATGCTCATCGCCGTCGACTTACCAGCCCCCTGCGCGCCCTCGAGGATCATCACCGAGTCAGCCTTGCAGCCGGGCTTCATCACCCGCCCCACCGCCGAAAGCATCCAGCGCTTACCGACCTTGGCCGAGTAGTCAGTTGCCTGAACACCCATGACATCGGTGAGCCAGCTTTCGAGTCGAGGCACCCGGTCCCATTCAAGCTTGTTCAGGTACTCCCGCACCGGGTGAAACGCATGGTCATGGGCCACAACGCTCACCGCCTCGATCACTTGGGTCGACTTCACCCGCAGGTTGTATTGCTGCGCAAGCCACTTCATCACCCGGACATCATCAATGTCGGCCCAGTCGCCGGTGCCGCCGCCGTAGGGGGCTGACCGCAGCTTGACGATCTTCGAACTGAAAGCGCTGTAGCTGATAACCCCAGCCCAGCGCTCATCATTGCCGAGGATCAATTCGACGTTCTGCATGTGCGCGATCAGGGCACCGTTTTCAGTGCGAGCCAGTTGATCCTTCCAGCCACCTGCTGCAGGTGGTTTGACCACCGCCAACACCTGGCGGCGGACCGCCTCCAAGCCTTCGGCAACGTGCAGGTCGTTGAAGTCAGTCCACTTGTCTTCCCGCTCACCAGAGAAGATTGGAGCAACCACCTGACCACCAACGATCAAAGCCGCGTTGTTCGCCTTCTCTTCACCGGGGTTCCAGGGCTCGCCATTTGGGCGTTTCGTCTTCCAGTCATCGTCGCGGCAGACGATCAGTGGGCAACCCGGAAAGCGCTCACGCATGGCCTTGCAAACCACCAGCAAGTTGCCCGCATCGAAGGCGATGGCCACGGTCAGCGAGGTCGCCATGTGCAGGCTAGCGCCTGTTGCGTAACCCTCACACACCAACACCGGCTCGCCCGGTTCAGGGTGCGGACCAACCAGGTGAAAGGCGCCCTCTTTTGACATGCCGTAAGGCCAGTAGGATTTGTCCCGGCCGGTGTCTTCCTGCTTGGTTGGAAACACCACCTGCAGGCCGACGATCTGGTCCCGCACATTGCACATAGGCACCAAAAACGCGCCGGAGCGCGGTGCGTAACGAACGCCAAAACCGACGATCTGCTTTCGATCCAGATAGTCGCTGCGGCCCTTCTCCGGCATGCGCTTGAACAACCCCGCCGCCCGGTTCGCCGCTCTGCGTGCGGCATTTGCAGCGATCTCAGCGGCTCGACGTTTGGCGTCTTCCTGCCGAGCACGCATGACCTCACGCTCTTCTGGCGACATCCGCCCGGCCTTGACCTTGATCTTCTGCGTCTCACCCGAACGCCAGTCACCAAAGCTCCCGAAGATCAGCGTTTCGTTCTTTTCAGTCCGATGCTCGTGGACGACGTACCAACCGTTTTTTTCCTTGCCCTTGTCCTGGGTGGTTTTGCAGCGGGTCAGCTTGCCGAACACCAAAGGCTGCTTGGGCTCCAGGCCATAGTACGCGAACTGATTCAGAACCTCATCGAGCATGGCGGGCCTCCAACACTTCATCAACCGCCTGACAGGACACGCAGTAAATGCACCCTTGCACAGCGAGGCGGCGAGCTTCTGGGATCGGCTCACCGCAGTTTTCGCAGTACATGAATGAGTAAGCTGCCGTCACAGGTTTGACTGCATTTCGAGCGGCCAGAGCCTGATCAAGACGCTCCTGCACTAAGTCATTCGCAAAGTCTGCAATATCAGCCACGATCCGTACCCCGCGTAGTCTGGTTGACATACTTGGCGCGGTTGAACATCCCCAGCAGCCCCTGAATGCCGCGAAACACCTGTAGGCGAATCTCGGCCAGTTCGTGGTCCGACACCACCCCATCGCCGATGCTCTTGGCCCAGGTGTCCGCCAGGTCGGCAACCTGCCGGAAGTACGCAGCAATACCGGTGGTCAGCGTCTCAGGCATGTCATTGGTGTACGTCTCAGCTAACTCCTGCCAGATCGTGTCGCCGACCAAGGCATGCACGGCATCAAGGATGCGGCGATCCTTGGTCAGCTCCAGGATCTCGCCGAATTCCTGAATGTTGACCGTGTGGCTCGGATGTGTGGGTGAGAGTTTGTGTTGCAGCGTGGTGGGATTGCGGCCGGTGGTGGCGGCGATTGCAGCGGCACCGCCGGGATAGTCCCGAGCAGCATGGTAAAGCGCCAAGTCGAGCGGCAGGATTTCCCGCTGTGCTCGATCAACGCAACTCAGAGCGATTCGGCTCATGGCATTAATCCTTGTAAGTTGCCAGTGCCGCGCGACATGCAGTGGTGATACATTTGCCGCGTGGCTTGAAAGGGCCCAAACGCCGGCTAGATCTTCAGGATCGACACCGGCACCGTGCCGAGGCAAACGATCCATCGTTCACCTCTGGCGCAACAGCTGCCCAATCTGTGGTGGAGAAGGCAGCAACACCAAGGCATCCGTGCCTTGGAAAGCGCGGTAAAGATCGACGGTTCGCATGTGGTGTGCCCGCTTATCTTTGCCGCGACCCGACACCGCTGTGGTGGTGCGTGCCGGGAGGAACTGGGCGGCCCTTGGGCCGCCTTTTTTCTGACTATGCTATGCAGCAGCTTTCTGCGGCGCAGATGCATTCAGCAACCAGGTGGACTCAAACGAGTTGCCCTTCTGCTTTGCAGCCGATGCCAAAAGAACTGCGTATTTGGTTTCACCGGTGTAGTCGGTTCGCGGCAGGCTGGCTGCCAGGCGCCACTTGTTCAACGCCTGATAACTCCTGTCGCACACCTTCGCGGCGGCCCCGATGCCGCCTACTGCCTCAAACGCGAACGCGATGGCGTTCGGAAAATCTGCGGGGTCCAGCATGGCAACCTCCATTTATCAACTCGGAGTTGATATTAAACATCAACTGACTATTGCGCAAGCTCCGTGGCACTATCAACCTATGGTTGATAAAAATACACTACGCGTCGCTTTCAGCTCGCGCCTACATGAAGCCCTCGACGATGCCGGCGTACGCAGCCGGGGTCGTGGCGTGGACATCCATCGTCAGTTGAAGAGCTTGGGGGTTGATAAGACCACGCAGGCCGTCAGCAAGTGGCTGAACGGAGAGGCCATAGCCGAAGCCGACAGCATGGTTGCGCTTTGCTCGTGGTTGAAGGTGCGCCGGGAATGGCTTGAATACGGAGTGCTACCGAAGGAACAGACCGGCGAAAACAATGTGCGCCAGCTGGTGGTCGGTGATGAGAGCAACGTCAGTGAAATCAACCAACGTTTTGGCAAGGTTCCGCTGATTTCGTGGGTTCAGGCAGGTGCATGGTGTGAGGCGATTTCGAATTTTGAGTCCTATGATGCTGACTCTTGGCTGTCCTGCCCTGTTCCAATCAGCAACCATGGGTATGCGTTGAAAGTTCTTGGCGATTCAATGACGAACCCAGGGCCAGGCCGTAGCTACCCTACCGGTTGCATCATATTTGTTGATCCAGAGGCTGAGACCAAGACAGGTGACCGAGTGATCGCTAGGGTTCCACGTACCAATGAGGCAACGTTTAAAATTCTAGTTGAGGATGCTGGGCGTCAATTTTTGCGACCAATAAATCCGCAATACCCAATCATTGATATCACGGAGGAGACACATATTTGTGGAAAGGTTGTAGGGTCCTTTATTCCTGAGTAGTTTATCAAAAGCAAACATAACGCAGAACAATCACTCTTCGAAATTAAAACCATTCAACATTTCTATACGATTAAGAATCACATCCAAAGGCACCCTATTACCTCCACGAGTGAAATACCCAGTCAACTCTACCACCCTATTGTAGTGCTGCCTTGCCAACTCAGGGGTAGTAGCAACCTGACTTAAACTTGTGATCTTCTTTAGATAATCCTGCGCCCATTTATTCTCAGCGCTCAAGCTTCCAGCAATAATCGATGCTTCAATATGCTGCCTTAGAGTGTCTGCATCCCTTCCCTCACTCACCATAACCTTATCTATAATACCGACCAATCTTTCTACATCACCATTTTGCCTCGAAAATTCCGCATAAATATCTGAGTACCCATCTTTAACAAAGAGCAAAAACACCACAAGTTCTGGATACAAATAATTTTTTGTGGTTACACTCAATAGAACCAATTTTACCTTTGCGAAAAACTGCTCAATACTTCTGAGTGGCATTTTTTGACTGTCGGCAATTATTTTTATTGATGAAACCAAGTCTCTTCCATCAAAGGCAATATCCCCGAAATTTCTCGCAGCAAAATACCTATCAAATTCAAAATGTTTGTAAAGATGATCGATAAACAAATCAAAGTTTGCAGGCGGCAGATTAAATTCAACATCAATAAAACGCTTCAAATAACCCAAAGCGTCAAACTCTGAGCCATATACAGCTCTGACGCTATGTGAAAGCTGGTTTTTATCCAGAGCCAAAACAAATACTAACCCTTCAATATCCAGCAGATGCTTAACTCTTTCAAGCAACTCAATAGCATAAGTAGGTCGGCATCGATCTAGTTCATCTACAAAAATATAAAGCTTTTCAGTGCCACCACCATCTTTTTCAAGTACTTGCCCAACACTTGACTTGAACTCAGCAATCGCCTCCTTATTTTTTGAGTATGCATCTATCACATCCTTGGAAAGCGCCTCTGCAAGTTTAGCTGACTCATCCTCTATCAATTTATCGGCGTCAATAAGTCCAGCCGTAGCGATTTTTACGCCAACAGGAAGACCTCGCCTAAGAATATGTGCACCTGCTTTTTTAGCCGTCTCCCAAGCTTTATTTTTCGTTGGACTACTGCCCAAAAAACCCTTTAAACCGATATTGATTTCACCTAAAAATGCCAACAACGGATCAGATGCAAAATCTGTTTCCCACGCACTGAAATATATAGTCTTTCTCCCTTCAGACTCTAGACTCGAGTGCAACATCCGAAGATATGTCGTCTTGCCAGCGCCCCATGGGGCATTAACGGAAAACACTAAAGGAGAAGAAATATTGTTAAGCAACAGCGTCAGATTTTCAACACTTCCTTTACGCCGAAGTTTATCGTTCTGAAATATGTCATCGGAAGGAATTTCTAATCCTTTGCTTTTTAGCTTCACTTACCATGTCCTTTAAATAAGAAAATTTTTAGAGTGAACTACTTACCCACAGCTTTTGACCTTACCATCGAAAGAGTATGAGCAGCCATGGAAAACATGGAAACGCGGCACATATCAACCAATGGTTGACTTATCGCAACCAATGGTTGATATTCGTCTCACTCTTCCACCACAGAGCGAGGCAACACCATGCACACCACAGCCACCCTGCACGTCCATCCGGCCGCTGCTGACCCCTTCCGCATCTTCGAGATTCGCCGCCTGGCCCGCGAATGCGGTTGCTCGTTTGTCACCACCAAACCGAAGCAGAAAGCCCGCACCACACCCGCTCCTTTCGATCCCAATGGCGGAGGGCACGCAGCATGAGCAAGTTCAAACTCGACAACCGCACCCTGCAACTGCTCAACGCCCAGGTCAATCTGAGCGAGACCTTCAATCACACGCTACGGTCGACACCACAGCGCGAAGCCCTGGCGTTCCGCCTGAAAGTTGAACGCAGCAAGTCTGACACCCTCTTCACTGTCGAGTTGGGCAGCGAGCGCCACACGCTTACCTTGCAGAACGAAAAAAAGATGCACCTCAAACTGGCCGACTTTATCGAGGAGATTGCCAACGGCCCGTTCGATACCAGTAACACGGCCGACCTGCTAAACCTCCCTCATGCAAGCCGCCAGTACGGGAGATTCGATACCGAGCACAAGCAGCGGGTGTTCGAGCTGGTGCGTACCGGCGGTGTAGTGAGCCTCGACATGGGCTTCGAACTCCCCATCCATGTCGCTATCCATCGCACCAAAACGCGTACCGGCGTCACCACCATCATGAGCATCGGCGTGAAAAGTCCGCGCACCAAGTGCTTCACCGTGTGCGGTAACGACATCGAGATCTACGAGAAAGTGGCCGAGTCCATCAACCACCTGGCCGCCGCAGCGACTCCCGCTGCGCACGCAGCTTAGGAGGCCACCATGGAACGCACTCTCGCCCAAGCCGCCAAGCACCTGGGTATCACCCGGCCCAAGTTGATCAACCTCATGCGGGAAACGGGCCTGCTCAACGATCAGAACCTACCAGCCTATCCGACTCGTGATCGCGAGTATCTGCGAGTCAAAAACGGCAACTGGTACCACGAGAAGCTCGGCATGCAATACAGCCAGTCAACCCGAGTGAAGCAACCCGGCATTCGCTGGCTCGCCGAACAACTGGGTCTCGCTCTACCAGAAATACCGGTAGACCACCGTGACGTGGCCTAGGGAATACGCCCGCCAGATCGTCGCCATGCGCACACGCGAGGAGCGCAACGCCGCGCTTCTCGAAGTGCCGGAGCATCTGCGGGAGCTGACCAAACGCCACTGCCTGAACGCCTGGAATCACCCGGCAAGAACACAACGCAAGGAGGCCCAGCAAGCCAATGAGTAACGCAAGCCAAACCCCACTGCGGCTACAACCCGCACCAGAATCAGCCACCGTCGAACTACTCTACCGCACCTTCGGCGACGTGCTGATCCCGCTGGAAAAGGTCCGCGAGCAGTATTTCCGCAACCTCAACGAGCAATCGTTCGTGGCCGAAATCAACAGCGGCCGGATTCAGCTTCCCATCACCACGCTAGACACCAGCCGCAAGGCGCCAAAATACGCCCACATCCGCCACGTCGCCTCGCTGATCGACATCCGCGCCTACAAGGCCGACGAAGACATGCAGCGACAGCAGGAAGAAACCAACGAGTAACACTCAAAACCGAACGGCTGCCACCACCAGCCAATGACATCACCAGGAGCACACCACATGACTGCAGTTCAAATCTACGCGCTGATAGCAATCGCCCTCATGACGGCCGCCGTCTACTGGCTCGCCTACCGAAACGGCTTCAGCAATGGTCACGCCGAGGGCCAGTCACAAGGCTACAGCGAAGGCTACGACGTCGGCGGCTGCGTTGGATATCGAGACGGAATCGACGAAGGCAAAGCAATTCAGAGCGCCGACAACTCGGAAGAGATCCGCAACCTCACCCACTCCCTTGAGCAGGCGCATAACCAACGTAAGAAACTGTACGCACATTACGAGCGAGCCTTGGCAGCCTCAAAACTAGGCGAGCCAGCACGACTGACCCTTCTGGATATCGCCGACAAACTTCGGATTGCATCTGAGACGTTCAGCGCCTTTCGCACCGGCAAAAAACTCGAACGCGAAACCCGCACCCTTCGCGACCAGGCGCTCGCCATCGCAGCTCTGCTGGAGCCGGCAGATCAGGAGAACGCTGCATGAGCGAGAACCGTCCCCAATTCGGTACCCACCGCACCCCGGCTCACGCCTTGCCAGCGGCTGGAGGACCAACGCGCAATCGAACCTCGGAGGAAAGCGGTATGCAAAAGGACCAGCACAACACCCAATCCACGACCGCTTTGCTCCGCAAGGAAGCCAGCGTCGACACACTAGAAACAAACAGCCTCTGCTGCGCAGCAGCAGGCATTATTGCTCCTTCCAGCAGCACTACCGAGGCGCTTATACCCCACGAAAAGCTGCGCGAGGCAGCCACACCCAATGCAACGCTAATCGCTCAGAATCCCCCGCCCGCGCAGCCTGCTGTGGGGTATAAGGCCCCTTCAGCACAGGATGAACGGAACGCACTTCAGACGAAGCTGAATGCCACTGTCGTTCATCTGAACGAACTCGCGTGGGTGCTTGCCGAAGGAGTTGCTGCATTCAAAGACGACCACAAAAGTGATAACTGGTTTAACGAAGCCGAGTTAGCGCTAGATAAGACTCATCAACTATTGCAATCGAATGATCTAGACGTTCTGCGTAGCTACATCGAAGCCAGTGAGAGCCAAGCGCAAGCGGTCATTGCCGAGGAGAACGCCAATGCTTAAGCGCGTTCTCACCCACTTCCACATGTGCTGCGGTGTCGGCAGCGGCGCGGCGGGCTTCAACGATTCCAAGCCAGCCCTTGGCCCGGTCCAAGCCGAGTGGCACTGTCTGGGTGGCGTCGACGTTGATCCGGCCGGGTTACGCGACTTCGAAATGATGACGGGCGTGCCTGGCACGCTGATGGACCTGTTCACCCTCCAGCAGTACATCGCGTTCCACGGTAAGCAGCCGCCCGCCGGTTGGCGAGAAGCCACGGCCGAGGATCTGCGCCGAGCAGCCGGAAACCAAGATCCCGACGCGATATTCATCAGCAGCCCCTGCAAGGGCGCCTCAGGACTGCTATCCGAGACCATGAGCCAGACGCCGAAGTATCAGGCCCTCAACGAGCTGACGTTGCGCTGTGTGTGGCTCATGTGCGAGGCCTGGAAGCACAACCCCATATCGCTGATCGTGTTCGAAAACGTGCCACGCCTGGCGACCCGTGGCCGGCACCTGCTGGACCAGATCAACAAGCTGCTCAGCTTCTACGGCTACGCCGTGGCGGAGACCACCCACGACTGCGGCGAAATCGGCGGGCTGGCCCAAAGCCGCAAGCGTTTCTTGCTGGTGGCCAGGCACGTCGAGAAAGTGCCAGCATTCCTGTATGAGCCGGAAAAACGAAGCCTGCGGGCAGTGGGTGACGTGCTGAGCCGGATGCCCCTAGCCGGCGATATCGAGCAGGCCGGGCCGATGCATCGGGTTCCGGCGCTGCAGTGGAAAACGTGGGTACGGCTGGCCCTGGTCGAAGCCGGTAAGGATTGGCGCAGTCTGAGCCGGTTTGCGATTGAGGACGGTCACCTGCGTGACTTCGTGATCGTGCCGGAATACCGGGCCGGTTATCTCGGCGTTCATGATTGGCAGGACACCGCTGGCACAGTGGCCGGCCGGTCCAGCCCAACCAACGGCAAGTTCTCAGTAGCCGATCCGCGACCCACCAGCAAATTCGAATACACCCAGTTCGGCGTGCTGCCCTATGACCGTCACTGCGGCGTTGTCACCGGGCAACGCAGCCCTGGACAAGGGACATTCAGCGTTGCAGATCCTCGGATGAGCGGCGAACGCCACAACAACGTGTTCCGTGTGGTGCACAACGACCACCCCGCCGGCACTGTCACCGCCGGTCATGGGCCAAGCTCTGGTGGACAAGCTGTGGCCGACCCTCGGCAACCATCCAAGGGCTTCGGCAAATACCTGGTCACCGACTACAACAAGCCGGCCGGTACCGTCATCGCCGGCAGCACCACCGGGCAAGGCGCTTTTGCCGTGGCAGATCCTACTTACAAGAACTGGCACCCGGACGCGAGCACACAAAAGCTGCGCATCACGCCCTGGTGCGACACGGCCAAGACCGTCACCGGCTCGCAGCAGGTCGCTAGTGGCGCTCTATCCATCGCCGATCCGCGCACGGGCATGTCACGCAAAAAGGGTGATGCCTACATTACTGGAGGGCATTACGGGGTAGTCGATTGGAAGGAAACGGCCGGAGCTGTTTCCGCTAGCGCCCGCCACGACAACGGCCGGTGGTCGGTTGCAGACCAGCGGATGCCGGCGCCCAACGACCGAATGACCTGCATGATCACCAGCCTCGACGGCACCTGGCACCGCCCTTTCACCACCCTGGAGCTGGCCGCCCTGCAATCGCTGTTTGATCCGGACGAACTCTGGTCAACAGATCCACAGACCGCACATGAAATTCAGGTGATGCAACGTGTCCGCAAGCAGGAGCAAGCGCGATTCTTCCAGCTGGACGGTATCAATGATGGCAATCACCGGGAACGCATTGGCAACGCAGTGCCCCGTGCAGCAGCCAAAGCTATGGCCGACGTGTTCGGTATGACACTGCTGCTCGCGGAGGCCGGAGAGACATTCATGCTAAGCAACGTATCGATCTGGGTACAGCCGGTTGCGATAGCTCTGAGCGTGGCCCAGAAGGAGGCTCAGGCATGAACACTGCCTTTATATTGATGGCGCAATACAACGGACGGGCAATAATTCCACTTGAGCAAGTGTGCAAGGACTACTTCACGCACCTAACCACCGATATGTTCCAGCGCAAAGTCATGGCCGGCCAGATCAAAATCCCTATCACCCGGCTAGAGCCAAGCCAGAAAAGCGCCAAGGGTATCCACATCACGGACTTGGCTGCCTACTTGGACCTGCAACGAGAGGCAGCAGTGAAGGAATACAACCAGCTCAACGGGTTCCGCCGAGCCAGCTAATTTACTGCTTCCCCCAGGCGCCCAGCTTCACGGGCGCCTGAATGATCCTCTCCAACCACGACCAGCCCTCATAGTGGTCACCTCTCCCGCGCAGGTGGGTGTACCGGCGCAACGAGTTCCAATCCCGGTGCCCGGAAACGCTGGACACTCGCGGGATATCCCAGTCCATTTCAAACAACCGGCTCACCCCTTCGTGCCGCAGATCGTGAAAGTGCAGATCTTCGATCATCAGAAACTTGCACGCTTTCGCCCAGGCCGTGGCGATTGATGACGAGTTGTAGGGGAAAATCTCTGCGCGCTCTTTTGGCATACTCTGCAGAATGCGCCAGGCTTCATCGGGGAGATGGCACCAAACGTCGTTGCCGATCTTCTGGCCAGGGTTCTTCATGTCCCGCACCATCACCTGCTGATGCTCCTCATCGACGTCCTCCCAGAGAATTCGACCGATCTCGTCCTGCCTACGCGTGGAGAACAACGCGAAGCCGGTGACCTTGAGCATGTTGATCGAGCTGGGGCGTCGCTGCTGAATGCCGACAAAGTGCTTCAGCAACTTTTCCAGCTCGTCCTTGGTGGGCCGCCGGTCACGCTCACGGCTTTTCATGTTGTAACCCAATTTTTTCAGTACCTTTCGGGCGTCTGACATGGCATGGGCATCGACCTCGTAACCCCACGCGGGGCGTGCAATTGATAGGACGGCCCCAAGGTGCGCCAGATCATTGCCGACCGTCTGAGGCAGGACGCCGCCGCCCTCCTTGCTCATCCGCCAGAGTGCAAAGTCCACCAAGCGCTGACTGTTGATGTCCGAGTCAACGGTCTGGCCAAACTCAGATGCTGCAATAGCATTGAGAGTGGCTTCCTTGGTTTTACCCAGCGGCCGGACTTTTTCCATTTCGTCCAGGTACTGCTTGATCATGTCCTGAAGAGTGACACCTTTACGGTTCGCTCGCTCGATCGCACCTGGCTGATCTAACTCGGCCTCACGGCGACGCGCCCAGACTTGAGCGGCCTGTTTCCGGGCGAAGGTTTGACTCTCTTGGTAGACTATTACACCTTTCTGCTTAAGGCGGATCTGGGCCGTATAACTGACCGATCCGTCGACCTTTTTTCTAGCTCTAATGGTTGCCATGGCGTCGGTGGTACAAATTAGAAAGTGAGTGGTACATTGTACCACCGACCTTAGAAAAACGCCTGAAAACGCCCTAAAACACGCTGAAAACACGTAGAGCAAAATGATACAGAAATCAGCTACATACCCAGTAAACTCAAGCACTACAGTGTCTAGACGCTTCAGCGTTGCACCTATGATGGATTGGACAGACCGTCATTGCCGTTTCTTCCTGCGCCTGCTCTCCAAGCACGCCTTGCTCTACACAGAAATGGTCACCACCGGCGCGCTGCTCAACGGCGACCACGAGCGTTTCCTGCGCCACAACGAAGCCGAACACCCGCTCGCGTTGCAGTTGGGCGGTAGCGTCCCAGCCGATCTGGCCGCCTGTGCGCGTATGGCTCAGGAGCACGGTTACGACGAGGTGAACCTCAATGTTGGCTGTCCGAGTGATCGGGTGCAGAACAATATGATTGGCGCGTGCCTGATGGCGCATCCGGTGTTGGTAGCGGAGTGTGTGAAGGCGATGCGCGATGCGGTGTCGATTCCGGTGACGGTGAAGCATCGGATCGGGATCAATGGGCGGGACAGTTACGCGCAGTTGTGTGATTTCGTCGGGACGGTTCGGGACGCCGGATGCACCAGCTTTACGGTGCATGCGCGGATTGCGATTCTGGAGGGGTTGTCGCCGAAGGAGAATCGGGACATTCCGCCGCTGCGCTATGACGTGGCGGCGCAGTTGAAGGCGGATTTTCCGGAGTTGGAGATTATTCTCAACGGTGGGATCAAGACGCTGGAGGCCTGTCATGAGCATTTGCAGATCTTTGACGGCGTCATGCTGGGCCGTGAGGCGTATCACAATCCTTATGTGATGGCTGAGGTCGATCAGCAACTGTTCGGCAGCACCGCGCCGGTGATCAGCCGGGCCGAGGCGTTGGCGCAGTTGCGACCCTATATAGCCGCGCACCTGGATGCGGGCGGTGCGATGCACCATATCACTCGGCATGTGTTGGGCCTGGGCACCGGTTTTCCGGGGGCGCGCAAGTTTCGGCAATTGTTGTCGGTGGATATCCACAAGGCCAAGGAGCCTTTGGCGTTGCTGGATCAGGCGGCGGAGTTGCTTGAAGGGCGCTAACTGTCGCTCCGGTTGAACCTGTGCCCCCTTTCGGCATCGTAATGAGCGGATAGCGCCGGGCCTTTCAAACGCCTGTTCTCAGGTTGTTGCCGCCCCAGGCCGTTGTTACGCATTTGCGCCCTTGAGTGGCCGTCAGCGCTCGGGTAATGTCAACAGACCCACAGGATAGAGCACGCTCATGACTTCCAAGCTGGAACAACTCAGACAATTCACCACCGTGGTGGCCGATACCGGCGACTTCGAGGCAATCGCTCGCGTTAAACCGGTGGATGCCACCACCAACCCTTCCCTGCTGCTAAAAGCTGCGGCCATTCCTGCTTACGCCGATTTGCTGAACGCCTGTGTCAGCGACTGCAAAGGCGACGTGGGCCTGGCCAGCGACCGCTTTGGTGTCGCGGTCGGTCAAGAGATTCTGAAAGTGATTCCGGGGCGTATTTCCACTGAAGTGGATGCGCGCCTGTCGTTCGACACCGACGCCGTGCTGAAGCGCGCGCACCGTCTGATCGAGCTGTACGAAAAGGCCGGCATTGGCCGTGACCGCGTGCTGATCAAGATCGCTTCCACCTGGGAAGGCATCCGCGCCGCCGAGAAGTTGGAACGCGAAGGCATCCAGTGCAACCTGACCCTGCTGTTCTCCTTCGCTCAGGCGGTTGCCTGTGCCGAGGCCGGGGTGTTCCTGATTTCGCCATTCGTGGGTCGCATCTACGACTGGTACAAGAAAGCCACCGGCAACGACTACGTCGGTGCCGACGATCCGGGCGTGCAGTCGGTGACGCGCATCTACAACTACTACAAGGCCAATGACTACAAGACCGTGGTCATGGGCGCGAGCTTCCGTAATCTCAATCAGATCGAGCAACTGGCCGGCTGTGATCGCCTGACCATCAGCCCGGACCTGATCGAGAAACTGGCTGCCGATACTGGCAAGCTGGAGCGCAAACTGGCGCCAGGTCACGCTGGCGAGGCCCGTCAGAGCCTGACCGAAGCGCAGTTCCGCTGGGCTTCCAACGAAGACGCCATGGCCACCGAGAAACTGGCTGAAGGTATTCGTCAGTTCGCTCGCGACCAGGAGAAGCTGGAAGCGCTGCTGCAAGCCAAGCTCTGATCGATTCCAGGCAAGCGCAAAAAGGGCGAACCCTCACAGGTTCGCCCTTTTTTGTGCGCTGATTTTAGGGCTACTTCGCAGCCCAACGGGAGCAAGCTCCCTCGCCACAGGTCCAGCCTTGCCTCAGTGACGCTCCAGGGCGTTCACCAGGTCATGGAAAGCTTCGCGGTTAGAGTCGTTCAGGCCCATGAGGATCTTGTGCGCTTCCAGCACCTTGATCCGCACCACTTCTTCGGACTGATCCTGGTCTGGCAGGTCAGTCAGGCATTCCGGGCACGGGATCGGGCGGTCAACAATGTTGAACACCTGTTCAAAGCCCATGGACTCCAACAGACGGGTGATGTCTTCGTGGGTGGTGACGACGGTCGGCAGCAGGCCGACCTTTTGCCGCGACATGATCGACAGCTTGGCCAACAGGCCCAGCGTGGTGCTGTCGATGCTGCGGGTTTCGGTCAGATCGATCACGATCGCGTTGAAATTCAGCGCGGTGAAGATCTTCTCAATAGTCGCATCCAACGCCGAACACAATGTCAGGCGAACTTCACCGACGAACTTCAGGACGAAGGTGCCGTCCTGCTCGGCGAACTGGATTCTACCGGTACTCATTAAAGATTCCTGCTCAACACCAACAGGGCGATATCATCCGGCATCTCCCCTAGCGTGGCCAATCCAAAACCCTGCCGCAGACCATCCAGGCTGCCGCCCGCCGCTCTTACCCGTTGTGGTAAGGCGGCCTCTTTCTCTTTGAGTGTCGGCTCTGGCAAAAGGTCCAGAATGCCGTCGGACATCAGCGTCAGGCTGAACACCGGCGGCAGCTCGATAACGTGGTCTTCGTAGGTGGCTTCATTGAACAAGCCCACCGGCAGACCGCGTCCTTCGAGATAACCCACACTCTCTGGCGTGTATAACACTGGCAACGGCAGGTGCCCGCCGATGCTATAGGTCAACAAACCCGTCTCCTCGTCGATGACTCCACCGACCATCGTGACATGTTTACCCAGCTTACAGCTGATCAGGCCCCGGTTGATATGGCCGAGGACTTCCGAAGGGGTGAATTCTGGCAAGGTGCCATTGCGCTTGGATTCAAACAGCAAGCGCGTGGTCATGAATTTCAGCAGCACCGTCACGAATGCCGATGAAGCGCCATGCCCTGAAACGTCCGCCAGGTAGAAGGCTACCCGACGCTCGTCGACCCGAAAGTAGTCAACAAAATCGCCCGACAGGTACAGCGACGGGATGATCTGGTGCGCAAACTTGAACTCGTCGATCATCCAGGGACTGACCGGAAGCATGTTCATCTGCACCTGTCGCCCGGCGTTCTGGTCTTCCTGCAACAGGTTCAGGCTGGCTTCGAGCTCGCGGTTGGCGGTCTCGAGCTTTACCCGGTAACGCTGGTTTTCCAGCAACAGACGCGCACGATCCAGGGCTCGGCGCACAGAGTGCTCGAGCACGGCCAGATCTTCCAGCGGTTTGATCAGGTAGTCCGCCGCGCCCAGGCGCAAGGCCTCGACGGCGTCGTTCATGACGCCGGCACCCGAGACCACGATCACCGGGGTTTGCGGCGAAAGGTCAGTGACCTGACGAATGAGTTCGAGCCCGCCCATCTGCGGCATACGCAGATCGCAGATCACCAGGTCGGGTTGGTGTTGCTCGAATACCTGAAGCCCCTGCTGGCCATTGCTGGCCTGAAGGACGCTGAACCCACTGTCTTCCAAATAGGCCGCGAGACTCGCGCGCACTACTTCGTCGTCATCGATTATCAGCAGCGTGGCACTGGTTTTTTGCATGTGGGCAAACGGCGCCAGAATTAGGTTGGCGTAGCTGGCAGGGCATTCGGCCCGGCACACACTACTGGATTCGCTTTCTAGCCTCTCTGGCGCACTGCTTTCGAGCATTTGCCCTACAAGCGTGTTCATCAGAGGTGCCCTTCTAAGGCGCAGACGGTACTCCCATCCGCGAGGCGTTTCAAGCTCACGCCGATGGTCATCAAGTGTCTTTACAGCCCAAATCACCGGGAGTTATAAGAACAGCCAAAACCGCAACACAATGGAAGGATCGAGCCCATGAGCCAAACCGATCGTGACTACAGTGAAAAGCGCGATTACATCCGCATGCGGGTCGATGCGGACGTCACATTGATCCACGCTGGCGATTTGATTCCAGCCGTCTGTATCGACCTTTCCAGCAGCGGTATGCAGGTCCAGGCCGCTCGTTCGTTCCAGGTGGGCGACACGCTCAACGTACGCATCGATTCCGAGCATGCCGCACTAGAAGGCCTGGAAGCCGAGACCGAAGTGGTCTGGGTCACTGCGCTGGACGCTGGCGGCCAGAAACTTGGGCTTACAATCCTGAAAATGAATTGAGCGTGAACGCAAACAAAGAAGGCGGCCAAATGGCCGCCTTCTTGCTGTGCAGGTGACGATTTAAAAATCGTCTTCAACCTTGCCGTCTTTGACCTTGAATTCGCGGTTCTGCAGATAAGCGTTGCGAATGAAGATGTATTTGTCGCCCGTGATCAGCTTCTCGCTCGACAACAGGCTCGCACGGGTGTCGATCACCTTCATGCCATACGCCATGTTGCGCGCCGGAATGTCGTTCATGTAACGGTAGGGTTCGGTGTAAGTGTCGACGTACATGGACGGTGCATCACGCAATGTGCTTGGGCCGAAGAACGGCAGCATCACGTAAGGACCGCTCGGTACACCCCAGTGACCGAGGGTCTGACCGAAGTCTTCGTCGTTGCGTTGCAGGCCCATTTTGGTGCCCACATCGAAGAAGCCCGCCAGGCCAATGGTGGTGTTCATCAGCACGCGAGCCGTATCGACGCCAGCGGCGCGCGGCTTGGCCTGCAGGATGTCGTTGGCCAGGTTGCCGACGTCACCGATGTTGCGGAACATGTTGTGAATGCCGTCCGAAAGAAACGTCGGCGTAATGAACTGATAGCCCTGCGCAATAGGCTTCAAGGCATAAGTGTCGAGCACGTCGTTGAACTTGTAGATCGGACGGTTAACGCTTTCCCAAGGGTCATCTTCCGACGCCGCCTGGGCAGCGAACGGAACCAGCAATACACTGGCACACACACATAGTCGAGCTAGACGATTGCTCCAGCGCATAGCAAAAACTCCTTGGACTGTACTGGCGCGGGCCTCAATACCCGGGCAATTTGCGCGTTAGTATAAGACGGATAAGCATTTTTAGGCAGCCACCCTGCAGCGAACCGGCCCTGGTCAGGCCGATACACCCCGATGTCACTCAACTGTCATGGTCCCCCCATAACCTCTCAGGCTATTTCAGGGATGTTGAAATGGCCCACGCTCAAGCCCTACCCCACACCACTCCGAACCCGACCGCCGTGCTCTTCGGCCTCAGCGGCTGCCTGGTGGATTTCGGTGCCCGCTGCCGTCAGAACAACAGCGACGACGCCGAGCGTGCGCAGTTGACACCGGGTGCTCTGGAAGCCCTGTACAGCCTGCAACTTCAAGGCATCCCCTGTGCCTGGCTCGACGAGTTGCCGCACGCACAAAGTCTCGCGCTGGCCACTTCGCTGCCGGACTGGGTCATCGCCAGTCCGCATATGCTGAACGTCGGGCAATGGCCTTCCCCCGATGCATGCTGGCAAGCATTGATGGCGTTGAACATCGATCGCCTGGACGGTTGCGTACTGGTCAGCGGCGAACCACGCTTGCTGCAATCAGGCCTCAATGCGGGGCTCTGGACCATTGGCCTGGCATCCTGCGGCTCGCTCTGCGGGCTCGCGCCCAATGAATGGCAAGCCTTGAGCCAACAGGAACGAGAGCTCAAACGCGGCAAGGCCACCGTGCAACTGTTCGGCCTCGGCGTGCACTCGGTCATCGATCATCTGGGCGAACTCGACACCTGCCTGTCAGACATCGGCCTGCGCCGACGCAAGGGTGAAAAGCCCTGATGGGGCGTTCTTGATCAAGATCATGCACTTCGCTCGCCAGTGGATTAATCTAAAGGTCAGATGCAGACCTTTGGCCTACCGCTGCGGTCTATGCCAGTGCCTATCGATAAAAGGATGAACGCCATGCCTGCCCGCGAACTGCAAGAACAGCTCAACGCTCTGCGCGAGCAACTGGAGCAGAGCCCACCGCTCACACTGGAAGAACGTGAACACCTGCAAGAACTGATGCGCAAGATTGAGGCGCAGATCAAACTGGAAACTGCAACGCCGGACAGCAATCTGGCGGACGGCGTAAACCTTGCCGTAGAGCGTTTTGAAGTGGACCACCCGGCGCTGGCCACCATATTGCGCAACATTGTGCAGACCCTGGGCAACATCGGAATCTGACCCCCAGGGATGCAAAAAAGCCCCGCTAGTGATAGCGGGGCTTTTTCGTTTTTGCGGCACTGAACGCAGTTCACCCCACACCACCGACCCAATGTGGCGAGGGAGCTTGCTCCCGCTGGGTCGCGAAGCGGCCCTAAACCCTGCAACCGTGATTTGCCAGACATATCGCATATTCAGGATTTACGACTGCTGCGCAGCCGAGCGGGAGCAAGCTCCCTCGCCACAGGGTTTTGCGTCAAGCCATCAAGGTATTACTGGCGCACCAACCGCAGATTCGGCAGTTGCACCGCTTCAGTGCTGCGATACGGGTTGATGTCCAGCCCGCCGCGACGCACATAACGCGCATACACGGTCAGTTTTTCCGGCTTCAGCAGGCGTTGCAGGTCGAGAAAGATCCGCTCGACGCATTGCTCGTGGAAATCCGAGTGCTGACGGAAGCTCACCAGATAGGCCAACAGGCTGGCGTGATCCAGCGCCGCGCCACGGTATTGCACCGCGACGCTGCCCCAGTCCGGCTGGCTGGTCACCGGGCAATTGGATTTGAGCAGATGGCTGTGCACGCTTTCTTCAACGATGCGCGAATCGTCACAACGCAGCAGTTCCGGGCGCGGATGCTCGTAGTTGCTGACGCTGATATCCAGATCATCGATGCACACGCCTGGCAGCGCCACGACGCCTTCAGCCTGAACCTCGTTCAAGCTGCGAATCCGCACGCCCACCGGCTTGCCCGCGGCGGCCGACAGATCGCGCACCAAGGTGGCTTCAAGGCTTTGGGTATCGGCGAACGGCGTCTGGTTCAACGAGTTCAGGTACAGCTTGAAGGATTTGGATTCGATGATGTTCGGCGAGTCCGCCGGGATGCTGAATTCACCGATGGCCACCACTGGCTTGCCCGATGGCAACAGCCAGGACAGTTCGAAGCAGTTCCAGAAGTCCACGCCCTTGTACGGCAGGGTTTCAGCCGTCAGGCCCAGCTCGGCCCATTTCGCGGTGCGCGGGATCGGGAACAGCA
This sequence comes from Pseudomonas sp. 6D_7.1_Bac1, assembly GCF_025465945.1. Lineage (GTDB taxonomy): Bacteria > Pseudomonadota > Gammaproteobacteria > Pseudomonadales > Pseudomonadaceae > Aquipseudomonas. The sequence continues at coordinate 67,702 of NZ_JANLNW010000071.1, read as the reverse complement.
AGGACGGCGTGTACGTGGCGATGTATTCGCTGGATTTGCCCAGCGGCGAATGTTCGGCTGCGGGATGCATGGCGGAAACCTGACTGAAGAATCAGCGGATTCTATCAGCCTTTGCTCCCGCCTTTGAGTGCTTACTGACTGACAGTCAATTTGCCGACCATGCCCGCCTGATAGTGACCGGGGATGTTGCAGGCGAATTCCAGGCTGCCGACCTTGTTGAAGGTCCAGGTCAGCTCGGCGGTTTTGCCCGGCTCCACCAGCACGCTGTTCGGATCGTCGTGCGTCATGCTTGCGCCGTGATCCATACCCGGCATCGAGCTGTGATCCATGGGCGCCGCGGCGGTTTTCATCGCGGTCGGAGTCAGCATGCCGCTCTGCTGCATTTTCAGCATTTCCTCTTGATGCCTGGCGTGCATCGCCGCATCGCCCAGGTTGAACTCGTGCAATAACTGGCCTTTATTGATCAGCACAAAACGCACCGTCTCGCCGGCTTTGATTTCCAGCGCCTTGGGCGTGAACGACATATCACCCATCACGATTTCGACCGTGCGCGTGGCCTTGGCCGCCGGGGCCGGCTCGCCGAACGCATAGGTCTGCGCAGGGGACGCCCACACGGGAAAGCTCAACGCCAACAAGCAGCCAGCCAGTACCAATCGATGACGCAAAAACATGATCACACTCCAACAAGATGAGGTTCAGCCTGTGGGAAACTCTACTGTCGCGCCGCTGCCAGCCAGCTGACGAGTAGATTACAACTTTGTAAGGTTGCGCTGCATGGCTGCCGGCCACGGTATAACGCATCTGTTCCATTTATCTTGAGTTGCCCATGAAACTGCTGATCGTCGAAGACCAACCGAAAACCGGCCATTACTTGCGCCAGGGCCTGACTGAGGCCGGTTTCAACGCCGAACTGGTGGCCGACGGCAACACTGGCCAGCATCTGGCGCTGACCGGTGATTACGCCTTGCTGATCCTCGACGTGATGCTCCCCGACCGTGACGGCTGGCAGATCCTGCACGCGGTGCGCAGCGCCGGCCTGGACACCCCGGTGCTGTTTCTCACGGCTCGCGACGCCGTTGAAGATCGGGTCCATGGCCTGGAACTGGGCGCCGACGATTACCTGGTCAAGCCCTTCGCCTTCTCCGAACTCCTGGCACGCGTGCGCAGCCTATTGCGGCGCGGCAACACGACGCCGCAGGAAACCAGCCTGCAACTGGCGGATTTGCGCCTGGACCTGATTCGGCGCCGGGTCGAGCGCAGCGGCCAGCGCATCGACCTGACCGCCAAGGAGTTCGCCCTGCTGGAAATGCTCCTGCGCCGTCAGGGCGAGGTGCTGCCAAAATCGCTGATCGCTTCGCAGGTCTGGGACATGAATTTCGACAGCGACACCAACGTCATTGAAGTGGCGATCCGCCGTCTGCGCCTGAAGATCGACGACGACTTCCCGAACAAATTGATTCATACCGTGCGCGGCATGGGTTACGTGCTTGAAGAGCGTCCCGCCTGATGCGCCGCCTGTCCCTGAGCGGCCGCCTGGCCTTGCTGTTTGCCGCTTGCACGGCCGTGGTTTCGTTGTTCGCTGGCGTGCTGTTCAGTCGCGCCAGCGAGACGCACTTCATTGAACTCGACCAGCAACTGCTCGACGGCAAGCTGATCGCCCTGCGCAGCGTCTTGGCAGGTGCCGACGACCCGCAGTTGTTCGCCGAACGTAACGCCAGGCTGCAGGACGAAATGAGCCATCAACCAGACCTCACATTGCGCGTGCGCGGTGCCGATGGTCGCGTGTGGTTCGACAGTGCGGCGAACCTGCCTGCCGACTTGCCAACCCAGCCCGGCCTACACAGTTTGCACAGCACCGGCACGGCGTATCGGGTCTACAACGCTGCACTGGCGCCGGACAAGGCCGATTCCGCGCAACTGACGCTGATGCTCGACATCACCCACCATCAGCACTTTTTGCAGCGCATGCAGCATTTGATCTGGCTGACCGTCGGCCTGTCCGCGCTGGCTACCGCACTGCTCGGTGCCTGGGCGGCGCGCAGTGGTTTGCGGCCCTTGCGGCGCATGAGTGAAGTGGCGGCCGGGGTGTCCGCCCATTCGCTGACCCAACGCCTGCCCGAAGATCAAATGCCCGCCGAGCTCGCCGAGCTGGCCCACACTTTCAACGCCATGCTCGGCCGTCTCGACGACTCGTTCCAGCGGTTGTCAGCCTTCTCCGCCGACATCGCCCACGAGTTGCGCACGCCGCTGTCGAACCTGCTGACTCACACCCAGGTCACCCTCACCCGCCCGCGCGAGCTGGAAGATTATCGCGAGGCCCTGCACAGCAACCTCGAAGAACTGCAATGGATGGCGCAACTGGTCAATGACATGCTGTACCTGGCCAAGGCCGATCACGGCTTGCTGATGCCAAAACGCGAACCGCTGCAACTGGCCGAGGAAGCAGATCTGCTGCTGGAGTTTTTCGCGCCGCTGGCCGAAGACGCCCAAGTCAAGCTGACCCGCCTCGGCGACGCCGAGCTCAGTGGCGACCGCAGCATGCTGCGCCGCGCCCTCTCCAATCTGCTGGACAACGCGCTGCGCTTTACCCCGCCACACGGTGAGGTTCAGGTGCGGATTGTCGATGAACCGACAGGGTTGAGCCTGAGTATCGAGAACTCCGGAGAAGGTATTCCCGAAGCATTACTGCCACGTTTGTTTGACCGCTTCTACCGCGCAGACCCGACACGCCGTGAAGGCAGCAGCGAGCACGCGGGATTGGGGTTGGCGATCACTCAATCGATCATCCGCGCCCATGGTGGAACGATTCATTGCGAATCAGGCCAGGGGTGGACGCGGTTTTTGATGGCGTTGCCAAAGGGGGCTTGAGGCCAGCAAGAAAAGATTGGAAGAATTGCTGCTGTGAACTGCCGCTTCGTAGCGGTTGCGAGCCTTGGCACTACCGACGCGCCGGTCACAGAGCACGGCGGCCAATTTTTACCCGGACATTATTGACGCAGAATTTAACCCGGGTATTATTCGCCCATCCAACTCAAGCTAGATCTCACCGTGATTGATACCGCTACTCCCTCCTATACCAGCTTCGACGGCCACAAGCGCATCGCCTCTGGCAGCTTGCCGGTCAATGCATTGGCTGTGAAACGTGCCCTGGCGTCCGGCGTACTCAGTCCGCTGCTGACCTTCTGCGACCAGACTGGCCGAGTTGTCGATATAGACCTTCGAGGAAGCGATGCCCAGATGTTGGCACGTCTACCACCAGAGGGACCCCAGCTTCAGGGAAACGAATCGGCACTGATCGATTCCGGGGAATCCGATGAGCCACGTGGCCGTGGCCGGCCAAAGCTTGGGGTAGTCGCGCGCGAGGTCACGTTACTGCCACGCCACTGGGATTGGTTGGCTACACAGTCAGGCGGTGCATCGGTGACTTTGCGAAAACTGGTTGAGGAGGCACGCCGGGCCAACGTAGATCGAGACCAGCAACGCCGGGCAAGTGAATGTGCTTACCACTTCATGTCAGCCGTGGCTGGCGATATGGCTGGCTTTGAAGAGGCCTCGCGTGCGCTGTTCGCGAACGACGCGGCAAAGTTCCGCCAACAGACCGAGGCTTGGCCGCCCGACGTTCGCGATTACGTCAGGTACCTGGCTTACCCGCTGCCGCTGACAGAAGCGCCATCGCTTGCGCCGTGACTGATTTGGAACAAAAGGCTTGATGATGACGAATAAACAAACGCTGAAGCGACAGTATCTGGAGATGAAAACCCGAGCCGGTGTGTATGCGGTCCGTAACCCGATCACGGGGCGAGCCGACACAAGAACATTTAAGGACCACACGCCATGCCCAAGACTAAAGCGAACGGAATTGAAATTGAATACGATTGTTTTGGCGATAACGACGCGGAAGCTGTTCTGCTGATTTCCGGTCTGGGTACGCAGATGATTCGCTGGAGCGAAACGTTTTGCCGGATATTGGCAGAACAAGGCTACCGCGTGATTCGCTTTGACAATCGCGACGCGGGTCTTTCAACTCACTTCGATAATGCGTCAATGCCCGATCTCGCTGCAATTGCCGACGCAGTCTCTCGCGGCGAAACGCCCAATGTTCCTTATACGCTCTTCGATATGGCGAACGACGTTGTAGGACTTCTCGATTCGTTGATGATCAAACGAGCGCACGTGGTTGGGAGATCAATGGGCGGCATGATCGCGCAACTGTTGGCCAGCGAGCATGCTGAACGCGTTCTATCGCTGGTTTCCATTATGTCGAGCACTGGCAACCGTGAGCTGCCGCAGGCCAGCCCTGCAGTGATGGCGGCGATGACATTGCCCGCGCCACATCCATTGAAAGACGAAAAGGGCTATCTCGCACATTGCGTTGCTTTTTCTCAAGTGATTGCCGGGCGAGGCTATCCGTTCGACGAACCCGCTCAACGTGACCAAGCCTTGGCCGAAGTCAAACGAGCATACAACCCAACGGGGTTTTGGCGGCAAATCGCCGCCATCGCGGTAGCCGGTGACTTAAGATCACGACTAGCTAACGTAACTGCTCCGACGCTTGTGTTGCATGGGTCAGACGACCCACTCGTTTCCCCGGAAGCCGGGAAGGACACGGCGGCTAATATTAAAGGAGCCAAACTACTGATAGTCGAGGGAATGGGCCACGATCTTCCACCCCCGCTGTTTGGATTTTTGGCCGGAGTCATCGCAGATAACGCACGCCGCGCGCTGTCAGGTCATGAACCGTGTTGATCAAGTGACGCAGGCTGGGCCTGCAAATCGCTAGACAGCCGTTGCCCCCAACGCCGCCACCATTTGCCGCAGGGCCGGCGACTCGCCGTCAATGTGTACCTTGAGCCCATCAATCTCTCGGCGTTCCGGGTAATGCTTGCGCAGCAGGTCAAATGCCGTGCGCTGTTCGGCACCGCTGACCACCAGACTGCGACGGAAATCCGCGTCATCGCGGCGCGGGTCGTACACCCCACGACACACCATCGCCAGAGCCCAGGCCGGATCACAACTGGCATTCAAGTGGACTTGCGCCAGCCACGGTGCCGGCAACAGCTCATCAAGGGAGACGTGGGCGGGCTGCCCGAGGAACTGGCAAAACGCCTGATAGATCTGCGCAGTCCCGCGCTGCTTGCCGTCGAGGCTGTAGCCGGCGATATGCGGGGTGGCAATCACGCACAGTTCGGCCAACGCGATATCAACACTCGGCTCGCCCTCCCACACGTCCAGCACCGCTTGCAGGTCTTCGCGCTCCAGCAGCACTTCGCGCAGCGCGGTGTTGTCCACCACCGGGCCACGGCTGGCGTTGATCAGCCAGGCACCGGGCGTGAGTTGGTTCAAACGGTTTTCATCAAACAAATGCCAGGTCGGTTGCTCGCCGGTTTTGCTCAACGGGGTGTGCAAGCTGATGACGTCGCACTGTTCGACGATCTGCTCCAGGCTGACGTACTCGCCCCCTTCGGCAGCCTGGCGTGGTGGATCACAGACCAGCACCTTCCAGCCCAAGCCTTGCAGAACCTTCACAAGTCGACCGCCCACTTCACCGGCACCGACCACCCCATAAGTGCGTTCAGCCAGATCGACGCCTTCGATTTCGGCCAGGGTCAGCAGGCTACCCAGCACATAGTCGACCACGCCTCGGGCATTGCAGCCTGGCGCGCTGGACCAGGTGATGCCGGCTTGCTGAAAGTAGTCCAGGTCCAGGTGATCGGTGCCAATGGTGCAAGTGCCGACAAACCGCACCTTGCTGCCTTCGAGCAAGTCACGGTCGACCTTGGTCACCGAGCGCACCAGCAGCACGTCGGCCTGTTCGACCGTGGCGCGGTCGATGGAGCGTCCCGGTACACGGCGGATTTCGCCGAAACCTTCAAAGAACGCATCGAGCAGCGGGATATTTTCGTCGGCAACAATCAGCATGGCAGGCTCCTTTGGCGGATCGGCAGTGTAGGCGTAGATGAAGGTGATGAGCCAGCAGGCAATACACTACTTGTGGCGAGGGGGCTTGCCCCCGCCGGCCGGTCCGCGCTCGGGCGAGGCAGTCGTAAAGTCTCAGCATGCGGCGAGCCTGATGAAACCCGGTTGCTGATTCCGGGGCCGCTTCGCGCCCCAGCGGGAGCAAGCTCCCTCGCCACGGGAAGATCTAGAGCACCCAAGAAACCATTACAAATCCCTAACACAGGTTTTTTCCTGACTGGTGCGTCAACGCGTAGAATGCGCCGCCTTGCGCATCAAACCTCTGGACGCTTCGCCTGTGAATTCCGTAACTGACCGCCCCGCCGCTATTTCCCTCGACCGCCCGGCCCCGGTTCGCCTGGAACTCAAAGGCCTGCTTGGCCTGGCCCTGCCGATCATGATCGCGCAACTGGCAACCACCGCCATGGGCTTCGTCGATGCCGTGATGGCTGGCCGGGTCAGCCCACGGGACCTGGCTGCGGTGGCCCTGGGTAATTCGATCTGGATTCCGGTCTACCTGCTGATGACCGGCGTTCTGCTGGCCACCACCCCGAAGATCGCCCAACGCTTTGGCGCAGGGCAGCACGACGAGATCGGTCCGCTGGCACGCCAGGCGTTGTGGCTGGCACTCTGTGTCGGCCTGATGGGCAGTGGCCTGCTGCTTAGCGCCGAGCCCATCCTGCACTGGATGAAAGTCGACCCACAGTTGATTGAACCGAGCATGGGTTACTTGCAAGGTATCGCCTTCGGCTTTCCCGGCATTGCCTTCTACTATGTACTGCGCTGTTACAGCGATGGCATGGGCCGCACACGACCAAGCATGGTCATTGGCCTGTGCGGTCTATTGCTCAACATTCCGGTGAACTACGCGCTGATTTATGGTCATTTCGGCCTGCCGGCCCTCGGCGGCGTCGGTTGCGGCTGGGCCAGCGGCATCGTCATGTGGTTCATGGCCCTGAGCATGGCCGGCTGGACCCGCTGGGCGTCCTTCTATGCCCCCACGCGTGTGCTGGTGCGTTTCGATCGTCCTCAGTGGGCGGTGATCAAACGTTTGGTCGGCATCGGCCTGCCGATCGGTATCGCGGTATTTGCCGAGTCCAGCATCTTTGCTGTCATCGCCCTGCTGATCGGCAGCCTCGGGTCGACCGTCGTGGCCGGGCACCAGATCGCCCTGAACATCAGCTCGCTGCTGTTCATGATTCCTTATTCCCTGGGGATGGCGGTCACCGTACGAGTGGGTCAGGCGCTAGGGGCCGGGAACCCGTATCAGGCACGCTTCGCGGCGAAGGTCGGCCTGGGCGCGGCACTGGTGTTTGCCGCGTTCTCGGCGAGCCTGATTCTGCTCCTGCGCGAACCTATCGCCTCGATCTACACCGCCGACAAGACCGTCATCCAGATTGCCTCGATGCTGATCGTCTATGCCGCGCTGTACCAGTTTTCCGATGCTATCCAGGTGATTTGCGCCGGTGCCCTGCGCGGTTACCAGGACACCCGGGTGACCATGATCCTGACGTTGTTCGCCTATTGGGGCATTGGCCTGCCGGTGGGTTACGTGTTGGGGCTGACCGACTGGTTCGGCCCGGCCAGCGGCCCGAGCGGGCTGTGGGAAGGTCTGATTGCGGGCTTGAGCTGCGCGGCGCTGATGCTGTCCATCCGCCTGATACGCAGTGCACGCAAGCGGATTCGCATCAGTCGGTCAGCGGGTTAAGCGAGTTTCTTGCGGATCCAATAGAGGTAGGTGCCTGCCTCTTCATGCTGCCCGACCAGTTCATGGTCCAGAAACACGCAAAACTTGGGAATGTCGCGACGAGTCGACGGGTCAGTGGCAATCACCTTGAGCAGGCCGCCAGGCACCAGGTCACGAATATGCTGGTGCAGCATCATCACCGGTTCCGGGCAATTGAGGCCGGTGGCGTCAAGGGTGCCGTCTACCGGCGTATTGATCATTTCGCTCATCATTCACTCCTGAAACTTGCCGGCATTGTCGCGCAAAGTCGGGTGTATCGTCATCTGTGGTGTACGCCGTCCCTGTGGGAGCGAGCCTGCTCGCGATTCCGGTGTGTCATTCAGCATTGAAGTCGGCTGATACACCGCTTTCGCGAGCAGGCTCGCTCCCACATTGGTCCGTGTGAATCAGCGGGACTTCGGCTTTTTCACATCATGCCGGCGCAAGTGGCAGGTCACTTCTTCGCGGTCGTGGTACAGCTGTTTGCAGCCGATATCGACCCGAATGCCACGCGCCTTGAAGCCTTCTTCGATGCGCTCGAGCAAGCGCTTCACTTCGGCATAACGCTGCTTCATCGGCAGCTTCAGGTTGACCACCGCCTCGCGGCAATGCCCCTCGCCAATCCATTCTTCCAGCATCGCTGCATTGCGCGCTGGTTTCTCGACGATGTCACAGACCATCCAGTCCACGGGCTGCTTGGGCTTGAAGGTGAAACCGTCAGCCATCAAGTGCTGAACCAGCCCGGTGTCCATCAGGCTTTCAGCCATTGGGCCGTTATCGATAGCGGTCACCAGCATGCCGCGATTGACCAGTTGCCAGGTCCAGCCACCAGGCGCGGCGCCCAGGTCAACGCCGGTCATGTCGCTGTGCAAGCGCTCGTCCCACTGATCACGCGGGATGAAATGGTGCCACGCCTCTTCCAGCTTCAAGGTCGAACGGCTTGGCGCTTCACGCGGAAACTTCAGGCGCGGAATACCCATCGGCCACATCGCCGAGTTGTTGGCCTCGGCCAGACCGACAAACACTTCGCGGCCGCTTTTGAAGGTCAGCAGCAAACGCGGCTTGCTGGCGTCCTCTACCAGTTTGCCGGCGCCGGTCAGTGCTTTTCGCAGCGGGCCTTCGAATTTCTTGCAGAAGTTCGACAGCTCTTTACCGTCGTTGGTGTCGACCACTTCCAGCCACAGACTGCCACACGTCGGGAAGCTCGCCAGATGCGCGAGAATCACACTGATGCGGTCGGTTTCCGGCAGGTCGATAAAGATGCCGCGAGCCCATTGGCGCGGGAAGATCAGCTGAGAAAAACGCTGGCCGCGCATCAGGCGTTCGGCGCCATCTTCTTCGGTGCAGACAAACTCGGCGCAGGCGCTGGCGGTTTTGGCCTTGGCATAACCGGCCACGTTCAGCCGTGCGGCGTGTTCGGAAATCTCGGAACAGACTTCACCTTCGAAGCCCGGCCGGCAATGCATAAAGAGGGTGTTCATTGAATCTCCTGGGCAAATGGCGATGAATCGATGCGCAAACTTGCCCTGTAGCAAAGCCTGTCACGAAAACCGGCGCATGATATCGGAGTTCGGAACCTTGGACTTGCCTATAGAGTCCAGTTATTAGCCTTAATGTCCAAACAGGGCTAGGTTAAGAACTCTGTCTGTCCCGCCAGTCCGTAGCCGTGCGGACCCAAAGGAGTCATTTCAATGCCGTCCCTCGATAGTCTGAAGACCCTTAAAACGCTGCAAATCGACGACAAGACCTACCATTACTTCAGCTTGCCGGAAGCCGCCAAGGCCTTGGGCGATCTGGACAAACTGCCAATGTCGCTGAAAGTCCTGCTGGAAAACCTGCTGCGCTGGGAAGACGAAAAAACCGTCACTGGCGCCGACCTCAAGGCCCTCGCCGCCTGGCTCAAGGAGCGACGCAGCGACCGGGAAATTCAGTACCGCCCCGCGCGCGTATTAATGCAGGACTTCACCGGTGTGCCGGCGGTGGTCGACCTCGCGGCCATGCGCGCCGCCATGGCCAAGGCCGGCGGCGATCCGCAGCGCATCAATCCACTGTCGCCAGTGGACCTGGTGATCGACCACTCGGTGATGGTCGACAAGTTCGCCAGCAGCACCGCCTTCACGCAAAACGTCGACATCGAAATGCAGCGCAATGGCGAGCGTTACGCCTTTCTGCGCTGGGGCCAGAGCGCGTTCGACAACTTCAGCGTGGTGCCGCCGGGCACCGGCATCTGCCACCAGGTCAACCTCGAATACCTTGGCCGCACCGTGTGGACCAAGGATGAGGACGGTCGCACTTACGCCTTCCCGGATACGCTGGTGGGCACCGATTCCCACACCACCATGATCAATGGCCTCGGAGTACTCGGCTGGGGCGTTGGCGGCATCGAAGCGGAAGCGGCGATGCTCGGTCAACCAGTGTCGATGCTGATTCCGGAAGTGATCGGCTTCAAACTCACCGGCAAACTCAAGGAAGGCATCACCGCCACCGACCTCGTGTTGACCGTGACCCAGATGCTGCGCAAGAAAGGCGTGGTCGGCAAATTCGTCGAGTTTTATGGCGACGGCCTCGCCGAATTGCCATTGGCGGACCGTGCGACCATCGCCAACATGGCCCCGGAATACGGCGCCACCTGCGGCTTTTTCCCGGTGGACGACGTGACCCTGGAGTACCTGCGCCTGTCCGGTCGGCCCGCCGCCGTGGTGAAACTGGTCGAGGCCTACTGCAAAACCCAGGGCCTGTGGCGTCTGCCCGGTCAAGAACCGGTGTTCACTGACAGCCTGGCACTGGACATGAGCAGCGTCGAAGCCAGCCTCGCCGGGCCGAAACGTCCGCAGGATCGGGTGTCGCTGCCGAATGTCAGTCAGGCGTTCACTGACTTCCTCGGTCTGCAAGTCAAGCCCACCCGCCCCACCAGCAAGGAAGAAGGCCGCCTGGAAAGCGAAGGTGGTGGCGGTGTTGCCGTCGGCAATGCCGACCTCATTGGCGAAACGGACTATGAGTATGAAGGCCAGACCTATCGACTGAAAAACGGCGCCGTGGTGATCGCCGCCATCACTTCCTGCACCAACACCTCCAACCCGAGCGTGATGATGGCTGCCGGGCTGGTGGCGAAAAAAGCCGTGGAGAAAGGCCTCAAACGCAAACCCTGGGTGAAAAGCTCTCTGGCTCCCGGCTCCAAAGTGGTCACCGACTACTACAAGGCCGCCGGTCTGACCCAGTATCTGGATCAACTGGGTTTTTCCTTGGTTGGCTACGGCTGCACCACCTGCATCGGTAACTCCGGGCCGTTGCTGGAGCCGATTGAAAAAGCCATCCAGAGCTCCGACCTGGCCGTCGCCTCGGTACTGTCCGGCAACCGCAACTTCGAAGGTCGCGTGCATCCGCTGGTGAAAACCAACTGGCTCGCCTCCCCGCCGCTGGTCGTCGCTTATGCCTTGGCCGGCAGCGTACGGATGGACATCAGCAGCGAATCGCTGGGTGACGGCAAGGATGGCAAGCCGGTGTACCTGCGGGACATCTGGCCAAGCAGCAAGGAAATCGCCGACGCCGTGGCCCAGGTCGACACCGCGATGTTCCACAAGGAATACGCCGAGGTGTTCGCCGGTGACGCGCAGTGGCAAGCCATCGAAGTCCCGAAAGCGGCGACGTATGTCTGGCAGAAGGACTCCACCTACATCCAGCATCCACCGTTCTTCGATGACATTTCCGGCCCCCTGCCGGTGATTCAGGACATCAGCGGTGCGCGGGTGCTGGCTCTGCTCGGCGATTCGGTGACCACCGACCACATCTCCCCCGCCGGCAACATCAAGGCTGACAGCCCGGCCGGGCGTTACCTGCGTGAACAAGGTGTGGAACCGCGAGACTTCAACTCTTATGGCTCACGTCGCGGTAATCATGAAGTGATGATGCGCGGCACCTTCGCCAACATCCGCATTCGCAACGAAATGCTCGGCGGCGAAGAAGGCGGCAATACGCTCTACATCCCGACCGGTGAAAAACTGCCGATCTACGATGCCGCCATGCGCTATCAAGCGGCGGGCACTCCGCTGGTGGTGATCGCCGGTCAGGAATACGGCACCGGCTCAAGCCGTGACTGGGCCGCCAAGGGCACCAACCTGCTGGGTGTCAAAGCGGTGATCGCCGAGAGTTTCGAGCGGATTCACCGTTCCAACCTGGTGGGCATGGGCGTGCTGCCACTGCAGTTCAAGCTCGATCAGAACCGCAAGAGCCTGAACCTGACCGGCAAGGAGACGCTCAGCATTCAGGGGCTGACCGGCGTCGAGTTGACGCCGCGAATGAACCTGACACTGGTGATCACCCGTGAGGACGGCAGCAGCGAGAAGGTGGACGTGCTGTGCCGGATCGATACGTTGAACGAAGTGGAATACTTCAAGGCCGGAGGGATTCTGCATTACGTGTTGCGGCAGTTAATCGCGTCGTAATGCCGCACTGACAAAAACACCGCCTTCGGGCGGTGTTTTTGTTTGCGTCGCGAACGTCCCTTTAATCGCACGCCACTTGATGAGCGCCGTTCACAATGTTGTGTACGACACATAACCACTGTGGGAGCGAGCCTGCTCGCGATGAGGCCGTAACATTCAACATTAATGTCGTCTGCCAGTAAGCTATCGCGAGCAGGCTCGCTCCCACAGTGGACCGAGTCCCCCCCTGCAAAATCCCGGAAACAAGGACTTCACATGATTGCTTTGCCATGGACGTATCTGGCACTTCTTTCCATTGGTTACTGTCTGGCCCTGATCTACGGCCAACTTGGTTGGCTGACGTTGATTCCAATCGCGTTGCTGATGGTTGCCGGATTCGCCGCACGCCAACCAGCCAATCGTTACGGTCGTTATTTCGGGCACGCGGTGTTCGTGATCCTGGCGCTCGCACTGGCATTGCACTGGCTCCCCGGCTTCTACAACGGTCGCGGTATCGACCCTCAGCGCTTCACCGCCGATGCAGTGCCGTTTTCCATGTACCTGAATCTGGACAAACCTCTGATTGGCTTCTGGCTGTTGCTGGTGTGTCCGTGGATTGTCGGCCGTCGCTCGCTGCGCCTTTCACTTTATGCCACCGCGATGGCGCTGACCTTGACTGTGCTGGCCGCACTCGGTGGTGCGCTGCTGTTGGGCATCATCAGTTGGGCGCCGAAGTGGCCAACTCAAGCCTGGCTGTGGGTGCTGAACAACCTGCTGTTGGTGACACTGGTCGAGGAAGCGCTGTTTCGCGGCTACATTCAAGGTGGTTTGAGCCGGCGCCTGCAACACCTGCGCTATGGTGAACACCTCGCCCTGTTCAGCGCCGCGCTGCTGTTCGGCCTGGCGCACCTGGGTGCCGGTTGGCAATGGGTGCTGCTGGCGAGCATTGCCGGGGTTGGTTACGGTCTGGCTTATCGTTTTGGCGGACTGGGGGCGGCCATCGCCACCCATTTCGGTTTGAACCTGCTGCACTTCGGTCTCTTTACCTACCCGATGCTGGCCGGTTGAAATCAAACAATGTGCGCTACTTCTGAATATTGAAAAATAATTTCAATTTATTCCCGGCACCGCCGACAACCTGTCAAAGCCTTGCGGATTGAAAAAGCCATGCGTAATAACCAGCCCATTACACAACGCGAACGGACCTTCCCGGCTCAGCAACGGTTGATCTCGACCACAGATGCCAAAGGCGTGATCACCTACTGCAACGATGCTTTTGTCGAAATCAGCGGGTTTTCTCGTGAGGAACTGATCCGTGCGCCGCACAATCTGGTCCGTCACCCCGACGTCCCGGCTGCAGTCTTCGCGCACATGTGGGGCACACTGAAACAAGGCTTGCCATGGATGGGCATTGTCAAGAATCGCTGCAAGACCGGTGACCACTACTGGGTTAACGCCTATGTCACACCGGTGTTCGACGGCAAGCAGGTGGTCGGTTACGAGTCGGTGCGGGTCAAGCCCACCGCCGAACAGATCCGCCGCGCCGAAGCGCTTTACCAACGCATCAATCAGGGCAAGTCGGCCATTCCTCAAACGGATAAATGGCTGCCGGTGCTACAGGACTGGTTGCCGTTCATTCTGGTCAGTCAGCTGAGTTTCATGATCGGCGCGTCCCTCAACTCGCATTGGGGCTTCGCCCTCGCTGCCGGGCTTTCGGTGCCGCTCGGCCTGCTCGGTTTGAGCTGGCAACAGCGCGGCCTCAAGCGCTTGCTGCGCCTGGCCGAACAGACCACGTCCGACCCGCTGATTGCGCAGATGTACACCGACAGCCGCGGCGCTCAAGCACGACTGGAAATGTCGATTCTCAGCCAGGAAGCCCGCCTGAAAACCTGCCTGACTCGCCTGCAAGACACCGCCGAGCATCTGACCGAACAGGCTCGACAGTCCGACACCCTGGCGCACAAAAGCTCGACAGGCCTGGAACGTCAGCGTGTCGAGACCGAGCAAGTGGCGACCGCCGTCAACCAGATGGCCGCTACCACCCAGGAAGTTGCCAGCCACGTGCAACGCACCGCTGACGCTACCCAGGAAGCCAATCGCCTGACCGGTCGTGGTCGTGACATCGCCGGCGAAACCCGTGACGCGATCCAGCGCCTGTCGGTGGTCGTCGGTGAAACCGGTTTGACCGTGACCCAACTGGCCAAGGACAGCGACGAAATCGGCGGCGTGGTCGACGTAATCAAAGGTATCGCCGACCAAACCAACCTGCTGGCCCTGAACGCCGCCATCGAAGCGGCTCGGGCCGGTGAGATGGGTCGTGGTTTTGCGGTGGTGGCCGACGAAGTGCGGCAACTGGCGCAACGTACCAGCGAATCGACCGGGCAGATCCACAGCCTGATCGCCAAGCTGCAACAGACCGCCAGCACGGCGGTGCAAACCATGGAAGCCGGTCATCGCCAGGCTGAAGAAGGCGTGGCGCGGGTCCTGGAAGCTGACCAGGCACTGGTAGGCATCAGCGAAGCGGTGGCCAACATCACCGACATGACCACGCAAATTGCTGCGGCTACCGAAGAGCAAAGCGCAGTGGCCGAAGAGATCAGCCGCAACATCAGCACCATCGCGCAATTGGCTGACCAGACCTCGGAGCAGGCACAGAACTCGGCGCTGCTGAGTGAAGAGCTGACACGCACAGCGAATACCCAGTATTCGTTGGTGGAGCGATTTAACCGCTGATTGGTGCCGAAAAGACAAAAAACCGGACGGTGAAAGCCTCCGGTTTTTTATTGCCAACTTTAAAGTGGCGCTGCCAGCCAGACCGACATCGCGAGCAGGCTCGCTCCCACAGGGATTTGTGCACCACCACAATCCACTGTGGGAGCGAGCCTGCTCGCGATGAGGCCGTGACTGCCACCATCAATATCAGAGAAGAAATTCAGCAACCTTTTGCGCCGCAATCACCAAATGCTGCTCATGAGTAAACCCCGAGGCCTTCAGCGGTTTCAGATCATGGTCGGCAGCCGTCAACCAGAACACCTCGATGCTCGGCGCCAACTCATACCCCTCGACTGTTGCGCGATTACCCAGCGCATCCCTCTCCCCCTGCACAATCAACGTCGGCGTCTTGAGCGAAGCCAGATGCTCGACTCGCGGCTTCTCGGGTTTGCCCACTGCATAAAACGGATACCCCAGACACACCAGCGCATCCGCGCCTAACTCATCGGCCAGCAAACTGGCCATGCGCCCGCCCATGGACTTGCCGCCAATCGCCAGACGCCCAGTGACATGGCGTCGCACCACGGCATGCACCTCACGCCAGCATTCGAGCAATTTAGGCGCTGGATTGGGGGGGCGCTTGCCGCCATCCAGACGCCGCTGCGCCATGTACGGAAACTCGAAACGCAGCACGTTGACGCCCTGCCCGGCAAGGCGTGCGGCGATGTCGTTCATCCAGTCACTGTCCATCGGTGCACCGGCGCCATGAGCGAGAATCAGCGTCGCCGATGCCGGCACTGAGGCGGCATCCCACAACCATCCGTGATCCTGCACGCACTGCGCCCATTGATCCCCGTCAATACTGGCCTTGTGCTGTTTGTCCATGCTTGCCTCGCTTTTAATCTGCCTATAACTCCAGGCGAAGGAAGCGTCATCGCCTTGCGCAGACGCCTTCACTTCGGCTGAACCGTGGATGGGGAACCATGAACACTTCTTTAAGTACCGCCTATAACTACAAGGTGGTCCGCCAATTCGCCATTATGACGGTGGTGTGGGGCATCGTCGGCATGGGGCTCGGGGTTTTTCTCGCGGCTCAATTGGTCTGGCCCGAACTCAACTTCAATTTGCCCTGGACCAGCTTCGGCCGTTTGCGCCCGCTGCACACCAACGCGGTGATCTTCGCCTTTGGCGGTTGCGCACTGTTTGCCAGCTCTTTCTACTCGGTGCAGCGCACCTGCCAGACCCAGCTGTTCGCGCCGAAACTCGCGCAGTTCTGCTTCTGGGGCTGGCAGTTGGTGATCGTGCTGGCCGCAATCAGTTTGCCGCTGGGCTACACCACCTCCAAGGAATACGCCGAGCTGGAATGGCCGATCGCCATTCTCATCGCCATTGTCTGGGTGGCCTACGGCGTCGTGTTCTTCGGCACGGTGATGAAGCGCAAAACCAAGCACATCTACGTCGGTAACTGGTTTTTCGGTGCGTTCATCATCACCGTAGCCATCCTGCACATCGTCAACCACGCGTCCCTGCCGGTGAGCTTCGTCAAGTCCTACTCGGCATACGGTGGTGCGACCGATGCCATGGTGCAGTGGTGGTACGGGCATAACGCCGTAGGTTTCTTCCTCACAGCAGGCTTCCTCGGGATGATGTACTACTTCGTGCCGAAACAGGCCGAGCGTCCGGTGTACTCCTATCGCCTGTCCATCGTGCACTTCTGGGCACTGATCACCCTGTACATCTGGGCCGGCCCGCACCACTTGCACTACACCGCGCTGCCGGACTGGGCACAGTCCCTGGGCATGGTGATGTCGCTGGTACTGCTGGCGCCAAGTTGGGGCGGGATGATCAACGGGATGATGACCTTGTCGGGGGCCTGGCATAAGTTGCGCAGCGACCCGATCCTGCGCTTCCTCGTGGTGTCCCTGGCGTTCTACGGCATGTCGACCTTTGAAGGTCCGATGATGGCCATCAAAACGGTCAACGCCCTCTCCCACTACACCGACTGGACCATCGGCCACGTACACGCCGGCGCACTCGGCTGGGTGGCGATGATCTCGATCGGCGCGCTGTACCACATGATCCCGAAAATCTTTGGCCGCACGCAGATGCACAGCCTCGGCCTGATCAACTCGCACTTCTGGCTCGCGACCATCGGCACCGTGCTCTACATCGCCTCGATGTGGGTCAACGGCATCGCCCAGGGCCTGATGTGGCGCGCGATCAACGAAGACGGCACGTTGACCTACTCCTTCGTCGAAACCCTGGCGGCCAGCCACCCAGGGTACGTCGTGCGACTGGTGGGCGGCGCGATCTTCTTCAGCGGCATGTTGCTGATGGCTTACAACACCTGGCGCACCGTGCGTGCCGCACAGCCAGCCGAAGTCGCCGCCGCGGCGCAGATGGCCTGAGGAGTCCGCCATGAAACACGAAACGATTGAGAAAAACGTCGGCCTGCTGTTGCTGCTGATGGTCTTCGCAGTGAGCATCGGCGGTCTGACCCAGATCGTCCCGTTGTTCTTCCAGGACGTCACCAACAAGCCGGTCGAAGGCATGAAGCCTTACACCGCGCTGCAGCTCGAAGGTCGCGACATCTACATCCGCGAAGGTTGTGTGCAGTGTCACTCGCAGATGATTCGTCCATTCCGCGCCGAAACCGAGCGCTACGGCCACTACTCGGTGGCGGGTGAAAGCGTCTGGGATCACCCGTTCCTGTGGGGCTCCAAGCGTACCGGTCCGGACCTGGCCCGGGTCGGCGGCCGCTACTCGGAAGACTGGCACCGCGCACACTTGTACAACCCGCGCAACGTCGTGCCGGAGTCGAAGATGCCTGCCTACCCCTGGCTGGTGGCCAACCCGCTCGACAGCAGCCACACCGAAACCAAGTTGCGGGTCATGCGCACTCTTGGCGTTCCGTACACCGACGAAGACATCGCAGGCAGCGTCGAAACGCTCAAGGGCAAGACCGAAATGGACGCGCTGGTCGCCTACCTGCAAGTGCTCGGCACTGCAATCAAGAGCAAGAGGTGAACCATGGTCTTTGAGATGAGTACTGGAATGATCCGCGGCCTCGGCACGGTCGTGGTGTTCGTGGCCTTTGTCGGCCTGGCGCTGTGGGTGTTCAACAGCAAGCGCAGCTCGGAATTCGCCGAAGCGTGTCTGCTGCCCTTTGCCGATGAACCGCAACCCGACGACGCCGACACTAAAGAACCCGCAACAAGGAGTACCCGGCCATGACCACCTTCTGGAGTACGTGGATCTGCGTACTGACCATTGGCAGCCTGATCGGCCTGACGTGGTTGCTGATCGGCACCCGTAAGGGCGAAACCAAGGGCAGCGTCGACCAGACCATGGGCCACAGCTTCGACGGCATCGAGGAATACGACAATCCATTGCCGCAGTGGTGGTTCATGTTGTTCGCCGGGACCCTGGTGTTTGCCGTCGGTTACCTGATCCTGTATCCGGGCCTGGGTAACTGGAAGGGCATCCTGCCGGGCTATGAAGACGGCTGGACCCAGACCAAGGAGTGGGAAAAGGAAATGGCCAAGGCCGACACCAGGTTCGGACCGATCTTCGCCAAATTCGCGGTGATGCCCGTGGAAGAAGTCGCCAAAGACCCGCAAGCGCTGAAAATGGGCGGTCGCCTGTTTGCCTCCAACTGCGCGGTCTGCCACGGCTCGGATGCCAAGGGCGCCTTCGGTTTCCCCAACCTCGCCGACAACATCTGGCGCTGGGGCGGCAGTGCCGAAACCATCAAGACCACGATCATGGGTGGACGCATGGCGGCCATGCCGGCCTGGGGTGAAGTATTGGGTGAGACCGGGGTGAAAAACGTGGCGGCCTATGTGCGTCACGAGCTCGCCGGCCTGCCACTGCCAGCCGACAGCGGTGCTGACCTGCAAGCCGGACAGCAAACATTCAGCACCACCTGCGCAGCCTGTCACGGCGCAAACGGCCAGGGCACGGAACTGATGGGGGCGCCGAACCTGACGCAACCGGCAGGTTTCATCTACGGCACCAGCCTGACGCAGCTGCAACAGACCATCCGCCATGGTCGCCAGGGTCACATGCCGGCGCAGAGCGAACTGCTCGGTAACGACAAGGTGCAACTGCTGGCCGCTTATGTGTACAGCTTGTCTCACGCGGCCCGCGCCGAGCGTTTGCAGACTGAAAGCAAAACCGAATAAATCTTGACCGCTCTACTGCCGCATTCACTCGAATGCGGCAGTTCCCTGCCCCTTTGCGACGCATTGTCGCACCCTCCATTGGTCCGCCTTTCGGTTCCACGGATTCACGTCTAAGCTTGCTCCGAAGCGGACTGGCAACAGCCGGTCAAGGGTCAACCGTACACGATGCGTTCGACGAATCTGTTCGATGACAGGCCGCAAAGGCTGGTAGATACCGGCTGTCGCGCAAGTTGCCGTCTGTCACCTGCCCGCCTCGTTTGAACACACCCAGTTACAACTGACCAGACCCCCTCGCCTTTTTCGTCCGCCGGGACATTTTGCCCATGGGTAATTTTGTCCCTACGCGGCGCATGGAAAGGCCGCAGAATCAGCTTTTGGAAGCATTGACGCAGGTCATGGCGCGTTGCAATGACCCCCTGTTTTCTCCATACTTGCGACCGATTTTTACTCCTAATAAAACACCCAAACCGTGGAACCTTAGAATGAGCACAGCAATCAGTCCGACTGCTTATAACTATAAGGTAGTCCGCCAGTTCGCCATCATGACGGTGGTCTGGGGGATCCTTGGCATGGGGCTTGGTGTCTTTATCGCCTCACAGCTCGTATGGCCAGAACTCAACTTTGGCCTGCCGTGGACGACTTTTGGACGCCTACGCCCGTTGCACACCAACCTGGTGATTTTCGCCTTTGGTGGTTGTGCATTGTTTGCCACTTCCTATTACGTCGTGCAGCGAACCTGCCAAACGCGACTGATTTCCGACAGCCTCGCCGCCTTCCACTTCTGGGGTTGGCAAGCGGTGATCGTCGGCGCGATCGTTACCTTGCCGCTGGGTTACACCACCACCAAGGAATACGCGGAACTGGAATGGCCTCTGGCTATCCTGCTGGCTATCGTCTGGGTCACCTACGGTCTGGTGTTCTTCGGCACCATCGTCAAGCGCAAGACCAAGCACATCTACGTCGGCAACTGGTTCTACGGTGCCTTCATCGTTGTGACGGCGATGCTGCACATCGTCAACCACGCCTCCCTGCCGGTCAGCTTCTTCAAGTCCTACTCGGCGTACGCCGGTGCGACTGACGCCATGATCCAGTGGTGGTACGGCCACAACGCGGTCGGTTTCTTCCTGACCACCGGTTTCCTGGGGATGATGTACTACTTCGTTCCTAAACAGGCCGAGCGTCCGATCTACTCGTATCGCCTGTCGATCGTGCACTTCTGGGCACTGATCACCCTGTACATCTGGGCAGGTCCCCACCACCTGCACTACACCGCACTGCCGGACTGGGCTCAGTCTTTGGGCATGGCGATGTCGATCATCCTGCTGGCGCCAAGCTGGGGCGGCATGATCAACGGCATGATGACCCTGTCGGGAGCCTGGCATAAGCTGCGCACCGACCCGATTCTGCGCTTCCTGGTCGTGTCCCTGGCGTTCTATGGCATGTCGACCTTCGAAGGCCCGATGATGGCCATCAAGACTGTCAACTCGCTGTCTCACTACACCGACTGGACCATCGGCCACGTACACGCCGGTGCTTTGGGCTGGGTGGCGATGATCTCGATCGGCGCCATCTACCACATGATTCCGAAACTGTTCGGTCGCACGCAGATGCACAGCATCGGCCTGATCAACACGCACTTCTGGCTCGCGACCATCGGTACCGTGCTCTACATCGCCTCGATGTGGGTCAACGGCATCACCCAGGGTCTGATGTGGCGTGCAATCAACGATGACGGCACCCTCACTTACTCCTTCGTCGAAGCCCTGCAAGCCAGTCACCCTGGTTACATCGTTCGTGCCCTGGGCGGCGCGTTCTTCGCCAGCGGCATGCTGTTCATGGCCTACAACGTGTTCCGTACCGTTCGCGCCTCGAACCCGGCTGAAGCCGAAGCCGCCGCTCAGATTGCTGTAGTTGGAGCTCACTGATGAAGCATGAAGCAGTCGAGAAGAATATTGGCCTGCTGGCCTTCTTCATGGTCATCGCCGTCAGTATCGGCGGCCTGACCCAGATCGTTCCGCTGTTCTTCCAGGACGTCACCAACAAGCCGGTCGAAGGCATGAAGCCTCGCCCCGCCCTTGAACTGGAAGGTCGTGACATCTTCATCGCCAACGGTTGTGTCGGCTGCCATTCGCAGATGATCCGCCCGTTCCGCGCTGAAACCGAACGTTATGGCCACTACTCGGTCGCCGGTGAAAGCGTTTGGGACCACCCGTTCCTGTGGGGTTCCAAGCGTACCGGCCCGGACCTGGCCCGTGTCGGCGGTCGTTACTCCGATGACTGGCACCGCGCGCACTTGTACAACCCGCGCAACGTTGTGCCTGAGTCGAAAATGCCGGCTTACCCGTTCCTCGTAGAAAACAAGCTCGACGGCAAAGACACCGCCAAGAAAATGGAAGTCTTGCGCACGCTCGGCGTTCCTTACACCGACGAAGACATCGCCGGTGCAAAAGATGCCGTGAAGGGCAAAACCGAAATGGACGCGCTGGTGGCCTATCTGCAAGGCCTGGGCACCATCATCAAAAGCAAACGGTGATCTGGATGGATATCGGGATGATTCGTGGCCTGGGCACCGTTGTCGTGATGGTTGCCTTTATCGGTCTGGCGCTGTGGGTATTCAGCCCCAAGCGCAAGTCGGAGTTTGAAGACGCGACCTTGCTGCCTTTCGCGGATGATCCCGAAGCCATCAAGCACGTCGAGCAAGCTTCTAGGAGTAACAAAGAATGACTACGTTCTGGAGTCTGTACGTCACAGTCCTCAGTCTGGGTACCATCTTCGCCCTGACCTGGCTGCTGCTGTCGACCCGCAAGGGCCAGCGCGCCGAGCAGACGGAAGAGACGGTTGGCCACTCCTTCGACGGGATCGAGGAGTACGACAACCCACTGCCGAAATGGTGGTTCATGCTGTTCGTCGGCACCATCATCTTCGCACTGGGCTACCTGGCGCTGTACCCGGGCCTGGGTAACTGGAAAGGCCTGCTGCCGGGTTACGGCTACCTCGACAACGAGAAGCAGACCCCGTTCGCCAACGGCCAGTCCGGCTGGACCGGCGTTCACGAGTGGGAAAAGGAAATGGCCAAATCGGATGCCAAGTTCGGTCCGATCTTTGCCAAATTCGCGGCCATGCCGATTGAAGATGTCGCCAAAGACCCGCAAGCCCTGAAGATGGGTGGCCGCCTGTTTGCCTCCAACTGCTCGGTTTGCCACGGTTCCGACGCCAAGGGCGCTTATGGCTTCCCTAACCTGACCGGCAAAGTCTGGCGCTGGGGCGGCGAGCCGGAAACCATCAAGACCACCATCATGGGCGGCCGTCACGCGATGATGCCAGCCTGGGGTGAAGTCATCGGCGAACAAGGCGTCAGCGACGTCGCCTCTTTCGTCCTGACCAGCCTCCATGGCCGCAAGCTGCCGGAAGGCGCCAAGGCTGATCCGGTTGCCGGCCAGAAGCTCTTCGCCGCCAACTGCGTGGCTTGCCACGGTCCGGAAGGCAAAGGCACCCCGGCAATGGGCGCGCCGAACCTGACTCACCCGGAAGCGTTCATCTACGGTTCGAGCTTCGCCCAACTGCAGCAGACCATCCGTTACGGCCGTCAGGGCCAGATGCCTGCGCAAGCGCAACTGCAAGGTAACGACAAGGTTCACCTGCTGGCCGCTTACGTTTACAGCCTCTCTCACGGTGAGAAAGCGGCTGACGCCCAGTAAGGCAAACGCTTGAAGCAACAAAAAACGGCCCCGCCAATGAGAATTGACGGGGCCGTTTTCATTTCAGCGACAGTGTGGACGTTTACTTGACAGGGATAGTCGATATGACTTTGCGGCTGGGCCAGTTATTGCCTTGCACGCGGCTGACTGTCAGGCTTCTGCGATCCGCTGAAAAACTGGTAATCAGGTAGGTCTGCTGGGAAGCACCACCGCTCAGGAACACTGGCACATCACCAAAATAGTCGCGTTTGTTCCAGCCAAAGTACTCACCAGAATCCTCGTGATAGTGCCCGGCGAACACTGCCGTGACCTTGTAGTCCTGAATCATCTTCTTGAACCGGGCAATCTGCCCGTCAGTACCCTTCCACCGGTCAGGCTTATGCATATTGAGGATGATGATCTTGCCCTGATCGCGAGCCGACTTTAAATCCCGCTCCAGCCAATCCAGGGAATCGCCAATGTTATAGCCCGTTGGCGCCCCCCAGTCCCAGGCGGTAAAGCTCACGGAGTAAGTCGGTTCATTATGCAACTGCACAAGATGGACATCGCCGTGATCCCTGGCATACGCCAGACTGCCGTTCCAGATCTTTTTTATGCCGCCATTTTCCTGAATAGTCAGATCGACATTATCCAATTTCCCCCAGTAACGTTCTTTTAGCTCAACAACACTACCCGCTGCGCAACTATTCAAAAAACAATCATCAATGTTGTTTTCATAATCGTGATTGCCCAGTCCATAGTCATAAACACCGCCCAGTTTCGCATCCAGAATGGGCTTCACCACAGAACGCTGCCAGCCATGCCCGAATGCAGTGATATCACCATTGATCATCACCGGGACTCGACCCGCACCACCAAAGTTCTTTCTGAAGTCCGCGACATCCGCGTATTGGGTTTCTATCAGCCATTGGGAACGAGCATCGCGTTCCGAGTCTGATTGAGGTGCTTCATCATCACTCTTTTCCGTCCATGGATATTGCGGATCAGACGTAAACACCATATGCATCGGCGAGTAGTGTGCAGCGTTGGAGTGGGCCACTGGCATCGCAGATAAAAACACCAGGCAGGTGACAAACTTAAAACCATCGATCAACTTCATAAACATTCCATATTCATAAAAATCCATATAAAAGCCAAACAAATATTCGACTTGCGAAGAACCTAACCCACACTAAAAAACAACACAAACCCACGTCATTCCAAAATTAATTAACCATATTTCTTATAACAACAAGCACGTACCTATTACGCACGATGACACCCTGCAAGAGCACCTGACAGTGACGAGCGTGTGAGAATCGCAGCGTTCGGCCAACCAGGAGCGCCCACGGGGAGTGTTGATGCGCCGGAGGAAACACCGCGGCGTGAAAATCGTCCATACTCAAACAAGTCAATTGACCTGCATCACGATTTGTTACATTTGCTACACCATCCACGATTTTTACCCAACGCGACCAAAGGTCGCACCCTTGTGCTAGAGCGACAGGCGTATCATTGCGCCACTGCAACACCTCTTTTTGACCGCGGTCGGCACGTACTGACCGAGGCATTTTTCCACTGCCGTGGGATGCAATGATGAGCAACCAGATTCCGGTACACGACGTCACCCCACCTGCCAAGAACGCGAATAACAGCGTCGACCTCTACGCCTCTCGGGAAAAAATCTACACCCGCGCCTTCACCGGTCTGTTCCGCAATCTGCGGATGGTCGGCGGTGCCGTGTTGTTCCTGTTGTATTTCGGCACGGTCTGGCTCAACTGGGGCGGTCACCAGGCAGTCTGGTGGAACCTGCCGGAGCGTAAGTTCTTCATCTTCGGCGCAACCTTCTGGCCACAGGACTTCATTCTGCTGTCCGGCCTGTTGATCATCAGCGCCTTCGGCCTGTTCTTCATTACCGTGTATGCCGGACGCGTCTGGTGCGGCTATACCTGCCCGCAGAGCGTCTGGACCTGGATTTTCATGTGGTGCGAGAAGGTCACCGAAGGCGACCGCAACCAGCGCATCAAGCTCGACAAGGCACCGATGAGTGCCAACAAGTTCCTGCGCAAGCTCAGCAAACACACGATGTGGCTGTTGATCGGCTTCGGCACCGGCATGACCTTCGTCGGCTACTTCTCGCCGATTCGTGAACTGACCATCGACTTCTTCATCGGCCAGGCCGATGGCTGGTCATATTTCTGGGTCGGTTTCTTCACCCTCGCCACCTACGGCAACGCCGGCTGGCTGCGCGAGCAAGTGTGCATCTACATGTGCCCGTATGCGCGCTTCCAGAGCGTGATGTTCGACAAGGACACGCTGATTGTTTCCTACGACCCACGTCGCGGCGAAACCCGTGGGCCGCGCAAGAAAGGCATCGACTACAAGGCCCAGGGCCTGGGTGACTGCATCGACTGCACCATGTGCGTTCAGGTGTGCCCGACCGGCATCGACATCCGTGACGGCTTGCAGATCGAATGCATCGGCTGCGCCGCCTGCGTCGATGCCTGCGACAGCATCATGGACAAGATGGAGTACCCGCGCGGGCTGATCAGCTACACCACCGAGCACAACCTGTCCGGGCAAAAAACCCATAAACTGCGTCCGCGCCTGATCGGCTACGCGCTGGTGTTGCTGACCATGATCGGCCTGCTGATCACTGCGTTCTTCATGCGGTCGCTGGTCGGTTTCGATGTCAGCAAGGACCGTGTGCTGTATCGCGAGAACGCCGAAGGCCGGATCGAGAACGTCTACAGCCTCAAAATCATGAACAAGGACCAGCGCGACCACACCTACGTGCTGGAAGCCTCCGGCCTGCCGGATCTCAAGCTGCAAGGCAAGCGCGAGATCAAGGTGACCGCCGGGGAAATTTTCAACATGCCGGTCGAATTGTCGAGCGCACCGGAACAACTGCCGTCCAGCACCAACGAGGTGAAATTCACCCTCAAGGATGCCGACGACGACAGCGTCCACGTTGAAGCCAAGAGCCGGTTCATCGGCCCACAAATTCGTTGAGAGAAGTCATCATGCCCGCAGCAACTGCCACCAGCCCTTGGTACAAGCACCTCTGGCCATGGATCATCATCGGTATCCTGGCCTGTTCGGTGACACTGACCCTGTCCATGGTGACCATCGCGGTGAAAAACCCGGACAACCTGGTCAACGACAACTACTACGAGGCGGGTAAAGGTATCAACCGCTCGCTGGACCGCGAGTTGCTGGCCCAGACCCTGCTGATGCATGCCCGCCTGCGCCTGGATGAAGTGACCGGTGAGGTCGACTTGCACCTGACCGGCAATAGCATGCCTGCGACCGTGGAACTGAACCTGATCTCACCGACCCAGCCGGAGAAGGATCGCAAGATCATCCTGACCCGTAGCGAGACCGAACAGGGGCGTTATATCGGCCAGTTGACCGACAAGATCGAAGGCCGGCGCTTCGTCGAGCTGCTGGGCAGCCAGGACGATCATGTGTGGCGCCTGTTCGAAGAAGAACAGATCAGCCACGACAAGGATTTGCTGCTCGGCGACGAACCGCTGCAGGGCGCGGAAGACCTGAAGCAGTAAAAACCTGCGATCTGTGGCGAGGGAGCTTGCTCCCGCTGGGGTGCGAAGCGCCCCCGAACTCTGCAGACCGGCTCTTTCAGACCTATCGCGGGCGCAGTTTGACGACTGCTTCGCAGCCGAGCGGGAGCAAGCTCCCTCGCCACAGTAGTTCTCATGGCAACAAACATGACCACGCCCACTCCCTGCTACCACTGCGCCCTGCCCGTCCCGCCCGGCAGCCGGTTTACCGCCGTCGTTCTCGGCGAAACCCGCGAGCTCTGCTGTCCGGGTTGCCAGGCCGTGGCCGAGGCGATTGTCGCCGGCGGGCTGGAACATTATTACAGCCACCGCAGCGAGGCCTCGGCCAACCCGGAAGCCTTGCCAGTGCAACTGGTGGACGAACTGGCGCTGTATGACCGTGCCGACGTGCAACAACCCTTCGTCCGCCACGAAGGCGATCTGGCCGAAACCACCCTGCTGATGGAAGGCATCAGCTGCGCGGCCTGCGGCTGGCTGATCGAGAAACACCTGCGCAGCCTGCCCGCCGTGGCCGAGGCACGGTTGAACCTGTCCAACCATCGCCTGCACGTACGCTGGGCCGACAGTCAGTTGCCGTTGAGCCAGGTGCTCAGCGAACTGCGCCACATCGGCTACGCCGCCCACCCCTATCAGGCCGACCAAGCCTGCGAACAGCTGGCCAGCGAAAACCGCCTGGCCTTGCGTCAACTGGGCGTCGCCGGCTTGCTGTGGTTTCAGGCGATGATGGCAACCATGGCCACCTGGCCAGAATTCAACATCGACCTCAGCCCCGAGTTGCACACCATTCTGCGCTGGGTCGCACTGTTCCTGACCACACCGATTGTGTTCTACAGCTGCGCGCCGTTTTTCAAAGGTGCGATGCGCGACCTGCGCACCCGCCACCTGACCATGGACGTTTCCGTTTCGCTGGCCATCGGCGGCGCCTACCTCGCCGGGATCTGGACCTCGATCACTGGAGTCGGTGAGCTGTATTTCGACGCGGTCGGGATGTTTGCGCTGTTTCTACTGGCTGGCCGTTACCTGGAGCGCCGCGCCCGCGAACGCACCGCCGCAGCCACTGCACAGTTGGTGAACCTGTTGCCCGCGTCGTGCCTGCGCCTGAGCGCCGACGGTCAAAGCGAGCGCATCTTGCTCAGCGAGTTGCGCCTTCGTGACCATGTGTTGGTGCATCCCGGCGCCATCCTGCCGGCCGATGGCAAGATCCTCGACGGCCAGTCGAGCATTGATGAATCGCTGCTCACCGGCGAGTACCTGCCACAACCTCGAACGCTCGGCGACGCGGTGACTGCCGGCACCCTGAACGTCGAGGGTGTGTTGACCGTCGAAGTGCTGGCGCTGGGCCAGGACACTCGCCTCTCGGCCATCGTCCGCCTGCTGGAGCGCGCCC
The DNA here is from genome assembly GCF_025465945.1 of Pseudomonas sp. 6D_7.1_Bac1. GTDB lineage: Bacteria > Pseudomonadota > Gammaproteobacteria > Pseudomonadales > Pseudomonadaceae > Aquipseudomonas. The sequence continues at coordinate 40,059 of NZ_JANLNW010000071.1, read as the reverse complement.
AGGCGGAGAAACCGCGCCTGGCAGAAATCGCCGACCGCGCCGCGCAGTGGTTTCTGCTGCTGTCGCTGATTGCCGCCGCCGCCATCGGTTTACTCTGGTGGGAACTGGATGCGTCCCGCGCGTTCTGGATCGTTCTGGCGATGCTGGTCGCGACCTGCCCTTGCGCCTTGTCGCTGGCCACGCCGACTGCACTGACCGCCGCTACCGGCACCTTGCACAAACTCGGCCTGCTGCTGACGCGCGGCCACGTGCTGGAAGGCCTGAATCAGATCGACACGGTGATTTTCGACAAGACCGGCACCCTCACTGAGGGTCGCCTGGCCTTGCGTTCGATTCGACCACTGGGCGCACTCGACAGCGACCAGTGCTTGGGCCTCGCCGCCGCCCTGGAAAACCGCTCAGAACACCCGATCGCTCGCGCTTTTGGCCGGGCGCCACTGGCGGCAGAAGAAGTCCTCAGCACCCCAGGATTGGGCCTTGAGGGCCTGGTCGGCGAACAGCGTCTGCGCATCGGTCAACCGGCGTTTGTCTGCGAGCTCAGCGGCTGTGCGATGCCGACAATGCCGGATGAAGCCGGCCAATGGCTGTTGCTCGGCGACAGTCACGGCGCACTCGCCTGGTTCGTCCTCGATGACCGCCTGCGCAGCGACGCTCCGGCCCTGCTCGCGGCGTGCAAAGCACGCGGTTGGCGCACGTTGCTGCTGTCCGGTGACAGCTCGCCGATGGTCGCCAGTGTCGCCGCTGAATTGGGCATCGACGAAGCCCGTGGCGGATTGCGCCCGGATGACAAGCTGCAGGTGCTCAAGCAACTGCACCAGGAAGGCCGCAAGGTGCTGATGCTCGGCGACGGGGTCAACGATGTGCCGGTGCTGGCCGCCGCCGACATCAGCGTGGCCATGGGCTCGGCCACCGATCTGGCGAAAACCAGCGCCGACGCGGTGCTGCTGTCCAACCGCCTCGACGCGTTGGTGCAGGCCTTCAGCCTGGCCCGACGCACACGCCGGGTAATCATCGAGAACCTGCTGTGGGCCGGGCTGTACAATGGCCTCATGTTGCCATTCGCCGCCCTCGGCTGGATCACTCCGGTGTGGGCCGCAGTCGGCATGTCCATCAGTTCCCTGACTGTGGTGTTGAATGCACTGCGCCTGACTCGCATGCCGAGCCAGCCAAGCATCAACGCCACGCCAGAAACCCGCCCGCTGCCGGCCTGAGCCGCACGAGCATGGAGTCCAGATGCCAGCTCTCTACGTGATGATCCCGGCGGCGCTGCTGATCGTCGCCATCGCCATTTACATCTTCTTCTGGGCGGTCGACAGCGGTCAGTACGACGACCTCGACGGTCCGGCCCACAGCATCCTGTTCGACGACCAGGACCCGAACCATCAGGCGGCTGTCGACGAAGCCAGCGGCCACCCGCCGGCTGATCCGGCCAAGCCGGCCGACAAGGCCCCGCCTCATGTTTGAGCTGGCCCCCATGCTGGTGTCCGCGGTGATCCTGGGCCTGCTCGGCGGCGGGCATTGCCTGGGCATGTGCGGCGGGCTGATGGGTGCGCTGACCCTGGCGATCCCCAAGGAACAACGCAGCCGGCGTTTTCGTTTGCTGCTGGCGTACAACCTCGGGCGGATTCTCAGCTACGCCACCGCCGGCCTGCTGATCGGCCTGGCAGGGTGGGCCGTGGCCAACAGCCCGGCGGCGATGTTCATGCGGATCCTGGCCGGATTGCTGTTGATCGCCATGGGCCTGTACCTGGCCGGCTGGTGGAGCGGCCTGACCCGAATCGAAAGCCTGGGGCGCGGCCTGTGGCGCCACATACAGCCAGTTGCCAACCGCTTGCTGCCCGTGTCGAGCCTGCCACGCGCATTGCTGTTGGGCGCGCTCTGGGGCTGGTTGCCGTGTGGTTTGGTCTACAGCACGCTGCTGTGGTCCGCCAGCCAGGGCAACGCCATCGACAGCGCGTTGTTGATGCTCGCGTTCGGCCTCGGCACCTGGCCGGTGCTGCTCGCCACCGGGCTGGCCGCCGAGCGCGTCACCGCACTCCTGCGCAAACGCAGCGTGCGCATGACCGGCGGCTTGCTGGTGATCCTGTTCGGCCTCTGGACCTTGCCTGGGCCGCATCAGCATTGGTTGATGGGGCATTAGATCGGCGATGCGTCCTTCGCGAGCAAGCCCACTCCCACATTGAAATGCATTCCCCTGTGGGAGCGAGCCTGCTCGCGAAGGGGCCATCACCGGCAACCCGGATCGACCGTTGATGCAAATCAAGATGACCATTATGTGAACCCCCTAGACTCGCCAACACTGCCAGCCTATCCGGGGGAATGCCCGCATGCTCGACGCCATTCGTTGGGACACAGATCTGATCCGCCGTTATGACCTGGCGGGGCCACGCTACACCTCGTACCCGACCGCGGTGCAATTCAACAGCCAGGTTGGCACGTTCGACCTGCTCCATGCCCTGCGTGATAGCCGCAAGGCCCAGCGGCCATTGTCGCTGTACGTGCATGTGCCGTTCTGCGCGAACATTTGCTACTACTGCGCTTGCAACAAGGTCATCACCAAGGACCGTGGCCGCGCCCTGCCCTACTTGCAGCGTCTGGAACAGGAAATCCAGCTGATCGCCTGTCATCTGGACCCAAGCCAGAAAGTCGAACAATTGCACTTTGGCGGCGGTACCCCGACCTTTCTCAGCCACGACGAACTGCGCCATCTGATGGCCCAGCTGCGCAAGCATTTCAACCTGCTGGACGACGACTCCGGCGATTACGGCATCGAGATCGACCCACGAGAAGCCGACTGGTCGACCATGGGCCTGCTGCGTGAGCTGGGCTTCAATCGGGTCAGCATCGGCCTGCAAGACCTCGACCCTGCGGTACAGCGCGCGGTCAATCGCCTGCAAAGCCTGGAGGAGACCCGGGCAGTGATCGACGCGGCGCGTACCTTGCAGTTTCGCTCGATCAACATCGACCTGATCTACGGCCTGCCCAAGCAAACCGCCGAGAACTTCGCCCGCACCGTGGACGAAGTCATCAGCCTGCAACCGGACCGACTCTCGGTGTTCAACTACGCGCACCTGCCGGAACGCTTCATGCCGCAGCGGCGAATCAACAGCAACGACCTGCCGGCTCCCGCCGAAAAGCTGAACATGCTCCAGCGCACCATCGAGCAACTGACCGCCGCCGGTTATCGCTACATCGGCATGGACCATTTCGCCCTGCCCGATGATGAACTGGCCATCGCTCAGGAAGAATCAACGCTACAACGCAACTTCCAGGGTTACACCACCCACGGTCACTGCGACCTGATCGGACTTGGCGTGTCGGCCATCAGCCAGATCGGTGATTTGTATTGCCAGAACAGTAGCGATTTGAATCAGTACCAAAATGCGCTGGCGAGCGCACAACTGGGCACCAGTCGCGGCTTGCTGTGCAACCAGGACGACCGCCTGCGGCGGGCTGTGATTCAGCAGTTGATTTGCAGTTTCAGCCTGGCATTCGCCCAGATCGAGCAGGCCTTCAACATTGATTTTCGCGGCTACTTCAGCGAGCTCTGGCCGCAGCTGCGCGCCATGGCCGAGGATGGCCTGATCGAACTCGACAACGAAAAAATCGTGGTCCTGCCGGCAGGGCGATTGCTGGTCCGTTCGGTGTGCATGGTCTTCGATGCTTACCTGGAGCAACAGAATCGCCAGCGTTTCTCTCGGGTGATTTAAAACACCGCAGGCTGGTCTCCAGGTCATTGCGTGAGTTACCCTTACATCTTATGTGTGTTTTCCCACAAGGATCTAAGAAATGTCCGAGCCAGTTAAACTGCGCGCTCATAGCCAGGCACATTGCAAGGATTGCAGCCTGGCCCCTCTCTGCCTGCCACTTTCTCTGAATCTGGAAGACATGGAAGCGCTGGACGAAATCGTCAAACGTGGTCGCCCGCTGAAAAAAGGCGAGTTCCTGTTCCGCCAGGGCGACCAGTTCGATTCCGTCTTTGCAGTACGCTCCGGCGCGTTGAAAACCTTCAGCCTGAGCGATGGCGGCGAAGAACAGCTCACTGGTTTCCACCTGCCGAGCGAGCTGGTCGGCCTGTCCGGCATGGACACCGAAAGCCACCCGGTTTCCGCCCAGGCGCTGGAAACCACTTCGGTGTGCGAAATCCCCTTCGAACGCCTTGATGAACTGGCCTTGCAACTACCGCAGCTGCGCCGCCAGTTGATGCGGGTGATGAGCCGCGAGATTCGCGACGATCAGCAAATGATGCTGTTACTCTCGAAGAAAACCGCTGACGAGCGTATCGCCACGTTTCTGGTCAACCTGTCGGCACGTTTCCGCGCTCGCGGGTTCTCTGCCAACCAGTTCCGCCTGAGCATGTCGCGTAACGAAATCGGCAACTACCTGGGTCTTGCAGTGGAAACCGTATCCCGCGTGTTCACCCGCTTTCAGCAGAACGAACTGATCGCCGCCGAAGGCAAGGAAGTGCACATCCTCGACCCGATTCAGCTCTGCGCGCTGGCCGGCGGTTCGGTCGAAGGCTGATGGCGTCATTGCGGCTGAGCGAACCTGCTCGGCCGCAGTTATACTTTGGCGTTTGTAGCCCGCCAGGACACTTCGACGATGTTCATCGACTCCTTCGACATCAAATCCCTGATCCGCCCCGTGATCGACTTTCCAAAGCCGGGCGTGATTTTTCGCGACATCACTCCGCTGTTCCAGTCCCCCAAGGCCTTGCGCCTGGTGATGGACAGCTTTGCACACCGCTATGTCGAGGCCGACTTCACGCACATCGGCGCCATGGATGCCCGCGGCTTCTTGATCGGCTCGATCCTCGCCTATCAACTGAATAAACCGCTGGTACTGTTCCGCAAACAAGGCAAGCTGCCGGCTGACGTGCTGTCCGAGGGGTATCAGACCGAATACGGCGAAGCCTTCCTTGAAGTCCACGCCGACAGCCTCTGTGAGGGCGACTCGGTGTTGATGTTCGATGACCTGATCGCCACCGGCGGCACGCTGATCGCTGCGGCCAATCTGGTTCGACGCATGGGCGCACGGATTTTCGAAGCCGCGGCAATCATCGACCTGCCGGAACTGGGCGGCTCCCAGCGCCTGGAAGACATGGGCATTGCGACGTTCTGCCTGACTCAGTTTGCGTTGTCCGAACAGTAAGGCGGCGCCTGTAGCGCCGTCATCGCGAGCAGGCGCGCTCCCACACTGAACCGTATCTACCTTGAGGACGCGGTCAACTGTGGGAGCGAGCTTGCTCGCGATGACGTCAGCCGCAACACCGCCTGCTTCAAAGCCCCATCTGCTTGCTGATGATTTCATTCATCACTTCACGTGTGCCGCCGCCAATGGACAGGATCCGGTTGTCGCGGTACAGCCGCTCTACCAGGCTTTCACGCATATAACCCAGCCCACCGAGGATCTGCACCGCGTCGGTGGTAATGCGATCAGCCGTGTCGGTGGCAAAATTCTTGGCCATGGAAATTTCCTTGATCACGCTCTGCCCCGCAGCCATTTTCGCGGCTTGTCGATAAGTGAACTCTCGAGAAACTTCCAGCGCCGTGGCCATTTCCGCCAAGCGATGCTTGAGCACCTGAAATTTGCCAATCGGCTTGCCGAACGCTTCGCGCTGCCGAGCCCATTTCAGGCTTTCTTCCAGTGCCAGTTGTGCAGTCATGTTGGCCATCAGCGCCAACGCCAGGCGCTCGCTTTGAAAGTTGCCCATGATGCAGGCAAATCCCATGTTCTCGGTGCCAATCAAGTTGCCCGCCGGTACGCGGCAATCATCGAAAAACAGCTCGGCGGTGTCCGACGCCCACCAGCCCATTTTCTTCAGTTGACGACCGACGGTGAATCCCGGCGTGCCCTTCTCGATCAGCAGCAGGCTGATACCGCCAAAACCCGGCTCACCGGTGCGCACCGCAACGGTATAGAAATCCGCACGAACGCCACTGGTGATAAAGGTTTTGCTGCCGCTGACCCGGTAGTCGGCGCCGTCACGCACGGCGCGGGTTTGCAGGTTGGCTACGTCTGAGCCGCCGCTGGGTTCGGTGACCGCCAAGGCGCTGATCTTTTCGCCCGAAAGGACCTGTGGCACCACCCGGTCGCGCACCTCGGGCCGGGCCCATTTGAGGATCGGTGGCAGACCGATATCCAGCGAACCCAATCCCGCCACCAGCCCGCCGGAACCACAGCGCATCAGCTCTTCACTCGCCGCGATCTTGGCGAACAGGTCCCCCTCATGACTGCCGCCCAGCGCTTCGGGATAACCAATACCGAGAATCCCCGCAGCCCCGGCCTTGAGGTAGAGCTCACGAGGAAAGCCCTCGGCCTCCTCCCACAGATCAATGTCCGGAAGAATCTCGCGCTCGACGAAACGTCGCACGCTGTCGCGGACCAACTGATGGCCAGGGTCGAAGTATTCCTGAAAGGCAGGCATCGGCGAGCTCCACTGAAGGTTCAGCGAACTTACCTAGCGCTTGCTTGGTTTTCAAGAGTTTTGAATGAACACGTTGCACCGAGGCGCCTGCATCGCGAGCAGGCTCGCTCCCACATTGGACCGCACTCGCCAGGACAACTCGGTTAACTGTGGGAGCGAGCCTGCTCGCGATGGCGTCAGCTCAGGCGCTACAACGCGATCGGCTTACGCCCGGCAAACGAATGGGCCAGGGTGCCGCCATCTACCAACTCCAGTTCGCCACCCAACGGCACGCCGTGAGCGATACGCGAGGCGATCAGGCCTTTGTTGCTGAGCAACTGGGCGATGTAGTGAGCGGTAGCTTCACCTTCAACCGTCGGGTTGGTGGCCAGGATGACTTCAGTGAACGTACCCGCCTCTTCGATCCGCGCCAGCAGTTGCGGAATGCCGATGGCTTCCGGACCCAGACCGTCGAGCGGCGATAAATGCCCCTTGAGCACGAAGTAGCGACCGCGATACCCGGTCTGCTCCACCGCATAGACGTCCATCGGCCCTTCGACCACGCACAGCAAGGTGTCGTCGCGGCGAGTGTCGGCACATTGCGGGCACAGATCGTCTTCGGTCAGTGTGCGGCACAGTCGGCAATGGCCGACCCCTTCCATGGCCTGGCTCAAGGCCAGCGCCAGCCGCGAGCCACCGCTGCGATCACGCTCTAGCAGTTGCAACGCCATGCGCTGGGCGGTTTTCTGACCGACACCGGGCAAGGTGCGCAAGGCGTCGATCAGTTGGCGAATCAAAGGGCTGAAGCTCATGGGGGAAAGGTCCGACAAAACAACGAGACGCGGTTTATACCCGCGCCTGAAGGCCGACGTCAAATGCTCATCCGCGGCGATGTTTGTGCTTTCACTGTGGCGAGGGAGCTTGCCCCCGTTCGGCTGCGAAGCAGTCGTAATTCAGGCAATCGTGTTCTTTCAGGGGCGCAGCATTGTCTGGATTGCGACCGCTTCGCGCTCGAACGGGGGCAAGCCCCCTCGCCACAGACACGAACTCTGCCAGCCGGATACAAAAATGCCAGGCTAGGTGCCTGGCATTTTTGTAGTCCTTCCGATGGGTTTTCGCGAATCAGAATGGCAGTTTCATGCCCGGCGGCAGTTGCATGCCTGCGGTCATGCCGGACATTTTGTCCTGGCTGTTGGCTTCGATCTTGCGCACGGCGTCGTTGACGGCGGCGGCGAACACGGCCTCCAGCATCTCCTTGTCGTCTTCGCTCAGGCCTTCCACCAGGCTTGGATCGATGGTCACGCGCTTGACGTCGTGACGACCGGTCATCACCACGGTGACCATATCGCCACCGGCTTTACCGGTGACTTCGGCGTTGGCCAGTTCTTCCTGCATCTTGGCCATTTTTTCCTGCATCTGCTGTGCCTGCTTCATCAGGCCGGCCATGCCACCTTTCATCATTGGAATCACCTCAAAAGTACTTGGATCAAAACAGCGCCCGGCCCAGCGGGCCAAACACTTTCAGTTATTAGCCCTGGGTGACCAGAGCCTCGACAGGTTCAATAGTATCGTTACGGATCACCGCACCGAACTGTTGCATCATTTGCTGGATGAACGGATCGCCGTGAATCGAATCCTCGGCCTCGCGCTGACGGTCGACACGTCGACGTGAAGCCGCCTGGGCCGGGGTTTCCTGCTCGGGCTTGATCAGCTCGATGCTTATTGTCAGGGTGCGCTGGTGATACTGGTTCAGCGCATCGTTCAACCGGCGTTGTTGAGTGGCGTTGAACAGCGCGCTGTGGGCCGGGTCGAGGTGCAGCAGCCAGTGGTCGCCATCGACCGCGATCAGCGTGCAGTTGGCGGCGATGCTGCCGGTCATGCCGGAAATCGGCAATTTCGGGAACAGTTCCAGCCATTGCAATGCTAGCCCTGTGGCCGGCATCGCGGCCGGTTCAGGTTCGGGTTCAGGCGCAGGTTCTGCGGTGTGTTCACTGGCCAGCTCATCAAGGTAACTATAGGCCGAATCCATGTCCGGCTCGATGTAGTCCTCGTCCAGCGGCGGCTCGTCATCCAGGTCCATGCCCGGCGTTGCAGCGTCGACCTCAGCCACCGACGGCTCGGGAATCGGCGCGGCGGTTAATGAAGGGGCATCGGGTACAACGCTGTCCGGAGTCGGCGTCGGCATGGGCGTCAGGTCAGGCTGCTCAGAGGTCGTCTCCAGCACTGGCTCGATGGCCGGCTGCTGCACCACCTCCAGCTCAACCGGGTCGTTCCAGGGCAGGTCGATGACCTCTTCGACGATGGCCGCCGGTGCAACCACCGCCTCGACCACCGGTTCAGGTTCAGCGACCGGGACGACAGGCGCAGGGGCCGGCGCAAGCACTTCGGCAACCGGCTGAACCGGCGCCGCAACAACAGGCGCAAGAACTGGAGCAGGAGCGACTACCGGCGCAATGCGCGGTGCGCCAGCCACTGAGTTTGCAGAATCAACCGTGGCCTGGCTGATCCCCACTGGCTTTAGCGGCTGCCTCGGTGCGTCCGCGGTGTCTGCCGGTCGGAACGCCAGCATTCGCAGCAAGACCATTTCGAAACCACCGCGCGGATCTGGCGCCAGCGGTAAATCGCGGCGACCAATCAGGCCCATCTGGTAATAGAACTGCACATCTTCGGCCGGCAAGGCCTGGGCCAGCGCCAGTACCCGGTCGCGGTCGCCATGACCGTTATCGACGCCTTCAGGCAAAGCCTGGGCAATCGCGACCCGGTGCAGTACGTTAAGAATCTCCGACAGCACGCCATTCCAGTCCGGCCCCTGCTCGGCCAGATGCCGCACTGCTTCCAGCAACGCCTTGGCATCGCCATCAAGCAGCGCGTGCAGGACGTCGTAGACCTGCCCATGATCGAGCGTGCCCAGCATCGCCCGCACGTCGGCCGCCATGACCTTGCCTTCACCGAAGGCAATGGCCTGGTCGGTAAGGCTCATGGCATCACGCATCGAACCGTCGGCGGCCCGACCCAACAGCCACAGGGCGTCGTCTTCGAACGGCACATTCTCGACACCGAGCACATGGGTCAAATGCTCGACCACACGCTCCGGCGTCATGTTTTTCAGCGAGAACTGCAGGCACCGCGACAAAATCGTTGCAGGAAGTTTCTGCGGGTCAGTGGTCGCCAGGATGAACTTGACGTAGGGCGGCGGCTCTTCGAGGGTTTTCAACAGCGCATTGAAGGAATGGCTGGAGAGCATGTGCACTTCGTCGATCAGGTAGACCTTGAAGCGCCCACGGCTCGGCGCGTACTGCACGTTATCGAGCAGCTCACGGGTGTCCTCGACCTTGGTCCGGCTCGCGGCGTCGATCTCGATCAGGTCGACAAAGCGCCCTTCATCGATTTCGCGGCACACCGAGCACTCGCCACACGGTGTCGACGTGATACCTGTTTCACAGTTCAGGCATTTGGCTATGATCCGCGCGATGGTGGTCTTGCCCACACCGCGGGTGCCGGTAAAAAGATAGGCGTGGTGCAGCCGCTGGCTGTCCAAGGCATTGATCAGAGCCTTGAGCACATGGGTCTGGCCGACCATTTCGCGGAACGAGCGCGGACGCCATTTACGTGCAAGAACCTGATAACTCATCGAAAACCGTCGCAACTGGGAAGCGGAAGCGGGTAATGCTAGCGGAGCAAGGGCAAAATTGCATCCGGTGCGCTCGGCTAATCTGGCTAAGCTGCTCTTCGGAGGCGTTTTAATCGGTTCCTGCCGGTTTTTTGCTGGAGAGTTTATGCGTTCAGCCTTGGGAGCTTTGCTGTTGATCAGCGTCAGCGCTATTGCCGCGCCTGCACCTTTACGCTTTGCGATAACGGACAGCTGGGCCATGCCCATGGTGCAAATCGAGCACGGCCAGCCGACCCAAGGTATTTTGTACGATGTAATGCTCAGCCTGGCCACGCAGGTGGGACTGCCGGCCGAATTCCACGTACTGGCCCGCGCACGCGTGCAAGGCTCAATGGAGCGCGGGGAAATCGACATCCGCTGCTATGCGGCGCAATCCTGGCTGCCGAACCTGCCGGATGACTACATCTGGAGCGTTCCGCTGTGGTTTCAGCGCGACCTGCTGATCGCCACGAAAAGCGCACCTGCCTCGGTCGTTCCCGCCAACCTTCCCGTGCAGCCGATCGGCGCTGTGCTTGGTTACAGCTACCCGACCCTGCAACCGCTCTTCGACAGTGGCCAACTCAAGCGCGACGACGCGCGCAACCAGGAACAAGTGCTGCAAAAGCTGCTGGCCGGTCGTTATCACTACGCCGTCAGCAATCAATGGGCCCTGGACTGGTTCAATCAGAAACTGATGCCCGACCGGCAATTGCAGGGCGTCGCCGTCTTGCAGGAGCAAAACGTCGGTTGTTATATGCGTAACGACCCAAAACTGCCGGTCCAGCTGATTCTGCGGACGCTGCTCAAGATGAAAATGTCCGGGGAAATCGACGATATCATCCGGCTCTACACCGGAACGACCGAACCGGCCCAGGCCACACCCTCGCAGTAACCCTCAGACCACCTGATCCAGCGCCTGCCACTGAGTCGGCGCGACGAAGGCCTCGACCCAACCCGGCACTTCACTGGCCGGCATCGGCCGCGCAATGAAATAGCCCTGCGCCACCTCGCAGCCCAGGCGTAACAGCAGCTCGCCATGCTCGACGCTTTCCAGGCCCTCGGCGATCACTTCTCGCCCAAAGGCCCGAGCAAGACCGATCACTGCAGTGGTCAACGCCAGATCGTCGCGATCATGCAGTATGTCGCGCACAAATGACTTATCGATCTTGATGGTCTGCGTGTGCAGGCGCTTGAGGTAACTCAGCGACGAATAGCCCGTGCCAAAATCCCCCAGAGAGAACCTCACGCCCAGCGCCTGACACGCTTGCAGGCAAGTGCTGACGTGCTGAATATTTTCGATCGCCACCGACTCGACAATCTCCAGGTCGAGCAACTGGGGAGCGACCCAGGCATGGCGTTCGAGCACATGCTTGAGCCGGTCAAAAAAATCCGCCCGCTGAAAATGCCGTGCCGCGATATTGATACTGACCGGCCAGCGTTGACCGTCCTTTTGCCATTGGGACAACTGCGCCAGAACCTGCTCCATCACCCACTCGCCGATATCGACGATCAGATCAGTCTCCTCCACCAACGGCAGAAACTCCCTGGGCGGCACTAAACCGTTCTGTGGGTGCTCCCAGCGCAGCAGCGCTTCAAAGCCAACCACCGCACCGCAACGCATATTGACCTTGGGCTGAAAATGCAGGCGTAGCTCATCGTTGAGCAATGCCTGACGAACCCGCGCGACCGTCTGATGAGTCGCCTTGACCTCCTGGTCGTGCAGCACATCAAACAGGTGAAAACGGTTACGCCCGCTCTGCTTGGCCACGTACATCGCCTGATCGGCGTGGCGCAGCAGGGTTTCCGCGTCTTCGCTGTCGACCGGGAACAGGGTGACACCGATGCTGGCAAACACATTGATGTCCTTGCCCAGAATCGAATACGGCGCAGAGATCGCCCCCAGCACTCGATACAGCGCCGCGCGCAATTCCGGCATATCGCGCACGTAACGCAAGATCAGCACGAATTCATCCCCGGCCAGTCGCGCCACCACGTCCTCGCCGCGAACGATGGTGCGCAGACGCTTGGCCACTTCCACCAACAACAAGTCGCCGCTGGCGTGACCATAGCCATCATTGACCGCCTTGAAGCCGTCGAGGTCGAGCATGCACACCGCCAACGGCACGTTCTCGACGCGGGAATAGTCCAGGGCCTGATCGAGCAAATCGGAGAGAAACGCCCGATTGGGCAGACCGGTCAACACATCGTGGCCGACCCGCCATTGCAGAGAGTGCAATAACTGACGTTTTTCGCTGATGTCGAAGCGAATCGACAGATACCGGCGGACCCGGCCGGTCGATTCATCCAGTACCGGCACCATGGTGCTATCGACCCAGTACAGGCTACCGTCCTTGGCCCGGTTGCAGATTTCGCCCTTCCAGACCTTGCCCAAGGCAATGGTGCGCCACATCGTCGCGAAGAACTCGTCAGGATGCAGGCCGGAATTGAGGATGCGGTGGTTGGCACCCAGCAACTCCTCGCGGCTATAGCCCGACACCGCGCAAAACAGATCGTTGACGTAAGTAATGCGCCCCGCCAGGTCCGTCTCGGAGAAAATGGCGGCTGCGTCTACGGCCCTGCGATACTTCTCATCCATGAGTCTGGCTCACTGTGGCTAGCGGTTGTACCGCTCGACCAGCGCACAACGCCCGGAAGAGATGTTTTGAAAGGTGTGGCACTGCGCAGGGGATCGCAGCGCGTGATGCTGTCGGGGCAACATCCTTGTAAACGAGCGGGCCGGCAAATTCAGATGCACGTTAAAACTCCATGGACAGCATTTGATGGCCCCCGAACAGACGAAGATCAACTAGGGTACAGGCACGTCAAAAACACCGACTCTGGTAATATTGCACAGGCATTTCACGTCGGCAGCGGCGTTGCTGCACACCCTGCGAGGTAACGCAATGCTGGCTGTATCACATTGCCTGGACTTCTGAAGCCAGGTCACCAAATGCCCGTACAGAACAGGGATTCTACGAAATACATCACATTTTGCAAAGCAAGGTGATGGATCATGCAGTTGTCTAATGCAAAAATCTATCGTTAAGTTCTTGATTCTAAATGGGAATTGAGCGATGCAAATTTCAAGTTTGGGTCCAGCCATAAGACGCTATCGCAAGGTGGCGGGGCTTACTCAGGCTGAACTCGGTGAAAAAACCGGTTTTGACCCCAAAACCATCAGCCGCTTCGAAACCGGCACCTATACCCCCAGCGTGGAAGCCCTGTTCATGCTTGCCGATGTGCTGGGAGTGAAGCTCAAAGCGTTTTTCGCCGATCTTGGCGACGAAGACGAACAGCGAGCGTATTTGTTCGGTGTCATACACAAAGCCACCCCGAAGGATCTGGGAAAGCTGATCGCGGCGGTAGACCAGGCCTTGTCCAAGCCTTAGAGCCAGAAACAAAAAAAGAGCAGGCATGCGTATCGGACTGATACACATGCCTGCTCTTTTCATTTGCGCTGAGTCCTGACGGACATCGGCGCCGACAGGCTTGCGCGCTCGCAATGGCGGTGTTTTCTTCAGGCGCAGTAAAACATCGATCGGAAATGATCAATGGCTTAAGAATCTGGATTTCTGGAGAAAATACAAACCTTGCGAATGAAGGTTTGGCGTTATGGAGGCAACCCCACCAGCCACACCCCGGCACACAATGTTCCCGCTGTGGCTGCTTCCTTCCGGATCTGACCAGGTTCACGGGTAATCGTTGCGGGGGGACCGATGGGGTCACCATAACGACGCTCACCTGACGGCGAGCCGCGCCATTGTACCTATCTGAGACGAAGTTACAACCGTTGGCGCGGATTAAAAAATATGAGTCAGGTCAAGGACATGCGCAGACCCGGAAAGATCGCAACCGGTAGCAGCTGCCGGAGGCTGCGTTCGGCTGCGCAGCAGTCGCGAATCCGTTGCACACGGTTTATCTGAAAAACCGCGTTGTCTGACTTTACGACTGCTGCGCAGCCGAACGCAGGCTTCGCCAGCTGCTACGAGATCCACCTTACTGGGTGCGTAAAACCTCGTCCGCCCTGCCACCTTCCAGCTGAATCACCAGGTGAATGAAATGCAGCTTGGCGATCACCGCCGACGGCAGGACGAAGGGATAGAAATCCGGTTGACCCATGCTGCGCGACAGCTCGTTGAGCATGCCGGCCAGTTCGATCCAGGCGTTGACAAATGACAGAAACGACGCTCCATCGGGATGCTGCGGATCGTAGAGGGTGCTCGGCGGGAATGGCTGGTAGTCGAAATCCATCTCCCGGGCACTCATGCCAAACCCCAACGCTGTGTCCACTGCATCCATCATGTGCAGGTAGTGCGCCCAGGTTTCCGCCCAGTCTTCCCACGGGTGCATGGTGGCGTAAGCGCTGACATGGCTTTGCTGCCAGCCCAGTGGAGCGCCCTGCTGGTAATGCCGCTCCAGCGCCTCGGCGTAACTGGCGCGCTCGTCGCCAAACAGTCCGCGAAACGCTTCCAGCCAAGGGTCGTTGGCGATCAGGCGATCCCAGTAGTAATGCCCGACTTCATGGCGAAAATGCCCGAGCAAGGTGCGATACGGCTCGCGCATCTGCACGCGGACGCGCTCGCGGTGAGCATCGTCGGCCTCTTTGATATCAAGGGTAATGAGGCCATTGGCATGACCCGTGGTTGGTGGCTTACCCTCAAGGTCGACACCGACGAAATCAAACGCCAGACCACACTCTTCGTCGATTGACTTGGGGATCACCTGCAAGCCCAGACCGACCAGTTGCGCGACCAGCCGCCGCTTGGCGATTTCCACCTTGCGCCAATGGTCATGGTTTTCGAGGATCGACAGGTCGGGGATGGTCCGATTCAGACTGCAGGCAATGCAGTGCACGCCCCAACCATAAGCCGGAAGCAGCCAGTTACAGGCCGCCGGCGTATCGAGATTGGCGCAACGGCGAAACAGCCCTGCCTCGGGCTCCGCGTCGAGCAGCCAGGTATCGGCTTCGCCCCCCGGCGCGAGCGATGACAGACGACTCTGCTCAGGCTGGTAACCCAAGGCTGCCGAGCAGGCCAGGCACTGACTGTTGCGAAAGAACAGTGACTGCCCGCAACGGCAGTGCCAGACCTTACTGTTACGCGAGCTTTCGCCAACGAATGGCGCGGCGATACGTGAGCTGAGCTGCTCGAAAAAACGGTACATGGCGATCTCTCCCTGAGGCCTGCCAAGACTAGATCATTCTCGCGCCATGATCGCTCACTGTTTCGACACGCCCTTGTGGCGAGGGAGCTTGCTCCCGCTCGCTTGCGCAGCAGGCGCAAAATAACGAGGGGACCGCTTCGCGCTCCAGCGGGAGCAAGCTCCCTCGCCACAGGTCAGGTATCAGACCGAAATGCCGTGCCCGGCCAAAAACGCCACGAACGCCTCTTCGTCCAGTACCTTCAAGCCCAGCTCATTGGCTTTGACCAATTTGGAGCCGGCACCAGGTCCTGCGACCACGCAGTAGGTCTTGGCCGACACCGAACCCGCGACCTTGGCGCCGAGGCTTTCGAGCTTGTCCTTGGCGACGTCGCGGCTCATCAACTCAAGGGCGCCGGTGAGCACCCAGGTCTGACCTGCCAGCGGTAAGCCTTCGACGATTTTTTTCTCGCTTTGCCAGTGCATACCGAAGTCGCGCAGTTGCTTTTCGGCGTCCAGCGCCAGCTGACGATTCGCTTCGTTGGTGAAAAACTCCCGAACAGCGTTGGCCTGCTTCTCAGGCAACGCCTGACGCATGTCCAGCCAGTCGGCGCTGATGATCGCTTCCAGCGAACCGAACTTGTCGGCCAGCTTCTGCGCCCCACCCGGCCCGACCGAGGGAATGTTGAGTTTGTCGATCATCCCGCCCAGCGTGGTACTGGCGGCGAATTCGGCACCCAGTTCGCCCTGGTCCTGAATCTCCAGACCGTGCTTGAGCAACTCTTCGATCACCTTCCGGTTATGCGCATCCGTAAAGAAACTGTGAATTTCGTAGGCCACTTCCAGCCCGACGTCCGGCAAGTACGTCAGCACTTGCGGCAACGCCTGCTGAACCCGCTCAAGCGACGCCAGCGAGCGCGCCAGGACCTTGGCCGTCTCTTCGCCGACATCCGGAATACCAAGGGCGTAGATGAAACGCGCCAACCCCGGTTTCTTGCTGTCGGCAATGGCGCCAAGCAGGTTCTTGCTCGACAGCTCGGCAAATCCTTCAAGGTCGACGATTTGCTCGAAGCTCAAGGCGTACAGATCCGCCGGCGAACTGACCAGCCCTTCGTCCACCAACTGCTCGACGCTCTTCTCGCCCAGCCCTTCGATGTCCATGGCCCGGCGCGAAACGAAATGGATGATTGCCTGTTTGAGCTGCGCACCACAGGCCAGACGCCCAACACAGCGATACACCGCGCCTTCGCTGACAGTCTCGCGCCCCTTGCTGCGTTTGACCAACTGCGTGCGCTCGACATGGGAACCGCAGACCGGGCAGCACTCAGGGATCTGCACGGGACGGGCGTTTTCCGGACGACGCTCGGTGACCACTTGCACCACTTGCGGGATCACGTCACCGGCGCGGCGGATGATCACTGTATCGCCGATCATCAAGCCCAGACGCGCCACTTCGTCCATGTTGTGCAACGTCGCATTGGACACGGTCACGCCGGCCACTTTCACCGGTTTCAAACGTGCAACCGGGGTGACTGCACCGGTCCGACCGACCTGGAATTCCACGTCGAGCAATTCGGTGAGCTCTTCCATCGCCGGGAATTTGTGGGCAATCGCCCAGCGCGGTTCACGAGCGCGGAAGCCCAGCTCACGCTGCGAAGCGATGCTATTGACCTTGAACACCACACCGTCGATTTCATAAGGCAGTGCGTTACGGCGCTCGCCGATGTCGCGGTAGTAATCCAGGCACTCATCGATGCCCTTGGCCAGTTTCAGCTCGCGACTGACCGGCATGCCCCACTGTTTGAGTTGCTGCAAATTACCGATATGGGTGTCGGCAATCTCGGCCGACACCTGACCCAGGCCGTAGCAACAGAACTCCAGCGGACGACTGGCCGTGATCTTCGAATCCAGCTGGCGCAAGCTGCCCGCCGCGGCATTGCGCGGGTTGGCGAAGGTCTTGCCGCCGACCTCCAGTTGCGTGGCGTTAAGGCGTTCGAAACCGGCCTTGGACATATACACTTCACCGCGCACTTCCAGGGTCTCTGGCCAGCCGCTGCCGTGCAGCTTGAGCGGAATGTTGCGCACGGTGCGCACGTTGACGCTGATGTCTTCACCGGTGGTGCCGTCACCACGCGTAGCGCCGCGCACCAGCATGCCATCCTGATACAGCAAACTGACTGCCAGACCGTCGAGCTTCGGCTCGCAGCTGTATTCAACCTCGGCGCCACCGCCGAACAAATCGCCGGCCGGCACATCCAGACCTTCAGTGACCCGGCGATCGAACTCGCGCATGTCGTTTTCTTCGAAGGCGTTGCCCAGACTCAACATCGGCACTTCATGCCGCACTTGAGTGAACGCCGAAAGCGCCGCACTGCCCACCCGCTGAGTCGGCGAGTCGCTGGTGATCAACTCAGGGTTTGCCGCTTCCAACGCCTTGAGCTCATGGAACAGCCGATCGTATTCGACATCCGGAATGCTCGGCTCGTCGAGGACGTGATAACGGTAGTTGTGCTGATCCAGCTCAGCGCGCAGCTCTAGAATGCGGTTTTCGGCGGCGGTCATGGTGTTCTCTCATAAAGCAAAAGAGCAGCCGAGGCTGCTCAATCTATTTTTGCTGATTGTCCCGCGCCGGGCGCGGGAGCAACCTTGAATCAGCGCTTCTGGGTCAGGGCACGACGCTCGAACTCGACGATACGCTGACGGTAGTGCTCGATGGTTTGAGCGGTCAGTACGCTGCGCTGATCGTCTTTCAGCTCACCATTGAGCTCTTGAGACAGTTTGCGAGCGGCAGCGACCATCACGTCGAAGGCTTGTTTCGGGTGACGCGGGCCAGGCAAGCCGAGGAAGAAGCTCACGGCCGGGGTGCTGAACAGATCGATATCGTCCAGATCGAACACGCCAGGCTTGACCGCGTTGGCCATGGAGAACAGCACTTCGCCGTTGCCGGCCATGCTTTCATGACGATGGAAGATATCCATCTCGCCAAAGCGCAGGCCGCTTTCCAGAATGTTCTGCAACAGGGCCGGACCTTTGAAACCACCCGGGTCACGGCAGATCACGCTGATGACCAGGACTTCTTCCGCCTTCGGCTGTTCTTTATCCGCCACCGCGCTCGACGATTTGGTTTCGTTCGGGAAGTCATCGTCACGGCTGCTGAAGCTCGGGCCGCCGTCCAGGTCCAGGTTCAAATTCAGATCGCCCTGGGATGGCTCGCTGCCACGCTTGCCGCGCTTGGAGCCGGATTCACGCGGCTCACGGGCAGGCATGCTCACCGACGGCAAGTCATGCTCGTCCAGTTGCGGTTCTTTATGGGTGTCCAGCACGCGCGGCGGGCCCAGCAGCTCGGCGCCGCTGTCCTCGTCCGGCAGGTTCGACAGGCTGCGGTCCAGGCGAAACTTCAGCTTGCCCTTGCCGCCGCGCATGCGCCGCCAGCCATCAAAAAGAATACCGGCAATGACAATAATGCCGATGACGATCAGCCACTCGCGCAGACCGATTTCCATGTAATCCCGTGCCTCTATAAAAAATGCTGAAAAATAAGGGGTTTACAAGCTGCAAACCGCTTTAAAACGTGGCGCCAACTCTATGTTCTGAATGGCGTTTTGCCCACGCATACGAAAAATTGACATTAAACTAGCACGACCAAAGATAACTTTACACCGTCAGTCACACTGGCTTCAGCCATTATGTCGATTGGCCAGCAATCTGCGTGGATAAAAACACCCGTTTCGCGCAAACACATGGCCTCCGCGCATGACTCAGACGTCCACCATCGCCATCGCCTCCTCGACATCCACGGCTACCAGACGTGAACAACCGGGCTCGTGCATCGTAACCCCCATCAATTGGTCGGCCATTTCCATGGCGATCTTGTTGTGGGTGATATAGATGAACTGCACCGTTTGCGACATCTCTTTCACCAATCGGGCATAGCGTCCAACGTTAGCGTCATCCAGCGGTGCGTCAACTTCGTCGAGCATACAAAACGGTGCCGGATTCAGCTTGAAGATCGCAAATACCAGTGCCAATGCGGTCAACGCTTTTTCACCGCCTGACAGCAAATGGATGGTGCTGTTCTTCTTCCCGGGCGGACGCGCCATGATCGTTACCCCTGTATCGAGTAGATCTTCGCCCGTCAGTTCCAAATAAGCGCTGCCACCACCGAAAACTTTTGGAAATAGAGCCTGTAATCCACCATTGATCTGATCAAAGGTATCTTTGAAGCGATTACGGGTTTCCTTGTCGATCTTGCGAATGACGTTTTCCAGGGTGTCGAGCGCTTCCACCAGATCGGCGTCCTGAGCATCCAGATAACGCTTGCGCTCGGACTGCTGCTGATACTCGTCGATAGCCGCGAGGTTGATCGCACCCAGTCGCTGAATTCGCGCGGCAATGCGTTCGAGTTCTTCTTCGGCTTCCTTCTCGTTGGCCCCTGCCACCAGCGTGGCGAGCACGCCGTGCAGGTCATAGCCGTCTTCAAGCAATTGATCCTGCAAGGTTTTACGGCGCACGGTCAGGGCCTGCCATTCCATACGCTGATGTTCGAGTTGACCACGGATCAGCTGCGATTGCTGCTCGGCCTGACTGCGGCGCTTCTCGGCGTCACGCAATTCGCGGTCGGCATCTTCCAGAGCGATCTGCGCGGTCCTCAGCTCTTCGTCGACGCTCATGCGTTTGTCGAGTAGCTCTTCAAGCTTGAGCCGCAATTCTTCCAGCGGCGCTTCACCTTCTTCCAGGTTGAGGCTGAGTTGTTCGCGCTTTTCAGTCAGGCGTTCGGACTGTAACTCCAGCCGTTCCAGCGCCTGACGGGTTGAATCGTGTTGTGCCTTGAGCGAGCCCAGACGCACCGCCAACTGGTGGGCGTGGTCTTTATGCTGGCGGGCTTCCTGGCGCACGCGGTCAAGGCGCTCACGCAAACTGTCGCGCTGAGCTAGCAGCAACTCGCGCTGCTCGGTGTCAATCGCCATGCTGTCGAGGGCTTCCTGCAATTGCAGGCGCGACTCGCCCACCTGCTCATGTTCCAGCGCGCGCTGCTCACTCAACTCGCCGAGCTCTTCATCGAGCCGCGTGCGACGCAATGTCAGCTGCTCGGCCTTGGCTTTACCGGCGGACAACTGAGCTTTCAATTCGCCCTGCTGACGCGCTTCGTCTTGCAGCAAACGACGCAGGTGTTCGCGGCCGTTCTCTTGCTGACGTTGCTGGGCGCGCAGGTTTTGCAGTTGGGTTTCCAGAGTTTCCACGGTCGCTTCGCGTTCTTCACGCTCAAACCCCAGACGCTGGATTTCCTGCCCGCGTGCCAACATGCCGCTCTCGGCCTCACTGGCGCGGCGCACCCGCAAAAAGTGCCGACCAACCCAGTAGCCGTCACGGCTGATCAAGCTTTCGCCGACCGACAACTGACCACGCAGCGACAGAGCTTGTTCGAGGCTCTCCACCGGCTTGACCTGCCCCAGCCATGGCGACAGATCGATCTGCGCCTCAACCTTGTCGAGCAGGCTGCCGGGAATCCGCACACCGTCGCTGGCCGGGCTGAGCAAGCGCAGATCGCCTTGGGCAAACCCGGATAGATCGAAGCCCGCGAAGTCGTCGACCAGCACCGCTTGCAGGTCGGCACCGAGCACGGTTTCCACCGCCAGCTCCCAACCCGCGTCAACCTTCAAGCCTTCGGCCAAACGTGGACGCTCAGCCAAATGTTGTTCGCGCAACCACTCGGCGGTGCCGGTACCCGGATCGAGCGCCGCTTGCTGCAAGGCCTCCAGAGAGGCAAGACGCCCGTTGAGTCGTTGCAAGTCGCCCTGCGCCTGCTGCTGGTTTTGCAGGGCCAGTTGCAGCTCTTGACGCAACTGCTCAAGCCGCTCGACCTGCGCTTCCTCGCTGGCCTGCAAATCTTCGAGCGTTGCCTCGCTGGCGGCGAGTTGCTCGCTGAGGTCGAGAATCGCCGCGTCTTCCGGATCAGCCGACAGCAGGTCGCGCTCCTCAGCCAAGCGACGTTGACGTTCGGCCAGACGCTCCATGCTGGTTTCCAGCTGCTGAATTCGCGACTGTTGGACTTCGGCCTGACGCCGTGGCTCGGCCGAGCGCAGGTTGAAACTGTCCCACTGCTCCTGCCAGCCGTGCATGGTGGTTTCGGATTCTTCCAGCGCGGCGGCGGCTTCTTCAGCCGCGGCGCTGGTGACTTCCTGCTCGGGCGTGAGCATGTCCAGTTCCTCGCCGAGGGTCGCCAGCAAGGTGCGGTCGTGCCCCAGGTGCGATTCGGTTTCCAGCCGTGAACGTTCGGCTTCCTTGAGGTCGTCCTGCAACTGGCGCAAACGCTGTTGACCGTGCTGGATGCTCTGCTCGACCCGGGCGATGTCACCGCCGACCGAATAGAATCGCCCCTGCACCAGATTGAAGCGTTCCGAGAGGTCGTGATGACCGTCGCGCAGCCGTTCGATGCTGGCATCCGCGTTGCGCTGTTCAGCGACCAGGGCTTCGAAACTGATCTCCTGGTTGCCGATGATCGCCTCGCGCTGGCCGACCTGTTCGTTCAATGCCTGCCAGCGCAACGCCGACAGCTGAGCCTTGAGCTGACGCTCTTCGGCTTTGTATTCCTGATACTTCTCGGCCGCCTGGGCCTGACGGTGCAAGCGCTCGAGCTGCCGTTCCAGCTCATCACGCAGGTCGGTCAGGCGCGCAAGGTTTTCGTGGGTGCGACGAATGCGGTTTTCGGTCTCGCGACGGCGCTCCTTGTATTTGGAGATCCCCGCCGCTTCTTCGATGAAGTTACGCAGGTCTTCCGGCTTGGCTTCGATCAGCTTGGAGATCATCCCCTGCTCGATGATCGAGTAGCTGCGCGGACCCAGGCCGGTGCCGAGGAAGATATCGGTAATGTCTCGACGACGGCATTTGGTGCCGTTGAGGAAATAGGTGTTCTGGCTGTCGCGGGTGACTTTGCGGCGAATGGAAATTTCCGCGTAAGCCGCGAACTCGCCGATCAGCGTGCCATCGGAGTTATCGAACACCAGCTCGATGCTCGCCTGGCTCACCGGTTTACGGCTGGTGGAACCGTTGAAGATGACGTCGGTCATAGACTCGCCGCGCAAGTTTTTTGCCGAGCTCTCGCCCATCACCCAGCGTACGGCGTCGATGATGTTCGACTTGCCGCAACCATTGGGCCCGACCACCGCCGCCATGTTACTGGGGAAGTTCACCGTGGTCGGGTCGACGAAGGATTTGAACCCCGCCAGTTTGATGCACTTGAGCCGCACGCTTAGGCAGCCGGCAAGGCGGACAGCACCAGATCGCAACTGCGTCGGGCATAGGCTGAGAGCACGACGCGAATCTGCGGCAGATCACGGGCCAGCACGGCCGCGAGCAAGCGCTCGAACAGTTCGAGGAACTCGCTCATCTCGGCTTTGCGCTGTTCCAGGGCAAGAAAATACGCGCGGCTCATGGCCGGCTGCAGGTTCTCGACGGTTTCCTGCAAGTACGGGTTATTGGCGAAAGGGTACGCCGCCCGCATCACATTGAAGCTGTCTTCAACAAAGGCGCGGATGTCCTGACGCTCGTAACTGGCACTCAGGCGCTGCTGGATTTGCAGGAACGGCGCCATGTCGGCCTGGACTTGCCAGTCGTTGGCCACCGAATTGCCAAGCAGGATGTACAGCTCGCTCATTAGTGTGCACAGGCTCTGCACCTTGTGCGCGGTGAGTTCGGTCACATGGGCGCCACGACGCGGCAGGATGGCGATCAGGTGCCTGCGCTCGAGGATCAGCAACGCTTCACGAACCGAGCCGCGGCTGACATTGAGGGCCAGCGTGACCTTCTGTTCCTGAATGCGCTCTCCCGGCTTGAGGTCGCCGCGAATGATGCGTTCGGCGAGGTGGTGAGCAATTTGCTCGGCGAGGCTGTCCGGCGCCTTGAACGTCATGGTTTTCCTTCAAAATCTTCGATCTGCACAAGCGGCGCAGTGTAGCGCAATTGATACGTAATGGCGCAGGGCCCAGCCAGCGGAATTTGGCACGAATTAAGCAAAAAGCGAGGTATCCCGAGAGGGTCAATAATGAAAGGAACGGTTGTTGATCGGTAAAAGCCAATTTCCTGACCTTTAAGTCAGAAAATCATTGACCGAAAGGTCAGACCTGATAAATTCGGCTCAAAGCGGTTAACAACAATAATGAGTCTGCGAGGCCTTCCGTGATCCAGTTTTTACTTAACCAGGAACTCCGTAGCGAGCACGCCCTGGACCCGAACCTGACCGTGCTGAACTATCTGCGCGAACATTTGGGCAAACCCGGCACCAAAGAAGGTTGCGCCAGCGGTGACTGTGGCGCGTGCACGGTGGTGGTCGGTGAATTGCAGACCGATGACGACGGCCGCGAACACATTCGCTATCGCAGCCTCAACTCGTGCCTGACGTTTGTTTCGTCGCTGCACGGTAAACAGCTGATCAGCGTCGAAGACCTCAAGCATCAGGGCCAGTTGCACAGCGTGCAAAAAGCCATGGTCGAGTGCCACGGTTCGCAGTGCGGCTTTTGCACCCCTGGCTTTGTCATGTCGCTGTTCGCCCTGCAGAAAAACAGCGATCACCCCGACGCCCATAAAGCCCACGAAGCCCTCGCCGGCAACCTTTGCCGCTGCACCGGCTACCGGCCGATCCTCGCCGCCGCCGAACAAGTTTGCTGCGGCAAGCAGACCGATCAGTTCGATTCTCGCGAAGCCGATACCATCGCTCGCCTGAAGGCCATCGCGCCAACCGAAACCGGTGAACTGAACAGCGGCGACAAACGCTGCCTGGTGCCGCTGACCGTCGCCGACCTGGCCGATCTCTACGACGCCTATCCGCAAGCCCGCCTGTTGGCCGGCGGCACCGACCTGGCACTGGAAGTGACCCAATTCCATCGCACGCTGCCGGTGATGATCTACGTTGGCAACGTCGAGGAAATGAAGCGCGTCGAACGCTTTGACGATCGCCTGGAAATCGGTGCCGCCACCGCCCTCTCCGACTGTTATGAGGCGCTCAAGGCCGAGTACCCGGACTTCGGTGAACTGCTGCAACGCTTCGCCTCGCTGCAAATCCGCAACCAGGGCACCCTCGGCGGCAACATCGGCAACGCCTCGCCGATTGGTGACTCGCCACCGCTGTTGATCGCACTCGGCGCACAGATCGTTTTGTGCAAAGGCGAAACCCGTCGCACCTTGGCGCTGGAAGACTATTTCATCGATTACCGGGTGACCGCGCGCCAGGAAAGCGAGTTCATCGAGAAGATCATCGTGCCACGCGCCAGTGCCGAACAACTGTTCCGTGCCTACAAGGTTTCCAAGCGTCTGGACGATGACATTTCCGCGGTCTGCGCAGCGTTCAATCTGCGCATTGAAAACGGCATAGTCGCTGATGCCCGGGTTGCCTTTGGCGGCATGGCCGCTACTCCGAAACGCGCAAAAAGCTGTGAAGCTGCGCTGCTCGGCGCACAGTGGAACAACGCAACGCTCGAACGCGCTTGCGCTGCCTTGGCCGAAGATTTCACGCCGCTCTCGGACTTCCGTGCGAGCAAGGAATACCGCCTGCTCAGCGCGCAAAACCTGCTGCGTAAATACTTCATCGAACTGCAAACACCGCACATCGAGACTCGGGTGACCGCTTATGTCTAACCATCACAAAGTCGAAAAGACCCAAGCCGAACTGGCCGAGCTGTTTGCCAAGGACCTGACCACCGGTGTCGGTCGCAGCGTCAAGCACGACAGCGCCGACAAGCATGTGTCAGGTGAAGCGCAGTACATCGATGATCGGCTGGAATTCCCGAATCAGCTGCACGTTTACGCGCGACTCTCGGATCGCGCCCACGCAAAAATCATCAGCATTGACACCAAACCTTGCTACGCATTCGAAGGCGTGCGCATTGCCATTACCCACGAAGACGTGCCAGGGCTGAAAGACATCGGCCCGCTGATGCCCGGTGATCCGCTGCTGGCCATTGATGACGTGCAATTCGTCGGTCAAGTGGTGCTGGCGGTCGCTGCCAAAGACCTGGAAACCGCACGCAAAGCGGCGATGGCGGCGATCATCGAATACGAAGATCTGGAGCCAGTGCTCGACGTGGTCGAAGCCCTGCGCAAACGCCACTTCGTGCTGGATAGCCACACCCACAAGCGCGGTGATTCTGCGACTGCGCTCTCTACCGCAGAGCACCGCATCCAGGGCACGCTGCACATCGGCGGCCAGGAACACTTTTATCTGGAAACCCAGATCTCTTCGGTCATGCCGACTGAAGACGGCGGCATGATCGTCTACTGCTCGACCCAGAACCCCACCGAAGTGCAGAAACTGGTGGCGGAAGTGCTCGACGTGTCGATGAACAAAATCGTCGTCGACATGCGCCGCATGGGCGGCGGTTTCGGTGGCAAGGAAACCCAGGCCGCCAGCCCGGCCTGCCTCTGCGCGGTGATCGCGCACCTGACCGGCCAACCGACCAAAATGCGTCTGCCACGGGTCGAAGACATGCTGATGACCGGCAAACGTCACCCGTTCTACATTGAATACGATGTGGGCTTCGACGACACCGGACGCCTGCACGGCATCCAGCTGGAGCTGGCCGGTAACTGCGGTTGTTCACCGGACCTGTCGGCGTCCATCGTCGACCGGGCGATGTTCCACTCGGACAACTCGTACTACCTGGGCGATGCGACCATCAACGGTCACCGCTGCAAGACCAACACCGCGTCGAACACCGCTTACCGTGGTTTCGGTGGTCCGCAAGGGATGGTCGCCATCGAAGAAGTGATGGACGCGATTGCCCGTCATTTAGGCCTGGACCCGCTGGCCGTGCGCAAGGCCAACTACTACGGCAAGACCGAGCGCAACGTCACCCACTACTACCAGACCGTCGAGCACAACATGCTCGAGGAGATGACCGCCGAACTGGAAGAAAGCAGCCAGTACGCCGAGCGCCGCGAAGCGATCCGTCGCT
This sequence comes from Pseudomonas sp. 6D_7.1_Bac1, assembly GCF_025465945.1. Lineage (GTDB taxonomy): Bacteria > Pseudomonadota > Gammaproteobacteria > Pseudomonadales > Pseudomonadaceae > Aquipseudomonas. Next base: position 13,919 of record NZ_JANLNW010000071.1, on the reverse strand, counting down.
ACAACGCCCACAGCCCGGTCCTGAAAAAAGGCCTGGCGCTGACCCCGGTAAAATTCGGCATTTCCTTTACCGCCACCTTCCTCAACCAGGCAGGTGCCTTGATTCACATCTACACCGACGGCAGCATCCACCTGAACCACGGCGGCACCGAGATGGGCCAGGGCTTGAACGTCAAAGTCGCGCAAGTCGTGGCCGAAGTGTTCCAGGTTGAAATCGACCGTGTTCAGATCACCGCCACCAACACCGACAAGGTGCCGAACACTTCGCCAACGGCCGCGTCCAGCGGTGCCGACCTGAACGGTAAGGCCGCGCAAAACGCCGCCGAAATCATCAAGCAACGCTTGGTGGAATTTGCCGCCCGGCAGTACAAGGTCAGCGAAGAGGACGTGGAGTTCCACAACGGCCATGTGCGGGTTCGCGATCACATTCTGACGTTCGAGGAGTTGATCCAGCAGGCATATTTCGCACAGGTGTCGCTGTCGAGCACCGGGTTCTACAAGACTCCGAAAATCTTCTATGACCGCAGCCAGGCACGCGGTCGGCCATTCTACTACTTCGCTTTTGGCGCAGCCTGCGCCGAGGTCATCGTCGACACCCTGACCGGCGAATACAAAATGCTCCGTACCGACATCCTGCATGACGTCGGCGACTCGCTGAACCCGGCCATCGATATCGGCCAGGTCGAGGGCGGCTTTATCCAGGGCATGGGCTGGCTGACCATGGAAGAGCTTGTCTGGAATAACAAGGGCAAACTGATGACCAACGGCCCGGCCAGCTACAAGATCCCGGCGGTCGCCGACATGCCGCTGGACCTGCGGGTCAAGCTGGTGGAAAACCGCAAGAACCCGGAAGACACGGTGTTCCATTCCAAGGCCGTGGGCGAACCGCCGTTCATGCTCGGCATCGCCGCCTGGTGCGCGATCAAGGATGCGGTGGCAAGCCTGGGCGATTACAAGCATCAGCCAAAAATCGACGCACCGGCTACACCGGAGCGGGTGTTGTGGGGCTGCGAGCAGATGCGCCAGCTGAAGGCGGTGAAAGCCGTGGAAGCCGAGACCGAGATGGCTTCGCTTTAGACCGAGGCGCGGCCAATCGCGAGCAGGCTCGCTCCCACAGGGTTATGTGCTGATTGTTGGACCTGTACAAATCCAATGTGGGAGCAGCCGGGCGGCGTTCCGTCTGCTCGCGATGGCGGCCGAACAGACAACAGAAATGTTGAGGTGAACATGTACAACTGGATCGACGCCCTCGCCGACCTGCAAACCCTGGGTGAACCCTGTGTGTTGGTGACCATCATCGAAGAGCTTGGCTCGACGCCGCGCAATGCCGGCTCGAAGATGGTCATCAGCGCCACGCAGGCGTTCGACACCATTGGTGGCGGGCATCTGGAATACAAGGCGATGCAGGTCGCCCGGGAGATGCTTGCCAGTGGCAAACAGGACACTCACCTGGAGCGCTTCACCCTCGGCGCCAGCCTCGGCCAGTGCTGCGGTGGCGTGACCGTGTTGCTGTTCGAACCCATGGGCCAGGTACAGGCGCAGATTGCCGTGTTCGGCGCCGGCCACGTCGGCCGGGCGCTGGTGCCGTTGCTGGCCAGCCTGCCCTGTCGGGTGCGCTGGATCGACTCGCGGGAAGCGGAGTTCCCCGAACAGATCCCCCACGGCGTGCGTAAAATCGTCGCCGAAGAACCGGTGGACGAAATCGACGACCTGCCCGCTGGCAGTTACTGCATCGTCATGACCCACAATCACCAGCTCGACCTGGAACTCACTGCGGCAATCCTCAAGCGCAACGACTTTGCCTACTTCGGCCTGATCGGTTCGAAGACCAAACGAGTGAAATTCGAACACCGTCTGCGCGAGCGCGGTTTCGACAACGCCGTGCTGCAACGCATGCGCTGCCCGATGGGCCTGGGCGAGGTCAAAGGCAAATTGCCTGTAGAAATCGCCATCTCCATCGCCGGCGAAATCATCGCCACCTATAACGCCAATTTCGGCCAGCACACCGCGAAAGCCGAACCGATTGCCAAACTGCTGCCTGCCTCACGCCGCAGCCACGCTTCGAACTAAAAAGCCACGAACCGAGAACGACAATGCCTTTGACTCGCAAAGCCTACCGTGCCGCCATTCTGCACAGCATCGCCGACCCTGCCGTGGTGGGTATCGAAGCCTCTTACGAGTATTTCGAAGATGGTTTGCTGGTGACTGAAAACGGCCGGATCAGCGCCGTCGGCCACGCCAGCGAGCTGCTCGCCAGCCTGCCCGCCGACCTTGAAATCACTCATTATCAGGATGCACTGATCACCCCAGGCTTCATCGACACCCACATTCACCTGCCGCAAACCGGCATGGTCGGGGCATACGGTGAACAACTGCTGGACTGGCTCAACACCTACACGTTCCCGTGCGAAAACCAGTTCGCCGACAAGGCCCACGCCGAAGAAGTCGCTGATATTTTCATCAAGGAGTTGCTGCGCAACGGCACCACCACCGCGCTGGTGTTCGGCAGCGTGCACCCGCAATCGGTGAATTCGTTCTTCGAAGCCGCCGAGAAGCTCGACCTGCGGATGATCGCCGGCAAGGTGATGATGGACCGTAACGCGCCGGAGTACCTGACCGACACCGCCGAATCCAGCTACGTCGAAAGCAAGGCACTGATCGAACGCTGGCACGGCAAAGGTCGCCTGCACTACGCTGTCACCCCGCGATTCGCCCCGACCAGCACCCCGGAACAGCTGACCCTCGCCGGCCAGTTGCTCGGCGAATACCCTGATCTGTACATGCAGACTCACATCAGTGAGAACCTGCAGGAAGTCGAATGGGTCAAAGAGCTGTTCCCGGAGCGCAAGGGCTACCTGGACGTCTACGACCACTACAAACTCTTGGGTGAGCGTTCGGTGTTCGCTCACGGTGTGCACTTGTGCAACGACGAATGCGCACGCCTGGCCGAAACCGGTTCGGCCATCGCCTTCTGCCCGACCTCGAACTTCTTCCTCGGCAGTGGCCTGTTCAACCTGCCGATGGCCGAGAAGCACAACCTGAACGTCGGCCTGGGTACCGACGTCGGTGGCGGCACCAGCTTCTCGCTGCTGCAGACCCTGAACGAAGCCTACAAAGTCATGCAACTGCAAGGCGCACGCCTGAGCCCGTTCAAATCGCTGTACCTGGCGACCCTCGGCGGCGCGCGCGCACTGCGCCTGGAAGACAAGATCGGCACCCTGCAACCGGGCACCGACGCCGACTTCCTGGTGCTGGACTACAACGCCACGCCCCTGCTCAGCTATCGCCTGAAACAGGCCAACACCATCGCTGAGACGTTGTTTGTGTTGATGACATTGGGTGACGACCGGACGGTGTTGCAGACCTATGCGGCGGGCAACCTGGTGCATCAGCGCTAAGTTTCCCCAGGCATAAAAAAATCCCCCGCAGCTTTTCAGCCCGGGGGATTTTTATTGCCTATCAGATCGCTATCGCGAGCAGGCTCGCTCCCACAGGGGAATGCATTTCAATTGTGGGAGCGAGCCTGCTCGCGATGGGCGCGCCGCGGTCTATCAGAGTTTAGCGGTTGACCGCCCTGGCTTCTTGGTCTGCAACAAGTGCGAGAACACGGCGTGCAAATCGTCCGAGGCGCTTTCTTCGTCGAGGTTGAGCTTGCTGTCGATATGATCCATGTGATGCATCATCAGGTTCACCGCCAGTTCGGCATCGCGGGCCTCGATGGCATCGATCAGCTGAGTGTGCTCATCGTAAGAACAGTGCGAGCGGTTTCCGCTTTCGTACTGGGCGATAATCAGGGACGTCTGCGACACCAGGCTGCGCTGGAAGCTGATCAGCGGGGCGTTCTTCGCCGCCTCGGCCAGCTTCAGGTGGAACTCACCAGACAGACGAATACCGGCACCACGGTCACCCCGGGAGAAACTGTCGCGCTCATCGTTGACCATCTGCCGCAACTCGGCAATCTGCTCCGCCGTCGCGTGTTCTACCGCAAGCTCGGTGATCGCCCGCTCAACCAGACGCCGCGCCATGAACACCTGACGGGCTTCTTCGACACTCGGGCTGGCAACCACGGCGCCACGGTTGGGGCGCAACAGCACCACACCTTCGTGGGCCAGACGCGACAGCGCGCGGCGAATGATCGTGCGACTGACCCCGAAAATTTCCCCCAGCGCCTCTTCGCTCAATTTTGTACCGGGCGCCAGGCGCTGTTCGAGGATGGCCTCGAAGATATGCGCATAGACGATATCGTCCTGGGTCCCGCTGCGGCCGGCTTTACCTGCTCGCGGTTGTTTCTTGAGGGGCTGCAACTGTTCGTTCATGGGCACTCGAGTCGGGAGAACTGCGGCGAATTGACTGTGACTGTAATACGGCACAGTGGGTCGCTGGCAAGTATTGCGAAAAAAACTGAGCACATTGTACACAACCCGCGGTGGCAACACGACTGTACGGCCATTTACGCCCCCCGCTGTATCGCAACGACCCGCTGCGTTTAAGTTTAGGCTTGAACACATGACCTGTGGCGAGGGAGCTTGCTCCCGCTGGACTGCGCAGCAGTCCTGAAACCTGCCAACTCGTTTATTCAGATAACCTCGCTCACAAACTACGGCCGCTACGCGGCCGAGCGGGAGCAAGCTCCCTCGCCACACTGGCAACTGCGGACTTTATTCGTCTATCAAGAACAAGGAACACCGCGCCATGACCGACGCCACTCACGCGCAACTTCGCCCACTGACCGACACGTCACCCTCGGCCATCGTCGCCGGGTTCATCGCCATGATGACCGGCTACACCAGCTCGCTGGTGCTGATGTTCCAGGCCGGCCAGGCGGCGGGCCTGACCAGCGGGCAGATTTCGTCGTGGATCTGGGCGATTTCGATCGGCATGGCCGTGTGCTCGATCGGTTTGTCTTTGCGCTATCGCACACCGATCACCATCGCCTGGTCGACGCCCGGTGCGGCGCTGCTGATCACCAGCTTGTCGGGTGTGACCTACGGCGAGGCGATTGGCGCCTACATCACCTGCGCCCTACTGGTGACCCTTTGCGGCCTGACCGGCAGCTTCGAGCGCCTGGTCAAACGTATTCCCGCCTCTTTGGCCGCTGCGTTGCTGGCCGGGATTCTGTTCAAGATCGGCAGCGAAATCTTCGTCGCCGCCCAGCATCGCACCGGCCTGGTGCTGGGGATGTTTTTCACTTACCTGGTGGTCAAGCGCCTGTCGCCACGTTATGCGGTGCTGGTGGCGCTGCTGATCGGTACGGCATTGTCCGGGTTCATGGGCTTGCTGGATTTCAGCGGTTTCCACCTCGAAGTGGCAACGCCCGTCTGGACCACTCCGCACTTTTCCCTCGCGGCGACCATCAGCATCGGCATTCCACTGTTCGTGGTGGCCATGACCTCGCAAAACATGCCCGGCATCGCTGTATTGCGCGCCGACGGCTACAACGTGCCGGCCTCGCCGCTGATCACCACCACCGGCATCGCCTCGCTGCTGCTGGCGCCATTTGGCTCCCACGGGATCAACCTGGCAGCCATCAGCGCGGCGATCTGCACCGGGCCGCATGCCCATGAAGATCGCAACAAGCGTTACACCGCGGCCGTCTGGTGCGGGATTTTCTACGGGATTGCCGGGGTCTTTGGCGCAACCCTGGCCGCATTGTTCGCCGCGTTGCCAAAAGAGCTGGTGCTGTCGATTGCTGCGCTGGCGTTGTTCGGCTCGATCATCAACGGTCTGAGCATCGCCATGAGCGAGGTGAAAGAACGTGAAGCGGCGTTGATCACTTTTATGGTCACTGCGTCGGGGCTGACGTTGTTTTCCATCGGCTCGGCGTTTTGGGGGATTGTGGCGGGGGTGTTGACGCTGATGATTCTGAACGGGCGCAAGGCTTGAGACATAAAAAAACGGCGACCCTTGGGTCGCCGTTTTTTAGAACATCAAGCTACCGGATTGATCGGCTTTTCCGGGTACCAGACGTCCAGCAACGGGCTGACTTCAACGCTGGTCAGCTCGGTGCGAGCCTTCAGCCAGGCTTCAACGGCGGCGCGTTGTTCAGCGCTGACCGAGCCACGTTTTTGCAGGCAAACCAGACCGAAGTCGTCGCCGCCAACGTAGCCGAGGCCGTTCGCTTCCATGGCTTCTTTCAGGAATGCATCGAGGAAAGCGTCAACGGCTGCATCAGCCAAATCTTCTTTGAAATCCAGGTTCAGTTCGAAACCCAGCTCTTGAAATTCATCGACGCACAGTTTTTTGCGCAGACGCTGGGAACGGTTAGTCGCCATTGGAACAATCCTCAAAAGTAATAACGGGCAGCACTTTAGCAGTTTAAGCCGCTGTTTGCCCGACTCTCTGGGAGCTTGTGCCTACCGCCGGTAAAAAAATAGCCGATTAAGCCCCCCGTGTACGGCACAGGGCACCATTCCTTGGGGCATAATGCCGACACTTTCGTGACCACTGAGGGAATTTATCTCCATGCCCTCATCTTTTTCCCCCTCGGCTGTAGGGTTTTATTTCAGATGATCAAATCTTTGCGTCCATTGCTTCTCGCCAGTCTGCTTGTGCCTCTGGCCTTCCCGATTTCTGCAGCCCCGGTCAACACCGCACTGACACCCAATGTCGAAAAGGCCCTCAGAGCCAGCAAGTTGCAGGACAGCGCCCTGTCGCTGGTGATGATTCCACTCAATGGCCCCGGCACACCGACCGTTTTCAACGCTGACGTTTCGGTCAATCCGGCCTCGACCATGAAACTGGTGACCACCTACGCCGCGCTGGAAATGCTCGGCCCGAACCACCAGTGGAAAACCGAGTTCTACACCGACGGCACCCTCAGTGGCGGCATCCTGAACGGCAACCTGTACCTCAAGGGTGGCGGCGATCCGAAGCTGAACATGGAAAAACTCTGGCTGCTGATGCGCGACCTGCGAGCCAATGGCGTGCAGCAAGTCACCGGCGACCTGGTACTGGACCGCAGTTTCTTCGTCCAGCCGCAACTGCCTGAGTTCAATGACGACGGTAATGACGAGAACAAGCCGTTCCTGGTCAAGCCCGACGCACTGATGGTCAACCTCAAGGCCCTGCGCTTTGTCGCACGCAACGATTCGGGCAAGGTGCTGGTGTCGGTCGAGCCACCGATCGCCAGCATTCGCATCGACAACCAGGTCAAGGCCATCAACGCCAAACAGTGCACCGGCGGCGTGCGCTACAACCCGGTGACCCAGGCCGACGGCAGCGTGTCCGTGACAGTGGCGGGCCAGTTGGGCGACGGCTGCAGTTCGCAGACTTATCTTTCGCTGCTCGACCACGCGACCTACACCGCAGGCGCTGTACGGGCGATCTGGCAGGAATTGGGTGGCAGCATCCAGGGCAAGGATCGTCTGGCTGCCGTACCGAAAGACGCCAAGGTATTGGCCCGAGCGTTCTCACCGGACCTGGCGGAAATCATCCGCGACATCAACAAGTACAGTAACAACACCATGGCTCAGCAGTTGTTCCTGAGCCTGGGTGCGAAATACCGCACCGACGCGGATGCGGACGATGCAAAAGCAGCGCAACGTGTGGTCCGTCAGTGGCTGGCGAAGAAAGGCATCACTGCGCCGCACCTGGTGATGGAGAACGGTTCCGGCCTGTCGCGCGCCGAACGGGTCAGCGCCCGTGAAATGGCGAGCATGCTGCAAGCCGCTTGGCGTAGCCCGTATGCCGCCGAGTACATCAGCTCGCTGCCAATTGCCGGTACCGACGGCACCATGCGCAAACGCCTCAAGACCACCGCGATGAAGGGTGAGGCACACGTCAAGACCGGCACCCTGAACACCGTGCGCGCTATCGCCGGTTTCAGCCGCGACATCAACGGCAATACGTGGGCAGTGGTCGCGATCCTCAACGATCCCGCACCTTTTGGCGCGCATTCGGTGCTCGACCAAGTGCTGCTGGACCTGTACCGCCAGCCGAAACTGCCGACAGCGGCTTCGGCGCTGTAAGCCTCACTTAAACACTGCGCAACTGTGGCGAGGGAGCTTGCTCCCGCTCGGTTGCGCAGCAGCCGCAAAATCAACGATTGAGTTATATCTGGCCCAATGCGGGTCATCGCTTTCAGGGGCGCTTCGCACCCCAGCGGGAGCAAGCTCCCTCGCCACGCAGGCTTGTACCGGTCTACGCCTGCTCCACCTCAACCCGATCCCGTCCCGCCTGTTTCGCGGCGTAAACCCCAGAATCCGCGCGCAGCAGCAAGGCATCAGCACCTTCTCCGCAACGCCAACTGGCGATGCCGAAGCTGGCAGTCACCGTGCCCAACCCGTCGATTGGCGTATTACGCAAGCTCTGCCACAGCTCGACGGCCAACATATGGGCGTTCTGCCCGTCGGTGTCCGGACACAGCACCATGAACTCCTCACCCCCCATGCGACAGAACACATCGGTGCGGCGCAAGCGGTGGCGGATACGCTGACAGATCGCCTGTAACACCCGATCGCCCGCCGCGTGGCCATACACATCATTGATGCGTTTGAAGTGATCGATATCCAGCATGATCACTGCCAACGTCCCGATACCGCGCTCGACCCGAGCCATTTCCGTGGTCAGTCGCTCCTGGAAATAGCGCCGATTGTGAATTCCGGTCAGCGAATCGGTCACCGACAACGCGCGCAGCTCTTCCTCGACCCGTTTGAGGTCGGAAATATCCGAAATATAGCCATGCCACAGCACCCCACCGCCGGGCAGTTCTTCCGGCGTTGCCTCGCCGCGCACCCAACGCAGGCCACGTACGGGTAACTGCACACGGTACTCTTCGCGCCACGGGCTGAGCTTTTGCGAGGAGATACGGATCGAGGCACGCACCCGAGCCACGTCCTGCGGATGAATCCGCTTGAAAATGGCCTCGGCATTCTGTTGCAGCACGTCCGGATCGAGCTCGTAAATATCGCGGATGCCGTCACTGGCGTAGATCACACTGAAGCGCCCGTCCGCCGCCATCTTGAACTGGTAAATACCGCCCGGAACATGCGCGCTGAGTTTCTTGAGCAACAGATCGCGCGCCGCCAACGCTTCATGCACCCGTTTGCGCTCGGTGATGTCGATGCAGATTGCCAGATGCCCGACCCAAAGCCCCTGCTCATCAAGCACGGCCGTGGCGAGCATGTTCACTGTCAGGTGACTGTAATCCTGCCGAACCAAGGTCCATTCACGCGCTTCATGCCTGCCCTCTTCGCCACCCTCCACCAGCATCGCCTGACAGCTCGGCACTGGCTTGCCGTAACGCTGACTGAGCTCCATGGCGCGTGCTTCCAGCTCAATGGGCAGGTGCAAGCTTTCCAGGGTCATATGCCCCAGCACATCAACACTGCGATAGCCGAGCATGTGCTCGGCCCCCGCATTGAAGGTCGTGATCACACCGCGCAGATCGGTAGCAATCACCGCCACCTGGGTCGCGGCGTCCAGCACCCCGCGTAACTGTCCATGAGCGCCCTTCAACTCCTGCTCACGCAGGCGCAACTCTCGGGTACGCTGCTCGACCAGCGCCAGCGCCCGTTGCCGCTGACTGACCAGAATGTAGAGCAAAGCACTGAGCAGCACGCTCAACAGAGCGCCCATCACGAACAGGCTGGCAACCGCCGAATGATTGGCACGCTCAAACACCGTGCTGGAACGAATGTCGAGATCGTAGACATGATCGCCCAGGCGCAACATCGAGCGGTAATGCAACGGTTGATTCGCCACCGGATTGGGGGATTCGTAGAGCGCCTCTGACTGACCGTCCTGCGCCCGACCGCGAATCTGCACCACCAGATTGTCCTGACCGGGCATCGGAAAACCATCGGCCACCAACTGACGCATGCTGATGACAGCCAGCACATAACCAACGGGCGCGGCAGCATGTCCGGGCGCTTCGGCATAACGCGAAACCGGCTCGACCAGCAATACACCCCGGGCATACTCAGGATCGACACCAATCAACTGCATGGGATCGGACACTGCTATTCCATTCAGGCTGCGGGCCCTTTGCAGGGTTGCGCGACGTGCCGGCTCCGACAGCAAATCAAAACCCAGTGGCGCACCTTTCAAGCTTTGCGTCTGGCTGTATAACACTGGCGCGTACTCATCACGCAAGGCGGCCGGTTGCAGCTCTGCCGAAGGCTTCAAGTCGCGGATGGAAAACCCGGCGACACCTTGCTTGCGCTCCTGTTGCTCGAGCGCAGCACGTTCACTGCGGGCAACCAACGGCGCCCAGGCGTACGCCTGAGTTCTTTGCAGCAGTGCTTTGGTAAAACCGTCGAACTCTTCACGGGACACCGATTCGGAGTTGACGAAGAATCGCCGCAGGCTATCGAGACGCTGCTCCTGATCGTCGAAACGCTCGGCAATCCGGCTCTTGCGCTCGCTGACCAGCAATTGAAAACCCTGCGCCACCTGCTGATGGTGCAGGTTGAGGTTGGCCCAGGCGAGCAACCCTGTCAGCGCGCCGCCGGTCAGTAGAACCAGCAGCGCAATGAGCCAGGCCGAAACATCTTCACTGATGAAGCCCAGGATCTTGGGTCGTACGGCGTGCAACGGCATAAGCAAAACTCAGAACGCCGGCGTGCTTTGGCGTCACCTTGGCTTTGAGTGAAGTTATAGCCATTAGCCACTAGATTAGCCAGTGTAAAAAGACCATAGAGCCCAGAAAAATCAAGGCTCCATGGATCCAATTTACCGTTAGCGCGCCATGATTTTCCAGGCGCGGTGGATCTTGCCGTTACGGGCAAAGTCCGGGTCGATGGTTTGCGCGGTGATCTCTTCGACGGCATAGCGCGCCGTGAGGTTTTCTTCGAGCTGGAACTTGCGGAAGTTGTTGGAGAAGTACAACACGCCACCCGGCGCCAGACGGGCCATGGCCAGATCCAGCAACTGCACGTGGTCGCGCTGCACGTCGAAGATCCCTTCCATGCGCTTGGAGTTGGAGAAGGTCGGCGGATCGATAAAGATCATATCGAATTCGTCACGGTTGGCTTCCAGCCAGGCCATCACGTCGCCCTGCTCCAGGCGGTTCTTGTCAGAGAAGCCGTTCAGCGACAGGTTGCGGCGCGCCCAGTCCAGGTAGGTTTTCGACAGGTCGACGCTGGTGGTGCTGCGCGCGCCGCCTTTGGCCGCATGGACGCTGGCCGTCGCGGTGTAGCAATACAGGTTGAGGAAGCGCTTGCCGGCGGCCTCTTTCTGAATCCGCAAACGCATTGGCCGGTGGTCGAGGAACAACCCGGTGTCGAGGTAATCAGTCAAATTGACCAGCAACTTCACGCCACCTTCGTTCACCTCGGTGAACTTGCCCTGGGCGCTCTGGCGCTCGTACTGCTTGGTGCCGCTCTGACGCTCGCGACGCTTGACGACCACCCGGCTCTTATCGATATTCAAGGCCTGCGGAATGGCTGCCAGCGCATCGAACATACGCGCCGAGGCTTTTTCCGGATCGATCGACTTCGGTGCCGCGTATTCCTGAACATGGACCCAGTCGTGGTACAGGTCGATGGCCATGGAGTATTCCGGCATGTCGGCATCGTAGACGCGGTAGCAGTCGACCCCTTCACGCTTGACCCATTTGCCCAAGGCTTTGAGGTTCTTTTGCAGGCGGTTGGCAAACATCTGCCCGCCTTCGCTCAGGCGTGCCTGTTCAACGACGGGAGCCGGCGCCGGTGCAGGTTTGATCGGGTTGCCGTTCTTGTTGTACTGACGCTCTTGCGGCTCGGCCGGCGACTGATCGTAGACAGCCTGTTCACGTTCGGCCTGACGCTGTTCCGGGGTACGACGCTCACCGGTGACAAACTGATCCGGCAGGACCTTGATCAGCAGCAATTTGCACGGCAAGGCACCGTTCCAGAACGAATACTGTTTGTGGCTGCGAATCCCCATGCGCTTGCCCAGGTCCGGCGCGCCGGTGAACACCGCCGCTTCCCAGTTCAGGCAGGCCTGACGCAGACGCTCGCCGAGGTTCTGGTAGAGATAGAGCAAGCTCGCCTCGTCGCCCAGACGCTCGCCGTACGGAGGGTTGCAGATCACCAGGCCTTTCTGGTTCTGGTCCGGACGCGGCTCGAAGGTCGCGACTTCGCCCTGGTAGATCTTGATCCACTCGCTCAGGCCGGCACGCTCGACGTTGTTGCGGCCCGGTTGAATCAGGCGCGGGTCGGCTTCGTAACCGCGAATCCACAGCGGTGGCTTGGCCAGACCGGCAGCGGCGCGGGCGCTGGCCTCTTCATGAAGTTTTTTCCACAACGCCGGCACGTGACCGAGCCAGGCGGTGAAGCCCCACTGCTCGCGACGCAGGTTCGGCGCCATGTCGGCGGCGATCATCGCGGCTTCGACGAGGAAGGTACCCACACCGCACATCGGGTCAGCCAGGGCGCCGCCTTCAGCCGCAATCCGCGGCCAGCCGGAACGAATCAGAATCGCCGCCGCGAGGTTTTCCTTCAGCGGCGCTGCACCTTGCTGCAGGCGGTAACCGCGCTGGTGCAGGCTGTGACCGGACAGGTCGAGGGACAGGATCGCTTCGCCACGGTCCAGGCGCAGGTGAATGCGCAGGTCAGGGTTGAGCTTGTCGATGGACGGACGCTCGCCCGACGGGGTGCGCAGTTTGTCGACGATGGCGTCCTTCACTTTCAGGGCGCCGAAGTGCGTGTTGTCGATACCCGAGCCGTGACCACTGAATTCAACGGCCAGGGTGCCGTCATTGAGCATGTGATCTTGCCACTCGATATCCAGCACGCCATGGTAGAGGTCTTCGGCGTCCTTCATCGGGAAACGCTTGAGCACCAGCAGTACCCGGTTAGCCAGACGTGACCACAGGCACAGGCGATAAGCCGTTTCCATGTCGGCCATGCCGCGCACGGCCGACGTGTGCTCGCGCGCATCCTCAAGGCCAAGCCCGACGGCTTCCTCGATAAGCAGACCTTCGAGGCCTTTGGGGCAAGTGAGGAAGAGTTCGTAACGATCCGACATGGGAGTTCCAGGGCCTTTAGCAATAAGTGAACGGGCAACGCATTGACCGCTCGGTTTTCAATCAAGCGCTTTTCTTGAAGAGCGCTCGCGTGGCACGAAAGTGTGCCGTCCCACCCTGGCCGCACAGCCAACCAATCGGTTGAAATAGCTTAGATGCCCGGGCAGATAAAAAATTCTTTGCAACAAAATGTCATAACTCGACCCTTCGTCGAATAGTACCCGAGTGCTACGGGTGGACATTCTCACTAAAGGATTAGCCTCATCATCTAGTGGGAGGCTGATCATAGCGGGCTTTGCTTATCAAAACGGCTACAAACGAGGTGTTTCTTATGGCCATAGCACCTAAATGGTTACGTCCTTATGACAAAACGATCATTCCCTCGATGTGACGCATTGGTTAGAACTCAATACAGGTTGACGCCGCAACGACGTCAACACCTTGGCTCGTGACGCCGGCAGCGAGCCACCAACGGCAGAAATTTTTCTGCCTGACCTCGATAGAGGTCGACGCAATGAACACAGTCAACAAGTGAGGGAAACACCCTATGAGAAGACTTAAGCGTGATCCGTTGGAAAGAGCATTTTTGCGCGGATATCAATATGGCGTTGGTGGCAAATCCCGTGAGCTTTGCCCATTTACTCTACCGTCGGTACGTCAAGCCTGGATCAACGGCTGGCGAGAAGGACGCGGCGACAACTGGGACGGTATGACCGGCACTGCGGGAATCCATAGACTCAACGAACTTCACGCCGTCGGCTAATACAGGGCACTCATTCCGACACGACAATCTGATTACGCAATGACTTAACCACGCACGTCCTATCCGGGCGGCGGGCTTCGGCCCTGGGGCTCCTTCGAGGAGCCCTTTTTTATTCCTGTAAACAACTCAAGACCAATAACTGAAATGCTGTGTGGCGAGGGAGCTTGCTCCCCCCCCACAAAAGCCCCTCACCACATAGTTGGGGTTATTT
>NZ_JANLNW010000034.1 GCF_025465945.1 Pseudomonas sp. 6D_7.1_Bac1 | reverse complement strand
CTCGCCACAGGTTCAGTATTCGGCTTAACTGATCGGCATTAGGGCAAGTCCCCTCGCCACAATGGTTTCGCTGCTGAATACCCAATCAGCGGCCTGAGGGGGGTTTATGGCAACTCAGCACGGCTGACCTATGCTGATATCAGTACCCCTTAAAAATAAAGGGTATGGGTTCAGAGGTCAGCGCCATGAACGTCAAAACCAGAAGGTATCTCGCGATCTTTATCACCTGCACGGCCGCGCTGGCATTGTATGGCACCGCTGCCTACCGCGTTGAACAGGCCCGGCAGCTGCCGCGCGAGTACGCCAGCTGCAACTTCGAGCGCTGCATTCCGCACAACGCGACCCTGGACGCCCTCAGGTAACGAGGGGGCGTTCTCAACGCGGCGGGGAAACTAATTGAGAACGCCCCTTAGCCCTCGCTGTCCTGATCAGCCTTCAAGCGATCGCGAAACGCCTTCGGCGAGATCCCGACGCGGCGCCGAAACAGCCGCGTGAAATTGGTCGGGTCGGAAAACCCCAACACATCGGACATCTCGTAAATCGTCATGCTGGTGTAGGTCAGCAGTCGCTTGGCCTCAAGCAGCTGACGCTCATGCATGATCTGCAACGCCGGTTGCCCCGCCAGCTCGCGGCAGGTGCCGTTGAGGTGGGACACGGAAATCCCCAGCCGGTGTGCCAGATCCTCGACCTTCACGTGCTGGCGATAATTCTCTTCCACCAGCTGAATAAATCCGTTGAGGTATTCCCGCGCACGCTGTGGTCGCTGGCTGGCGGCGCGGCGCTGGATGACCTGACGGCTGACCCACACCATGATCACGCTGACCAGCGAGTGCATGAGCATTTCACGCGCCGGTTGATGCCCTACGTATTCATTGTGCAAGGCAGAAAACAAGCTGTTGAGGTAGTCCGCATCGGCGCCTGCCGAGTAGCTCTCTGCCAGCGCCAGTGCATTCACCGAATTACCCAACTGCGCTTGAAGATGAGCCACCAGCGGTGCAGCCAGCGTCACTACAAACCCTTCGACGTCTTCACTGAAGCGAAAACCGTGTATCGACAACGGTGGCAGGATCTGGATCGCGGCTTCGCCCAACTGCGTACGCTGGCCCTCGATCTCAAGCTCCGCCTGGCCTTTGAACACAAACAGTAACTGACATAAATCGGCATGCCGATGGGGTTTGATTTCCCATTGGTGTTCGCGACTGCGTTTGGAGATGGTTTCGCAATGCAACAAGTCAGGGGTCGGCCAGTCCAGGCTCTCGCCATAGAGTTTGAATACAGGAATCGAAGGAAGGGCAGGCTTGTTCATAACTTCAGTCCAGGCCTCAGCGTAACGGGCGATAATCGCCCCGATTGGCGAAATGTACAGGTATCGGCTCAGTTTTCACCTTCAATTGACCGACTCACAAGCGAAAAATGCAAGTACTCGATTCATAAAATCCATTCACCGACGTTGTCCGCGTGAAGCTTGCGAGCCATAACAACAATGAAAACCCTCAAAACCCAAGTTGCCATAATCGGCGCCGGCCCCTCTGGCCTGCTGCTCGGCCAGTTGCTGCACAACGCCGGCATCGCCACGGTTATTGTCGAACGCCAAACGCCTGCGTATGTGCAGGAAAGAATCCGCGCCGGGGTCCTGGAACAGGGCATGGTCGATTTGTTGCGCCAGGCCGGGGTCGGGCAGCGCATGGACACTGAAGGGCTGGTGCATGCTGGCTTCCAGGTGGCCCTCGGTGAACGTCAGGTGCACATCGACCTGCACGCACTGACCGGCGGCAAAACGGTGATGATCTACGGCCAGACCGAAGTGACCCGCGACTTGATGGCCGCTCGTCAGGTCGCCGGTGCATTGACCCTGTACGAAGCCAGCAATGTGGTGCCCCACGGGATGAAATCCGCCGAGCCGTTCGTGACCTTTGAAAAGGACGGCGAAACCTGGCGCCTGGACTGCGACTACATCGCCGGTTGCGACGGTTTTCATGGCGTGGCGCGGCAGTCGATTCCCGCCGACACACTGAAGGTATTCGAGCGGGTCTACCCGTTTGGCTGGCTCGGCATTCTCGCCGACACCCCGCCGGTTCACGATGAACTGGTGTATGCGCGACATGCTCGCGGCTTTGCGTTGTGCAGCATGCGCTCGACCACACGTACCCGTTATTACCTGCAAGTGCCCTCTAATGAGAAGGTCGAGGACTGGTCCGATCAGCGCTTCTGGGAGGAGCTGAAATTGCGCTTGCCGTCAGCGCTCGCCGACACGCTGGTCAGCGGACCGTCGATCGAAAAGAGCATCGCGCCGCTGCGCAGTTTTGTGGTCGAGCCAATGCAATACGGGCGGATGTTCCTGGTCGGCGACGCCGCACACATCGTCCCGCCGACGGGGGCCAAAGGCCTGAACCTGGCGGCCAGCGACGTCAGCACGTTGTTCAACATCCTGCTCAAGGTCTACCGCGACGGCCGCACCGAGCTGCTGGAGAAGTACTCCGAAATCTGCCTGCGTCGGGTCTGGAAGGCCGAACGGTTTTCCTGGTGGATGACCTCGATGCTGCACACCTTCGACGACAACGATGCCTTCAGCCAGCGCATCAGCGAGTCAGAGCTTGAGTACTTCGTCGACTCCGAAGCCGGTCGAAAAACCATTGCAGAAAATTACGTCGGGCTTCCGTATGAGGCTATCGAATAGCTTCCTACCGACTTACACTGGCGAGCATCCCCGCTCGCCTTGCTCCTTGCGGGTCAATTACCGCCCGCAGGTTTTACCCGTGACCAATCTGAAGCAGCCTGACTCCACCAAACCGGCCATCCGCAGTGTGCTGATCGCCTTGATGTTGGCGATCTTTCTCGGGGCGCTGGACCAAACCATTGTGGCCGTCTCGATGCCGGCCATTTCCGCCCAGTTCAAGGATGTCAGTCTGCTGGCCTGGGTGATCGCAGGCTACATGGTGGCGATGACCGTGGCGGTGCCGATCTACGGCAAGCTCGGTGACCTTTACGGCCGTCGACGGCTGATGCTGTTCGGCATGGGGCTGTTCACCCTGGCCTCAGTGCTTTGCGGTATGGCCCAGAGCATGGAGCAACTGGTACTGGCGCGGATCATCCAGGGCATCGGCGCCGGCGGGATGATTTCGGTCAGTCAGGCGATCATCGGCGACATCGTGCCGCCCCGCGAACGCGGGCGTTATCAGGGTTATTTCAGCAGCATGTACGCGATGGCCAGCGTGGCCGGGCCGGTGCTCGGCGGTTACATGACCGAGTACCTGTCGTGGCGCTGGGTGTTTCTGATCAACCTGCCACTGGGCCTGGGCGCTTGGCTTGTGGCCAACCGCACGCTGGTGGGTTTGCCGGTGCCGCAGCGCAAACCGATCATCGACTACCTGGGCACGTTGCTGATGATCATCGGCCTGACTGCATTGCTGCTGGGCATCACTCAGATCGGCCAAGGGCATTCATGGCGCAGCAGCGAAGTACTCGGGTTGCTGGCCTGTGCGGTGCTGACCCTGGCGCTGTTCGTCTGGCATGAACGCCGGGCGCGCGAGCCGTTGCTGCCAATGCACCTGTTTGCCAACCGCAACGCGATCCTCTGCTGGTGCACGATGTTCTTCACCAGTTTCCAGGCCATTTCGCTGATCGTGCTGATGCCGCTGCGCTTCCAGAGCGTCACCGGCGCCGGGTCCGACAGTGCCGCGCTGCACCTGTTGCCGCTGGCGATGGGGTTGCCGATGGGCGCCTATTTCGCTGGTCGCCGGACCTCAGTGACCGGTCGCTACAAACCGATGATTCTGACGGGCGCCCTGCTCACCCCGGTCGCGATTCTCGGCATGGCGTTCAGCCCACCGCAAGCGATGATCATCAGTAGCTTCTTCATGTTGCTTTGCGGCATCGCCGCCGGCATGCAATTTCCGACCTCATTGGTGGGCACGCAAAATTCGGTGGAACAGCGGGACATCGGCGTCGCCACCAGCACCACCAACCTGTTTCGCTCACTCGGTGGCGCGGTGGGGGTGGCATTGATGTCGGCCTTGTTGCTGGCGCTGTTGCAGGATTCGAGCTTCGCCCATTTGACCGGCTCAGCGCTGATCGCCGAGGGCAGCTCCGGGAACGTGCTGCTCGACGGCTTGAACGCGGCACCGGGCGACGCTCGAAACGCCTTGCGCGCCGAGCTGCTGCTGACCTTCCGGCATTTGCTGATGGTCAGCGCAGCAGTGTCGTTGTTGGGTTTGGCAGCGGCCATCGCGATGCCGAACATGGTGTTGCGCGGGCGGGAAGATAAGGTTCGCTAACTGCCGACTGATCGTTCCCGCATGGGAACGATCAGACAGGACTCAGGGGCTGTAATACCCCACCGCTACCAGCAAGTGCCCGACCTTTTTCAGGTAAGCGTGCTTGTCTTCAACTTTGCCGGTCACCGGGTTCTTCCAGCGGTACTGGTACTCACCCTGATCCTGTTTGGCCATCAGCGCCAGAATCGGCTCGCCAACCGATTTGCCGTCCGGGCCCTTGATTCTGCGGAAGTCAGCGTTGATGAAACGCAGATTGGTGCCGTGGGCGACATATCGACGGGTATCGAGGTCGACGACGAACACGTACAAGTCATCCTGCAAGAATCCGCCCTGCAACGAATTGATCGCCTTCAGCGTACCCTTCTCATCCTTGCTCAGATCGCTCGCTGCCTTGTCGAGCAAGGCTTTGGCCTGCTCGGCCGACGCCCGAGGCAGGTAGTAACCGACCGCCAGAATCCGCTGACCGACGCGCTGGTAGTAGACCCGTTTACGCTCGACCTTGCCGTCGGCCCAGTTCTGCCAGCGGTACTCGGCCTCCTGAATTCCGCTGCCTTCCGGCACCCGCAACGCGTCCTTGAACGCTTTCTGCAAATCCGGCTCCAGCACTGGAGTCACATCACGTCCGATCAATGCATACGACGGTCCACCACTGGCGAGCATGGTGCCCTTGGTATCGACCACAAAGACATACTTGTCCTTGTCGACAAATTCGCCCTGGCGACTGAACGCGGCAAACGCCTTGTCACCATTGTCGTGGTAATAGGCCAGGGCTTTTTCCAGCAAGGCCATCGCGGCCTTCCCGTTATCCACAGCCTTTTCGGCCGCCTGAACCTGTCCCATACACACCACCAGCAGCCCGCTCAGCAAGGTAGTTTTTTGCAGCAAACGCATGGCGTGCCCCTCGTTCAAATTGATGCTTATATGTACGAATATTCAGGAAATCGCAGCGCCTGTGGCGAGGGGGCAAGCGCCCTCGCCACAGGTGTTCTAAGCCTATGCGTCACGGCCGTGCGCTGATCTGCTGCTGCAGGTTCTGAATCTGGCTCTGCAAGGTGGTGATGTTGCGCGTGACCTGCCCACGGAAAGCGTCGAACTCGGCGACGTTGGCGCTGCCTTGAGGTGCCGCCGGACGATTGTCCTGTTGGCTCTTGATCACGACCAGTTCTTGTTCCAGGCGTTCGATGGCCGCGCTCGGGTTGCCTTGTTTCTTCAACGCGGCGATATCGGTGCCGAGGCTTTTCAGCTGGGCATCGAACTTGCTGGTGTCGGTCGGGGTGTTTTTCAGGGCCGTCAGTTCAGCGCTCAGGGCTTTGAGATCGGTTTGCAACTGAACATTGACCGCATGTTGCTCGACACTTTGCGCAGCGATCTGTGCCAGGCGCTTGTCCAGGTCAGACGCCTGACCGACCACGCCTTGCTGCTGTTGGTTCTGCTCCAGCAGCCTGGTTTCCAGTTGCTTGATCTGCAGTTTCAACGCTTCGCTGTCACTGGTGACGCTGGATTGGCTGGCCACGACCTTGCCGGAAATATCCTGCAAGCGCCCCGCCGCTTCCTCGCTGATACGCGCGAAGCTTTCCTGAGTCGCGACCAGTTGCTGCTCCATCAGCGAGATTTGCTGAAAGCTCCACCAGGCAAGGCCGGCGAAGGCAAACAACAACGCACCGACCAGTGCCCACAGTGGGCCGGTACCCGGACCTTTGACTTTGCCTCGGGTTGCGGCTCGCGCATGCACGCCGGTGTGTTCACGGGCAGCGGCGGTGATCGGGAAATCGTCGTCATCGAGGGTGTCGGCTCGCAGGCTCGGCACATTGTCGAAGTCGTCGTTGGCATCGTTACGCATGGACATGAGGCAACCTTTCTGAACCACAGTGATGGCTAAATGCACGAGTATAAACCCTGAACCCGCCGCATTGATCGACCTTGATCCGCTGGCTCGGTTCAGTGTTTATTTTGCACTCGGGTCCTGAGCCTTCCACCAGCCGCAGAACTCATCGAGCGCCGTCCACAGACTGACCTTGGGATCGTAGTCCAGATAATGCCTGGCGCGGCTGATATCGAGGGTGAAGTTTTTGTTCATGACCTGCATGCCCAAGCGTGACAGCGTCGGCTCCGGACGCCCCGGCCAAAGTGCGCAAAAGCCCTCGTTCAGCGCCGCAACGCTGTAGGCCAAACCGTAGGAACGGTGGCGAGTCACCTGTGGGACTTCCATCTGGCGCATCACGTAATTGACCACATCCCACAGCGGCACCGGTGCACCGTTGCTGATGTTGTAGGCCTTGCCAAGCGCGGAGCCCGTCGCCAGCAAACAGCTGAGCATGGCTTCGTTGAGGTTCTGCATGCTGGTGAAATCGACCTTGTTCAGGCCGTTGCCAATGATCGCCAGACGCCCTTTGCGCTGCATGTTCAGCAGACGCGGGAAAATACTCATGTCACCTGCGCCAGTGACGAAACGCGGGCGCAGGGCCAGTACTTCGAGACCGAACTCCTGAGCGCCGAAGACCTTTTGCTCGGCCAGGTATTTGGTCGCCGCATAAGGATGCTTGAAGCGCTTGGGCACCTGCTCTTCGGTCAGCCCCAGGTGATCACGGCCATCGAAATAGATCGAGGGTGACGACAAGTGCACCAGCCGCCGGACGTTTTGCTTCAGGCAGGCTTCGACCACGTTTTCGGTGACCAGCACGTTGCCCTGATGGAAGTCCTGATAACGCCCCCAAAGCCCGACGGCGCCAGCACAATGCACCACGGCTTCGACATCCGCGCACAACTCGCGAACCAGTTCCGGATCACTCAAGTCGCCCTGGACGAACTGCGCTCCGCGCCGTACCAGATGTTCGACGCCTTCGGCCCGACGGCCGTTGACCCGTACGTCCAGACCTTGCTCCAGGGCGAATCGCGCAAAGCGCCCGCCAATGAAGCCGCTTGCGCCGGTGACCAGAATTTTCATGACTTGCTCCGATGTGTTTCGTTTTTCATACGTGTTGCATTACAAATTTCGTGAAGCCTTGACGCTGCCCGTCAGTCCAACGGCACCAGCCACTGTCCGGATAAACGCACCAGATGCTCAGTGAGTAATCCCAGCAACTGGCCACCATTGCGCCAATGATGCCAGTACAACGGCACATCGATCGGCTTATCTGGCAATAACTCCACCAGCACACCGCGCTCCAGCTGTTCGCGCACCTGCAACTCCGGCACCAACCCCCAGCCTAGACCGGCTTCGGTCAGGCGGATGAAGCCTTCGGATGACGGGCACAAATGATGTTCGAAACCACCGTCCACGCCCAATGACGCCAAATAGCGGTGTTGCAAAAAGTCATCGGGGCCAAACACCAGCGCCGGCGTGTGGGCCAACTGATCGGCCCTCACCCCCAGGGGAAAATGTCGGGCAATAAACGCCGGGCTGGCCAGCGCGCGGTAACGCATGGCGCCCAGCAACACGCTGCGGGCGCCTGCGACCGGACGCTCGCTGGCGCAGACGCACGCCGCCACTTCACCGGCGCGCATGCGTTTGAGGCCGACGGTCTGGTCCTCCACCACCAGGTCGAGCAACAGATGTTGCTCGGCGCAAAAGTCACCCACCGCCTCGGCCCACCATGTGGCCAGGCTGTCGGCATTGAGGGCGATGCGCAGGCGTTCCGGCAAGCCTTCTTCGTCCAGCGCCGGCACCAGGCTTTGCAGGTCACGCTCCAGCAAACGCACCTGCTGCACATGGTTGAGCAGGCGCCGGCCTATCTCGGTCGGTGCCGGTGGCGTGGCCCGTACCAACACCGGCTGGCCGATGCGCGCTTCCAGCAGCTTGATACGCTGGGAGATCGCCGATTGCGACAACCCCAACACCTGAGCGGCGCGCTCGAACCCGGCTTGCTCGACCACAGCAGCAAGGGCGGACAGCAATTTATAGTCGAACATCAGTTTTCCTAATGAGCGATCAGTAATATTGGTTTTTCTTATACAGCCTGGAGCAGGAGAATGACCAGCAAGAACTCCTCAACAAGGATCACAACATGGCTGGCGAAACCTCACTCAACACCCTGCTGCGCAGCATGAGCCCGCAACTCAACGACGGCGAATACGTGTTCTGCACGATTCGCGACGGCCATCTGCCCAAAGACTGCGAAATCATCGGCAGTTTCCGCGAACAGGAAGGCCTGACGGTGATCCTTGAGCGCTCGCAAGCCGAGAAGGCCGGGTTCAGCTTCGATTACCTGGCGGCGTGGATCACCCTCAACGTGCATTCGGCCCTGGAAGCCGTTGGCCTGACCGCCGCATTCGCCACAGCCCTCGGCCAGGCCGGTATCAGCTGCAACGTGATTGCCGGCTATTACCACGACCATTTGTTTGTCGGCCAGGCCGACGCCAAGCGCGCGATGTCGGTACTGCGGCAACTGGCGGCAAACGCGGAGTAAATCTTATGTGGCAAAGCTATGTGAACGGCCTGTTGGTCGCTGCGGGACTGATCATGGCGATCGGTACGCAAAATGCGTTCGTGCTGGCGCAAAGCTTGCGCCGTGAGCATCACCTGCCGGTGGCCGCGCTCTGCGTGACCTGCGATGCGTTGCTGGTGGCCGCCGGGGTGTTCGGCCTGGCGACGATTCTCGCGCAAAACCCGTTGCTGCTGGCGATCGCCCGTTGGGGGGGCGCGGCCTTCTTGCTGTGGTACGGCAGCCTGGCGCTGCGTCGTGCCTGCTCGAAGCAAAGTCTGCAGCAAGGCGAAAATCAGACGGTACGTTCGTTGCGAGCGGTGATGCTCAGCGCATTGGCGGTGACGCTGCTCAACCCTCACGTGTATCTGGACACTGTGTTGCTGATCGGTTCTCTCGGGGCACAACAGACCGTACCGGGCGCTTATGTGGTGGGCGCGGCCAGTGCGTCATTGCTGTGGTTTTTCACCCTGGCGCTGGGTGCCGCGTGGCTCGCACCGTGGCTGGCACGCCCGAGCACCTGGCGGATTCTCGACCTGCTGGTGGCGGTGATGATGTTCACAGTGGCGTTTCAATTAATCACCGCCGCCTGATTATTCCAAACAGCTCTGGGACCTCTATCCCACACAGTTGTTGCGTGGTTAAGCCGCCACCCCGGTGCTATGATCCGACACCTGCGCCGCAAAGAGTACAAACTCCCCGGCGCTTGTCTGGCCGCCCGTGATCGGCCTTGCGCCCACCGCAACTGACCTGATTAGGAGAATCACCATGGCTTTCGAATTGCCGCCACTGCCTTACGCACACGATGCACTGCAGCCGCACATTTCCAAGGAAACGCTGGAATATCACCACGACAAGCACCACAACACCTACGTCGTGAACCTGAACAACCTGGTGCCAGGCACCGAGTTCGAAGGCAAGACCCTGGAGCAAATCGTCAAGACTTCTTCGGGTGGCATCTTCAACAACGCCGCTCAGGTCTGGAACCACACTTTCTACTGGAACTGCCTGGCGCCAAACGCTGGCGGTCAACCAACCGGCGCCCTGGCTGAAGCCATCAACGCTTCTTTCGGTTCGTTCGACAAGTTCAAAGAAGAATTCAGCAAAACCTCTATCGGCACCTTCGGTTCCGGCTGGGGCTGGCTGGTGAAAAAGGCTGACGGTTCCCTGGCCCTGGCCAGCACCATCGGCGCCGGCAACCCGCTGACCAGCGGTGACACCCCGCTGCTGACCTGCGACGTTTGGGAACACGCTTACTACATCGACTACCGCAACCTGCGTCCGAAGTACGTTGAAGCGTTCTGGAACCTGGTCAACTGGAAGTTCGTGGCTGAGCAGTTCGAAGGCAAAACCTTCACCGCTTAAGTCTGCTTGCAGTCAAAAAAACCCGGCATTGCCGGGTTTTTTTATGCCTGTACACCGTGAAAGTCACCTGCAACACCCCGAAAGCAAACGTTCCCTTGCCCCAACGCCACAGCCGTCTACCCTCAACCAGACACAAATATTCGCCCCTGCCCCTCAAGTTGCAGGAGGTGCCTACCGAAACACTACTAATGGGCTCCAGTTGCCAACTACCAAGGCAATGCGGCCAAGCCAGCAGACAAAATCCATATGGCTTGATTGTCCCTTTGACTGCCATCACGGGATTGCCAATACTCATGGCAACTTGACGTTACCCGCACGGAACAAGGAATAACCCTTTGAAGCTGGAACTCAAAAACAGCTTGTCGGTGAAGTTGCTTCGGGTCGTGCTCCTGTCGGCATTGATCGTCGGCGTGGTGTTGAGCTGCGCGCAGATCGTTTTCGATGCCTATAAAACACGCCAGGCCGTGGCCAGTGATGCCCAGCGCATCCTCGACATGTTTCGCGACCCATCGACCCAGGCGGTGTACAGCCTCGATCGGGAAATGGGTATGCAGGTTATCGAAGGCCTGTTCCAGGACGACGCCGTGCGCATGGCCTCCATCGGCCATCCCAACGAAACCATGCTCGCGGAAAAATCCCGTGACTTGCAGCATTCCCACAGCCGCTGGCTGACCGACCTTATTCTTGGCCAGGAACGCACGTTCACCACGCAACTGGTGGGTCGTGGCCCCTACAGCGAATATTACGGCGATCTGAGCATCACCCTCGACACCGCCACCTACGGCCAGGGCTTTATTGTCAGCTCGGTGATCATTTTCATCTCCGGCGTACTGCGGGCCATGGCCATGGGCCTGGTGCTGTACCTGGTCTATCACTGGCTGCTGACCAAGCCGCTGTCGCGGATCATCGAACACCTGACCAACGTCAACCCCGACCGTCCCAGCGAACACAAGATTCCGCAGCTCAAAGGCCACGAAAAGAACGAACTGGGAATCTGGATCAACACTGCCAACCAGCTGCTTGAGTCCATCGAACGCAATACCCACCTGCGCCACGAAGCCGAAAACAGCCTGCTGCGCATGGCTCAATATGATTTCCTCACCGGCCTGCCGAACCGCCAGCAGTTACAACAGCAACTGGACAAGATTCTGGTAGACGCCGGTCGCTTGCAACGCCGGGTCGCCGTTTTGTGTGTGGGCCTGGACGATTTCAAAGGCATCAACGAGCAATTCAGCTACCAGACCGGCGACCAACTGCTGCTGGCCCTGGCTGACCGCCTGCGTGCCCACAGCGGTCGTCTCGGCGCGCTCGCACGCCTGGGGGGCGATCAATTCGCGCTGGTTCAGGCCGACATCGAGCAACCTTACGAAGCCGCCGAGCTGGCACAAAGTATCCTCGATGACCTGGAAGCGGCATTTGCCCTCGATCACCAGGAAATCCGCCTGCGCGCAACCATCGGCATCACCCTGTTCCCGGAAGATGGCGACAGCACCGAAAAGCTGTTGCAGAAAGCCGAACAGACCATGACCCTGGCCAAGACCCGTTCGCGCAACCGTTATCAGTTCTACATCGCCAGCGTCGACAGCGAAATGCGCCGTCGCCGCGAACTGGAAAAAGACCTGCGCGACGCCCTCACCCGCAATCAGTTCTACCTGGTCTACCAGCCGCAGATCAGCTATCGCGATCACCGGGTGGTCGGTGTCGAGGCGCTGATTCGCTGGCAACACCCGGAGCACGGGCTGGTTCCACCGGATCTGTTCATTCCACTGGCCGAGCAGAACGGCACGATCATCGCCATCGGCGAATGGGTGCTGGACCAGGCCTGCCGACAGCTGCGCGAATGGCACGACCAGGGGTTCAGCGACCTGCGCATGGCGGTCAACCTGTCCACCGTGCAGTTGCACCACGCCGAGTTGCCGCGGGTGGTCAACAACCTGCTGCAAATGTATCGCCTGCCGCCACGCAGCCTGGAGCTGGAAGTCACCGAGACCGGCCTGATGGAAGACATCAGCACCGCCGCGCAGCACCTGCTCAGCCTGCGCCGTTCGGGGGCATTGATCGCTATCGACGACTTCGGGACCGGTTACTCATCGCTGAGTTATCTGAAAAGCCTGCCGCTGGACAAGATCAAGATCGACAAGAGCTTCGTTCAGGACCTGCTCGATGACGACGACGATGCGACCATCGTTCGCGCGATCATCCAGCTCGGCAAAAGCCTTGGCATGCAGGTCATCGCCGAGGGCGTGGAAACGGCCGAACAGGAGACCTACATCATCTCTGAAGGTTGTCACGAAGGTCAGGGCTATCTCTACAGCAAACCGCTGCCTGCGCGGGAGCTGAGCGCTTATCTGAAACAGGCCCAACGCAGTAATGCGGTGATCCTGTGACGCTCACGTCGGACCTGTAGCAGCTGGCGCAGCCTGCGTTCGGCTGCGCAGCGGCCGTGAAATCAGGCACCGCGCTGGGTCAGGCGGACCGCGGAGTCAGGAATTACGACTGCTTCGCAGCCGAACGCAGCCTTCGGCAGCTGCTACAGGTCATGTGCTGGTGCAACTACTCTGCAAATAAGAAATACTTCCAATCACAGCCCTTTACACATAATGCAAATCTTTCGCATCATGTCGCAGTCTTGCGCACCCCCGCGCCTGTCCATTATTTACCGAAGCAGGATGTTCGCCATGATTCGTATGCCTCTGGCTACCGCCAGTTTGCTGGCCATCGCTATTTCCCTCGCCGGTTGCGGCGAAGGCAAAGACAAGGCGGCTGCTCCTCAAGCGCCTGTTCCTGCCGCCAGCACCGCTGCGCCTGCTGCCACTGGCAAAGTCGATGAAGCCGCCGCCAAAGCCGTTGTCGCGCACTACGCCGACATGGCTTTTACGGTCTTCAGCGATGCCGAATCCACCGCGAAAACCCTGCAAACCGCTATCGACGCCTTCCTCGCCAAGCCGAATGCCGAAACCCTGAAAGCCGCTCGTGCTGCCTGGATCGCTGCGCGCGTGCCTTACCTGCAGAGTGAAGCGTTCCGCTTCGGCAACACCATCATCGACGATTGGGAAGGTCAGGTTAACGCCTGGCCGCTCGACGAAGGCCTGATCGACTACGTCGACAAGAACTACGAGCCCGCTCTGGGTAACCCGGGCGCCAACGCCAACATCATCGCCAACCCGATTATTCAGATTGGTGAAGACAAGATCGACGTGACAGAGATCACTCCGGAAAAACTCGCCAGCCTGAACGAGCTGGGCGGCGCCGAAGCGAACGTCGCGACCGGCTACCACGCCATCGAATTCCTGCTCTGGGGTCAGGACCTGAACGGCACCGGCCCTGGTGCTGGCAATCGTCCGGCTTCGGACTACCTGGAAGGCGCTGGTGCTACCGGTGGTCACAACGACCGTCGTCGCGCCTACCTCAAAGCCGTGACCCAACTGCTGGTCAGCGACCTGGAAGAAATGGTCGGCAACTGGAAGCCGAACGTGCCCGATAACTACCGCGCCGAGCTGGAAGAAGAAACGGCAGAAAGCGGTCTGCGCAAAATGCTCTTCGGCATGGGCAGCCTGTCCCTCGGCGAACTGGCGGGCGAGCGCATGAAGGTTTCCCTGGAAGCCAACTCCCCTGAAGACGAGCAGGATTGCTTCAGCGACAACACCCACAACTCGCACTTCTACGATGCCAAAGGCATTCGTAACGTGTACCTGGGTGAATACACCCGCACAGACGGCACCAAGATGACCGGTGCCAGCCTGTCGTCGCTCGTGGCCAAGGCCGACCCGGCTGCCGATGCTGCGCTCAAGGCCGACCTGGCCGCCACCGAAGCCAGGATGCAGGTCATGGTTGATCACGCCAACAAGGGTGAGCACTACGACCAACTGATCGCTGCCGGCAACACTGCCGGCAACCAGATTGTGCGTGACGCCATTGCGGCCCTGGTCAAGCAGACCACCTCGATCGAACAGGCTGCCGGCAAACTGGGCATCAGTGACCTGAACCCGGACAACGCCGATCACGAGTTCTGATCAACGCTGGCTGAGTGAATGACCAAGGCGACCTTCGGGTCGCCTTTTTAATACCTGCCTGAATGCAATTCCCTGTGGGAGCGAGCCTGCTCGCGATAGCGGTAGTCTGTTCAAAGTAAATGTTGGCAATGATGGCCCCATCGCGAGCAGGCTCGCTCCCACAGGGGATCGCGGTCAATCCAACGCATCGAGGCGCCTGCATCGCGAGCAAGCTTTGCTCCTACAGATTAAAGCAAACGATAATTCCTCTTATTCAAACTCCCCTGCCCTGTTAGACTTTGCGCCCTCGTTTTGCTCGTCCTTCAGGATTTCTGATGCCCTCGCTGCCTCTTCGCTTGTCTGCACTGATTCTGGCCCTGGGCCTGAGTGCCTGCGATGATGCCCCGCGTTTTACCAAGGCCGAGCCCGGTGAAGCCCGCTCCGGTGGCGCGGCGACGATCAGAAAGAGTGACCGGAACGCATTCTCCCAGCCTTCAGCCAACCTCTCGCCGACCCGTCGGCTGGACTTCAGCGTCGGCAACAGTTTCTTCCGCAGCCCGTGGGTGATCGCCCCCTCGACCACTACTGCCCGCGATGGCCTCGGCCCCCTGTTCAACACCAACGCTTGCCAGAACTGCCACATCAAGGACGGGCGCGGTCACCCGCCGACGGCCGACTCCGATAACGCCGTGTCGATGCTGGTGCGTCTGTCGATCCCCAACGCCCCGGCCTACGCCAAGGTCATCGAACAAATGGGTGTGGTGCCTGAGCCAGTCTACGGCGGGCAGCTTCAGGACATGGCCGTGCCCGGCGTCGCCCCCGAAGGCAAGGTTCGCGTCGACTATGATCCGGTCCCGGTGCGCTTCACGGACGGCACCGAAGTCGAACTGCGCAAACCCAGGCTGCTGATCACCCAACTGGGCTACGGCCCGATGCATCCCGACACGCGTTTTTCCGCACGAATCGCTCCGCCAATGATTGGGCTCGGGTTGCTCGAAGCCATCTCCGACACGGATATTCTGGCCAACGCCGACGTGCAGGCTAAAGACAGGAACGGCATCGCCGGACGTCCGAACCGGGTCTGGGATGATGCGCAACAAAAAACCGTTTTGGGCCGTTTTGGCTGGAAAGCCGGGCAACCGAATCTCAATCAGCAAAACGTTCACGCGTTTTCCGGCGATATGGGCCTCACGACCCGTCTCAGACCCTTTGATGACTGCACCCAGGCCCAGACTGCCTGCCTGCAGGCGCCGAACGGCAATGGCCCGAATGGCGAGCCGGAAGTCAGCGACAACATCTTGCGCCTGGTGCTGTTCTACAGCCGTAACCTGGCCGTTCCTGCCCGCCGTGACGTCAACGAGCCGCAAGTCCTGGCCGGTAAAAACCTGTTCTATCAGGCCGGTTGCCAATCCTGCCACACGCCGACATTCACCACCGCCGCGAATGCCGCAGAACCTGAACTGGCCAATCAAGTGATTCGCCCCTACAGCGATCTGTTGCTGCATGACATGGGCGAAGGCCTGGCCGATAACCGCAGCGAATTCCAGGCCTCTGGCCGCGATTGGCGCACACCGCCGCTGTGGGGCATTGGCCTGACGCATACAGTCAGTGGCCACACTCAGTTTCTGCATGACGGCCGCGCTCGCAACCTGCTCGAAGCCGTGCTCTGGCACGGCGGTGAAGCTCACGCCGCGCAGCAACAGGTTTTAGCTTTCAATGCCGAGCAGCGCGCTGCATTGCTGGCCTTCTTGAATTCTCTTTAGCCCATTTCCCATCAGCTTTCGCCCATATAAAAAGGGAGCCCGACATGTTCCGTCCCAAGTTGTTGTTCACCAGCCTTGCCGCACTTGCCCTGGGTGCCTGTTCACCCCAGGATCCTCAAGCCGTCACGTCGGCAGCCATCGCCAAACAAGTGATCCTGCCGACCTACAGTCGCTGGGTTGAAGCCGACCGCCAATTAGCCATCAGTGCGCTGGCCTACTGCGAAGGCAAGACGGACCTGGAAACGGCTCGCGCCGATTTCCTCCATGCACAAAAAGCCTGGGCACAATTGCAACCGTTGCTGGTAGGCCCACTGGCCGAGGGCAATCGCTCCTGGCAGGTGCAGTTCTGGCCGGACAAGAAAAACCTGGTCGGCCGTCAGGTCGAGCAACTGGTCACCGCACAACCGCAGATCGATGCCGCTGCGCTGGCCAAATCCAGCGTCGTCGTGCAGGGCCTCTCGGCCTATGAGTACATTCTGTTCGACGACAAGACCAACGTTGCCGACGCCGCCCAAAAAGCCCGTTACTGCCCACTGCTGACCGCCATCGGCGAGCGTCAGAAACAGCTGGCCGAAGAGATGCTGACAAGCTGGAACAGTAACGACGGCATGCTCGCGCAACTGAGCAAATTCCCGAACCAGCGTTACGCCGACTCCCACGAAGCCATCGCCGATCTGCTGCGCGCTCAAGTGACGGCACTCGATACCCTGAAGAAAAAACTCGGCACGCCGATGGGGCGCCAGACCAAGGGCATTCCTCAGCCGTTCCAGGCAGACGCATGGCGCAGTCACTCCTCGCTGCAAAGCATGGAATCGAGCCTGGCGGCCGCCCGGACCGTCTGGGTGGGTGTCGACAACAAGGGCCTGCGTGGTCTGTTGCTGCCTGAGCAGAAGCCTTTGGCTGACAAGATCGATGCCGCCTACGCCGCGTCACTGAAACTGTTCGAAAGTAACCAGCGCTCGCTGACCGAAATGCTCACTGACGATGCCGGTCGCCAACAACTCAACGACCTCTACGACAGCCTCAATGTCGTGCATCGCCTGCACGAAAGTGACCTGGCCAAGGCGCTGGGTATCCAACTGGGCTTCAACGCCAACGACGGTGACTGATGGGGGTTAGTGCCATGCTGCGACGCCAGGCTCTGACGTTAGGCAGTTTATTGCTGGGCGCCGTAACGCTGGGCGGCTGGAAGCTGTTCAAGCAAAAGGACCACGGTCCTTTGCTGCTTTCGGCCCGCGACGACAGCGACGGCAAACATTACGCTGTCGGCTATCGGCTGGACGGCACTCGCGTGTTCGCCACCGAAGTCGGCCAGCGCTGCCACGACATCATCAACCACCCGGCGCTGCCGATTGCCCTGTTCGTCGCCCGCCGGCCAGGCACCGAAAGCTATCTGATCGATCTGCGTGACGGCGCATTGCTGCAAACCGTGGTGTCGCAGCCGAACCGGCATTTCTATGGCCACGCGGTCATTCACAACAGTGGTGACTGGCTGTACGCCACCGAAAACGACACCACCGATCCAGGTCGCGGCCTGCTCGGGGTGTACCGTTTCGAGGGCGAACGGTTGGTTCACAGCGGTGAGATTTCCACCCACGGTATCGGCCCGCATCAGGTGTCGTGGATGCCTGACGGTGAAACCCTGGTAGTGGCCAACGGCGGGATTCGCACCGAAGCCGAAAGTCGGGTCGAGATGAACCTCAACGCCATGGAACCGAGCCTGGTGCTGATGCAGCGCGACGGCACCCTGCTGAGCAAGGAGACCCTGACTCAGCAGATGAACAGCGTGCGTCACATGGGGATCGCCAGCGACGGCACCATTGTCACCGGCCAGCAATTCATGGGCGCCGCCTTTGAGTCGTCCGAGCTGTTGGCGATCAAGCGTCCCGGCCAGCCCTTTGTTGCGTTCCCGGTCGCCGAGCACCAGTTGCAGGCCATGGGGCATTACACCGCAAGCGTCGCGGTGCACAGTGACTTGCGGCTGGTCGCGCTCACCGCGCCGCGCGGCAACCGCTTTTTCATCTGGGACATGGACAGTGGCGAAGTGTGCCTGGATGCACCGCTGCCCGACTGCGCCGGTGTCGGCGCGGTGGCCGATGGCTTTGTCGTGACCTCGGGGCAAGGGCGTTGCCGTTTCTATGATTGTCGCCAGACACCGCTGATGGCAAAGCCTCTCGAACTCCCCGCAGGGCTCTGGGATAACCATCTGCATCTCGTTTGATCACCCCCCCTGTAGCAGCTGCCGAAGGCTGCGTTCGGCCGCGAAGCGGTCGTAAATCCTGCTGCCACGGTTAACCTGACACACCGCGGCGCATGATTTTACGACTGCTGCGCAGCCGAACGCAGGCTACGCCAGCTGCTACGGATCGCGTCAGGTACAGCTCACCAGCAAGTATCTGGAATCACCGGTACACACGGAGTAATGTTCGGCCTGTCTCACCTGATTTTTTCCAAGGAAGTGGAATATGCTGCGCCGCCGCATGCTGATCATGTTGGGTGTTGTCCTGTTGATCATCCTGATGCTGGGAGGCTACAAAGCCTTCTCCATCTACAAGATGGTCCAGACCTTCGCTGTGCCAAGACCACCGGTGAGCGTTGCCGTGGCCACCGCGACCGAACGGCCCTGGCAAACCCGCTTGCCCACGGTCGGTACCCTCAAGGCGCTGCAAGGAGTCAACCTGAGCCTGGAGATCGCCGGCACGGTCAAGGACGTGCAGTTCGAGTCCGGGCAGAAGGTCAAGGCCGGCCAGCCGATCGTGCAACTCGACAGCGCCGTCGAAAGCGCCCTGCTGGAAACCGCCCAGGCCGACCTTGGCCTGGCGCAACTGGATTACGGCCGTGGCAGCCAACTGGTCGGTAGTCAGGCCATCTCCAAAGGCGAGTTCGACCGCCTCACTGCGGTGCTTGCCAAGAACAAGGCCACGGTCAATCAGCTCAAGGCTGCGCTGGCGAAAAAACACATCGTCGCGCCCTTCAGCGGCACCATCGGCATTCGTCAGGTGGACGTCGGTGACTTCCTGCCCAGCGGCACGGTCATCGCCACCCTGCAGGACTTGAGCAGCCTTTACGTCGACTTCTACGTACCGGAACAATCGGTACCGAAAATCGCCATCGGCCAACCGGTAGAAGTTACTGTCGCAGCCTACCCGACGCAAAACTTTCCCGGCACCATCAGCGCGATCAACCCCAAGGTCGAAAACAGCACGCGCAACGTGCTGGTACGCGCCACCCTGGCCAACCCGGACGGCAAATTGCTGCCGGGCATGTTCGCCAGCCTGCTGGTCATGCTGCCCGACCCACAACCCAAAATCGTAGTACCGGAAAGCGCGGTCACCTACACCCTCTATGGCAATTCACTCTACGTGGTCGCCCAGAAAAAAGCCGCGGACGGCAACGTCGAGAAGGACGACAAGGGCCAACCGATCCTGATCGCCGAACGGCGCTTCATCGAAACCGGCGAGCGTCGCAACGGCCTGGTGCTGATCAACAAAGGGCTGCAGAACGGCGAGCAAGTGGTCAGTGCCGGTCAGATCAAGCTCGACAACGGCACGCACATTGCCATCAGTCCCGACAAGAACCTGCCAGCCGAGCAGACCAGTCAGCCGCGCGCGAACTGATCGAGGAATCCCCATGGCTTTTACCGATCCGTTCATCCGCCGCCCGGTGCTCGCCACCGTGGTCAGCCTGCTGATTGTGCTGCTGGGTTTCCAGGCCTGGAGCAAACTGCCGCTGCGCCAATATCCGCAAATGGAGAACGCGCTGATCACGGTGACCACCGCCTACCCCGGCGCCAACGCCGAAACCATTCAGGGCTATATCACCCAACCCTTGCAGCAAAGCCTGGCCAGTGCCGAAGGCATCGACTACATGACCTCGGTCAGCCGCCAGAACTTCTCGGTGATTTCGATCTACGCACGGATCGGCGCCAACACCGACCGGTTGTTCACCGAGTTGCTGGCCAAGGCCAACGAGGTCAAGAACAAGCTGCCCAAAGACGCTGAAGATCCGGTGCTGAGCAAGGAGGCCACGGGCGCCTCAGCGCTGATGTACATGAGTTTCTTCAGCGAGGAGCTGAACAACCCGCAGATCACCGACTACCTGTCGCGGGTGATCCAGCCCAAGCTGGCGACCCTGCCGGGCATGGCCCAGGCAGAGATTCTGGGTAACCAGGTGTTCGCCATGCGCCTGTGGCTGGACCCGGTGAAACTCGCCGGTTTCGGCCTGAGCGCCAGTGACGTCACCAACGCCGTGCACCAGTACAACTTTCTGTCCGCCGCCGGTGAAGTCAAAGGCGAGTACGTCGTCACCAGTATCAACGCCAACACCGACTTGAAGACCGCCGAAGCCTTTGCCGCGATCCCCCTGAAAACCGAAGGCGACAGCCGGGTGCTGCTCAGCGACGTGGCCCGCGTGGAGATGGGCGCCGAGAACTACAACATCATCAGCTCCTTTGGCGGCACACCGTCGGTGTACATCGGGATCAAGGCCACACCAGCCGCCAACCCGCTGGATGTGATCAAGGAAGTGCGCAAGCTCATGCCCGAGCTGGAATCCCAGCTGCCACCCACCCTCAAGGCCGAAATCGCCTACGACGCGACATTGTTCATTCAGGCCTCGATCAACGAAGTGGTGAAAACCCTTTTCGAAGCCGTGCTGATCGTGATTGTGGTGGTGTTCCTGTTCCTCGGCGCGCTGCGCTCGGTGGTGATCCCAGTGGTGACCATTCCGCTGTCGATGATCGGCGTGATGTTCTTCATGCAACTGATGGGCTACTCGATCAACCTGTTGACCTTGCTGGCGATGGTGCTGGCCATCGGCCTGGTGGTGGACGACGCCATCGTGGTGGTGGAAAACATTCACCGACACATCGAAGAGGGTAAAACGCCGCTGGACGCGGCTCTAGAAGGCGCGCAGGAAATCGCCATGCCGGTGGTCTCGATGACCATCACCCTGGCGGCGGTCTATGCGCCCATTGGCTTTCTGACGGGGCTGACCGGCGCCCTGTTCAAGGAGTTCGCCCTGACCCTGGCCGGTGCCGTGGTGATCTCCGGAATCGTCGCCCTGACCCTGTCGCCGATGATGTGCGCCCTGCTCTTGCGCCACGATGAAAACCCGTCAGGCCTGGCTCATCGCCTGGACCTGATTTTCGAAGGGCTCAAGCGTCGCTATCGGAGCGTCCTGCACGGCACACTCAACACCCGGCCGGTGGTGCTGGTGTTCGCCGTGATCGTGCTGTGCCTGATTCCGGTGCTGCTCAAGTTCACCAAGTCGGAACTGGCACCGGATGAGGATCAGGGCATCATTTTCATGTTGGCCAACTCCCCGCAAACGGCCAACCTGGAGTACCTCAATACCTACACCGACGAATTCCTGGCGATCTTCAAGGCGTTTCCCGAGTACTACTCGTCCTTCCAGATCAACGGATTCAACGGCGTGCAATCAGGCATTGGCGGTTTCCTGCTCAAACCCTGGAATGAGCGCAAACGCACCCAGATGCAGATTCTGCCAGAGGTGCAGAAAAAGCTTTCGAGTGTCACCGGCCTGCAAATCTTCGGCTTCAACCTGCCCTCTCTGCCGGGCACGGGTGAAGGCCTGCCGTTCCAGTTTGTGATCAATACCGCCAATGACTACGCGTCGCTGCTGGACGTGGTCAATCGGGTGAAGAAGCGTGCCATGGAGTCCGGCAAGTTCGCCTTCGCCGACATCGACCTGGCCTTCGACAAACCCGAGGTGGTGGTCGATATCGACCGCGCCAAGGCCGCGCAGATGGGGGTCTCGATGGAGGATCTGGGCGTGACCCTGGCGACGTTACTGGCAGAAGCCGAGATCAACCGTTTCACCATCGAAGGGCGCAGCTACAAGGTCATCGCCCAGGTCGAACGAGCCTACCGGGACAACCCCGACTGGTTGAACAACTACTACGTCAAAAACACCAAGGGTGAACTGCTGCCCTTGTCGACCCTGATCACCATCAGTGATCGTGCACGACCGCGGCAGTTGAACCAGTTCCAGCAACTCAATTCGGCGATTCTCTCGGGCGTTTCGACGGTCAGCATGGGCGAGGCGATTGATACCGTACGTCAGATCGCCCAGGAAGAAGCACCGCCGGGGTATGCCTTCGATTACGGCGGCACCTCGCGACAGTACGTTCAGGAAGGCAGCGCCTTGTGGGTGACCTTTGCCTTGGCGCTGGCGATCATTTTCCTGGTACTGGCGGCGCAGTTCGAAAGCTTCCGGGATCCACTGGTGATTCTGGTGACCGTGCCGCTGTCGATTTGCGGCGCACTGATCCCGTTGTTCCTGGGCTGGTCAAGCATGAACATCTATACCCAGGTCGGCTTGGTGACCTTGATCGGACTGATCAGCAAGCACGGGATCCTGATCGTCGAATTTGCCAACCAGTTGCGCAAGGACAAGGGCCTGACACCACGCGAAGCCGTGGAGGAAGCCGCAGCAATTCGCCTGCGTCCGGTATTGATGACCACGGCGGCGATGGTGTTCGGCATGGTGCCGTTGATCATCGCCACAGGCGCGGGCGCCGTCAGCCGCTACGATATCGGGATGGTGATCGCCACCGGGATGTCGATCGGGACGCTGTTCACCCTGTTCGTGCTGCCCTGCATCTACACGTTGCTGGCCAGACCCGACAAACCCTGATGATCAAGGCCACTGTCCACATCAGCTAAAAAACAAAAGGCCGCGCATATGCGAGGCCTTTCATGTGGGCTTGAGGGGTTTCAACTCTGGTGCTTCATTCCCTGAGTCATGCCTAACATGAACAACAGTAACTCATCATTCTCAGAGTGGGTCGCCACGGTTGACTTGACAACCCGTGGCAATGGGCAATGCGTGCCAGCGTGCATTGTTCCAAGGACTTGCGTGCGTGGCTGCTCCAGAGATACCACCGCCAGTGAAACAACTGCCAAGGCTCCTGCCATAAACAAACCTCTAGCAATTTCTAGTTTCATGGCTATAAACCTTTGATAGAGCTGCCATACGCTTTCTTATAACGGTAGACGAGCTTTTCCCAATCTGCCGGGATCCACGACGAATGGCGGCGCAATTGTTTTATGTCATGCGCCGCCTGCTCAAACTCGGCCTCTGCAGGAGTGGCCCAGGTGTGCCAAGGCATCAGGTATCCCTCTGGCCCAGCTCGACATGAAAGCGGCAGCCGTTGGGCTCCATGGTGCTGAGGCTGACGCTCCAGCCCTGGTTTTCGCAAATCCGCTGTACCAGCGACAGGCCCAACCCAAGCCCCTCGCCACGCTTCTCGCTACCGCGCACAAACGGTTCGAACATCGCTTCGCGCTTTTCTTCGGGAATACCGACGCCGCTGTCTTCGACCAGAAAACCGCAGGGCAGAATGGTCAGGCGGATAAACCCGCTGTCGGTGTAGTGCAAGGCATTGCGCAACAGATTGCCCATGACTGCATGCAGGAATGTCGCGTTATAGCGCGTATCCAATGGATTGCCGGGTTCATAAAACAGCGTGAGGCCCTTGTCCTCGATCGACTCGCGCCACATGCCGAGCAAGTCTTCGGCCACCTGCCCCAGGGTCAGTTGCGGCGACATGCTCGCATCTTCGCGCTGGGCCCGGGCGAGCATCAGGAAGGTCTGGACCAATTCGCGCATTTCTTCACAGGCGCGAGCGATCCGCTCGACCTGATTGCGACTGCGTTGATCGATGCCCGGGTTGTCCAGCAACAATTCGCAGGAACTGGCCAATACCATCAACGGTGTCCGCAGTTCGTGACTGACGTCGCTGGTGAACAGCCGCTCGCGGCTCAGTGCCTGGCGCAATCGGCCCAGCGTGGCGTCGAAGACCACGGCCAGCTCACCGACTTCATCGGCCGCATAGTCCGGCGCCAGGGGCGGTGCCAGACCGAGCAGTTGATCGCGGTGACGCACTTGACGCGCCAGCCGGACCACCGGTGCCATGACCTTGCGCGCCAGCACCCAACCGAGGAACACCGCCAATGCCAGGCTTAATACGAACCCCACCAGCACCACGGCAAACAGCACCCGCTCACGCTCTTCGAAATCGCTCTGATCTTGCAGCAAGACGTAACGCCGGCCGTCAACGATCTCGACAATCGCGTGGTAAGACAGATGCTCGCGAAATACTTCATGGAACCCCGCATCCAGGTGCCGCAGGTCCCTGGGCAAGTCAAAGTCGCCGGGGCCACCGCTGAAGTAGAACAACTGATCGGGCTCGGGACGGTGGTTCCAGTCGCTCATGCTGTCCATCAACAGCAAACGCTGCAGATCGCCACCCAAGCCTGCAGAAATCAGCTTTGCTTCGACCAGGTGTACAGTCGCCACAATGCCCATGGCGAATGCCCCCGCCACCAACGCACTCATCAAGGCAAAAGCAATAATGATCCGCTGAGCAAGGCTCTGCTTAAACTCCATCACGCCCCTCGGCCAGACGATAGCCGACGCCATGCACGGTTTGCAGCAACGGTTTGGCGAACGGCTTGTCGATCACCTGACGCAACTGATGGACGTGACTGCGAAGGCTGTCGCTGTCCGGACAATCATCGCCCCAGAGGGCTTCTTCGAGTATTTCGCGACGCAATACATGCGGGCTTTTCTGCATCAACACCGCCAGCAGCTTGAGGCCCACCGGGTTGAGTTTCAGCAGGCGACCTTCGCGGGTCACTTCAAGCGTGTCGAGGTCATAGCTCAGATCACCCACCTGCAGGGCACGGCGACCACCACCCTGGGTACGACGCATGACCGCCTCGATGCGCGCCGCCAGTTCGGACAGGGCAAAGGGTTTGACCAGGTAGTCGTCGGCACCGGACTTGAAGCCCTGCAGCCGGTCATCCAGTTGGTCGCGAGCGGTCAGCATGATCACCGGCGTATCGCGCCGGGCGTCTTCACGCAGGCGTTTGCACAGGGTGTAACCATCGATGCCGGGCAGCATGATGTCGAGTACGATCAGGTCGTAATGCTCGGTGGCCGCCAGGTGCAGACCTGACAAACCGTCCTGCGCACAATCCACGGTATAGCCTTTAAGCCCCAGATAATCAGCCAGATTGGCGAGGATGTCGCGGTTGTCTTCAACCAATAGAATTCGCATGGGCACTTGCTCCGTACACAGTAACGGCCGTCTTGACCCGCGCAGCTTAAGGCCAAGCGTGGCTCAGGGCTAGTCGCAATGCCCGCCATCCGGGCGTTTTGAGTGAAACACGTATTAACCTGCTCAGGACTCGGCGCCCATAAAAAAACCCCGCTGGCGTTAAACCAGCGGGGTTTTTTCGTACAGGGTAAGGCTGGCTTACATCATGCCGCCCATGCCGCCCATACCGCCCATGTCTGGCATGCCGCCGCCAGCTGGACCGTCTTCCTTGATCTCAGCGATCATGGCTTCGGTGGTGATCATCAGGCTGGCAATCGACGAAGCCGCTTGCAGAGCCGAACGGGTCACTTTGGCCGGGTCCAGGATACCCATTTCGATCATGTCGCCGTATTCGCCGGTAGCAGCGTTGTAACCGTAGTTACCCTTACCCTGCTTGACCTTGTCGACTACAACGCTTGGCTCGTCACCGGAGTTGGCAACGATCTGGCGCAGTGGCGCTTCAACAGCGCGACGCAGCAACTGGATGCCCACGTTCTGGTCATCGTTGTCGCCTTTGAGTTCAGAGATAGCTTGCAGAGCGCGAACCAGTGCCACGCCACCGCCAGGTACCACGCCTTCTTCAACGGCTGCACGGGTAGCGTGCAGGGCGTCTTCAACGCGGGCTTTCTTCTCTTTCATTTCAACTTCGGAACCTGCGCCAACCTTGATCACTGCAACGCCGCCGGACAGCTTGGCCAGACGCTCTTGCAGTTTTTCACGGTCGTAGTCAGACGAAGTGTCAGCCACTTGTTGGCGGATCTGAACAACGCGAGCCTGGATGTCAGCCTCAACGCCAGCACCGTCGATGATGGTGGTGTTTTCTTTGGACAGGATCACGCGCTTGGCATTACCCAAGTGTTCCAGACCAGTGCTTTCCAGGCTCAGGCCGATCTCTTCGGAGATAACGGTACCGCCAGTCAGAACAGCGATGTCCTGCAGCATGGCCTTGCGACGGTCACCAAAGCCTGGGGCTTTGACGGCAGCAACTTTAACGATGCCGCGCATGTTGTTCACAACCAGAGTCGCCAGGGCTTCGCCTTCAACGTCTTCGGCAACGATCAGCAGTGGGCGGCCGGCTTTGGCAACGGCTTCCAGTACTGGCAGCATTTCGCGGATGTTCGAGATTTTTTTGTCGATCAGCAGGATCAGCGGACCGTCCAGTTCGGCGGTCATGGTCTCTGGCTTGTTGACGAAGTACGGGGACAGGTAGCCACGGTCGAACTGCATGCCTTCTACAACCGACAGTTCGTTTTCCAGGCCCGAGCCTTCTTCAACGGTGATCACGCCTTCTTTACCGACTTTTTCCATGGCTTCGGCAATGATGTCGCCGATGGAGCTGTCGGAGTTGGCCGAGATGGTGCCGACCTGAGCGATGGCCTTGGTGTCAGCGCATGGCTTGGACAGGGCTTTGAGCTCTTTGACGATAGCGATGGTCGCTTTGTCGATGCCGCGTTTCAGGTCCATCGGGTTCATGCCGGCAGCGACGGCTTTCAGGCCTTCGTTGACGATCGATTGAGCCAGAACGGTAGCGGTGGTGGTGCCGTCGCCTGCGTCATCGTTGGCACGGGAGGCAACGTCTTTGACCAGCTGCGCGCCCATGTTTTCGAAACGGTCTTTGAGTTCGATTTCTTTGGCTACGGAAACGCCATCCTTGGTGATGGTCGGAGCGCCGAAGCTCTTCTCGATGATCACGTTACGGCCTTTAGGGCCCAGGGTCGCTTTTACTGCGTCAGCCAGGACGTTCACACCGGCGAGCATTTTCTTACGGGCGGAATCGCCGAATTTAACTTCTTTAGCAGCCATGATCGATATTCCTTAAATACTTTGTAGTAGCGGGAAATTGAGCGGAAATCAGCCTTCGATAACAGCGAGAATCTCGTTCTCAGCCATTACCAGCAGGTCTTCACCGTCGACTTTCACAGTGTTGCTGCCGGAGTACGGGCCGAACACAACCTTGTCACCCACTTTCACGGCCAGTGCACGCACTTCACCGTTGTCCAGCACGCGGCCGGTACCTACAGCGAGGACTTCACCGCTGTTGGCTTTTTCGGCAGCCGAACCTGGCAGGACGATACCGCCAGCCGTTTTCTTTTCTTCTTCGCTGCGACGGATGACGACGCGGTCATGCAGAGGACGAAGCTTCATTGTCGATCTCTCCTAATTGTGGTTTTCAGCGGCCGGTGTAATCCCGGCGGGTTAAATTCCGGCGTTGCCGGTTGCGGTTCGCCAAGCGAACCGCGGAAGTCTGTCTGGTGGTCACCACCAGAAACCTTGCGGTGACCGTTACATAAGGGCGCATAAGCTTATTACAAGGGCAGCCCAGTGAAATTTTTTACCTCACCGGCCACAAAAACGAACACGGCACCCGAAGGTGCCGTGTTGATGGAGCGGTTATTTGGAATCGCGGTGCTCGAACTCGCCTTCGATCACGTTCGGCTCACGGCCCAACGGTTGACGCGGAGCCGGACCGCCACGCGGTTGCAGGTCATCGGCAAAGGCACGCTGACGAATCGCCTGCTCTTCGGCGCGTTTGCGCATCGTGTTGGCCAGCAGCCGACGGGTGAGTGGCAACATCATGATCATACCGATCACGCTGCTGACGAAGCCTGGCAGGATCAATAGTCCGCCACCCAGGGCCAGCATCAGGCCTTCGAGCATGGTCTGGGCTGGCAGTTCGCCGCGGTTCAGACTTTCACGAGCGCGCAATGCGGTGGCCAGACCGGCGATACGCAGCACGAACACGCCGAGCATCGAGCCGAGAATGATCAGCAGCAGCGCCGGGAAAAACCCGATGGCCGCGCTGACCTTGACGAATACGAACAGCTCCAGCACCGGGAACAGCAGAAAGAGCAACAAAAAAGGGCGCATCAAATGGTTCCTCAACGCAAGAATGCCTTGCTAGTTCACCTTAAATGACGTCGCCATTTCGTGATTTCAAGCGTCGGCTACCGCATTTTTCGGCCAATGCTCAGCGTGAGCCAGTAAAACCAAGGTTTCGCGTACTTGTGTCGGCGTATTACAAACCTCCGGGAACGGCAACCAGTACAGCCCCTGACCAATGCGCAGGTGCATGCCTTCGGCGTCGATACCCGCCAACCGAGCCGGTACGGTCGTCGGCAAACCGGCCAGGTCGACGTAATGGGCGATGGCTTTGGCGTGGTCGGCGTTCATGTGCTCGACCATGCTCACTTCGGCCTTGCCGGCGAACGGGTTGGCCAGGGTCAGTTGATCGACCCAGTGGATCGCACCGAAACCGCCGATGTAGCGATGACGTACCGGCTTGAGTACCCAGAAGTCGAAATCATGCGCCTTGTGATAATTCTGCGAGTCCGGGAAATAGCGGTAATAACGCTCGGCGGCGGCATCGATGGCGGCTGGGTCTTCGATTTTTTCCGCTTCGGCCAGGTAGGTCAGACGACCGACAGCCTGCACGTCTTCGGCTTCGCGCTCACCCACCAGCAGTGAGCATTTGGGATCTTTTTGCAGGTTGTGGGTGTGCTGGGCGATCCGGCTGATCAGGATCAGCGGCCGGCCCTGCTCATCCAGGCAATAGGGAACCACCGAACCGAACGGGAAACCGGGCATCGCCCTGGAGTGCGTCGAGAGCACTCCACGGTATTCCTTGAGCAGCAATTCTCGGGCATGCTTGGCAGCTTCAACGCTCAATTTATGACTCCTTATATAGAATCCGTCGAAAAAACGGACAGGCACCTGGGGCAAAGTTCCAGCAACGCCATAGGGGCAGTTCTCATGTGCAGCCAGGCCACGTCAGGCGCAGATCGAGAGGCTCTCTACAAGGACACCACTCTGACCTGCTATTGGGGCATGCGAATGCAACTCACTGACAAAGTAATCATTATCACGGGCGGTTGCCAGGGTTTAGGCCGTTCGATGGCCGAGTATTTCGCCGCCAAAGGCGCGAAACTGGCGCTGGTCGACCTCAACCAGGAAAAACTCGACCTGGCCGTCGCGGCCTGCAAAGCCGCCGGTGTCGAGGCTCGCGCCTACCTGTGCAACGTCGCCGATGAAGAACAGGTGACTCACATGGTCGCCCAGGTTGCCGAAGACTTCGGCGCGATCCACGGCCTGATCAACAACGCCGGGATCCTGCGCGATGGCTTGCTGATCAAGGTCAAGGACGGCGAAATGACCAAGATGAGCCTGGCCCAATGGCAGGCAGTGATCGACGTCAACCTGACCGGCGTGTTCCTGTGTACCCGTGAAGTGGCAGCGAAGATGGTCGAACTCAAGACCAGCGGCGCGATCATCAACATCTCCTCGATCTCCCGCGCCGGTAACGTCGGCCAGACCAACTACTCCGCCGCCAAGGCCGGTGTTGCTGCGGCCACCGTGACCTGGGCCAAGGAACTGGCGCGCTACGGCATTCGCGTAGCGGGTATCGCGCCAGGCTTTATCGAAACCGAAATGACCCTGGGCATGAAGCCTGAAGCGCTGGAGAAGATGACGTCCGGCATTCCGCTCAAGCGCATGGGCAAGCCAGAAGAAATCGCTCATT
Source organism: Pseudomonas sp. 6D_7.1_Bac1 (assembly GCF_025465945.1). Taxonomy (GTDB): domain Bacteria; phylum Pseudomonadota; class Gammaproteobacteria; order Pseudomonadales; family Pseudomonadaceae; genus Aquipseudomonas. The sequence goes on along the minus strand of NZ_JANLNW010000034.1, from coordinate 142,511 downwards.
CGGCGGCGTACATCTTCGAGAACGACTATTACACCGGCCGGATCCTGGAAATGGATGGCGGGTTGCGGATCTAAGACCACCGCAAAACAAATGTGGGAGCAGCCGGGCGGCGCTCCGCCTGCTCGCGAAGGCGTCTGATCAGTCAACTTGTTGGTTGAATGACACACCGCTATCGCGAGCAGACGGAGCGCCGCCCGGCTGCTCCCACAGTTTTTTGTGCTCTATTTGATGAATATCAATCGTCGCTGACGGTGATGTTCGGCATCGCTGGCGCGACAGCTTCCTGCAACACGATCCGCGCGCCGACGTGACGGGCCAGTTCCTGGTAGACCATGGCGATCTGGCTTTCAGGTTCCGCGATCACCGTTGGCTTGCCGCCGTCGGCCTGCTCGCGAATCAGCATCGACAGTGGCAGTGATGCCAGCAGCTCGACGCCATATTGGTTGGCCAGTTTCTCGCCACCGCCTTCACCGAACAGGTGCTCGGCATGACCGCAGTTGGAGCAGATGTGCACGGCCATGTTTTCCACCACGCCGAGTACCGGAATGTTGACCTTGCGGAACATCTCCACGCCTTTGCGGGCGTCCAGCAACGCCAGATCCTGCGGCGTGGTGACGATCACCGCACCGGCCACCGGGACCTTTTGCGCCAGGGTCAGCTGAATGTCACCGGTGCCTGGCGGCATGTCGATCACCAGATAGTCCAGGTCGCTCCAGGCGGTCTGCGTCACCAGTTGCAGCAAGGCACCGGAAACCATCGGGCCGCGCCAGACCATCGGCGTGTTGTCATCGGTCAAAAACGCCATGGACATGACTTCAACGCCATGGGATTCGATGGGCACGAACCACTTCTGGTCCTTGATCTTTGGTCGGGTGCCTTCCGGGATGCCAAACATGATGCCCTGGCTCGGGCCGTAGATATCGGCGTCGAGAATCCCGACCTTGGCGCCTTCACGGGCCAGGGCCAGCGCGAGGTTCGCAGCCGTGGTGGATTTGCCCACACCGCCCTTGCCGGACGCCACCGCGACCACGTTCTTGACGTTGGCCAGACCCGGGATCTGCGCTTGAGCCTTGTGCGCAGCAATCACGGTAGTGATGTCGACCTTGGCCGAGGTCACGCCATCCAGACCTTCGATCGCCATCTGCAGCATTTGCGCCCAGCCACTCTTGAACAGACCGGCGGCGTAGCCCAACTCCAGCTGAACGCTGACGCGGTCGCCCTGGATGTCGATGCTGCGCAGGCAACCGGCGCTGATCGGGTCCTGGTTCAGGTAAGGGTCGGTGTACTGGCGAAGGACGGCTTCCACCGCTGCGCGATTGACGGCGCTCATGGGCAACTCCGATAACAAGACTGGAAAATCAGACAGGTATCCTACGCTGGACGCTCATTTGTGGCGAGGGAGCTTGCTCCCGCTCGGGTGCGCAGCAGCCGTAGTTTTATTGACGCGTTGATGCTGTCGGCTCGGCGTCGCCAGGTTTGGGGCGGCTTCGCCACCCAGCGGGCGCAAGCTCCCTCGCCACAGGTGTTCGCCGTCGATGCATCCGGAAACAGGCCTTAAGGGTGAAAAATATGCGCCGGGGCTTTATAGTGGCCGACCTCCGTTTCATCAAGTAGCCGAGCCCCATGTCCGAGCCACGCAAGATCCTCGTCACCAGCGCCCTGCCCTATGCCAATGGTTCAATCCACCTTGGCCATATGCTTGAGTACATCCAGACCGATATGTGGGTGCGCTTCCAGAAGCATCGCGGCAATCAATGCACATATGTCTGCGCAGACGACGCCCATGGTTCGGCCATCATGCTGCGCGCGGAAAAAGAAGGCATCACCCCGGAACAACTGATCGCCAACGTCCAGGCTGAACACAGCGCCGACTTTGCCGAGTTCCTGGTGGACTTCGACAACTTCCACTCCACTCACGCCGAAGAAAACCGTGAGCTGTCGAGCCAGATCTACTTGAAGCTGCGCGACGCCGGGCACATCGCCACGCGCTCGATCACGCAATATTTCGACCCGGAAAAGAAAATGTTCCTGGCCGACCGCTTCATCAAGGGCACCTGCCCGAAATGCGGCACTGAAGACCAGTACGGCGACAACTGCGAAAAATGCGGTGCCACCTACGCCCCGACCGACCTGAAAGACCCGAAGTCGGCGATCTCTGGCGCCACCCCGGTGCTCAAGGATTCCCAGCACTTTTTCTTCAAGCTGCCGGACTTCCAGCACATGCTGCAGGAATGGACCCGCAGCGGCACCCTGCAAGACGCGGTCGCGAACAAGATCGCCGAATGGCTGGATGTCGGCCTGCAACAGTGGGACATCTCCCGCGATGCGCCGTATTTCGGTTTCGAAATCCCGGACGAGCCAGGCAAGTACTTCTACGTCTGGCTGGACGCGCCGATCGGCTACATGGCGAGCTTCAAGAACCTCTGCGCACGTCGCCCGGAACTGGACTTCGACGCGTACTGGGCCAAGGACTCCACCGCCGAGCTGTACCACTTCATCGGCAAGGACATCGTCAACTTCCACGCGCTGTTCTGGCCAGCCATGCTTGAAGGCGCGGGCTACCGCAAGCCAACGGGCATCAACGTGCACGGTTACCTGACCGTCAACGGTCAGAAGATGTCCAAGTCCCGCGGCACGTTCATCAAGGCGCGGACCTACCTGGACCACCTGTCGCCGGAGTACCTGCGTTACTACTACGCCGCCAAGCTTGGCCGTGGTGTCGACGACCTGGACCTGAACCTCGAAGACTTCGTGCAGAAGGTCAACTCCGACCTGGTGGGCAAAGTCGTCAACATCGCCAGCCGCTGCGCAGGCTTCATTCACAAAGGCAACGCCGGCGTGCTGGTGGCCGGTAATGCCGCGCCAGAACTGACCGACGCGTTCCTGGCCGCGGCACCGAGCATCTGCGACGCCTACGAGGCTCGCGACTTCGCCCGTGCCATGCGCGAGATCATGGGCCTGGCCGACCGTGCCAACGCCTGGATCGCCGACAAGGCACCCTGGTCGCTGAACAAACAGGAAGGCAAGCAAGACGAAGTCCAGGCGATCTGCGCCCTGGGCGTCAACCTGTTCCGCCAACTGGTGATTTTCCTCAAGCCCGTGCTGCCGTTGCTGGCTGCAGACGCCGAGGCATTTCTCAACGTCGCACCACTGACCTGGAACGATCACGCGACCCTGCTCAGTAACCATCAGTTGAACGAGTTCAAACCGCTGATGACCCGCATCGACCCGGTCAAAGTGCAAGCCATGACCGATGCTTCGAAAGAAGACCTGGCCGCCAGCCAGACCGACACCGGCGATGCTGTGCCTCAGGGTAACGGCGAACTGGTCAAGGACCCGCTCTCGGCCGAGATCGAGTTCGATACCTTTGCCGCCGTCGACCTGCGGGTCGCCCTGATCCTCAAGGCCGAAGCCGTGGAAGGTGCGGACAAACTGCTGCGCCTGACCCTGGATATCGGTGACGAACAACGCAACGTGTTCTCCGGCATCAAGAGCGCGTATCCAGACCCGGCCAAGCTTGAAGGTCGCCTGACGATGATGATCGCCAACCTCAAGCCACGCAAAATGCGCTTCGGGATCTCTGAAGGCATGGTCATGGCGGCAGGCCCTGGCGGCGAAGAAATCTACCTGTTGAGTCCGGACAGCGGCGCCAAGCCGGGTCAGCGCATCAAGTAAGCTGCTGGCTCGACCGATCCCACCGTCGCGATGATTCGCGGCGGTGGGATTTTCATATCTGCCTTGCCGGATAATGCCTAATCTTTAAGCACAGGCCCGTTCGCTCAACCCGGCACGACCATGACCGACATTCTGCTTACGCTCATCAGCACCGCCCTGATCAATAACTTCATATTGCACTGGCCGCTGGGCGTCGATCCGTTGTTGCAGTCGACACGTGAGCTTGCCATCGAGCGTCAGCAGGTTCATGCCCTCGGCATTGCGACTACCTGCCTGATGCTACTCAGCGGCCTGTTGGGCTACGCGGCCTATCATTGGCTGCTCATGCCGCTGGGGCTGGCGTCCTTGCACCTGTTTGTGTTTTTGCCCTTGAGCGTGCTGCTGATCAGCCCTGTGCTGAATCTGCTGGCCCGTGCCCTGCCGCAGTTACCGTTCAACGGGCTGTGGCCATTGCTACTGGGCAATGCTGGCGTGCTAGGGCTGAACCTGTTCGGCATGCAGAACGATAAAGGTATTGGCTATCACGCAGCGCTGAGTCTCGGCGCCGGACTGGGTTTCTGGCTGGTGCTGAGTCTGTTCAGCGACCTGCGTCAGCGCACCCTCAATAACGATGTGCCCCTGCCTTTTCGTGGCCTGCCGATCGACCTGATCAGCGCCGGATTGATCGCGGTGGCATTTCTCGGTTTCAGCGGACTGATCAAAACATGAGTTTGATTCAACGCATCGACGCCCTCCTGCCGCAGACTCAATGCGGCAAGTGCGGCCACCCCGGATGCAAGCCCTACGCCGAAGGCATTGCCAATGGCGAAGCGATCAACAAGTGCCCGCCGGGCGGCAGCGAGACCATTTCGGCGCTGGCCGAGTTGCTGAAAATCCCGGCTCTGGAGTTGGACGTCAGCCGGGGTTCGGCACCGGCGCAAATTGCGTTCATCCGCGAAGCCGAATGCATCGGCTGCACCAAGTGCATTCAGGCCTGCCCGATAGACGCGATTGTCGGCGCGGCGAAACTGATGCACACCGTGATCATCGATGAATGCACCGGCTGTGATCTGTGTGTGGCGCCCTGCCCGGTGGACTGCATTGAAATGCATCCATTGCCCTCGGCAAACGTTCTGCCGATTGTCGGAGGCCTGGCCTTCACGCTCGAAGAACAGCGAGCACGCAACGCCAAACGCGATCACGCCCGACAGCGCTTCGAACAACGCAATGCGCGCCTGCGTCGTGAGGACGAGCAAAAGCACGCCGAACGACTGGCCCGTGCGCAAAAAGCCGCGCAGCACAGCGAAGCCACCCACAATCCGCTGCAGGACGCGATTGCCCGGGTCCAGGCACAAAAAGCCGCTGCCGCTGATGCCGCGCTGAAAAAAGCCAAGATCGATGTGGCGATGAGCCGAGCGCAACTGAACAAATCGCTAAAGGCTTTCGGGCATCCACCGACCTTCGAACAGCAGTCACAGCTGATCATTTTGCAGCAGCAATTCGAAGCCGCCGAGCAGACCTTGGCGCAACTCGAAAGCACGGCGCCAGCGGTCCCCGCGCAACCGGAGGCTCCGGCCAGGGACGCCGAACTCAAACGCGCCAAGATTCAGCTGGCCATGCGTCGCGCCGAACTGAAAAAAGCCCAGACCAGCGAAGCCCCGGCCGAACAACTGGAAGCCCTCAGCGCGGCACTGGCTCAAGCGGAACAGGCGCTGCACGCTGCCGAAGGCGCCAGCGAACAACCGGTGCCGGACCTGGTGCGCGTCGAAAAACGCCCCATCGACGCTCATCTGCGGCAACTGAAAACCGAACTGGCTTATGCCCGTGCCGACGTCAGCAAGCTTGAGCGAGGCCTGGATACACCAGCGGAACGCTTGGCCAAGGCCCGCGAAAGGCTCTGCGAAGCCGAGCGCCAGGTGAATGCCTATGTTGCCCCTTGAACCGGTCGATGATCGCCTGCAACAGGCGATGAAGCGGGTTTTACTGGCCACCGTGCCGGGCATGCTGGTGTTGTTCTGGTTATTTGGCTGGGGCGTTCTGATCAATCTGTTGCTGGCCTGCGGCAGCGCGTTAGCGGTTGAAGCGGCGGTACTGCGCTTGCGCAACTATCCGCTCAAGCCAACGTTAAGCGACGGCAGTGCGTTGGTCAGTGCCACCTTGCTGGCATTGGCGTTGCCACCTTATTGTCCATGGTGGCTGACGGTCAGCGCTGCGGCATTCGCGATGTTTTTCGGCAAGCACCTTTATGGCGGCGTTGGCAAAAATCCGTTCAATCCAGCCATGCTCGGGTTTGCGCTGGTGCTGGTGTGTTTCCCACGACAGATGACCCACTGGCCGACGTCTCACGGGATGAACCTGCTCACCGGCCTGCAACAGATTTTCGGTGTCAATTTCAGCGGTGCCGAACAGCCCGACGCCTGGGTGACGGCCACGGCGCTGGATAGCCTGCGGATCAACAAAAGCCTGACCATGGACGAACTCTTCGCCGGCAACCCGGCGTTTGGCCATGTTGGCGGCAAAGGCATCGAATGGGTCAACCTGGCCTTTCTCGCGGGCGGCGCGTTTCTGTTGCAGCAGCGGGTGTTTAGCTGGCATGCGCCGGCCGGCATGCTCGGCAGTCTGTTCGTCATCAGCCTGCTGTGCTGGAACGGCTCGGGTTCGGACTCCCACGGTTCCCCGCTCTTTCACTTGCTGACAGGCGCGAGCATGCTCGGGGCATTCTTTATCGTGACCGAACCGGTGTCCGGGGCGAAGAGTCCCAAAGCCCGGCTGATGTTCGGCGCGGGCGTCGGCCTGCTGACCTACCTGATTCGAACCTGGGGCGGTTATCCCGACGGGGTGGCCTTTGCGGTGCTGCTGATGAATCTCTGCGTACCGGCCCTGGAACGCCTCGTTACTGCACAAGCAGAGCCTCGCACGCCATGAACCGAAATCTCAGTGTACTGATACTGGTGCTCGTGGCCGGCCTGGGTGCAGGCGCGACATTTTTTCTGCAATACGCCACCGCACCGCACATCTCGGCCGAACAGCGCTTGATCGAAAGCCGCAACCTGCTCGACATGCTGCTCCCGGGCAGCTACGACAATCAGCCATTGGACCAGCCACTTGCGCTCAAGGATGTCGCACTGAGTAGCAGCACGCTGCTGGGCGGTTATTTGGCAACCGTGGGCGGCAAGCCCAGCGCCGTCATTCTGCGAAGCCAGACAATCGGCTACGAAGGTACAATCGAACTGCTGATCGTGATCGACGTCAACGGCAAGCTGCTGGGGGTGAAAACCCTCAAGCAATCGGAAACACCAGGGCTGGGTGGGAAAATCGCCGACCAGCCCAACCCCTGGCTACAGAGCTTTATCGGCAAGTCGCGCGTTGATCCCGCTGACAGTGGTTGGGCGCTGAAGAAAGATCAGGGGCAATTCGACCAGATAGCCGGTGCAACGGTCACTTCAAGGGCGGTAGTCAGCGCGATCCATGATGCGTTGCGCTATTTCGACGAGCATCAGCCACAGCTGACCGGGAGTGGCCAATGAACAAGACCTCGGTGCTGCAGAACTCGCTGATATTGACCCCCCTGATCGGCGCCAGTGACTCCTTGGTAAAAGCCTTGGGCCTGTCGCTGCTGTCGCTACTGGTCATCAGTGTTTACGGCATGAAGATGAGCGTGTTGCGGCCGCGAATCATCCCGGCCATGCAGTTGATCGCCAGCATCGTGCTCGCCGCCACGTTGACCAGCCTCGCTACTTTGGCATTGCAGGCCTGGGCCTTTGAACTGCACCAACACCTGGGCATTTATGCAGGGCTGATTGCCCTGCAGTGTGTTGCGCTGGAGCACAACGGGTTTTTCACCCAGGCAGGCCGCAGGGATCGGGTTCGCCTGTCCGGCCTGTTTTTTGGGCTGATGGTTGCTCTAGGCTTGTTGCGAGAAGGCATTGGCAATGGATCATTCGCTGACCATCTGTCCTGGTTGAGCGCAATTATCGGTTCGAACGGGCAAGGCTGGCTGTTTATCGCAGACGGTGGCATCCGACTGGCCACCATCGCGCCTGGCGGGTTTATCCTGCTGGGACTGCTCATAGCCGCAAAACAAGCCTGGCCTAGAGCCTCAACATCACACTGACCGCCTTCAAGGAAATGCTCTACCCATGAATGCCGCTAAACGTCTGGAAATTTTCCGCCGGCTTCACGAAGACAATCCGGAACCGAAAACCGAACTGGCCTACTCGTCGCCCTTCGAACTGTTGATTGCTGTGATCCTTTCCGCGCAGTCCACTGATGTGGGCGTCAACAAGGCCACCGCCAAGTTGTTTCCGGTGGCCAATACGCCGGCAGCGATCTATGCGCTCGGCGTAGAAGGATTGTCCGACTACATCAAGACCATCGGCCTGTTCAACAGCAAGGCAAAAAATGTCATCGAAACCTGCCGAATGCTGGTAGAGCTTCATGGTGGCGAAGTACCGCAAACGCGCGAGGAACTCGAAGCGCTGCCCGGGGTAGGTAGAAAGACCGCGAACGTGGTGCTGAACACGGCTTTTCGTCAATTGACCATGGCCGTTGACACGCATATCTTCCGGGTCAGCAACCGTACAGGATTAGCGCCGGGCAAGAATGTCGTCGAGGTGGAGAAGAAACTGATGAAGTTTGTTCCCAAGGAGTTTCTGCTCGACTCCCATCACTGGCTCATCCTCCACGGGCGCTACGTTTGCCTGGCTCGCAAGCCCCGCTGTGGCAGCTGTCGGATCGAAGACCTGTGCGAATACAAGCAAAAGACCTCTGACGATTGAGGCTCTATTGCTTTTATTGATTTATCGATTGAAAAAATCTTTTTTACCCGCCAGGAGATTGTCGATATAAGGGGCGCCAATGGCAGTCTTAGCCTGGAGTTAACCTTATGAGCACTGGCAAAGAACAACTGGACACAGAAGACGACTTCATCCCTGTTGAGGCCGATGATGCCGAGCCTGTGGTAGAGGTAGCGAAGACCAACCTGAGCAAACGTCGCACCATCGATAATCTCTTGGAGGAGCGCCGCTTGCAAAAGCAACTGGCCGATTACGATTTTGACCTTTAACACCTGAAAGCCTCCCGAAATGGAGGCTTTTCACCCAGCCCTCAACCGCGGCAAAAAAGCCGCATACCGCGCCTCGTCAATCGCAAGGGCAGTGCTTTCTGGTTCACTGGATCCAGAGTGGCTGGGACATCAGGGCAAGCCACCCGCTGCTCAAAATCCGACCCGACTCGGCTTACCTTCAAGCGTATTCCACTCGCAAAGCACTACTCACCCCAAAAGGATCAAACCAGACCATTACGCTGCGCAAGCTCTATCAGGTCAACCAGCGAGCGAGCATTCAGCTTTAACAGCAGACGCGTTTTGTAAGTACTGACGGTTTTATTGCTGAGGAACATTCCGTCGGCAATCTCTTTGTTGGTCTTGCCTCGGGCCAACTGTTGCAAAACCATCATCTCTCTTCCAGACAGTCGATCCACCATGTCTGCTTCACTCGCATTCCCCAAACTTGAACGAACCGAGTGCAAGGCTTGATTCGGAAAGTAACTGTACCCGGACAATACCGCCTTGATTGCACTGAGCAGCTCGGTAAGATCCTGCTGTTTGCAGACATACCCGGCAGCCCCCGCCTGCATGCAACGCATTGAAAAATGTCCAGGTGCCTGTGACGTCAAGACCAGCACTCTCAAAGGCATGGTGGCCGAGGTCAAGCGTGCAATAACTTCCAGGCCATCCAGTTTCGGAATCCCGATATCCAGTATCACGATATCCGGCATATGTTCACGAGCAAGTTGCAATGCATCTACACCATTGTCCGTTTCAGCAATGACTTCGTAGCCATGACGTTCCATTAGCATACGTACAGCAAGACGAATGACGGGGTGATCATCCACGATCAGCACTTTATTCATGGGCAAGTCCAATTTTCGCTGTTCGAATTTTTAGAGCCCGCACAATAGCGTAGTCGTTTCGACCTTGGGATGCTGCCCACCCCAAGCACCCACACCGAGAGACAATCCCTACAAACAACAAGGATTCCCCCTACAAGAATTCATAAAAAACAATGTCTCTTAAAGTTTACTCGAGGCTTTACCATTCTCTGACCAACTGTTTTTTTTCAGCGAGCGTCGAAGAAAATCACCTGACAGCACGCACGGTATCCCGACAAGTCTTAAACACTGGTCTACTATCAAAAATAACCGGCGAGTTCCAGCGCCATACTGATACCAAACAAAAACCTGCAAGACGGCCAGCGCTCCACCCAACAACCCCCAACACCCAGTTATCCCCTTGACCGTCTAATAATATAAAACAAACTGATCTTTGAATACGTATACAAACCACACTAAAAGAAAGCTATTGATCCATTCTAAATAGTGATAAAACTGCAAAACAGCCCCCCCCCCTACAAAACCATTTACAGGCAGTGACCACTCCACATAAAACAATAACCATCACTTAACATCTTCACCCACAAGGAATCCACTAGAGAATACTTTTCAATGAGCACTCAGCATGAAGAAACCTCAACAGAAAATAACCAATCCGATGACTATAATTGCGATATTCGCGGCACTTTCCGAAACATCGGCGGCCGTTTCATTGCCCTTCCTCGACAACCAGGAGCGCGAAATCTACATCTGGTTTCTGATCAGCTTCCCTTTCTACCTGCTCTTCCTGTTCTTCATCACGCTGAACTTTAACTATAAGTCTTTGTATGCGCCCTCTGACTTTCAAAAGAGCAAACAGTTTGTAAAAGTCATCGACGACGCTGCACGACCAGAAAAAAGCAGCAACGCCGCCATCACTGCATCTATCGAACAGGATAATCAACCGAACTCAATCAAAGAAAGCACTCAAGCCCAGCCAGATAAACTACACAGTCACTCCTCTGCAAAGTCCACACCCAAGCGAGGCAAACCTGACTATCTGCTTCAGAGCGTGCAAGACCCACCAGCCTATATAACGCTCATCGCAAACCTGTCCACCCAGCACCGGGTGTCTTTACCTCCTGCGGTACAGGGCATGCGAATCATTGATGCCCGATGGGTACGCAAAAAGAAAGATCTCGACAACGTGATGACCACTGTCCATTTGAGAAACCACGAACACAGTGAAACGATCGTATTTCTTGCGAACTGCGAGTCGGAACATCTCATTAACGAAAGATCACTCAAAAAATCAGATGCAAAAACACTAGAATCCAAAGACTCTTTTTACATGATTTATAACTTGAGCACGCTGGCAATGACAGTCGTCAGCCAGCATTGACACCTACCCTGCATCGAGTGACAGGATAAATAGCCTCTGACAAAAACAAAACAGAAAGGAGATACAGACAATCCAGGTAACTAAAGCTTCAACCTTAGCGACATAGATTCAAAAGACAGTTGCCCACACATGAATTCATCGCTCGAAGGGTGGCCCCGTTAAAAACGGGGCCACACCTCCTAGAGGCATCAGAACAGCTTGCGGCCTTTGTTTGCAGCAATGCGCATACGCAGGGCGTTCAGCTTGATGAAGCCGGCGGCGTCAGCCTGGTTGTAGGCGCCGCCATCTTCTTCGAAGGTAGCAATGTTGGCGTCGAACAACGACTCGTCGGATTTGCGACCGGTAACGATCACGTTGCCTTTGTACAGCTTCAGGCGAACCACGCCGTTCACATGCGCCTGGGAAGCATCGATCATCTGTTGCAGCATCAGACGCTCAGGGCTCCACCAGTAACCGGTGTAGATCAGGCTGGCGTATTTAGGCATCAGCTCGTCTTTGAGGTGAGCCACTTCACGATCCAGAGTGATCGACTCGATCGCCCGGTGAGCGCGCAGCATGATGGTGCCGCCAGGGGTCTCGTAGCAGCCACGGGACTTCATGCCGACGTAACGGTTCTCGACGATGTCCAGACGGCCGATACCGTGTTCACCACCGATGCGGTTCAGGGTCGCCAGCACGGTAGCCGGAGTCATTTCGACGCCGTCCAGTGCAACGATGTCGCCGTTGCGGTAAGTCAGTTCCAGGTACTGCGCCTTGTCAGGAGCGTTCTCCGGGGAGACGGTCCAGCGCCACATGTCTTCTTCGTGCTCGGTCCAGGTGTCTTCCAGCACGCCGCCTTCATAGGAGATGTGCAGCAGGTTGGCATCCATCGAGTACGGGGATTTCTTCTTGCCGTGACGTTCGATCGGGATCGCGTGCTTCGCGGCATAGTCCATCAGCTTCTCGCGGGACAGCAGGTCCCACTCGCGCCAGGGAGCGATCACTTTCACGCCAGGCTTGAGCGCATAGGCGCCCAGTTCGAAACGAACCTGGTCATTGCCCTTGCCGGTGGCGCCGTGGGAAATGGCGTCAGCGCCGGTTTCGTTGGCGATTTCGATCAGGCGTTTGGCGATCAACGGACGAGCGATGGAAGTACCCAGCAGGTACTCGCCTTCGTAAACGGTGTTGGCGCGGAACATCGGGAAAACGAAATCACGCACGAATTCTTCGCGCAGATCGTCGATGTAGATTTCTTTTACGCCCATGGCTTGTGCCTTGGCGCGGGCCGGCTCGACCTCTTCACCCTGACCCAGGTCAGCGGTAAAGGTCACCACTTCACAGTTATAAGTATCTTGCAGCCACTTGAGGATCACCGAAGTGTCCAGGCCGCCGGAATACGCCAGAACGACCTTGTTTACGTCCGCCATGCCATCACTCCACGGGGTTCTACGGAAAGCCGAGAAGTCTACCGCTGCGAGCGGATAATTTACAGAGGCGCGACAGCTTATGACGATGAAGCGACAGATTATGTCGAGCGAACGACGATTACAGCCGGTTCAGGAGGTCGCTGCCGCGTTGCTTGCAGTACTGACTTGCGGGACCGGTTTGTCGGTGGGTGCGACGCGTTCAAGATGAACGTTGACCCGGCGATTCTTGGCCCGATTGGCGGTGTTGGTGTTGGGGGCCAACGGATAACGCTCGCCGTGAAAGCGCATCGTGATCTGTGACTCCTCAATGCCATTGGCCTTGAAGAAGTCCATCACCGCCAACGCTCTGCGCCGGGACAGATCGCGGTTGGTCAGGCGATTGCCGCTGTTATCGGAATGACCATCGAGCTCAATGTGATTGACCGTCGGGTCGGCCTTCATGAACGTCAGCATCACCTGCAGCTTGGCCTTGGCCTGCGCGTCCAGATCGATACCACCGCCCGGGAATCCAACCTCGGCCTGCTTCACCTGTTCGTAATTCATCGGCAACAACTTGGCGACGCACACCTGATAGTCGGCGTAGGCCTTGCTGAACTTGACCGGCAACAAACGGACTTCCGACACCCCGCCATCACGCGAATAATGACGAACCAGCGGACTGCGACCATCCATCAAACCGCCGATAAGGCGTCCGGCCTGGAGTTGCGAACTGTTGAACAGCACATCACCACTGCCGACTTTGACCGACCCCAGATTGATATCATCGCGCCCCGGCTGCCAAGGCGCCGCAGCGGCTAGTAACGTCGCCGAACCGCCCGCGATCATGGGGTTGTAAGCCTTCAGACGAAAGATTACCTGCTCGCCTGCACGCCGCACGAACTCACCCGAGCCGAAATCAGTAATCGGTTGTGTGAGGCGGCATTCGAACTTGTCGCCTTCGACCGTCCACTCGATGCTCTCCAGACGCGTCTGGAAAGTGAGCGCCATTGCAGGAAGGCTGGCAAACACGCTGAGCAAGGCTAAATAACGCTGGCGCACGGGAGGCTCCACTGGTTTCTACAACAAAAAGACCGATACACATGATTACGGCATACCTTTGTCATATCGGAAGCTTGCTGCAAAACTTGATAGCGAGTGCCTGGAAGAGTCTTTTCCGGTAGCATTCCCTTGAGTTTGACCCGCCTGGAATCCCCAATGTCCGACCGCCTGACCCTGCTGCGTCCCGACGACTGGCATATTCATCTTCGCGATGGTGCCGTGTTGCCCAATACTGTCGCGGATGTCGCGCGTACCTTTGGTCGCGCCATCATCATGCCTAACCTGGTACCACCGGTGCGCAACGCCGCTGAAGCCGACGCCTATCGCCAGCGCATTCTCGCTGCGCGCCCGGCCGGCAGCCGTTTCGAACCGTTGATGGTGCTCTACCTGACCGACCGGACTACCCCCGACGAAATTCGCGAGGCCAAGGCCAGCGGATTCGTTCACGCCGCCAAGCTGTATCCGGCTGGCGCGACCACCAACTCGGATTCTGGTGTTACCAGCATCGACAAGATCTTCCCTGCGATCGAGGCCATGGCCGAGGTCGGAATGCTCTTGCTGGTTCACGGTGAAATTACTCGTGGCGATGTCGATGTCTTCGACCGCGAGAAAATCTTCATCGACGAGCACATGCGCCGGGTCGTGGAGCGTTTCCCTACGCTCAAAGTGGTGTTCGAACACATCACCACCAGCGATGCCGTGCAGTTCGTCAACGAAGCTTCGGCCAACGTTGGCGCAACCATCACCGCTCACCACCTGCTGTACAACCGCAATCACATGCTGGTGGGCGGGATTCGTCCGCACTTCTATTGCCTGCCGATTCTCAAGCGCAATACGCACCAGGTCGCCCTGCTTGACGCCGCTACCAGTGGCAGCGAAAAGTTCTTCCTGGGCACCGACTCGGCCCCGCACGCCAAGCACGCCAAAGAAACAGCGTGTGGCTGTGCCGGTTGCTACACCGCTTATGCGGCGATCGAGATGTACGCCGAGGCCTTTGAACAGCGCAATGCGCTGGACAAGCTCGAAGCCTTCGCCAGCCTCAACGGTCCGCGTTTCTACGGCCTGCCGGTGAACACCGACCGCATTACCCTGGTCCGCGAAGAATGGACCGCCCCAACCAGCCTGCCGTTCGGCGAGCTGACTGTCATCCCGCTGCGCGCCGGTGAAAAACTGCGCTGGCGCCTGCTGGAGGAACACGCGTGAGTGAAGACCATTTCGACGACGAACAGGAAGGTTCAGGCGGTGGCGGTTCACGCCACCCGATGGCAGCCAGGTTCCGTGGATACCTGCCAGTCGTCGTCGATGTTGAAACCGGTGGTTTCAACTGTGCCACTGACGCCTTGCTGGAAATTGCCGCCACTACCATCGGCATGGACGAAAAGGGCTTTGTGTACCCCGAGCACACCTACTTCTTCCGCGTAGAGCCGTTCGAAGGCGCAAACGTCGAAGCCGCAGCGCTGGAGTTCACCGGGATCAAGCTCGATCATCCACTGCGCATGGCGGTGAGTGAAGAAGCAGCCCTGACCGATATCTTCCGCGGTGTGCGCAAGGCGCTGAAGGCCAACGGCTGCAAACGGGCGATCCTGGTCGGCCACAACAGCAGCTTCGACCTGGGCTTCCTCAACGCAGCCGTTGCTCGCCTGGACATGAAGCGCAATCCGTTTCACCCGTTCTCCAGCTTCGACACCGCGACACTGGCAGGTCTGGCTTACGGTCAAACGGTCCTGGCCAAGGCATGCCAGGCTGCCGACATCGACTTCGACGGTCGCGAGGCCCACTCGGCACGCTACGACACCGAAAAAACTGCCGACCTGTTCTGCGGCATCGTCAATCGCTGGAAACAAATGGGCGGCTGGGAAGATTTCAACGACTGAGCCAGTCGCAGGATTTATCCCGCCCATAAAAAAACCGGCCTTAGCAGCCGGTTTTTTTTATGCCTGACGCGTGGCTTACAGCTTGCCAGCGTTCTCGGTCAGGTAAGCCGCAACGCCTTCTGGCGAAGCAGTCATGCCCTTGTCGCCTTTTTTCCAGTTAGCCGGGCAAACTTCGCCGTGCTCTTCGTGGAATTGCAGGGCGTCGACCAGACGAATCAGTTCTTCCATGTTACGACCCAGTGGCAGGTCGTTGACGATCTGCGAGCGAACAACACCTTTGTCGTCGATCAGGAACGCGCCACGGAAAGCCACGCCGTCTGCGGACTGAACGTCGTAGGCTTTCATGATTTCCTGCTTGATGTCGGCAGCCATGGTGTACTTAACCTGACCGATGCCGCCGGCATTGATCGGGGTGTTGCGCCAGGCGTTGTGGGTGAAGTGCGAGTCGATCGAAACAGCGATCACTTCAACGTTGCGTGCCTTGAAGTCAGCCATGCGGTGGTCCAGAGCAATCAGCTCGGACGGGCAGACGAAGGTGAAGTCCAGTGGGTAGAAGAACACCAGGCCGTATTTGCCTTTGATGGCCGAGGACAGGGTGAAGCTGTCAACGATTTCGCCATTGCCGAGTACGGCCGGTACGGTGAAGTCAGGGGCTTGTTTGCCTACGAGTACGCTCATTGGATATCTCCTGGTGTGGTGGCGTGAAGAACGGTATCGAACCAGTCTGTCGTGGATAAACGACAAGTTCATGAATCGAGTGCCCTTCGCAAGGACCGAGCATCATACACCGCGTTTTTGACCAGCTCTTAGCGTTTTTACAACGACATCAAAAACCTCGGCGCCGGTTTTCGTAACAGACTCCCGGGCCTCGCCATGCCGTTCGTCAGACAGTCGCTGCTCTGGCGCAAAGCTTGCCGAAACCACTTTGACAATCATTCTCGTTAACATTAAGATCCGTCGCAATTGAGCCATAACCAACGACGGTTCTCACTTTATGTATGTCTGCCTCTGCACTGGCGTCACCGACGGCAAAATCCGCGATGCGATTTATGAAGGCTGCTGCAGCTACCGTGAGGTGCGCCAAGCCACCGGCGTTGCCAGCCAATGTGGCAAATGCGCCTGCCTTGCCAAGCAAGTGGTACGTGAAACCCTGGCCGAATTGCAGTTGAGCCAAGCGGCGATCCCCTACCCTGCAGAGTTTTCCGCAGCGTAAATAGAACATCCTGAAGAACCGGACTTAGTGTCCGGTTTTTTTATGCCCATAATTCAACCGCTTAGCGTCAGGATGCGGAACACAAACATTCTTATTCAGATTAATTTTCATTTATTATTCAACAACTTAGGTTTGACACTAACAACTGCTCGGCTCAAACTCCGCCTTATATAGGGTAATTAAAGGGCGGGACCCCATCATGAAAGGCGACATCACAGTCATCCAGCACCTCAACAAGATTCTTGCCAATGAGCTGGTCGCAATCAATCAGTACTTCCTGCATGCGCGCATGTATGAAGATTGGGGCCTGAACAAGCTCGGCAAGCACGAATACCACGAATCCATCGACGAAATGAAACACGCGGACAAGCTGATCAAGCGCATCCTGTTTCTCGAAGGCCTGCCAAACGTCCAGGACTTGGGCAAGCTGCACATCGGCGAGCACACCAAGGAAATGCTTGAGTGTGACCTGCGTATCGAGCGCATCGGCCATGCCGACCTCAAAGTGGCTATCGCTCACTGTGAAACAGTCGGTGACTTCGGTAGCCGTGAACTGCTCGAAGACATTCTCGAATCCGAAGAAGAACATATCGACTGGCTGGAAACTCAACTGGGCCTGATCGACAAAGTGGGTATCGAGAACTATCTGCAATCACAGATGGGCGACGAGTAAGTTCTACGGCGCTAATCTCGACTCAATAAAAAGCCCCCGCTCTCTCACAAGATGCGGGGGCTTTTTATTACTGAATTCCGGTCTTTACCAAAATCCCTGTGGGAGCGAGCCTGCTCGCGATAGCGTCGTGTCAGTCGACATCACAATTGACTGACAGACCGCATTCGCGAGCAGGCTCGCTCCCACAAAAGCGGATCAGGCTTCGCTCTTGTTCGCTGCGGCTTTTTCGACAGCAGCTTTGATCGTGGCTTGCAACGAACCGTCAGCGGCCATTTCAGTCATGATGTCGCTACCACCGACCAGCTCACCACCGACCCACAGTTGCGGGAAGGTTGGCCAGTTGGCGTACTTTGGCAGGTTGGCACGAATTTCCGGATTCTGCAGGATGTCCACGTAAGCGAACTTCTCACCACAGCCCATGACGGCCTGAGCGGCTTTCGCGGAGAAGCCACACTGTGGGGCATTCGGCGAGCCTTTCATGTAAAGCAGAATGGTGTTGTTAGCAATCTGCTCTTTAATAGTTTCGATGATATCCATGGAGCACCTCGGCTGAACTTTCCGACTCAGTTGTCGGCACGGTGACGCATTGTAACGGAAAGCCGAGCGCCATGCTCGGTCTCCCCAACAGACATACCTACGCCGCCGCGACAGTCACCGGCACACCATTGAGCGCCGCGTTTCCGGACAACTCATCGAGCTGGCGCTCATCGGTCAGGTCATTGGCGCTGGAGCCCGGCTGCCCCATGGCAATGGTCATTTGCACTCCCGGTCGGGCATGACCCCAACCGTGTGGCAGACTGACCACGCCTTTCATCATCTCGACGCTGCTCAGTACTTCAACTTCAATGACCCCAACCCGTGAGCTGACCCGCACCCGCTGCCCATCGATCAGCCCGCGACTGGAGAGATCATCCGGGTGCATCAATAACTGATGACGCGGCTTACCTTTCACCAAGCGGTGGTAGTTGTGCATCCACGAGTTATTGCTGCGCACATGGCGCCGACCGATCATCAACAGCTCATCGGCAGGCGGCGCTTGCAACGCGGCAAATCGCGCGAGGTCGGCCAGGATCGCCGGTGGCGCCGCCTGCACGCGCTGATTGGCGGTTTTCAGACGCGGAGCCAGGTTTGCCTGGAGAGCGCCAAGGTCGACCCCATGAGGATGATCGAACAAGCTCGCCACCGACAGTTTGTGCGGCGAAGCATCACCATAGCGCCCGGCTCGCAAACCGAGGTCGATCATCTTCGCGGGGGGCATCGTTGGTTTGAGCTCCTTGCCAGTCTTCGCGGCAAAGGCCTGGGCCAGGCCGACGAAAATTTCCCAATCGTGCAGCGCACCTTCCGGCTTGGGCAGGATGGCCCGATTGAAACGGCTGACATTGCGCACCGCGAACATATTGAACGTGGTGTCGTAGTGATCGTTTTCCAACGCCGAGGTCGAGGGCAGAATCAAGTCGGCGTAACGCGTGGTCTCATTGATGTACAGGTCGATGCTGAGCATGAACTCCAACCCATCCAGCGCCTGCTCCAGCTGTCGGCCATTGGGCGTCGACAACACAGGGTTGCCGGCCACGGTGATCAACGCCCGCACCTGCCCTTCGCCTTCGGTGAGCATCTCTTCGGCCAGCGCCGACACTGGAAACTCACCGGCATATTCCGGACGGCCCGAGACACGGCTTTGCCATAGATTGAAATGCCCGCCCGAGGTGGACGCCACCAGGTCGACCGCTGGCTCGGTGCACAGCGCGCCGCCCACCCGATCAAGATTGTCGGTGACCAGATTGATCAACTGCACCAACCAATGACACAAGGTGCCGAACGCCTGAGTAGAAACGCCCATACGGCCATAACACACGGCGGTCTTCGCCGCCGCGAAGTCTCGCGCCAGCTGACGGATCTGCCCGGCCGGCACCGCGCACAGAGGGCTCATGGCCTCAGCACTGAAGGATGCGACGGCCTGACGAACCGCCTCCAGCCCGTCTACCGGCAAATGACTGTCGCGGGTCAGACCTTCAGCGAACAGCGTATTGAGCAACCCGAACAACAGAGCCGCGTCACCGCCCGGACGGACGAACACATGCTGATCGGCAATCGCTGCCGTCTCGCTGCGACGCGGATCGACCACCACCACTTTGCCGCCTCGGGCCTGAATGGCCTTCAAGCGCTTTTCGACATCCGGTACGGTCATGATGCTGCCGTTGGAGGCCAGCGGATTGCCGCCCAGGATCAGCATGAAATCGGTGTGGTCGATGTCCGGAATCGGCAGCAGCAAACCATGGCCATACATCAAATGACTGGTGAGATGGTGAGGCAATTGATCGACCGAGGTGGCAGAGAAACGGTTGCGGGTTTTGAGCAAGCCGAGAAAGTAATTGCTGTGAGTCATCAACCCATAGTTGTGCACGCTGGGATTGCCCTGATAAACCGCAACGGCGTTCTGACCATGGCGCTCCTGAATCGCCGACAGGCGTTCGGCGACCAGCGTAAACGCCTCGTCCCAGGCAATCGCCTGCCACTCGCTACCAACCCGCAGCATGGGCTGTCGCAGGCGGTCTGGGTCATTCTGGATGTCTTGCAGCGCCACCGCCTTGGGGCAGATGTGACCGCGACTGAAGCTGTCCTGCGGATCACCCTTGATCGAGGTGATTTGCACGCCAGCATCGGATGCAGTGGTTTCGATGGTCAAGCCGCAAATGGCTTCACACAGGTGGCAGGCACGGTGATGAAGAGTCTTGGTCATGGCCATTCTCTGTTCTATTCAGGGCAACCCGTGTGAGGTTGCGGGAACAAAACTATGGGCCGTGACTGACCGCTGCGCCAGCGACGTTCGTCTTGTGAATCGAGGGCCATCAGGCCAGCCGATATCAGCCCTGTGGAAGCCTGGGCGGTGCCTGCAACTGGATTTCCTGGAGGGTTTCGATCTGCTCATGAGCGACATGCACACCCGTCAGCTCGCCGATCAGCCGCCAGTGTTCATCGAGCCCGGCACTGATGGTGGCCATACGGTCGATCATCCGTCGACCGGCGGCCTTGGTCACCTCATCTTCGCTACGCAACAACTCGAAGGACATCGACGTCACAGAGGCGGTCAGGTGGGTCAGGGACCGCGCCGTCAGGCCGAGCAACTCCATCAACTGCTGTTCTTTAGATTCCATTCCAGAGGCTTCCTGCGTTGCTCGTGAGTTATTTATAACCCAGCACTTTCGATTAGGAAATGTTTCAGCCCGAAGGCTTGCCGGATCCTGCCTGCAAACGCCTTGGCCAACGAGTCAAAAACCGACCGATACCGTGCTTTAGCCGCCCCGATTGATTGCAATGGCTCGCGAGTGCAGTGTACAAAGAGGTTGCTGCTGTCAGGAAACAGGCTTCAAAAGCGCTACTGCGGTTTTCCCGTAGCCCCTCTGAAATCCCCTAAAAACCGTAGCCCTATTGGTAAGACGCGACATTTAATTATAAGATCGCGCCTTCCCCTATTTCGTCGCCCCGTGCGGCTTTCGCCGCAGGTCTCGCCCGTTTTTCAGTTAAACAAGGCTTTGAGTATCTGCGGTCTGTTGCAAAAAGGTAGTCAATGATGAGCGCAAGGCACTTTCTCTCCCTGATGGATTGCACGCCCGAAGAGCTGGTCAGCGTGATCCGTCGAGGTATTGAGCTCAAAGACCTGCGTAACCGCGGTGTACTGTTCGAGCCGTTGAAAAATCGTGTGCTCGGGATGATTTTCGAGAAGTCCTCGACCCGCACCCGTATTTCGTTCGAAGCCGGCATGATCCAGCTCGGCGGCCAGGCGATCTTCCTGTCGCCACGTGACACCCAATTGGGTCGTGGCGAGCCGATCGGCGACTGCGCCATTGTCATGTCGAGCATGCTCGATGCGGTGATGATCCGTACCTTTGCCCACAGCACCCTGACCGAATTCGCCGCCAACTCCCGCGTGCCCGTGATCAACGGCCTGTCCGATGACCTGCACCCGTGCCAGTTGCTGGCTGACATGCAAACCTTCCTCGAACATCGCGGTTCGATCCAGGGCAAGACCGTGGCCTGGATCGGCGACGGCAACAACATGTGCAACAGCTATATAGAAGCGGCGATCCAGTTCGACTTCCAGCTGCGCATCGCCTGCCCTGAAGGTTATGAGCCGAACCCTGAGTTCGTGGCCAAGGCCGGCGATCGGGTGACCATCGTCCGCGATCCTCGGGATGCGGTACGCGGCGCTCATCTGGTCAGCACCGACGTCTGGACCTCTATGGGCCAGGAAGAAGAAACCGCCAAGCGCCTCAAACTGTTCGCGCCATTCCAGGTCAATCGTGCCTTGCTCGATCTGGCCGCAGAGGATGTGCTGTTCATGCACTGCCTGCCCGCCCACCGCGGAGAAGAAATCAGCCTCGATTTGCTCGACGACCCGCGTTCGGTCGCCTGGGATCAGGCCGAGAACCGTCTGCATGCGCAAAAAGCCCTGCTCGAATTTCTGGTTGAGCCTGCGTATCACCACGCATGAGTCATTCATTGCTGCTGAACCTGCGCAATCTGGCCTGCGGCTATCAAGACCAGCGGGTCGTCCAGAACCTTAACCTGCACCTCAATGCCGGTGACATCGGCTGTCTGCTCGGCTCGTCCGGCTGCGGCAAGACCACCACCCTGCGCGCGATTGCAGGCTTTGAACCGGTTCACGAAGGGGAAATCCAGCTGGCTGGTGAAACCATCTCCAGCGCCGGTTTTACCCTCGCACCGGAGAAACGCCGGATCGGCATGGTGTTCCAGGACTACGCACTGTTCCCGCACCTGAGTGTGGCCGAGAACATTGCCTTTGGCATTCGCAAGCATCCACAGAAAGATCGGGTCAGCGAAGAGATGCTTGAACTGGTCAACCTGAAGAACCTCGGCAAGCGCTTCCCCCATGAGCTCTCTGGCGGTCAGCAACAACGGGTTGCACTGGCCCGGGCGTTGGCACCGGAACCGCAGCTGCTGTTGCTCGATGAACCGTTCTCCAACCTCGATGGCGAATTACGACGCAAGCTCAGCCATGAAGTCCGGGACATCCTCAAGACGCGTGGCACCAGTGCGATTCTGGTAACTCACGACCAGGAAGAAGCCTTCGCCGTCAGCGATCAGGTCGGTGTCTTCAAGGAAGGTCGGCTGGAGCAGTGGGACACCCCTTACAACCTGTATCACGAACCACAGACGCCGTTTGTGGCGAGTTTTATCGGCCAGGGTTACTTCATTCGCGGTCAGTTGCAGACCCCGGAATCGGTGCAGACCGAACTGGGTGTGCTGCGCGGTAATCGCGCGTACACCTGGCCAACGGGTAGCGCGGTGGATGTGTTGCTGCGCCCGGACGACATCGTTTACGCGCCAGACAGCCCGCTCAAGGCACAGATCGTCGGCAAGACCTTTCTGGGCGCATCGACCTTGTATCGCTTGCAGTTGCCGACCGGCAGCCAACTGGAATCGATCTTCCCGAGCCATGCCGATCATCTGGTTGGCGCCAATGTCGGTATTCGCGTGGCCGCCGAACACCTGGTGCTGTTCCAGGCATCCGGCAGCACGGCAGCGCACATTCCGGCGGTAGAGTCCGGGGTTCGTCGGTACAGCACCGCCAACTGACCAACACGGATTAAATGTGGGAGCGAGCCTGCTCGCGATGGCAGAGTATCAGTCGACATCATCGTTAACTGATGCGCAGCCATCGCGAGCAGGCTCGCTCCCACAGTAGGTTTCCGTCAACCGAGCATCAACGTCCCGCTGGCCACCAGCGTCGCATTGCCGCCGATCTTCACCCGATCCCCTTCCAGACGGCAGAACAACTCCCCTCCCCGCGCCGAACACT
This sequence comes from Pseudomonas sp. 6D_7.1_Bac1, assembly GCF_025465945.1. Classification (GTDB taxonomy): domain Bacteria; phylum Pseudomonadota; class Gammaproteobacteria; order Pseudomonadales; family Pseudomonadaceae; genus Aquipseudomonas. The sequence goes on along the minus strand of NZ_JANLNW010000034.1, from coordinate 119,559 downwards.
GATACGCCGTCAGGCTTGATTTGCCCAGACGCTGCGACCAGTACGGGATCAGGATGCAATGAGTCGAGCCGGTGACCGGGTCTTCGTTGATACCGATGGCCGGTGCGAAGTAGCGCGAGACGAAATCATGCTGCGTACCGCGCGCCGTGATGATTGCGCCAAGCCAGGGCAACTTTGCCAGCGCGACCATGTCCGGCTGGCAATCGAGCACCGCCTGCTCCGACTCCAACACCACGAACAATTCGTTGGAACCCCGCATATCAAGCGCCCGCACGCCCAGCGCCCGCTCCACATCGAGGGTCACGTCCACTTCGCGTGGCTCGATCGCCGGAAAGTCCAGCCATAGCCGTTCACCTTCCCGACTCACACTCAAAGGGCCGGATTTGCTGATGAAGTCGAGGCGTTCAACCGGTTCTTTATAGATTTCGAACAACACATAAGCGCTGGCCAGCGTTGCATGACCGCACAACGGCACCTCGGTGGTCGGCGTGAACCAGCGGATATGCCAACCTTGAGCCTCACGCACCACAAACGCGGTTTCCGCGAGATTGTGTTCGGCGGCGATTTTTTGCATCAGCTCATCGGCGAGCCAGGCGTCGAGCCGATAGACCATTGCCGGGTTGCCACTGAACGGTCGGTCGCTGAATGCATCGACCTGATGAAACGCTAGCTGCATGGATGCTCTCCTTCTTGTAGGTGAGGACGAGCATGCATGAGTCACGGCACGGCAACCAGAGACAGAGCCTGCCGATTTTCACCATACAGCGCAGCAGTCAGACCCGACCGATATCGGCGAATTTGGCCTGGGTGTGCTCGGCCAGCACCGTCGCCGCCAACTCGACCTCAAGACCACGCCGGCCCGCGCTGACGTAAATGCTCGCAAAAGGCTGAGCGCTGTTATCAATGAACGTGCGTAAACGCTTCTTCTGCCCCAACGGACTGATTCCGCCCAGCAAGTAGCCGGTCGCCCGTTGCGCTGCGGCGGGATCAGCCATTTCGACTTTTTTCACCCCGGCGGCCTGAGCCAGCGCCTTCAAGTCCAGGCTTCCGACGACCGGTACCACGGCCACCAGCAATTCCCCCTTCTCACTCGCCGCCAGCAACGTCTTGAACACCTGTGCCGGATCCAGCCCAAGCTTTTCCGCGGCCTCCAACCCGTAGGATGCTGCCTTCGGATCATGTTCATAACTGTGCACACGATGTTCGGCACGAACTTTTTTTAACAGATCCAATGCGGGCGTCATGGCAGCTCCAGGCCTGGCGATAGAAGAAAAACACTGCGCTGGATTCTAGGCCATCACTGAGCAAAAGGCTCTATTACCGGGCCCTAATCCCTTAAGGACAGGCAAACACAGGAGAAAATCCAGCGGCTTCCCGAGGCCACCCAAATGATCATTCACCTGACGAATAGTTAAAATATGACCAATGGTTCACTTTCGACCTTTGACAGCAGTGTTTCTTGTCTATATTTTTTCGAATCTGAATAATGTGCAAAAGTTTCTACGCAGCACCCGGCAGTAAGCCGAGACCAGGATGGGGATCCTGCCTCGGTGAAAATAGCGCTCGAACCCTTTCGAATAAAGCGCCCAACAACAACAAAAAAGGATGTTTCCAATGACAACTGCATTACGACAACCATCGCTCTCGAGCCAATGCATGGCCGAGTTCCTGGGTACTGCCTTATTGATCTTTTTTGGTACTGGTTGTGTTGCCGCGCTCAAAGTCGCGGGTGCCAGCTTTGGCCTATGGGAGATCAGTATCATCTGGGGGGTCGGCGTCAGTATGGCGATCTACCTGACCGCGGGTGTTTCCGGCGCTCACTTGAACCCGGCCGTCAGCATCGCGCTGAGCATTTTCGCCGATTTCGAGAAGCGTAAACTGCCGTTCTACATCTTCTCCCAGGTCGCTGGCGCCTTCTGCGCAGCGTTGTTGGTTTACACGCTTTACAGCAATCTGTTCTTCGATTTCGAACAAACTCACCAGATGGTTCGCGGCACAAAAGCCAGTCTCGAACTGGCCTCGGTGTTCTCGACCTTCCCGAACCCTGCCCTGTCGACGGGTCAGGCGTTTCTGGTTGAGGTGATCATCACCGCCATCCTGATGGGCGTGATCATGTCCCTGACCGACGACAACAATGGCCTGCCAAAGGGTCCACTGGCACCGCTGTTGATCGGCCTGCTGATCGCCGTCATTGGCAGCTCGATGGGCCCGCTGACCGGTTTTGCGATGAACCCGGCACGAGACTTCGGCCCTAAACTGATGACTTTCTTCGCTGGCTGGGGTGAAATTTCCTTCACTGGCGGACGTGATATCCCGTACTTCCTGATTCCGATCTTTGCACCGATCCTGGGTGCCTGCCTCGGCGCTGCGGCCTATCGCGGGCTGATTGCCCGTCATCTGCCTATCGCCATACCTGCTACAAAGGATGCAGAACCTGCCATTGACGGCAAAGCACGAATTTCCTGAAAGCGGCGGCGCGTGATCCTGCCCACCATTGATCACGCCCCCCAACCCACTCCCTTATTTCGTCCAAGGCAATCGACATGACCGACACTCAGAATAAGAACTACATCATTGCCCTTGATCAGGGTACGACCAGCTCCCGGGCGATCATTTTCGACCGTGACGCCAACGTGGTCTGCACCGCACAACGCGAATTCGCTCAGCATTACCCGCAAGCCGGCTGGGTTGAACACGACCCGATGGAGATCTTCGCCACCCAAAGCGCCGTGATGGTCGAGGCCCTGGCGCAAGCCGGCCTGCATCACGATCAGGTCGCAGCCATCGGCATCACCAACCAGCGTGAAACCACCGTGGTCTGGGACAAGACCACTGGCCGCCCGATCTACAACGCGATCGTCTGGCAGTGCCGTCGCAGCACCGAGATCTGCCAGCAGCTCAAACGCGATGGCCATGAGCAGTACATCAGCGAAACCACAGGCCTGGTCACTGACCCGTACTTCTCCGGCACCAAGCTCAAGTGGATCCTCGACAACGTCGAAGGCAGCCGCGAACGTGCACGCAAAGGCGAACTGCTGTTCGGCACCATCGACAGCTGGTTGATCTGGAAATTTACCGGCGGCAAGACCCACGTCACCGATTACACCAACGCCTCGCGTACCATGCTCTTCAACATCCACACCCTGGAGTGGGACGCGAAGATGCTGGAGGTGCTCGACATCCCTCGCGAGATGCTGCCGGAAGTCAAATCGTCGTCAGAAATCTACGGCCACACCAAGAGCGGCATCGCCATCGGCGGCATCGCTGGCGACCAACAGGCCGCACTGTTCGGCCAGATGTGCGTTGAGCCAGGCCAGGCGAAAAACACCTATGGCACCGGCTGCTTCCTGCTGATGAACACCGGCGACAAAGCGGTGAAATCCAGGCACGGCATGCTCACCACCATCGCCTGCGGCCCACGCGGCGAAGTCGCCTACGCCCTGGAGGGCGCGGTGTTCAACGGTGGTTCCACCGTTCAGTGGCTGCGTGACGAACTGAAGATCATCAACGACGCTCACGACACCGAATACTTCGCCAACAAGGTCAAGGACAGCAACGGCGTGTACCTGGTGCCAGCCTTCACCGGTCTGGGCGCGCCGTACTGGGACCCGTATGCCCGTGGTGCGCTGTTTGGCCTGACTCGCGGTGTACGCGTGGATCACATCATTCGCGCAGCACTGGAGTCGATTGCCTACCAGACTCGCGACGTACTTGACGCCATGCAACAGGACTCTGGCGAACGCCTCAAGGCCCTGCGTGTGGACGGCGGCGCCGTCGCGAACAACTTCCTGATGCAATTCCAGGCCGACATCCTCGGCACCAAGGTCGAACGCCCGCAAATGCGTGAAACCACTGCCCTGGGCGCCGCTTACCTGGCTGGCCTGGCCTGCGGTTTCTGGAGCAGCCTGGACGAGCTGCGCGGCAAGGCGGTAATCGAGCGCGAGTTCGACCCGCAACTGGACGAAGCCGCGAAGGAAAAGCTCTACTCCGGCTGGAAAAAAGCCGTCAGCCGCACCCGCGACTGGGAACCGCACGAGGGTGCTGAATAAGCCATCGGCCGGACTCGTATCTGGTTGTAACTGGTCGGGAGCAGATTCCTGCGGCATCATGGGCAAATTTTGCACGGCAGCCCAAAGGAAGCCCCATGAATCTGCCTCCCCGTCAGCAGCAAATCCTCGAACTGGTCCGCGAACGCGGTTACGTCAGTATCGAGGAAATGGCTCAGCTGTTCGTCGTTACACCGCAGACCATCCGCCGCGATATCAATCAATTGGCGGAAGTGAATTTGCTGCGTCGCTATCACGGCGGCGCAGCTTACGATTCAAGTGTCGAAAATACCGCCTACGCCATGCGTGCCGATCAGATGCGCGATGAGAAACAACGCATCGCCGAAGCCATCGCCGCACAGATCCCCGATCACGCCTCGCTGTTCATCAATATCGGCACCACCACCGAATCCATCGCCCGGGCGCTGCTCAATCACAGCCAGCTCAAGGTGATCACCAACAACCTGCACGTCGCCTCGATCCTCAGCGCCAAGGATGACTTCGAAGTCCTGCTGGCCGGTGGCAACGTACGCCGTGATGGCGGCGTGGTCGGTCAGGCCAGTGTCGACTTTATCAACCAGTTCAAGGTCGACTTTGCGCTGGTCGGCATCAGCGGTATCGATGAAGACGGCAGCCTGCTCGACTTCGACTACCAGGAAGTACGGGTCTCCCAGGCAATCATCGCCAACGCCCGGCAAGTATTGCTGGCGGCGGACTCAAGCAAGTTCGGCCGCAACGCGATGGTTCGCCTGGGGCCGATCAGCCTGATCGACTGCCTGGTAACCGATCAGGCACCGGTGCCGGCATTGGCCCAACTGCTGAGTCAGCACAAGATTCGGCTGGAAGTGGTTTAACCCCCCTCGAGAACGCCGGCGTCTGTACCGACGCAATCGCGAGCAAGCTCGCTCCCACAGGGGTCCACGCTATCCTGTGGGAGCGAGCTTGCTCGCGATGACGATCGTCTACGCAACACACCTCCTGCGCTCTATCGCGCGTCTGAATGTTCGAAAATTTTCCTTTCGCCTCCCTTTGATCAGTATTTTCAATCGAAGTCGACTGGTCGTGCCCGGCTTAATGCGCTACCATTTTCGCAAATGAACATTAATGTTCGAAATCAAATATTAAAAGAATGACCGAGGCCCGCCGATGCCCACTTCAACCTTGCCTACGCCCCCTCTTGCCGAGGTCTACGATATCGCCGTCATCGGCGGCGGGATCAACGGTGTAGGGATTGCAGCGGATGCCGCCGGCCGCGGTCTTTCGGTGTTCCTTTGTGAAAAGGACGATCTGGCCAGCCACACCTCGTCCGCCAGCAGTAAACTGATCCACGGCGGCCTGCGCTACCTCGAACATTACGAGTTCCGTCTGGTGCGTGAAGCCCTGGCCGAGCGTGAAGTGCTGTTGGCCAAGGCCCCGCATATCGTCAAACAGATGCGTTTCGTGCTGCCACACCGCCCGCACCTGCGTCCGGCGTGGATGATCCGCGCCGGCCTGTTCCTCTATGACCACCTCGGCAAGCGGGAAAAACTCGCCGGCTCCAAAAGCCTGAAGTTTGGTGCCGACAGCGCACTGAAAAGCGAGATCACCAAAGGCTTCGAATACTCCGACTGCTGGGTCGACGACGCCCGTCTGGTGGTGCTCAATGCCATGGCCGCCCGCGAAAAAGGCGCCCACGTTCACACCCAGACCCGTTGCGTCAGCGCCCGTCGTAGCAAAGGCCTGTGGGAACTGAACCTGGAACGCGCCGACGGCAGCCTGTTCTCGATCCGCGCCAAGGCGCTGGTGAATGCCGCCGGCCCATGGGTCGCCAAGTTCATTCGCGATGACCTGAAGATGGAATCGCCTTACGGCATCCGCCTGATCCAGGGCAGCCACCTTATCGTGCCGAAGCTGTACGAAGGCGAACACGCGCATATCTTGCAGAACGAAGACCAGCGCATCGTGTTCACCATTCCGTACCTCAATCAATTCACCCTGATCGGTACCACCGACCGCGAATACACTGGCGACCCGGCGAAAGTCGCGATCACCGATGGCGAGACCGATTACTTGCTGAACGTGGTCAACGCGCACTTCAAGAAACAAGTCAGCCGCAGCGACATCCTGCACACTTACTCCGGTGTTCGTCCGCTGTGCAACGACGAATCCGACAATCCTTCGGCCGTGACCCGCGATTACACCCTGGCATTGTCCGGCAGCACTGAAGAAGCCCCACTGCTGTCGGTGTTCGGTGGCAAGCTGACCACCTACCGTAAACTGGCCGAATCGGCCATGGCGCAGCTGGCACCGTACTTCAAGGGCATCTTGCCCAGCTGGACCGCGCAGGCGACCCTGCCGGGCGGCGAAGACATGACCACGCCGCAAGCCTTGAGCGCGTTGATTCGCGACAAGTTCGACTGGGTCCCGACGGAAATTTCCCGACGCTGGGCCAGCACCTACGGCAGCCGCACCTGGCGCATGCTCGAAGGCGTACAGAACCTGAACGACATGGGCGAACACCTGGGTGGCGGCCTCTACACCCGTGAAGTCGATTACCTGTGCAGTGAAGAGTGGGCAACCACCGCTCACGACATTCTTTGGCGCCGCAGCAAACTGGGCTTGTTCACCACCAAGGCCGAGCAAGAGAACGTGCAGCTGTACCTGAACAAGGTCGAGCAGAACCGCAGCAAGATCGAAGCGGCCTGATCGGTAATCCGGTTTAACGAAAGCCCCTGAATCTCACGATTCAGGGGCTTTTTGCATTCAGGAATGCGCCGTAAATCCACTGTGGGAGCAGCCGGGCGGCGTTCCGTCTGCTCGCGATAGCGGTGTGTCAGGCAACTTCAATGTTGGATGCGCTGACCTCATCGCGAGCAGGCTCGCTCCCACAAGGTGCTCAGCGACCTCAGGATCCCATTCGGTTTTCCGAACGCGACCCATCAATCGATTCGGTTAACCGGACTCTTGAGCCCTTAAATCAACAGCGTAAATATTTAATTTTCTTTTAAATCAATAAGTTGATCGATGCTCCCTGGTCTGGCACGAGTCATGCTCTACACTCTGGGACGAATGTCTGATGTGCCAACACTTCAGGAGCCGTCAAGGCATTCCGCAGTACAAAAGGGCCGATGAACTGGCTCCATATAAAAACAATGTCGAGGAAAATTTGATGCGCATCGTCCCCCATATCCTGGGCGCAGCCATTGCTGCCGCACTGATTAGCACGCCAGTTTTCGCCGCCGAACTCACCGGCACCCTGAAGAAGATCAAAGAGTCCGGCACCATTACCCTGGGGCATCGCGACGCTTCTATTCCGTTTTCCTACATTGCAGACGCTTCCGGCGTACCGGTCGGCTACTCCCACGATATTCAGCTGAAAATCGTCGAAGCCATCAAAAAAGACCTGGATATGCCGAACCTGAAGGTCAAGTACAACCTGGTCACCTCGCAAACCCGAATTCCACTGGTGCAGAACGGCACTGTGGACGTCGAGTGCGGTTCCACCACCAACAACGTCGAGCGTCAGCAGCAAGTTGACTTCTCCGTTGGCATCTTCGAAATCGGCACCAAGCTGCTGTCGAAAAAAGACTCGACCTACAAAGACTTCGCTGACCTCAAGGGCAAGAACGTCGTGACCACCGCCGGCACCACGTCCGAGCGCATTCTGAAGTCGATGAACGCTGACAAGCAGATGGGCATGAACGTCATCTCTGCCAAAGACCACGGCGAATCCTTCCAGATGCTGGAATCGGGTCGTGCCGTTGCTTTCATGATGGACGACGCACTGCTGGCCGGTGAAATGGCCAAGGCCAAGAAGCCGACTGACTGGGCCGTGACCGGCACTCCACAGTCCTACGAAATCTACGGCTGCATGGTCCGCAAGGGCGACCCGGACTTCAAGAAAGCGGTCGATGACGCCATTGTCGCTACCTACAAGTCCGGCGAGATCAACAAGATCTACGAAAAGTGGTTCATGCAGCCAATCCCGCCAAAAGGCCTGAACCTGATGTTCCCGATGAGCGACGAGCTCAAGGCCCTGATCGCCAATCCGACCGACAAAGCGGCTGACGAAAAGAAATCCTGATTTCTGACTAACCTTACCTCCTGACAGGGCCTGCGCCCTTTCAGGAGGCTGTCACTACCTGCTGGCATTTTCTGGAAGCACTCGAACCGGTGGTTGTCGAGCCGATCGCGTGTGCCTGACCGGAGTGGCCTGTACGGTTAGTTCGTTAGCTCAAATTCGGATGCCGGAAGTTCATATCCAAGGCGCTGTGACGAGTCATAGCTCGCTATGGCGAGGAACAGCAACGAAGGATATGGACTTCTGGCGCCGAAGTTGACTAACAGAACTGACCACACAGGCCACCAGGTCAGAAGGGAACGGAGTTTCCCCAGGCGGGCACTTGTACATCGATCGATCTGAGGGGAGACCCTAATGAATTACAACTGGGATTGGGGCGTGTTCTTCAAGTCCACCGGCGTGGGCAGCGAGACCTATCTCGACTGGTACCTCACAGGTTTGGGCTGGACCATCGCCATCGCCGTCGTGGCCTGGATCGTCGCATTGCTGCTGGGCTCAGTGCTCGGTGTCATGCGCACCGTGCCGAATCGCCTGGTATCGGGCATCGCCACCTGCTACGTGGAACTGTTCCGTAACGTACCGCTGCTGGTTCAGCTGTTCATCTGGTACTTCCTGGTGCCCGACCTGCTGCCCGAGAACCTGCAACAGTGGTACAAACAGGACCTTAACCCGACCACTTCGGCCTACCTGAGTGTTGTCGTGTGCCTGGGTCTGTTCACCGCTGCCCGAGTCTGCGAGCAAGTGCGCACCGGCATCCAGGCGCTGCCGCGTGGCCAGGAATCGGCTGCCCGCGCCATGGGTTTCAAGCTGCCGCAGATCTACTGGAACGTGCTGCTGCCTCAGGCCTACCGGATCATCATTCCGCCGCTGACCTCGGAGTTCCTCAACGTCTTCAAGAACTCGTCCGTCGCCTCGCTGATCGGTTTGATGGAACTGCTCGCGCAAACCAAACAGACCGCCGAGTTCTCCGCCAACCTGTTCGAAGCCTTCACCCTGGCGACACTGATCTACTTCACCCTGAACATGAGCCTGATGCTCCTGATGCGCATGGTCGAGAAGAAAGTCTCGGTGCCCGGCCTGATCTCCGTGGGGGGTAAATAATGGACCTCGATTTCAGTGGAATAGTCCACGCCGTCCCCGGCATGTGGAACGGCATGGTCATGACCCTGCAACTGATGGTGCTCGGCGTCGTTGGCGGGATCATCCTCGGCACTATCCTGGCGTTGATGCGCCTGTCCCACAGCAAACTGCTGTCGAACATCGCCGGCATATACGTGAACTACTTCCGCTCGATCCCGCTGCTGCTGGTGATCACCTGGTTCTACCTGGCGGTACCGTTCGTGCTGCGCTGGATCACCGGCGAAGATACGCCGATCGGTGCGTTTACCTCGTGCATCGTGGCGTTCATGATGTTCGAAGCGGCGTACTTCTGCGAAATCGTCCGTGCCGGTGTGCAGTCGATTCCCAAAGGCCAGATGGGCGCAGCCCAGGCGTTGGGCATGAGCTATGGCCAGATGATGCGCCTGATCATCCTGCCGCAAGCGTTTCGCAAGATGACGCCGCTGTTGCTGCAACAAAGCATCATCCTGTTTCAGGACACCTCGCTGGTCTACACCGTCGGCCTGGTGGACTTCCTCAATGCTTCGCGGGCCAGTGGCGACATCATTGGCCGCTCCAATGAGTTCCTGATCATCGCAGGTCTCGTGTACTTCACAATCAGCTTTGCCGCCTCGCAGCTGGTCAAGCGTCTGCAAAAAAGGTTTGCCGTATGATTTCTATCAAGAACGTCAACAAGTGGTATGGCGACTTCCAGGTACTGACTGATTGCAGCACCGAAGTCAAAAAAGGCGAAGTGATTGTGGTGTGCGGGCCGTCCGGCTCTGGTAAATCCACCCTGATCAAATGCGTCAACGCCCTGGAACCGTTCCAGAAAGGCGACGTGGTGGTCGATGGCACGTCCATCGCCGACCCGAAGACCAACCTGCCGAAACTGCGTTCGCGCGTCGGCATGGTGTTCCAGCATTTCGAATTGTTCCCGCACCTGACCATCACCGAAAACCTGACCATCGCGCAGATCAAGGTGTTGGGCCGCAGCAAGGAAGAAGCCACCAAGAAAGGCCTGCAACTGCTTGAGCGCGTCGGCCTCTCGGCACACGCTCACAAGCACCCGGGCCAGCTCTCCGGTGGGCAGCAGCAGCGTGTGGCGATAGCCCGTGCGCTGGCCATGGACCCGATCGTCATGCTGTTCGACGAACCGACCTCGGCGCTGGACCCGGAAATGGTCAACGAAGTGCTGGACGTGATGGTACAACTGGCCCACGAAGGCATGACCATGATGTGCGTGACCCACGAAATGGGTTTCGCCCGCAAGGTGGCGGACCGGGTGATCTTCATGGACCAGGGCAAGATCATCGAAGACTGCAAGAAAGAAGAGTTCTTCGGTGACATCAACGCCCGCTCCGACCGTGCGCAGCATTTCCTTGAAAAGATTCTGCAGCACTAAAGCACCGGGCACTTGCTCGAAGCCTCACCAAGCTCCTGTGGGAGCGAGCCTGCTCGCGATAGCGGACTAACCGTCGACATCTTCGTTGACCGATAGGCAGTCATCGCGAGCAGGCTCGCTCCCACCAGGGGCCAGTGGTGGCTCGCGAGTAAGTGTTGTGGTTGACCCAAGGCATCTGTGATGAAATGCGACCCCACTCTCTATCGCGCAGCGCCGCCATCACTTGCCGTGAAACCCCGTCTGATTCGCCATCTGTTTCTACCGCCGCTGGTCATCTTGCTGATGGTCGGGTTGGGTTACGTCGGCTTCTGGATCAGCGAGCACTACGGGATTCGCAGCCTTGGCGAGAACGGTCAACGTCAGCTGGAACTGCACGCTCGCGCAGTCGAAAGCGAGATCAGCAAATACACCTACCTGCCCAGCCTGCTGGAACTCGAATCGAGTGTTTCAGAGCTGCTGGCCGACCCGTCGCCGGAACACCGGCAAGCGGTCAACGATTACCTTGAAGGCCTGAACCGGCGCAGCCGCAGTCGGGCCATCTACGTAATGGACACCACCGGTCGGGTATTGGCGACCAGCAACTGGCGCGATGTCGACAGTTACCTCGGTGAAGACCTGTCCTTCCGTGCCTATTTCCAGAATGCCGTACGCGGCCAGCCCGGGCGTTTCTACGGCATCGGCAGCACCAACGGCGAACCCGGTTACTACCTGGCCCATGGCCTGGAAGAACAAGGCAAAATCATCGGCGTCGCGGTGGTCAAAGTCCGCCTCGAAGCCATGGAAGAGCGCTGGCAGCGTGCCCGCCTGGAAGCCTTCGTCAGCGACGAGAATGGCATCATCATTCTGTCCAGCGACCCGGCGCGCCGACTCAAATCGGTTCGCCCCCTCAGCGACGACACCAAAGAACGCCTGGCCCGTAGCCTGCAATATTACTGGTACCCACTCAAGGAACTGGAACCGCTGGCCCGCGAGCGACTGTCCGAAGGCGTGGAAAAAATCACCTTCCCGGCCAACGCCGAACTGGTCTCGGATGAACAGGAAATCAGCTACCTGTCGCAGACCCGACCGCTTGCCGATACGCCGTGGAATTTCACCCTGCTCACACCGCTCGAGGATTTGCGCCGTGAAGCGATCAATCAGGGCATTCTGGTCGCAGTGGCCTTCGCGCTGCTGGCGTTCCTGCTGATTGCCTGGAATGAACGACGCAAAGTCATCGCCACCCGCCTCGCCGCCCGTGAAGCGTTGCAAGAAGCCAACAACCAGCTGGAGCGCAAGATCACAGAGCGCACCACCGACCTGCGGGCCAGCAACGAACGCCTGAAAAGCCAGATCCGCGAGCGTCGGCAGGCCGAAGAAACGCTGCGCAGGGCTCAGGACGAACTGGTACAAGCCGGCAAACTCGCGGCCATCGGCCAGATGTCCACCAGCATTGCCCACGAATTGAACCAGCCGCTGGCTGCGTTGCGCACCTTGTCCGGCAACACCGTGCGTTTTCTGGAGCGCGGGCAGTTGGACATCGCCAGTGCCAACCTGAAAACCATCAACGAACTGATCGACCGCATGGGCCGGATCACCGCCAGCCTGCGCTCCTTTGCCCGGCGCGGTGACGATCAGGGCCAGGCCAGCCTCGGCAAAGCGGTAGACGCCGCCTTGCAGCTGCTTGGCGCCCGCCTTGAAAGCGCCCACTTGCAGTTACACCGCGAGTTCAGCGACGTGCAAGTGCAGATCGACCAGACCCGTCTGGAGCAGATCCTGGTCAACCTGATCGGCAACGCCCTGGACGCCATGCAAACGCAGCCACTGCCCGAGCTGTGGCTGGAAGGTGACGTCGTCGACGGCAAATACCGCCTGCGCGTACGCGACAACGGCCATGGCATCGACGCCGAAACCCGCAAGCATTTGTTCGAACCTTTTTTTACCACCAAACCCGGCGAACAGGGCCTGGGCCTCGGCCTGACCCTGTCGGCGAGCCTGGCTGCCGCCACCGGCGGTCACCTCGGCGTCGAGCACCCGGCCAGCGGTGGTACTGCTTTCGTCCTCAGTTTACCGTTGGTAAGCCTCCTTCCCGCCGAGCCAATATGAACAACGACCTTAGTGTGCTGATCGTCGAAGACGACCCCCATGTCCTGCTCGGTTGCCAGCAGGCCCTGTCCCTGGAAGACATTCCCTGTATCGGGGTCGGCAGCGCTGAAGAAGCCCTGGCGCGGATCGGCGATAATTTTGCCGGGATCGTCATCAGCGACATTCGCCTGCCGGGCATCGATGGCCTGGAACTGCTGAGCCGCCTCAAAGCCCGCGATCGCAGCCTGCCGGTGGTACTGATCACGGGCCATGGCGACATCTCGATGGCGGTCGGCGCGATGCAAAAAGGCGCCTACGACTTTATGGAAAAGCCGTTCTCCCCCGAACGCCTGGTCGATGTCGCGCGCCGCGCCCTGGAGCAGCGCAGCCTGGCTCGCGAAGTGACCTCACTGCGCCGGCAACTGGCCGAACGCGATTCCCTTGAGGGTCGGATCATCGGTCGCTCGCCCGCCATGCAGCACCTGCGTGAGTTGATCGCCAATGTCGCCGACACTTCGGCCAACGTGTTGATCGAAGGTGAGACCGGCACCGGCAAAGAGTTGGTCGCGCGTTGCTTGCACGACTTCAGTCGCCGTCAGTCGCAGCAATTCGTCGCACTGAACTGCGGTGGCCTGCCGGAAAACCTCTTCGAAAGCGAAATTTTCGGCCACGAAGCCAACGCCTTTACCGGCGCCGGCAAACGGCGGATCGGCAAGATCGAACACGCCGACGGCGGCACGCTGTTCCTGGATGAAGTGGAAAGCATGCCACTATCGCTGCAAATCAAATTGTTGCGGGTATTGCAGGAACGCACCCTGGAACGGCTCGGCTCGAACCAGAGCGTTGAAGTCGACTGCCGGGTAATCGCGGCAACCAAGTCCGACCTCAACGACTTGAGCCGCGTCGGCCAGTTTCGCAGTGACCTGTATTACCGTCTGAACGTGGTGACCCTGGAACTGCCGCCGCTGCGCGAACGCCGCGAAGACATCCTGCAGTTGTTCGAGCACTTCCTGCAGCAGTCGTCCCTGCGCTTTGACCGTGCGCTGCCTGAACTGGACAACCAGACCCTGTCGAACCTGATGAGCCACGACTGGCCCGGCAACGTGCGCGAACTGCGCAACGTCGCCGAGCGTTTTGCCCTCGGCTTGCCAGCCTTCAAGAAGTCCGGCACCGGCGGCACCGCCCAAGGTCTGGCGTTCTCCGAGGCGGTGGAAGCCTTCGAACGCAACCTGCTCAACGACGCCTTGCAGCGCAGCAGCGGCAACCTGACCCAGGCCAGCCTGGAACTGGGCATGGCCAAGACCACGCTGTTCGACAAAGTCAAAAAATACGGCTTGAGCCACTAACGCGAGATGTTCCGTGGATTTATTGTTGAAAGCTGCACTGGGCGCCGCGGTGGTGGTGATCCTCGCCTTCCTCGCCAAGACCAGAAACTATTACATCGCAGGCTTGGTGCCGCTGTTTCCGACCTTTGCGCTGATCGCCCATTACATCGTCGGCAAGGGCCGTTCGCTGGACGACCTGAAGACCACTATCGTGTTTGGCATGTGGTCGATCATTCCGTATTTCGTTTACCTGGCGACCTTGTATGTGATGGTCGATCGGCTGCGGCTGGAGGCCTCGCTGGCGGTGGCTGCGGTGGCGTGGTTGATGGCGGCTACGGTTCTGGTTTCTGTTTGGGTCCGCATTCACGCCTGAGTCTGACCGCGGCTGGCCCGCCCCTTGCATTTACCCGTTAAAGCCCGCCCGGCCTGCGTTCGTGATTGATCGCGCCGGCCTTGGAGGGGTGCTGCCATGGGTAAAAATACGTTTTGAATATCTTAGACCTCGACCACAGCCTGACAGCCCAGGCGCCGATTGCCCGTCTGCTGGAAAGCGGTCGCGCCAAACGCCTGGACCTGCTCGATCTGGGACCCAAACTGCGTTTGTGGTCCAGTGAGAAGAACTACCGTCGCTTTTCCGAACGCCTGCGCCAACGGCCCCGCCATACCGGGCCACAGCCGGAAATTTTCTTTATCGGTTCCGGCGACTACCATCACCTGACCCCGGCCTTCCTCGCTGAAATTACCGAGCCGGCCAGCCTGATCCATTTCGATAACCATCCCGACTGGGTGCGCTTTGCGCCGCGTCGGCATTGTGGTTCGTGGGTCAATCGGGCGCTGAAGCTGCCGAACATCAAACGCATCGTCACCCTGGGGCCGTGCAGCGATGACCTGCATAACCCGCAACTGCGCGGTGGTAACCTCGGCGCGCTGAAGCGTGGTGACTTGCAGCTATTCCCCTGGCAGCACCCACCGTCCCAGGTCTGGGGCCTGATCGGCGACGGTGCCGGGCATCAACAGCGGGAAAACATGCTGCACTGGCGCAATCTGGCGGACCTCGACTGGCCGGTGTTTCTCCAGCAATTGATCGAAAGCCTGCCGACCGAAGCGGTGTGGATCACCATCGACAAGGATGTGCTCGCCAGCGAAGACGCCGCCACCAACTGGGACCAGGGCGGCATGCGCCTGACCCACTTGCTGCAAGCCTTGCGCGCACTGGCGGCGAGCAAAAGAATCCTGGGCATCGATATCTGTGGCGAGTTCGCCCAACCGGCCTTCAGCAACGCGTTCAAGCGCTGGGAAGCCAAGTCCGACCAGCCGCCACCCGAGCGCTGGAGCGAAGACGATCTGCTGCGAAATGCGGCAACCAATCAGGCATTGATCAGCCTGTTCGAGGAGTTATTCCCGTGACCCTGACCGTCGTGTTACTGGTGGCGTTTTCGATTGTCCTGGACGTCATCGGCCAGCTCTGTTTCAAGCTGGGCCTGGACCGTTTGCCGGAGCTCGAAGGTGGCTTCCGACTGAATGCGTTCTGGGGCCAGGTGTTCAATGCGCCGTTGCTCTGGTGCGGAATCGGCGCCTACGCCATCGAGTTCTTTGTCTGGCTCGAAGCCCTGTCCCGCGCGCCACTGAGCCTGTTGTTTCCATCCGCTGCGCTGGCTTATTGCGGTGTCGTGCTGGCCGGTAAAGTGGTGTTGGGTGAAACCGTCAGCCGCCGGCGCTGGCTTGGCACCCTGGTGATTACGGCGGGCGTGATGCTCGTGTGTGTCGCCAATGTCTGACGCTCAATCGATGATGGAAAGGAACAGCGCTATGGGTTGGCTGCACGGACGTCTGGGCACGGTTGTGCTGTGGCTGCTGCTGATCGGCTTTGAAAGTGGTGGTCAGATCGCCACCAAAGTCGGCGGTGATCAACTGGGGCAGATGGATTTCAATCTCCAATGGCTGGCGGCCGTGGCCGGTAATCCGGGGGTGCTGACAGCCATTGCCTGCTACATCGGGGCGTTCTTCGTCTGGATGCTGATATTGCGACGCAGCAGCCTGTCGCTGGCGTTTCCGCTGAGTTCGCTGGTGTTTGTCGGTGTGCTGCTCGGCTCGTGGCTCGGTCTCGGCGAGCAGATCAGCCTGCTGCACTGGCTGGGCGTGGCGGTGATCATGGGCGGGATTGCGCTGCTGGCTGAAGGCGAAGAAACCTGACGGCACCGCGAGCACCCGTGGCGAGGGAGCTTGCTCCCGCTCGAGTGCGAAGCGCTCGCAATCCTGCTGTCCACCGTTTTAGGGCCGCTTCGCGCCCCAGCGGGAGCAAGCTCCCTCGCCACAGCAAGCCCTCTAGCCACAAAAGCTGCTGTGTTTCAGCTTTTGCGATGAGTCACCAGAAAACCCAGCCCGTGTGAAACCGGAATCACCTTCACCCCCGCCACACGTTGCTGCTCGGCAATCTCGCGGTGAAACGCCTTGACCTGGGTCCAGTGCATTTTCGGCCGGTAATGATGCTCGGCGTGATAGCCGTTGTTCATCCAGATCAGGTTGTAGAGCACGCTGTAGCTGCTCACGCCCCAGGCAATCGGCAAGTCCGGATTGCCACCCAAATGCTCGTAATAACCATTGAGCGAAGACAACGCCTGGCCCAGATACCAGAACGGCAACAACAGCAACACCGCATGCCAGTCATAGAACGCCAGCGCCACATAGGCCGCCACCGTCACATAAATCTCGACCTTGACCCAACGCGCATCGCTGGGCCGCTTGCGCTGCATTTCTTCGTAGAACGGCTTGGGATCATCGCGAAAAAAGCTGAGAAAGGTGTACGACCAAGGGTTTTCGGGTTGACCATCCTTGCCGCGCAGGTAGATCGACAGCGGATCAACCGTTTTTCCGTGTGTATCCGGCAGGTCGGAATTACCGCGATGGTGACGATTGTGGATGTCGCGGTAAAGGGTTTGCGAAAAACCGATGGTCACCGACAGCAACAGATCGAATGCCCGATTCATCCAGGCAATAGTGAAGTACGGGTTGTGGATCTGGTTGTGGGAAATGCTGTTGATGCTCCACGACAGGCTGACGGCATAGACCAGCGCCAGCGGCACAATGGCCCACCACGACAGGTCATGGAAGGCCAGCACCATCCACAGAACAAACGCCAGATGAGCCACACCCAGCGCAATCGGGACCAGATCCCACAGCGAATAGGCAAGGAGACGATACGCGGGACGAGCCATGAAGAACTTCCTGAGAAATTGTGTTCATGGCAGGGTCTGCAAAGGACGGACCAGATTCAACGGTGGTCGACTCAATCGAATTTGTAGCTGATCGCCGCCTGCACCTGGGCCTGATTCACACGCCCCTCTTGCTTGACGATGCTGCTGTCCGCTGCCGAGTTGGTCAGGTGAATCCAGCTGGCACTGGTCACCAGCGACCACTGTGCTGCCAGCGGGAATTCGAAGTTCTGGGTCAACATCACATTCTGCAAGCCGCCACTGGCGCTGTATGGACGGAACTCCGAAGCCTTGGCGTCGTTGTCAGAAACGCCAAAGAACGTCTGACTCTGGTGACTATCGGCAAAATTCGCGGCCAGTTCGCTGCTGCCAATGATCCCCAGGCCCAGTGGATAACCCACCTCCCCGCCCACACGACCGAGCACACCATCCTGGCGGCGATTACCGCCCACGGTCTGGCCGACGAAAGCAAAAACTCGCCAGAAATCAGCCGGGCTGTACTGAATGAAGCCACCGACCTCCCCCATGGCCGACACATTGCGCAGGCCCCGCAGCGTGCCATTGGAGATGCGTCCCGGAATGTAGTTGAAAAACGGCCCGGCACTGAAACCGTTGGTTTTCAAGGCGCTCCAGGTCAAGCCGTCGTCGGTGCTGAGGCTGACATCGCCCCAGTCCAGATCGAAGTAAGGCACCGGCACGACTTCATAACGACTGCCAGTGGGGTCATAGGGCTGATAGCTCGCGCCGAGACCGGCTTCACCCGTTATTCCAGCCGCCTGGGCGGTGGCACAAAAGCCGCCAAGGCACAGCAGGACAGCACATACAGCAGAGGTAATCCTGAACATAGAGCGATTCCTTAGCAGTGCCGGCGCGCATCAATCCCCAGGTCGATTTTCCTGCGCAAGCACTCATGTTGTTTGTAGCGACCTACAAAAATTGTAGCTCGGCGGACACATTTCCCGCACAGCATACCTCAGAGCCCCGGCCAACAGGGCTTGAAACAACTTGGCACATTCCCTGCTCTACCCCGTGCAAGCGCAACAGCGCGCCCCTGCCCTATAGGTAATGCAGATGATTGATTGGCATATCGTGTGTGATTTCGACGGGACCATCACACGCACCGACGTGATCGACAGCATCCTCCAGCGTTTCGCCGACCCGAGCTGGGAAGCGATCGAGGATGAGTGGCTGAGCGGTGCTATCGGTTCCCGTGAATGCCTTAGCCGCCAGCTGTCGCTGGTCAAGGCAACACCCAACGAACTGCTCGGCTTCTTCGACAGCGTCGAAATCGATGCCGACTTCCCGGATTTTGTCGACCACGTAGTCGGCCTGGGCGCCTCCATCGAAGTGGTCAGTGACGGCATCGAGCAAGGCATCGCGCGGATTCTGGCGCGCAACTACGTCAGCCTCCTGCCGATCCTCGCCAACCGCCTGCGTCAGGTCGACCACAACAGCTGGCGCATCGACTTCCCGTATTCGAGCGACGCCTGCCGTGCCGCCTCCGGCAACTGCAAATGCAAATCCACACCCAGCAGCAAACGCGTGCTGGTGATCGGCGACGGCCAGTCCGACATGTGCGTGGCCTCCACCGCTGACTTCGTTTTCGCCAAGGACCGCCTGGCCGAACATTGCGAACGCAATGGCATCGCCTACGCCCGCTTCGACAGCTTCGCCGAACTTCCGGCCTTGCTGGCCAAACTGCCTACCGGCAGCGCCGCCAACGCCAATGTCTTCACGCTTGAAACCTCTTCCGAAACACAGGAACTCTTCCACCATGTCTGATATCCGAATTGCTACCGCAGAAGACCAGGTTCTTCTGGATAAGGAAGCCAAGTACTGCTCCTACGGCGACACCGTTCACTACATCGATCCTCCGCGCATTTTCAGCCGTTGCGAAGGTTCCTACGTGTGGGACACCGAAGACCAGGCTTACCTCGACCTGCAAATGTGGTACTCGGCCGTTAACTTCGGTTACGCCAACCCGCGCCTGAACAACGCCCTGAAACAACAGATCGACACCCTGCCGCAAATCGCCAGCCAGTACCTGCACAAAGGCAAGATCGAGCTGTCGGAAATGATCGCGGTCGACGCCAAGAACAAGTTCGGCCTCGACGGTCGCGTGCACTTCAACGTCGGCGGTTCGCAGTCGATCGAAGACTCGTTGAAAGTCGTGCGTAACGCCACCAACGGCAAGAGCCTGATGTTCGCCTTCGAAGGCGGCTACCACGGCCGTACCCTCGGCGCTTCGTCGATCACCTCGAGCTACCGCTACCGTCGCCGCTACGGTCACTTCGGTGAGCGCGCCAACTTCATCCCGTTCCCGTACCACTTCCGTGGCCCGAAAGGCATGACCAAGGAAGAGTACGGCAGCCATTGCGTGCAGCAGTTCGCCCGTCTGTTCGAAACCGAATACAACGGCGTCTGGGACCCTAAAGTCGGCCAGAGCGAATACGCAGCCTTCTACGTCGAGCCAATCCAGGGCACCGGCGGCTACGTGATTCCGCCAATGAACTTCTACAGCGAACTCAAGCAAGTGCTGGATCAGCACGGCATCCTGATGGTCGTCGACGAAATCCAGATGGGTTTCTGGCGTACCGGCAAGCTGTGGTCGATCGAACACTTCGACGTCAAGCCGGACGTGATCGTCTTCGGTAAAGCGCTGACCAACGGCCTCAACCCACTGGGCGGCATCTGGGCTCGCGAAGAGCTGATCAACCCGAAGGTATTCCCGCCAGGTTCGACTCACTCCACCTTCGCCTCCAACCCACTGGGTACGGCTGTTGGTCTGGAAATGTTCAAGATGACCCACGAAGTCGACTACGGCTCGATGGTCATGGCCAAGGGCAAATACTTCCTGGACGGCCTGCAGGACCTGCAGAAGCGCTACCCGATCATCGGCGACGTCGACGGTCTGGGCCTGGCACTGCGCTGCGAAATCTGCGGCCCGGATGGCTTCACTCCGGACAAGGCCACCCTGGACTTCATGGTTGATGAAGGCATGAAGGGCGACATCGAAATCGACGGCAAGCGTCTGGGCCTGATTCTCGATGTGGGCGGCTACTACAAGAACGTCATCACCCTGGCCCCGTCGCTGGAAATCAGCTACGCGGAAATCGATCTGGGCATCGCCCTGCTCGACCGCCTGCTTGCCCGGGCCATGAAACGATGAACGAAACAGAGATCGATCTCGGCGAAGGTAGTACCGGTTTCGTTCTCGGCAGTGGCGAGGTCGCGGTGTTGTTGATCCACGGCCTGACCGGCACCCCGACGGAGTTACGTCGGGTTGCCATCGGCTTGGCCAAATCGGGTTGCACGGTGTACGTGCCAACCCTGGCCGGGCACTGCGGTGACAACGCCGACCTGCAAGCCACCGGCTGGCAGGACTGGTACGAAGGTGTACGCAAGACGTTCGTGGGCATACGCCAACGGCACGAGCAGGTATTCGTCGGTGGTCTGTCCATGGGCGCAGTCATGTCCATGTACGTCGCCTCCGAGCATCCGGGGCAAGTCGCTGGCCTGCTGATGTACTCGACCACCCTGCGCTACGACGGCTGGAACATCCACAAACTGGCGTTCCTGACCCCCTTGTTGATGAAGATTCCATTCGGCGTGAACATCTGCAGCTTCGAAGAAACGCCGCCCTATGGCATCAAGAACGAGCGTCTGCGGGCGATCGTCGAACGTCAGATGAAAGACGGCGAAAGCAGCAATGCCGGACTGTTGACCATGGAAGGCGTCACCGTGCGCGAATTGCACCGGATGAATGCCGTGGTCAAGAAACGCATGCCGTCGATCAAGACACCGGCCTTGGTGCTGCACTCTATCGAGGACGACATCACCAGCCGATGGAACGCCGATTACGTCGAACGCAATCTTGGCGGCCCGGTCACCAAGGTCCTGCTGGACAACTGCTACCACATGATCACGGTCGACCTGGAGTACCGCCGTGTCGTGGATCTGAGCGCGGACTTTGTCCAACAGCTTTCGGTGAAGCCGAGCGAGCCCGAAGAGTATCGACAGCTGGCATAGCTTAAGGATTTGAAGTGATCACCGCCCGTGCCTTTTCAACCATCGAGGCCATTGAACGCTGCGCCTGGAATGACTGCTTCCCCGGGGAACTGGAGGACTGGGATTACTATCGGGCCGTTGAACAGGCAGGTGTCGCCGACTTCCAGTGGCGTTACCTGGCGCTCTATGAAGGCACTACGTTGATTGCGGCGGCGGCGGCGTTTACCACCCAGTACTCACTCGACACGACGGTGCAGGGCATCGGCAAACGCATCACGCAGCGCTTGCGCCAATGGCTGCCGGGTGTGCTGGATATTCGGCTGTACGCCTTGGGATCGCCAGTGACCGAGCAATGCCACGCAAGCACCGCCAGCCATATCACTGACGAACAGCGTCCGGCGCTGCTGCGTCAGTTATTGATGTTGGCACGCAACGATGCCAACGAGGCGGGTATCGGCCTGTTGGCGGTCAAGGATGCACCCAGCCACGATCAGCAGTGGCTCGACGTCTGCCGCGAGGCCGGACTGCAAACCATGCCCGGTTTACCCAGTGCGATATTGCCGATCGCGTTTGGCTCACTGGATGCTTACCTCGGCACACTCGGCAAGTCCACACGCAAGAACCTGCGCCGCAAAATTCGGGCCCAAGGCCCGCGGATCGAATGGCGACGCTCGGTCGACGATGTGTTGCCACAGATGATGCGCTTGTATGAAGCCACCCTGGCGCGCAGTGATCTGGAGTTCGAACGACTGTCAGCAGAGTACTTCACCAATATCCTCAAGCACCTCGATCAACGCGCCGCGTGCGTGCTGTATTGGGTGGACGAGCAACTGGTGGCGTTCAATCTGGTGTTGCTGGATGAATGTCGGCTGGTCGACAAATTTTTTGCCCACGACCTGGAACAGACCCACGAGTACAACCTGTACTTCAGAAGCTGGCTGGCCAATGTCGACTACTGTATTCAACACAAAATCCCGCTGTATGAGTGCGGTCAGGCTGGCTATGCCAGTAAGCTGCGGCTCGGCTGCAAGTTCGAAGGCAACACGCTGTTTTTTCACCACCGTAACGCGCTGCTCAACGCTTTGCTCAAACTCGTGAAACTGTTTGTCCGACCGGATAAGTCCGACCCTGCCATGGCTGCTGCGATAAGCGAAACCTGATGAACAAAGACCGACGCCGTAAAGCCCTGCCCTTCGCCATCTCCCGCTGGAGTGTCCAACGCAAGCTGGTACTGGCGTTCTGGCTGGTCAGTGTGATCCCGACCATGATTGCCGCCGAACTTGCAGCCACCACGCTGTCGCAGATTTTCGACAGTAACGTGCGGATCTGGCTGCAGGAGTCGACCAAGATCGTCGAGGACGAAATCGGCGAGATCGTGCGCGACAACGCAAGGATCGCACGTTTGTTCCTGCGTTTTACCCGGCCACCGACTGACCGTAAGGCCGCCAGGCACGACAAAATGACCACCGAAATCGCCGATGCCATGGGCATCGACCTGGTGGCGCTGATTCGAATCAGCGACAAGAAAATCGTGTTCAGCACGGCAGACGAAAACATCGTCGAGCAAATCAGCACCGCCCCCAATGCGGTGCTGCAGACGATTAAAATGGGCGGGGTCTCGACCGGTACGGTGGTCTCGACCTTCCGCACCACGCTCGATGGCGTGGACTACCAGATGCTGATAGCGACCTATCTGGACTCCAGCTTCCTGACCAGCGTTGCCGATGTCCACTCCCTGGACTTGCGTCTGTACCTGGCCAACGGCGATACCTTCACCGAGATTTTCTCCAGCCAACGCTTCGAGGATCGTCCGACTCACCTGCCTGACAATATCGAAGAAGCACTGAAACAGACCAAGCAGCCCATCGAGCAATTTACCAACCGCTACAGCGGGCTCTACCGGCCGATCCTCAACAACAGCGGTGAGCTGCAAGGGGTCATTTTCAGCGGCTTGCTGCGCCACAGCAGCCTGGTGGGGCTGGTCAACCAGACCAACCTGTTCCTGGCGATCTTCCTGCTGGGTTCGGCCCTGTCCCTGTGCGTCGGCTGGCTGGTCTCGCAACGCCTGACCCAACCCTTGCGCAATCTCTCCAAAGGCGTACGCGCGGTGATCGACGGTGATTATCGCCAGCGGATACCGGTCACCGGCAGCGATGAACTGGCCGAACTGAGCAGCACCTTCAACCACATGACCGAACGCCTTGGCGAGTTGCAACATCTCGAATCGCAACTGCGCCGTCGCGATCGATTGCACGCGCTCGGTGAAGTGGCCATGGGCCTGGCTCATGAAATCCGCAACCCGCTGGGCATCATCAAAACCGCGACCCAGTTGCTGCACCGTCGCGCCGACCTGCCCGAGACCGACAAACGCCATCTGGAATACGTGGTCAGCGAGGTCAGCCGGATCAACGACCTGATCACCGAATTCCTCGACTTTGCCAAGCCCAGCGCGCCCATGCGTTCCACCCAACTGGTGCGACCGCTGGTCGATGAACTGATCGGATTCTGCGCCCCGGAACTGGCGACTCATAACATCGACGCCCGGATCGAAGACAACGCGCCAGCCGCGACCATGTACGCCGACGCCCGGCAACTCAAACAGGCCTGCCTGAACCTGGTGCTCAATGCCATTGACGCGATGCCCGAGGGCGGGCGCCTGACGCTGGGCATTGCCAGCGACAAGCACTACACCATCATCAGTGTTTCCGACACCGGCCAGGGTATCGAACCCGACATGCTCGAACGGATCTTTACACCGTTCGTCACCACCAAGGCCTCTGGCACCGGTCTTGGGCTGGCAAAAGTCTTCTCGATCATGGAAAACCATGACGGACGGGTCGAATGCGTCAGCGAAAAAGATGCCGGCTCCACCTTCAGCCTGTACATTCCAGCCAACGGTGAAGACGACGACAGCGACGACGAGGACAGTGATGACGCATAACATTCTGGTAGTCGATGACGAGCCCAAGCTCTGCGACTTGTTGGCGTCGGCCCTGAGCCAGAACGACCTCCAGGTGTTCACCGCCAGTAATGGCCTGCACGCGCTCAAGGTGCTGGAACAGGAAGACATTGACCTGGTGATCAGCGACTGGCGCATGCCCGGCATGGATGGCCCGCAGTTGCTCGCGGAAGTCAAAGTGCGCTACCCGCAACTGCCAGTGATCGTCATGACCGCCTACAGCACGGTGAAGAACGCCGTGCAGTCGATGCGCAACGGTGCCTTCGATTACATCGCCAAGCCGTTCGACATCGACGAGCTGGACATCACCGTCAGCAAGGCCCTGCAGTTTCGCGAGATCCTCAAAGAAAACCAGCGCATGCGCGCCGAGCTTGACGAGCACGCGCAGATCGACAGTCTGGTGGGCGACAGTCCGACCTTCCGCCGAGTGCTGCAGGCGGTGGATTCGGTGCGCGAAAGCAACGCGACCATCCTGCTCACCGGCGAAAGCGGCACTGGCAAGGAAATGGTCGCACGGGCCATCCACAAGCACGGCAACCGCGCCGAAAAACCCTTCGTCGCCGTGAACTGCGCGGCAATCCCCGAAGGGTTGCTGGAAAGTGAAATGTTTGGCCATCGCAAAGGCGCATTCACCGGAGCCGTGGCCGACCGGGTCGGGCGCTTCATGCAGGCCGACAAGGGCACGCTGTTTCTCGATGAAGTCGGCGACATGCCGCTGGCCTTGCAGGCAAAAATCCTTCGGGCCTTGCAGGAGCGAGTGATCGAGCCGGTGGGCGACCCCCGCGAGCGCAAAGTCGATGTGCGAGTGATCGCCGCCACCAACAAGAACCTGCTGGAAGCGGTGGCCAACAAAGAGTTTCGCGAAGACCTTTACTACCGCCTCAACGTGTTCCCGATCCCCCTGCCCGCCCTGCGTGAACGGGTCGAAGACATCGCGCCATTGGCCCGGCACTTTGCGCACACCATGGGCGCCACCGCCGGCAAACGCATTAACGGTTTCAGCCCGCAAGCCCTGCAAGCCATGACCCATTATTCGTGGCCGGGGAACATCCGCGAACTGCAAAACTGCGTTGAACGAGCCACCATCGTGGCCTCGGGTGCGGTGATCGAGGAAGACGATCTGCCAGCCTATCTGTTCGCCTCAAGGCACGCCGGCGATGGCGCCAGCGCGATCCTCAGCGAAGGTACGGGTGTACCGTCCGACCTCGATGCCGCACTGGCCGAAGTCGAAAGGAACTACATCCTGGCGGCCCTGCAACAAAGCAATGGCGTGCAAGCCGCCGCCGCGCAACTGATCGGCATCTCCGAGCGCAGCTTCTGGTATCGGCTGAAGAAACTGGGGATTCATGTGGACAAGATCGTGCGCTGAGGAGCATCCCCACGCGTAGCGTGGGAGCGATCTGTCGGGCTACTGCCCGTAAACCTTCTGCAACTGTACGTGTGTCAACGCATCTTCAAACGGCACCGGCACCGACTTCACCGCACCGTAGAGATTGCGATAACGCCAATAGCCACCGTTGTTAGCCAGTTGATAACCGCGCTCGACCACTCGTTGGCCATCGAGCACATAACGCAAGGTTTCCTGGGCCGCTGCGGGCGGTGTCGGCTGCATCAGGTCGGTGGCCAGAACACGCATGGACTCGTCGATGCATTCGTCGAGCACTGCCGTGACCTTTGCCAGCTCAAGATTGCCGTCATCAATGCACTGGCTGCCGCAGCGCCGGATCGGTTGGCTGACCACTTCGATTCGCATGCGATACAGCGCCGAACCCGCAATGTCCTGGACCTGCACCTGATTGATCAGCACAAAACTGCTGCGATCCGGGCCGAGCATCAGTTTGGGTTCGATCAACAAGCGAGCAGTGACCTGCCCCTCTCCCTGCTTGAGCCCGGCCACTTGGGACGCCTGCTGATAGCGCTGTTGCAGACGCTCCTGCAACGGGACGCCGGCGAGCAAGTCGGCCATCGGTAGTGAATCGTTGAGTGCGGTTTTTTCCGCGTCGCGCTGCAAGCTGCCGCTGCCCACCTGGGTGTTGATCAGGCTGGCGACCAACAAACCGGCAAGCCCGGCAGTGTTGCCGGAGTTGCGCAGCAAGTTTTGGCTTGAGGACGCGGCCTTCAGGGCGGCCTTGGAGTCAATCACGGTGCTGGCACCGACAAACGCAGTCGGCAGTTGCACATCGACCTTGAGCCCGTGGGCCTGGACGTAGGGCAACGCACCCTGATCCTTGAAACCCGCCTCGGGGCCCGGTTTCTGCGCACAACCAACCAGCATCAGCAGGGCCAGCGCACTGGCCGCCACGCTCGGATGCTTCATTGCGCGAACGGGGTGATCATTTGTTGACGGCTATTGTCCACGGCCTGGTAGAAGGCGTTGGACAGGTTGGCGTAGGTCGGCTCATCCCACTCGCCCTGGGCCGCTTGCACAGCGACAAAGGGTTTGAACCACAGCAGCTTGTTGTCCGCCAGATCGATCACCATGCCCTGCCCGCCCACCTGCGCCATCGGTACGCTGGTTGGCACGACGCTGTAGTAGCTGCGGGTGGCACCGGTGGCGTAGACATTCACCAGCAACAGACGATCGACGCCGTAGGTGGCCTTGACCGGGGTCATGTCCCGGGTCATGTAGCCTTCGCGGAAACTGGTTTCCTTGTAAATCTTCAGGTCGACCGGCTCGTTGATCCGCTTGGCCTTGTAGCCCTTGGCCTGCAACTTGGCGACGATCACATCCGGCAAGGTGTTGAGGTCGCGCACTTGCCATTTTTCGACGTTGTCACTGAGCTTGCTGTTAACGCCTTTGTTGATGGCGTAATCGAGAAGCCCCTGATTGCCGGTCAACGCCAGCACCGGCTCTGGCACCACGGTGATCGCCACGCCGATGGTCGGCTCTTTGGCACCCCAGAACTGGTTGTCCAGCGGTACTGGAGGCTGTACGTGGGCGCAACCGGTGAGGGTCAGACAGGCGAGCAACGTCAGTGCTGCCCAAGTACGTAGAACGTGAAATGCCATGGATCAAATCCCTATGTTTTAGAACGACGCTGCCTATGTCGGCAGCACCGGCGAAAACCATAGTGGCACATTGATACTTTTTTTGAACTAACCCACTCTCCATGGGCCGGACACGCCGGAAAGTTCGAACGATACACCGTCTGCTCAAAGCAGATTCGGTGCCGCCACCGGATCGATCTGCGCCCAATGCGAGGTGTCTTCTCGATGGGATTGCAGGTACGGCAACACTGCCGCCAGTAACGGCGCCTTGAACGCTTCCTGAAAACGATGGGCCAGCCCCGGAATCAGCTTCAACTGACTGCCCTGGATATGCGCCGCCAGGTGAATCCCATGCATCACCGGCAACAACGGATCGGCGGTGCCGTGCACCACCAGGGTCGGCACCCTTAGCTGGTTGAGCAACGCCACCCGGCTCGGTTCGGCGAGGATCGCCATGATCTGGCGTTTCACGCCGTCGGGGTTGAACGCCCGGTCGTACGCCACCGCCGCCTGATGCAACAGCACCTGGCGATCATCGCGCACCTGCGGGCTGCCCAGCGCCGCCAGCAGATCAGCCTGTTGCTCCAGCGCCACCTCGCGGTTCGGCGCACTGCGCCGTGAGAGCAATTGCACCAGCGCCGCGTTCGGCGCCGGTAGCCCTTCAGCGCCGGAACTGGTCATGATCAGCGTCAGGCTCTCGACCCGCTGCGGCGCCATGGCCGCCATGTGCTGGGCAATCATCCCGCCCATGCTCGCGCCCAGCACATGGAATTGCTCCACGTGCAGCGCATCCATCAGGCCCAGCGCGTCGTCCGCCATATCGGTCAGGCTGTACGGCGCCGCCACCGGCAATCCGAGTTTGTAGCGCAGCACCTCAAAGGTCAGGTTGGCGTTGGCCGGAGCCTGACGCCAGGTCGACAGCCCGACATCGCGGTTGTCATAGCGAATCACCCGGAAACCCTGCTCGCACAGCGCCACCACCACCTCGTCCGGCCAGTGAATCAACTGGCCACCCAGGCCCATCACCAGCAGCAACGCAGGATCGGACGCGCGACCGATGCTCTGGTACGCCAGGCTCACCTGTGGCAGATCGACCCGCTCGGTCGGAACATTGACATCGCAGCGCGACGCCGCCAAAGACGGTAAGCCGAACAGCAGCGCGGCCAGAAAAACCGCAGTTGAAAAAAATCGTACCCGCATGAAAAACACCGAAACGCAGAACCCCAGTAGAGCGCGAGTCTGATGAACTTTGATCAAGCGCGCTGCCACAGTTGCGTGACAGTTTGATGAATGCCGCTCAGCGGTCGATGCGGTAGCGTCGATGCGGTAACTATGTAGCGCCAGACGAAATGGCAAATCACATCCAATGGCTGCGATATCGACGAGGGCAGATCCTCCAACACCTAGAGTCAAGTAGCCATGATCGACAGACAGAACAATGAACACCCCATAGCCATAACTGATTTCAGTCTTGCGCCTCTCACCCTGAGCCAGACGCTGGATGAGGGTCTGTACCTGACGGCATCGACACGCTGGCACGACAGCCGTAAACGAATGCTCGAACTCATGACCGCCACCCTAGGCGTTCGGGCCGCTATCACCCAGTTGCTCAAGCAGCGATGGAACCTGGACGGCGACCGGGTGGGTCTGCTGTTTTTTGCCACGCAAGACCGCTCAACACGCAGAGCCAGCCTGGCCGAGGTCTGCGCCTTTATGCTGCAACACCCGAATCTGGATACCTCACTGACGCCACCCAGCCAGGTCACCGGTATCAGTCAAGGGCACCCATTCTTTTCCACTCCCACCGTCCAACTGCTCGAGCAACTCAAGACCCTGGACCTGAAGCCGTTTCTCAGGGAGCGCTGGGCCGACTATTGGAACGCCCGAGCCCCCGGCACTGCGTTGTCGCGACACGATTTGGCAGCCCAGCTGTATCGCTCTCACTTCGAAGCAGCGGGGCAGTTGGCCTTCGCCGAGGGCGCCTTGAGTGCCGAACAGCTGAAACCGCTGCTGGCGATCATTGATCCACCGGCAGGAGAACGCCAGGTCGCAGGCCAGCGAATTCATGCCGAGCAGTTGGCCTTGAAGCGCAGTGACGGCAGCACCGCAGAGCTTGCCGGGGCGCTGGTGATCAGCCTCGATGGCGCTCCACCGGCCAGTCAACTGCTGTATCTACCCGCGAGCCAACCCGCATTGAAGATGTTCACTCAGCGTACCGAGATGGAAAGCTGGCTGATTGAACATCAACAACAACTCTTCCATGTCGCCAGGACCGACGCCCACAGCGTGATCGACTACACCCGTCAGGGGGCTCCGCTGGACGCTGGCATCACACAATTGCTTTTGCAACGGCACAACGCCCAGATTGAAAGCGTATTCAACGGCAATGGCGGCGACATCGCCGAACGCAGTGCCTATGCCTTGAACAATGCCGACCAACTCGATCGGCAGCGTCGCGAAAATCCGGTTTTCGCCGAACCGCCAACGCTGCCAGCCGAGGTCGTCGTCGATGGGGAAGCCAGCGATGCCTTCACCCCGTTCGGCCTGCTGAATCCCGATATCCCCTTCGGCACGCGCATGAGCTCGCTGGCACAACAGCGCACGGCCATCGAAACCCTGCTCGGCCAGGACGATCAGGACGACCAGAATGCCCCACACCTGCAAACGCTCAAGCAACAACTCGACGCCCTCACGGCGACGGAGCAAGCGAGCAATACGGCTGCGTCTGCATTGCTGGACAGCAGCAACCCGCTGCAGATGCTGGAGCTGCGCCACACGTCGAATGAGCACTACAACGCCCTCTACCACGCCCGGCTGACTGGCCTGCGCTGCGAAGCCGACCTGCAATTGACCCTGAACCAGATCAGCGCCCAGGAGCACCGGATGCTCAACACGCTGCTGGAGACGCCCACACCAACCGATCCGCATCCGGACGTGGTAGCAGCACGATTGACGCTGTCAGCCACCGACGATACCAATGCCAGCACAACCACACAGACTCAAGAGCTCGACGGCGTTCTGCTGTTCACTCACCCGTCTGCACTGCACGCCGACACCTCCCATAGCTTTTTACTGTACTGGCCCGGCCGCTTCGGTGGCTTGCAGCGCTTCGCCTCAAGGCGCGAACTGGAACAGACTCTGTTCAAACTCCCGGCCAATAATACCGCGCAGGCGCTGCACCTGAGCGCGCTGACCAGCGACCCCTTCGCATACGCCCTGCAGAATCAGCTCTACACCTGTGAACAGCAGGCCGCCCGACTGATTGCCGACAACCCGCTGCCGTCCCGTGCCCAACAGCGTGCGGCGGAACTGGAAAAACTGCGTGAACACACCCTCGCTCGACTGACGGTGCCGATACCGGCGGCCCGGGAGCTGGCCTATGCGCAAATCGTCGAGCAAAACCACAGCAGCACACTGGCGCAAAGCCTGCCGCAGTGGCTCACAGCCCTGTCCAACGATCAACGCTCGCGCCTCAAAAACATGTTCAGCACCTACGTCGCAGCCATTAAGCACTCTCATGAGTTGCTCGAACGCGACCTGCCGCCTCGCGATGACTTCTGCAAGAAGCGCATCGACGCGCGCCTGCGTTTGGACTTCTCGCTCAAACAAGGCGTTGAGGTGATGCTGGATCTGCCCGATTCGACCACCTGGAGGAAGGTCGTCATTGAGGGCGCTGCACCGGGCACTCCACAGGAAAATATACTGATCGCCAGTCAAAACCGGAGCCGGCAGTCACTCATCGAACTGGCTCTGGGCAATATCGATCAAGCTCTGTGGTGGCGTTTGTCCTTCATGCAAGTCCAGATCAGCGCCGATGACCAGACAGAACGCAGAACACTCGAAACCGGCGTCACACAAGCCTATTTACGCAAGCTCGTGACTGAGCTTGATCTGGCCGGACAGTATGAAAAGCTGATTCGCCAGGCTTTCTTTGGCTCCTCCGACGCGTCGGCCTTCAGCAACGAACACCGCCGTGAATGTCTGACAGAACCGTGGCGGCTGATGCTCAAACTGCAAGGCGAGTTCGCCCTGCTCAAACGGGATATCGATGCCAACGGCCAGCAGGTGCTGGATATCGCCATCGACGCCAATAGCCGCGAGGCTTATGAGGC
This sequence comes from Pseudomonas sp. 6D_7.1_Bac1, assembly GCF_025465945.1. Taxonomy (GTDB): domain Bacteria; phylum Pseudomonadota; class Gammaproteobacteria; order Pseudomonadales; family Pseudomonadaceae; genus Aquipseudomonas. The sequence continues at coordinate 88,285 of NZ_JANLNW010000034.1, read as the reverse complement.
CAACGGCAAATGTATCGTGCTGCTGCCGGCGCACCTGAACGTTGGCGGTGCGGATACAGACAATGAAGGGCCCAGCACGTTGACGGGTGTCACGTTCATAGAGGAGCAGATCAGCGGATTGACCCTGCTTTATTTACCCGACAGCCCTGACGGGTTATTTCTGCGCCAGTACGACAACCTTGAGCAGGCGCGAAGGAGCCTGTTCAACCTGTGCCTGAGCACCACCATGGTCAACTACCTGGCAGGGCGCGCGTTGAAAGGCGATTTCGCCAGCCACGTCAGCCGGATCAACCAGGCGCAGCTGAAAAACTTCGATGCCCTGATTGGCACTGGCCTGGCCTGGCCCGCCACCACCTCCCTGGCGGCACACCTGCTCGACGTCCATATGGGCCGTCTGCTGGAAGCCCATCGAAGCACCTCACGCTCCAACGATGCCTTGTACCTGGAGCATTGCGCCCTGAAATCCGGCGCAATGTTCAACTACCTGAAAATGGCCCTGGGCATGGTGCCTTTCGTGGGCACCGGTATTGCCTTGTATGACGCCTGGGGTAGCGCCAATCTGGCAGTCGCCGCCTTCTTGCGCGGCGACGTCGGTCATGGTCTGGCCGAGGTGGAATCGGTGTTGTTGTCATTGATTGACGCGACCATGGACATTCTGCCTGGCGCAGTCGCTACTCCCAGTGCGGCCCGCGCCTTGACCCGCCAACGCCAGTGGGGTGCCTTAGCCAAAAGAGCCGGTGCCTTGCAGACCTCATCAAGACGGCAGGCACTGCGAACCGTCGAGCGTTTTGCCGGTTACGAGTATCAACACGAGATTTCCCTGACGGGCCTGCAACCCGAAACACAGGGCATCTATCGCAATGTTTATCGGCATGCCGACGGCGATTTCATGATCAGCCAGGGGCGTATCTACCAAATTGAATTGAGCGACCAGCCGGCACGCTGGCGTTTGAGCGGCACCCGCACCTGCACCTACAAACAGCCCATCGCCCTCGATGAAGCCGGAAACTGGAACACCCACTACGCCGTGTACGGCACCTTGATAGAAGGAGGTGGTGCCGGCGGCGGTGCGGTGCTCGGGCATTTGGCCGATGGGATGGACCCGATCTGGCCTGCCGCCATTCGCCGCTGGCTACCCCGCTGGTGGACCGATCGAACCTTGCGTCGTCAATTGACCCTGACCAACACCGTCGATGCCTACACCCGGCGACTCGAGACCCAGACCCGCAGCACCAATATCATCCTGGAGCGCTACTACAACAGCGATCAGAGTCAGGGCAAGGCCTTGCAGGCATCGCTGGATGCCGCCTGCGTGAATGACATCGATATCGCGCAGAGCCACTACCAGAACCTGGAAGAGCTGTTGCCATTGAGTCATGGAAGAAAACGCAACCAGATCGAAGACCTTAAAAGCCGCAGTGCCTGGGTTGTGGTTGATCGGACACTGCGTCGGTTCAGCGTGGCCCGAGAACGACTATTGGAACACCTCGACCAGATCGATAACCTCATTGCTCGTTCGGATACCACCCCCATCGAGGAGTTAGGCACGCATTTGCGCCTGCTGGAACAACGCAAGCAGGTTCGCAAGGCCGTTCTGCGGGAGTTTGACAACGCTTATGACGCCGCGGACCAGGTGAGCTTCTGGAACCGTCGCATCACCAATCGGGTACAAAAGTCAAAGGTAGCCGCTGACGTGGCGAAGCTGACAGAGTCTTTCAACGAGGCAAATCGCTACTACCTGAAAACGGCACATATTCTGGAAATCATCAGCCGCTACGATGCAGTCGAGGACATGTCCTGGGTGTATTTTCACGTACAGCTGAAACAGGCCCGTATCAAGGTCGGCCGTGCGCTGTTTACCCAGCACAATCTTGCGCAGGTACGCGCCAGCATGACCCAACGCAACAAGGTGCTCGAAGACTGCCTCACCCTTTATGCCGAGTTCCGCCGTCACTTGAACGCCTGGACCCTGGGCTACCCGCAACATCTGGATCTGGAACAGATCACGCCGTTTCTGGACCACCTGGCAAAAGTCGAGGACTTCGCCCGCCATGCCATCAAGAGTCGCGCTTCCGTTGCCCCTACAGAGGGAGGAACCGGCAAGAAACTCTTTGAAACCGAAGACAACCAATTGCTGATCGGCGTCGAAAGCATAGACGCCAACACCCAGCAAAAGCGTTTCACCATCGAGGGTATCGACGGTCACACAGAAACCTGGTTGCCACGCTCCAGCGGCAAGTATCACCTCAGTGAGCCATCTGCCCCCTCGCAACCGCCTCAACAGACGGATATTCAGCCGTTACTGGCCGAGGCCAGAAAAAGACTCGGTGCCGTCGCGGCCTACAAAAGCAAAGTCGAAGGCTATGCCAGGCAAGACATGCTGCCGGTGGATCTAGAGCACATGATGAGCAGCGAAGCCGCCGAACTGAGCATGCGCGCCCAAGCCATCGAGCGTCTTTCGCCCACGGATCCAGTAGTGCTGCAACTGGGCGAACAGGCACGCGAGCTTGCTCGATCAGGTCGGACCCTGCGGATCGATCAATCGATGAAAAGTAAAACTCCAACTGAAGGCTATCTGGACTATCTGCTTGAACAACAGGTCGTGGACATTCGCAAGGAGGGTGGTCTAAGGGACCTGGGCAAACGCCCGGACGGACGAAGGGATTTTCTGCAGGAGTATGAAGTGCGCGATCTGACGCACCAGCCGGCTCAAACCTTATGGTATGCACACTTTCACTACACCTCGGCCAAGCCTGCGTTCAACGACTTCGTCAAAGGTCACCTGAAATTGCCCGAGCAACGCAACCTGGGCCTGCAATGGCAGCAGGCCCAGGCCAGCAGTGGCGCGCAGGTCGAGTCGATCTGGCGTGGAGACATTGGCAAACCGCTGGGGATCAAACACTTTTCCCAGCTTTGACGACCACAGCGGAGCGCACGAAGCGCTCCGCTGTTCGCCGATTCCCGCAACTGCCGCGCCGCCGCTACCCTGTTCAGCAGCGCCGCTTCGATCTCTGGCCAGGCACGGAGGGAGAACCACTGACAGCGGCGCGTTACCGCTTATCGGAAAGCCTCGTTTACCTGTCAGATATGACAGTAGAAAAAACCTGCACACCGGTGCCCAATCAGGCGACACACGCGTTGAGTGTCTTCAGGGAGGTCAGCGCAACGGTCGTCCAGAACAGGAGCCTCGCTCATGACCAGTCTCTCCGCCAACGCCAACTCCTCAAAGCAAACATTGATATTTTCCACCGATTCAAGTGGTACAGGTGTCCTTGCGGTCTCTCCCCCATTGCTCCTGGGAGGCAAGCCGCTGCCCAATAACGCCGTAGGCGCGAACCGCAACATGGTGAACAGTGATCGCAGAGGGTTACTGTTCTATATCTTTCCGTACCTCAACATGTCCGGTACCGATCATATCAATGTGTATCTGGGTACCCGGCCGACGCCCGTTGCGTCTTTCAATGTGGATGTGTACGTCGACCAACTCGTGCCTTTTTACATTTTAGCCAGCGTTCTTGAACAGATGTACGCAACTCCCACCCCCCTGCCCAACATTCTGCCACTGCACTTCACGGTTGATCGTATCAGCGGAAACCCGGAAAAATCCGATCCACCGCTGCCCCTGCTCTACAAACCTTTCGGCCCCGGCGAACTGGATACCCGCCCCGATTTGCCGAACAATCAGGGGCTGCCGCTGCCAGTGCCATCGGAAACCATCATCGACCAAACGGTGATCAACGACGGCATGTTCGTCACCGTTCCTCAATACGAGCATCAGGCTGTCGGCGATGTGGTTTACCTGGCCGTAGGTCCCTTAATATTGGAGATGACGGTAGCCGCCTTGGGCGATCTACTCTTCGAGCTGACTCCTGCCTTTCTTGCCACGCTTCCCAACACCGACCGCGTATTCATCAGCTACGAAATCGTGGACATCGTGCAGAACGAAAGTGGTTGGTCGACGTCGGTCATGCTCTCACTCAAACCGACGGTCGCCCTGCTGGTGGCCCCCGACGTCAGTGAGGCGGATCAGAGCTACAACGTTGATTACGACTCACTGGCCGGCGCCGGCGCAACAGTGTTCATCACGGGTGTGTTCAACGCCGGTGATATCGTGGTGCTGACACTGGTCCTGTTCACCCTCGCAGGCGACCGGGTGGAGCGCGCGATTACCCGGGACGTGACGGCCGCCACTCGCTTGTTGCTAATCCCCCTGGAGAATGAGTTCGTTCGAAACGGTATTCGCGGCTCAATGATCCTCAGCTACACCCAACAGAGTAGCGTAGCGCTCTACTCCTCCAAGTCCAGAACCATCACCATCAGCGGCCTGGCACTCGCAGCTCCCGCACCTACCGTCACCGAGGCAGTAGCCGGGGTTCTTCCGGCCGATACTCAACTGGCCGAGGTGCTGATTCCCCATTACTGGCCATTGGCCTTGGGGGCAACAGTGCGAATGTCCTGGCAGGTCACCGGGAAAAATGGTGTCGTCCATCTCTACGTCTTCGAGCAGATCATCACTAATATAGCCCTGCCCATTGCCTTTCTGGTGGCGAGTGAATACATCGAACAGTTTGCCGGCAACCCGTTAACCGTTCGGTATGTAATTGAAAACCCGGGCAGCTCAGCGCTGACGTCCGAGTTTCTGACTTTGCAGGTAGGACCGGGAAGCACGGGTTGGGTCGATTCGAACACCGACTTCCAGGACGACACCTACGGCGGATGGGAAAGAGGCTCAGCCGCCGGTGGCTCCTACATCAGGATTTGGAGTGACGGGGTGCGTTTTTTTTACAATCCAAACAATGTGCCGTCGGCAGGAGGGTTGTATTCAGGCGTCGTGCTGCAACAGACGTTCCTGTTTCCCGTCGGGAACTATCGCTTCCGCATCCAGGCGGTCAATCACACCGAGGGGGTACAGGGGCCTGATATCCCGATACTGGCGTTGTACCAGGACCGGACCATTATTGCCTCAGCCGTCAAGTTCGAAATTGGAGGCCCATGGCTGATGATAGAAGGAACATTTACGGTGAATACTCGCCAATCCAGCACCCTGTACGTGATGAGCGAACAGATTAAAGGTAATGGCAATAACTGCGCCATCGGCCAATTGGAAGTTCAGAAAATCGGCTGAGACCATATGCGACGATAGCCATGAACCACCCGCGACCATGACGCCTCTCATCGACACCAGGCGTCATGATCGAATCACAGAACTCCAGACAGCCGACTACCTGAGCAAACAGGGTAGCGTGGATATTTCGTGAAAATCACGCCAGTTGACTACGCAACTGCCGCGCCGCCGCCACCATGTTCACCAGCGCCGCTTCGGTCTCCGGCCAGGCCCGAGTCTTCAAACCGCAGTCCGGGTTGACCCACAGCCGCTCAGCGGGAATGCGTTTGACCGCTTTGCTCATCAACTTGACCATCTCGGCCGTGTCCGGCACCCGTGGCGAGTGGATGTCGTAGACGCCCGGGCCGATGTCGTTCGGGTAGTCGAAGGCCTCGAAGGCTTCCAGTAATTCCATGTCCGAACGCGAGGTTTCGAGGGTGATCACGTCAGCGTCCATGGCCGCGATAGACTGGATCACGTCGTTGAATTCGCTGTAGCACATGTGGGTGTGGATCTGGGTTTCATCGCGAACACCCGAGGCGCTCAAGCGGAACGCCTCCACCGCCCAGTCCAGGTATTCCTGCCATTGCGCCCGGCGTAGCGGCAAGCCTTCGCGGAACGCGGCTTCGTCGATCTGGACGATTTTGATCCCGGCATTTTCCAGATCGACCACCTCGTCACGCAGGGCCAGCGCCAACTGTTGCGCCTGGACTTTGCGCGACACATCTTCACGCGGGAACGACCACATCAGCATGGTCACGGGACCGGTGAGCATGCCCTTCATGACTTTGTCGGTCAGGCTCTGAGCGTAGGTGATCCAGTCAACAGTCATGGCTTTCGGACGGCTAAGATCGCCGTAAATGATTGCCGGTTTCACACAACGCGAACCGTAGCTCTGAACCCAGCCAAAGCGCGTGAACAGGTAGCCGTCGAGCTGCTCGGCAAAGTATTCGACCATGTCGTTGCGCTCGGCTTCACCGTGCACCAGCACGTCAAGGCCCAAGCGCTCCTGGATTTGCACCGCGTGGCGGATTTCACTGTGCATGGCGTCGGTGTAATCGTTGACCGAGAGTTTGCCCTGCTTGAACGACTGGCGCGCCAGACGGATCGATGCGGTCTGCGGGAACGAGCCGATGGTGGTGGTCGGGAAGGCCGGCAGTTTCAGGCGCGCACGTTGCAATTCGATACGCTGGGCAAACGCTGAGTGACGTTGGCTGTCGGTGTCGCGAATAACCTTGATGCGTGCCTGGACTTCGGCCTTGTGGATGCGTGGCGACTGCGCCCGGCTGGCTTGCACAGCACGGCTGTGAGCCAATGCTGCTTTAACCTTCAGCGACTGCGGATCGTTCAGGGCATCACGCAGCACGGCGATTTCCCCGCACTTCTGAACCGCAAACGCCAGCCAGCTCTTCAGCTCGGCGTCGAGTGTGTCTTCACGGTCCAGGTCCACCGGGCTGTGCAGCAACGAGCACGAACTGCTGACCCACAGGTTGTCGCCGTAACGCTCTTGCGCCGGTTTCAGTTGCGCCAGCGCCTGTTCCAGCTCGCAGCGCCAGACGTTGCGGCCGTTGACCAGGCCCACCGACAGCACTTTGTAGGTCGGCAGGCGATCGAGTACCTGACTCAGTTGTTCTGGCGCGCGCACCGCGTCGATGTGCAGACCGTCCACCGGCAGGCTCACGGCCAGCCCAAGGTTGTCTGCAAGACCACTGAAGTAGGTGGCCACCAGTTTCTTCAGCGGCGAATACTGAAGGATGTGGTAGGCGCGCTCGAAGGCGTTTTTCCAGGCTTGCGGCAAGTCGAGGGTCAGGATCGGTTCGTCGATCTGCACCCATTCCACGCCTTGGGCCTTGAGGCGATTGAGGATCTCGCCGTACAGCGGCAGCAGGCGTTCGAGCAGGTCGAGCTTGTCGAAGTCGTTGCCTTTAGTCTTGCCCAGCCACAGATAGGTCAGCGGGCCAATGATCACCGGCTTGACGTTGTGACCGAGGGCGCGGGCTTCGTCGACTTCGTCAAACAGCTGCTCCCAACTCAACGTGAACGACTGGTCAACGCGCAATTCCGGGACCAGGTAGTGATAGTTGGTGTCGAACCACTTGGTCAGTTCCTGCGCATATTGCGCCTTGGCAGGCTCACCGCCGCAGCACACCGCACTGGCGCCACGGGCCATGGCGAACAGCGTGTCGAGGCTCGGCTGGCCCTGAGCATCCCGGGCGCTGTCGAAGCGCTCGGGGATCACGCCGAAGGTCAGCGAATGCGTCAGCACCTGGTCGTACCAGGCAAAGTCGCCCACGGGCAGCAGGTCGATGCCGGCATCTTTCTGCACTTGCCAGTGCTTGGCCCGCAGTTCGCGGCCGACCGCTTGCAACGCCGACTGATCGAGGTCGCCCTTCCAATAGGATTCCAGGGCTTTTTTCAGTTCGCGGTCTGCGCCAATGCGTGGAAAACCGAGTGTGTGGGCCAAGGCCATGGTGTGTTTCTCCCTGTATTAGATGGCCCTATTGTCGACAGCCAACCCAACATGAGACAAACTCAACCTTTTCGTGTTGATCACAAAATTTACTCATGGAGACCCCGGTGCTCGAAATCCGTCACCTGAAGACCCTGCACGCCTTGCGCGAAGCCGACAGCCTGGTCGAAGCCGCCGAACGTCTGCACCTGACCCAGTCCGCCCTGTCCCACCAGTTCAAAGAGCTGGAAGAGCGCATGGGCATGCCGCTGTTCGTGCGCAAAACCAAGCCGGTGCGTTTCACCAGTGCGGGCTTGCGCCTGCTGCAACTGGCCGACGCCACCCTGCCGCTGCTGCGCGGTGCCGAACGTGACATCGCACGCCTGGCCGGTGGCACCGCCGGGCGGCTGCACATGGCAATCGAATGCCACAGCTGCTTTCAGTGGCTGATGCCGACCATCGACCAGTTCCGCGATGCCTGGCCGGAAGTCGAGCTCGACCTGGCCTCGGGGTTCTCTTTCGCCCCGCTGCCGGCCCTGGCCCGTGGCGACCTGGACCTGGTGGTGACGTCCGACCCATTGGAACTGGCCGGCATCACCTACGTGCCGTTGTTCACCTACGAAGCGATGCTCGCGGTGGCCAACCAGCATCGGCTGGCTGGCAAGCCGTACATCGTGCCGGAAGACCTGCTCAGCGAAACCCTGATCACCTACCCGGTGGAGCGCGATCGGCTGGACATCTTCACCCGTTTCCTGGAACCGGCCGACATCGAACCGGCGCAGGTCCGTACCTCGGAGCTGACGGTGATGATGATGCAACTGGTGGCCAGCGGCCGTGGCGTCTGCGGCATGCCGCATTGGGCGCTGCACGAATACAGCTCACGGGGCTATGTGAAGGCCAAGCGGCTCGGTGAGAAAGGTTTGTTTGCCACGCTGTACGCCGGCATCCGCGCCGACATGCTCGACGCGCCGTACATGCGCGACTTCCTGCTGACAGCCAAGGACACGTCGTTCTCGACGCTGGATGGGGTCAGCGCGGTGCGCTGAAATCTGGTCGGTTACAAATGGATCGGGCAACGCCAATCAAATGTGGGAGCAGCCGGTCGACGCTCGACTGCTCGCGATGGCGGCGGCACATCCAGCATTGATGTGACTGACACACCGCTATCGCGAGCAGGCTCGCTCCCACAGGTAATCGCATTGCTTTCAGATCTCGCGCCACATGTGAATCTTGTCGAAGTAGTCTTCGCCCACCCGCACCGCCAACGGTTCGAGCCCGAATTGCACGAAACCACAGCGCTGATACAACGCCAACGCGGCGTCATTGCCGGCAGTGACGGTCAGTTGAATCAGCTTCAACCCCGGCCGTCCCCGCGCCTGCTCGAACAGCGCCTGAACCAGTTGATAGCCCAGCCCGCGCTGTCTGACCTTGTCTGACACGTACATACCAAACAGCGTGGACTTGTGTCGGACTTTTTCCCGCGCCTCGAAGGCCAGGCCGACAATGCCCACCAGTTCGTCCTCCTCAAACGCACCGAGCAGCAGGTCCTGCGGGCTGGTCAATCGTGCCTCCCACCAGCGCAGAGGCAGGACCGCGCGCTCGCGGACACTGGAGGTGAACGCCTGCGGATGGCGGTCATAGGCTTCAAGCATCAGTGCCCGGTAAGCGAGCGCATGGCTGGCATCGAGTCGCTGGATCGCCATGTCCTTCAGACCATACGCCGAGGTTCAGCCATCAGGCGCACCGCCAGGCCAGTCAGCACGAAGCCCATGAAATAACGCTGAACCGCCAGCCAGGTCGGGTTGTTGACGAACCACGAGGCAATCCCGGCAGCAAACAGTGCGATCAGCAGGTTGACGGTAAAACTCACGCTGATCTGAGTCAGGCCCAGCGCGATACTTTGGGTGAACACCGAGCCGTGTTCCGGGCTGATGAACTGCGGAAACACCGAGAGGTAGAACACCGCGATTTTCGGGTTCAGCGCGCTGGTGAGAAAGCCCATCAGCATCAGCTTGCGAGAAGAATCCGGCGGTAGTTGCTGAGCTTCAAAGGGCGAGCGCGCGCCCGGTTTGACTGCCTGCCAGGCCATCCACAGCAAGTACAAGGCACCGGCCCACTTGAGCGCTTCGTAAGCCATCGGCACCGCCATGAACACTGCGGTCAAACCCGCCGCCGCGGCAAACAGATGCACGAAAAACCCCGAGACCACCCCGAGCAACGAAGTCACGCCCGCCTTGCGTCCCTGGCAGATCGAACGGGAGATCAGATAGATCATGTTCGGTCCCGGTGTCAGCACCAACAGCAGCGAGGCAGCAGCAAAAATCAACAGATCGTGGGTGGGAATCATGACGCAGTCCTTGTCATTGAATGGTCAGGCCGGGGGGCTTTAGAGAGGCTAGATAAAACGGCAGGATCAGGTCCCGTGTCAATGGCGCCAACATCACATCGGTCACGTTGTGCGGATCAACCCACAGAAGCTCCTCGATCTCTGCCGCCGGGGTGGCGTGTTGCTGGATATCCAGCTGGAAAATCTCGGCCTCGACCACAAAGCCCGGCTCATTGGCGGCTGGCGCAGAAAACGTGCCCAGGTAGCTCGCTTGAGTGGTGTCGATGATCAAACCCAATTCTTCTTCCAGCTCGCGGGCCAGCGCATCGACCGGTTGCTCGCAGGCCTCAATCTTGCCACCCGGTTGCATGAAGGCCTGGGTGCCGCGTTTGCGCACCAACAGGGTTCGGCCGTCCGGGCCGATCAACAGGGCCGCGGCGATGCGGATAATGCACGGCGAAACAGCGGATAAAAGCGTCATGGATCAACGATGGCCTTGGGCAAAAGCGCCAAGGATCACATGCGCGCAGGTGTTGCGTCACGCCAAAAAGTGCGCAGCTGTCACCCAGTACCTACGCTGAAATCGCCGTTTCCGGCTCCTCGGGCATAGAGACAAATACACTGTACTTGGCGCCCTCCATCGCTTCGAAGGCAATGAGTTTTTCCACCAGCGGGCCGTTGAGCACCTTGCCGGCATTGAGCAACAGCATGCCGTTGTCGGCATTGAGGTTGCGCGCCAGTACCATGCCGGCTACCAGATCGCGGGTAGTCAGCACCTTGACTGTCGGATCACCGAGCGTGACATCACTCAAGTAAATGGCACAGACCTGAACGAAATCCTCCACCAGTTCCGGGTCGTAGAAACGCCCGGTGTATTTGCGGATGAACACCAACGCCTCATCACTGTTCATCTGTCGCTCAAGGATCAGCCCGCGCTGCAATTCAACGAAGTCCACGGCCAGTTTCAGCAGCCGCGAACCCAAGGGGATAGCCTCCCCCTTGAGGCGGTCGGGAAACCCGGTGCCGTCCCAGCGCTCCTGATGGTGCAGGATCAGACGTGCGGCATCCTTCATCGGTTCAAGAGTCATCAACAGCGATTCGCTCTGTTTCGGATAACCGCGAAACAGCTCCCGCTCGGGGTGGTGCAGCAGATCCGAAGGGGCTGTCATCATGCTGTCGGTCCAGCTCAGCTTGCCAATGTTGTAAAGCGCCGCAGCCATGGTCAGGTCTCGGCTGCTGGCCTCGTCCAGCCCATGAGTCCGGCAGTAGATGCGCACCAGATCGATGATTTGCCGGTTGGTTTGCTTGGCGACTGGCAGACGCAAGTTGGCCAACAACGAAAACACTTCGGTGCCGGTGACATAGCTGTGCTTGAGCTCTTCGTAGGCCAGGTCGAGCATGTCGGCGGTCTGCTGCAGCTCGGAGGTGCGCGCCACGACACGTTTTTCCAGGGTCGCGTTGAGCAGCTTCAACTGCTCGTTCTGATCCCACGTCAGTTGCACCAGGCGCAGCCGCTCGCGCTCGGAGTGTTGGTACGCCAGGGATTGGCGTAACGTCAGCAGCATTTCCTCGTCGCTCCAGGGCTTGCTGATGTAACGATGGATCTGCCCCTCATTGATCGCCTTGACGATCATCGACAGGTCGGCATACCCGGTCAGCAGGATGCGCACCGTGTCGGGATAGTGCTCGTGAATGTGCGCCAACAGGGTCGCACCGTCCATGTTGGGCATGCGTGCGTCAGTCATCACCAGATCAATGACGTGCTGCCCCATGATTTCCAGCGCCTGGGCACCACTGGTGGCCAGCAGCACATCATAAGGTTGGCCGCGCAATAGCCGACGCAGGCTATTGAGGATTGATTCCTCGTCATCGACCAGCAGCACTTTGGGCTTAAACAGCTCATCCATGGCATTACCTCATCTGAAACAGATCAATCGTCTCAAAAACACCCAAGGGGATATCCCCCTACTCCGTGGGCCTGAACTACAGGCTAGACGTTTTTTCAGCACAGTTCGCAACAGATTTGCCACGCAACGGGCAGCGAACTCAACAGTGGCGGACTATGCTCTGGGAACCTGGATCCATTATTTGCACCCGTAACAGTCTGTGATCAGGAAAGGATGCCACATGAACACAACGCAGCGTTGGGTCATTTGCCGCGGTGCATTGCAATGACGGCGCCGTTTGCGAGAAACAACCGACGGATCCTGATCGTCGATGACACGGCCTCTATTCATCAGGATTTTGCCAAGATCCTCAGCCCCCTCGCGCTCGAAGACGATGCCTTGAGCAGCGCCGAAGAAGCCCTGTTCGGCACGCCAGTGGTGGCTTCAGAGCTGGGCTTCGTGCTCGACAACGCCTTTCAGGGCCTGGAAGCCTTGCGCAAGGTCGAAACCGCCCTGGCCAAGGACCTTCCCTATGCGATGGCTTTTATCGACATGCGCATGCCGCCCGGCTGGGACGGGCTGGAAACCATCGAACGGCTCTGGCAGGTCGACCCAAAGCTGCAAGTCGCGCTGTGTACCGCATATTCCGACTACTCCTGGGACGATATCGCCGAGCGACTGGAGCTGGGCGATCGCCTGCTGATCCTGAAAAAACCCTTCGATGCCATCGAAATCCGTCAGATGGCCAGCGCCCTGACCGTCAAATGGCAAATGACCGAAAACGCCGCACTGAAGATGAACCTGCTGGAACAGGCCGTCGAAGAACGAACCCGAGAGCTGTCCGACGCCAACATCATCGTGCAGAACAGCCCGACCATTTTGTACCGGCTGCGCGGCGAGCCATCGTTCCCCTTGATGTACATCTCCCACAACATCACCAAGTTCGGTCACGTCGCAGCGCAATTGGTGGCCTCGACAAACTGGGCCCAGGAGCTGATTCATCCCGAGGACCAGGGGAAAGTCGACAACGCCATGGCCCGGGTCCTCGACCGCCACGCTGTCGGGGCGTCCATCGAGTTTCGTCTGCGCACCGGCACAGGTGACTGGCGCTGGGTCGAAAACCGCTACGTGCCGGTGCGTGACGTCGACGGACGCTTGCTGGAAATCGAAGGCATCATCATCGACATCAATGAACGCAAACTGGCCGAAGAGAAGATCTCCCTGCTGGCACGCACCGACGGGCTGACCGGGCTGGCCAACCGCGTGACGCTGCTGGAGCGTCTGCACCAGGCGTTCGCTGCCGCGCGCCGGGGTGCGGCGACATTCGCCGTGTTCTACCTGGACCTGGATCATTTCAAACGCATCAACGACACCCTTGGCCATCCCATCGGGGATTTGCTGTTGCAAGAGGTCGCCCGACGCATCAAGGCCTGTGTCCGCGAAAACGACATGGTGGCGCGCCTGGGCGGGGACGAGTTTGCAATCGTTCAGTTCGACACCAGCGACCCGACACAGTCGGCGGCCCTCGCGGGCAAGGTCCGCGATGAGCTGGTGCTGCCCTACACACTCGATGGCAACAATGTGCGGGTCTCGGTCAGCATCGGCATCAGCACTTACAGCAGTAGCAGCACCAGTGCCGAGAGTCTGTTGGCTCAGGCTGACATGGCGCTGTACCGCTCCAAGGAAAAGGGCCGCAACCAGTACCACTTCCACTCCGAGGAGATCAATCAGGAAGTCCTCGACCGGGTGTCAATCGCCAACGACTTGAAACAAGCCATCGAGCGGGATCAGCTCGAACTGCACTACTTACCCGAAGTCGATCTGAGCACAGGGAAAATCCTCGGCATGGAGGCCCAGGTTCGCTGGAATCATCCAGAACGAGGATGGCTGGAGCCTGATATGTTTCTTCCCGCGGCGGAAAAAACCGGTGTCATCATCACGCTTGGGCACTGGTTGCTGGATCGGGCCTGCCGGCAAATGCGTCAGTGGCGCGATGACGGCATGGCGCCACCCGTGATTGCGATCAAGCTCTCGCTGGCCCAGCTCAAAAGCGGCCCGGACCTGATCTACGATGTGCTGCGCACCACAGCCCTGTGGAACCTCTGCCCCTGGGACCTGCGCTTCGACGTCACCGAAGCAACGCTGGCGCAAACCAAATGGACCCACAACGATGTGCTGCCACGCCTGCGTGAGTTGGGCGTGAAAATAGCCATCGATGACTTTGGCACCGAATACTCCTCGTTCGATTACCTCAAGACCTATCGGGTCAACCACCTCAAACTCGCCCAGGCCTTCATTGACACCGCGACCCGCGACCCCGCCAGCGCCATCACCCTTCGCGCGATCATCAATTTCGCCCGTGAAGTGGGGATCGGCATCATTGCCGAGGGCGTCGAGACCCAGGAACAGCGCAGCTCGCTGATCTCCACCGGCTCGCCAATGAACGCTCAGGGCTACTACTTCAGCAAAGCCGTCAGCAGCCAACAGGCAGCGGCGCTCCTGATGGCCGGCAGCATCGTGCCACCGACCTTCCCCGGGGCCACAAACCCGCGGTTCGAAGACTCGACCATTCCACCGGAGGACAGAGGATGAAACCATCATTCGCCCTCACCAACCGGCGCATCCTGATCATCGACGACATGCCTTCGATTCATCGGGACTTTCGCAAGATCCTCAGCCCTGACGCGCAAGACGATCAGACACTGGCCAGTGCCGAACAGGCGTTGTTCGGCAGCGAACGTACGGTGGTGCGCCCGACCTTCGAAGTCGACTCCGCCTACCAGGGCGAAGAAGCGCTGGAGCTGGTCAAGCGCGCCCAGTCCGAAGGCCGCCCCTATGCCCTGGCGTTCACCGATATGCGGATGCCGCCGGGTTGGGACGGCCTGGAAACCATCGAACGACTCTGGGAGGCCGACCCGCACCTGCAAATCGCCTTGTGCACTGCCTTCTCTGACTACTCCTGGGAAGCGATGGCCGAACGTCTGGAGTTCGGCGACCAGTTGCTGGTGCTGAAAAAGCCTTTTGACAGCCTGGAAATCCGCCAGATGGCCAGTGCCCTGACCTGGAAATGGCAAATGGCCCAGGACGCCTCGACGAAAATGCTCAACCTGGAACACACCATCGAAGACCGCGTTCACGAGTTGCTTAAAGTTTCCCATCTGTTGCAGTACGACGTACTCACCGAGCTGCCCAACAGCACCCTGCTGGGAGACCGGCTGACCCAGTCCCTGGCCCTTTCAAGGCGACATGACAAACAGCTGGCGGTGATGTTTCTGGGGCTGGACCGGTTCAAGCGCATCAACAACGCATTGGGCTATCCGATCGGTGATGAAATGCTCAAACGGGTCGCGCAACGACTCGTGGCCACGGTGCGTGAATCCGACTCGGTGTTTCGCTACGGCTCTGATGAGTTTGTGGTGATCCTCAGCGACATCCGTCATCCCCAGCAAACCAAAGGCATTGCCGAAAAGTTGTTGACCGCCATCAGCACCCCGCAACATATCGCCGGCCAGGATCTGAGCGTGACCGCCAGTCTGGGCATCAGCCTCTACCCCGACGATGGTTTCGACGCCGTGGCGCTGATCAAAAAAGCCGAGACAGCAATGCACAACGTCAAGGAGAACGGGCGCAACGCTTTCAGCTTTTTCATCGACGAAATGAATCAGCGCGCGCGCGAACAGCAAAGCATCGAATCGGGCATCCGTCTGGCACTGGAGCGCGACGAGTTCGTCTTGCACTATCAGCCAAAACTCGATCTGCGCACCGGCAAAGTGGTCGGCGCCGAGGCCTTGATCCGTTGGTTAAAACCTGGCCAGGGCTGGGTCTATCCAGCGGATTTCATCGGGGTTGCCGAGGACAGCGGGTTGATCGTGCCCTTAAGCAAATGGGTCTTGACCCAGGCCTGTCGACAAGCCCGTGCCTGGCAGTTGGCCGGGTTCGCACCTATACACATGTCGGTGAACATTTCTGCCATCGACTTTCGTCAGCGCGACTTTGTCGACGGCATTGTGCAGATTCTGAAACAGACCGATTTCGATCCGAGGCTGCTGGAACTCGAAATCACCGAAAGCGTGTTGATGCAGAACGTCGAGGACACTGTGACGGCTTTGCATACCATCAAGGCGTTGGGCATACGCCTGGCCATCGATGACTTCGGCACTGGCTACTCAAGCCTGAGCTACCTGCGACGGTTCCCCGTCGATGTACTGAAAATCGACCAGTCGTTCATTCGCGGGCTGAACAATGAAAACAACGACGCCGCGCTGGTCAGCGCTATCATCAGCCTCGGTAAGAGCCTCAACCTCACGATCATCGCTGAAGGCGTGGAGACCCTTGAGCAACTGAACTTTCTCAAGGCTCATCAGTGTGAGGAGGGTCAGGGTTTTTTCTTCAGTAAAGCCGTGCTCCCCGAAGAATTCGCGCAGTTGCTGACCCACAGCCAGCAGACACCACCGCACACGTAGACCGACGACCCAATGGTGCAGGGACTCAGCCAAGGAATCATCCGATGTCGCCTTATGGACCCACGCTGCTCACCGCACTGATGCTCGGATTCTGCCTGACGGCAAGCGCCGAGCCTCTGGACGAACCCCTCAAACCGCTGCCGCTGGCGCCTGTGCAAGACCCTCAACGTGTCGAGTTGGGTCGCCAGTTGTTCAACGAAACCCGGTTGTCGGTCAACAACAGCCTGTCCTGTGCCAGCTGCCATCACCTGGAAAAAGGCGGAGCCGATGACAGGGCATTTTCCATCGGTTTCAACGGCCAGCCGCTGGGCATCAATACCCCCAGCGTGTTGAATGCCAGCCTGAACTTCAGGCAATTCTGGAATGGGCGGGCCGAAACCCTCGAGGCCCAGATTCACGACATGGTGCAAAGTCCCGTTGAAATGGGCAACAACTGGGAGCACGTGGTGCAAACGCTGTCCACTGACCCGGCCTACCACTCAGCGTTCGGCAATGCTTATCCCGACGGGGTCACGGCCGCCAATGTGCAAAACGCACTGGCCACCTACGAGCGCACATTGCTCAGCGCCAATTCGCGTTTCGACCAGTACCTGCAGGGCAATACCGACATTCTCAGCCTCGATGAAAAGTACGGCTACCAGCGCTTCAAGGATTACGGCTGCATTGCCTGCCACCAAGGCGTGAACATTGGCGGCAACATGTTCCAGAAGTTCGGGGTCATGGACGACTACTTTCAGGCCCGGGGCAATCCGACCGAATCGGACCTTGGGCGTTATCTGGTGACCAAGGACGAAGAGGACCGCAACGTGTTCAAGGTTCCCAGCCTGCGCAACGTCGCCGTTACCGCGCCGTACTTTCACGACGGCTCGGCGAAGACCCTCGAAGACGCCGTCGATGTGATGTTCAAGTATCAACTGGGGCGTGTCCCCTCCGCAGAAGACAAGGCACTGATCATCCAATTCCTCAGAACCCTGACCGGTGAATGGGGAGGCAAACCGTTATGAAAGTGTCCCGTCGACTCAGCCTGCTGCTGCTCAGCGGCATAACCCTGTTGCTCGCGTCCACGCTAGTGTTCCTGTACATCAAGGCCAGCACCGACGAGGCCTCAAGCTATCCCGAATCTCGAGACCTGATCGGCCGGATGAAGCAACTCAACGCGCAATGGGAGACCGAGATTCTCAAGGCCAGGATCGCCATCAGCCACGACTACGATCCGCTGGTCTCGCCCCTGACCGAGATGACTCGCCTGTGGCAACAATTCGAGGCTATCGAACCCAGCCACGACCGCAGCGACTCGGCCATCTGGCAAGCCAGCTATGACGCCTACCTCGACGCACTCAAGGAAAAGACCCGGCTGGTGGAGAAGTTCAAGTCCCACAACGCAGTACTGCGCAACTCCCTGGCATTCCTGCCGACGGCCGAAGACTCTATCCAGAACCAGATCGCCCGCCTCCCGGGCGACGATAAGCTGCAACTGCAGAACATCGCCACTGACACTTACGACCTGCTGCTCAGCAGCCTCGAGTTCACCCAGGTCACCTCCGACGACAAGGCCGCCGATATCCTGGTGGGACAGAACAAACTGGCGATAAACAAACTGCGATTGCCCAGCGAGCTTCATGCGCAGATCGACATTCTCAACAAACACATCGCGCTGATCCTGCGTGAACAACCGGTGGTCAACAGTCTGCTGGAGCAGATCGAAGCCGTACCCGTGGCTGCACGCCTGGACGACATCACCAACCTGTTCAATAAAGATGAACAACGAAGCGATGCGATCGACCAGCGTTATCACTTCTACTTGCTGGCATTTTCGACACTACTGGTCCTGTTGATGCTCTATCTTGCCGTTCGGCTGCTGCGCAGCTTCGCGGTGATCAACCGGGTCAACAGGGCCCTGCAAGCCGCCAATGAAAGCCTGGAACGTCGGGTCGAAGAGCGCACCCGTGAACTCAAGGACACCCAAAGCGAGCTGCTCGACACCGCACGCCAGGCCGGGATGGCCGAGATCGCCACCAACGTGCTGCACAACGTCGGCAATGTGCTCAACAGCGTGAATATCTCCGCCGACCTGGTCACCCGCAAACTGCGCACCAGCAAGGCGCTGGGTCTGGGCAAGGCGATGCAGTTGATCAACGAACACCCGAGCGACCTCGGCCACTTCATCACCGAAGACGAAAAAGGCAAATTGCTGCCCGCTTACCTGAATCAACTGGTAGAGGCCATTGCCGTTGAGCAACAGGCCATCACCGACGAACTGGCGCAGTTAAGCAAAAGCGTCGACCACATCAAGGACATCGTTGCCACTCAACAGTCCTACGCCGGCGCCAACAGCCTGATGGAACCCCTGCAGGTCAGCGAACTGCTCGAAGACGCCCTGCGCATGAACTCGGGCGCCCTGACCCGCCACCATGTAACGGTGGTCAAGGACTACGCCGAGGTGCCCAAAGTGATGGGCGATAAACACCGGCTGTTGCTGATTCTGATCAACCTGATCAGCAATGCCAAATACGCCATGTCCGAGCTCAGTGATCGCCCCCGGGAAATGACCCTGGGGGTCAAGGTGGTCGACGACGCCACGCTGCAGGTCAGCGTCAAGGACGAAGGCGAAGGCATCTCTGCCGAGAACATGACCCGGATCTTTGCCCACGGCTTCACCACCCGCAAGGAAGGTCACGGTTTTGGTCTGCACAGCTGTGCATTGGCCGCCATCGAGATGAATGGTCACCTGACGGCCCACAGTGACGGTCCGGGCAAAGGTGCACTGTTCACCTTGAAAATCCCGTTGAAAATCGCCGAAGGTGAAACATGAGCGAGCCATCGAACCGACGCATTCTGCTGATCGACGACACACCGTCGATCCATGACGACTTTCGCAAGATCCTCACGCCCGTACTGCCGCAACATGGCGAACTGGACGAGATGGAATCCGCGCTGTTCGGTACCGAAGTCAAAGCGATGAGCCATAGCTTCGAACTGGATTCGGCCTATGGCGGCCAGGAAGGCTTGGGCAAACTGGTCCAGGCCCGACAGGACAATCACCCCTATGCACTGGCGTTCGTCGACATGCGCATGCCCCAGGGCTGGGACGGCGCCGAAACCATCGAGCATTTATGGCAAGCAGATCCGCGCCTGCAGGTGGTGGTCTGTACCGCGTATACCGATTACTCCTGGGATGAACTGCTCAATCGCTTGCAGGCCCACGACCGGTTGCTGATCCTGAAAAAACCCTTCGACAACATCGAAGTCCAGCAGATGGCCAATACGCTCACCAGCAAATGGGACATGACCGAGCGCGCCAGCGTGAAACTGGATCAACTGGGGCACCTGGTGGAACGGCGGACTCAACAGTTCCAGCAAGCGAGCGTCGAACTGCAACAGGAAATCGACGAGCGCAAGCAACTCGAAAGCCAGTTGGTACAGTCAGAAAAACTCGCCTCTCTGGGGCAACTGGCGGCCGGTGTCGCCCATGAGATCAACAACCCCATCGGGTTCATTTCTTCAAACCTCGGCGCACTGGATGGCTACTTCAAGCAATTGCAGGACATGCTCGATGCCTATCAGGGGGCCGAAGAAGCCATTGGCTCCGTTGAGCTGCTCGATCGACTCAAAGCGCTGCGCAAACACGTGGAACTGGACTTTCTGCGTGAAGACATTCCGCTGCTGATCAAGGAGTCCAAGGATGGCATCAACCGGGTCGGGCAAATCGTCAGGGACCTGAAGGACTTCTCCCGTGTGGACGCCAGCCAGGAGTGGCAGTGGGTCAATTTGCAAGTGGGCATTGACTCGACGCTGAACATTGTCGCCAACGAACTCAAGTACAAGGCCGACGTAGTCAAGGAGTACCAGGCGCTTCCCGAAGTCGAGTGCCTGCCCTCGCAGATCAATCAGGTGATCATGAACCTGATCGTCAACGCCGCCCAGGCCATGGGCCCCGAACGCGGGACCATTACCCTGAGGAATGGGGTTGTCGGGGAAAAAGTCTGGGTCGAAATTGCAGACACCGGCTCAGGCATCGCGCCCGAAAGCCTGCAGAAGATTTTTGATCCCTTCTTCACCACCAAACCCGTGGGCCAAGGGACAGGGTTAGGCCTGTCATTGTCTTACGGCATCATGAAAAAGCACCGCGGGGACATTACGGTGCGCAGCGAAGTCGGGGTGGGCAGCACGTTCCGGATCGAGCTGCCGATCCGACAGTCAACACCCACCGTCTGAACGTCGCGACCGGTTAAGTTGCCGCGCAATCCGTAGCAGCTGCCGAAGGCTGCTACGGGTTTAGGGTGCGCCTTGCTCCTACAGGAAACCGGTTTGCCTGTATGCTCAGCAACGACTGGCCAGGCCCGACAGAGACAAACAATGACGCACTCGCTGGAAGACATCGCCTGGCACCGCTCGGTCGGGCAGTTGATTGACGCGTTGGACAAACCCAACTTCTGGACGCAACTGCTGCGCCTGCTGAATCAGTACGTGACCTTCGACAGCTGGGTCGCGCTGCTTTTCAACGGTGATCAACGCCCGCAGGTGTTCGCCGAAAGCCCGAGCGAGGGTGGCAGCCCTGACCCATTGTTTCAGGACTACCTCAAGGGGTTGTTCCTGCTGGACCCCTTCTACATTGCCTGCCGCGAGCAATTGCGCACCGGCCTCTACCGCCTGTCCGAAGTGGCGCCGGAGCACTTCGAGCTGACCGAGTATTACCAGCGCTACTTTCGTCTGAATGTGGTGGCCGACGAAATCCAGTTCAATTGCCAGCTTGAGGGCGACCGCACACTGTGTCTTTCGCTGGGCAGCAAACAGCGTTTCAGCAGCGAACAGATAGCCCTGCTCTCGCTGATCCAGTCGTGGGTCTTGAGTTTGCTGCGTCAGCGCCTGACCTTTGAGAGCAATGAAACACTGGCGCCTGCGCAACCGGCCCGACACAGTGACTGGCGCATTCGCCTCGAAGCCTCGGTGAAACAGCTCAAGGGCGCACAACTGACAGCCCGAGAGCTGGATGTCGGACGGTGGATGCTCAGTGGTTGCTCCAGCAAGGAAATCGCTCGTAAGCTGGAAATCTCTGCCGAAACCGTGAAAGTCCATAAGAAACACATTTACAGCAAGCTGGGGATCAAATCCCAGTCCGAACTGTTCTCGATATTTCTCCAGGCACAAAATGCCTGATAAAAAATCGATGTATTGAGTGAACACCGTTGTGGCGAGGGAGCTTGCTCCCGCTCGGCTGCGCAGCAGTCGCAAACCGGTTGACGGGTTTTACCTGACTGAACGCGGTGCCATTTTTTTGGGACCGCTTCGCGGTCCAGCGGGAGCAAGCTCCCTCGCCACACTGAAGTACATCGTGCATAACCAATGAGTCCGAACCCAAGGAAACCGTATGAGCCTGTCACTCCTGAGCCGCTACGCCTTCTTTGCCGTCTGTGTGATGTTCACCCTCGCCAGTCTGCCGTTTCTTGAATACGACTGGCTCTGGCCAATCTCAATCGTCACCGGCCTGCTGAGCCTGCTGGGGATTTTCGACCTGCTGCAAAGCCCCCACGCGGTACGCCGCAACTACCCGATCCTGGGCAATATCCGTTATCTGGTGGAAGGCATTCGCCCGGAAATCCGCCAGTACCTGCTCGAATCCGACAGTGACGCCCTGCCCTTCTCCCGGGCCCAGCGTTCATTGGTCTATTCGCGGGCCAAGAACGAAAGCGCCGACAAACCCTTCGGCACGCTGATCGACGTGTACCAGTCGGGTTTCGAGTTCATCGGCCACTCCATGCGCCCGGCGCCCGTGAGTGACCCGAGCGGTTTTCGGGTCATTGTCGGCGGCCCGCAATGCACAAAACCGTACTCAGCCTCTGTGTTCAACATCTCGGCCATGAGTTTTGGCTCGCTGAGCGCCAACGCGATCCGCGCCCTCAACCAGGGCGCCAAACTCGGCAACTTCGCCCACGACACCGGCGAAGGCAGCATCAGCCCCTATCACCGCGAAAACGGTGGCGACCTGACCTGGGAACTGGGCAGCGGCTACTTCGGCTGCCGCACCGCCGACGGTCGTTTCGACCCGGAACGCTTCGCCACCCAGGCCCAGGACCCGCAAGTGCGGATGATCGAAATCAAAATGAGCCAGGGCGCCAAACCCGGCCACGGCGGCATCCTGCCCAAACACAAGGTGACCCAGGAAATCGCCGACACTCGCGGCGTTC
The DNA here is from genome assembly GCF_025465945.1 of Pseudomonas sp. 6D_7.1_Bac1. GTDB lineage: Bacteria > Pseudomonadota > Gammaproteobacteria > Pseudomonadales > Pseudomonadaceae > Aquipseudomonas. The sequence continues at coordinate 65,872 of NZ_JANLNW010000034.1, read as the reverse complement.
CGATGGGTCAGGACTGCGTATCGCCGTCACGCCACAGCGCGTTTTCCACACCGATCGAAATGATGCATTTCATCAAGCAATTGCGTGAACTGTCCGGTGGTAAGCCCGTGGGCTTCAAGTTCTGCCTCGGCCACCCCTGGGAGTTCATGGGCATTGCCAAGGCCATGCTGGAAACCGGCATCCTGCCGGACTTCATCGTGGTCGATGGCAAGGAAGGCGGCACCGGCGCAGCACCCGTTGAGTTCACCGACCATATCGGCGTGCCGATGCGCGAAGGCCTGCTGTTCGTGCACAACACCCTGGTGGGCCTGAACCTGCGGGACAAGATCAAACTCGGCGCCAGCGGCAAGATCGTCAGTGCCTTCGACATCGCCAGCGTGCTGGCGATTGGCGCCGACTGGGCCAACTCGGCCCGTGGCTTCATGTTCGCCATCGGCTGCATCCAGTCGCAAAGCTGCCACACCAACAAGTGCCCGACCGGCGTCGCCACCCAGGACACCCTGCGCCAACGCGCACTGGTGGTGCCGGACAAGGCCCAACGTGTCTTCAACTTCCACCGCAGCACCCTCAAGGCCCTGGCCGAAATGCTTGCCGCCGCTGGCCTCGAACACCCGTCGCAGTTGTCCGCCAAACATCTGGTACGACGCATGTCGGCCACCGAGATCAAACTGTTTTCCCAACTGCATGTGTTCCTCAAACCCGGCGAGTTGCTGGGCGGGGAAGTGAATGGCGAGTTCTACTCACGGATGTGGCAGATGGCTCGGGCTGACAGTTTTGAGGCCAATGCCGTGTAACGCATACTCGTGACCCTCCGGTGGCTGGGTAGAACAGCCGCCGGTGGTACGCTGCGCGGAGGCGCTGGTCACATAGAGTCGAAGCTCCATGTCCCCCGCGCCTTGCGCGAACACGCACTGCCAATTGCCGGGAAAGTGGTTTTCATCATCCACCAGGCGAGTCGATGTCACCCACCACACTCGCTTGATGTCTGGCGATACGCTGACAAGGTTGTCGAGAAATACTTTATCTCGGTCCTGGTAAATCAACGTGGATGCGCCATAGCCGTTGGGTCGGTTAGCCGTGCTGTTATCCCAGGGTGCCTGATACAGCCGTGGTTGAATGTCGGAGCGATTATAGTAAGCAACGCTGTAATACCAGTACGCGCCATCCACAATGATGTTATCCCCGACGATAGCGTTCTCATTGATACGGGACACAATATTGTCAAGCGGGTACAGGGATTCATTGCGCGGATCATCCAGATCATCTTGTTGTTTATAGATAGTATTCAGCCCCATGAGTTGAACGCCGACAATCAACAGGACAGACGCCCACGCCAGGGCGAGCGTGCGACGTGCAATCCGGCTGACGGCCAACGCCGCAATCATCGGCAAGCCAAGTGCCGCAAAGGCCACGTACCGTTCAACAAACATGGCAAAACCGAACGACACCATAAATACAATCAACACCGGCAAAAGCACATAGATAACCAGCAATAGCTCAAGTTTTAATCTGCTTCGTTCCTTGAGCCCGACCCACACCACCGATGCCAGCACCAGCACCGGAAGCATGAGATAAACCGGGCGTGCAAACTCCAGTCCGTTCTGCACCGTTAAAAATTTCCAGACCGCTGAAGGCAACGTATAAATCGTTAATTCAGGTATCCAGAAAATATCCCCTCCCGTCTTTAGCTTCTCTGTATTTAAAAACAGCTCATCGCCCAGGCTGATCAACCAGGGGATATAAAGAATAACAATGGCCACATTGGCGACCCACCATATCGGCCGCGAAAGGTAATGCAGCGTTTCATCTCGCTGAAGGCGCAAGACAACGAGGTATAACCAGTGAGACAGCAAACATAAAACGGCCAGGTAATGTGTATATAAAGCGGCCGTCATGAGCACGACATAGCTCGCCAGGTATCGGTTGCGAGCGCTTTTGATCCAATAGACCAAGGCAATAGTTGCCCCCAGCAGCCACACGCCCTCCAGCGTGTACATTCGAGCTTCCTGGCTGTAGCGAACAGAGATCGGCAGCAAGGCCAGAAACAGCCCGGCCAACAAGGCCGCCCTCGGTGTGGTGATCAATCGCATCAACCAGACACCCAACATGACGGTCGCGACACCCGCGAGCGCGCTCAGGGCCCGAATCGCAAACACACCCTCACCAAAGACAGACATCCAGACATGGAGCAATAAAAAATAGAGCGGCGGATGAACGTCATGCCCCAGGTGAAACCAGATACGCTCCGGCGACTGAACCCCCACCAACGCCGAGAAGGCTTCATCGGTCCAGAAATAAGGCAGGCTGATGTCGTGAAACCGGACAATGAGCGCGAGCATCATCACAAGCACCCACCCAGCGCTGTCCAGCGATGAACGCTGGGACACAAACCCCGTATTGTCACGACGCTGAAAGCTCATATTTCTCCCCGAAAACTTAACTGGGATAGAAAAAGATACCTGACCACGCGCTGCGCTCCTTCGTCGCGGGTCTGTGCTGACGCTAAACGTTCTCGATAGAACGGCCTGCTGTCATTGATAAAGGCTAGCTAACGGGGCTGCTCGGGTCGGTTTTTTTTAGGTTCTTCACGGAATTTCAGGACACACTGAAAATAACCGCGCGTCTCCATCACCCGCAGTAAAGGTATCGAGCAACTGCCAGCTTCCAGGGATGACCACCTTTTGCGCCCCGTCACCACGACCGTCCAGAACCCACACCCGACCTGAGCTTGGCGTTAGCCATTCAAGGTTATCGAGGTAGACCTTGTCTGCGCTTTGTTGAATCAGTGTCCATATTTGATAACCCTCAGGACGTCCGGAAGTACCGTCCTGATGCGCTGGCGTATAAAGCATTGGCGTCACGCCGGTCTTGTTGTAGTACACGAAGGGATAGTAAAGAAACATATTGGCAACCAAGATACCGTCGCCAGGATGAGCCAGAGCATTGATGTGCTCTGCCAGGGCATCCACCTTGTTGACCTCGGCATACACAATATGCCCCCTGTGATAAACGTTATATAACCCGACACTCTCTATAGACACCATCAATACCAGCAGGATAAAAAACAACGCTTTTGCGTGCCCCCACAGCGCATCCAGCGCAACCGCCATGATCATCGGTAGGCCCAGCGCAGCGAATACAAAATAACGATAAACAAACAGTGGATGTACGAGAGAGACAAGCGCAATCAAAGCCAGCGGAAACCAGGTATACATGACGAGCAGCGTGCTGAATTTTTTCTCGCTCCTGTCCCGCATGACAATCACTGCCGACACTGCCAAACACAACAGCGGCAAGCTATAGAACATCCAAACCGATTCCTTTGGACCCTCGCTATAACTCACAAACTGCCAGAACGCTGAAACCACAGTAAAAACATCCAGCGGCACTATCCAGTTGAACCCGGAAAACCTTGACTGGTTTATCAGACTGGGAACCCAGGGCACGAAAAGCAGAATGACGGCCCCGTTGGCCACCCACCAAGCGGGCGCTAACAACGGTTTGTGTTTTACTTCACGCGAAAACCCCAACACCAAAAGATAAGCCCAATGCGACGCCATGCACACGGCAGCAAAATAGTGGGTATAAAGTCCTGCCACCATCAGCAGCACATAGACAGCAAGAGGCCAATGACCGCCCGAGCCTTTTACCCAGTAAACGAAAGCAATCGTTGCACCGACCATTAACAGCCCGAGCAACGCATACATGCGAACTTCCTGACTGTAGCGGACAGCGATAGGCAGTAATGCCAACATAATGCCGGCCAGCATCGCCGCACGTCGTGTACTGAGCAAACTAACCAGCCAGATGCCGAGCACGACGGTTGCGACATCCGCCAGTGCGCTCAGACTTCGAGCCGCAAAAACGCCATTTCCGAACACATTCATCCACTCATGCAACAGCAGATAATACAGCGGCGGGTGCACATCTCGAGCGGTATGAAACAGGATTTGGGATGGATCATATGAACTCAACAGCAAGGTAAACCCTTCATCGGCCCAGATAGCCGGCTTGCTCAAGTCATGAAAACGTACCCAGGCAGCCACTAGCATAATCAACAGTGCCCAGCCTGTATCCAGGAGCGCGTAATGACTTGATCTGTTGATTTCTCTTACCACTTATCTTCTCCGGACGAGGGCACTTCCTTCATAACGATAAAGCCATAATCGCCAATCAGATACATGGAATAGAACTTACTGTCCACCAGAGGCGTGTACTTTCGATACCCCACCAGCGTCGCATTTTTTCGCTCCTTTTCCGGAACGACATTGGTAATACCTGCCCTGAGTAGATTTTCAGACAGCATATAAAAATCAATATTGAGTATGTATTTCAGTACCGGGATCTGTTCAAAGCTTCCCTTGGCACTTAGCAACCAACCATTTGAATAGTTGATGGCCATGTATATCCGCTTCGCCTCGCGTAAACGCTGATGGGAAATAATATCGTAAGCCATATTGAATTCAGCATTCAGCCCAAACTCTTTCTGTAAGTTCAACACCCGCCCATACGCATACGAAATGGAAAGCATACTGAGCAACGGCACAGCCAATAAAACACCGAGCCTGGCGTTAACAGTCACCAACAACTGATGAGCCAGGTAAAAAACAAATACCAAAAGCACACCAAACCCCAGTAACGTCCTGGCTCCCTCATTGAAAAACCTGAACAACAGGGCCGCACCTGACACCAGGAAAATCAGGAATGCAATCAGAAGAACGTACAAAAGAAATAGAACTACCTTTTTTAACAACGTCTCTTTTCCCTGAATTATTTTTCGCCCAACCAGTCCTCCACCAACGACAGCCAACAACAATACAGCCCACGATAACCAACGATTTCCACCCTGAAAAAGCAATCCGATCTTTTCGACTAATACCCCTCCGTTACTCAGGATCAACCAAAACCCGCTTACATTGAACGGAATCATCTCCAGGCGTTCATGGGTCATCAGTGGATAGATCATCAAAAAATAAATGATCAACCCCACTGCCAACTGCAACGCTTTCAATCCCGCCATTGACGACAAACAGGCAAGGGACTCTTTATTATTAAGACCTCGAACCAGCTCGATACAGCACAGCCCCAAAAACACATTGACACTCAGCTGATACAAACCGAGCCCAACGGCAATAAGCGCACCGGGCACCAGTACCTGAACGACGGTAGCTTTACTTTGAAATACAATGGCATAAATAACCGCCACCAGGCTCAACGCCGTTGCCGGCCCGTCATATTGATAAGATAAATTTTGCAGAAAAAACGGGTTGTACCACAGTGGCAGGAGTACCAGACAACAGGTGACATCGGGCATTTTGTAGTAATGCATCGTCAGTTTCGTCAAGGCAAAAGCCATGGCAGGCGTGGCGATCAACAGGGGTAACGGGAAAATATTGGGCGCACCCGAGGTAAAGGTCAGGGCCTTGTAAAAAATCTCGGCCAATAACCGTCCCTGCTCCGTCCAGGCAGTGCCGGCAGCCAAAGACCGCCAGTTATCGTCTATATAGTAATAATCAATCAGTATCAGCGGAAGTACGTAAATAAAAGCGGCCAGTAAAAAAAACACAAACACTTCACGACCAAGCAGCTCCTTATTCAATAAACTCAGCACCTTCATTTCGGCGCTCCTTTCTCAGCACCCGCCTCACAGACGTCTTTTACAGTTCGCGCTTACCTTTGCCGCCAATAATATCTTTCACCACATACCTTGGCCGATGCTTGGATTCAATATAGATGCGACCCACATACTCACCCAATATGCCAATACCGATCAGCTGAACACCACCCAGAAATAAAATAGCGGTCATCAATGAAGGATAGCCCGGTACATTATTGCCGAAGAAAATCTTGTCCAGCACCATATAAATGGCATAAAAAATTGCAAACAGGGAAATCGCACTCCCCACATAGGTCCACAACTGCAATGGCACCGTACTAAACGAAGTAATACCTTCCAGTGCCAGATTCCACAACTTCCAGATGTTGAACTTGGTGGCGCCCGCCACGCGTTGGGCCCGTTCATATTCGACGACCACTGTATTGAACCCCGCCCACGACAGGATGCCCTTCATGAATAACCGATGTTCCGGAAGCGTGCGGATCACGTTCACGACCTTACGGTCCATCAATCGAAAATCACCGACGTTCTCTTCGATACGGGTGTAAGCAATCCGGTTCAACAGGTGATAGAACAGCGCGGCGCTCTGCCGTTTCAGGTAACCGTCAGCGGCGCGGCCGTGGCGTTTGGCGAGTACCACATCAGCTCCATTCTTCCATTCCTGGATCAGTAGCGGAATCACGCTGATCGGGTCCTGCAAATCGACATCCATCGGTATCACCGCATCACCACTGGCATACTCCAGCCCGGCAAATAACGCGGGCTCCTTGCCGAAGTTGCGCGAGAAGTTGATGACCAGTACCTGCTCGTCAGCCAACGCGAGGGCTTTGGCCCGCTCTGCGGTCTGGTCGGAACTGCCGTCGTTGATGAAAACAATCTCGACGTCACAATCGGCCAGCGACAGTTCCTGACGGACAGCCTGATAAAACAGGTTAATCGCCTGCTCTTCATTGAACACCGGAACGATCAGCGAGATCTTCACTGCTCGCGCTCCCGAAAGACGAAAAATTTCGAGTAAAAAAAACCACAAACCAGACTGATGCCGGAAAAGACCACCAGGGTCATCAGCCCTGGCAACAGTAACTGATCCGCCACATAACCCACGCCATAGCTCATCAGGCCCATAAACCCGACAAACAGCAGATAGCGTGAAACGCTGGTTTTTTGTTTGAAGGTGTATCGCGCATTGGCATAAAAGGAAAAAGAGACGGCCAGACAAAAGCCCACAAAATTACTGGGGGCCTGACGAAAACCCATGGCCGTGTGCAGAACAAAAAACGTTGACCAGTGGATCAACGTATTCAGCAGGCCAACCGACACAAATCTGGAGAACCCGTGAAATGCGGGTCTGATGTCCATTGCGTTTGTTTCCAATCTGAACGCATGCCCTGGATCAAGCTTGGCACCCCTGCCCCACTTGTCTATTTTCCAGTCAACAAATAGACCAGTGGCCGAAAATGCCGCACTACCGACTCGCCTTCAACGTTCAGAGGTTTGCCCCAACCCTGCCCGTCCAGGCGCTGAGACATCCGGTAATAGCCCACCTTTGCAATTGCCGCCAAATCACGCCACCCTGCGCGCCGCCGATGTGCGGCGCGCAACCTTTTGCGCCGCTGACCACTCTTTACTCACACCTGTTCAAGAGCCCGTTGTCATGACCCAAGGACGCGACCTTCGCATCGATTTTTTTCGCGGACTGGCGCTGATCTTCATTTTCTGGGATCACGTGCCACAGAACCCCCTCGCCCATTTCACGGTGCGCAATTTCGGCTTCAGCGATGCCGCGGAGATCTTCGTGTTTCTGGCCGGCTACGCGGCGGTGCTGGCCTACGGCAAGATCGCCCGGCGCGATGGTTTGCTGGTAGCCACGATAAAAATCCTGCGCCGCGCCTGGGTGCTGTACGTGGTGCATATATTTCTATTGGCGCTGCTGATGGGCATCGTATTTTTTGCCAACAGCCACGTGGAAACCCGTGACCTGGTGCAGGAAATGGGCCTGCAATACTTCCTCAGCAACCCGCAGCAGGCCTTGGTCGATGAGTTGTTGCTGCGCTTCAAGCCCAACCTGATGGATCCGTTGCCGCTGTACATTCTGCTGTTGCTCGGGCTGCCGCTGGTGTTGCCGATGATGTTGCGCAAGGCCGAGTACGTGGTGGGCTTATCGGTGGCGCTGTACATGCTGGCACCCTGGTTTCAATGGAACCTGGCCGGGACCGACGGTGGCGTGTGGTTCTTCAACCCGATGGCCTGGCAGTTGCTGTTTATCCTCGGTGGCGCAGCGGCGATTCACGGTCAGCGACCATTTGTGCCGCAAACCCGCACCTTGTCGCGTCAGCCGCTGTTTGTCGCCGCGGCGCTCTATCTGTTGATTGCCGGATTGATCGCGCTGTCGTGGAAATGGCCGGCGGTGCATGACGCCTTCATGCCCCGAATGCTGGGCGAATGGCTGTACCCGATCAGCAAGACCAATCTGTCGCCAGCGCGATTGCTGCACTTTTTAGCGCTGGCCTACGTCATTGCCAAACTCTTGCCCAACAGCGGCTGGACGCAAAACTGGCTGGCGCAGCAAAGCTGTCGCATGGGCCGTTACTCGCTGGAGGTATTTTGTTTGGGTGTGCTGCTGGCGCCGCTGGCGGACATGCTCAACGCGCTGACAGAAGATGCGTGGGCGATGCAGGTTTTCAGTGCGTTGCTGGGAGTGGGATTGATGGCCCTACTGGCCGCGTGGCTGGATTGGAACAAACGGCTGAACCGGTCGGCGCAAGTCGCCGTAGCCTGAACTCAAAAAGCCCCGATCTGGCGACCGGGGCTTTTGCTTTTACGGGGTTACCCACTTACGAAGCCGAGCGCACCGCACCGTGCGACACGTTGGTCGGTTGCAGCTTGAACACGTAAAACAACACGGTCAGCAGCACCAGGAACGCCGGCCCCACGTACAGCGCGACGCGAGTGTCCGGGAAGTAAGCCATCAGGCCAACCACCAGCACCAGGAACGCCAGCGCCAGGTACGAGCTCACCGGGTATAGCCACATGCGGTACTTGAGGCCGACACGTTCAGCCGGACTCAGGCCTTTGCGGAACTTGAGCTGCGCCAGCAGGATCATCACCCAGGTCCAGATCGCACCGAAGGTCGCAATGGCGGTGACCCAGACAAAGACTTTTTCTGGCACCAAGTAGTTGAGCAACACCCCCAGCAGCAACGCACCAATCGACAGCAGCAACGCGCGACGCGGCACGCCATTCGAGGTTTTGGCGAAGCCGGCCGGGGCCTGACCGTTCTGCGCCAGGCTGTAGAGCATGCGCCCGGTGCTGAAGATGCCACCGTTGCAGGAGGACAGTGCGGCGGTGATCACCACGAAGTTGATGATGCCGGCAGCGGTCTTGATGCCCAGACGCTCGAAGGTCATCACAAACGGACTGCCCTGAGTGCCAATTTCGTTCCACGGGTAGATCGACAGAATCACAAACAGCGCGCCGACGTAGAACAGCAAGATGCGCCAGAACACCGAGCCGATCGCATTCGGAATAGTCTTCTGCGGATTCTTCGCTTCACCGGCGGTCAAGCCGATCATCTCGACGCCCAAGTAGGCGAACATCACCATTTGCAGGGACATCAACACGCCCTGCACGCCATTGGGCATAAAGCCGCCGTGGCTCCACAGGTTGGAAATCCCCAGCGCAACACCGTCGTTGCCGAAGCCGAACGCGATCACGCCGATACCGCCCACCACCATCGCAATGATGGTGACGATCTTGATCAGGGCGAACCAGAATTCGAATTCACCGAAGGCCTTGACCGCGATCAGGTTGATCGAGCCCATGCTCACCAATGCCGCCAGCGCCCAGATCCAGCGCGGTACATCGGGGAACCAGATGCCCATGTACACCGCCACCGCGGTAATTTCCGCGACGCAGGTCACCAGCCACAGGAACCAATAGTTCCAGCCCGTGAGGAAGCCTGCCAACGGGCCGAGATAGTCTTGTGCATAGCGGCTGAAGGAGCCGGCGACCGGGTTGTGCACGGCCATTTCGCCAAGGGCGCGCATGATCACCAGGATCGCCAGACCGCCGATGATGTACGACAGCATGATTGCCGGGCCGGCCATTTCGATGGCCTTGGCCGACCCCAGAAACAGGCCGACACCGATACAGGCGCCGAGCGCCATCAAGCGAATATGCCGTTCGCCGAGTTCGCGTTTGAGCGGACCGCCCTGAGCGGTCTCGCCGTGGGGTTGGTGATTGCCTACTGGCATAAGGGTACAACCTCCTTGTTATTGGATATGACCACCGAGCGTCGAAACGCGGACCGATAAGCCTGAACTTCCTGATACCGGATCCACTTCGTGGGTCGATCCGTCTTGTAGGAAAAAACCTGCAAGATCAGCGAAGCGGCGCCGAGTATTGCACAGCAATGGTGCAGCGTCATGCCCCTACCTAGGCCGTATTTACCTGCCAGATAGCTCTATCTCAAGCCTCTCAGACAACCGCCAACCTCCCTCGCCACAGTCAATCGTATGTTCGCAGAAATTCTGTATTCACAAATTTTTCACCAGTTCCAACCAGCGTCTAAGCTTCAGACAAGTCCGATAAATCTGCGTGAATGGATCAATCGACTATGGGCGCTTTATGGCAATCCGATTCGAGTAAAACTGTGGAACCAACTGATCGCGTGGAAGAAGCGCCTTTACCGAAAAAACCTCGCCGCCCCCGTTATGCCTGGCGGATGTTCTGGTTGTTGCTGGTGATCATTCTGATCGTGCTCGGGTTTGCCGCCGCCAAGGAAATGCGCACCGCGAAACTGCAGGCGCGCGAATTCAGCCAGTTTGCCGCTTCGTTGAGTTACTCGATGCAGCCCGGTCCCAGCGATTCGATTTTCTATCCGGGCGCCGGGCCTTTCGACAAGCGCCTGGGCTACAGCGCTCTGGGTGAGTTTTTGCCACGCTTGCTCAAGCGCGACTACATGATCGTCGCGCAAACCCGCTTCTCGCCGAAACTGTTCGACTACAGCGAAAAGGGCTTTTTCGTGCCCTACACCGAGAAAATCCAGGCCGGTCTATCCATCACCGACTGCCGCGCCTTGCCGTTGTATCAGTACAACTATCCGCAGCAACTGTATTCGAGCTTTGCTGCAATCCCGCCGCTGGTGGTGCACAGCCTGCTGTTCATCGAGAACCGCGACCTGCTCGACCCCAATCAACCCTTGGCCAACCCCGCCGTGGACTGGCCGCGTTTTGGCAAGGCCGCCTGGTCGCAAGTCGCCAAACTGTTGCACCTGCCGGGTCAGACGGCCGGTGGCAGCACCCTCGCCACGCAGCTGGAAAAATACCGCCACTCGCCGGATGGCCTCACGGTATCGGGCAGCGAGAAAATCCGGCAGATGATATCCGCCAGCGTGCGCGCCTATCAGGATGGCCCGCAAACCCTGGAGGCACGGAAAAACATCGTGCGTGACTACCTCAACAGCGTGCCGCTGTCGGCGGTGCCCGGCCACGGTGAAGTGCATGGCATGGCCGAAGGGCTGCGCGTTTGGTACGGCGCCGATTTCGGTCAGGTCAACGAAACCCTGAGAAGTGTTGCCAGTGACCCGTTGAGCCTGTCTCAACGCGGTCTGGCCCTGCGTCAGGTGCTGTCGCTGATGATCGCCCAGCGTCGGCCTTCACACTATTTGGCCAACGGTCGTGACGAACTGGCGGACCTCACCGACAGCCACATCCGCCTGCTCGCACAGAACGCCGTGATCGACGCGCCTCTGGCCGCCGCCGCACTGGCCAGCAAAGTGACCTACCGCGACTGGCAACTGCAACCGACCATCCAGCCGATCGAAACCAACAAGGGCATCAGCGTCGCCCGCAGTCGACTGGGCGCCCTGCTCAATCGCCCTTTGTATGACCTCGATCGTCTCGACCTGTCGGCCACCAGCACCTTGCAATATGACCTGCAAACCAAGGCCACCGAGTACCTCAAGCATCTGGCCGACCCGGCCTACGCGGCGCAATTGGGCCTGCTGGGCGAACACCTGCTGACCCCCACCAGCACGACCCAGGTGCGCTACAGCTTCACCCTGTTCGAGCGGACCCCTGATGGCTCGCGCGTGCGTGTGCAAACCGACAGCACCGATCAGCCCTTCGACATCAACGAGGGCAGCAAGCTGGAACTGGGCTCCACCGCCAAACTGCGGGTGCTCACCATGTATCTGCAGATCATCTGCGAACTGCACGACCGTTATGGCGACAAGACACCGGCCGAGCTGAAAAAAACCGACGTCCCCGAGCAGGATCGGATTACCCGCTGGGCCGTCGATTACCTGATCCAGAACACTGACCGCAGCCTGCCGAAAATGCTCGATGCGGCCCTCAACCGTACGTACTCGGCCAACCCCGGCGAATCATTTTTCACTGGCGGCGGCCTGCACACCTTTCACAACTTCCGTAAAGAAGACAATGGCCGCAGCCCGACCCTGCGCGATGCCCTGCGCGAGTCAATCAACCTGCCGTTCATTCGACTGATGCGTGACCTGGTGCGCTACAGCACGTACTCGGGCCCCAATAACAGCGGTCAATTGCTCACCGATGATGAAAACCCTCGGCGCCAGGAGTATCTGGCGCAATTCGCCGACCACGAGGGCACTGCATTCCTGCTGCGCTTCTGGAAGAAGTACCAGAAGAAAGACACCCAGGCTCGCCTCGAGACCTTCCTCGACGGCATGCACCCGACGGCGATTCGTCTTGCCGCGGTGCACCGCTACCTGCTGCCCGAGGCCAGCCAGGAAAGCTTCAACAGCTTTGTGCGTTCACACCTGAAAACGGCCAAGAAAACCGATAAGAATATTGAAAAAACCACGGGAAAACCCAACGAAAAACTCACTGACGAGCGCCTCGAAAAACTCTATAAAACCTACGGGCCGGGCGCCTTTGACCTGCCCGACCAGGGCTTCATCGCCAAGGTCCACCCACTGGACCTGTGGCTGATGGGCTACTTGCTGAACAACCCCGACGCCAAGTTCAGCCAGATCGTCAAAGCCAGTGAATTCGAACGCCAGGAAGTCTACAGCTGGCTGTTCAAGAGCCGGCACAAAGGCGCCCGAGACAGCCGCATCCGGACCATGCTGGAGATCGAAGCGTTCCTCGACATTCACCAACGCTGGCAAGCCGTCGGTTACCCGTTCGACCACCTGGTGCCGTCACTGGCCACGGCCATCGGCAGCTCCGGCGATCGGCCAGCGGCGCTGGCAGAGCTGATCGGTACGATTCTCAACGATGGTGTGCGTATGCCGACCCTGCGCATCGACAGCCTGCATTTCGCTGCCGGCACACCTTATGAAACAACGCTGATCAACGATCCGAACAAAGGCAAACGCGTAATGCCATCCGAAGTGGCGACGGCGATGCGCGAAGCGCTCTCGCAAGTGGTGGACGCCGGTACCGCCAAACGGGTCGCCGGTACGTTCAAACTGCCGAACGGCACCCCGCTGGCCATGGGCGGCAAGACCGGCACCGGTGATAACCGCATCGAAGCTTTCGGTTCCGGCGGGCGGGTTCTGAGCTCGAAATCGATCAACCGCACGGCGACCTTTGTGTTCTATATCGGTAACAACCACTTTGGCACCTTGACCGCGTTCGTCCCCGGCGTTTCGGCGCAAGCCTACAAGTTCACCTCGGCGCTGCCGGTGCAAGTGCTCAAGGGCATGGCGCCGATTCTTACGCCGTACCTGCAACCGGGCAGCCACACGTTGTGTCAGGCAAACGTGGCAAGTACTCAACCTTAAGCAAGTTCAGACAGGAACGTTTCGAGTGGCGGTAACCCTGTATTTTTTACTCTTCAATATTGAGAGGTTTGAGTCGATACCAGCACTGTTTCGAACGTATATTTGAGCTTTTTTCGGGCTGATCTCTTACCTAGTCTGGTCGCTCCACTATTGATCAATGGACGATCAAGCAATGCCCAATCCTCCCCTGACACTTCATCGGTCAGATCAGGCGACCTCAGCCTCTGCCGATAACAGTATTCACTATGCGCTGGTCAAAAAAGCCATCCCTTCCTGGCTGCTGGGTATTTCAGCGCAACGGGTCAACGCATTGAAAACCGTCAGACTGACGATGCCTGACTGGCACAGAAGCGCTTCGGCCGCGGCCCACCAAAACCTGAAAAATGAAATGCAGCTCGCCTGGAACGCGCAGAACGACGTGGATCAGGCACTGAGCAACCTGCAAGACGTACACACGTTTGCCAAACCCTTGCTGCAAAAGACGCTGAAAGATCGCTTCGGCATAGACGATGACGTCGAGGACACCTGGTTGCGACTGTATGCGCCGGCGAAAACATCATGGTGGGTGAATGACTTTGCGTCAGGCACACAAAGCCGAACTGTTTCCTTGCTCGATGCGGCGCTGCACAACTTTTCCAGCAGCGAAACATTCACCGCCGACTCCGAGTTCATCACCCGGCCCGACGTCCGGGGGCACTTCGCCGTAAAACGCCTGAAGCACAAAATCAGCATCGATCAGTTCAAGGCATTGTGCCGCGAGCTGAACATCGGCGCGCAATACCAGCAGCACCTGAACGAGTTTTTGCTTTCATCCAATCGAGTGGCCGGCAACGTATTGCGCCACAAAGTCATTCACAGCCAAAAGAGCACGTTACGTGCGGCTGCACGAATGGCCCTGATGAAAAACGATATCGGCCAGAACGCTTACGACGTCGTGCTGGGGATGACTGATGAGCGAAAAAATCTGCACTGGAACGGTCAATCCGTCAGCTATTACAACCTGGCAATGATGGATGTTGCGCTGACCGGTATTGTCCTGATCGCCGCCGAAACGTTTACCAGCGGCGAACCTGTTCCCCTGATCGCGTATGTCCCCCACGACCCGGAGCATCCACTCAAGCAATACCCGTCGTCGCTTGAGTTCATGGCAGAACTGACCCGTCAGTTACGCGACACGCAACCCACCGGACACTATCAACAGTTCTTCAGCCAGTTCGTGGCCCATCAACAACGGGGACATTTTTTTGCCGGGTTGAATGACCGTCTCAGCAAAGTGAAATGGCAACCAGCCCCACCGGGCTCCAACTTGCCCAGTTGGCGTGAAACGCCTGTGGATAACCCCAACCTGCAGTTTCGCCTGTCCAGGATTCAGGATGATCGCGAGAACCGCTTCACCGGTGATCTGTGGGGATACGTCTACCGGCAGAAGCTGAACAAGATTTTCAACGACGCACAGGAAATCGCGATTCCCACCGAGTACGCCGACCGTATGGCGCGTTGGGCCTGGTGGGACAACCTGGAAAAAATGCTCTCGGACATTCTGAACGTCGCGTTGCTGGTGGCGACACCGTTTGTGCCTTATCTGGGTGAACTGATGCTGGCTTACACCGCCTTTCAACTGACTGACGAAGTGTTCGAGGGCATCGTCGACCTGGCTGAGGGGCGATTGGCCGAGGCCGCTGAACAGGCCATCGGCGTGCTGGAAAGCGTTGTACAACTCGCTGCGTTCGCCGCCGGGTTGAAAGTTGGCAGCCTGGCCCTTGTGAAGCTCTCACCGTTTATCGAAAGTATGAAACCGGTGCAATTGGCTGATGGCCAGACACGTTTATGGAGTCCCGACCTCTCGCCTTATCAACAGCCGGAGCTTGCCTTGCCGGCGGACGCCAGACCCGATGCATTGGGCATTTACCAACATCAAGGCAAACAGATTGTGCGGTTGGACAAGCAACTGTTCGAAGTGGAAAAAGACCCGGTCACCGGGCAGCACCGCATCAAGCATCCGCAACGGCCCGACGCTTATGCCCCCACCCTCACCCACAACGGCCACGGTGCCTGGGTCAGCGAAACGGAAAATCCGCGTCTGTGGGAAGACCCGCCCCTGATGCGCCGTCTGGGTCACACCACCGACGCCTTCAGCGACACCCAATTGGAACAGATTCGCCAAATCAGCAGCACCGATGAGACCGTACTGCGCAGGATGCATGTTGAAAACGCGCCGCCGCCACCGCTGCTGATCGATACCCTGCAACGCCTCGGATCCCCTGTAAACGCCGCTGAAGCGTTATCCCCCGACATCGCGTTGATGTTCACCGACTTCCCCGAGCTGCCTGAAAATATCGTGGAAAGAATCATGGCCAGCGCCACGGCGTCGGAGCGCCAGCAGATCGCACAGAACAATCGCCTACCGCTGCGACTGAAAAACCGGACCCGAGAACTCCAGTTCGAAGTCAGCTCAGTCAGAGCCGCACAAGGCCTTTACCACGACTCATTGTCCAACATCGACACTGAACGTCTGGTATTGGGAGCCTTGCGCATCTACACCGACACGTTCGGCGATCTGCGCATTGAAATCCGCCAGGGAACGTTCGATGGCGAGCTGCGTTGCAGTGCAGGGCCCGAGGATGCAACACAGTTACGAGTATTGATTCGAAACGACGCGGGTAAGTATCAGGTGCGTGATGGCTCGAATCAGCCGATCCATGAAGCCGATGGTCTACTGGAAGCGATCCTCCAGGCCACGCAAAAGAACGGGCGCAACGCATTGGGCTATAAACCGGGCGACGCCGAGTTCTTCAGGCAATGGGTAATCGCCAAGACGGCGCCCCCCAGTGAGCGCCGGACCGTTCTGGCCCAGCCGCCGATCCGCGCCATTGCCGAGCGTGATACCGAACTACTGGTGCGCGGCGGCGCCCTCAGCCGTGGTGGAGTCACCCTGCATGAACGTATCGAGGACCTGCATCCGCATTTCAGCGCCAGCGAAATCGACGCCTTCGCCGAAGCCTTGATCGCCAAAGGTGAGTCACTGAGGGCCATTGAACAACAGGAAAACGACCTCGATGAATTGCACGTGATTGTCCGTCGCTGGGAGCTCCAACAACCCAAAGCATGGGGCCCTGGCGGGTTCGATTTTCGCGACAACGGCGGACAGCACATTGCCGAACGCCTGATCGACTGTTTCGAACGCAAGAACACTGACCTCGGTAACCGAACTGACCCGGACAGCTACTCACTTGACCTGTCCAGGGAGTTGCTGCCACTGGATCTGCAAACCTGGTGGTCGAAACGTCCGGAACTGAAGAAGTTTCTCGACAAGGTCCGCGTGCTGAAGCTCGACAACACCCGGTTTTCCAGCGAGTCGAACGGTTTGCTGAAGGACTTCCCGAACCTGCGCGAACTCAGCGCCAAAGGCTGCGAGCTGACCCGTTTGCCCCAGAGCATCGGTTCCATGCACAGACTTGAGCGCTTGCGGCTGAGCGACAACCAGATCGTGCTGGACGCCCCGGCGGTGGAGCAGTTGAAAAACCTGACCTACCTGGAAATTCTCAGGCTCGAGAACAATCCGCTGGCCTTGCCGCCACACATTGGCCGAATGCCGCGGTTGACGGTGGTAACGCTGAAAAACACCGGGCTCTCGACCTGGCCCGAGGGAGCATTGGCCAAACCGCGACCGCGTGGATTTTTTCTGGACCTGCGGGATAACCCGATCACCCGGATACCTGAGGTAGTACCCGGCTCGTCGCAAGCCGCCATCGTGGCCCGCACACGTCTAAGCCTTGACCGCCTGACGGAGCCGGATCGGTTGCACGTTGAAACGCTGCGTCGCTCCGTTGGATTGCCTGCCGAACCTGTATTGCCATCTGCTCAGACGAACCCGGCGCTGATCATTTCGAATCAGTACGCTTCGCTTTGGCGAGACGTGCCGGGATGGGGGGTTGATCGCGATATCTTACTGTCGGAGCTGATCGACGAGCCGGATGCAGAAAGCTTCGCAGCCTTGCTTGTCGACATGCAAAACTCTGCGGATTATCGGGCCGGCGGTGAAACACGGGCCAATCTCTTGCAACGCTTGTGGCGAATGATGGACGCCGTTCACATCGACACCCGTCTTCGGGAAAAGCTGTTCACCATGGCGATCGACCCGGTCCGCTGCGCCGATGCCGGTGCGCAGTTGTTCAACAACATGGGTATCGAAGTCCTGGCCTCGGAGGCCTACTCCTACTCCACCAGCGCAGAGCAACTGGAGCAGAAACTGGTAACACTGGCCAAGGGTGCCGCGCGCCTGGAAACGGTCAACGAGATCGCCCGGGCCGACATGGCCAGCCGCCCTGGCAATCCGGACGAAGTCGAGGTCTACCTGGCCTATCAAACCGGTCTGGTACGACGCCTGAATCTGCCGTGGCAATCGGAGTACATGCTGTTTCGGGAAGTGTCAGGGGTCAGCGACGAGATGATCGATCAAGCCTATGACACGGTTATGGCCCTGAGCGAAGGCGATGGTCTGGTGAACCGGATGCTGGAGCAGGAATTCTGGGAAAACTACCTGCTTGAACGCTATCCCGTACGGATGGAAACCAACAAACGGCGCTTCCAGAGCAAAGCCGCTCAGCTCGATGACCTGCAAGCCACGCAACGGCAATGGGCTGACAAAACACTGGCCGAATTTCAACGCCGCGAATTGAAAAACCGGCTTGCAACGCTGATGGATGGATTTTCGATTGCGGAAACCGAAGTCTTCGTCGATGAACCGATCAGCGATGCGGTCATTAACCGCTTGCTGGTGGATCTGGGGGATGAGGAAAAGGGACTGGCCAGAAACCTGACCCGAGCGGCTCTGCGCAGCGCCGGACAGTAAAACCCCGATACCTGCCTGACAGCCATCGCTGTCAGGCAGGTGTCTCTATCAGGGCGCCGCGGCATTGAAAATCAGCTGGACATTTCCATAATAAGTACCCGGTTTAAAGCCGCCGGCCGGCGCTTTCGGTTGTATTTCCAGAGGAAAACGCCCCCCCGCGACCGCCTGCGCTACGGGCACCACTTCCCGAGGTTGGGGATCATGGCTCAACGCTCTGCCATTGAAGCTGACATGCAGATAGATGTTCTGATCGTCACGGCCATTGGACAGGTACGGTTCGCTCTCCAACCGGGCTTCGATCGCGCTGGTGTCATGCTTGACGTCGAAGTTTTTGCGCAACCCACCCAACGTCGACGTATTCAGATTCCACGGCAACGTCTGTTCGAGATGAATCCAGTTGGTCTCGGCCGGTATCACATAAAACCCCAGCGTCGGAATGTCCACCGACACTTCGAAAGTGTGTTCCTCCCGCGCCGCGAACGTCGAAACACTCGTCAGCGCCACGACGCCCACCCACAAGGCGATGGCCGATTGCTTGATCATGTCAGGTACCTGTTGCATCAAAAATGAAGGTTGCGCGAACACTGTTCATTCACGATTACCCGGGCATTACTGGCTGGCGATGCGCAACCTCTTTTTGGCGTGACCCTCGACCAGGTTGAAGCGGTATTCACGCCCGGGCTTTTTCTCGAACTCGAAGGTCTTGCCCGCCAGGATGTGATGCTTGGTGGTCGGCTCGCACTCGGTTTCGCTTTTCAGCGAACAGTTGCGAAACTCATCGACCACCACCACTGTGTTGCCGTTATTGCGCAGCCGGTAGAGGCCCGGACTGTCATCGATCACGCTGTCGAAACGGCTGTTCTTCGGTCTGACGAAGAACACCGTGCCAAACCCGGTCATGACGTTGACGCCCGCCGACAGGTTTTTTTTGTATTCATCGCGCTCGTCGCTGGACACGGCGAACTCGTCCTCCTTTTCCGGTACCACCGGCACGAAGCGCACGCGGAAATAACGCTCGGTGTCACGCTCGCCCATGTGCAACAAACGCGTTCCCTGCATGCCATTGGCCGGCACGATCAACCGCGCGGGGCTGGCCATCAAACCATCACGACCGCTTGCGTCCGCCTGTGTCCTGACCGGCACTTCACGGGATGTGCCATCGGCGTCGTAAATGATTTCCAGGATGTTGACCTTGACGAACGCCGTACTGTCGCCGCTGTTGAACACACGCTTGAGGTACGTGCTCTTGTCGCCATCCAGATAGTCGTACACCGTTCCGACGTTGATCTGCGGCCCGGCCTGAAGGCCCAGGGAAAATCCGCTCAGTCCCATCAGCAGCAATAGACGTTTCATACCTTTGAACCTCATCCCATTGAACATGACACGCTCCCGGATCATTGATACAGCGCCCATCAGACTTCCGAATCCCAGATGACCGTAATGCGCCCGGAATATCTGGACGCGACACCGGGTTGCAACATCTGCTCCATCTCAAGTCGCGCAATTTCAAAGTGCAACACGCCGGGTGCTCTATCTACATAGGAACCAGGTTGATAGAATCGCGCGTAGGACGGTCCCGCTCGTAACAACTCATACTTGACGGGACGCCCAGCCATATCTGTCAAGCCTGGAGGCAGGCTGACATAGGTCTTCAGCTTGACCGACCGGTTGGAAACCGGGTCCTTGATCAAGCAGTCATAGAGATCGATTTCGCAATCCAACTGCATCTTGAAACGCGATGACACCGAGATGAGGAACGCTTGGTCACGGAACAAACGCACCGGTCTGCGGCCCGCTTGTAACCAGTTTTGCCAGCCACCATCAGGCACCAACTCGACTTTTTCACCACCGGGAGGGATATCGACTTTCAGGGTGTGCTGAACGTCCAGAACGAAATGCAGGGCCAGGTAGGAGTCGGTCGGGATCATGACGTCGCCGAAGTCAAAATCACCGCCTGGGCCGAGGCGATAACTCAGGCTCCCGGTGTAAAGCCCTGAAGACATTTTCAACGGGTTAGGCGTGCGAAGTTCGTAGGCGAAGTCCAGATAGCCATAGGTCATGGCGGGAATTGGAAAATTGGCCACTTTGACGCAAGCACGTTCATCCGAGACTTTCCAGAAAAAAGCGTACGTGCTCTCCCCATAAAACCCGACCCCGGTGGATGCACAGGGAGACGCGGGATACAGCCAGCCCGCGCCTTTCCATAACTGATCGTGCCCTTCTCTTGCGCTCAAGGCTCCGGTTAGATTGACGGCCGTATCACTCAAAACATAATTGGAACCAATGCCGGCAATACGTACTTCGACCGTTTCGACTTCGTTCGTATCTGTATTCGTGACCGTCAACGAACGCCACCCCCCCGGCACTTTGAACATGGCACTATTGCGTGGATCAGCATCGGCTTGAATGGCCTTGTTCGACTCGACGCGCGTCGGCAGCCGGATACTGAAAGTATTGCTGTTGCGACATATATCGGGGTAGTACTCGCAGTAACCACTGAGCGGCGTCTGATTGACGAACTCGTTACGTTGCGGATTGGCCGAGTCAGGCGTGAACAACGCTCTGATTTCCTGGGTTACCGCCTCTGCCGGGGGCACTGCAAACACCGCGAACAGCCCCAGCCAATGGCTACGGCGCTTCCATCCAGGCGAAAAAGTCTTGAGATTCATGATTGCACTCTGTCTTGAAACACTATCGGCGCCACTCAACCGGCCTTCTGCCGGGTGAAGGTGACATCGGCCAACGTGTCCGGGCTGCACCGCAGATCACCGATCATCAACACGTTGTTTTCGCTGCGGTGTTTGTCCACATCGAGCCGGAACTGGCACAGCAACTGATCGGCATGCCGCACCTCAAGGGTTGGCGAGCCGGCGTTCATTTCCATCGAGAAGAAGCCGTCGACCTCACTCACGCCACGGCTGGCGTGGTTGATCACGTGATGGCCCTTGAGCGGCCGGCCTTGCGGATCGAGCAGACGACCGAGCACGGTCAGGGTTTTCATCACCCGCACCTTGCGGTACTCCACGCCGCCCTTGTTCAGGTGATAGCGGGTACGCGCCGGTTCGATGGTCGCCGCCGGCACATGGTTACCTTCGAAATCGAAGCTCAGCGAGCTGCTCTTGTAGGCGGTAATCGGAATGAAATTGCGCCCTGGCCGCAGGGCCGCGCTGCCACCACTCAGGTCGTCGGCGCGCAAGGCAATACCCTCGATGTCGGACTCCACGTCAACAATCATCCCCGCCTCACGCCCCTGGTGCTGACTGGTCAACACCATGCGTTGCGCACCAATGGCCAGCGTGCTGTCCAGGTTCACACCGCCGGTCAAGTTGCCGTTGTAGGACGAGCGCTGGACAAAGCCGTCGCCGTTGATCACGTCTGTACGAAAGTTCGCCAGGCTCGACACACCAACGCCATAGGTGTCGGTGAGCGCCGTCACCGATACGCTCTGCAACACGTGGTCTTGCAGGTCTTTGCGGTAACCGAGCGACGCATTGTTGTCGCGGCTGCCATCGCGTGCGGTGCGCGTACCGAGGCTGCCCGAGATTTGCTGACCCGGCCCGCCCAGCGCCATATTGATGCTCAGGTCGACCCCGCGATTGCGTGCATTACCGCTGCTGAAACTGCCGGGGCGGTCGAACAGCGAGAGCCGCCAGTTGGCATCGCTGCCAAACACCTGCGTGCGCTGCGTCCATCCCAGATCTACCCCCACGCCCTCGGTGTTGCCTTCACTGTGGGACACTCGAGCGTTGAGCGAACTTTTGCGGCTGATCCGATGGTTCAGTGCCAGTGATGAATTACTGGTCTGCCCCGTGAACACGTTGCGTTGGCGCACGCGGGTGCCATCGGGCAGGGTGTCGAAAATGTCACGAGTGTCGAGCCAACTACGGTTGTGGCTGACCACCAGACTGCCGCTGCCATAGTTGTAAAGGCCTTGCACATCGGCCCCGGTGCCGTGGTCTTCGGTCCGATACAGGTTGGCGTACAGGCTGGTGCTGTTGGCCAGGGTCCAGTCGATGGAACTGCCGTATTGCAGCTTTTCACGCACCTGGCGCGCCGACAGCCCGAGAATCACCCGTGGGTGCAGCAGGTAGTTGATCGACGCGCCAGCGGTCGCATCGCCACTGGCCTGCTGATCCCAGTTGCTGAGCAGTTTGGTTTCCTGCCCGGCAAACAGGTTGTAGCGCCAGCGCTCATCATGGTTGCGCCAGTTGTTTGGTTTGTAGACCAGTTCCAGCGTCGTCGAAGTGATTTGACCGTCTTCGATCAAGCGAACTTCCACTTCATAGATGCCTCCGGGCAGCGGCCGGGTGTCGAGGGTCTGCAATCCGGCTGGCACCGCTTGGGTATTGATCAGCAGACCGTCGCGGTAGATTTCCACCGAGGCCTGCCGATTGGCGGTGACGTAGATCGGATAAACACTGGGTTTCGGGCTGTCGATCGCCAGACTGTCGGAACTGCCATACATCAACCCGACCGCCGTATCGGGACTGGTGCCGAACGAACGGGGCTGGCGCGTCAAACCTTCGGAGTTGGGGGTGAAATACCCCAGGCGAACAAAACTGCCTTGCAACTCACGTTGGGTGTAAAGCTCGTATACCGAGTGATAGAGCTTGTCATCCGGTCCGCCGAGGCGGGCCAGTTGCAGATTGAGGGTCTGGCTCCAGTTACCCAGGCTGCCGCTGGCCTCGAGACCAAAACGCCCACCCAGATCCTGATCCTGGCCGCCATTGAGGTTGAGCTGGTTGCGCACGATCAGGCCACTGCTGCCGCCTTCCGGCTGATCGTAAAAGCGCTTGGTTTCAGTGTCGCGTTCGGCATTTTCAGTGACGATCGACACCAATGAATTTTCGAGGTTGTAGTGGATCGCCAGCATCTGCTCTGGACACGTACCGGCACAGGCGCCCAGCGCCACCCCGGGCTTGAGGTAATCGGCCCAGGTTTCACGCTCGCTGGCGCTTAAGTTGCTTTCGCTGGTATCGGTAAACTCGAGCAAGGTGATGCGGTCATCGCGGGACAAGACAATCATGGCCTCACCGAGCGGCTGTTGGTCGAGTTCAACCCGAACCGCCAATGGCACATCAAAGAAGTGCTCCTCGAACTCCGCCGGCAAGCCTTTGGCCTGGGCCAACAAACTTTTCGGTGTAGGACCAACAGGAACGGGCGCGGCGAATGCACTGCTACAAAACAGCAACGCAAGTGCAGCCGCGATGGGCGTCATCGGGAACATGAACGAGCACTCTAATGACTAATAAGTTAAAGCCCGGCCGACAAACAGACGTCGTTGCCAGCCGGTTACGTTACTTAGGCAAGTAAGCGTTGGGTGTCGTACTTTCTATTCAAAGAGCGACAGGGGGAACAGCGTCAAACAACATGGTGACTTCACCGGTGTAATCGCCCGGAGCAAAGGTTGTGCCTTTTGCACTGATACGCAGAGGGGCGCGATAGTTCACGTCCGACTCGGCCTCGCCCACGACCATTTGTGGGGTGTTGTTGAGCTCTTTGTTGTTGAGCTCTACTTTCAGGTCAATGGTGCTGGCACCGGAGATGAGCTTCGGCGTGCCTTGCACACTGGCGTGAACCGAGCCGTTGTTGTTACGTACGTCGAAAAAGCCGTTCACCTGGCGCATGGTACCGGTGGCCGGGTTGTGGCTCATATCCTGATCCTTGTTGACCAGATCCGGATCGACTGGAACGACGTAAAAGCCGTTGGTCGGAACGTGGGCAACCAGACTGATGGAATGGTTGGCTTCGCCTGCGGCAAATACAACGGAAGAACTCAGAGCCAGAACAGCCAATGGAGCAGCAATTGCGAGTTTCTTGAACATTATTCGATACCTGTCTTTTTAATAGGTTTTGATCATCGAAAGTTTAAAAACCCAAGGCCAATACTGCACCTTGATAGCGCTTTGTCTTAACTTTCAACGCCGGCAAATGATCAAGCAATTTCTATGGAAAGTAAGCAGGCAAGTTCCGGCGAAGCTGTAGCCATAACGCCGCAGGCAAAGAGTGACAAAACCCGAAAAAACAGGAAAAGCTGTTATTAACCGTAAGAATAAGACGACAAACAGATTTACCGAAAAAACAAGACAGACGCCATCGCCCTGCAATATCCGTATCACTGACACCAGGCAACTAGCAAACAAAGGCCAGAGCCGAACAATTAGAGAGTTAACACTAATTTCCAAGTACACACGGGAATTAAAACCCGCATTTTATCGATATGAAATCGTCCGACAATTTCATACACAAACCGCTTACCTCTGCCGACGCCGGGACCCGACCGTTGGTCCTGCGCCCTTGACCTTCCGTAAAGATATATCTTAAGTTGTATCTAAACACGACGAGAGAACGCAAAAATGAGAGACCATCATTCCCACCGAGAACACAGCGAGGGCCGCGACGGCTTCGAAAAACGCCCTGGCCCCGGCCGCGAACGCGGTGGCCGCGGACCGCGGGTATTCGCCCCCGGCGATCTGAAACTGCTGTTATTGGCGCTGATCGCCGAGCAGCCGTGCCACGGCTATGACCTGATCCGCCAGATCGAAAGCATGTTCGACGGCGCCTACAGCCCAAGCCCCGGCGTGATCTACCCGACCCTGACCTTTCTTGAAGAAAGCGAAATGATCCTGGGCGACGCCGATGGCGGAAAAAAACGCTACAGCATCACCGACGCCGGACGTCTGTCATTAGGCGAACAAGCGATTGCCCTGGACGGCGTGCGCATGCGCATCGAGGTCAGCAAGCGCTCGTTGCGCGGCCAGGATCGCCCGGCCGAAATTCACGAAGCGGTGCACAACCTGCGCCACGCCTTGCAAATGCATCACGGTCGCTGGAGCCCGGAAGAAATCCTGCGGGTGCGCGACCTGCTCAACAACACCGCCAAAGCCATCGTCGATGGCCCTGTCGTCAAACCCGTTCAGGAGCAAGCCGAATGACTGAAGTCATCGTGCAAACCATTCACCGTGTCAGCCACGAGCTCAAACGCCGCCGTCTGCAAGTGCTGCGAGTGGTCGACCTGACCCCGCGCATGCGCCGGATCACCCTCGGCGGCCCAGAGCTGGCCGGCTTCGTCAGCCTTGGAACGGATGACCACGTAAAACTGTTTTTCCCACAGAACGCAGCAGAACACGCGGCGCTGGAAACCCTGGTGTTGGGCGCTGGCAAGGACAACGGGCCAATGCCTGAGATGCGCGACTACACGCCACGTCGCTACGACCTGGACACGCTGGAACTGGACATCGACTTCGTGCTGCACGGTGATGGCCCGGCCGCAACCTGGGCGGCGCAGGCCACACCCGGTCAGTTCCTGCACATCGGCGGGCCACGGGGTTCGATGGTCGTACCGGATGTCTTCGACAGTTATCTGCTGATCGGTGACGAAACCGCCCTACCCGCCATCGCCCGCCGCCTCGAAGGCCTGGCGGCCAACCGTCGTGCGCTGGTGGTGGTGGAAATCGAGAACGGCGCCGAACAGCAAATCCTCGACAGCCCGGCCGAGGTCAAAGTGATCTGGGTTTTACGCGAAAGTGGCAAGCACCACCTGCTGACCACCGTGCAGCAACTGCCCATGCCGAGTGGTGAGCTGTATGCCTGGATCGCGACGGAATCCAAGGTTTCACGGCAGATTCGACGGGTGCTGCTGGATGAGAAAGGTTTGAATCAGGATCAGGTGAAGGCCGTGGGTTACTGGAAACTGGACGATAGCGACGGAGAATAATCATCCGACTGTATTCCACATCCCGTAGCAGCTGCCGAGCCCGCGAGGCTGCGTTCGGCAGCGCAGCCGTCGTAAAATCAGGCAACGCGTTCTTACAGGAAAACCGCGTACACAGGGTTTGCGAGGACTTCGTCCTCGAACGCAGCCTCGCGGGCTCGGCAGCTGCTACGGGAGTTAGTTGCTACAAACGCGGTCAGTGATGGTTAACGCCGCCCGCGCCACCGATCCAGCCCAACCACCACCAGCGCAATCAGCACAAACCCCAGCAATATCCCGCTGGCATTGATGAACACCTGGGGATAACCGAGTTTTTCAACATCGATGAACGGATAGGGGTAGAACCCCAGCGAGTGCCCACGCAACAAGACAAAAGCGAAATACACCACCGGGTAAATCACCCACCCTGCGATGTGGCCCAGGCGCAAGGTGCCCTTGGGCACACACCGCCACCAATAGAGCAGAAACAGCAGCGGCATGACGTCATGCAGCAACTCATCGGCGATGAACTGCCAACCCTGCGGGTGCCATAAATGCCGCAGCAACAGGCTGTAGGCCAGACCGACCAGCGCAATGCTCGCGGCAATCGCGCTGCTGACCCACGGCTGCAAAAAGAACGCACGGCCCTTCGACTCGCGTGAGGTCACGGCACAGGTCAGCACCGTCGCCGCCAGCGTGTTGGTCAGCACCGTAAAATAGCTGAAGTAACTCACCAGCCCTCCGAGCAGACTGGCGTCGACACTCCAGCGACCGTAAAACACCAGGTACAGCTGAATGCTCAATCCCGACCAGCCCAGCACGGCGGCCGAACGGATAAAGCGTCTCATGACGGGCGAAAGTCGAGTCAGCTCGGCGGGCATTTCTATTCCTTAGAGCGGACGTTTGGTGCGCATCAGCTTGACGTAAAGCTTTTCGACTTTCTCACGGGCCCACGGGGTTTTGCGCAGAAAGGTCAGGCTCGACTTGATACTCGGATCACTCTTGAAGCAGCGAATGTCGATGCGCTCGGCCAGCCCCGACCATTCGTAGTGTTGAACCAGCGCGGTGAGGATCTGTTCCAGGGTCACGCCGTGCAGCGGGTTGGTGTTCTGTTCGGTCATGCCGGGCCTTCGAACGAAAAAAGTAGAAGAAGGCGCGCACCTTAGCCGAGGGGGTCGCGCGGTGGAAGAGCATCAGGCAACGGTGTTCGTCAGATGCCGAGTTAACTGTAGGCGACTTCCAGGCAATCAACAGCCGCGCAAACACCCCATGCGTCCGCGTAAAAAAAACCAAAACATATACATATGTACCGCACCCCGCCCTATCGCCCCCTTCACGCTGGCGTTCTCTTGTTTCCTACAACAAATGGAGCTCTTTCGTGCAAGGAATCACTAACAAGTCCCGCGCCTCAATCATCCTCGACGAAATCCTGCAGTACCGCCGACGCTTTTCGGCGATCGACCAGGACATCAGCGCAGAAAACAACCTCGTCAGGCAAATCCAACTGCCGCGCATCGAAGCCTTCGTGGCGCAGAACCGCCCCATCCAGTTTGTGCTGCCGGCATTTCCAGCCAAATCACCGAACCCGAACAAGGTACTGGGCGACGTGCCGGACATGGCGGAAAAACTCTCACTGACGTTTCTCAATGAGGTCTGCCACAGCATCCAGCAGCACTACGCACCGGGTGCCCGGCTGACGATCTGCTCCGACGGTCATGTGTTCTCCGACCTGATCGGCGTCCCGGACGACACCATCAACGTCTACCAGGGCCAGATCAAAGCACTGATACGTGATGAAAAACTGTTGCACCTGGATGTGCTGAACCTGGGGGATATTCAGGAGTTTTCCGCGCTGACTGGCGACTACAACGCCCTGCGCGAAACGCTGATCAACGGTTATGCCGACCCGCTGGAAGACATCCGTGATCAGTTGATCAGTGACGAAGACGGCACGCGGCTGTACCGCGCCATCACCCGTTTCCTCTATGAAGACGGCCTGCTGCCAGACTATTCGGGCTCCAAAACCGCCCTGCAACGCGATGCCCGGCAACGTGCCTACGGGGTGATCCAGAGCAGTTGGGCCTGGGGCAATCTGTTGGCCCGGTGCTTCCCCGAGGCCATCCGCCTGTCGATCCATCCGCAACCGGCATCGAGCCTGAAAATGGGCATCCACATGCTGCCGACCAAGGACGACTGGCTGACACCCTGGCATGGCACTGCCGTGAAAGTCGACGGCACCTTCGTGCTGATGAAGAAAGCCCAAGCCCTGAAAATCAACGCCAAGCCGGTGTGGGTCGATGGCCTGCACAGCCATTACCAGGTCACTACGCAGGCCAATGCCAACGTGGCTTGAACGCTGCGTCCTCTCCGTCTCTACGTCCGGTGAATCACCATGAACACTCACGCCATCAACGACAAACCGTCCTTGCATACCATGGATAATCTGCCCTTCGGCTTGCTGATCCGTCCCACATTCAGCGGACAAACCGTTGAACAATTGCCTGTCAGCGAACTGCGGGCCCTGGCCCGCGAGCACCATCTACTGATCCTGCGCGGGTTCGCCCCGACCTTTGTCGATTCACCGTCGCTGACCCGCTATGCCGAGCAGTGGGGCACGATCAAGATGTGGCCATTCGGCGCGGTGCTGGATGTGCGCGAGCATCTGGATGCCACCGACCATATCTTTGATCACAGCAGCGTCCCCTTGCATTGGGATGGCATGTACAAGCCGACTATCCCGGAATTCCAGCTGTTCAACTGCCTGAAGGCACCGGCAGAAAACCAGGGTGGCTGCACCACCTTCCTCAACACCCGCGCATTGCTTGCAGATGCGCCGCCCGAGCGGCTGGAGCTGTGGAAAACCATTGAGGTGACCTACCGGATCCAGAAAGTCGTGCACTACGGCGGCGAGGTCTGCTCGCCCTTGCTCGTCCCCGACCCACGCGATGGGCAGTGGGTGTTGCGCTACAACCAGCCTGCCGAAAAAGACACGCGTTTCCTCAACCGCCATGCGCTGGAGTACCACGGCCTTGCGCCTGAACAGGTTGCGCACTTTGAACAGGACCTGCATGAACGCCTGCACGACCCGCGTTTTTTCTACGCCCATGCCTGGCAACAGCACGACGTAGTGATCGCTGACAATTTCTCTTTGCTGCACGGTCGCGAAGCCTTCACCAGCCGCTGCACCCGGCACTTGCAACGGGTGCATATCCACGGCTCGCCGGTGTGCACCAACACCGCACTCAAACGATAAGGACATCACCATGGCACGCATTCTGATTGCCGCAACCGCAACGCCGGGGCACGTTTTCCCCTTGCTGAAAATCGCCGAGTCGCAGGTCCGGCAGGGACATCAGGTCGCTGTACTCAGCGGCCAGTTGTTTCGCCAGGAAGTCGAAGCCACCGGTGCGCAGTTCCATCCCTTCGATGAACGCATCGATTTCGACTACCGCCATCTGGAAAGCCACTTCCCGCTGCGCGCCACGCTGCCACCCGGCCCGGCGCAAATGGCGCTGGCGCTGAAGAACTTCTTCGCCGACGCCATGCCGTTGCAGGATCAGGACTTGCGCCGATTGATCAGCGAGCACTCACCTGACGTGGTGCTGATCGAAAACACCTTTTACGGTGCCCTGCCGCTGCTGCTCGGCCCGCGGGCTCAGCGGCCGAAGATTGTTTGCATCGGCGTCACGCCGCTGACCTGGTCTTCGCGCGATTCGATTTTCTACGGGCCGAGGATTCCCCCAGCGCTGCTGCCCGACGACCTCAGCCGAAGCACCTTGATCGAACCGACTACTCAACAACTGATTGAAGAGGTGCAGACGTATTTCAACGCCAAGCTCAGCGAACATGGGTATCCGCTGCTGCAATCGGCAGTCACCGACAGCCTGATTCTCAACGCGGATCGATTCCTCCAGCTCTCCACCACAGCCTTCGAATACCCTCGCGCGGATCTGCCGGACAGCGTGCGCTTCGTCGGACCGCTGACCGTCAAGCGCCCCTCGCCCCACACCGTGGCCGACCTGTTTCCTGGCGACGAGCGGCCGTTAGTGGTGGTTACCCAAGGCACCCTGGCCAACGCTGACTTGAACCAGTTGTTGTTGCCGACTCTTCGGGCGCTGGCCGATTTGCCGGTCAAGGTGCTGGCACTCACCGGCGGACGTTCGAGCGATGCGCCGATACCGGACAATGCCCGGCTCACCGACTTCGTGTCCTACGATCAGGTGCTACCCAAGACATCGGTGTTCATCACCAACGGTGGTTACGGCGCGGTCAACGGCGCGCTCTGTCATGGGGTACCGATCATCGTTGCCGGCATCGGTGAAGACAAAGCCGAAACCGCTGCGCGAGTGGTCTGGGCCAGGTGCGGGATCAATCTGGGCACCAGTTATCCGGCAGAGCGGGCAATTGCCGATGCGGTGCAGCAGATACTGCAAACACCTGCGTTTCGCACGAACGCCCGCGCCATTGCCAAGGACTTTTCACGGCATGACGCTCTGGCGCAGATAGTGAGCGAACTGTGTGGCGAGGGAGCTGGCTAACCGGATCCCACTGCCGTAGCAGCTGTCGAGCCTGCGAGGCTGCGTTCGGCCGCGGAGCGGTCGTAAAATCAGGCGGCGCGTTCTTCCAGGCAAACCGCGTATACAGGATTTGCGAGGACTTCGTCATCGAACGCAGCCTCGCAGGCTCGACAGCTGCTACGAGCGTAGAACAGCAAGATACCTATGCGTTGTTCTCACTATTACCAAATCCGAAATGATCCATGTCAGGAAAAGCCCTTTCTCTGCGTGTAACAGATCATTATCCTTGCGCCCCTTAAAGCTGAAACGCTTCACCTGCCCGATTCACCCTCGCAGCGTTCAGCTCTCTCCCCCCATAAAAGACCAAGAATTCCTTCTCTATGCCCGACATTCAGACTTTGCGAGACAGCGCTGTCCGCCCCACTATTGCCGCCCGAAAAGCCACGACCCTGATCGGTGGACTCAGCGCCCTGGGCCTTGCCACCTGCGTTCAGGCTGCCCCTGCATTCGATAGTGACTCACCGTGGATGCTCGGCGACTGGAACGGCACTCGCACAGAACTCGCGGAAAAAGGCTACGACTTCAAACTCGACTACACCGGCGAGATGGGCAGCAACCTGCACGGCGGCTACGACCACGATCGCACCGCGCGCTACAGCGACCAGTTCGGTCTCGGCACGCACCTGGACCTGCAAAAAATCCTCGGCTGGCACGACGCGGAATTTCAGCTGACTGTCACCGAGCGCAGCGGTAACAACATCAGCAACGACCGGATCAACGATCCACGGGTCGGCGGTTTCACCTCGGCCCAGGAAGTCTGGGGCCGTGGCCAGACCACGCGGTTGACGCAAATGTGGTATCAGCAAAAATTCTTCGATCAGAAGCTCGACATCAAGGCCGGCCGCTTTGGTGAAGGCGAAGACTTCAACAGCTTCCCCTGCGACTTCCAGAACCTGGCGTTCTGCGGCTCTCAGGTCGGCAACTGGGCGGGCGGCATCTGGTACAACTGGCCAGTCAGCCAATGGGCGCTGCGGGTCAAATATCACCTGACGCCTGAGCTCTACGCGCAAGTCGGCGCCTATGAACAGAACCCGTCGAACCTGGATCGTGACAACGGCTTCAAGCTCAGCGGCAGCGGTACCCAGGGCGCGGTGTTGCCGGTGGAACTGGTGTGGACGCCAAAGCTCAACGGCCTGCCGGGCGAATACCGCGCCGGTTACTACTACAGCAGCGCCAAGGCCACCGACGTCTACAAGGACAGCAACGGTCAGCCGGCAGCCTTGAGCGGTGAAGCCTATCGCAGCGCATCGAGCAAGCACGGCGTCTGGCTGGGCGTGCAGCAACAGCTGACCAGCCGCGCCAGCGATAACTCGCGGGGCCTGAGTGTGTTCGCCAACGGCACGATGCACGACAAGAAGACCAACGCCATCGACAACTACGTCCAGGCCGGCGTCGTCTACAAAGGCCTGTTCGACGCCCGCAGCAAGGACGACATCGGCTTCGCCATGGCCCGGGTTCACGTCAACCCGGCCTACCGCAAAAACGCCGAGGCGACCAATCAGGCGCACGCGGTCTTCGACTACAACGACCCGACCTATTTGCCGCCGCAAGACACCGAATACAGCGCCGAACTCTATTACGGCGTGCACCTGACCAACTGGCTGACCGTGCGCCCGAACCTGCAATACATCCGCCATCCCGGAGGGGTGAATGAGGTCGATGACGCGCTGATCGGCGGGATCAAAATCCAGTCGTCGTTCTAACTAACGCTACAAAACCCTGTGGGAGCGAGCCTGCTCGCTCCCACAAGGATTGCATCTACCGAACCTTTTTTACTCAAACCTGCCCGCGCCTGCGGGACTACTTGAAACATCACGGAGAACCACACTATGAGCACTGAGGGTGCTTTGAGTCGAAGCCGTCTGTTGCCGAGCCTGCTCGGTATCGTGCTTCTGCTAATGGGCCTGGCCTTGCTGGCCGGGGGGATCAAGCTGAGCATGCTCGGCGGCTCGCTGTACTACCTGCTGGCCGGTATCGGCCTGGTGCTGACCGGGATTTTGCTGCTGGCAGCCCGCCGTGCGGCGCTGGGCCTGTACGCACTGGTGCTGTTTGCCAGTACGGTGTGGGCGCTGTGGGAAATCGGCCTCGACTGGTGGCAACTGGTGCCGCGACTGTCGTTGTGGTTCGCCCTTGGCGTGGTCCTGCTGTTGCCGTGGTTCCGCCGCCCGTTGCTGCGTGACGGCGCCGCCCCACTGGGCACCGCTGCGCTGAGCGTGGCCGTGGTGCTGGCCGGTGCCACCGCCATTGCCAGCCAGTTCACCCATCCCGGTGAAATCATCGGCGAGTTGGGCCGCGACACTGCCGACATGACCAGCACCGCACCAGCAATGCCCGAAGGTGAGTGGCAGGCCTATGGCCGCACCGAATTCGGCGACCGCTACTCGCCGCTGAAGCAGATCACTCCAGCCAACGTCGGCAAACTGCAGGAAGCCTGGCGTATCCGCACCGGCGACCTGCCGACCGCCGACGACCCGGTGGAGTTGACCAACGAGAACACCCCGCTGAAGGTCAACGGCATGCTCTATGCCTGCACCGCCCACAGCAAGGTACTGGCACTGGACCCGGACACCGGCAAGGAAATCTGGCGTTTCGACCCGCAGATCAAGAGCCCGATAGGCTTCAAGGGCTTCGCCCACATGACCTGCCGTGGCGTCTCTTACTACGATGAGAACGACTACGCCAAGGCTGACAACGCTTCGACCACCGTCATCTCCGAGGCTGGCAAGGCCGTTGCGCAAGCCTGCCCGCGTCGTCTGTACCTGCCCACCGCCGATGCTCGTTTGATCGCGATCAACGCCGACACCGGCAAGGTCTGCGAAGGCTTTGGCAATCACGGTGTGGTTGACCTGACCCAAGGCATCGGCCCGTTCACCCCCGGCGGCTACTACGCCACCTCGCCGGCGGCGATCAGCCGTGATCTGGTGATCATGGGCGGTCACGTCACCGACAACGAGTCGACCAACGAGCCGTCCGGCGTGATCCGCGCCTTCGACATTCGCGACGGTCACCTGGTGTGGAACTGGGACAGCGGCAACCCGGAGGCGACCGAGCCTTTGGCGCCGGGCCAGATCTACACCCGCAACTCGCCGAACATGTGGTCGCTGGCCAGCGTCGACGAGAAACTGGGCATGGTTTACCTGCCGCTGGGCAATCAGATGCCTGACCAGTGGGGTGCCGACCGCACGCCAGGCGCGGAAAAATTCAGCGCCGGCCTGGTGGCCCTGGACCTGGCCACCGGCAAAGTGCGCTGGAACTACCAGTTCACCCACCACGACCTGTGGGACATGGACGTCGGCAGCCAGCCGACCCTGCTCGACCTGAAGACCGCCGACGGCATCAAGCCGGCGCTGATCGCTCCGACCAAGCAGGGCAGCCTGTATGTGCTCGACCGTCGCGATGGCACACCGATCGTGCCGATTCGCGAGATCCCGGCGCCGCAAGGCGCGGTCCCTGGCGACCATACTGCCCCGACCCAGGCGCGCTCGGACCTAAACCTGCTCGGCCCGGACCTGACCGAAAAAGCCATGTGGGGCGCCAGCCCGTTCGACCAGATGCTCTGCCGCATTCAGTTCAAGGAACTGCGTTACGAAGGCCAGTACACCCCACCGTCGTTGCAGGGCAGCCTGATCTATCCGGGTAACGTCGGTGTGTTCAACTGGGGCAGCGTATCGGTCGACCCGGTTCGCCAGATGCTGTTCACCAGCCCGAACTACATGGCGTTCGTCTCGAAAATGATCCCTCGCGCCGACGTGGCTGCCGACAGCAAGCGCGAAAGCGAGACCGCTGGCGTACAGCCCAACACCGGCGCGCCGTATGCGGTGACCATGCACCCGTTCATGTCGCCGTTCGGCGTACCCTGCCAGGCCCCGGCCTGGGGCTATGTCGCCGGTATCGACCTGACCACCAACACAGTGGTGTGGAAGCGCAAGAACGGCACCAGCCGCGACAGCTCGCCACTCCCTATCGGCCTGCCCATCGGCGTACCAAGCATGGGCGGCTCGATCGTCACCGCCGGTGGCGTCGGCTTTCTCAGCGGCACCCTGGACCAGTACCTGCGCGCTTATGACGTCAACAGCGGCAAGGAACTCTGGAAGTCGCGCCTGCCGGCCGGCGGCCAGGCCACACCGATGACCTACACCGGCAAGGACGGCAAACAGTACGTGCTGCTGGTTGTTGGCGGTCATGGTTCGCTCGGTACCAAAATGGGCGACTATGTGATTGCTTACAAACTGTCGGAATAAGCGTTAACGGCAGTAAAGAAGAAGGCGACTACCGCGAGGTAGTCGCCTTTTTTGTGGGCGATCAAGGAGCAAGCACAGCCCCAAACCGTAGCAGCTGCCGAGCCTGCGAGGCTGCGTTCGAGGACGAAGTCCTCGCAAATCCTGAATCCACGTTTTACCTGGAAGAACGCGCGGCCTGACTCAACGACTGCTTCGTCCGAACGCGGCCCGAGCCGAACGCAGCCTCGCAGGCTCGGCAGCTGCTACGGTCGGTTGTCAGGCCGCCATCGCGAGCAAGCTCGGCTCCTACGGTTTGGCGAAGACCTCTTGCGAAACACCCGCTAACAACTCCCCCCCATTGAAACCAGCCCCCACCTGCCCCATCTAACTCTCATACCCCATTGTGCAGGTGCCCCATGAGCGACCAGCAGGAATTCCCGGAAGACCCGAGCGACTACGCCGACCCCGAAAACGCCGAACACCCTACCTCCTCAGGCAAAGGCCTGGCCCTGCCCGGCCAGAACCTGCCGGACAAGGTCTACATCATCCCGATTCACAATCGCCCGTTCTTCCCGGCGCAAGTGCTGCCGGTGATCGTCAATGAAGAGCCCTGGGCCGAAACCCTGGACCTGGTGGCCAAGTCCGAGCATCACTCGCTGGCACTGTTCTTCATGGACACCCCGCAGGAAGACCCTCGGCATTTCGACACGTCCGCCCTGCCGCTGTACGGCACCCTGGTGAAGGTCCATCACGCCAGCCGCGAAAACGGCAAGCTGCAATTCGTCGCCCAGGGCCTGACCCGCGTGCGCATCCGCACCTGGCTCAAGCACCATCGCCCGCCGTACCTGGTGGAAGTCGAATACCCGCACCAGCCGAGCGAGCCGACCGATGAGGTCAAGGCCTACGGCATGGCACTGATCAACGCGATCAAGGAACTGCTGCCGCTCAATCCGCTGTACAGCGAAGAGCTGAAAAACTACCTCAACCGCTTCAGCCCCAACGATCCGTCGCCGCTGACCGACTTCGCCGCCGCCCTGACCTCGGCCACCGGTAGCGAGCTGCAAGAAGTGCTCGACTGCGTGCCGATGCTCAAGCGCATGGAAAAAGTCCTGCCGATGCTGCGCAAGGAAGTCGAAGTCGCGCGGTTGCAGAAAGAAATCTCCGCCGAGGTGAATCGCAAGATCGGCGAGCACCAGCGCGAGTTTTTCCTCAAGGAACAGCTCAAGGTCATCCAGCAAGAGCTGGGGCTGACCAAGGACGACCGCAGCGCCGACATCGAGCAGTTCGAGCAGCGGCTGGTGGGCAAAGTCCTGCCGCCACAGGCGCAGAAGCGTATCAGCGAAGAAATGAACAAGCTGTCGATCCTCGAAACCGGCTCGCCGGAATACGCCGTGACCCGCAATTACCTGGAATGGGCGACCGCGGTGCCGTGGGGCGTTTATGGCGAGGACAAACTCGATCTCAAACACGCGCGCAAAGTGCTCGACCGCCATCACGCCGGGCTCGACGACATCAAGGACCGAATCCTCGAATTTCTTGCGGTCGGCGCTTACAAAGGCGAGATCGCCGGTTCCATCGTGCTGCTGGTCGGCCCGCCGGGCGTGGGTAAGACCAGCGTCGGCAAATCCATCGCCGAGTCGCTGGGGCGGCCGTTCTATCGCTTCAGCGTCGGCGGCATGCGTGACGAAGCCGAGATCAAGGGCCACCGCCGCACCTACATCGGTGCGCTGCCGGGCAAGCTGGTTCAGGCGTTGAAAGACGTTGAAGTGATGAACCCGGTGATCATGCTCGACGAAATCGACAAGATGGGCCAAAGCTTCCAGGGCGACCCGGCCTCGGCGCTGCTGGAAACCCTCGACCCGGAACAGAACGTCGAATTCCTCGACCATTACCTGGACCTGCGTCTGGATTTGTCGAAAGTGCTGTTCGTCTGCACCGCCAACACCCTGGACTCGATCCCCGGCCCCTTGCTCGACCGGATGGAAGTGATTCGCCTGTCGGGTTACATCACCGAAGAAAAAGTCGCCATCGCCAAACGGCACCTGTGGCCGAAACAACTGGATAAGGCCGGTGTGTCGAAAACCAGCCTGTCCATCAGCGACAGCGCGCTGAAAGCCTTGATCGACGGTTACGCCCGCGAAGCCGGGGTGCGGCAGTTGGAAAAACAACTGGGCAAACTGGTGCGCAAAGCGGTGGTCAAGCTGATCGACGAGCCAAAAACCGTGATCAAGATCGGCCCCAAAGACCTCGAAGCCTCACTCGGCATGCCGGTGTTCCGTAACGAACAAGTGCTGTCCGGCACCGGAGTCATTACAGGCCTGGCGTGGACCAGCATGGGTGGCGCGACCTTGCCGATCGAAGCCACACGCATCCACACCCTCAACCGCGGTTTCAAACTCACCGGGCAACTGGGTGACGTGATGAAGGAATCGGCCGAGATCGCCTACAGCTACGTCAGCTCGCACCTCAAGCAATTCGGTGGCGACGCGAAGTTCTTCGACGAAGCCTTCATCCACCTCCACGTGCCAGAAGGTGCAACACCGAAAGACGGCCCGAGCGCCGGCGTGACCATGGCCAGTGCCCTGCTCTCGCTGGCACGCAACCAGCCACCGAAAAAAGGCGTGGCCATGACCGGCGAACTGACGTTGACCGGGCACGTGCTGCCGATTGGCGGCGTGCGCGAGAAGGTGATTGCGGCGCGGCGGCAGAAGATCTTCGAACTGATCTTGCCGGAGCCTAACCGTGGCAGTTTTGAAGAATTGCCGGAGTACCTGAAGGAAGGGATCACCGTGCACTTTGCCAAGCGGTTTGCGGATGTGGCGAAGGTGTTGTTCTGACCATTTTGTAGCGCCTGAACCACCGCCATCGCGAGCAGGCTCGCTCCCACAGGGTTATCGCAATTCCTGTGGGAGCGAGCTTGCTCGCGATGGGGCCGGTACTGACAACCTGCCCGTCACACTTTGTCTCATCTTCGGTTATGCTCGCCGTTCGTCGTGAACTCCGGAGCCACTGACCTTATGTCCCCCACCCGCCTGTTTCTCCCCTTGAGCCTCGCCCTGCTGGCCGCCTGCGCCACTCAACCGAAACAGAACGTGACGGTGGAAAAACAGAGCGAATGCCCGGTGCAGTTGAACAACGGGCAACACCTGATCCTGACCCTGCCGAGCAACCCGACCACGGGTTATCGCTGGGCTATCCAGGATTCGGCCGGCGGTGTGCTGCGGGCGATCAGCCCTGAGGTTTACACCAACCCGGAAAACAGCGGCCTGGTGGGCAGTGGCGGGCAATCGACCTGGCGCTTTCAGGCCTTCGCCGCGGGCAACGGGCGTTTACGTCTGACCTATCAACAGCCGTGGGAACCGGAAGTCACGCCTGCGCAAACCTTCGACTGCTCGATTTCGGTTCACTGATCGTGGGCTGGCTGATTCTGGCGCTGATGGGCGCGGTGACCTTTCTCTACGGGGTGAGCGTTCACGCCGAGTTGCTGTGTCTGTTGGTCAAACCGTTGCCGGTGCTGGCGCTGCTCGGCTGGTTACACGACGCACCGCCCAGCGACTATCGGCGCTGGATCAGCCTGGGTCTGATCTTTTCCCTGCTCGGCGATGTACTGCTGGCGTGGCCTGGGGATTTGTTCGTGTTTGGTCTGGGTGCGTTTCTGGTGGCGCACCTGGCGTACTTGAAGGCGTACTTGAGTGATTGCCGGCGGTTGGCGCTGGTGCCACTGATCTTCGCGCTAGGCGTCGGTGCCGTGCTGTTGGGGATTCTGATTTCCCATGGCCTGGGGCCGTTGCTGATCCCAGTGATCGTTTACGGCGTGGCCATCAGCGCCATGCTTTGGAGGGCGCTGGCCCGTTTGGGCAGTGACGTGCCCAAACGCTCGGCACTGTTGGCGGCCGGTGGCGCGCTGGCGTTTGTGTTCTCCGACAGCGTGATCGGCCTCAGCCGCTTTGTGTGGCCATTCGACGTCGCACCCTACGTGATCATCCTTAGCTACTGGCTGGGGCAATGGGGGATTGCGGCGTCGGCGTTCCACCAGAAACCACGCTGAATCCATCGCGAGCAGGCTCGCTCCCACAGGTATAGCGCTGTACTTGTGGGAGCGAGCCTGCTCGCGATAGCGGTATCACTGACGACACAAACTTCAGCGCCTGCCCGGCGGTTTATCAGACAACCCGCGCATCCGCGCGCCAAGTTGGCTAAAATGCCGGCCTTTTCCACATCCGCCGCTGGAACCGCCGTGAGCAAAGAATCCGATCGCCTTTTCGCCCAGCCCCTGGCCCAGGTGCCTGACTTCGCCTTTAACGAGGACGTGGTGCGGGTGTTCCCGGACATGATCAAGCGCTCGGTGCCGGGTTACCCGACCATTGTCGAAAACCTCGGCGTACTCGCGGCGCAATTCGCCCAGCCCAACAGCGTGCTCTACGACCTTGGTTCGTCCTTGGGCGCGGTGACCCAGGCCCTGCGTCGTCACGTGCGCACCGACGGTTGCCAAGTGATCGCTGTGGATAACTCGGCGGCGATGGTCGAGCGCTGCCGCGAATACCTCAACGCTCAGGACTCGATGTTCCAGGAGCTGCTGCCGGTTGAAGTGATCGAAGGCGACATCCTCGCGCTGGCGTTCAAGCCGGCCTCGGTGGTGGCGCTGAACTTCACCCTGCAATTCATCGCCCGGGATGAGCGTACTGCACTGCTGAGCCGCATCCGCCAGTCGCTGTTACCGGGCGGTGCGCTGATCCTCTCGGAAAAGCTGCGCTTCGAAGACGCCGAAGAACACGCGCTGCTCACCGACCTGCACATCGCCTTCAAGCGCGCCAACGGCTACAGCGAGCTGGAAATTGCCCAGAAGCGCAGCGCCATCGAAAACGTCATGAAGCCCGACAGCCTCGAAGAACACCGCGAACGCCTGCTGGCGGCCGGGTTCTCGAAAGTCGTGCCGTGGTTCCAGTGTCTTAACTTTGCCTCGTTGATTGCCTTGCCATGATTGATCTGTCCCCCCTCGCCCGCCGTCTGGCCGGTACGCCGCTGGCCGATTGGGCCAACACCCTGCAAGCGCAACTCGATGTAAAAATGGAAAAGGGTCACGGCGACCTGGAGCGTTGGCAGAGTGCGCTGGACGCCTTGCCGAAGATTCAGCCGAGCGAAGTTGATCTGCTGAACGGCTTGACCCTCGACACCGACTGCGACGATGAAACCCGCACACAAATGCGCACCGCGCTGATGGGCTTGTCGCCATGGCGCAAAGGCCCGTTCGACCTGTTCGGCGTGCACGTCGATACCGAATGGCGTTCGGACTGGAAGTGGTCGCGGGTCGCCCCGTACCTGAACCTCAAGGGCAAACGCATCCTCGATGTCGGCTGCGGCAACGGCTATTACATGTGGCGCATGCTCGGTGCCGGTGCCGACAGCGTGATCGGCGTCGACCCGAACTGGCTGTTCTTCTGCCAGTTCCAGGCGGTGCAGCGTTACCTGTCCGAACCCTCGGCCTGGCACCTGCCGTTTCCTTTCGAAGACCTGCCGCCGAACCTGGAAGGCTTCGACACGGTGTTTTCCATGGGCGTGTTCTACCACCGCCGCTCGCCGATCGAGCATTTGCTGGCGTTGAAGGATTGCCTGGTCAAAGGCGGGGAGTTGGTGCTGGAAACGCTGGTGATCGAAGGCAACGAGCAACAAGTGCTGGTGCCGGAAGACCGGTATGCACAGATGCGCAACGTCTGGTTCCTGCCGTCGGTGCCGGCGCTGATGCTCTGGCTGCGCCGCGCAGGCTTCAGCGATGTGAAGTGTGTGGATGTCAGCGTGACCACGGTTGAAGAGCAACGCGGGACCGAGTGGATGAAGTATCAGTCACTGAGCGATTTCCTCGACCCTGAAGATCACAGCAAAACGATTGAAGGCTTGCCGGCGCCGATGCGTGCGGTGATCGTCGCCCGCAAATAACCGCCAATCTCCCTGCCAATAGAGATCAAAATGTGGGAGCGAGCCTGCTCCGGGCGGCGTTCCGACGATGGCGACCTGACATTCAACATTGATGTTGGATGTTCCGGCCTCATCGTCGGAACGCCGCCCGGAGCAGGCTCGCTCCCACAGTTGATTTGTGTTGTGCCTCAGATCGCGGGCTTGGCCCTTCGCGCCTTGAAAAACTCGCTCAACACCGCCCCGCACTCGTCGGCCAATACCCCACCCTCGACCAGTACCCGGTGGTTGAGAAAACCCTGGGTGAAAAACTGCCCCTGGCTTTGCACGATCCCCGCCTTGGGTTCCAGCGCCCCGTAGACCACTCGGGCAATCCGCGAATGCACGATCAAACCGGCGCACATGCTGCACGGTTCCAGCGTGACGTAGAGCGTGCTGCCTGGCAGCCGATAGTTGCTCACGGCCTGCGCCGCGGCGCGGATCGCGACCATTTCGGCGTGGGCGCTGGGGTCGCTGCCACTGATCGGGCAATTGAAACCGCGACCGATGATTTCACCGTCCTGCACCAGCACCGCGCCCACCGGCACTTCACCGAGGGCGGCACCTTGCGCGGCCAGCGCCAGGGCTTCACGCATGAAGTCCTGATCGCGGCTGCGGTCGATGATTTGCGCGGGGCGTATCTGACGCATCAGGCCACCTCGATGGCGGCCATCAGGCCGGTTTCCATGTGGTCGATCACATGGCAGTGGAACATCCATACCCCAGGGTTATCCGCCACCAGCGCCACTTGGGCGCGCTCGTTCTTGCCTAGCAGGTAGGTGTCGGTGAAGTACGGGGTGATCTTTTTGCGGTTCGAGGCAAGGACCTTGAAACTCATGCCGTGCAAGTGGACCGGGTGCTGGTACTGGGTCATGTTTTTCAATTCGAAAATGTAGCTTCTGCCTTTCGCAAGCTTAGCAATCGGACGGTCGGCGCAGGTTTTATCGGTGATGTCCCAGGCCTTGCCGTTGATCTGCCAGAGGCTCGGCGGCTTGCCATTATCGACGTTCACCGACACCGAGCCCACCCATTCGAAATTGAAGTTGAGTTTCTCGGCATTGGCGATGTCCGGCTCGGAAATCGGATTGGCCGGCAGCGCGGGTGGCCACTGGGTTGGCGCGTCCGTATTGGCCACCGAGCGCAACGTGCCAATGCGCACCGGCCCATTGCGCAGGGACAACTCTTCACCGGCCGCCGGGGCCTTGATCGCCAGGCAAATGCGCATGCCCGGGCCCAGCCAGTATTCCTTGCCCAGCGGACGCGGCTCGATGGGGTTACCGTCCAGCGCGTAGATCTGCGCTTCGACGCCCGGAATGTTGAGGCGGTAGGTCAGGGTGTTATCGAGGTTCAGCAGACGCACCCGGGTGATCTGCCCGGCCGGCAAGTCGATCACCGGCAGCGGCACGCCGTTGATGGTCGATAGTCGTCCCGCCGTCCCGCCACGGGCCGCTTCGCGGGGAACGCTGAACGGCACGAAGGCGCCCTCTTCATCGACGTGCCAGCTCTTGAGGCTCAGCGTCTTCTCGTATTTGAAGCCGGTGGGTTCGCGTTCTTCAATGATCAGTGGCCCGACAAGTCCGCGACCCAACTCCTGGCTGCTGTTCACGTGCGGGTGATACCAATAGCTGCCGGCGTCCGGCACACGGAACTTGTAGTCGAAATACTCGCCCGGCAGCACCGGCAGTTGCGAGACGTACGGCACGCCGTCCATCTCCAGCGGCAGACGGATGCCGTGCCAGTGAATCGTGGTGGGCACCGGCAAGTGGTTGATGAAGCGCACCCGCAGCCATTCGCCCTGGCGCACCCGCAGTTCGGTGCCCGGCGCCGACGGGCCGAAAGCCCAGGCCTCGGTCTTGTGCCCCGGCACCAACTCGACATCCAGCGGCGCGGCGATCAGTTCGTAATCG
Source organism: Pseudomonas sp. 6D_7.1_Bac1 (assembly GCF_025465945.1). Taxonomy (GTDB): domain Bacteria; phylum Pseudomonadota; class Gammaproteobacteria; order Pseudomonadales; family Pseudomonadaceae; genus Aquipseudomonas. The sequence continues at coordinate 23,292 of NZ_JANLNW010000034.1, read as the reverse complement.
TGACCCGCGTTGGCGTCTGCCATTTTCCCCAGCCAGTAACGCGATGCACCACCGGCCCCGACGCCCACCACTGCCAGACCGGCCAGACCACCCAGTATTTGTCGACGGGTAAAGGACATGAACTCAACAACCTCACGTATCAGCCGCGGGCCTGACGCCCGCAAAAGGCGAATACGATACACCTGCGGTTGAGAAACAGTAAGGGCAACAAGGGAACGCACATCACCTGTGGCGAGGGAGCTTGCTCCCGCTGGGGCGCGAAGCGGCCCTAAAACCTGCAATCGCATTCCGTCAGACACAGCGCGCTGGATGGTTTACGACTGCTTCGCAGCCGAGCGGGAGCAAGCTCCCTCGCCACAGGTTTCGGTTAGGCTTCCAATCCGGTGATCAAATGCACCACGCCACCCGCCAACATCATCACCCCCGGAACACCCGCCGCACGCAAGGCCGTCGCATCCAACTGCGCGGCACTGTTCAACTCCACCCGTACCCGCGTCAGGGCAATGCGCTGTTGGGATTTGAGGTTAGCCGCGCCACCCAGTGCTGCGATGACGCTCGGCGTCAGCAATGCTGAAGACGAGCGCGCCACCTTCGGCTCATCCACCAGCAGATCCGGGGTCAATGCCTTCCAGAACGCCCGTTGCATTTTCTCGAACATGTTCAGTTCTCCAACACCTGTGAAGTTTCGACCGTCGCCTGTTGTTGCAAATACAAGGCCTCGCGGACCTGCTCGGCGCTCTCCAGCCCCAGCACCTGGTGCGCGATAGCCTGACAGTCACTGAGTTCGACCTCACGAATCGCCGCCTTGATCGCCGGAATCAACGGCACGCTGACCGACAGCTCATCCACCCCCAGCCCCAGCAACAGCGGCACGGCCAGGGTCTCCGACGCCAGCGCGCCACACACTCCGACCCACTTGCCATGGGCATGGGCGGCCTTCACGGTGCTGGCGATCAGGCGCAGCACCGAGGGATGAAAACTGTCGGCCTGGCTGGCCAGACGCGGGTGATCGCGGTCCATGGCCAGGGTGTATTGGGTCAGGTCGTTGGTGCCGATGGAGAAGAAATCCACCTCGGGCGCAAACAGGTCCGCCATCAACGCCGCCGCCGGGACTTCGATCATGATGCCCAGTTTCGGCAGCTCCATTAGCCCGAGCGCCAGCGCCTCTTCTTCGAGCATCTGCCGCGCCAGGCGAAGCTCCGACAGTTGGCTGACCATCGGCAACATGATGTGCAGACGAGCCAACCCGACACTGCTCAGAATCGCCCGCAATTGCTCGCGCAACAGCTGCGGACGCTCCAGGCACAAGCGAATCCCGCGCATGCCCAGAAACGGATTGGCCTCGCTGTCCATTGGCACGTAGGCCAAGGGTTTGTCACCGCCGACATCCAGCGTGCGCACCACCAGATTGCGTTGCGGGCCCAGTGCTCGGGCGATGGCGCTGTAGGTGTTGGCCTGTTCATCAGGGCTCGGCGCCAGACTGCGCTGTTGATACAGAAACTCCGAACGCAACAGGCCGACCCCCTCGGCTCCCAGGCTCATGGCCTGCTCGGTTTCGGCCAGCGAAGCAACGTTGGCCGTGACTTCGAAGCGATGGCCGTCGCGGGTAACGGCTGCCTCGGCAGCGTTTTCCAGCTCGTATTGATGACGCTGGCGTTGCTGCTGGCGCTTGGTGTGCAACTGCTCAATGTCCTGTGCTGCCGGGTCCAGGTGCAATTCGCCCTTGTCCGCATCGAGCAGCACCCGGGTGCCACTGGCCAGCGACAGCACCTGCACCGGTAAACCGCACACCGCCGGCAAACCCAGGGCCCGGGCGAGAATCGCCACATGGCTGGTGGCGCCTCCGCCCACGGTGGCGAAGCCCAGTACTTTGCCGGTATCCAGGGCGGCGGTCTGCGACGGTGTCAGTTGTTCGGCAATCAAAATCGCCTGATCCGGCAGCTCCCAGACACCGTCCGGCACCCCGAGGATCAGCTTGAGCACACGCTGGCCGACATCCATCAGGTCCAACGCCCGCTCGGCGAGCAACGTGCTGCCCAGCGACTTGAACAGCGTAGCGGTGGCTTGCGTGGCGCTGTTCCAGGCGAACGCCGCACTCTTGCCCTCAGCGATCAGGGCCTGGGTTTGCTCCAACAGGCTCGGGTCTTCCAGCAACTCCTGATGCGCCTTGAAGATGTCCGCCTGCGTCTCGCCTGCCGCGTTGTCACGCAAGCGTTGCAGCGCCTGCGTCGCGAGTGTCAGTGCACGCTCCAGCGACTCGCGCTCCACGCGTTGATCGGCAGCAAACTCAGGCATCTCCAGGGTGCGCTCAGCCACCTGCACCACGTGCCCAAAGGCTGAGCCCGCCGAAGCACAGACGCCGCGCAACAGCGTCGTCGACACCACCTGCGCCTGAACCACCGGCGCTACGACCGCCACCTCAGCAATGGCCTCACCACAGCCGTCCGCCAATAATCGGGTCAGCGTGCTGATTGCCAATTCGGCATCTTCGCCCACCGCACTGACCTGCAATGCATCACCATGAACCGTCTGCAACGCCATGATCGCCACCAGGGACTTGGCGTTGGCGCTGTCCTGCTGCTTGTGCAGGCAAATGCTTGCCGCAAACCCTTTCGCCGCCTGCGCAAAAACCGCCGCCGGGCGCGCGTGCAGGCCATTGGGGTTCGGCAGGTGGATCGGTTTGGAGAACAGCGCTTCGCCCTCCTCCTGCGCAACACTGGAACGCGGATCGCCAAGGCTCAGGCGCAACACGGGTTGAGCGCACGCCACCAGCCCGCTGTCGGGTGTCAGCAGGCTGAAAGGCTCGCCACTGACCACCAGCATCAAGGTCAACAGACTGCGGGCATGCAGGGCGACATAGTCGGCATCGAACTCGATCAACGGCTGCCCGGCCTCGACACGCTGACCCTGCTCGACCAAGGCGCTGAACCCCTGCCCCGCCAGGTTCACGGTATCCAGGCCAATGTGCAGCAACACCTGCACGCCGCTGTCATCGGTGATGCTGATCGCATGGCCACTGTGTTGAAGGTTGCTGACCACACCGGCCAACGGTGCACAAAGGACCTGCGAGGTCGGGTCGATGCACAGACCGTCGCCGATCACCCGGCTGGCGAACACCGGGTCCGGCACGTGATCAAGCGGCATCAGCACCCCGGACAGCGGCGCCAGCAATTGCAATGGTTGGGTTAGGGTCATGACTTCACCTGCGGTTTTGTTCTGTGTAGATACATTGAGCAGCACTGCACTGTGTAGCAGCTGGCGCAGCCTGCGTTCGGCTGCGCAGCAGTCGTAAAATCAGGCACCACGGTGATTCAGATTAACCGAGGATGCAGGATTCACGACTGCTGCGCAGCCGAACGCAGGCTGCGCCAGCTGCTACAGAAGCGAGTTGAGTCTGCAGCTAATAACCGTACTTATTTCCACCAGTACTCGACCTGCAATCCGACGTTTGCACCGTGCAGTGCCGTGCCGAAGGCGCCGGTGTCGGATAACGCCGAACCCGCCGCCAACTCATTGGCCGCACGCTTGGCCGCCTCGTTCCAACTGGCGTAGGTGTAATACAACCGCACCTCTGGACGTTCCCAGAAACCCGGTCCTTTTGGCGACCAGGTCGGGGCAAAAGTGAACTTGCTCAACTTGCGCGTACCGCCTGGGGCCTCGACCTGATCGTGACCCAGCTCGGTGACCAGTTTGAATTGATCGGTGATCGCATACGACGGGCGAACCCCGAGGGAAATCCAGTTCTGGCCGTTACCGTCCGGGCGAATGTCCTTTTGGTAGACCGCTTCGACCTGGCCACCAAAACGCGGTGTCACCTGCCAGTCGAAGAACTCCACCAGCCGGTAGCTCTTGTTGCTGTCGTCCAGCCCCACATCGCCGGTATAGCCCAGCCCGGTGCCCGGCCCTTCGCCGTATTGCAGCGCCAGTTTGTTTTTGCCGCCGAGGAAGTCTTTCTGCACGTGCTGGGCGGTGATCGCCCAACCTGCGTGAGCGTCACGACGGTCGGGTTTGTCGATGTAGCTCAGGCCAAACTCCAGCTCACCGCCAGGGTTGGTCTTAAACCCTGCGACGTTGAAATCCTGCCGGGTGACGTAGTCCTTCTGGTACAGGTTGTCCTTGCGCGAAAAGGCGTAGCTGTATTTCAGATCGCCAATTTTTACGTCCTCGATACCGCCGCCGGTAGCGCTCTGGTTCCAGTAGTAGAAGTCGGAAATATGGATGTCGTTCCGTTTGTAGTAGCGCCGACCGGCCCACAGCGAACCGCCGTTGAGGCTCGGCAGGTTCGACCATTGGGCGTACATCTGCGGCATCCGTACCGAGCCGTTGTCGCCCTGGAACGTCAGGTTGCGGTCGTACTGGTTGTACAGCGAGGCCATGCCATCGACGCTGAACACCGAGCCATCATCGAGAGTCAGCAGGTCCTGACGTAACTCCAGCTCCGCGTATTGCTCGCACTCGTTTCCCAGACGGTACTTCGACTCCGCGCCAGGCAGTTTGAAGCACGATTGCGAACTGCCGTTGACCGTGGTTCCGACGCCGCTACGCAAGTAACCGGCGAACTCCAGAGCCTGGGCCGAGAACGGCAATACCAGGCACACGCACGATGCTGCAAGGCTGCGATTTATTGTTGTTTTCAAGAGCCACCCCATTATTTTTATTGTGCTCATCCAGCAAAAACTGCGCGCAAAAAGCCCCCGCGCAGTGCTCTGCGAGTTGTTTGAAAAATGTGTTTTTTAGTGGTCGGTCAGGTGCAGAACGAACGATTCGTACGGCCGCAGGAACAGCTGCCGATTACGTGTCTCGCCATTCGGGTAGTTGCTGATCACCAGGCGTTGCAACATGCACTCGGTGATCACCCGCTCCGGTAACTCGACTTCACAGGCCGTGCCGTAGAAGTTGTTCACCACCAGCAGACGCTCGCCGCAGCCTTCGCGCAGATAAACCCAGACCTGCGGGTGCGTGGGCAAGAGCTGGCGATACACGCCGTCCGACATCAACGGTTCGCTGCGGCGCAAGGCAATCAACTGGCGATAGTGGTGCAGCACCGAAGTCGTGTCGTCGAGCTGGTTTTCGACGTTGATCAGCGTGGCGTTGGCCGGCACGCCGATCCACGGTTCGGCACTGCTGAAACCGGCGTTCGGCTGAGCATTCCAGTGCATGGGGGTGCGACTGTTGTCGCGGGATTTCTGCATGATTGCGGCCATGCTCGACGCCTCGGACTCCCCCGCCTCGCGCTTGAGGCGATAGATGTTCAGGGTCTCGACATCGCGGTACTGCTCAATGTGCTCGAAACCCGGGTTGGTCATGCCCAACTCTTCGCCCTGGTAGACGAAGGGCGTGCCCTGAAGAAAGTGCAGCGCGGTGCCGAGCATCTTCGCCGAGACCACCCGGTGTTCGCCGTCATCGCCAAACCGCGACACCACGCGCGGTTGGTCATGGTTACACCAGAACAGCGCATTCCAGCCGCCGCCGGCCTGCATCCCGGTCTGCCAGTCGGAGAGAATGCGCTTGAGTTCAAGGAAGTCGAAGTCGGCGCGAACCCACTTCTGCATGTTTGGGTAATCGACCTTCAGGTGATGGAAATTGAAGGTCATCGACAGCTCTTTCGAGTCCGGCCGCGAATAGCGAATGCAATGTTCCAGGCTGGTGGATGACATCTCGCCGACGTTGATCAGGTCATGACCTTCGAAGACTTCGCGGTGCATTTCCTGCAAATAGTCATGCACGTTCGGGCCGTCGGTGTAGAAGCGCCGACCGTCTGTGTTGTCCTCGGGAAAGTCTGCCGGTTTGGAGATCAGGTTGATCACGTCCAGACGGAAACCGCCCACACCCTTGTCACGCCAGAAACGCATCAGTTTGAACACTTCAGCGCGCACCTGCGGGTTATCCCAGTTCAGGTCGGCCTGGGTGTGGTCGAACAGGTGCAGAAAGTACTGGCCGGTTTGCGCCTCGTACTCCCAGGCCGAACCGCCGAACTTGGATTCCCAGTTGTTCGGCTGGTCGCGCCAGATGTAGAAATCACGGTATGGGTTATCAAGACTGCTGCGCGCTTGCTGGAACCAGGTGTGCTCGATGGAGGTGTGGTTGACCACGATATCGAGCATCAACTTGATCCCGCGTTTACCAGCCTCGGCGATCAGCAACTCACAGTCGGCCATGGTCCCGTAACTCGGGTCGATGGCGTAGTAGTCGCTGATGTCGTAGCCGTTATCGCGTTGCGGCGAACGCAGGAACGGGGTGATCCACAGGCAATCGACACCCAGCCAGTGCAGGTAATCGAGCTTGGCCACCACCCCGAGCAGATCGCCCGTGGGGTTGCCGGCGTGGCTGTGAAAACTCTTCGGGTAGATCTGGTAGATCACCGAACGCTGCCAGTCTTGCATGGCGCAATTCCTTCAATTGGTTTTGTACTGGCCCTGAGGGCCTCATCGCGAGCAGGCTCGCTCCCACAATGAAATGCGAAACCCTGTGGGAGCGAGCCTGCTCGCGATAGCGATCTGTCAGGCAACGCGATACCCGGGCCGAACGATTTTCATGCTCAAACCACAGGTCAAAACAAACGGCACGACCATGGCGATGACCATGCCGATCACAAACATCGGGATGAACTGCGGAATGATCGAGATGAAACCGGGCAACCCGCCGACACCAATCGCCGAGGCCTGGACCTTGTTCAGCGACAGGAACACGCAGCCCAGTGCCGAGCCGATCAAGGCTGCGTAAAACGGAAATTTGTAGCGCAGGTTGACGCCGAACATTGCAGGTTCGGTGATGCCGAAATAAGCAGAAATCGCTGAGGTCGAGGCCATGCTTTTATCCCGCGCACTGCGGGTCATGTAGAACACCCCGAGTGCCGCGCTGCCTTGGGCGAGGTTGGACATGACAATCATCGGCCAGATGAAGGTGCCGCCCTGAGTGGAAATAAGCTGCAGGTCAACCGCGAGGAACATGTGGTGCATGCCAGTGATGACCAGCGGCGCATAGAGCAGACCGAAAATCGCCCCGCCGACCATCGGCGCCAGGTCGAACAACGTCACCACGCCTTCGGTGATCAGAATCCCCAGGTGACGGGTTACCGGACCGATCACCGCCAGTGCCAGCACGCCGGTCACGACGATGGTGGTAATCGGCACCACCAGCAGTTGGATGGCATTGGGCACCCGTGCCCGCAGCCATTTTTCGATGACGCTCATCACGTAGGCGGCCATCAGGATCGGCAGGATCTGCCCCTGGTAACCGACCTTCTCGATCTTGAACCAGCCAAAAATGTCGAAGTACGGCAGGCTCTGGCCGTCCAGCCCGGCCACCGCCTTGCCGTAGTTCCAGGCGTTGAGCAGGTCCGGGTGAACCAGCATCAAACCGAGCACGATGCCCAGGATTTCACTGCCGCCAAAACGCTTGGCCGCCGACCAGCCGACCAGCGCCGGCAGGAACACGAACGAGGTGTTGGCCATCAGGTTGATCAGGCTCCAGACACCGTCCAGTGTCGGATAGGCCTCAAGCAGGGTCTTGCCCGCAATGAACATGCCCTTGGCGCCGATCAGGTTGTTCACGCCCATCAGCAACCCGGCAATGATCAGCGCCGGCAGAATCGGCATGAACACATCGGAGAACACCCGCACCAGCCGCTGCATCGCGTTGGCTTTGTCGGCGCCCTTCTGTTTCACATCGGCGATGGTCGAGGCGGCGAGACCGGTCTGCAGACGCAGCGCGGCGTAGACCTTCTCTACTTCGCCGGGACCGATGACCACCTGGAACAGGCCGCCGGTGAAGAACGAACCTTTGACCAGGTCGATCTGGTTCAGCGTCGCGCTGTCGACCAGGTTGGGGTCTTTGAGGGCCAGGCGCAGACGCGTGACGCAGTGCGCGGCCTGTTCAAGGTTGTCGCTGCCACCGAGGCTCTGAAGCAGCTCGCTGGCGATAGTCGCGTAATCGTGGCTCATGCTTTTTCATCCACTGTGTTTTTTTGTTGTTTGGCAGCATGCCGAAGCGAAAAGTACTCGTCTGTACGAGTTAATGCAACAACTCGTACAGACGAGTTTCATTTTGTTTATCCACAACCCGACCAGCGGCGATATTTCCGACCGCCAAGACACGCCTGTCATCAGCGCAATAGACAAACCGTCACGCGTTCCCTAAGGTTCCTGCCTTCAGTACAACGCGGCACTGAGCCATTCCCATGAGCAAATACAACCAGATCTACAGCGATCTGCTTGCCAGTATCACCACCGAACGCCTGGAACGCGGCGCCCGGCTGCCTTCCGAAACCGAATTGATGGACAGCTACCAGGCCAGTCGCGGCACCGTGCGCAAAGCTATCGAACTGCTTCAGGAACGCGGTTTCGCGCAAAAAATTCACGGTAAAGGCACCTTCGTGCTGTCGCCCAGCCCGATCGAATTCCAGCTCGGCGGTATCGTCAGCTTTCAGGAAACCTACCCAAGGCTGGGCAATGACGTCAGCACCGAGGTGGTGGAGTTCGAGCAGATTCCCCTGCAAGGCGCGCTGCTCGAACACCTGAAAGCCGAAGAAGGCAGCCTGATCACGCGGATCAAGCGCGTGCGTCGAATCGATGGGAAAAGGGTCATCCTGGACATCAACCACTTCGTCGCCGACCTCATTCCGGGGCTGAACCGCGAGATCGCCGAGCACTCGATCTATGCGTTCATCGAACAGACGCTGCAACTACAGATCAGCTACGCACAACGCACCATCGAAGCCGTACCGCGAGGCAAGGACGACCAGCAGCACCTTGACCTTGAGGGCCAAAGCCATGTGATCGTGGTCAGCAACCAGACCTTTTTGCAGGATGGCCGGCAGTTCGAGTACACCGAGTCGCGGCATACCCTGGACAAGTTCTACTTTTCGGACGTGGCCAGGCGCTGACCCTACACGGCCCCGGATAGCATTGGGGGATAACTATGTAGTGCACCTCCCTTGAGTTAACGGGTCATCCTCAGTGCCCATTTCTCAAGGAGAGAGAGTGCATGAACTCGAACGAAACCCGTCCACTGCCCAATGCCGCCGACAGGGCAGCGCTCAAGGCGATCGCCACCGCCGTCGTCCAGACGTGCCCCAGCCTGCAAGACACGGCTCACGAGGTCGCCAGCAATTTACTGAAGAAATACGCCATCACCGACCTCGATCCGGATCAGGTGTACTTCCACCGCTTCGATGCTGCTCAGAGCAGCTCGAAAGCCTTCACGGGATGGGAGCATGTCATGGCAACGCCTTCATCCTCCATGACCCTGACACAGCTGGTGATCCACCGATTCCGCGTCGCCGACCAGGACAATGCCGACCTGCTCGACGTGTATGCCGGCTTCTATACCGCCGGCCCGAACGCCGGCACGTTCAATGAAACCAACGAGGTTCGCCTGCACGGCAACGAGGTGCTGAAGGACTTCTGGAGCATCGACTTCAGTTCGTTGTACACAGAGCGACTGACAGCCTTCTGGAACGATTCCGGCACTGACTTTCGTACTCTGGCCAAATGCAATTTCCTTATCAAAGCCGTGCAGGCACGGGACAAAGGCCAGTTGAGCGACGAAGACTTCCAGTTCGTCACACATGCGGTCCTTGGCCCGATCACCTGGCCGATCAGCCTGCAGTTTTTACAATCACAACACCCTGGCGCTGACAGCATTCGAACCCTGGATGTCGCCGGCTACGTCGCCACCAACATTCTTCGCTTTGTCGCGCCCAAGGGGCGGCAGATCGTTTACCTGCCCGGCGACACCGACGCCTTCCAGGTACTGGAAACCGCCACGGACATGCACTACTGGATGTTGCAGCGGATGAACAAGGAGGATGCGCGCCAGGCGTTCATGACGCACTTTTCCCTGGCCGATCGTCAGAGTATCGCCGAGAACATCACTGATCTTATGAACCGACTGGTCAGCACATGGGGCAAGTACGACCATCACCTGATCAACCAGGAAAACCAGGCCATTCGCGGTGACGCCTTCAGTTGGCTGCGAGACTCGACAAAAGCCGCGATGTTCGCCGAGGCCGCGCTGTCGCTAACCTCCAATGGCGATCTACGCAAAAAACTGTGGATAGGTTACCTCAGCGCCGGCGTGAAAGTGTTTGGCCCGATGGCGGTCGTCGGCTGGCCGGTCGCACTGCCGGTGATCGGCGCCAGCATCGCCAATATGGGGTTGAACATCGACCAGGCGGTCAACGGCAAAACCGCCGAAGAGCGCAAGGCCGGCGTGCTTGGCGCGGTGCTCAGCGGCATTGATATGCTGTTCAACCTGCTCGTCCTTAAAGGTCCCGGTTCGCTACAGGAAATCGGCCCCGAAATCGACGCCGCCGAGGCGAAGGAAATGGCAGAACTGAAGGAGACGACACAACCGACCAAAGGCCCCGAACCGACGCCGACCGAAGTCACCGTTGAAGCGCCGGGCAAGACCGAGCCGACCGTGAAGGTGCCGGAAACCTTCAAGATCGATGTGTCACTCAACGACGACACACTGGTTCGCGAACCGGGTAAGTTTCAAGGCACCTATCGGCTCGCGTCCAATCCTTCAAGCGCCATCAAGCTCAACAACAACGTTTATTACGTGCGCTATGAAACCAACATAAACGGTCGTGGTACCTGGGCCATCATCGATCCGGCCAATCCCAATGCTTTCTCGGGTTCAATTCCCGTGCGTTTGAGCGCCGAAGGCAAGTGGGAAATCATCCCGCGACTGGGACTGAGGGGCGGCATGGATGTACCGCCTGTTGCGACCGCTGGCGCAACAAGTGAGTCCGTCGTCGAAGAATGGGCACGGACGCCTGGCATTCATGTCCCCGGGCTCGAAGACCCCGAGATGAGGGCCTGGGCACTCGGTGGGCCCGATGTCCGCAGTCTGTTCAGGCGGGTATGGACCCTCGGCGACATAGACGTGCGTAGTGTGCTCATGACTGATGTCGATACCGTCGGTGCCCGCAGTGTGTTCATGTCCCCTGCCGACGAAGCCACTGAGTCTTTGAGCGAGTTCGAGCTGGCTCAGGAAGAACCTCGCAACGATCTGATCAACGATGCAAACACCTACTACGAGCTCAATCCCCCGACTCCTCGTCTACCCGTATCGTCTGCACGGGTGATAAACACGTCGACTGAACTGCTCGACGCCGCACTCGCGGAAAAACCGGGGCTGGTCGTCGGCGAGAGCCGCGGCAGCATCGGCAGCAAACAGTTCCTGATCGAAAACATGCCCGCTCTGGCCCGCCGCGGCGTGAAGACGTTGTACTTGCAGGAACTGCTGGCCAACGTCAATCAGCTCGACCTGGACACCTTTGCAAGAACCGGCGAAATGCCCGAGGAGTTGGAGAACTACCTGAGAAAACTCGATATCAAGGCCGGCAACGACCCCGAGGGCAGATTCAACCTGCTGACACTGGTGAAGTCCGCCAATGCCCAGCGCGTGCGGGTTCAAGCCATCGACATGACAACCACCTACAACATCAATGAAGACTTGCTTTCCCGGGATCCGGACAGCCAAATGGCGAGGAGTTTTTTTGCCAGCGAGGTCATTCAGTTCAATGAAGAGTTGAAGGGGCCCGCCAAATGGATTGCCTTGGTCAATCAGGAACACATGACGAGCTTCAGAGGCTACCAGGGCATCAGTGAGCAGACCGACGCCTTGAGTGTACGAATCGATGAGGTGACACCTGGTCAGGCACAACCCATCGGCTCCGATCCGGGACTCGCGGTGGAGTATGCAGACTATCCGGGCTCATCTGTCCATGAAACGGTGGACGGTCTCACTGATTTCGACAGCATTCAGGCGCTGATCAAAGGTGACTGGCGTGTACAGATGCAAACGCCGTGGGCTTATAGAACCCCGCAAGAACTGCGAGCGCTGTTGCCGGAACCGGGGATGTTCACCTTTCAGCGCTACAGAAGCAGCGTGCTGGTGGTTTACCGCAACGCCAACCATCAAATGGCGGACAGCGTCATCCGGTCGACGCCCGGTGGCAAGATCAATCTGGATACCCCGCTCGGGCCAACCCACGACTCCATGACCGTGGATAACCTCGGTGAACTGAAACAGGCATTGATAGAAAAAGGCATGCAACCGATGGGCTGGCCAGAAGTGGCCGGCGAGGCCGAGGGCGCCACATCGGTGCTCGAGGACCTTGCCCAGGCACGACCTGAAGTCCCGGAGCCGACCCTACCGCAGCACTGGCAAGCCAACGAATTGCTGGAAGGAATAACACCCGAAACATCCCCCGGAAAATTCCAGGGCATCTATCGACTCAACAGCAACCCTTCGACTGCCATCATGCTCAACGATATGCCCTACTACGTGCGTTACGAAGCCGACGCCAACGGTGTAGGCACCTGGGCCATCATCGATCCTGAAAACCCGAACGCGTTTTCAGGCTCACTACCGGTACGCCTGAATGCTCAGGGTGAATGGGAGCTGACTTCTCGCGCCGGCCTGAAGGGTGGCGGCAAGGGCGTTACCGACCCGCTACCGGGAACCTCTCAGGCAGCGGCTCAACGTCAAGCATCGTCCGCCCTGCGCAGACCCTCGACAAAATACGACGCACCTGACAGATACAGCCTCAGGAAACTGGCGATGGGCAAACCGGAGACGCACATCAAAATCATGCGTTTGCCCGACGGCAGAACGAAAGGAATAACCACCTATGACGAATACGTCGCAGCCCCTCGTACCGAGTTATCACGAGACGCTCGCAGCTTCTTTGCCCGCAGCGGATTTTCCGCTTCCTTGCCTGCTCGCCCGACCGTCCCCGTCGTCACGCCATCGACTACCACCACAGAGCTGATCGAGAAAGGACTCGACGCTGCGCGGGGTCTGGTCATTGGCGAAAGTCAGGATCGCATCGCCAGCATGCAGTTTCTTATCGAGAACATGCCAACCCTCGCCAGGCAGGGAGTCAAAACTCTCTATTTCCATCGTCTGCTCAACGATTTCAGCCAACTGGACTTGAATACATTCTTCAGCACCGGAGAAATGTCCGATGACCTGGAGGAATCTCTGCAACAGCTACAAAGCGACCCATCAGGACGGTCTACGCCACTGGAAGTGGTCAAGACTGCCCGTCTCAACGGGATTCGGGTTCAGGCAACGGATTGCTTGGCGAGCTATCGATATCCCGGCTCGTCGCTGCCTGACATGCATGAACAAGCCATCAAGAATTACCTCACCCACACCCTCATGCAGGCCAACGAATCGCTCAACGGAGCGGGCAAGTGGGTTGTGCTGACGGGTCAGGAAAACACCAATACCTTTCGCGGCATGGCCGGCATCAGTGAAATGCAGGGCGGTATCGGCTTGCGCATCGAAGAAGTGCTGCCTGAACAAAACCTGCTGATCGAGACAGACCGGGGCATCGAAGTGGGACGAGGGTTCACCACGCAACCAGACCATGTCAGTGGCGATTTCGATACGCTGAACGCTGACCTGAGTTTGCAGATGCCGCTACCGCTACTCGAAAGGACACCGGCGGAACTCAATCGCCTACTGTTCCGGCAGGGCATGTTCACCTTCGAGAAAGTCGATGGAACCTGGACGTTGATTCATCGCGGCAGAGACCGTCAGATTGCGCGAACGCTGGTCGAGCGTACGCTTGACGGCAAATATCTGATCAATCGTCCGACATGGACTGACGTGCATCAGGTGCATTACGCCGATATCGTCGAACTGTCCTGGGCCCTCAGCCGCATGGGCATGGACCTAGAAGGCCGCTTGCCTCTGTAGTTCATTGCCTGTTTCTGCCACGCGCATACGCAAAAAGCCCCCGGTCTCACAACCGGGGGCTTCCTTTACCGCTATCGTTTTGAGCCTGAGTTCACAGGCTCAAACACGATCACTCCCACTCAATGGTCGCTGGCGGCTTGCTCGACACGTCGTAGGTGACGCGGGAGATGCCTTCGATTTCATTGATGATGCGGCCGCTGACGGTTTCCAGCAGTTCGTAAGGCAGGTGTGCCCAACGCGCGGTCATGAAGTCGATGGTTTCTACCGCACGCAGGGCGACAACCCAGGCGTAACGACGGCCGTCACCGACCACGCCAACCGATTTCACCGGCTGGAACACCACGAACGCCTGGCTGACCTTGTGGTACCAGTCGGCTTTGCGCAGTTCTTCGATGAAGATGTGGTCGGCACGACGCAGCAGGTCGGCGTATTCCTTCTTCACTTCACCGAGAATCCGCACGCCCAGGCCCGGGCCCGGGAACGGGTGACGGTAGACCATGTCGTACGGCAGGCCGAGTTCCAGACCCAGACGACGGACTTCGTCCTTGAACAGCTCGCGCAGGGGTTCAACCAGCTTGAGGTTCATTTCTTCCGGCAGGCCACCCACGTTGTGGTGCGACTTGATCACGTGAGCCTTGCCGCTTTTCGCGCCAGCCGACTCGATCACGTCCGGGTAGATAGTGCCCTGGGCCAGGTACTTGATGTTGTCCAGTTTGTTGGACTGGGCATCGAACACGTCGATGAACGTACGACCGATGATCTTGCGTTTTTTCTCCGGGTCCGACTCGCCGGCCAGGTTGTTCAGGAACTGCTCTTCAGCGTTGGCGCGAATCACCTTGACGCCCATGTTCTCGGCGAACATGGCCATCACTTGCTCGCCTTCGTGCAGACGCAGCAGGCCGTTGTCGACGAAGACGCAGGTCAGTTGGTCGCCAATGGCTTTGTGCAACAGCGCGGCAACCACCGAGGAGTCCACACCGCCGGACAGGCCGAGCAGTACGTTGTCGGTGCCGACCTGAGCGCGAATGTTGGCGATGGCATCGTCAGCGATGTGCGACGGCGTCCACAGGGCTTCGCAGCCGCAGATGTCGAGAATGAAGCGCGACAGGATGCGACCGCCCTGCTTGGTGTGGGTCACTTCCGGGTGGAACTGCACGCCGTAGTAGCCGCGCTCGTCGCTGAACATGCCGGCAATCGGGCAGCTCGGGGTGCTGGCCAGGACGTGGAAGTCCGCTGGCATTTTGGTGACCTTGTCGCCGTGGCTCATCCACACGTCGAGGCCGAACAGGCCATCGGCATCGATGTGGTCTTCGATGCCATCGAGCAGGCGGCTCTTGCCGACTACATCAACACGGGCGTAACCGAACTCACGCAGCTCGGAACCTTCAACCTTGCCGCCCAGTTGCTCGGCCATGGTCTGCATGCCGTAGCAGATACCGAAAACCGGTACGCCCAGGTCCCAGACCGCTTGCGGGGCGCGGGGGCTGTTGGCTTCGTGCACAGACTCGGGGCCGCCGGCGAGGATGATCCCGCGCGGTGCGAATTCGCGAATCGCTTCGTCGTCCATGTCGAACGGATGCAGCTCGCAGTAAACGCCGATTTCACGCACGCGGCGGGCGATCAGCTGGGTGTACTGGGAGCCGAAGTCGAGGATCAGGATGCGGTGAGCGTGAATGTCGAGGGCCATGATTCAGTCTCGTCTAGGTCATTCAAATAAAGAGAAATCAGAAACAACTCGGGGCTGAAGAACAGCCCCGGTTACTTAACATTTTGCTGGAAGCATCAACCTACGCGGTAGTTTGGTGCTTCTTTGGTGATCTGCACGTCGTGGACGTGAGATTCCGCCATGCCGGCGCCGGTGATGCGCACGAACTCTGGCTTGGTACGCATTTCTTCGATATCGGCGCTACCGGTATAGCCCATGGAAGAACGCAGGCCGCCCATCAGTTGATGGATGATGGCACTCAGGGAGCCCTTGTACGGGACACGCCCTTCGATACCTTCCGGAACCAGCTTCTCGGCACCCGCGGAGGAGTCCTGGAAGTAACGGTCGGAAGAGCCTTGCGCCTGGGACATGGCGCCCAGCGAACCCATGCCACGGTAAGCCTTGTACGAACGGCCCTGGAACAGTTCGATCTCGCCCGGCGCTTCTTCAGTACCGGCGAACATCGAGCCCATCATCACGCAGGAAGCACCGGCAACGATGGCCTTGGACAGGTCACCGGAGAAACGGATGCCGCCGTCGGCGATCAACGGAACGCCAGTGCCTTCAAGAGCGGCGGCGACGTTGGCGATGGCGCTGATTTGCGGCACGCCGACACCGGCAACGATACGGGTGGTGCAGATCGAGCCAGGGCCGATACCGACCTTGACTGCGTCAGCGCCCGCTTCGGCCAGGGCCTTGGCGGCAGCGCCGGTGGCGATGTTGCCGCCGATCACCTGGACTTCAGGGAAGTTCTGTTTGACCCAACGAACGCGGTCGATTACGCCTTTGGAGTGACCGTGGGCAGTGTCGACCACCACCACGTCAACACCGGCAGCAACCAGTGCCGCGACGCGATCGCCGGTGTCCTTACCGGTACCGACCGCAGCGCCGACGCGCAGACGACCCTGGTCGTCCTTGCTGGCCAGTGGGTAGGCTTTGGCTTTTTCGATGTCTTTGACGGTCATCATGCCTTTGAGGGCAAACTTGCCGTCAACGATCAGGACTTTTTCCAGACGGTGCTTGTGCAGCAGCTCACGAACTTCGTTCTTGTTGGCGCCTTCACGGACAGTCACCAGACGCTCTTTGGGCGTCATGACTTCACGAACGGTGGCATCCAGACGGGTTTCGAAGCGCACATCACGGGAGGTGACGATGCCGACCAGGTCGCCATCGTGCAGGACCGGAACGCCGGAGATGTTGTGCATGCGGGTCAGTTCGAACAGATCACGGACCGTGGCATCCGCCTCGATGGTGATCGGGTCCTTGACCACGCCGGCTTCGAACTTCTTGACCTTGCGCACTTCGGCAGCTTGCTGCTCGATGGTCATGTTCTTGTGGATGATGCCAATGCCACCTTCCTGAGCCATGGCAATTGCCAGACGGGCTTCAGTGACGGTGTCCATGGCAGCGGAAACCAGTGGAATATTCAGCTCGATGCCACGGGTAAGGCGGGTTTTGAGACTGACTTCGTTAGGAAGCACCTCGGAATAACCAGGCACTAAAAGAATGTCGTCGAAGGTCAGAGCTTCTTGGCTGATACGCAGCATCGCGGGGGCTCCCGAGCGGGAAAATGGAAGCGCGCCATTATACTCAGACACCCCCTCAGGCTCAATGTAAAAGTCTGTCTATTATTGGCATTGCTGATAGAAGGGCTGCGCTGGTCGTAGCAGTTGCCGAGGCACGAGGCTGCGTTGGGCTGCAAAGCGGCCCCCGAGGGCGGTCCTGCGGAAACGCAACGCAGCCTCGTGCCTCGACAGCTGCTACGGGAGTTGCGGCAATCCTATAGCTCTACCTTGACCCAACTCACCGGCAGATCCAGCCATTCGGCGAATTCGTCGATGAAGCTCTGCTTGAACCCGGCTTCAGCCCAGTTATTGAAGATAAAGCCAAGGTTTGAGAAACCGCACTCTTGCAGGAAAAGAAAGCCGTTGATGTCATCTTCATGCCCGCATTCGGGGCAGATGAAGTTGTCGGTGCGCCCCGGCATCCAGTCTTCCAGGCTTTCGAACAGCGCCTCGCCGATCTCTTTACGGCATTCGGCACAACCGGCCTCTTCGAGAAAACCCTTGGCCGGTGTATAGATGCAGCGCTTGGTGATGATCTCCAGTCCATTGATCGGCTCACCAAACGGCAATGCTTCGGGGTGCAGCACCACCGCCCGCGCGCCAGGTGCGATGGCGTGGGCCATGCGATTGCCGGTACGACCGCACGTGGTGAGTTCTTCTTCAATGATGTTCTTGCGCACCAGCCACCGCACAATCGCCCGCGCCCGGGGTTCATGCACCGGCAGTGTGGAGATTTTCGGGACGAGGATGCTTTGCGAGTTCATGGGTGCAGGCCTACAGATACTGAATGATCACCCTTGTGGGAGCGAGCCTGCTCGCGATGAGGCCATTGCAGCCAACATTGATATGGCCTGACCCACCGCCATCGCGAGCAAGCTCGCTCCCACAGGATTTGCGGCCGGCAGCTTAATCCCTGACGCACTCAGGTCAAGTACTGATATAGCGACCGATCAAGGCAATGCCACTGGCCAGCACCAGCCAGGTCACCAGCCGCACAAAGGCCTCGCGGGTCATCTTCATGGTCAACCGTCGACCCATCCACAGCCCCAGCGCCATGGCCGGCAACAAACACACCGCCAATACCAACAAGGGTAGCTCGGCATAGACCCCGGCGAGCGTAAACAGACTCAAGCGCACTACCGTGCTGCAACTGATCAGCGCACTTTGGGTCGCCCGGGCCGCGTCCTTGGGCAAGCGGCTGTTCAGATAAATCGCATATAAGAAGCCGCCACTGCCGAACAACGCCCCGAACATTCCGCCCACCGTGCCCATCGGGATTGCCCATGCTGCGGCCAACTGTGTCGGCCGGGCTTTCACCCACAGGCTGTAAATCGCATACGCGCTGATAAACAGCCCCATTAATAGCAACAACAGATCCGATTTCAGGTTCAGCAGGAAAATCACTCCCAAGGTGCAACCCACTGCCATACACGGCAGCAATCGCAACAACTCAGGTCTGGCTACGTCCCGCCGCGACGGCAGTAAATTACCGAAGGCCGCGACGAAATCCAGCAGCACCAGCAACGGCACGATTTTCGACAGCGGCATGAACAGAATCAGGACAGGACCTGCCACCAGCGCCGTGCCAAAGCCTGCGATGCCGAAAACGATATAGGCCAGGCTGATGCCGAGGCCGATCACCAACCAGTCAGTGGCGCCGAAGGACCATTGATTCAATAATTCCAGCACGTTCATCCCCCGTCTTCCTTGAGTACCACTGACGACTTTACCCCCTGTGGGAGCGAGCCTGCTCGCGAATACGGTGTGTCAGCCACATTAATGTTGAAAGTTAATCCGCCTTCGCGAGCAGGCTCGCTCCCACAAGGGTTTATCGCGGACACATGGAGATTAAGCGTCGAATGCCTTTAAACTGCGCCCCATGATTAAAGATCCCTTTGCAAGACTCGGCCTGGACCGAGAAGTCCTGACGGTCAGCCAGCTCAACGGCCGCGCGCGGGTGCTGCTCGAAGACGTGTTCAGCAACATCTGGGTCGAAGGCGAAATCTCCAACCTCGCCCGCCCAGCGTCCGGCCACATCTATTTCACCCTCAAGGACAGCGGCGCCCAGGTGCGTTGCGCGCTGTTCCGGCAGAACGCTGCGCGGGTCCGGCAGGCGTTGAAGGATGGCCTGGCCGTGAAGGTCCGGGGCAAGGTTTCGCTGTTTGAAGGGCGTGGCGACTATCAGCTGATTCTCGACACCGTGGAGCCTGCCGGTGACGGCGCGCTGCGTCTGGCGTTCGATGCACTGAAGGAAAAACTCAGCGCCGAAGGCCTGTTCAGTGCCGACCGCAAAGTGCCGCTGCCGGCGCACCCGCAACGCATCGGCATCATCAGTTCGCCGACCGGCGCGGTGATTCGCGACATCATCAGCGTGTTCCGTCGCCGTGCGCCGCAAGTCGCGCTGACCCTGATCCCGACCGCCGTGCAGGGCCGCGAGGCCACTGCACAAATCGTCCGTGCGTTGAAACTGGCTGACGCCCGTGGTTTCGATGCGCTGATCCTGGCCCGTGGCGGTGGCTCGCTGGAAGACCTCTGGTGCTTCAACGAAGAAGCCGTGGCCCGTGCGGTGGATGCCTGCGTCACACCCATTGTCAGCGCCGTCGGCCATGAAACCGATGTGTCGATCAGCGACTTCGTGGCCGACGTCCGCGCACCGACACCGTCGGCCGCCGCCGAACTGCTGGCGCCGGATTCCAGCGATCTGGTGCGTCGGGTCGAAAGCCTGCATCGACGCTTGGTCATGCGCATCCGCGACCGCTTGATGCGTGATCGCCTGCGCCTGGAAGGCATCTCACGTCGCCTGCGCCATCCCGGCGAACGCCTGCGTCAGCAAGCGCAACGCCTGGACGACCTGGACATGCGCCTGCGCCGAGCGTTCGAACGCAGCCTCAATACCCGTCGCGAACGGCTGATTCGCCTGGAAACCCGTCTCGCCGGGCAACATCCGGGGCGGCAACTGGCACTGCTGCGTCAGCGCCTCGACAGCCTCGCTGAACGCTTGCCGCGCTCGATGCGCGAAGGTCTGAAAGCCCGGCGCCTGCAACTGCAAACCCAAATGCAAACCCTGCACGTGGTCAGCCCTTTGGCGACGCTGGGCCGTGGTTACAGCATTTTGCTCGATGAGCGCGGCAACGCGATCCGCAGTGCCGCGCAGACCCACAACGGTCAACGCCTGAAAGCCAGACTCGGCGAAGGCCAATTGCAGGTCCGGGTCGAAGACAACCACCTGACGCCTGTCACCCTTTCTTTACTGGATTGATCCATGCCGCGTGTTCTCAGCCTCTTGCTGTTGCTCTGCCTGACCTTCAACGCCCACGCCGACAGCTACATCACTCGCCTGCTGAACAAACCGGTGTCGGGAGGCGTGGCGGTGGTCGATCTGGGCGCTTCGGCTCAGGCGCCCAAGGCCAGTTATCAAGGCAAGCCGGTGCTGGTGGTCAAGGAGCAGAACAACTGGTTGGCGATTGTCGGCGTGCCCCTGACCGTCAAACCCGGCAGCCAGGCACTCAGTGCGGGCGGTCGTAACCTGACGTTCATGGTCGGCAACAAGAAGTACCCGGAACAGCACATCACCTTGAAGAACCAGCGCCAGGTGAATCCGAACCCGGACGACCTGAAGCGCATCGACGCCGAACTTGCCGAGCAGATCCGCGCCTACCGCAGTTTCAGCCCGGTGACGCCGAGCAACCTGCTGCTGGACAAACCGGTCAATGGTCCGCTGTCGAGCAAGTTCGGTGTGCGCCGGTTCTTCAACGGCGAAGAACGCAATCCCCACGCAGGCCTGGACTTCGCGGTGCCAGCCGGTACGCCGATCAAGACGCCGGCGAGCGGCAAGGTGATTCTGATCGGCAATTACTTCTTTAACGGCAACACCGTGTTCGTCGACCACGGCCAGGGCTTTATCAGCATGTTCTGCCACATGTCGAAAATTGACGTAAAAGTCGGCCAGCAACTGGTGCGCGGTAGCGTAGTCGGCAAAGTCGGCTCCACCGGACGTGCCACCGGGCCGCACATGCACTGGAACGTCAGCCTGAACGATGCCCGTGTGGACCCGGCGATTTTCATCGGCGCATTCCAGCCTTGAATATCGGTTGAGGCTACTGGCCTCATCGCGAGCAGGCTCGCTCCCACAGTGGATTTGGGGTATTCACCAAATCTGTGGTCACACCGATACCCCGTGGGAGCGAGCCTGCTCGCGATGACAATTTCACAGGCACCGAAGAACTTCCCGCGCCTGAAATCTTCAATTGCGCCTAGCCCAACCCTCGCGCAAACATCACAACAATCCCAGCCATGCACAGCAATAAAATCTCGATAAAAAACCATTTTCGGGTATTTATCTCAAAGTTTTTCGACTGCTTGCCATCTTTCACCCTCGCGGTTAGGGTTGAAGACATGAAAACCTCTCACACCCTCATTCAGCTCCGCCAGCACCGCAGCCTGTGCCTCGTCAGCGCACGACTGCCGGGCTGAATCGTGGTGCCTCGTCTCACGCTTTATCCAACGCATTTTTGATCCACCGGCAGGCCGCCTCTTTTCGGCCACAACCATAAGGATTTCCTGATGAGCATGCTCAAAGACCCGTCTTCGAAATACCGCGCTTTCCCGACTATCGACATTCCGGATCGCACCTGGCCGTCGAAGACCATCACTGCCGCGCCGATCTGGTGCAGCTCCGACTTGCGCGACGGTAACCAGTCGCTGATCGAGCCAATGGACGCAGTGAAAAAGCTGCGCTTCTGGAAAACCCTGGTCGCCGTCGGCGTGAAAGAAATCGAAGCCTCGTTCCCGGCCGCTTCGCAAACCGACTTCGACTTCGTGCGTACCCTGATCGAAGGTGGCCACATCCCGGACGACACCACCATCCAGGTGCTGACCCAGGGCCGTGAAGACTTGATCGAACGGACTTTCGAATCCCTTCGTGGTGCAAAAAAGGCCATCGTTCACCTCTACAACGCGACCTCCCCTTCCTTCCGCCGGATTGTCTTCAATCAGGACAAGGACGGGATCAAGGCCATCGCCGTGAACGCTGCCAAACTGTTCGTCAAATACGCCGCCAAGCAGCCGGAAACCGAGTGGACCTTCGAATACTCGCCAGAGACCTTCAGTGCCACTGAGCTGGAATTCGCCAAGGAAGTCTGCGACGCCGTGATCGAGGTCTGGAACCCGACGCCCGAGCACAAGGTGATCCTCAACCTGCCGGCCACTGTCGAATGCGCCACACCGAACATCTACGCTGACCAGATCGAGTGGTTCGGCCGTCACATCAACCGTCGTGACAGCGTGATCATCAGCCTGCACACCCACAACGACCGTGGCACTGGCGTTGCGGCCACCGAGCTGGGCCTGATGGCCGGCGCCGACCGTGTCGAGGGTTGCCTGTTCGGTAACGGCGAACGTACCGGTAACGTCGACCTGGTGACCGTGGCGCTGAACCTTTACACCCAGGGCGTTAACCCTGAACTGGATTTCTCCGACATCGACGGCGTGCGCAAAGTCGTTGAAGAGTGCAACCAGATTCCGGTGCACCCGCGTCACCCGTACGTCGGCGACCTGGTTCACACCGCGTTCTCCGGCTCGCACCAGGACGCCATCCGCAAGGGCTTCGCCCAGCAGAAACCGGACGCGCTGTGGGAAGTACCGTACTTGCCGATCGACCCGGCCGACATCGGCCGCAGCTACGAGGCGGTGATTCGCGTCAACAGCCAGTCGGGCAAGGGCGGTATCGCTTACCTGCTGGAACAGGAATACGGCATCAACTTGCCGCGCCGCATGCAGATCGAGTTCAGTCAGGTCGTACAACGCGAGACTGATCGTCTGGGCCTTGAGATGACTGCCCAGCAGATCCACGCGCTGCTTCACAGCGAGTACTTGCAGGCCAATACGCCGTACGCACTGGTCAGCCATCGCCTGCAGGAAGAGAACGGTCACAGCGCCGTCGAAGTGGAAGTCTCCAGCAAAGGCCAGGGTGAAACCAACCTGCACTGGCGTGGCAAGGGCAACGGTGCCCTGGAAGCACTGGTGGCCGGCCTGCCGATCCCGGTGGAAATCATGGACTACAACGAACACGCGATCGGCGCAGGCACCAATGCCAAGGCTGCGGCCTACATTGAACTGCGCGTGAACGGCGAACGTGCGGTGCATGGCGTGGGCATTGATGAAAACATCACCACTGCCAGCTTCAAGGCCCTGTTCAGCGCGCTGAACCGCTCCCTGAGCCAGCCGGAAGCAAAAGCGGCGTAACTCGTCCGCTGAAACGCAAAAGGCCCCGAGGTTAACGCCTCGGGGCCTTTTCTTTTGTCT
>NZ_JANLNW010000023.1 GCF_025465945.1 Pseudomonas sp. 6D_7.1_Bac1 | reverse complement strand
GTAAACGTGATGGGGGAAACAGATCTGCCTGTTTGTCGCGCTTACTGAATAAGCTTCCAGTTCTTGTAAAAGAATCGGCGTAGTGTAAAGGCGGCTCCCGCAAATGCAGAAATGATCCCGTTTAGAATAAAAGGAACGTAAGCGGGGCGCATAATGTCGATGAACAGACAGTAACGTTTAGCGTCATTCTTGTTGAATGACGCATGCAGCAGTGTGTCATCAAAAATAAATAGCGGGTCGTCGTGCCAATAGTGTTTTTGGTTTCTGACCTGGATGTAGACACCGTCATGGTGAGCGGCTGGCATTATGTTGTACAGCACCCGATACATCAGGCGTAGGGGCCCGAAGTGAAAGGAGGTGGACTGGTTTTCATTGAAGACCGATACGCCAACTGTTTTGATGTAAGGCAGTTTTTTCTGAAGTGCTGGAATGTCGAGCTCAGTGTCGATTTTGCGGCCATACCACTGGAAGAACAGCATGCCTCTTTTTTTCTGGGCCATGCGCGCGTCCAGGAACTGAATGATCTCTTCCTTGTGAGCCATGGCGCTATCGATCACGTAGTTGATGTCGTGCTGATAAGCATCAGGGAGATCGTTCAACTTATAAGTGTAGCGATTTGGCTTGCACAGCAAATCGAAAAAAGAGTTCAAGGGCGCCAATAACCATGTGTTTCGGCCACCGCCTAAAAAGTACTTCTTGATGATGTTTTTATCGAATATCCCATTGCGCAGAAAGTCATACACACCACACACAACCAGTAGAATCAGAAACCAGAGGGTGGCGACGGGAAAGCAATAAATGATGGCTGCAATACCGAGAATGGTGATTGCCGAGACTGCTTTCTTGCGGATGACTCGAGTGTTCATGGAACTCAGTTCCTCTGGGGTAGCGCTGGTATTTTGCTTTGAAAAACACCTATAGGCTCAACAAAACATTCGCCATTATAAGAATTTTTCCAGTAATGAAGTGTAATAAATATTTCTTATTTGTAAAGACTTCTCAAAAAGGAAAGGGGGCGATTGATGCAGCCTGCCCCCCCAGTTGTTCCTGAAAGCCAAGCTCTCAGCCTGTCACAGGCTCGTCAAACCCTAGCTGCTCAATCACCCCAAACACATCGGCAACGTCCTGGATCAGGATCCGCGCGATGTTGGTGACGGTGTTGATGTCGTTCTCGGCGTAGTCGGGCAGGCTGGTGCAGGCCATCAGGTTCAGGTACTTGAGGACGGCGTTGAGCCGTTCGCTGACGCAGGCGTGGAGCTCGCGGAGCGGGGCGTGGCTGTCGATGAGCAGAACGGGGTAGTCGGTGGCGATTTGGGTGAAGGGGGTGAAGCGGCGGGGCGGGTGATTCATAGTCATAAGTAAATCTTCCTGTGCATAAAAAGAAGAGCTACTACCGTTCGCTGCGAAACGAATGGGTGGTAGCTGTGTGCGGGTTCGCAGACCGAGGCACAAGGAACCCGGCAGACCCGAAGGTCTCCCACACACAGCCACCATAAAACGGACTCCGGGCGCTGAAGCGACCATCGTTGCTTATTATGGAGCTTGGTTACTATTGTGCCTTAGGGCTGCGAAACCCCGTAGCCGATTGATGTCAGCCACAGGAGAACTTTAGGTGTCGACTTTAGCGGCTGCAACCGGGCTGTAGGACGGCAATGCGGTCCTTGTGGCGAGGGAGCTTGCTCCCGCTCGGCGGCGCAGCCGTCGTAAACCGGGCAGTGCGGTGTGTCAGCAGGAATGCGGTGCCAGGGTTTGCGGCTGCTTCGCTGCCCAGCGGGAGCAAGCTCCCTCGCCACAATGGGGTCATTCCTACGGAGTTTGAGGACATCAAAATCAAAAGATCGCAGCCTTTCGTTAAGCCTGCAAAATAAAAACTACCCAAAAGTCAGGGTAAATGGCGCCGCCGCTTGCTGAATGGCACTGACCACATGAGGCGCCTGTTCCCGATGCTGGGGATAACGCTCAAGCACCACTTCAAGCGCAGCAAGCAATCGCTGAATGCGCTCCTTGGGCTGCTCGACCTCACAGGTGTGCGCAAACTCCAGTAATCCTTGCTGCGAGGCAAACATCGACTTGTTACCCGCCAGATCCAGTGCCAAAACATCTTCTGGAATATAGGCCGTGGTATTGACGATGTCGTAAGCCGGCGCCAGGCGCGCGTCGCGTTGTGTAGGCTCGGAATAGAGCAAACCGAAGTTCTTCAAGTGAGCGTCGCCATTTCCGACAATGCAACTGAGGGCCACGCTATCGAAGAGTTGATCAAGGGAAGAGCGCAGATGTTTTGCCGGGCAGAACACACGAATGGCCTTGGCGATTGCCGCATAACTTTTGCTGTACTTCTGGTCGGCCGAAAGCCCCATCAGCGCCGCCATGTCCTCAAAGCCAATCGGGTTGAGCTGGTCGTCGCGGTCAAAACGACGCATGACAAACAGCTTGGCATTATCGGAAAGGTAAAACGGCGGAACGGGAATACCCGCCTCCTTCGCAATGGACATGCAAAGGAACTCGTTGATCGCCAGGCCGGGAAATTTGTCTCGGCCACTTTTGATGATCAGGTCCGAGGTTTTCGACGTCACTCGTGGTAACCCGGTTTCTTGCAGTTCCGGCACCAGCACCTTGGGCTGAACACCTGAAATGCCTGCCCGCAGGATGTAGCGATCAAGCATGCCAGCGAAGATATCTTCCGTGCCGTCCCACGTCAGAATCTCTTCGAGTTTTTCTCCTGGAAATTGCTGCTCCCCCAGCAAGGCGTCAACCGCTTCCGAGCGCACCTGAACTCTGCCAATGGGCGAAGTGCTGCCGGAAAGCGCCAGTAACAGCATCGGATCGACATTTACGGTTTTAGCCAGGCGATTGCGCAACTGCTCCAGTACATAGCCTTCCGGCAGGTTCATCTGAAAAATAGGGTGCAGCTCGCGTCGACGAAACTCGTCAGGTCGTACCGGCATCGACAAGCTGATTGCCATGCCGGGCAATGCATCTTCGTGATAACGGAAAATGAAACCCTCGGCATGGGTAAGAATTCTGCCGCTACTCCCTTCTGGGGTGCTGACTTTGAGAGAGGTCATTTTCATTCGAACAAATCCCCAAGCTCTTCAAGGGTCGGCATAGCGGCGGGAACGACAGAGAGTTCACAATCCAGAGCGCCCAGGATGCGTGCATAAGCGATCATGCCGACAGAAAGGGTGCCCTTCTCTACAGCAATGACTTTGTATCGTGTCAGCCCCGCGAGTTCGGCAAGCTGTGCTTGCGTCAGGCCACGGTTCATACGTTTTTCGCGTATTTGGTTGCCAAGGCGGGCGATCAACAGAAAATAGTCCATGTTCTATTACCGTAACATTTATAGATAAATGTAACGTATACACAACATCATGGCGATAGCTTATTTTTCTGATGCTTCTTGTCGTACGCCTCCCCAACCCTCTCCTTATGAGTTATGAGGTGGATTTAAAGTGGCCACAAGACTCACGGTTTATCGTGATCAATTTAATGCCCGTGCGGCGGATGTTTGGCGTCAACCTTTTATCTAAATTTCACCTTTGCCGGCTTGCGGACCTGCAGAGCTGACCGTTAGTCGGGAGCCCGGGGCTTTGGTACGTGATGGCGCGATGACACCTACTGCTATTGCAGATCCCGGTCTAGAGTGAAGGCTCAGTATTTGTCCGGTTTTTTTTGACGGCGCCGGCCTGACGTCACAACAAGAGAAGCAGCATGGAATGCGCGCAGCCCAAGCCAGGTGAAGGCAGTTCAGTTCTTTTAATAGTGGATGATTACCCTGAAAACCTGATCAGCATGCGTGCATTGTTACAGCGCCAGGACTGGCAGGTGATGACCGCGGCTTCAGGCTTTGAGGCCTTGAGTCTGTTACTCGAGCATGAAGTCGACCTGGTGCTGCTGGATGTACAGATGCCTGGGATGGACGGCTTTGAAGTGGCGCGTTTGATGCGCGGCAGCCAGCGTACTCGTTTGACCCCGATTATTTTCCTTACCGCCAACGAACAGTCCCAGGATGCCGTGATCAAGGGCTATGCCAGTGGCGCGGTGGATTACCTGTTCAAACCCTTTGACCCACAAATCCTCAAACCCAAAGTCCAGGCCTTGCTTGAGCACCAGCGCAACCGCCGGGCCTTGCAGCGGTTGAGTCAGGATCTGGAATCCGCGCGAGCCTTCAATGCCTCGGTGCTGGATAACGCCGCCGAAGGGATTCTGGTGGTGGGCGAGGACGGCTTGATCCGCTTTGCCAACCCAGCCATGTCCCGTCTGCTCAATGCGACGGTCACCGAATTGCAAGGCGCGGAGTTCGTGGATTTCCTGCAAAAGCCGCACGTGCCGGTGTGGGCCGATTCTGACATTTATGCCGGTTATCAACGGGGTGAAACCTGGCGCGTGCACGATGCACTTCTGCGCACCGCGCCCGGTCAGCAGGTGCCAGTGGCATTGTCTTGTGCGCCGTTGCCCTCCGAACAGAAGGCCATGGTGGTGACCGTGCTCGACATGTCGGTGGTGCGTCATCTGCATCAGCAGCTGGAGTTTCAGGCCGTCACGGACCCGCTGACCGGGCTGCTCAACCGTCGTGGTTTCTACCAGACCGCGGAAAACCTGCTGCTGCGCGGTGAGCGTTCCGACAGTGCTTGGGTCTTGTTGTACCTGGACCTTGACGGCTTCAAACGGGTCAACGATTCCCTGGGCCACGATGCCGGCGACCGGGTGCTGCGTTGGGTGTCCGAGCAGTTGAAGGCTTGCCTGCGGCCGTTCGACATTCTGGCGCGCATGGGCGGCGATGAGTTCACGGCGTTGCTCGATCTGGAGTTTCCCGAACAAGCGGCGAAGATTGCCGAGAAGCTGATCGAGCGGATATCGATCTGTCAGCAGATTGAAGGGCTGGATGTGGCGCTGGGGGCGAGCATCGGCATTGCGACCTATCCCGATTGTGGCTCTAACCTCGACGGTTTGTTGCGTGCGTCCGACATCGCGATGTACGAAGCCAAGCGCGCCGGGCGTCAGCAGTATCGCTTCTACGATCACGAAATGAACGGTCGCGCGCGCTCGCGGCTGATGCTTGAAGAAAGCGTGCGCACAGCCATCGAAAACAAGGATTTCAACCTGGTGTATCAACCCCAGGTGGCGATTGACGACGGTCGTATACGCGGGTTTGAAGCCTTGCTGCGTTGGCAGCATCCGAGTGTGGGTGATGTACCGCCGGGGTTGTTTTTGCCGTTGCTGGAAGAGGCGCGGTTGATCAGCCGCCTTGGTAGCTGGATTTATCATCGCGGTGCCAGGCAGCGAAAGGCCTGGGAAAACCTGTTTGCCGAGGATTTGGTGCTGGGTGTGAGTTTGAGCAGCACCCAGTTCGGCATGCCAAACCTGGTCACCGAATTGCGTCAGGTGCTGGACCGCCATGAGTTACAGCCGTATCAGCTGGAAGTGGAAATCACCGAAGACGCCTTGATACAAAATGTTGATGAGTCACGTAAACAGCTGCGCCTGTTGCGTCACCTCGGGGTGCGGGTGGCGCTCGATGATTTTGGCGCGGGGCCGTGCTCGTTGGCCCATTTACGCGATCTGGAGTTGGATACACTCAAGCTCGACCGCCACCTGATTGCCCGAATACTTGACTCGCCACGGGATGCGGCGCTGGCCCATAGCGTTATCGAGTTGTGCAAGCAGTTCGGGATGCTGGTGATCGCCGAAGGCGTGGAAACCGTTGCGCAGTATCAATGGCTGCACGCCAACGGCTGCCAGTATGTGCAGGGTTTCCTGGTGGCAAGGCCGCTGATGGCCAAGGACGCCAGGGGCTTTGCGCAGCCGTTTGACTGGAGCGCGCTGACGGCCTGAATTCGCTACACTGGCGGCCTTTCGTCACTGTTGTTGGCCATGACCGCGCTCAAATACCTCCAGGCTTATCCCGCTGCCTTGCAAGAGCAAGTGCGCCAGTTGATCGATCAGGATCGGCTGGGCGGCTACTTGAGCCAGCGTTATCCGGATAAACACGCGGTGCAGAGCGACAAAGCGCTGTACAACTACGCGCTGGAGTTGAAGCAGGAATACCTGCGCAATGCGCCGGCCATCGACAAAGTGCTGTTCGACAACCGCCTCGACCTGACCCATCGTGCCCTCGGCCTGCACACCGCCATTTCGCGGGTGCAGGGCGGCAAGCTCAAGGCCAAGAAAGAAATTCGCATCGCGTCGCTGTTCAAGGACGCCGCGCCGCAGTTTCTGAAAATGATCGTGGTGCACGAGCTGGCGCATTTCAAGGAATCGGATCACAACAAGGCGTTCTATAAGCTGTGCGAGCACATGCTACCCGGTTATCACCAGCTGGAATTCGACTTGCGGGTGTACCTGACGTGGCGGGATATGCAGTAAGTATTGCAACCAGGAGCGTGGGGATGGACGTCAGCAAGACCAAGAGCAGCTTCTACCGCCGCCTGTACGTGGCGTACCTGATCGACAGCGGGCTGGCCAGCAGTGTCCCGGCGCTCACCGAGGTGACCGGCATGCCACGCCGTACCGCCCAGGATACGATTGCGGCGTTGGCGGATCTGGATATTGTGTGTGAATTCGAGCAGGAAGAGGGCGCCCGCAACCATGCCGGGCGTTATCGGATTCGCGAGTGGGGCGCGATTGATCCGCGCTGGATCGAGCAGCATTTGCAGCAGATCAAAGCGGTGCTGGAATATCCCTGAACATTTGCGTTGATACCGCTGACGCCATCGCGAGCAGGCTCGCTCCCACACTGATCTATGACACGACGAAGATCCCCTGTGGGAGCGAGCCTGCTCGCGATAGGGCCCTCAGGAACGGCGCATCCCGATATGCGGAATATCGTCTTCAATGTATTCCTCGCCCACCACCACAAACCCATATCGCCCGTAATAGCCCTGTAAGTGCGCCTGGGCCGACAGGTAGATCGGCAGTTCCGGCCAATACTTCTCGGCCTGTTTGAGCGCGTGCTCCATCAGTTCATGCCCCAGGCCCTGGCCCCGCGCATGAGGTGCAACCACCACCCGGCCAATCACCACGTCACCGCCCTGCGACAGCGGATCGAGCAATCTCAGGTAAGCCACCAACCGCTCCCCGTCCCAAGCCATCAAATGGCAAGTGTCGCCTTCCAGATCCTGGCCATCGATATCCTGATAAGCGCATTTCTGCTCAACAACGAACACCTCTGCACGCAGTTGCAAGATGGCGTACAACTGCTCCTTGCCCAGATCGCTGTGGTGTTTGCAGACCCAATCTATTGTCATCTTCACACTCCTTGAACAACGTCGCTCCGATACTAAGCGTCCAGCCGCTGGATGTCTTGCGGCATAAAAAACTGTGATAAAGGCCAAAATGCCATCATTCATTTGTCGCGGCCATGTCTTCTTTGTGTAATCTGCTTTGTAGCGGTTTGTTGTGGCTTCAATGAGCTACTGTTAGGACCGGGGTTGTGGCCATGTTCGGCGCACCGGCCTTCGAGTTTTGGCTAAAAACACGCTGGGCTGCCCGCCCGCTAAGGATTTTTTAGCATGCCGCGATTGCATCTAGCTTTTGCTTTGATTGGATTGCTGTTGCTGAGCCAGAGCGCTACAGCGGAAAAACTGCGACTGGTGGCCGATGCCTGGCCACCGTTTACCGATGCCACGCTGGTCAATGGCGGGGTGGCGACTGACATTGTCAGTACCGCGCTGGCGCGGGCGGGTTATGCCAGTGATTTCGAACAGGTGCCTTGGGCCAGAGCCTTATTGGGTGTGGGTGAAGGGCGTTACGACGTGCTGGTCAATGCCTGGTTCAACGAGGAGCGCACCCACATCGGGCAGTTTTCCAGCGAGTACCTGCTCAACCGGGTACGTTTCATCAAACGTAAAGACACGCCGATCGAATACAACAACTTGCAGCAACTGCACACCTATCCGATTGCCGTGGTTCGCGGCTACGCCTATTCGCCCGAGTTTGACGGCGACGTGGCGTTGCAGAAAGTCCAGGTGCACAGCTTCCCCATGGCGGTACGCATGCTCGCCGCTGACCGGGTGAAGCTGACGCTGGAAGACGAATACGTCGCCCGCTATTACCTGGCGCGCGAATCATCCAAGGTGCGTAATTCCGTGGAGTTCCTGCCCAATCCTCTGAGCGAAAACAGCCTGCATATTCTGGTCAGCCTGAAGAACCCCGACCATGAAAAGATTGTCGCCGGCTTCGACCGCGAGATTGCCGCGATGAAGGCGGATGGCAGCTATGAGCGATTGCTCAAGCAGCATGGGATGTGAGGATCAGGATTTAGTGGTGTGGCGGATGGCCCCATCGCGAGCAGGCTCGCTCCCACAGGGGATCTTCGTCGTGTCGCAGATCAGTGTGGGAGCGAGCCTGCTCGCGATGAGTGCCTGACAGGCACTGAAGATCTCAAGTCTGCTCCGTATCCTTGATCAAATGCGCCGCCAGTGTGCGTAACGGCCCCAGCTGTCGGTAGATCAACGCCAGTTGGGTTTGCACCAGACGCTGACCTTCGTCGATCTCGTCGGGCATTTGTTCAAGCTCGGCGGCCAGGGCTTCTTCTTCGTCACTCTGAATCGCAATCGGCTGTTTGCTCGCCAACCCTTGGGCGATTTCGTTGATGCTGGCCGCCAGGCTGACGCCGGCGTCATCGATCAGCTGTTCTCGAACGTCGGCGGGTAGCTGGATCTCGCGGTGTGCACCGAGGCCCGAGAGGTAGCTGAGCAAGGTGTGGGACAGCACCAGGAAGCGGAACCCCACGTCGGCTTCCTTACGGAAATGCCCCGGCTCCATGAGCATGTTGGCCAGGGTGGTCGACAGCGCCGCATCGGCGTTGTGCGCATTGCGTCGCGCCAGCCGGTAGGCCAGATCGTCACTTTTCCCGGCGGCGTATTGCTGCATGATTTGTCGCAGGTAAATGCTGTTGCAGGTCAGGGTGTTGGCCAGCACCTTGTTGAGGCTGCGGCCTTGCCAGTCTGGCAGGAACAGGAGCACCGCCAGCCCTGCAATCAGGCCGCCCACCAGGGTATCGAGCAGCCGTGGCAGGAACAGACCGTAGCCGTCGCCGACCTGGTTGAAGCAGAACAGAATCATCAAGGTGATCGCCGCTGTCGCCAGGGTGTAGCGGGTGGTGCGGTTGATAAAGAACACCACCCCGGCGGCAATCGCGAAACACGATTGCACCAGCGGGTTGGGGAACAGATCGAACAACGCCCAGGCCAGGGTCAGGCCAATCGCCGTGCCGAGGATCCGCTGACCGAGTTTGCGCCGCGTGGCGCCGTAGTTCGGTTGGCAGACAAACAGCGTGGTGAGGATGATCCAGTAGCCTTGCGATGGGTGGATCAAGTGCACCATGCCGTAGCCGATGGTCAGGGCCAGGGGCAAGCGCAGGGCGTGGCGAAACAGCAACGAGGTTGGCGTCAGCTGGGTGCGCAGGCGCGTCC
Source organism: Pseudomonas sp. 6D_7.1_Bac1 (assembly GCF_025465945.1). Classification (GTDB taxonomy): domain Bacteria; phylum Pseudomonadota; class Gammaproteobacteria; order Pseudomonadales; family Pseudomonadaceae; genus Aquipseudomonas. The sequence goes on along the minus strand of NZ_JANLNW010000023.1, from coordinate 165,783 downwards.
AGACGTCCTTGAGGTTGCGCGGTGAACGGTCGAGCAAGCTGCTGTCGGTGGCGTCGGCGAGGGCGTCGGGGTTGCTGGCGTCGCTGAGCAAACGGTCCAGTGTGCCAAGGTTGGCCGCCAGTGCCCGCAACGAGCGCAGCAAGCCGCGCCAGGCCGGGTTGCTCTGGATGCGCAGGTGTTCGAGTGAGGCGTGCAGGTCGCTCAGGGCTTGCGCAAAGCTGTCGTCGTAAACGAATGGCTGGCGCATCTGGATCGACTCGGCCAGCGCCCGGCAGGCTTTGCCTTGCTGGCGCAGCAGGCGTTGGCAGCGGAACAGTACGTCGCTGTGGAAGAAGGCGTCGGCCAGGGCGTTGTAAGGATAGTGCGAAGAACTGGCACGTTCGTGGATGTCCTGGGCGAGGAAGTACAGCTTCAGGTAACGACTGACTTTCGACCCCGGTCGACCGTTGCCGACCCGGTGCAGAATGATTTCCTTGGCAGCGTTGAGCGCTGCGACCACCCGACCATTCTGCTGCGCCAGTTCCAGGCGCCGTGCTTCGACGTCCATCTGACGGATCGGCTCGAACAGCGACGACTTGAGCTTCAGGTAAAACCCCAGTTCGCGGAACAACCGCGCCAGGCTCTGCTGCACCGGCTGGTTGGAAAACAGCGCCTGCCACAGCACCGAGAGCAAGCCGTACCAGGCGGCACCGGCCACCAGCAACACCGGTTCATGCCAGAAGTCGGTGACTGCGCCACCGCGCTGATCCACACCGATCATGGTGTACACCGACAGAATCAGCGTCGCCGAGGCAATCGCGCCATAGCGTTCGCCCAGGGCGCCGAGCATGGTCAGGCCGAAGCTGGCCAGTGCCAGGGCGAACACGAAGATGTACGGGTAGGGGAACAACAATTCAACCGAGAACGCGGCGACGCTGAAACACACCAGCGTCACGGCCAGCGCATTGAGACGGCCCTGCCAACTGTCGTCGGTCTCGGCCAGGGCGCTGGCGATAATCCCCAGGAACAGCGGGATCAGCAGGCCCATTTCATTCTGGTACCAACACAGCGCCATGGTGCCGGTCAGGGCGATGAACACCCGCACGCTGTAGCTGAATTTATCCAGCGCCCAAAGGCGCCGCAGAGACTGACGAAACGAGGTCGATGGCATGAAGTGCGGAGGCCTTCCGGGGCAATGCGGCTAAATTGAGCCAGTAATGACGACGACGCAATGGCGCCGATCACATCTGACAGCAAAAAGTGTTCCTTAGTAGATCCACGCATAACCCATGTGGGAGCGAGCCTGCTCGCGATGAGGACATAACATTCACCTCTAGGGTGACTGTTACACCGCTATCGCGAGCAGGCTCGCTCCCACATTTTGTTTTGTGCACGGCTTGGATCAGACGTACTGCGCCGCTGCGTAACCCGAGGCCCAGGCCCATTGGAAGTTGAAACCGCCCAGATGTCCGGTGACGTCCAGCACTTCACCGATGAAGTACAAGCCGGGGCTTTTCAGCGACTCCATGGTTTTGGACGAGACTTCGTGGGTGTCGACGCCACCCAGTGTTACCTCGGCCGTGCGATAGCCTTCGGTGCCGGCCGGGACCAGCGTCCAGCTCGCGAGTTTTGCGGCGATATCGGCAAGCTCCGCGTGGGTGTACTGCTTCATCGGCTTGGAGACGAACCAGTTGTCGGCCAGCAGGTTGGCCATCTTCTTGGTGAAGATCTCGCCCAGCAGGGTTTTCAGCTCGCTGTTCGGGCGTTCGGCTTGCTGCTGTTGCAGCCAGTTCGGGACATCGTGGTCCGGCAGCAGGTTGATCTCGACCGAGTCACCGGATTGCCAGAACGAGGATATCTGCAAAATCGCCGGGCCACTGAGGCCGCGGTGGGTGAACAGAATGTTCTCGCGAAAACTCTGATCGTTGCAGCTCACCAGGCAATCCACTGAAGTGCCGGACAGCTCGGTGCACAACTCTTTAAGCTGATCAGTGATGGTGAACGGCACCAGGCCGGCGCGGGTGGGCAGCAATTGGTGACCGAACTGCTTGGCCACTTGATAACCGAAGCCGGTGGCGCCCAGGGTCGGGATCGACAGACCGCCGGTGGCGATCACCAGTGATTCGCAGGTCACCTGGCCCAACGTGGTTTCCAGCAGGTAGCCGCTTTCGAGTTTCTCGATCTGCTGGATCGACGTGTCAAGGTGCAGGCTGACGCCGACCTGATCGCACTCGTCGAGGAGCATGCCGAGGATGTCGCTGGATTTGTTATCGCAGAACAGCTGGCCGAGTTTTTTCTCGTGGTACGGCACGCCGTGCTTGGCCACCATCCCGATGAAATCCCACTGGGTGTAGCGCGCCAGCGCGGATTTGCAGAAGTGTGCGTTTTGCGAGAGGAAATTGCTCGGTTCGGTGTACATGTTGGTGAAGTTGCAGCGGCCACCACCGGACATGAGGATTTTCTTGCCGGCCTTGTTCGCGTGGTCGAGCAACATTACCTTGCGCCCGCGCTCAGCAGCGGTCAGCGCACACATCAACCCAGCGGCGCCAGCGCCAATGATCACGACTTCGGTAGAGCGCAAAACGGTGTCCTCTTAATGTGTCACCACAAAACAAACTGTGGGAGCGAGCCTGCTCGCGATGGGGCCAGCACATTCAACATAGTTGTTGTCTGTCAGTCCGCTATCGCGAGCAGGCTCGCTCCCACAGGGTAATGCATTGTTTTTACAGGATGCGCACGCGCAGCGAGCGGCCTTTGATCTTGCCGTCGTTCAGGCGCTGCAGGGCTTGCTTGGCGATTCCGCGTTCCACGGCGACATAGGCCTGGTAGTCGAAAATGGCGATCTTGCCGACCTGGGCGCCTGGAACGCCGGCATCGCCGGTCAGTGCGCCAAGGATGTCGCCAGGGCGAACCTTGTCTTTACGGCCAGCGCCGATGCACAAGGTGCTCATGGCCGGCAGCAGCGGTGCGCCGCCCTGGGAGGTCAGGTTGTCCAGTTGATCCCAGCTCAGCGGCGACTTCTGCAGTTGCTCGATGGCTTGGGCGCGATGGGCTTCGGACGGCGCCACCAGGCTGATGGCGATACCTTTCTCACCGGCACGACCGGTACGGCCAACACGGTGAATATGGATTTCCGAGTCGCGGGCCAGTTCGACGTTGACCACCATGTCCAGTGCATCAATGTCCAGGCCACGGGCGGCGACGTCGGTGGCCACCAGTACCGAGGTACTGCGGTTGGCGAACATCGCCAGCACCTGGTCGCGATCACGCTGTTCCAGGTCACCGTGCAGACCAACGGCCGAGATGCCTTTGGCGGTCAGGTGGTCGACGGTTTCCTGCACTTGCTGCTTGGTGAAGCAGAATGCGACGGTGGATTGCGGACGGAAATGCGCGAGGACTTTAACCACCGCGTCCATGCGCTCTTCCGGCGAAATTTCGTAGAAGCGCTGTTCGATCTGCGTGTCGTCGTGGAACGCCTCGGCCTTCACTTGCTGCGGGTTGCGCATGAACTTGGACGCCAGCTGCTTGATGCCCACCGGGTAAGTGGCGGAGAACAGCAGGGTCTGGCGACGCTCCGGGCACTGGGCGATGATTTCTTCGATGGAGTCGTAGAAACCCATGTCGAGCATGCGGTCGGCTTCGTCGAGGATCAGGGTGTTCAGGCCATGGAGCACCAGCGAACCCTTGCGCAGGTGCTGCTGGATGCGCCCCGGGGTACCGACGATGATGTGCGCGCCGTGCTCCAGCGAGCCGATCTGCGGACCGAACGACACGCCGCCGCACAGGGTCAGGACCTTGATGTTGTCTTCGGCGCGGGCCAGACGACGGATTTCCTTGGCAACCTGGTCGGCCAGCTCACGGGTCGGGCAGATGACCAGCGCCTGGCAGCCGAAGAAGCGCGGATTGATCGGGTTCAGCAGGCCGATACCGAACGCGGCGGTTTTGCCGCTGCCGGTCTTGGCCTGGGCGATCAGGTCCATCCCCTTGAGGATCACCGGCAAGCTTTGCGCCTGGATCGGCGTCATCTGGGCATAACCGAGGGAGTCGAGGTTAGCCAGCATGGCGGCGGACAGCGGCAAAGTATTAAAAGCGGTGGCGATGGTGGTCACGGGACTGGCCTGCAAAACAAAATGTCGCGCAGTGTACCAGCCCTGTGGCCATTCGCCCTAAGGCTCTATGTGCTGTTCCGGACGCTTGACGCGCCGTCCGTCTTCCCGCGACAGCTGGGAAAAGATCGTTGCCGCCAGCATCGCCATGACCCCGACGGTCACAAACGTCAGCTGGAACGCGCCCAGCACCGTGTCCACGCCGTCATTGCCAACCTCCGCCGTGAAGCCGCCGAGCAGGGCGCCAGCGCAGGCGACGCCGAGACTCAACGACAACTGCGCGACCACCGACAGCAGGCTGTTGCCGCTGCTGGCGCTGGCGTCGTCGAGGTCGATCAGGGTTACGGTGTTCATCGCGGTGAACTGCAAGGAGTTGATTGCGCCGAGTATCGCCAGTAGCACCAGCAGCAGCCAATAAGGCGTCTGCTCGCTGACCAGGCCCATGCTCGCCAGCATGATGCCCAGCGCCAGGGTGTTGCCGGTGAGCACGATGCGGTACCCCAGGCGTTCGATCAGTGGCCGGGCGATCGACTTGGCGAACATCGCTGCCGCGGCCAGCGGCAACATGCTCATCCCCGCCTGGGACGGCGAGTAGCCCAGCGCGATCTGTAGCAGCAACGGCACCAGAAACGGCAGGGCACCGCTGCCGAGTCGGGCGAACAGGTTGCCGAGAATCCCGACGGCAAAGGTCCGGGTCTTGAACAGTGCCGGCGCGAACAACGGATTGTCGATGTGCCCGGCCCGTAGCCAATAAGCCGCCAGACACGCCATGCCACCGAACAGCAGCAACATCACGCGCAAGTGCGGCAGGTGCAACTCGCCCAGGCCTTCCATGGCAATGGTGATCAGCACCATCGCCGCGCCGAACAGCAGGAAACCCAAGCCATCGAAGCGCGTGCGCTCACTGCCCCGCAGGTCTGGAATGAATTTCCACACCGCGTAGCAACCGACCAGTCCGACCGGCAGGTTGATCAGGAAGATCCAGTGCCAGGTCAGGTACTGCACCATCCAGCCGCCCATGGTCGGGCCGATCAATGGCCCGAGCAGGCCGGGAATGGTGATGAAACCCATGATCCGCACCAGCTCCGAGCGCGGATAAGCGCGCAGCACCACCAGTCGTCCGACCGGCAGCATCAACGCACCGCCCAGGCCCTGAATCACCCGGGCGCCGACCAGCAGGCTCAAGGTGCTGGAGAGCGCGCAGAGCAAGGAACCGAGACTGAACAGCAGGATCGCGCCGAAGAAGATTTTCTTGGTGCCGAAGCGGTCGGCGATCCAGCCCGACGCCGGAATCAGCAAGGCGACCGTGAGCATGTAGGCGATGATCACACCCTGCATGCGCAGCGGGTCTTCGGCCAGGTCAAGGGCCATGGCGGGCAGGGCGGTGTTGAGGATGGTCCCGTCGAGGGACTGCATGAAGAACGCAATCGCCACCACCCAGGGGACCCAACGGGCGGTGATTGCGTCAAGAGCCGGGCGGTTGGGCATGGGACCTCTTGTGGGTTGGTCAGGTAATTCTTGCTCTTTGTGGCGAGGGAGCTTGCTCCCGCTCGGCTGCGCAGCAGTCGTAAGTCCGGCCAATGCGGTCCGTCTGGTGAACCGCGTTTGCTGGTTTTGGGGCCGCTGCGCGACCCAGCGGGAGCAAGCTCCCTCGCCACAAGGTGTTGCGTGTTTACAAAGTCAACGTCAGTCGGCTGACCAGCGCCCCCGGCAACAACGCCGAAGCCGTCGCCCGCTGGCTGTAGGTGCTGGCCGATAAAATCAGCTCGCGTTCGCTTGTCAGCGCTTCGAGCTGCGAACCAAGCAGGCTGTAGGCGCTGTCATCGAAACGCATGGTGCTGACGGGTGCCTGAATCTCGCCGTTCTCGACCCAGAAGGTCGCGAAACGGGTCATGCCGGTCAGGCGTGCGGCCGGTTGATCCGAGTAGTTCAGGTACCACAGGTTGCTGATGTACAAGCCGGTGCCGAGCTGCTTGAGAATCTCGGCTTGAGATAATGCACCCGCCGCCATGTTCAAGGCCGATGGCGATTCACCGCCACTGGCGCCGTTGGCGGTCAGGCCGTATTCGGCGGCGCTGCGCGAACCCACCAGCCGCTCGCCAGCCTTGCCCGCAACGACCAGGCCGAGATCGCTGCGCGGGTAACCTTCGCTGGAAAACGCCGGGCTCAGGGAGCCACTGACTTTTTCATCCAGCGAGAGCAGCGGGCTGAATGCGCTGTCGCCAGCGTAGAGTTTTTGCAGCGGGCTGCTTTTGCTGGCAATCGACTGCGCCGAGAAACCACCCCAGCAGAGCATGCCGACGATTTCTTCCAGCGCCGCCGGCGCCAGATAAGCGCGGTACTCACCCGGCGCCAAAGTGCGCAACGGGCGCCCCAAAAACTCCAACTGCTCGCGAGCCTGCTGGAAGCGTTTGGCGAAGCCTGCGCTGTTCCAGTCGTGTCCGGCGTAGCTGGCTTTCACCGCTTGGCCGTTGGCGTGGAACAGGCTGAAGTCGAAGTTGAAGCTGTTGGCCTGATGCCAACCGAAGGCGCCGGACGAACTGGCGAAACCCCGGCTAATGGGGCCTGCGGCGTAGAAACCGACCAGATCGAGACCTTCGGCGGCGCGAGCGATTTCGGCGACCACCTGCTCGGTGTCCGGCAACGGGTGGTCCTGCACATTCTTGCTCTGCCAGCCCGTGTGGTTGAGCAGCAGGTAGGGGTCCTGCGGCAACAACGGCAGGGTGTCGCGCAGCTGTTGCAGGCCTTCGGCCAGGCGCTGAAGGTCAACCTCGGGATCACCGGCGAGGGTGATGCTCAGGTCCGCGTGCCGACCGTCATTGATCAGTTTGAAGCCGAGGCTGGCCTGCTGAACCTGGCCAGCCTGACGCACCCTGGCGTGGTTGAAGCGCACGAACGCCGACGATTCGGCGGCGTAGCTCAAGGTGAATTGTTCAGGCTCGCGCACTGCACTGCGCAACCAGGCCACCAGTCCTTTGAATTGCTCGACCTGACTCAATACCGTCGCCATCAGGCGTCTCCCCCAAACACGTCAATGTTGCTGAATACGCAGGCCGGCGAAGCATGGCCGACGCGGATCACCTGGTTCGGTTCGCCCTTGCCGCAGTTCGGTGTGCCCAGCACCTTGAAGGTGCTGAGGTCGCCCACGGCACTGAGGTTGCGCCAGAACTGCGCGGAGATACCCCGGTAGTTCGGGTTCTTCACCACGCCCTTGAGTTCGCCGTTTTCAATCAACTGACCCCATTCACAGCCGAACTGGAATTTATTACGTGCATCGTCAATTGACCATGAGCGGTTAGTCGACATCAGCACGCCGTGTTCGATGCCGCTGATCAACTGTTCGAGCGGTTGGTCGCCAGGTTCGATGTTGAGGTTGGCCATGCGGTCGATGGGCGGGCGGTTCCAGCCGCAGGCGCGGCTGTTGGCGACGCCGTCGAGGCCTGCACGGAACTGCGACAGCGCGCCGCCCAGTGGACGGATCAACAAGCCTTCGTGGATCAGGAACTGTTTGCTCGCGGCCGTGCCGTCGTCGTCATGGCCGTAGCTGGCGAGTTGCTCGGGAATGTCCGGGTCGAAGGTCACGTTGAGCAATTTGGAACCGTATTGCAGGCTGCCGAAGTCGCTGGTTTTGACGAAGCTGGTGCCGGCGTAGTTGCGCTCGTCGCCGAGGATCCGATCCAGTTCCAGCGGGTGGCCGATGGACTCGTGGATCTGCAGCATCATCTGGTCGGGCATCAGCAGCAGGTCGCGTTTGCCTTGCGGGGTGTTGGGGGCCAGCAGCAATTGCAGCGCCTGATCGGCAACGGTTGGCCCAGCGCCGATCAGTCCACAACGGCTGATCACGTCCGCACCGCCTTGCTGGCCGAAGTTTTCGCGGCCCAGGCTGCGGGTCTGGCTGTCGTTGCCGTCGTAGGCGGTGACATCCAGCCCTGGGTAAACGAAGCGTTGCGCCTGACGCAGTTCGGCGCCGGCGCTGTTGAGGTAGATCTGCTCGACATGCGTGATGCCGATGCTGACCTGCCAGTTCACCAGTCGCTCGTCCTTGGGCACGGCGGCGGATTCGGCGCCAAGCAGTTGGTAGCAATCGCTGAGGGACGGGAACGGTTGTTCCAGGTTCGGTGACAGGTAATCGGCGCGCTCGCTGGAAACCGCTTGCTGGCGCAGGTCGAGCAGGGCGTGGGCGGCGATCGAGCGGGCCTGTTGTTCGGCGCGGTCGAGGGCAGCTTGCAGGCCGGACGGCGACAAGTCGTTGGTCGCGGCATAGGCTTCGACGCCATTGACCCGTGCGGTCAGCATCGCGCCTTCGTCACGGCTCAGGTGTGGCGGCTCGGCAACGTTCTTGCGTACCGACAGGTACTGGCCCGACTCGCGCACATAGCGCAGCGAAAAGAATTCAGCGCCCGTGCGCAATGCAGCGAAACGCTGCTTGAGCTGGGGGTGGAAATCGAACATTGGAGAACCTCCTTGTGAGTGGCTGCGACCTCAAGGGTCTCATCGCGAGCAAGCCCGCTCCCACAGGTTATGCGCTGTCCTTGTGGGAGCGGGCTTGCTCGCGAAGCTTTTAGCTTTAGACCGGGCAACCCTTGGCGCGCAGGATGGCATCGAAACGATCCGGGTCCAGCGTTCCGGCTTCGATAGCCGCAAGCGTAGCCTTTTCCCGGGCGAGCAGGTCGTGGCAACGCACCAACAATTCCGGCAGTTCGCTGCGCGAGGCAGCCACCACGCCGTCGCCGTCGCCAATCATCAGGTCACCGGGGGCTACCAGCATGCCGGCGCAGGAAATCGGCACGTTGATTTCGCCGCCACCGTCGGTGCTCGGGCCACGGTGCACGCCACCGATGGCGTAGGCCGGCAATTCACCGGTTTGCCACTCGTCGAGGTCGCGCAGGGCGCCGTTGATCACCACGCCGACGATCCCGGCCTTGAGGGCCATGGCGCGCATGATGCCGCCGAACACGGCGCGGGTCAGGTCGGCGCTGCCGTCGATCACCAGCACGTCGCCGGGCCGAGCCATTTGCATGGCCTTGAGGATCATCAGGTTGTCGCCGGGGCGCACGCGAACGGTCAGCGCACTGCCCAGCATCGGCGCATTGCCGTGGAAGGCCTTCAGGCCCAGACCACCGACGTTGCGGCCCAGGCAGTCGCTGACAGCGGCGGCGGGGATTTTGCTGAATGCCTGAAGCCACTTCGGATCGAGGGGTTCAACGTTTGGATTGATCAGGTAGCCGGTGGGCCATTTGCTCGAAGACACGACATCAAACATGAGAAAGCCTCGTGGCCAGCCACAGGTGGCGGCTTTTCGATAGGGCGGGGAGGTGAAACGTTTGCGCGGTGACTAGATTAGGCCTGCGCGGGGGGTGGGATCAAGGGTGAAGCGGTGTGCAGCAGAAGTGATGGGTTGTTTGGTCGGGCGCCATCGCGAGCAGGCTCGCTCCCACAGTAGTTCGGCGGTGAACACAGAGTATGTGAACACCAAAGAACCAATGTAGGAGCGAGCCTGCTCGCGATGGGCGCACCGCGGTGCAACGGTTACTGCGCGGCAGGGCTCACGTCACGCAACGGCTTGCCACGTACCGGGGCTTGGCCCGCGACGTAGTACTTGGCCTTGCTGCGTGGCAGTGGCTGACGACCACGGATCTTGTCGGCGATTTTCTCGGCCATCATGATCGTGGGGGCGTTCAGGTTGCCGGTGGTGATCAGCGGCATGATCGAGGCATCGACCACGCGCAGGCCTTGCATCCCGTGGACGCGACCCTGGCCATCGACCACGGCCATTTCGTCGGTGCCCATTTTGCACGAGCAGGACGGGTGGAACGCGGTTTCGGCATGTTCACGGATGAACGTGTCGAGTTGCTCGTCGGTTTGCACTTCGATGCCTGGGCTCAGCTCGCGACCACGGAAAGCGTCGAGTGCCGGCTGTTGCATGATTTCACGGGTCAGGCGGATGCCGTCACGGAACTCCTGCCAGTCTTGCTCGGTGGCCATGTAGTTGAACAGGATGCTCGGGTGCTGGCGCGGATCCTTGGATTTAACCTGGATGCGGCCGCGGCTTGGCGAACGCATGGAACCCATGTGCGCCTGGAAGCCGTGTTCTTTCACACCGTTGCTGCCGTTGTAGTTAATCGCCACCGGCAGGAAGTGGTACTGAATGTTCGGCCATTCGAAGTCTGGACGCGTACGGATAAAACCGCCGGCCTCGAACTGGTTGCTGGCGCCGATACCGGTGCCGTTGAACATCCACTCGGCGCCGATGGCCGGCTGGTTGTACCAGAGCAGCGACGGGTACAGCGAAACCGGCTGGGTGCACGCGTATTGCAGGTACAGCTCCAGGTGGTCTTGCAGGTTCTCGCCGACGCCTGGCAGGTCGTGAACCACTGGAATGTCCAGGCTCTTGAGCAACTTGGCCGGACCGACGCCGGAGCGTTGCAGGATTTGCGGCGAAGCGATCGCGCCGCTGCACAGCAACACTTCCTTGCGTGCGCGGGCTTCAACGCGCTCTTCGGCGCTGCCCACCAGGTAACGTACGCCGACCGCACGCTTGCCTTCGAACAGGATCTTGTCGGTCAGGGCGTGGGTGACGATGTTCAGGGTCGAACGCTTTTTGGCGATGTCCAGGTAACCGCGCGCGGTGCTGGAGCGACGGCCTTTAGGCGTCACGGTACGGTCCATCGGACCGAAACCTTCCTGTTGGTAGCCGTTCAGGTCTTCGGTACGCGGGTAACCGGCCTGTACGCCTGCTTCAACCATCGCGTGGAACAGCGGGTTGTTACCGGCTTTAGGTGTGGTCACGCTGACCGGGCCTTCGCCACCGTGGTAGTCGTTCGGGCCGATGTCCCGAGTTTCAGCTTTTCTGAAATAGGGCAGGCAGTCCAGGTAGGTCCAGTCTTCCAGGCCAGGGTTTTTCGCCCAGCCGTCGTAGTCCATGGCGTTACCGCGGATGTAGCACATGCCGTTGATCAGCGAAGAACCGCCCAGGCCCTTGCCGCGACCGCATTCCATCCGGCGGCCGTCCATGTGTGGCTCTGGATCGGTCTCGTAGGCCCAGTTGTAGCGACGGCCTTGCAGCGGGAACGCCAGTGCCGCAGGCATTTGCGTGCGGAAGTCGAAACGGTAGTCCGGGCCGCCGGCTTCGAGCAGCAGAACGGTGACGCCTTCGTCTTCAGTCAGACGGGTCGCCAGGGTGTTACCGGCAGAGCCGGCCCCGATGATGATGTAGTCGTATTCTTGGGACATTGAATGCACCCTCTTGAAATGTGGTCAGGTCGCGAGCCTGACGCCACCCAATTGTGGCGAGGGGGCTTGCCCCCGTTCGGCTGCGCAGCAGTCGCAAAATCAGCGACGGTGGTCTGTCTGAAGAAACGCGGAGCCTGGGTTGGGGCCGCTTTGCGGCCCAGCGGGAGCAAGCTCCCTCGCCACAAAAGGCCTCAGCCACAGGTTCGGCGCTCGGAATCAGAGGTCTTAGAAAACCGAGGCGTAATCGCCCAGCTCGACCTGTACCGATTTGATGCGGGTGAAGTTGTTCAGCGAGCTGATGCCGTTTTCACGGCCCACGCCCGACTGCTTGTAGCCGCCGACCGGCATCTTGGCGTCGGACTCGCCCCAGGCGTTGATCCAGCAGATACCGGCTTCCAGTTGATGGATCACGCGGTGCGCGCGGTTCAGGTCGCGGGTCACGACGCCAGCGGCCAGGCCGAAGTCGGTGTCGTTGGCGCGGCGGATCACTTCTTCTTCGGTTTCGTAAGTCAGGATGCTCATCACCGGGCCAAAGATTTCTTCACGGACGATGGTCATGTCGTCGGTGCAGTCGGTGAACACGGTCGGTGCCACGAATGCGCCTTTGGCGAATTCGCCGTCGGTCAGACGATCGCCGCCGCACAGCAGGCGAGCACCTTCTTCCTTACCTTTTGCGATGTAGCCCAGCACGCTTTCCATGTGGGCGAAGCTGACCAGCGGGCCGAAGTTGGTGTTTTCGTCTTCCGGGTTGCCCACGCGAATGCGTGCAACGCGCTCAACGATCTTGGCTTCGAAAGCCGCTTTCAGGTGGCTCGGTACGAACACGCGAGTGCCGTTGGTGCAGACCTGACCGGAGCTGTAGAAGTTGGCCATCATGGCGGTGTCGGCGGCGCGATCCAGGTCAGCGTCGTCGAAAATGATCAGCGGGGACTTGCCGCCCAGTTCCATGGTCACGTCTTTCAAGGACGAGCCGGAAGCGCTGGCCATGACCTTCTTGCCGGTGTCGGTGCCGCCGGTGAAGGAGATTTTTTCGATGCGTGGGTGCTCGGTCAGCCAGGTGCCGACTTCACGGCCGCTGCCGGTCAGAACGTTGAACACGCCTGCTGGCAGGCCCGCTTCGGTGTAGATTTCAGCCAGTTTCAGGGTAGTCAGGGAAGTGACTTCGCTTGGCTTGAAGATCATCGCATTACCGGCCGCCAAGGCTGGAGCGGATTTCCACAGTGCGATCTGGATCGGGTAGTTCCACGCGCCGATACCGGCCACGATGCCCAGTGGCTCGCGACGGGTGTAAACGAACGAGGTGGTACGCAGCGGGATTTGCTCGCCTTCGATGGCTGGCACCAGGCCTGCGTAGTATTCCAGTACGTCAGCGCCGGTGACGATGTCGACGTAGCGGGTTTCGGAGTACGCCTTGCCGGTGTCCAGGGTTTCCAGGGCGGCCAGTTCATCGTTGCGCTCGCGCAGGATTTCAACGGCACGGCGCAGGATGCGCGAACGCTCCATGGCGGTCATTGCGGCCCAGATTTTCTGGCCTTTTTCGGCGCTGACGACGGCACGTTCAACGTCGGCGAAGGTTGCACGTTGCACTTTGGCGAGAACTTCACCGTTAGCCGGGTTGATGGCTTCGAAGGTGGCGTCGCCGCTGGCGTCGGAGTAACCGCCGTCGATGTAGAGTTTTTGCAGTTCGAAACGGGCCATAGTGTCCTCGCAAGTGCATAAGTGGTTGGCGTTAACCGCTGGGCGTGCCGTAAAGCCTGGGCACGCTGATCAGCAGTCGTTCAGGGGCTGAGCGTTTTATGTGTGCTCCAGCAGCTCCTGCTTGGCCAGTTGGAAATCCATATATTCGTAAGCGATCCGTTGCGCCTGCTCGGTGTCGAAAGCGTCTCCCGACAGCGCGCCGCGCAACCACAAACCGTCGATCAGGGCTGCCAGCCCGCGTGCTGCGCTGCGTGCTTGATCAAGCGGCAGCACTCGGCGGAACTCGCAGCACAGGTTGGAATACAGGCGGTGATCGTTGATCCGCTGCAACCTGTGTAACGACGGTTGGTGCATGCTGGTGGCCCAGAAGGCCAACCAGGTTTTCATTGCCGGGCCATTGACCTGGCTGGCGTCGAAGTTGCCTTCGATAATCACCTGAAGATGAGCCCGAGGGCTGTTATCTCCCAGCGCCTGGCGGCGCGCGGTGACGTTCTCGCTGAGGACGCTCATCAGATACCGCATCGTGGCGGCGATCAGGCCATTCTTGTCCTGAAAATAGTGACTGATGATGCCATTCGAGACACCGGCCAAACGGGCGATCAGCGCAATGCTGGCGTCCCCCATTCCAACCTGATCGACTGCCTGTAAGGTGGCCTCGATCAATTGCTGACGGCGGATGGGTTGCATACCGACCTTGGGCATCTTGCACATCTCCTTAGGCCTTCCGGTGGACGAAAAACGGCTACCGGATTGAGGGCCAGTCTATTTTGTTTTGATTGAACGTTCAATCAACAAAGAATAAGATCTGCGACAAATCGTCGCTGCCTACAGGTTTTTCCTACGTGTAGTTGGCGGAAAAACGACATCCGAAAATGCTCGAAACCCACACGGGGCATGCTGCGAACCGATTTCAATGGACGTGTTGAATGGGCAAGGCGCCCAAGGTCATGCGCTGCGTCATGTACGCGCGCGCGATCTTCGAGGTCGGTTTTCAATGCTGTTGCTGCGGTTTCGGGCTTTTTTCGGGGTGTCTTTATATCACCCGCCGGTCGGCTGCCAACTAATCGATTGGTCGGGTACTGCTTTGCCTTGTGTCCTTCTCTCGCACTGCCTGGAGCATCTGTGCAATGAGTTCTGCCTCTCTTATAAAGACCCCACCACGGACGGTGACGGTCAACGGTTGGGTGTTCTACACCTCGACCGCATTGATCCTGCTGCTGACTGCCATCCTCATCGCCGCGCCCCAAGAAGCCGGGAGAATGCTGGGGATCGCTCAGGCCTGGTTGTCGCGCAGCTTCGGCTGGTACTACATGGTGGTGATCGCCGCCTACCTGGTATTCGTCGTCGGTCTGGCGTTTTCGTCTTACGGCAAGCTCAAACTGGGTAGCAAGGACGACACCCCGGACTTCAGCTATGGCGCCTGGGCCGGGATGCTGTTCTCGTCCGGTATCGGTATCTCGCTGCTGTACTTCGGTGCTTCCGAGCCTCTGGATCACTACTTCAACCCGCCGGAAGGCGTGGCCGGCAGCAACCTGGCAGCGCGTCAGGCGGTGCAACTGACGTTCCTGCATTGGGGCCTGCATGGCTGGGCGATCTACGCCTTGGTCGGTCTGGCCGTGGCGTACTTTGCCTACCGTCACAACCAGCCGCTGGCGCTGCGTTCGGCGCTGTATCCGCTGGTGGGCGAGCGTTGGGTCAAAGGCGCGGCCGGTCATGCGGTCGACGGTTTTGGCATGTTCGTGACCCTGCTGGGGCTGGTGACCAACCTGGGGATCGGTTCGCTGCAAGTGTCGTCGGGGCTGGAAAACCTGTTCGGCATGGAGCACAGCAACACCAACCTGCTGATCGTGATTATCGTGATGAGCACCGTGGCGACCATCGCTGCCGTGTCCGGCGTGGAAAACGGCATCCGTCGTTTGTCCAACCTGAACATCGTGCTGTTCAGCGGCCTGCTGATTTTCGTGCTGCTGTTTGGCCCGACCCTGCACCTGCTCAACGGCTTTGTGCAGAACATCGGCGACTACCTGAACGGCGTGGTGCTGAAAACCTTCGACCTTTACGTGTACGAAGCCGACAACGCCAAATCCGAGCGCTGGTTGGGTCTGTGGACGCTGTTCTACTGGGCCTGGTGGATTTCCTGGGCCCCATTCGTCGGCATGTTCATCGCGCGTATTTCCCGCGGTCGTACCGTGCGTGAACTGGTGGCCGGCGTGCTGCTGATTCCGCTGGGCTTCACTTTGGCCTGGCTGTCGATCTTCGGTAACTCGGCTTTGGATCTGGTGATGAACCACGGGGCGGTGGAACTCGGGAAGACGGCGCTGGAACAGCCGTCCATGGCGATCTACCAGTTGCTTGAGCATTACCCGGCGTCGAAAATCGTGATCGGCGTGTCGATCTTTGTCGGTTTCGTGTTGTTCCTGACTCCGGCCGACTCGGGCGCAGTGATGATGGCGAACCTGTCCTGCAAGGGCGGCAACGTCGACGAAGACGCCCCGCACTGGCTGCGGATCTTCTGGTCGGTAGTGATCACCCTGGTGACCATTGGCCTGCTGTTCGCCGGTAACTTCGAAGCCATGCAAACCATGGTGGTACTGGCCGGTCTGCCGTTTTCGGTGGTGCTGGTGTTGTTCATGTTCGGTTTGCACAAGGCCATGCGCCAGGACGTGCAGATCGAGCAGGAACAAGCCGAACTGGCGGCGCGTGGTCGTCGCGGTTTCAGCGAGCGTTTGACTCAGTTGGATCTGCAACCGAGCCAGTCGATCGTTCAGCGTTTCATGGACAAACAAGTCAGTCCGGCGCTGGAAGATGCGGCGGCGCAATTGCGCAGTCAGGGGCTGGACGTTCAAACGCTGCTGGGTAAAGCCAAGCGTTGCATGGGCGTGCGGATCGAGATGGAAGAGGGCAACCCTTTTGTCTACGAAGTGAGCCTGGACGGCTATCTGGCTGCGCCGAGCGAATCGCCGGGCCCGGATGAAGCGCGCACGCGTTACTACCGCGCCGAGGTGTACCTGCACAACGGTAGTCAGGAATACGATTTGATGGGCTTCACTCAGGATCAGATCACCCGTGACGTGCTCGATCAGTTTGAAAGCCATCGGCAGCTCCTGGGCCGTGTTTACAGCTGAGGCTTGAGGTGATGCGGTGCACATTGCTGCACTGCAATCCTTGTGGGAGCGAGCCTGCTCGCGATAGTAGTGGGTCAGTCAACGTTGATGTTGAATGTAAGGCCCTCATCGCGAGCAGGCTCGCTCCCACAGGTTCTGTGTACTAACAAAAACGCCGCGATCCTCGCGGCGTTTTTGTGTCTGTTGCCTTACCCCAGGTTCTTGCCGAGCAGCGCGTGGTACAGCTCGCTGTCGCCCAGAATCCCCACCACATGATTGTTGTCGTGCAGCACCAGTTTGTTGCCGGTCTGATAACGAATCTGCAATGCATCGCGCATGCCGATGTTGGAGTCCACCAGCGTTGGGCGGCGGCCCAGGCCTTCAACGGCTTGCCCCGGTACCCAGTTCTGCAGGTCCAGGCTCGCACCGTTCTGGCGTGCGCCCTTGATGGTGTTGCCTTCGGCCAGGTCCAGCCACGAGTCGCCGCCCGGATCCAGGCATACAGAGCCGTTGATGCGTTTGCAGTTGTCCAGTGTGCGCATCAGGCTGCGACCGCACAGTACGTTCAGCGGGTTGGTGTGCGCCACGAAGGTCCGCACGTAGTCATCGGCCGGGTTGAGGACGATTTCTTCCGGCTTGCTGTACTGGATGATCCGGCCGTCTTTCATGATCGCGATACGGCTGCCGAGTTTCAGCGCTTCATCGAGGTCGTGGCTCACGAAGACGATGGTCTTGTGCAGCTTGCGTTGCAGTTCCAGCAGTTCGTCTTGCAGGCCTTGGCGAATCAGCGGATCGAGGGCCGAGAAGGGTTCGTCCATCAGCAGGATGTCGGCGTCCATCGCCAGCGCGCGGGCCAGGCCCACACGTTGCTGCATGCCGCCAGAGAGTTCGTCGGGTTTCTTGTTGCGCCATTGGGAAAGGCCGACCAGTTCGAGCTTCTCGTCGACCAGTTTGTGGCGCTCCTTCTCGGGACGACCCTGCATTTCGAGACCGAAGCTGATGTTCTCGCGCACCGTCAGCCACGGCATCAGGGCGAACTTCTGGAACACCATGGCGATGCGTTTGGTGCGCATCATTTTCAGTTCGGCCGGGGTGCAGGAGGCAATGTCGATCTGCCGGCCTTCATGCTCGACGAACAGCTTGCCACGGCTGACCGTGTTCAAGCCGTTGATGCAGCGCAGCAGGCTGGATTTACCGGAGCCGGAAAGGCCCATCAGCACGCAGATTTCGCCTTTCTCGATATCCAGGCTGGCTTTTTCAACGCCAACGATTTGCCCGGTTTTCTTCAGGATCTGGTCGCGGGTCATGCCCTGGTCGAGCAGTTTCAGGGCTTCACGCGGGTCTTTGGAGAAGACCACGTCGACCTGATCGAAGCGGATTATGCTCATGCGTCACCCCCTACTTTGGCGTCGGGTTGTTTGCAGATACGGTCGAGCATGATCGCCAGCAGTACGATCGCCAGGCCGGCTTCGAAGCCCAGGGCGATATCGGCAGTGTTCAGTGCGTTGACCACGGGTTTGCCCAGGCCATCGGCGCCCACCAGTGCCGCGATCACCACCATCGACAACGACAGCATGATGCACTGGGTGATACCGGCTGCGATGCTCGGCATCGCGTGGGGCAGTTCAATACGGGAGAGCAGCTGACGGCGCGAGCAGCCAAAGGCCTTGCCGGCGTCCATCAGTTCTTGCGGCACATCGCGGATGCCCAGGTAGGTCAGACGGATAGGCGCGGCAATCGCGAACACTACCGTTGAAATCAGACCCGGGACCACACCCAGACCGAACAGGGTCAGGGTAGGAATGAGGTACACGAACGTCGGTACGGTCTGCATCAGATCGAGCACCGGACGCATCAGCGTGTAGAACATCGGTTTGTGCGCGGCGACGATGCCCAGCGGCACGCCTATGACCACGCAGACAAAGGTGGCGAACAACACCTGGGCGAGGGTTTCCATGGTTTCCTGCCAGTACCCCAGGTTGAGGATCAGCAGGAAGGAGGCGATGACGAACGCGGTCAGGCCCCATTTGCGTTGGATGAAGTGAGCCAGCAATGCGATCAGTCCGATCAGTGCCAGCGGGTTGAACCAGGTCAGCGCAAACGTCACGCCGTGGATCATCGTTTCCAGTGTCGTGGCGATCGCATCGAATGTGCTGGCGCCGTGTTTCGTCAGCCATTCTACGAAGGCAGCGATGTACTGGCCTAAAGGGATTTTCTGATCAATCAGCATGGTAGTGAACGTCCGCATGCAAGGAAAAAAACAGCCCGGGCGAGCGAACTCGCCCGGCGTCAACAATTACTGCGCAAGCTTGGCTTTCACGGCTTCCAGGCCTGGTTTACCGTCAATGGTGGTCACGCCAGCGAGCCAGGTATTGAGTACCTGTGGATTCTTTTTCAGCCAGGCCTTGGCGGCCGCTTCAGGCTTCATCTTGTCGTCCAGGATGTTGCCCATCAGCGAGCTTTCCATGTCGACGGTGAACTCCAGATTTTTCAGCAACTGACCGACGTTGCTGCATTCCTGGCTGTAGCCCTTGCGGGTGTTGGTCAGGACTGTCGCCGCACCGAAATCCGGGCCGAAATAATCGTCACCACCGGTGAGGTACTGGATCTTGAAGCGCTTGTTCATCGGGTGCGGCGCCCAGCCCAGGAACACCACAGCGGTATCGCGCTTCTGAGCGCGGTCGACTTGCGAGAGCATGCCGGCTTCGCTGGACTCGACCACTTTGAAACCGGCGTCTTTGAGGCCGAAGGCGTTCTTGTCAATCATACTCTGGATCAGACGGTTGCCGTCGTTACCCGGCTCGATGCCATAGATCTTGCCGTCGAGTTCTTTCTTGAACTTGGCAATGTCTTTGAAGTCATGCAGCCCTTTGTCGTAAAGCGCTTGTGGCACCGCCAGGGTGTACTTGGCGCCTTTGAGGTTGGTGCGCACGGTTTCCACGGTGCCCGCATCGCGGTAGGCCTTGATGTCGTTTTCCATGGTCGGCATCCAGTTGCCGAGGAACACGTCCATGTTCTTGCCGTCGGCCAGGGACTTGTAGGTCACCGGCACGGAAATCATGGTGGTCTTGGTCTTGTAGCCCAACGCGTCAAGCACGACGCTGGTGGTCGCCGTTGTGGCAGTGATGTCGGTCCAGCCGACATCGGAGAAGTTTACGGTGCTGCACTGTGCCGGCTCTGCGGCGTGAGCCAGAAGCGGCAGACTGAGCATGGCGGCCAACAACAACGACGGGGAACCTATTTTCATGGGTGGACTCCTGAGTGTTTTTTTTGGCGGTGTTCTGACCGCACTTATGGGTGTTGCGGTTGGTGGGCGTGTGGAGCAGCTCTACCACGTCGCCGTGCAATCGAGTCGAGACTGATCATGGACCAGTGAATTTCTGACGCCTACAGGGTGCGTCGTATCCAGTACAGGGATGGTCGCATCCAGTGTCGGTGAGGTCGTTTACAGCTTTATTCAGCGCTTTTTAGTCCTCTGAGCCGCAAAAAAACGGCCAAAACGTTACGTCTGGGGCCGGCGGCGTTGGTGGGCATGGGTACGTCGGTGTGAGACGTCGAGCGACATCGCAAAAGCTTGATGATGCGGTCATCCAGGCGGATTGCAGCTTGAGCGTAGCAGCTCCGCCACCGGGCGTTTTGACGTCTGGAATATGCTCACCGAGGAGTCTCGCACGTCATGGCTATCAGTGTTTTCGACTTGTTCAAAATCGGCATTGGCCCCTCCAGCTCGCACACCGTCGGGCCCATGCGGGCGGCGGCGTTGTTCGTCGGGTCGTTGCGCGAGAAGGTGCTGCTGGAGCAGGTGCACCGGATCGAGGTCCAGCTGTTCGGTTCGTTGTCGGCCACCGGTATCGGTCACGGCAGCGACAACGCGGTGATCATGGGCCTGATGGGCGAATGGCCGGACGCGATCGACCCGTCGCAAATTGGCCTGCGCATCGACACGTTGCGTGAAACCCACACACTGTTGCTCGACGGCCGCTTGCCGGTGCCCTTCATCTGGGAACGGGACATGCGCTTGATCGATGAGAACCTGCCGTTCCATCCCAATGCCATGACCCTGGTGGCGGAAGGCGAAAACGGTGAGCTGCATCGCGACACCTACTACTCCGTCGGCGGCGGTTTTGTTGTTGATCAAGCACAGGCCTCAAGCGGCGTGGTCGATCTGGATCGCACCGTGTTGCCTTACGATTTTTCCAGCGCGGTGGAGCTGCTTGCTCTGTGCCAGAAGCACAAACTGCGCGTCGCCGAGCTGATGATGGCGAACGAGAAGGTCTGGCGTTCGGAAGAGGAAATCCGCAGCGGCCTGATGAAACTCTGGCGCGCCATGCAGGACTGCGTCGAGCAGGGCCTCAAGCATGAAGGCATCCTGCCTGGTGGTCTGAATGTACGCCGCCGCGCCGCCAGGTTGCATCGCAGCCTGCAAGAGTTGAACAAACCCAACGTGATCGGCTCGACGTTGAGCGCCATGGAGTGGGTCAACCTGTTCGCCCTCGCGGTCAACGAAGAAAACGCGGCCGGCGGGCGGATGGTCACGGCACCGACCAACGGCGCGGCGGGGATCATCCCGGCGGTGTTGCACTACTTTATGAAGTTCAGTGAGGTGGTGACGGACGCCAACGTCGTCGACTATTTCCTCGGTGCGGCGGCGGTCGGGATCCTGTGTAAAAAGAACGCTTCGATTTCCGGTGCCGAAGTCGGTTGCCAGGGCGAAGTCGGTTCGGCCTGCGCCATGGCTGCAGCCGGGTTGGCGGAGATTCTGGGCGCTACGCCGGAGCAACTGTGCAACGCGGCGGAGATCGGCCTGGAGCACAACCTCGGCCTGACCTGCGACCCAGTCGGCGGGTTGGTGCAGGTGCCGTGCATCGAGCGCAACGCGATTGCCGCAGTGAAGGCTATTAACGCAGCGCAGATGGCCTTGCGCGGTGACGGTCAGCACTTCATCTCGCTGGACCGGGTGATCCGCACCATGCGCGACACCGGCGCCGATATGCACGACAAATATAAAGAGACATCACGCGGTGGGTTGGCGGTCAGCGCGGTGGAGTGCTGATACCGAGTTGCCCCTATCGCGAGCAGGCTCGCTCCTACATTCAACCGCATTCCCCTGTGGGAGCGAGCCTGCTCGCGATGGGGCCAGAACAGCCAAAACTGCGCGCTAAGTGAACACTGATCCAAATGAACGCCACCTTTTAGCGCGTCGCAATCAGGCAACAAATATCCCCTACGGTCGGACGTCATCCAGGGCTCCGACCACTCGTCACCTGTGCTTGGGGTGACACTCTTTCCCGGCGCGTTTTAATGCGCTTCCCACAAGTGCTACCGATTTGCTCACACCCTGCGGGGCAGGGCACCTGCCAGCCAGATAACCCTTATTCGTCGACTGAGCTCTATAGACACATATAGACACATCGCGACGTCGTTTTCAGGAGTTATTGAATGCGCATTCAACTTTAGGCATGGCAATTGCTCTGTCATATCAAAGCCCCGTCTCACGGCACGAGAACGATGGCCATAACAAGAGCCTCCGCCTGAGGCCATCACCCGCTTTGTGTGAGGAGATACCGCGATGACGTCGTTCAACTCCGGGGCTCAACCCCAGAACCGTGCGCCTCAATCCATCGGCTTTTTGCTGCTGGACAATTTCACGCTGATTTCCCTGGCCTCCGCAGTAGAACCCCTGCGCATGGCCAACCAATTGTCCGGTCGCGAGCTGTATCGCTGGAGCACCCTCACCGTCGACGGCGGGCAGGTCTGGGCCAGTGACGGTCTGCAAATCACCCCCGACGCTTCCATGCACAAAGCCCCCGCCCTGGACACCGTCATCGTCTGCGGCGGCATCGGCATTCAACGCACGGTGACCCGTGAACACGTGTCGTGGCTGCAAAGCCAGGCGCGTCAGTCACGCCGTCTCGGCGCTGTCTGCACCGGCAGCTGGGCCCTGGCTTGTGCCGGTCTGCTGGACGGTTTCGATTGCAGCGTGCACTGGGAATGTCTGGCGTCGATGCAGGAAGCTTTCCCGCGTGTGGCCATGAGCACTCGCCTGTTCACCCTCGACCGTAACCGTTTCACCAGCTCCGGCGGCACTGCGCCACTGGACATGATGCTGCACCTGATCAGCCGCGATCACGGCCGTGAACTGTCGGCGGCGATCTCGGAAATGTTTGTCTACGAGCGCATCCGTAACGAACAGGATCACCAGCGCGTGCCGCTCAAGCACATGCTGGGCACCAATCAGCCGAAGTTGCAGGAAATCGTCGCGCTGATGGAAGCCAACCTTGAAGAGCCGATCGACCTCGATGAACTGGCAGTGTACGTCGCTGTGTCACGTCGTCAGCTGGAGCGGCTGTTCCAGAAATACCTGCACTGCTCGCCGTCGCGTTACTACCTCAAACTGCGCCTGATCCGCGCCCGGCAATTGCTCAAGCAAACGCCGATGTCGATCATCGAAGTGGCCTCGGTGTGCGGCTTCGTGTCGACCCCGCACTTCTCCAAGTGCTACCGCGAATACTTCGGCATTCCACCGCGTGACGAACGCGTCGGTTCCAACACCACTCAACAGGTGGCGATGTTGCCGATCCCGCAAGCACTGGTGCTGGCCCCATTGTCCGGGCCGATGTCGGCGCTGAGTCAGGCGCGTAACGAATCGACGTTTGCTAGCGTAAGGCTCTAAACCAAGTCGCCTTCATCGCGAGCAGGCTCGCTCCCACAGGATTTACGCTGTCCTTGTGGGAGCGAGCCTGCTCGCGATGGCGGTTTATCAGGCGGTGCGGGTTTGCTGGTATTGCGCCAACGCTGGCAGCAGTTGCTTGTCTATCGCCTGGCGCACGGCGGGCAGAATCGTCGCGCTGCTGGTGTACATCTGCTTGACCATGGTTCTCAGGGTCGAGGCCCGTACATCGTTCAAACCGCGTACCGCGCATTCACAGGCCTGCTCGGCAGTGGCGCCACTCGGGACTTCAAACCCCAGAGCCTTGAGCTGGCCCAACAGGTCTTCCTGGTCAATCAAATCGGCGTGCATCATGACGCAATCCTTCTTCAGGGAACGGTGTCGTGGCTCGATTCTGGTAGGGGCGATGGGTGGGGGCAAGGGCGATTTGTCGCAATGGCCGCAATACCTATGAACAGGTCGTTTTCGGCTAACTTGCGGGAGGGAGGAGTGGGCACACTGGATTCAGCTGGCTTCACGAAGGTTTGGTCACCCTCGCGCAACAGCTCCTCAACAGTAAGTTCTGCCTCGATCCTGTCACGGCTTGATCGGGGCTTTTTTTTGTCTGTGAGTCAGGTCTTTATTGGGGGGCTGGTCTGCCGCCATCGCGAGCAGGCTCGCTCCCACAGGTTTCCGTGTCGTTCACAGATCCAATGTGGAAGCGAGCCTGCTCGCGATGAACGATGACGCGGTCTACCGTTGCAACACCAAAATGCGCGACAACAATTCATCGCGATCGATGTAGCAGCCCTGGAAATGCCGGGCGCCGCTGGCAGGGTCGAAGGCGTTACGGGCGTGGAGGGTTCGACGGTTGTCGAAGCACCACATTTCACCGGGGTTGAGCCGGGTGATGAGCCTGAAACGTGCTTCGCGGGTCATGGCGATAAACCGTCGATAGGCCCGATACAACTTGGGCATCTGCTCGACGGAGGCATCGAACGGCCCCCGCAGGAAGTTCGCCATGCGGATTTCCGACACCTGCCCCAGCGTATCGAGGGCGATGATCGGTGCCAGGCAGCGGTAGTCGCTGTGGCGGTCCTTGTTGCGAAACTCCACGGGGATCTCGCACAGTGCGCGGAAAGCCTCGGGGTCTTCCTGGCGCAAGGCGTCGGCAATGGCAAAGCCGTCGACAAAAATGCTCTCGCCACCGTACGCGTCATTGACCAGGCAATGCAGAAATTGCAGCCCCGGTTGCAACTCGCGCGTCGGCAGATCGCTGTGCAGCGGCAGGTTAAATGCGGTGTAGGCATTGCTGTCGGCATCGGCCTTGGATTGCACGTTGAACAGCACACCGAAATTGCTCTCGCGGATAAACGAAATCCGCTTGGCGATGTGCGTCAGCGAGCCAGGTTCAGTGGGGACGCCGCGCACTTGAGTCAGGCCGATATCACGCAGCGCCAAAAGCCATTGCAGCAGGGCCTTGGGATCATCCATCAGCGCTTGATACTCGAACACCGGCAGCTTCAATTGGTTGTTCCACAACAGGCTTTTCGGTTTGCCGGCGCTGCGCTCGGCCCTGGACTCATCGTCATAGGCGTGGGCACGCAACCAGCCGGGATCGAAGCGGCTGGTGTGGCCGTCGAGCCAATCGATAGACAAACAGCCTTCGGCATCTATCCGCGTCGCGGAGGGGGACAGATCTTCAGCGACATCAACGATTTCCAGCACCTGTTCGCGGGTCACGGCATACACGCAAATCGGGCACGGACAGTTGTCGCGCAGCCATTGGTGATGAAAGGGGCTGACCCGGCCATCGGCCCATGTCACCTGCACTCGGTCCGCCAGGGTTTGCACGGCGGTCAAGGCGCTGATCAATGGGTAACTGCGGAAGTCGGCAACAGCGGCGGCGGTGTTCATGCGAGCTCCTTTTTTGATTGTTATTTTTCAGGCGGTAGTGCAATCACTCGGCCAATGTAGGCCGGTGTGGGCAGGTCCGATTGCAGTGCGGTCATGGCCAGCAATTTGTTCAGTACCGGCTCGCTGAACGGTGCCGAACGCGGGCCAGCGAGGTCAACGTGCAG
This sequence comes from Pseudomonas sp. 6D_7.1_Bac1, assembly GCF_025465945.1. Lineage (GTDB taxonomy): Bacteria > Pseudomonadota > Gammaproteobacteria > Pseudomonadales > Pseudomonadaceae > Aquipseudomonas. The sequence goes on along the minus strand of NZ_JANLNW010000023.1, from coordinate 140,933 downwards.
CAGCATTTGTTCGTTGCCCGCCAGTTCCTTTGCGTCGCCGACCAGGTGCAGGCTGTGGTAGAGGTGCAAGCGTTTGCGGTCGTGGCCAATGATCCGGGTGTGTACCTCGACCTCGGCGCCGAGCTTCACTTCGTGCAGGTAGTTCAGGTGCAGTTCGAGGGTGAACAGCGAGTTGCCGCTGGCTTCGCGGTTGTTGCTGTCCATGCCCAGTTGATCCATCAATGCGTCGGTGGCGTAGCTGAAGATCAGCAGGTAAAACGCATCGCGCAGATGGCCGTTGTAGTCGACCCAGTCGGGGATGATGGTGGTGGTGTAAGTGGTTAGTGCGGGCATGGTTCAGGTTCCGACGTTGGTGGTGACTGGACGGCCGCTATCGCGAGCAGGCTCGCTCCCACAGTTGATTTGGGGGTGATTGCTATTTGTGTCACCCAGTAGATCCCTGTGGAAGCGAGCCTGCTCGCGATGGGGCCAGACCTGCTGGCGAGTTATTCGCTAAAGGTCATGCCATGTTTGGCCTTGGTGGTCTTCACCGCCTCAAGCACCGCCAGTAGGCAGTCATCACGATAGCGTTCCAGCGCCGAAATGCTGTGTTTGCCCAACTGATCGCTGGTGCCGTCGACCACATCGTCGATCAGCTTGTCGGTCAGTTCCGGTGCCGGCAGGTAAGTCCACGGCAGTTGCAGCGCCGGGCCGAATTGCGCCATGAAGTGCCGCATACCGGCATCGCCGCCGGCCAGGGTGTAGGTCAGGAACGTGCCCATGAACGACCAGCGCAGCCCCGCGCCAAAACGAATCGCATCGTCGATTTCGCCGGTGGTCGCCACGCCGTCGTTGACCAGGTGCAGCGCCTCGCGCCACAACGCTTCGAGCAGACGGTCGGCGATAAACCCTGGTACTTCCTTGCGTACATGCAGGGGGCGCATGCCCAGCGATTCGTAAACCTTCATCGCCGCCTGTACCGCTTCGGGTGCAGTGTTCTTGCCGCCGACTACTTCCACCAGGGGCAGCAGGTAAACCGGGTTGAACGGATGGCCGACCACGCAGCGTTCCGGGTGGGTCGAGCCCTCGTAGAACTCGCTCGGCAACAGCCCCGAGGTGCTGGAACCGATCAGTGCGTTGGGCTTGGCCGCTGCGCTGATTTTGCTGTGCAGTTCGAGCTTCAGTTCAAGGCGTTCCGGGGCGCTTTCCTGGATGAAGTCGGCATCGCGCACGCATTCCTCGATGGTTGCGACAAAGCGCAGCCGATCCTGCGAAGCGCCAGGCGCCAGGCCTTGTTTCTCCAGTGCACCCCAGGCATTGGCAACACGTTTGCGCAAGGCGGCTTCGGCACCAGGCGCCGGGTCCCAGGCCACCACATCAAGGCCATGGGCGAGGGCGCGGGATACCCAACCGCTGCCGATGACACCACTGCCCAGCGCGGCAAACGTTTTGATCTCGGTGATAAAAGTCATGGCGACGTCCTAAAGAAAATCGGTGATCCAATGTGGGAGCGAGCCTGCTCGCGATGAGGCCGGTACATCCAACGCATCATCTGTAGCAGGAACACCGTCATCGCGAGCAGGCTCGCTCCCACAGGGGGAAATAGGTGTGGTGTGGATTAACCGCGCTTGGTCAGGCCCATCTTCGCCCGGCCTTCGGCTGGGGTCAGGACGCGGGCGCCAAGGCGGCTGAGAATTTCGCTGGCGCGTTCGACCAGTTGGCCGTTGGTCGCCAGTACGCCGCGATCCAGCCAGATGTTGTCTTCCAGCCCGACCCGCACGTTGCCGCCCAACAACACCGCTTGGGCTGCCATCGGCATTTGCATGCGGCCGATACCGAAGCCGGCCCAGACCGCATTGGCCGGCAGGTTGTCGACCATGGCTTTCATGGTGGTGGTGTCGGCCGGCGCGCCCCATGGGATGCCCAGGCACAGCTGGAACAGCGGGTCGTCGAGCAGGCCTTCCTTGATCAGCTGTTTGGCGAACCACAGGTGACCGGTGTCGAAGATTTCCAGCTCGGCCTTCACGCCCAGCTCTTGAATGCGTTTGGCGCCAGCACGCAGTTGGGCCGGAGTGGAAACGTAAATGGTGTCGCCGTCGCCGAAGTTCAGGGTGCCGCAATCGAGGGTGCAGATTTCCGGCAGCAGTTCTTCAACGTGAGCCAGACGGGTCAGCGGGCCGACCAGGTCGGTGTTCGGGCCGAACTCCATCGGGTTCTCGCCGGCGCCGATTTCCAGGTCGCCGCCCATGCCGGCGGTGAGGTTGACGATAATGTCGACGTCCGCTTCACGAATGCGCTCCATCACTTCGCGGTACAGCGCCACGTCGCGGCTGAACTTGCCGGTTTCAGGGTTGCGCACGTGGCAGTGGACCACGGTGGCCCCGGCTTTGGCGGCTTCTACCGCAGCGGCGGCGATCTGTTTTGGGGTGACCGGCACGTGTGGGCTCTTGGCGGTCGTGTCGCCAGCACCGGTGAGTGCGCAGGTGATGATGACGTCGTGGTTCATGGTCGGGTTTTCCTTCAGGCCTGATTTTCTGGGCGTAGTTTTGGGGCATGGTTTTGGGCGTAGCGATCCCGCTCGCAGCCGAAACCGGCTGCGAAGAGGGGGTTTATTCCGGTGTTATTTGCTGGTCAGTTGCAGATTGTCGGCGGCCGGTTTGCCGTCGAAGGTGGTCACGCCTTCAAGCCAGCGCTGCTTGTCTTGCGGGTGATCCTTGAGCCATTGCTTGGCCGATTCGAAGGCGTCCTTGTGGTCGAGCAGCGGTTGCATCATCCGGCTCTCGTCTTCGGCGGTGAAGGTCAGGTTGCTCAGCAAGCGGCTGACGTTCGGGCACTGGCTGGCGTAGTTCGGTGCGGTCACGGTCCAGACAGTGGCCGAACCTTCGTTCGGGCCCAGGGCGTCCTGGCTACCGGTGAGGTAGGTCATTTTCACGTTGACGTTCATCGGGTGCGGCGCCCAGCCGAAGAACACCACGGCTTCATTGCGCCGCACAGCGCGATCCACTGCCGCGAGCATGCCGGCCTCGCTGGATTCGACCAATTGGAATTTACCGAGGCCAAACTGGTTCTTGGCGATCATTTCCTTGATTTGGGTGTTGGCGCCCGAGCCTGGTTCGATACCGTAGATCTTGTCGCCCAGTTCTTTTTCGAACTTGGCAATGTCGGCGAAGGTTTTCAGGCCCTTGTCGGCCAGATACGTCGGCACGGCCAGGGTGGCGCGGGCATCTTTGAGGCTCGGCTCACCGAGGACGGTAACCTGCTTGCCGGCGACAAACGGGGTGATGGTTTGGGTCATCAGCGGGTTCCAGTAGCCGAGGAACATGTCCAGGCGCTGGTCGCGGATGCCGGCGAAGATGATTTGCTGGGATGCACTGGTTTGTTTGGTCTTGTAGCCGAGGCCATCGAGCAGAACCTGAGTCATGGCACTGGTGGCGATCACGTCGGTCCAGTTCACCACACCCATGCGCACGTTCTGACACGCGGCGGGGTCGGCAGCCATCGCGCCGGAACTCAAGAAAGCGGTACCGCTGAGTGCAAGAACACAGCTGCTGATCAGTCGTTTCATGGTGGGATCCTCGGCAGGTCGTTATTGTGGGTTCCGGCATCTGTCGTGCCGGTGATGTCACGTTACGCAGCTGAACATGGCAGAAAACGCACAGCGGCGACCAGCTCTTGCACTGCAGCGACCTGTGCTCTTGTCGCGCGATAGTAATTGGCGTATCACCTGTTCCACGCTGCCCGCCACCCGAGTGCGTTCCATGTCCCAGGATTTCTACTTTTTGTTGATGCCGGGTTTCTCGGCCATCGGTTTTATTTCGGCGATCGAACCGCTTCGGGTGGCCAACCGCTTTCGTGGTGAGCTGTACCGCTGGCATGTGCTGAGCGCCGACGGCGGCCCGGTATTGGCCAGCAACGGCATGTCGCTCAACGCCGATGCGGCGCTGGAGCCGTTGAAAAAGGGTGCGACCTTGCTGGTGGTCGCCGGTTTTGAACCGCTGAAGTTCGTCAATCCTCTACTTGCGCACTGGCTGCGCCGCCTCGATCACGACGGCGTGACCCTCGGCGGTATCGACACCGGCAGCTTTGTCCTCGCCGAAGCGGGGCTGCTCGACGGCCACCGCGTGACTCTGCACTGGGAGGCCATCGACGCCTTCAAGGAGTCTTATCCACAGCTCAGCGTGACCCAGGAACTGTTCGAGATCGACCGCCGCCGCATCACCTCGGCCGGCGGCACCGCGTCCATCGACCTGATGCTCGACCTGATCGCCCAGGCCCACGGCCCGGAGCTCGCGATCCAGGTCAGCGAACAGTTCGTGCTGGGGCGCATTCGCCCGCGCAAAGACCACCAACGCATGCAGATCGCCACGCGCTATGGCATCAGTAACAAGAAACTGGTGCAGGTGATTGGTGAGATGGAACAACACAGTGAGCCGCCGCTCAGCACCCTGGAACTGGCAGACTCGATCAAGGTGACGCGACGTCAGCTGGAGCGCCTGTTCCGCTTGCACCTTAACGACACACCGAGCAATTTCTACCTGGGGTTAAGGCTGGAAAAAGCCCGGCAACTGCTGCGCCAGACCGACATGAGCGTGCTGGAAGTGAGCATCGCCTGCGGCTTTGAATCGCCGTCGTATTTCACCCGAAGCTACCGGACGCGGTTTGCGCGCTGCCCGCGTGAGGATCGGCGGCGGTTGGGGGATGGGCGGGAGGTGGTTTGACAGACATTTATAGTAATTTATACTCTCGACTATAAATTATAGTCGTTTAAATAATTGAGTATAAAGCCATGTCGAAAAGCCCCGGTTTTGTGTTCCGTCGACCCAGCCTGGCTCAAAATATTGCCGATGGTTTGATGGGGGCCGGAATTCAGGATTACACCTCTGGCCTGTTCCTGGCCGCGCCACGGCGTACCGGGAAAAGTACTTTCCTGCGCGAAGACCTGATACCGGAATGTGAATCCCGAGGTTGGTTGGCGGTCTACGTTGATCTCTGGGCTAACAGGGAAAAAGATCCTGGTGACCTGATCGCCGCCGCGATTGCGGGGGCATTGGTGCCGTATGAGAAGGGCATTCGAAAACTGGCCAAGTCGATGGGCGTCGAGAAACTCAGTTTCCTGCGTACGCTGTCCTGGGATTTCAGCAAGCCACAATTGCCCGAAGGCGCGACGCTGACTCAAGCCCTGGAACTGCTGCACAACGCTTGCGGCAAGACGGTTGTGCTGGTGATCGACGAAGCCCAGCATGCGTTGAGCACTGCGGCGGGGGTCAACGCCATGTTCGGGCTCAAGGCCGCTCGGGACCAGCTCAATCAAGGGCGTGAGGGCGATTCCAGTGGCTTGCGTCTGGTGTTCACCGGTTCCAATCGCGACAAGCTGGCTCACCTTGTGCTGAGCCGAAACCAGCCTTTCTACGGTTCCAGCATTACCCCGTTCCCGCTATTGAACAAAGCGTTCACCCAAGCCTACACCGTCCACTTGAATGCCCATTTGGCGCAGACCAACCAGTTTGTCGCCGAAGACATCGACGAGGCTTTCGAGCTGGTAGGGCGTCGACCTGAAATGCTCCGTACCATTATTGGTGAGGTGGCTCTGGAGCTGGGCGAAGCCAGTAATCTGAGCCAATTGCTGCGAAGCAGCGCCGAGTTGTTGCGTGCAGGCGTGTGGACCGAGTTTGAAAGCGCCTGGAACGCCCTGACCGTTGCACAGCGTGCAGTACTGCAAGTCATGGTCGAGCGCTCGCAGAGCAACGAACCTTTTGCACCCTTCACCGACGCGACGTTGGTGGCGGTGGCAAAAGCGCTGGAAGCGATGGGCAGTGACGTGGTGCCGGGCACCCAGACCATTCAGGCGTGCATCGATGCCCTGCGTGAAAAGGAACTGGTCTGGAAATCGAATCGCGGCGCTTACGCGCTTGAGGACAAGTCGTTTGCCGACTGGCTCAAGCACTATCACGCCCAGAAGGCTCAGTAAGCCTACTTTTTCATCAGCCCCGAACACGCCGCTTTGTACGCCTCATGCTGATACTTGTTCAGCGTGGCTGGCAGCGCAAAGTCGAACTTCTTGTTCTGTGCATTGATGGTCTGCGGCGAGAGCAGTGTGACGTCGCAGTTATCCAGCAACTGGAAAACCCCTTCGATCTTGAAGGTGGTCGGGCCGCCGGCGAACTCGCCTTTTTTGCTGCGCTTCTTGATCGCGATGCGCTCGATGCCGTTGTCGCGGACAAACGCGCTGACCTGCGCGGCGAAGGCTTTGACGTTGACGGCCTCGTCATCGTCGTCGAGGGCGATTTTCTTGGTGTTCAGGGCGACGTGAGTCAGCGCCTGATTGTCGAGAGAGGCGACGGCGATGATCGCTTCACTGCCTTTGATTTCGATACCGCAGATTTTCATGGGCCAGCCTTGGAGGGATGCGTTGAGTGACGGGCGATGGTCGCGCACCTGACGCAAGCGGTCAAAGCTGATGGGCTGATGATGGTTGGATGAGTCCCTTTCGGTCGGGGATCCAGTGAGGTCATGGGAATAGAAGGTTGTTTATATAAGAGACAATATATTGTCCATTAATAAGGTATATCAGCATATTTTGGCCATATATTGTCCGTTATTTTTTATTGTTCCATCCCGCTGCTACACTTGCCAGCACTCACCCTGAGGTCGAATCATGGCCCTTACCCATGTCCTTTACTCGCCCGGCGAGATCGCGCTGCAGATCGCCGAAAACGCCAAGAGGCTGAGGCTGAGCAAGAATTTTTCACGCCGAGCGCTCGCCTTGAAGTCAGGCGTGCCTGAGTCAAATATCAAACGCTTTGAAACCACCGGGAAGATTTCCCTCGACGGCTTGTTGTTGATCGCTATTTGCCTTGGGGTGGAAGAGCCCCTGACCGGTTTGTTCATGTCGCCACCGTCCCTGAGTCTTCAGGAGCTTAAAAACTACGGCAGATCTCGAGGTCGACCATGAAACCCGTTACCGCAATCAGCGTCAGGCTTCAGGGGGCAAGAGTCGGCGAGCTGGTCGCGATTCCTCGCCAAGGCCTGTTTTTCTCCTATGACCCGGGTTGGTTGGCGAGTGGGTTCAACCTTGCCCCGTTTCACATGGACTTCTCGGTGAATCCCCAGAGGGCCGCCGACCCGCAGCTGTTCAGCGGCTTGCATGGCGCTTTTAGCGATTCGTTGCCGGACGGTTGGGGATTGTTGCTCATGGATCGCTTCTTCCGAAGCGAATTGGGCATTGAGCGCCACGCCATCGGACCGCTGGATCGCCTGGCGTATATGGGGAACCGGAGTATGGGCGCTTTGGAATACGTGCCGATGTTCGAAGCGATAGAGACCTCGGAAGACCTCGACCTGGCGGCCCTCTATGAAGCATCGCAGACGATACTGTCCGGCAGCACCGACGAGGTGATCACGTCCTTGCGCCTGGCCGGCGGTTCTCCCGGCGGTGCGCGACCCAAGGCAGTTATCGGGTTGTCCCCGGACAAGCGTCGGGCGGTGTCGTCATTCGGTGAAATGCCCGAGGGATACGGACACTGGCTGATCAAGTTCCGCAACGAAGACGAACATCGGGACAGCGGTGCCATCGAACAGGTTTATGCGCTGATGGCGCGTAAGGCAGGTGTCGAGATTTCCGAGTCGGAGCTGTTTCAGGTCGAAACCGTCAAGGGTGTCGAACGGTTTTTCGCGACAAAGCGTTTTGACCGTGAATCAGATTCCAAGCGCCACATGCTGAGCGCCTCGGCCATTCTGTACGCTGACTTTCGCACGCCCAGCCTTGATTACGCAGATTTGCTACGCGCAACCTGGGCGATGACCAAGGATGCGGTCGAAGTCGAGAAAATGGCCCGATTGATGGTCTTCAACGCCTTGGCCCACAATCGTGACGACCACGCCAAAAACTTCTCGTTCTTTGGTGGGCTCGCCGGGTGGAAGCTGGCACCGGCCTACGACCTGACGTTTTCCAGCACGGGCGGGCGAGGCAATGAGCACACCACGGCTTTCGCAGGGAGGGGCAATCCCTCGCGCAAGGCAATCGTTGAGGTCTGTAAGGCCTTTAGTTTCCTCAAGCCAGAGCATTACATCGAGCAGACGCTGGATGCTTTTGCCGCCTGGACTGTCAGTTGCGCCGAATTGGACGTCGACAAGGCGCAAAGCCAGAAGTTGTTGATAACGCTCGAGTCGGTATGGAAAGCGCTCTAGCGTCTTACTCCTGCCCAATCGACTCAAGAAACTCCGACCGCTCGTCGCTCTTGCTCGACAGGCAATCGTTCAGGTCCATGGTGTAGGTCTTGGTGCCCGCCGCTGCGGGGAACACCGCAATCGCGCAATCGGCATCCCGTGACTTTATCCAGAGCTGTTCAGCGGTCTGGAGTTTGCCGGTGATGTCTGCCAACTGCGCCTTGTTGTTTGCGTATTGGGTTTTCATCCGCTCCAGCAAGCCCTGGAAATTGTCCTTGAGCAGCTGTTCGGCGGTGTTTTTGCTATAGGTCGAGCACTCCAGGGTCTGGACGTCGTTTTCGACCGCATCGCACGGGTTCTTGTCGGCTTCTTCTGCCGCCTGTACGCCGGTCGCTATCAGTGCCAAAGCCAGGAAGATCGATTTCATTGCGTCGCCGCCCTTTTATTCCAGTGAAGCATCCAGTGATGCGGCGAATTCTGGCCCAAGCGCGAGCTAAAGAACAGGTGGGCAATCAGCCCCTGGTGAGACCCTTTGTCGCGTATTGACGCTTTCGGCAATTCCCCTGTCGTTTTTGCACCCGGCTGCCCCGGCCCTCAAGCATATGCTGACCCCAAAGCGCCGGCAGACGATTCGGCGCATGAATCGCTAACAAGGGGACAGCCTGATGAGCCCAGCCGAATTGCACGCCGACAGCATCGTTATCGACGGACTGATCATTGCCAAGTGGAACCGTGAGCTGTTCGAAGACATGCGCAAGGGCGGTCTGACCGCGGCCAACTGCACCGTGTCGGTGTGGGAAGGGTTCCAGGCGACCATCAACAATATCGCCGCCAGCCAGAAGCTGATCCGCGAGAACAGCGACCTGGTGATTCCGGTCAAGACCACTGCCGACATCCGTCTCGCCAAAGAACAGGGCAAGACCGGGATCATCTTCGGCTTCCAGAACGCCCATGCTTTTGAAGACCAGATCGGCTACGTCGAGATCTTCAAGCAGCTCGGGGTTGGTGTGGTACAGATGTGCTACAACACCCAGAACCTGGTGGGCACCGGTTGCTACGAGCGTGATGGCGGACTGTCCGGTTTCGGTCGTGAAATCGTCGCGGAAATGAACCGCGCCGGCATCATGTGCGACCTGTCCCACGTCGGCTCCAAGACGTCCGAAGAAGTCATCCTCGAATCCAAGAAGCCGGTGTGCTACTCCCACTGCCTGCCGTCGGGTCTCAAAGAACACCCGCGCAACAAGTCCGATGAAGAACTGAAGTTCATTGCCGACCACGGCGGTTTTGTCGGCGTGACCATGTTCGCGCCGTTCCTCGCCAAAGGCATCGATTCGACCATCGACGACTACGCCGAAGCCATCGAATACACCATGAACATCGTGGGTGAAGACGCGATCGGTATCGGCACCGACTTCACCCAGGGTCATGGCCAGGATTTCTTCGAAATGCTGACGCACGACAAGGGTTATGCCCGCCGTCTGACCAGCTTCGGCAAGATCATCAACCCGCTGGGCATCCGCACCGTGGGCGAGTTCCCGAACCTGACCGAGACGCTGCTCAAGCGCGGCCACTCCGAGCGTGTGGTGCGCAAGATCATGGGCGAAAACTGGGTGAACGTCTTGAAAGACGTTTGGGGCGAATAAGCCCCACTTCCAAAAAACGATCCCTGTAGCAGCTGCCCAGGTACGAGGCTGCGTTGCGGTCCGCGGGACCGCCCTCGGGGGCCGCTTCGCAGCCCAACGCAGCCTCGCAGGCTCGACAGCTGCTACGGCACGACAACACAACGAATTTTCTGGAGTTAAGTTTCCATGGCCAAAATCGCCCCGCAATTGCCAATCGAAGTCGACAGCGAAACCGGTGTCTGGACCTCTGATGCCCTGCCGATGCTGTATGTGCCGCGTCACTTTTTCGTCAACAACCATATGGGTATCGAGGAAGTGCTGGGCGCTGAGGCCTATGCCGAGATCCTCTACAAGGCCGGCTACAAATCCGCCTGGCACTGGTGTGAAAAAGAAGCTGAATGCCACGGCCTGGAAGGCGTTGCGGTGTTCGAGCACTACATGAAGCGCCTGTCGCAACGTGGCTGGGGCCTGTTCAAGATCCAGGACATCGACCTCGACAAAGGCACCGCCAGCGTCAAGCTCGAACACTCGGCGTTCGTCTACGTCTACGGCAAGGTCGGACGCAAGGTTGACTACATGTTCACCGGTTGGTTTGCCGGTGCCATGGACCAGATTCTGCAGGCGCGCGGCAGCAAGATTCGCACCGTCGCCGAACAGGTTTACGGTGGCTCCGAAGAAGGCCACGACGACGGCTTGTTCACCGTCAAGCCGTTGTAAGTCGAGGATCCTGCCATGGCTTTCGAAGCAATGTTCCAGCCGATCCAGATCGGCAAACTGACCATCCGCAACCGCGTGCTCAGCACCGCGCATGCCGAGGTTTACGCCACCGACGGCGGGATGACCACCGATCGGTACGTCAAGTATTACGAAGAGAAAGCCAAGGGCGGGATCGGCCTGGCGATTTGCGGCGGCTCCTCCAGCGTGGCCATCGACAGCCCGCAAGGCTGGTGGAAGTCGGTCAACCTGGCCGACGACCGGATCATTCCGCACTTCCAGAACCTGGCCGATGCCATGCACAAGCATGGCGCCAAGATCATGATCCAGATTACCCACATGGGCCGTCGCTCGCGTTGGGATGGCGAGCATTGGCCGACCCTGCTGTCGCCGTCGGGCATCCGTGAACCGGTGCACCGCGCGACCTGCAAAACCATCGAGCCGGAAGAAATCTGGCGGGTGATCGGCAACTACGCCAGCGCAGCCGCGCGGGCCAAGGCCGGTGGCCTGGACGGCGTTGAACTGTCAGCGGTGCACCAGCACATGATCGACCAGTTCTGGAGCCCGCGGGTCAACAAGCGTACCGACGAATGGGGCGGCAGCTTCGAGAACCGCATGCGTTTCGGTCTGGAAGTGATCAAGGCGGTGCGCAAGGAAGTCGGTCCGGACTTCTGCGTCGGCATTCGTATCTGCGGTGACGAATTCCACCCTGATGGCCTGAGCCATGAGGACATGAAGCAGATCGCCAAGTACTACGACGACACCGGCATGATCGACTTCATCGGCGTCGTGGGTTCGGGTTGCGATACCCACAACACTCTGGCCAACGTTATCCCCAACATGAGTTATCCACCGGAGCCGTTCCTGCACCTGGCGGCCGGTATCAAGGAAGTGGTCAAGGCCCCGGTGCTGCACGCGCAGAACATCAAGGACCCGAACCAGGCGACGCGTATTCTGGAAGGCGGTTACGTCGACATGGTCGGTATGACCCGTGCCCACATCGCGGACCCGCACCTGATCGCCAAGATCAAGATGGGCCAGATCGACCAGATCAAGCAGTGCGTTGGCGCCAACTACTGCATCGACCGTCAGTACCAGGGCCTGGACGTACTGTGTATCCAGAACGCCGCGACCTCCCGTGAATACATGGGCGTGCCGCACATCATCGAGAAATCGACCGGTGTGAAACGCAAAGTCGTGGTGGTCGGAGCCGGTCCTGCCGGGATGGAAGCGGCACGCGTGTCGGCCGAACGTGGCCACGACGTGACCCTGTTCGAGAAGAAAGAATTCATCGGCGGGCAGATCACTACTGCCTCGAAAGCCCCGCAACGGGACCAGATTGCCGGTATCACCCGTTGGTTCCAGCTGGAACTGGCGCGTCTGAAAGTCGACCTGCGCCTGGGCGTGGCAGCCGATGCGGCCACCATCCTCGACCTGCGTCCAGACGTGGTGGTACTCGCTGTCGGCGGTCATCCGTTCCTGGAGCAGAACGAACACTGGGGCGCGGCTGAAGGCCTGGTGGTCAGCAGCTGGGACATCCTCGACGGCAAGGTGGCGCCGGGCAAGAACGTGCTGGTCTACGACACCATTTGCGAGTTCACCGGGATGTCGACGGCGGACTTCCTCGCCGACAAGGGCAGCCAGGTCGAGATCGTCACCGACGACATCAAGCCGGGTGTGGCCATCGGCGGTACGTCGTTCCCGACTTACTACCGCAGCATGTACCCGAAAGAAGTGATCATGACCGGCGACATGATGCTGGAGAAGGTCTACCGCGAAGGCGACAAGCTGGTGGCGGTGCTGGAGAACGAATACACCGGCGCCAAAGAGGAGCGGGTGGTCGACCAGGTGGTGGTCGAGAACGGCGTGCGGCCGGACGAAGAAATCTACTACGCGTTGAAGGAAGGCTCGCGCAACAAAGGCCAGATGGACATCGAAGCCCTGTTCGCGATCAAGCCTCAGCCATCGTTGAGCCAACCGGGTGACGGCTACTTGCTGTTCCGCATCGGTGACTGCGTGGCCCAGCGCAACACGCACGCGGCGATCTACGACGCACTGCGGCTGTGCAAGGATTTCTAAGCGCTTGTGGAAACCTTAGTGGGAGCGGGCTTGCTCGCGAAGGCGGACTGACATTCAACATTGATGTCGACTGACCCGCCGCTTTCGCGAGCAAGCCCGCTCCCACAGGATTCGAGCAAGGCATCCAGGTAGTTAAGCCTGCAAGACCCGAGGTCTTTGGGAGCTCCACATGTTGAACACCCTTCTTCCAATCCTGCTGTTCGCTGCCCTGGGCCTGGCTGTCCTGGGCGCGCTGCGGCGGGTGGCTATGTGGCGCCGGGGCCGTGCGTCCAAGGTCGATCTGATCGGCGGCCTGCTGGCCATGCCCAAACGCTACATGGTTGACCTGCACCACGTGGTGGCGCGGGACAAATACATCGCCAACACTCACGTCGCCACCGCTGGCGGTTTTGTGCTGGCGGCGGTGCTGGCGATTCTGGTGCATGGTTTCGGCCTGCATAACCGCATTCTCGGCTACGCCTTGTTGTTCGCCTCCTTGCTGATGTTTGGCGGGGCGATCTTCGTCTACCTGCGCCGGCGCAACCCGCCAGCGCGGCTGTCGAAAGGCCCGTGGATGCGCTTGCCGAAAAGCCTGATGGCGTTTTCCATCAGCTTCTTCCTGGCAACCTTGCCGGTGGCCGGGATTCTGCCGGCTGACTTTGGTGGCTGGTTGCTGGCCGCGGTGCTTGGGCTCGGCGTGCTGTGGGGCGTCTCGGAGATGTTTTTCGGCATGACCTGGGGCGGGCCAATGAAGCATGCCTTCGCCGGTGCCTTGCACCTGGCCTGGCACCGTCGCGCCGAACGTTTTGGTGGAGGTCGTTCTACGGGTCTTAAACCGCTTGACCTGGACGACCCGCAAGCCCCCTTGGGCGTGGAAAAGCCCAAGGATTTTACCTGGAACCAACTGCTGGGCTTCGACGCCTGCGTGCAGTGCGGTAAATGCGAAGCGGCGTGCCCGGCGTACGCCGCTGGCCAGCCGCTGAACCCGAAAAAACTGATTCAGGACATGGTCGTTGGTCTGGCCGGTGGCACCGACGCCAAGTTCGCTGGCAGTCCTTATCCAGGCAAGGCCATCGGTGAACATGCCGGTAACCCGCATCAACCGATCGTCAACGGTCTGGTGGACGCTGAAACCCTCTGGTCCTGCACCACCTGCCGCGCGTGCGTCGAAGAATGCCCGATGATGATCGAGCACGTTGACGCCATCGTCGACATGCGCCGTCACCTGACCCTGGAAAAAGGCGCGACGCCAAACAAGGGCGCTGAAGTCCTGGAAAACCTGATCGCCACCGACAACCCTGGCGGTTTCGCCCCGGGCGGGCGGATGAACTGGGCGGCGGACCTGAACCTGACGCTGCTCAGCGAGAAGAAATCCACCGACGTGCTGTTCTGGGTCGGTGATGGTGCCTTCGACATGCGAAACCAGCGCACCTTGCGCGCCTTCGTCAAAGTGCTGAAAGCCGCGAAAGTCGACTTTGCCGTGCTTGGCCTTGAAGAGCGTGACAGCGGTGACGTGGCCCGTCGTCTGGGCGATGAAGCGACCTTCCAACTGTTGGCCAAACGCAACATCCAGACCCTGGCCAAATACCGCTTCAACCGCATCGTCACCTGCGATCCGCATAGTTTCCACGTGCTGAAGAACGAATACGGCGCCTTCGATGGCAACTACCAGGTGCAGCACCACAGCACCTACATGGCGGAAATCATCGACGCTGGCGCACTCAACCTTGGCCAGCACAAAGGCAACAGCGTGACCTATCACGACCCGTGCTACTTGGGCCGCTACAACGGCGAATACGAGGCGCCGCGCCAGGTGCTGCGAGCGCTGGGGATCGAGGTCAAGGAAATGCAACGTTCCGGTTTCCGCTCGCGCTGCTGTGGTGGAGGTGGCGGTGCGCCGATCACTGACATTCCGGGCAAGCAACGGATCCCTGACATGCGCATGGATGACATCCGCGAAACCGGTGCCGAACTGGTAGCCGTGGGTTGTCCACAGTGCACCGCGATGCTGGAAGGCGTGGTCGAACCACGTCCACTGATCAAGGACATCGCCGAACTGGTGGCCGATGCGCTGCTCGAAGACACGGCGCCCAGCAAGTCACCGGCACCGATCAAACGTCAACCTGCGGAGGCCCACTGATGAGCGACATTATCCGCCGCGATCCGCGCGCCGAATGGATCGCCCGCAACCGTCTGCATCCGCTGCACGCCGCCATGCAACCGGTGGAACACAGTTGGATGGGCCCCAACGGGATCATTCGCAAGAATCCTCACGGCATCGGTTTCATCGGCCCCAATGGCATCAAGCGGATTGACCGCAGTGGTGCACAGCAGGGCGGGGCGACCAAACGTACGGCGGCTGTTGAAGTGCAACTGCCGCTGCATCAGGTGGCTACACCTGCGTTCTACATCAGCGTGGTGCCGGACATGGTCGGCGGCCGTTTGAGCAGCCACGACCGCGACCTGCTGGGCCTGGCCCATCAACTGGCCGGCAAGGACGGCGCCGTGCTGGCGGTGGTCTTTGGCGAACACAAGGAAAACGCCTTCGCCACCGCAGGTGTCGACCGCCTGCTGGTGCTCGATGGCGAAGCATTCAATGGCTATGCACCGGAACAACGGGTGCAGGGCCTGCGGGCTGTGGATAACCAGTTCAATCCACGTCACTGGCTGCTGCCGGACAGCCGCAGCGGTGGCGGTGAACTGGGTCGACGTTTTGCCGCGGCACTCGGTGAACGCCCGGCCACGCGGGTCTGGCAGGTCAAGGATCAAGAATGCATCGGCCGTGCCGGTGCCGGTCTGCAAGACTTGGCGCGCCCCGTCGCACGCTTGATTCTGGCGGCGGTGGAATGCGCCGAGCCGGTCAGCGAAACCCGTCACGAAGCGTTGCCGGTGGAGTTATCCACAACGGTTGCTCGCAGCCTGTCGCGGATCGAGGACCTGGGCGCGGTGGCGGTCGACCCGGCAGCGATTCCGATGGCCGAGGCCGAGTTTATTTTCTCGGGCGGCAACGGGGTCAAGGATTGGGGACTTTTCCACAGGACGGCCGCTGCTCTCGGTGCCACCGAAGGTGCATCGCGAGTCGCGGTGGACGACGGCTTCATGGCCCGCGACCGTCAGGTTGGCGCGTCCGGCACCTGGGTCACGGCGCGGGTCTATGTGGCCGTGGGGATTTCCGGGGCGATCCAGCACCTGCAAGGCATCGGTGCCTGCGACAAGGTGGTGGCGATCAACCTTGATCCTGGCTGCGACATGATCAAACGCGCCGACCTGTCGGTAATTGGTGAAAGCGCGGACATTCTTCAGGCCTTGATCGCGGCGGTAGAGGCTTACCGCAACGACGCCAAGCGCGATGCGGCTTAAGAGAAGGAAAGGGTTATGAGTACTCATGTAATCAGCCTGGTGTCCATCGGCGCCCACCCGACCTCGGGCCGGCCACGCCGCGCCGAGCAGGATGCGCGGGCGGTTGAACTCGGTTTGCAACTGGCCGGGGATAACCTGCAAGTGCTGCATGCCGGTGATGTCGAGGAGCCTGCGCTGCGCGCTTACCTGGGCATGGGCCTGGAACAGCTGCACGTGCTGGAACAACCTCAGGGCGCGGACGCATTGCCAGCGTTGACCGCTTATTTGCGAGATGCCGGCGCGCAGGTGGTACTGACCGGCAGTCAGGCGGAAACCGGCGAAGGCTCGGGCATGTTGCCGTTCCTGCTGGCGGAAGGCCTTGGCTGGCCGCTGGTGGTCGGGCTGGCGCAGGTCGAGTCCATTAATGGCGGCGTGGCCCTGGTGCTGCAAGCCTTGCCCCGTGGCCAGCGTCGGCGCTTGAAAGTGCGCCTGCCGTTTCTCGCCACTGTGGATAACGCCGCGTCCAAGCCCCGGCAAAGCGCTTTCGGTCCGGCTCGACGTGGCGTGTTGCAGGCGGAGGACGTTGAGATCATCGACGACGAACTGCTGGCGGTTGCGACGTTGCAACCGGCCAAGCCACGGCCAAAGCGCTTGAAAGTGATCAAGGCCAAGAGCGGCGCCGACCGGATGAAAGCCGCCACGGCCAAGGCCAGCGGCGGTGGCGGGCAAGTGCTCAAGGGGTTGAGTGCCGAGGCCGGGGCTGAGGCGATTCTCAAGTTGCTGATTGAAGAAGGCGTGGTTCGCTAACCGTCCTGTGGAGCCCGGTAAATGGCAGTTGAATTTCGTTCGGCCCTGCGCGCGGATGCGCGGGAGATTGCTCGCTTGTTCCAGATTTCATCAGAAGGTGCCGCGGATTACATCTGGAGCCAACTGGCGCAGCCCGGCCAGGACCTGCTGGATGTCGGTGCCAGTCGCTATGCCCGTGAAGATGTGGATTTTTCCTATCAAAACTGCGTGATCGCGCAGGCAGAGGGAAAGGTCATCGGCATGCTGCACAGCTACGTGATGCGATACGATCCGCTGGCAGCGCCCGTAACCGATCCGGTCCTGGCGCCGTATGCCAAGATGGAAATCCCCGACACCCTCTATATTTCGAGCCTGGCGCTGCATGAGGGTTGGCGCAATCAGGGCTTGGGCCAACAATTTCTCGCCTACGCTTACGACCGTGCCAACGAGCTGGGGCTCAACGGCCTGAGCCTGATCGACTATGCGGCGAACACCGGCGCCCGTCGGTTTTATGAGCGACATGGCTTCCGTATTGTCGATACTTGCCAGATCACACCCCACCCGATGATTCGGGTCACGGGTGAAGCCTATTTGATGTATAGGCCTTAAGGCATCGACCAAATCCCTGTGGGAGCAAGCCCGCTCCCACAGTTGTTATGCATTTACCCACAATCCCTGTTAGCGCTTCTGTGGATAACATGTTCACCCCTCGCTACACCCCATGCACATCAAGCCCTGCAAGCCTCTGTACGAAAAACGACCAACCTGAGTCGTTGTTTTTTCGAGCTTTTTTCAGTGGATAAGGGAATCGCCTGTTCACGACTTGCCCCCAATCTCTGTTGGCGCTTCTGTGGATAAGATGTTCGCTGTCCGCTGTAAGCCATACAGGTCGGGGCTTTCAAGCTTCTGGTTAATAAGTAACCAAATGCTGTTTTTTACCCTTCTCCTGTCACTCAAACCCGCGAAATATACCGTCTGGACGCAGTTTTCCACAAAGCACTGAAGGTGTTGTGGAGTTGCCCCCAAAGTCTGTTGGCGCTTCTGTGGATAACGTGTTCGCGGTCCTCTGTGAGCCATGCAAACCGTGGCCTACAGGCTTTTGATCAAAAAACACTCAATCGCTGCCGAAAACCCTGCTTCTGGATAAGTCACGGATTTTCTTCAGTTTCTGTGGAGAAAACTCCAGCATTTCCACAGTTGTCCCCATTAGCTGTGGGTGGAGGTGTGGATAACTTGTTCGCGGAAGGCTGTAAGCCACGTGCAGCATAGGCCTGAACGCAATAGATCATATTTCGTACAGTTCTAAAGATGAGGGGAGTGTATTCAGGGGAGGGATGTGGTGACTGGTAGGACGCTATCGCGAGCAGGCTCGCTCCCACAAGGGATTGGCGGTGTTCACATATGCTGCGAACAACATCAATCAATGTGGGAGCGAGCCTGCTCGCGATGCTTTTGCTATTAACCGTGAACCGGCACGCCCTTGAGGTAAGGCGCAGGCTCTGCACCCAGGTTGCTCAGCAGACGCTCGCTGTACCAATCCACAAAGTTCACCACACCGAACTCATAGGTCTTGGAGTATGGGCCTGGCTGGTACGCCGTGGAGTTGATCCCGCGCTGGTTCTCTTCGGCCAGACGACGGTCTTCGTTGTTGGTGGAGTCCCAGACTTCACGCATGCGGTCGACGTCGTAATCCACACCTTCGACGGCGTCCTTGTGCACCAGCCATTTGGTGGTGACCATGGTTTCCTGCGCGCTGATCGGCCACACGGTGAACACAATGATGTGATCGCCCATGCAGTGGTTCCACGAGTGCGGCAGGTGCAGGATGCGCATCGAGCCCAGGTCCGGGTTCTGGATCCGGCCCATGAGTTTCTTGCAGGCTTGCTTGCCGTCCAGGGTCATCGACACGGTGCCCTTGAGCAGTGGCATGCGCACGATGCGGTTACGCAGGCCGAAGCTGGCGTGAGCGTAAGGAATCTTCTCGGCTTCCCAGGCAGCAGCGGAAGCGGCTACGTGGTCCTTGAACGCCTGATCGGCACGCGGGTCGGTAACGTCGTCCCATTCCAGCAGGGTTTTCAGCAGTGCCGGGTGCGAGGCGTTGCAGTGGTAGCACTCGCGGTTGTTTTCCAGCACCAGTTTCCAGTTGGCCTGTTCTACCAGGGTGGTTTGTATCGCCACCTTGGTGTTCTCCATGTCGTACGGTTCCATGTAATGGTTCAGTGTCGACAGGAAGTCATCGATGGCCGGCGGGTTTTCCGCGAGGCTGATGAAGATGTAGCCACCGGCGGTTTTCACGTGGACCGGTTTGAGGCCGTACTGCTTCATGTCGAAGTCGTCGCCCATCTCGCTGCCGGCGAACAACAGGCGACCGTCCAGCTCGTAAGTCCACTGGTGGTAGTGGCAGACCAGTTTGGCGACCTTGCCTTTTTCGCTGGTGCACAGGCGCGAACCACGGTGGCGGCAGACGTTGTGGAAGGCGTGAACCACGCCTTCGGCACCGCGAATCACGATGATCGGGTTCTTGCCGATCTGCAGGGTCAGGTAGTTGCCCTTGGTCGGGATTTCGCAGGTCATGCCGGCGATCAGCCACTCTTTCTGGAAGATTTCCTGCATGTCGATATCGAACAACCGCTCATCGGAGTAGAACGGCTGTGGCAGCGAGAACGTGCGCTCGCGCTCTTGCAGCATCTGTGCAGTGGCCTTGCGTGCGGGTTCCAGTGGATCGCCCAGGCTCAGGGTAGTGGTGACGTCCATCGTTTAAGTCCTCATGGCCATCTGTGTGGCCGGCGAATAGTGGCTAATCAGGGTTGCTACGCAAGGCAGAAAACAGTGTTTGTCTGTTGAAGCGAGTGTGGGGCCGGCGCAGGCCAGAACCTTATCCATGGGCGACATGTCCCAATCTGTTCCCGACGCGCAACCCCCGGTGGTTGGGGGCTGGTCGCGATAAGTACGTGAATGTCGTAGATAGGTAAGTGGCCACCTCACGCCTTAAGCAGAATCGGCAACATGAGGCCGACAGTCGGCCGTGGAGATCAGCATGTCCAATAGTTTCCTGAATCCGGTAACCACCCAGACCTGGGCCAATGGTCGACATATTGTCCGTTGCGTCAAAGTCATCCAGGAAACCTGGGACGTGCGCACCTTCTGCTTCATGGCTGACCAGCCAATCATGTTCTTCTTCAAGCCGGGGCAGTTCGTCACCCTGGAGCTGGAAATCGAGGGCGTGCCGATCATGCGCTCGTACACCATTTCCAGCTCGCCGTCGGTGCCTTACAGTTTTTCGGTGACCATCAAGCGCGTGCCGGGCGGCAAGGTCTCCAACTGGCTGCACGACACCCTGCACGAAGGCCAGGAGCTGGCGGTGCACGGGCCGGTCGGGCTGTTCAACGCCATGGATTTCACCGCGCCCAAAGTGCTCTATCTCAGCGGTGGCGTCGGGATCACCCCGGTGATGTCCATGGCTCGCTGGTTCTACGACACCAACGGCAACGTCGACATGGTGTTTATCCACAGCGCCCGCTCGCCGAAAGACATCATCTATCACCGCGAGCTGGAGCACATGGCGTCGCGGATCGACAACTTCAGCCTGCACCTGATCTGCGAAAAACATGGCATGGGTGAGCCGTGGGCCGGTTATCGCGGTTACCTGAACCACAAAATGCTGGAGCTGATGGCGCCGGACTTCCTTGAGCGCGAAGTGTTCTGCTGCGGTCCGACGCCTTACATGCACGCGGTCAAACGCCTGCTGGAAGCCGCTGGCTTTGACATGTCGCGGTATCACGAAGAGTCCTTCGGCGCCACGCCGCCCGAGGCCCGCGCCGACGCCGTGGAACACGCCGAACAAGCGGCCGATGCCCCGCAAATCGACGTGGCGGATCTGCATCAGGTGGAATTCACCGCGTCCGGCAAAAGCATCCGCGTGGCGCCCGGCGAAACCGTTCACGCCGCTGCCGCCAAACTTGGCCTGCTGATTCCGAAAGCCTGCGGGATGGGGATTTGCGGGACGTGCAAGGTGATGAAACTGGGCGGGGAGGTCGACATGGAGCACAACGGCGGGATCACCGAAGAAGACGAAGCCGAGGGTTACATCCTGTCGTGCTGCAGCGTGCCGAAGGGCGATGTGCGCATCGAGTTCTAATGAACGCCGCAGAACCCAATGTGGGAGCGAGCCTGCTCGCGATGGCGGTGGATCAGTCAACATCAATGTTGAATGCTCCGGCCTCATCGCGAGCAGGCTCGCTCCCACATTGGTTGGTATTTCAATCCACAAACAGGTCGGGCATCAGCGTCGCTTGGTTGTCCGGCTCAAAGCGGTAATGATCGAATTCGGTTTCGCCATGTTCGCGAAGTATTTCCTCATCGATCATCAAGCGGCCGGTGATGCTGCGGTTGGCGCTGCTCAGAATGACGTGGGCGGCATCGGCCATGATTGCGGGCGTGCGGGCATGCTTGAACGACTCGCGCGAGCCTAGCTGGAACTCGATGGCGGCGGTGGCGATCATGGTCTGCGGCCACAACGAATTGACGCTGATGCCGTAGGCCTTGAACTCCTCGCTCATGCCCAGGGTCAGCATGCTCATGCCGTACTTGGTCACGGTGTAGGGGCTGTATTGGGCGAACCATTTGGTTGCCAGATTCAACGGCGGCGAAAGGTTGAGGATGTGCCCGCCGGTCCTTTTCAGATAAGGCAGGGCGGCCTGGCTGCACAGCAGGACGGCGCGGGTGTTGATCTGGTGCATCAGGTCGAAGCGCTTGAGTTCGATGTGCGCAGCCCCGGTCAACTTGATCGCCCCGGCATTGTTGATCAGTGCATCGATGCTGCCGAAACGCTTGCTGGCTTTAGCCATTGCGTCTCGCACTGCGGTTTCATCGCGAACATCCACCTGCAATGCCAGCGCCTTGCCTCCCGCCGCTTCGACTTCCTGCGCCACGCTGAAGATGGTGCCGGGAAGTTTAGGGTGCGGTTCGGCGCTTTTGGCGGCAATCACGATGTTGGCCCCGTCTCGCGCAGCGCGCAGAGCAATCTCGCGGCCGATCCCACGGCTGGCGCCGGTAATGAACAGGGTTTTGCCTTGTAATGACATGCATGCGCTCCTGATTGTTTTTATCTGAGTCAATGTAGACCAAGTCTTCAGATGCAAGCAGTCAGGGTGCAGGGGGGCGTGGATACTTTCTGTGGCGAGGGAGCTTGCTCCCGCTGGGTTGCGGAGCAGCCCCAAATCCTGAGCATGCGGTGTGGCTGGCACACCGTGTTTGCTGAATTCACGACGGCTTCGCCGCCGAGCGGGAGCAAGCTCCCTCGCCACACTGTTTTATTTCATTGCGCTGAGGGTATTACCCCACCATCACTTCCCGAATATCCGCCGCCAGTTCCCGTACCCGCTCTTCCTCGGTGTCCCACGAGCACATGAAGCGGGCGCCGCCCTTGCCGATGAAGGTGTAGAAACGCCAGCTCTTGGCGGTCAGGGCCGCGACGGCCGATTCCGAGAGTTGCAGGAACACGCCGTTGGCTTGCACCGGGAACATCAGTTCAACCCCTGGAATGTCGCTTACCAGCTCGGCCAGCAGATGCGCGCAGTAGTTGGCGTGGCGGGCGTGTTTGAGCCAGGCGTCGTTTTCCAGCAGGCCGACCCACGGCGCCGAGAGAAAACGCATTTTCGAGGCCAGTTGCCCGGCCTGTTTGCAGCGGTAGTCGAAGTCTTCAGCCAGTTTCTGATTGAAGAACAGAATCGCCTCACCCACCGCCATGCCGTTTTTTGTGCCGCCAAAGCACAGCACGTCGACACCGGCTTTCCAGGTCAGGTCGGCGGGCGAGCAGTTGAGGAACGCGCAAGCGTTGGAGAAGCGTGCGCCGTCCATATGCAGGTTCAGGCCCAGCTCTTTGCAGGTGGCGCTGATGGCGCGGATTTCTTCCGGGGTGTAGACGCTGCCGACTTCGGTCGCCTGGGTCAGGGTCACGACGCGCGGTTTGGGGTAGTGAATATCCTGGCGCTTGAGGGCGATTTCGCGGATCGATTCCGGGGTCAGCTTGCCGTTTTCGGTGCGAGCGATGAGCAGCTTGGAGCCGTTGGAGAAGAATTCCGGTGCGCCGCATTCGTCGGTTTCGACGTGGGCGGTTTCCGAGCAAATCACGCTGTGGTAACTCTGGCACAGCGACGACAGCGCCAGCGAGTTGGCCGCGGTGCCGTTGAAGGCGAAGAACACTTCGCAGTCGGTTTCGAACAGTTGGCGGAAATCGTCCGAGGCGCGTGCGGTCCACTCATCGTCGCCATAGGCGCGTTGGTGACCTTGATTGGCCTGTTCCATGGCGGCCCAGGCTTCGGGGCAGATGCCGGAATAGTTGTCGCTGGCGAATTGTTGGCTCTTGTCGGTCATGGCCGGCTTCCGTGGTCGATGATGGTGCGCACTGTACCCAAGATTGGCAGGGGAGCACACGCTCAGTTTCTGTAGGAAAAATGCAAACAGCTTGAGTGATTATGCACGTGTCTCCTGCAAACCTTGAAACATCACTGCGCCACAAGAGCCGTCAGCATTTTCCCCTCGATATCGGGTCATGTCGTAAACGCACCTTTGCGTGGCGTCCATAGGCATTTGACCACTCGAAGCCGGCCATACCATCGCATCCAAAGGGCACTGCCGAAAGGTACGTGCCTCACCGAGACGAAAGGCGCACCGCCGCCGCTGGGAGAGATGCGATGTTCAGCAAGCAAGATCAGATCAAGGGTTACGACGATGCACTGCTGGCGGCGATGAATGCCGAAGAGCTGCGCCAGGAAGATCACATCGAGCTGATCGCGTCAGAGAACTACACCAGCAAGCGTGTTATGGAAGCGCAAGGCAGCGGCCTGACCAACAAATACGCCGAAGGCTACCCGGGCAAGCGCTACTACGGCGGCTGCGAGCACGTCGACAAAGTCGAAGCGCTGGCCATCGAACGCGCCAAACTGCTGTTCGGCGCCGATTACGCCAACGTCCAGCCGCACTCCGGCAGCCAGGCCAACGCCGCGGTATTCCTGGCGCTGCTGCAGGCCGGCGATACCGTTCTGGGCATGAGCCTGGCTCACGGTGGTCACCTGACCCACGGCGCCAAGGTCAGCTTCTCCGGCAAGCTCTATAACGCGGTGCAGTACGGCATCGACACCGCCACCGGGCTGATCGATTACGACGAAGTCGAGCGCATGGCGGTCGAGCACAAGCCGAAAATGATCATTGCAGGGTTCTCGGCCTACTCGAAAACCCTGGATTTCCCACGTTTCCGTCAGATCGCCGATAAGGTCGGTGCTTACCTGTTCGTCGACATGGCTCACGTGGCCGGTCTGGTCGCTGCTGGCCTGTACCCGAACCCGCTGCCGTATGCCGACGTGGTCACTACCACCACCCACAAGACCCTGCGCGGTCCACGTGGCGGTCTGATCCTGGCCAAGGCCAATGAAGAGCTGGAAAAGAAACTCAACGCTGCCGTGTTCCCCGGTGGCCAGGGCGGCCCGCTGATGCACGTGATTGCCGCCAAGGCCGTGTGCTTCAAGGAAGCGCTGGAACCGGGCTTCAAGGCCTATCAGCAACAAGTGATCGACAACGCTCAGGCAATGGCCGGCGTTTTTATCAAACGTGGCTACGATGTAGTGTCCGGCGGTACTGACAACCACCTGTTCCTGGTGAGCCTGATCCGTCAGGGCCTGACCGGTAAAGAAGCTGACGCCGCCTTGGGTCGTGCCCATATCACCGTGAACAAGAACGCCGTACCGAACGATCCACAATCGCCGTTCGTCACCTCGGGCCTGCGTATCGGCACCCCGGCGGTCACCACGCGCGGTTTCAAGGTGACCCAGTGCATTGAGCTGGCCGGCTGGATCTGCGACATCCTCGACAACCTCGGCGACGCCGATGTCGAGGCCAACGTTGCCAAGCATGTGGCGGCCCTGTGCGCGGACTTCCCGGTTTATCGCTGAGCGCGGTTTTGGAGTAAATGACTATGCAACGCTATTCAGGCTTCGGCCTCTTCAAACACTCCCTCAGCCACCACGAAAACTGGCAGAAGATGTGGCGCACGCCGACTCCGAAAAAAGTCTACGACGTGGTCATCGTCGGCGGCGGCGGGCATGGTCTGGCGACCGCCTACTACCTGGCCAAGGAACACGGCATCACTAACGTGGCCGTGGTCGAGAAAGGCTGGCTGGGCGGCGGTAACACCGCGCGCAACACCACCATCGTGCGTTCCAACTACCTGTGGGACGAGTCGGCGCACCTGTATGAACACGCGATGAAACTCTGGGAAGGTCTGTCCCAGGACCTGAACTACAACGTGATGTTCTCCCAGCGTGGCGTTTACAACCTGTGCCACACCCTGCAGGACATTCGTGATTCCGAGCGTCGGGTCAGCGCCAACCGCCTCAACGGCGTCGACGGCGAACTGCTCACCGCTCAGCAAGTGGCTGACGAGATTCCGTACCTCGACTGCTCGAAAAACACTCGCTACCCGGTGATGGGCGCTACCGTTCAGCGTCGCGGCGGCGTGGCCCGTCACGATGCCGTGGCCTGGGGCTTTGCCCGTGCCGCTGACGCATTGGGCGTGGACCTGATCCAGCAGACCGAAGTGATCGGTTTCCGCAAGGAAAACGGCGTGTGCATCGGCGTTGAAACCAACAAGGGCTTCATCGGCGCCAAGCGCGTCGGCGTGGTCACCGCCGGTAACTCCGGGCACATGGCCAAACTGGCCGGCTTCCGTCTGCCGATCGAATCCCACCCGCTGCAAGCGCTGGTGTCCGAGCCGATCAAGCCGATTATCGACAGCGTGATCATGTCCAACGCCGTGCACGGTTACATCAGCCAGTCCGACAAGGGCGACCTGGTGATCGGCGCCGGTATCGACGGCTACAACGGCTACGGCCAGCGCGGCTCGTACCCGGTGATCGAGCACACCATCCAGGCCATCGTCGAGATGTTCCCGGTGCTGTCCCGCGTACGGATGAACCGCCAGTGGGGCGGCATCGTCGACACCACCCCGGATGCGTGCCCGATCATCTCGAAAACACCGGTGCCGAACATGTTCTTCAACTGCGGTTGGGGTACCGGTGGTTTCAAAGCGACTCCGGGCTCGGGCAACGTGTTTGCCGCCAGCCTCGCCAAGGGTGAAATGCACCCGTTGGCTGCACCTTTCTCCATCGACCGTTTCCACAACGGTGCGCTGATCGACGAACACGGCGCTGCTGCAGTCGCCCACTAACAGGAGAAATCCCTATGTTGCATATCTTCTGTCCTCACTGCGGCGAGCTGCGCTCCGAAGAGGAATTCCACGCATCCGGCCAGGCGCATATCCCGCGCCCGCTGGACCCGAACACCTGCACCGACGAGGAGTGGGGCGACTACATGTTCTTCCGCGATAACCCTCGCGGCTTGCACCACGAACTGTGGGATCACGTCGCCGGTTGCCGCCAGTATTTCAACGTCACCCGTGACACCGTGACCTACGAGATTCTCGAAACCTACAAGATCGGCACCAAGCCACAGTTCACCGACAAGACTGAAAGTCCGAAAGCGGCCGCGCAGGCTCTGGGAGCGAAGGTATGAGCCAGATCAATCGCCTGTCCAACGGTGGACGGATCGACCGCAACAAAGTCCTGAGCTTCAGCTTCAACGGCCAGATCTACAAAGGCTTTGAAGGCGACTCCCTGGCCGCTGCATTGCTGGCCAACGGCGTCGACATCATCGGCCGCAGCTTCAAGTATTCGCGTCCTCGCGGGATCTTCGCCGCCGGTGCCGAAGAGCCGAACGCCGTGTTGCAGATCGGTGCCACCGAAGCCACGCAAATTCCTAACGTGCGCGCCACTCAACAGGCGCTGTACCAGGGCCTCGTCGCCACCAGCACCAACGGCTGGCCGAGCGTGAACAACGACATGATGGGGATTCTCGGCAAGGTCGGGGGCAAGCTGATGCCACCGGGTTTCTACTACAAAACCTTCATGTACCCGCAATCGTTCTGGATGACCTACGAGAAGTACATTCGTAAGGCCGCAGGTCTCGGTCGTTCGCCGACCGAAAACGATCCGGACACCTACGACTACATGAACCAGCACTGCGACGTGCTGATCGTCGGCGGTGGCCCGGCCGGTCTGGCGGCTGCCCTGGCGGCTGCGCGCAGCGGTGCCCGAGTGATTCTGGCCGACGAGCAGGAAGAGTTCGGCGGTAGCCTGCTCGACTCCCGTGAAAGCCTCGACGGCAAACCGGCGACCGAATGGGTGGCCAGCGTGATCGCTGAGCTCAAAGGCTTGCCGGACGTGCTGCTGTTGCCACGGGCGACCGTCAACGGTTACCACGACCACAACTTCCTGACCATTCACGAACGCCTCACCGATCACCTCGGCGACCGCGCACCGATTGGCCAGGTTCGTCAGCGTATCCACCGGGTTCGCGCCAAGCGCGTGGTGCTGGCCACCGGCGCATGTGAGCGCCCGCTGGTCTACGGCAACAACGACGTGCCGGGCAACATGCTGGCCGGTGCGATTTCGACCTATGTGCGTCGTTATGGCGTAGCACCGGGCAAAAAACTCGTGCTGTCGACCAACAACGATCACGCCTACCGCGTTGCATTGGACTGGCTCGACGCCGGCCTGCAAGTGGTGGCCGTCGCTGATGCGCGGAGCAATCCTCGCGGTGCACTGGTAGAAGAAGCACGGGCCAAAGGTATCCGTATTCTGACCGGCAGCGCGGTGATCGAAGCACGCGGCAGCAAGCGCGTGACCGCCGCTCGTGTTGCGGCCATCGACGTCAAAGCGCACACCGTTACCAGCCCTGGCGAATGGCTTGAATGCGACCTGGTTGCCAGTTCCGGCGGCTACAGCCCGGTGGTTCACCTGGCGTCGCACTTGGGCGGCAAACCGATCTGGCGTGAAGATATCCTCGGTTTCGTACCGGGCGAAGCACCGCAGAAGCGCGTGTGTGTCGGCGGTATCAACGGTGTCTATGGCCTCGGTGATTCCCTTGCTGATGGTTTTGAAGGCGGCGTGCGCGCCGCCAGCGAAGCCGGCTTCAAAGCGGTCGAAGGCGTCCTGCCAAAAGTCCTGAGCCGTGTGGAAGAGCCGACTCTGGCGCTGTTCCAGGTGCCACACGAAAAGAACACCGCACGTGCGCCGAAGCAATTCGTCGACCTGCAAAACGACGTCACCGCTGCCGCCATCGAACTGGCGACCCGCGAAGGCTTCGAGTCGGTCGAGCACGTCAAACGCTACACCGCGCTGGGCTTCGGCACCGATCAGGGCAAGCTCGGCAACGTCAACGGTCTGGCCATTGCCGCCCGTTCGCTGAACGTGACCATCCCGCAGATGGGCACCACCATGTTCCGCCCGAACTACACGCCGGTGACCTTCGGCGCGGTAGCCGGTCGTCACTGTGGGCATATCTTCGAGCCGGTGCGTTACACCGCGTTGCACGCCTGGCACGTGAAGAACGGCGCCGAGTTTGAAGACGTCGGTCAGTGGAAACGTCCTTGGTACTTCCCGAAAAACGGTGAAGACCTGCATGCCGCGGTGAAACGCGAATGCCTGGCCGTGCGCGAGAGCGTCGGCCTGCTCGATGCCTCCACCCTCGGCAAGATCGACATTCAAGGCCCGGATGCGCGTGAGTTCCTCAACCGCGTCTACACCAACGCCTGGACCAAGCTCGACGTGGGCAAGGCGCGCTACGGCCTGATGTGCAAAGAAGACGGCATGGTTTTCGATGACGGCGTCACTGCATGCCTGGCCGACAACCACTTCGTGATGACCACCACCACCGGCGGCGCTGCACGCGTGCTGCAATGGCTGGAAATCTATCACCAGACCGAATGGCCAGACCTGAAGGTGTACTTCACCTCGGTTACCGACCACTGGGCAACCATGACTCTGTCGGGGCCGAACAGCCGCAAGCTGCTCAGCGAAGTGACCGATATCGACCTGGACAAGGACGGCTTCCCGTTCATGACCTGGAAAGAAGGCCTGGTGGGTGGTGTGCCGGCGCGGGTGTTCCGGATCTCGTTTACCGGTGAGCTGTCGTACGAAGTCAACGTACAGGCCGACTACGCCATGGGCGTACTGGAAAAAATCGTCGAGGCTGGCAAGAAGTACAACCTGACGCCGTACGGCACTGAAACCATGCACGTCCTGCGGGCCGAGAAGGGTTTCATCATCGTCGGCCAGGACACTGACAGCTCGATGACCCCGGACGACCTGAACATGGGCTGGTGCGTGGGTCGCACCAAACCGTTCTCGTGGATCGGCTGGCGTGGCATGAATCGCGAAGACTGCGTGCGTGATCAACGCAAACAGTTGGTCGGCCTCAAGCCGATCGACCCGACCAAATGGCTGCCGGAAGGCGCGCAACTGGTGTTCAACACCAAGCAAGCGATCCCGATGAGCATGGTCGGTCACGTGACCTCCAGTTACGCCCACAACTCCCTCGGCTATTCGTTTGCCATGGGTGTGGTCAAAGGCGGCTTGAAGCGCCTCGGCGAGCGCGTGTTTGCGCCGCTGGCCGACGGCAGCGTGATCGAAGCGGAAATCGTTTCTTCGGTGTTCTTCGATCCGAAAGGCGATCGCCAGAACATTTGATGGCCTCGGGTCCTGTGGGGTGGCAGCTGAACCGCGTTGACTGCATCGCGAGCAAGCTCGCTCCCACAGGAGATCGCGTGACCCTTGTGGGAGCGAGCTTGCTCGCGAAGACGGCAGAACAGTCACTACAAGGGCCGGAACCAACAGAATTCAAGACAGGTGCTTTATGACCACAGCCAACGTTTACCAACAGCGCCCAACCACTGGGGCAAAGGCCGAGTCGTCGCTGCATCACGCCGACCTCGCCAGCCTGGTGGGCAAGGGCCGTAAAAACGCCGGTGTTACCGTGCGTGAGAAAAAACTCCTGGGCCACCTGACCATTCGTGGCGATGCCCACAACCCGGCATTCGCCGCTGGCGTGCACAAGGCCCTGGGCCTGGAACTGCCAGTAGCGCTGACCGTGGTCGCCAAAGGCGAAACCAGCTTGCAATGGATGGGCCCGGACGAGTGGCTGCTGATCGTGCCGAGCGGTGAAGAATTCGCTGCCGAGAAAAAACTGCGTGAGGCCTTGGGTGATCTGCATATCTCCATCGTCAACGTCAGCGGTGGCCAGCAGATTCTTGAACTGAGCGGCCCGAAAGTCCGCGAAGTGCTGATGAAGTCCACCAGCTACGACGTACATCCCAACAATTTCCCGGTGGGCAAAGCGGTCGGCACGGTGTTCGCCAAGTCGCAACTGGTGATCCGTCATACCGCTGAAGACACTTGGGAACTGCTGATCCGCCGCAGCTTCTCGGATTACTGGTGGTTGTGGTTGCAGGATGCGGCGGCGGAATACGGCCTTAGCGTTCAGGCTTGATTTTTTGAGGCTTGCACATGTCCTGTAGCAGCTGCCGAAGGCTGCGTTCGGCGGCGCAGCCGTCGCAATTCGGGCACCCCGGTTTTGATTCGGAATCGGGGATTCAGGCTTTACGACGGCTTCGCCGCCGGACGTAGCCTTCGGCAACTGCTACGAGAGCTGCGTCACTCACGAACAGGAGTCACCGCACTATGAGCCGCGCCCCAGACACATGGATTTTGACCGCCGATTGCCCGAGCGTCTTGGGCACGGTGGATGCGGTGACCCGTTTTCTGTTCGAACAGGGTTGCTACGTCACCGAGCACCACTCTTTCGATGATCGGCTTTCCGGCCGCTTCTTCATTCGGGTGGAGTTCCGTCAGCCCGACGCCTTCGACGAACAGGCGTTCCGCGCAGGTCTGGCCGAACGGACCGACGCGTTCGGCATGATTTTCGAACTGACGCCGCCGCACCACCGGCCAAAAGTGGTGATCATGGTCTCCAAGGCCGATCACTGCCTCAACGACTTGCTCTATCGCCAACGCATTGGCCAATTGTCGATGGACGTGGTTGCCGTGGTGTCCAACCACCCGGACCTCAAACCGCTGGCCGACTGGCATGGGATTCCCTATTACCACTTCCCGCTCGACCCTAACGACAAGCCCGCGCAAGAGCGGCAGGTCTGGCAGGTGATCGAAGAGTCCGGGGCTGAACTGGTGGTGCTTGCGCGCTATATGCAAGTGCTGTCGCCGGAGCTGTGCCGCAAGCTCGATGGCAAAGCGATCAATATCCATCACTCGTTGCTGCCCGGTTTCAAAGGCGCCAAGCCGTATCACCAGGCCTACAACAAAGGCGTGAAACTGGTGGGCGCTACGGCGCATTACATCAACAACGACCTTGATGAAGGCCCGATCATCGCCCAAGGCGTGGAAGCGGTGGATCACAGCCATTACCCCGAAGACCTGATTGCCAAAGGTCGGGATATCGAAGGGCTGACGTTGGCCCGAGCGGTGGGTTATCACATTGAACGACGAGTGTTCCTTAACGCCAATCGCACCGTCGTTCTTTAAATCGTCATCGCGAGCAGGCTCGCTCCCACAGGGATTTGTGTCAGCACACAGATCTCAGTCACACCAAAGATCCAATGTGGGAGCGAGCCTGCTCGCGATGAGGCCCTTACAAACAACACAAGACACAAGCAATAACCCGAGCAATCAACGCGCCGCCGATCCAGGGCGACGCGACCGCTACATAAAAACAACAGCGAGGTGAAAGCATGTCTGGTAATCGTGGTGTGGTGTATCTCGGCAACGGCAAGGTCGAAGTACAGAAAATCGACTATCCCAAAATGCAGGACCCACGCGGCAGGAAGATCGAACACGGTGTCATCCTGCGTGTGGTTTCCACCAACATCTGTGGTTCCGACCAGCACATGGTGCGCGGCCGTACCACCGCCCAGACCGGTCTGGTGCTGGGGCACGAGATCACCGGTGAAGTGATCGAGAAGGGCAGCGATGTCGAGAACCTGAAAATCGGCGACCTGGTATCCGTGCCGTTCAACGTTGCTTGCGGGCGCTGCCGTTCCTGCAAAGAGATGCACACCGGTGTCTGCCTGAGCGTTAACCCGGCCCGTCCGGGTGGTGCCTATGGTTATGTCGACATGGGTGACTGGACCGGCGGCCAGGCCGAATACGCGATGGTGCCGTATGCCGACTTCAACCTGCTGAAACTGCCGGATCGCGACCGGGCCATGGAAAAAATCCGTGACCTGACCTGCCTCTCGGACATTCTGCCGACCGGTTACCACGGCGCTGTCACGGCGGGTGTTGGCCCAGGCAGTACCGTTTACATCGCCGGCGCAGGTCCGGTCGGTCTGGCGGCTGCCGCTTCCGCTCGCCTGTTGGGCGCGGCGGTGGTGATCATCGGCGACGTCAACCCGATCCGTCTGGCTCACGCCAAGGCCCAGGGTTTCGAAATCGCCGACCTGTCGACAGACACCCCACTGCACGAACAGATCGCTGCACTGTTGGGTGAGCCGGAAGTCGACTGTGCCGTCGACGCCGTGGGCTTTGAAGCCCGTGGTCACGGCCATGACGGGGTGAAACACGAAGCACCGGCCACCGTGCTCAACTCGCTGATGGGCGTGGTTCGCGTTGCTGGCAAAATCGGTATCCCTGGCCTGTACGTCACCGAAGATCCGGGCGCAGTCGATGCCGCCGCGAAAATGGGCAGCCTGAGCATCCGCTTCGGTCTGGGCTGGGCCAAATCCCACAGCTTCCACACCGGCCAGACCCCGGTGATGAAGTACAACCGCCAACTGATGCAGGCGATCATGTGGGACCGCATCAAGATTGCCGACATCGTGGGTGTTGAGGTCATCAGCCTCGATGATGCACCACGTGGTTACGGCGAATTCGATGCCGGTGTACCGAAGAAGTTTGTGATTGATCCGCATAAGTTGTTTAGTGCGGCGTAAGTTATTGAGTTGATATAAAAAAGCGATCTTTTCAGGTGTGTAGGTAGCGCTCTGTCAAGGTCGCTTTTTATTGCGGCGGATTATCATCATTCATGATGGGGAATAGCCGCTAATGCCATTGTTCTGGATCATCGACCACTTCAATGTTGACCGCGAAGTACTGGCCGTCCTTTTCTTCGAGGTCATAAGTTACCGTTTGCCCGACTTTTATTACCGGTCCGCCGTCTTCGACTGAGTTGATCCGAAAAAAAATTTCCCGGCCATCCACGTGGGCAGAAATCATGCCGATGCAGCCTTTGGACGAGTCATTGCGCTCTATCGGTTGCTTCTTCATCGCCCATCTCCCATAAAAATGGCCCACGCTCACTATCAGGCAGCGCAGGCCTTGTCGAACATTCAGGAACCCGGAGGGTGCCGTTTCATTCGGGTCGTACCTTTGCTGCCTGCATCCCCTTTTGTCCTTTCTCTGATTCGAAGGACACTTTCTGGCCCTCTTTCAGAGATTTGAAACCATCACCTTCTATCGATTTGAAGTGCACGAAAAGGTCGTCACCTCCACCATTCGGTGTGATGAACCCAAAGCCCTTTTCATCGTTGAACCACTTGACCGTACCGTCCTGTCTATCTGCCATTTTCATACTTCCCACGTGCTCAATAACCGATGGGGTGTGAGCATTTGTTTGCCTGCTCACTCCCCGTTCCCGATGTTACGAAAAACATCGTGAGCGCATCACGGGCGGGCGCCAACTGTCAGATCTGACAGTTGTTTATACGAATTAGAAATGAGTGTTTCATTTGAGCGGATGGAGGGGAATAAAGCCTGAAAGACGACGGATTCATTGGAGTGTTTTATGGCCATGAAAAGATTGCAGGTTACGCCAGCCCGTCGGCGGCGGGATGTGACGCAGAGCGTCACAGGCGGCATTCCCACGCGGGAGCGTGGGAATGATCAGGGTAGGGCGGTGGGTTTAGGGGGTGGGGTTGGCGCGCAAGCGGCGGCCGATCACGTCGAGCAGGTCGCAGCCGTCGCGCAGCGGAATGGCCAGCAGTTGGGCGAAGTCGTGGAGCACCACGGCATCGCTGCTGATCTCATCGCGAAAGGCGATGTTCTCCAGCAACTGGGTGACGGTACGGATGCGGTAGGCGGCAGTTTCGTGGAGCACGTCCAGCGGGGCTTCGGTGTCGATGAGCAGGGATGCGCGATTGCAGTCGACGCCGGTGATGGGCATGTAGCGGTTCATAGGTAAAACTCCATCCAGATTGAAGAGGGCTACCACTCGATCGTCGCCAAACGAACGGGTGACAGCTGTACGCAGGTTGGCGAACCGGGGATGGATACCGGCAGACCCGAAGGTCTCCCGCGCACAGCTGCCATAACGCAGCCTTGCGGGTGCAAAAACGTCTGCAAGCAAGCACAGAGCTTTTGCATCACATCCTCCGGGTCGCCAAACCCGAATCGCCATGTGGGCGACGGGCGGACTATAAGCGCCATTCTCTTGAGCGGCAAGGTTCGGCTTGGCAAGTACTTTCCCAAAGTGGTGTCGGACTAAACTTGGTCGTCCTGCAGCTTGGTGGGGCCTTTCAACTGAACACAGCCCATGTGGGAGCGAGCCTGCTCGCGATGGCTTCCTAACAGCCAACATCAACTTTGAATGTAAGGCTGTCATCGCGAGCAGGCTCGCTCCCACCGGGTTTTGTGTGTTGATTTAGAGCCCCGCCAACGCCCCCTGATACAACACCGGCCCGGTCGGTTGTCCGGTCGGCGAACCGCCTTCGGGTTCAAGGCTGACCGCCAGCGCTATCGGTTTACCCAGCAGCACCTGTTGTTCATCGCTTAGCTCAACCCGACCTTTACCGCCGGCCGGGATCACGCCCAGGGAAATCGGTTTGCCATCTGCTGGAATCGCCCACAATTCGAGGCTGTGTCCGGGGTCGACAGCGGCCAGGGTCAACGGCTCGATTTGCAGGTAGTCGTCATGCGCCTTGATCCGCAACGCAGGCTGCGCGCTGGCGCTGAGCAATGTTGCGCTGTACTGGGCAGTGTCGCGGTTGTAGAGAATGCCCAGCGTCATCGCCACCAGCAGCGAGCAGACCGCCACCGTTACGCGCAGCCAGTTCCAGAAGGGGCGTTTGGCCGGCACATGCAGTTCTTGCGGCTCGATGCGGGCATTGATGGCCGTCCACACCCGATCGGGTACGGGCACTTCGACCAATGGT
This sequence comes from Pseudomonas sp. 6D_7.1_Bac1, assembly GCF_025465945.1. Taxonomy (GTDB): domain Bacteria; phylum Pseudomonadota; class Gammaproteobacteria; order Pseudomonadales; family Pseudomonadaceae; genus Aquipseudomonas. Next base: position 106,217 of record NZ_JANLNW010000023.1, on the reverse strand, counting down.
TCGTTGAGACGGGTCAGGCTTTCCTGCCACTTGGCCAGCTCAAGGCGCAGTTCGGCGTCGTCCAGCAGCAGCTGTTCGAAGCGACGGCGTGCGGCGGCGGGCATCAGGCCAATGGCGTAGTCGGCGGCGAGGGCACGGCGCAGGCGTCTGTTTTGATAGTTCATGATTCAAGGCACCTGCGCAGGCGCTCCATACCGCGGCGGATCCAGGACTTGACCGAGCCCAGGGGCGCAGCCAGATGTTCGGCCAGTTCAGAACAGGACAAGCCCTGAAAGTAGGCCACGGTAATCGATTGGCGCTGCATGCCCTCAAGGGTCTCCAGGCAGCGCTTCAGCGCGCTGGCTTCACGGTCGCTGCTGAGTAACTCATGGGCCGAGGGCGCTTCGTCGACCAGCGACTGTTCTTCCAGTTCGCTGAGGCGCCGGTCGCGGTGTTTGCGCAATTGGTCGATGGCCTGGTTGCGGGTGATATTGATCATCCAGGTCATCGGTGCCGACAAATGCGCCTGGTAGCGCGAGGCGTTGTTCCAGATGCGCACGAAGCTTTCCTGCAGTACTTCTTCGGCCAGGTCGCTGCGCCCCATGAAGCGCAGCGCCACGCCATGCAGTCGCGGTGCAACGCTGCGGTAGAGCGTCTCGAAAGCACGGCGGTCACCCAGTGAACATTGGGCGAGTAGCTGTCTGAGCGGATCGGCGTCGGCGGTGGAAATGACCGTTCTCCAGGCAATCTCGGTTGGCATGCGCTGTCGGTTGCAGCCAGAGGTTAGTTCACAGTGCGCAGTTGTTCCATTCACGGCGACAGGCCTCAAGGTAACGCCGGCCCCGATGCGCAGGGCCGGCGTCAGTGCTTAGCTTTTAGGCATCAGCACTTTGTCGATGACCTGAATCACGCCGTTGGATTGGTACACGTCGTAGGTAGTGATATCGGCAGTGGCGCCTTTTTCGTCCTTGAGGGTGATGTTGTGCGGGCCGTTCATCGTCACCCACAGCTTGCCGCCGCTGACGGTGGTGAGTTCGGCTTTACCGCCGCCGGCCTTGATCTGCTGGGCCAGCGTCGCCATGTCGAGTTTGCCGGCGACCACATGGTAGGTGAGGATGTGGGTCAGCGTAGCCTTGTTGGCGGGTTTGAGCAGGCTATCGACGGTGCCGGCGGGCAAGGCGGCGAACGCCGAGTTGACCGGTGCGAACACGGTGAACGGGCCTTTACCTTTGAGGGTATCGACCAGGCCAGCGGCTTTCACGGCGGCGACCAGGGTGGTGTGATCCGCCGAGTTCACGGCGTTATCGATGATGTCCTTGCTCGGCATCATGGCTTGTCCGCCGACCATCACAGTGTCGTGGCTCATGTCGGCCGCTTGCACGGTATTGAGGGCCAAACCGCAGGTCACGGCCAGGCTCAGCAGGCTGGCGATCAACGGGGCTTTAATCGAAGTGCGCTTCATGGTGATTGTCCTTGGTGAGGAATCGGCCAGGAATGTCTGTCCGTGCTTGATATACGCAGCCGGGCAAACAGTGGATGCAGCGCAGGAAAAATATTTCTGGACTAGATTTCAGGCGGCCCGGTGCGGTGCACAATGACCGGGAACAATTGGTGTCACGACCAGTCCAACGGCTGGTTTCCACCACCTGATTTCGGGTGGCTTTCAGGGTTCAGGAGTTCGTCTCGATGAAAATTTCACGCGGTTTTGCTTTGGCTTCGCTCATGACTCTGGCGACCAGCCCGGTCTTCGCCGCAGGCTTCAGCCTGAACGATGTAGCCGGTGCCGTGTCCAGCATGCAGGGCGGCGATCAGGCGGCTGCCGCAGCGCCGACCCCGCAAGCAGCAGGTCTTTTGAGTGCGCTGAGTTCGCTGAACGTGACCCCGGAGCAGGCGATTGGCGGCACCGGCGCCATGTTGGGGTTGGCAAAGAATCAGCTGGGCTCGGCCGATTATTCGCAGTTGAGCAAGAGCGTGCCGGGTCTGGATCAGCTATCGGGCAGCAATGCATTGGGCAGCCTGGGTGGCTTGAGCGGCCTGCTCGGCAGTTCGCCTGGCCAGGCGGCAGGCCTGAACAGCGCTCTGGGCAATGTCAAGAACACCAGTGACCTGAACAACGCCTTCACCGCGCTTGGCATGGACAGCGGCATGGTCGGCCAGTTTGCCCCGATCCTGCTGCAATACCTCGGTCAGCAGGGGGTTGGCGGTTCGCTACTCAATAGCCTCGGCGGAATCTGGGGTGCCGGCGGCTGATTCAGCCCGCTCGGCGCGCAAGGCGTCGATGCGTGAGTCCTTCTCGGTCCAGAGCTGGTTGACCCAGTTCTGGACGCTCTGGCGAAACGCCGGATCGTTTTCGTAATCGCCCTGCCACAATGTCGGATCCAGCTCACGGGTCTTGATGTCGATGATCACCCGCGGCACCGCGCCGCTGATCAACGCCCAGAAACCCGGAATCTTCGCCTGTGGATAAACCACGCTCACATCGAGCACCGCATCCAGCTGTTCACCCAGCGCTGCCAGGACAAACGCCACGCCGCCCGCCTTGGGCTTGAGCAAATGCTTGAAGGGCGATTGCTGTTCGGTGCGTTTGGCGGGAGTGAAGCGAGTGCCTTCCAGGTAATTGACCACGCTCACCGGTTGGCGCTTGAACAGCTCGCAGGCGGCTTTGGTGATGTCCAGATCCTTGCCTTGCAACTCCGGGTGCCGGGCCAGAAAGGCTTTGCTGTAGCGCTTCATGAACGGGTAATCCAGTGCCCACCAGGCCAGGCCCAGAAACGGCACCCAGATCAGCTCTTTCTTCAGGAAGAACTTGAAGAACGGCGTGCGCCGGTTGAGGGTCTGGATCAGCGCCGGGATATCGACCCAGGACAGATGATTGCTGATCACCAGATAAGAAGTGTCGACCCGCAGGCCTTCGCCGCCGCGAATATCCCATTGTGTGGGGATGCACAGGGCGAAAATCAGCTTGTCGATCTCGGCCCAGGTCTCGGCGATCCACATTACCGCCGTGCTGGCGTAATCACGAAAACGTCCGGGCAAGAGCAGTTTGAGCAGGGCAAACACCATCAGTGGCCCGAACAGGACCAGGGTGTTGAGTAACAGCAGCAAGGTGACAAAACAGCCGGTGAGCAGGCGGCGCATAAATAACTCTTGGAAGCATTTGGGCGCGCAATGATAAGCAGCTTCGGCCCGTAGGCCAAATCGGTGACGACGAATGTTTCACCTTTGCAGCGTTATTCTTCCGGCGTATTGAGGTCACTTGTGGCGAGGGAGCTTGCTCCCGTTGGGCTGCGAAGCGGCCCCAAAACCATGCACCGAGATTTCTCAGGTAGATCGCATTAACCGGTTTTACGACTGCTGCGCAGTCGAACGGGAGCAAGCTCCCTCGCCACAGAGGCAGTGTTCCAACTTACTGTGCTTTTCACGGTCTAGAATTCGGCATCAACGCCTTTTTTCTCAAGGAAATCCATTACGTGAAATCCGTCCTCGCCTTGTTATCCCTTCTGGCCCTGCCGGTCATGGCTGCCGAGCCGACCCTGTATGGCCGTTACGAATACATCAAGCTGCCGGAGATCGGTGGTCAGGTCCTCAAGGCCAAGATGGACACCGGTGCGCTGACCGCGTCGCTGTCGGCCAAGGATATCGAAACCTTCACCCGCGATGGCGAAGACTGGGTGCGCTTCCGTCTGGGTACCAAGGATGCAAGCAACAAGGTCTTCGAGCACAAAGTCTCGCGGATCAGCAAAATCAAAAGCCGCGCCGACGAAGACGATGAGAAGAACGTGGCCGACGTTGCCAAGCGTCCGGTGATTGATCTGGAACTGTGCCTGGGCAGCATCAAGCGCACGGTCGAGGTCAACCTGACCGACCGCAGCAGTTTCAATTACCCGCTGCTGATCGGTGCCAAGGCATTACGTGAATTTGGCGCGGCGGTGAACCCGGCCAGACGCTTTGTCGCGGATAAGCCCGACTGCTGATTTCACCACGGATTCATACCGGCGGCTGAGTCTCGCGCATCGACGGTCGCAGGCTTACCTCGGTAAACCAGGCGCTGAGTTGCGGGTTGGTCTTGCGCCATTCCAGGTCCGGGTGACGGAAATCCAGATAACCCAGGGCGCAGGCAACGCTGATGGCCGCGACGTCGAAATGGCTGCTCAGCTCAGCGATGGCGTCGGCTTCCAGCACCGCCAAGGAACGGCGGATCTTGTCGCGCTGGGCGTCGAGCCACTGATCCCAGTGTTTCTCCGGGGCGCGCAGGGCGAGTTCGTAACGGATCATCACCGAGGCGTCCATGATCCCGTCGGCCAGCGCGGCCAGGGTCAGGCGCCGCCAGCGTGCCGAGCCTTCGCGAGGGATCAGCGGGTTGCCGACGTGCTGCTGATCGAGGTAATCGAGGATCACCCGGCTGTCGTACAACACATTGCCGTCGGCCAGGCGCAGCGCCGGGATCTTGCCCAGTGGGTTGTCCTGGTTCAACGCGGCGTCGGGGCTGATCGGGGTCAGTTGGCTGTGTTGCAGTGCCACGCGGTCCAGTTGACCGGTTTCATGCAGTAGCACCATCACTTTGCGCACGTAAGGCGAGGCAGGGTTGTGGAACAGGATCATGTTGGGGGCGGACATGGACATTCCTCAGCGGTATTCAAGGAGCAGGGGCACAGACTAGCCTAGTAAGTTGTGGCACGGCTGGCGAGGGGTTTGCAGCGCTCTTAAAAGGAATGGCTCTGTTGCCGGCGTTTCCACTGGCTCAACCGCTGTTGCAGATTCAACGGGCTGTGAATCTGCTGTGCCCGCGCACGGTTGAACAGGATCAATGCCAACTCGGCGGTGGCCATGGCGTCGGCACTGGCGTTGTGGCGCTCGAAGACCTGCAACTTGAACCAGTCGATCCAGTCGTCCAGCCCGGCTTCGCGGATGTTCGCCTGTGGACAAAGCAACGGCGCCATGTCGGCAACGTCGAAGAACGGATGGTGCAAGCGATAACCCAGGCTTTCCTTCAGGGCGCGACCGAGCATGTGCTGGTCGAACGGCGCATGAAACGCCAGCAACGGACTGTCACCGACGAACGCCATGAAATCCAGCAACGCCTCCCGGGGATCACAGCCAGCAGCAATCGCACTCGGGGCGAGGCCGTGAAGCAACACGCTCGGCGCAAGTTTACGGTCGCTGCGCTGCAAGGTCCGCTCGAACTGCTGACTGAAGTCGATCGCGCCGTCTTCGATCACCACGGCACCAATCGACAGCACCACGTCCTTGTTCAGGTTCAGCCCGGTGGTTTCCAGATCGACCACCACCCAGCGCTGTTCACGCAGGCTGCATTCGCGCAGCGTCGGGGCACTCGTCGGCAGTTGCTCCAGGCGCTGTTGTTGCTCGGCCGTTAACGTCGGACCTGTGGGGCGCAACCAGGAAAACAGCTTCATAGCTGATACCGCAGGGTCAGGCTGCTTTGCAGGCGTTGGGCCTGGCGCAGGGATTCACGCAGGATTCGCCGGTCCAGTTGATTCAGGCTGTCCGGATCGACCCGGTTGGAGTAGGGCAAGTTCTCGCGGGTCTGTCGCTGATGTTGCTGCATGCGAGTTTGCTGAATGAAGTGATAGGCCTCTTCATAGGCTGCACCGTCCAGCGGTTCAATGACCTTTTTGGCCACCAGTTGGCGAAAGCGCTCCAGGGTATTGTTGGCCCCGATTCCATTGGCCAGCGCCAATAGCCGGGCGCCGTCGACAAAGGGTGCCAGCCCCTGGACTTTCAGGTCGAGGGTGGCTTTCTCACCGTTCTTTTTCGCCAGCACGAACTCGCGCAAGCGCCCAACGGGCGGACGTTGGCGCAGGGCATTGTCGGCCAGCATGCGCTGAAACAGCCGATTGTCCGCCACCTGATCGAGAATCGCGCGGCGCAATTGCTCACAGCCTTGTTCATCGCCCCAGACCACCCGCAGGTCGAAGTAGATGCTCGATCCCAGCAGATTTTGCGGCGTTGCTTCGCGAATAAACGCGGCAAAACGACGCGCCCATTCGGCACGGGACAAACACAGCTCCGGGTTGCCGGCCATTATGTTGCCCTTGCACAACGTAAAGCCGCAGAGCGCCAGGCTCTGGTTAATCTGCTGGGCGATCGGCAGTAACTTGCTGCGAATCTCGGCTGCGTGCGCCGCATCACGCGCTTGGAAGAGAATGCCGTTGTCCTGGTCGGTGTGCAGCGTCTGCTCGCGGCGGCCTTCGCTGCCGAAACACAACCAGCTGAACGGTATGCCGGGATCGCCCTTGTCGGCCAGGGTCAGTTCAATGACCCGGCAAACGGTGTGATCGTTGAGCAAGGTAATGATGTGGGTGATTTGCGTCGAGGACGCACCATGGGCAAGCATGCGTTCGACCAGTTGGCCGATTTCACCGCGCATTGCCACCAGGTTTTCTACCCGTGGCGCATTGCGGATAGTACGTGCCAAGTGCACCAGATCGACGCGTTGCAGGGAAAACAGGTCGCGTTCAGAGACCACGCCGCACAGCCGTTGATCCTTCACCAGGCAGACGTGGGCGATGTGCCGTTCGGTCATGGCGATGGCTGCATCGAACGCGCTGTGGTCCGGCGTCAGGAAAAACGGCGCCTGGATCATGTGCCGCTCGATGGACTGGTTGAAGTCGCTGTTACCGTCGGCGACCACCTGACGCAAGTCGCGCAAGGTAAAGATCCCCAGCGGGGCTTTCTGCTCATCGACCACCACGATGCTGCCGACCTGTTGCTCGTGCATCAGGGTCACGGCTTCGCGCAGCGGGGTTGCCGGACTGCAGGTCACGGGATGGCGCATGGCCAATTCACCGAGGCGGGTATTGAGCGAGTACTGGGTGCCGAGTGTTTGCGCGGCATTTTGCTGGACTTGCTGATTGACCTGATCGAGCAGGCTGCTGACGCCACGCAGGGCAAAGTCGCGAAACGTGTTGGAAAGGGCGAACAGCTTGATGAAGGCCAGCTTGTTCAGCTGCAGGCAAAAGGTGTCTTCGGCGGCCAGGTGTTCGGTGCGGGTCGCACGCTCGCCCAGCAGTGCAGCGAGGGGGAAGCACTCGCCGGTGGTGATTTCGAAGGTGGTTTCGGTACCGCCCTTGGCGGTGTGCGGACGCTCGCCGACCACTCGGCCTTGCTTGACGATGTAAAAGTGCTCAACCGGTCCGTCCGCGGGCTTGATGATGCTGTCGCCGGGGCCGTAGAAGCGCAGTTGGCATTGTTCGACCAGGTAGGCCAGGTGCGCGTGTTCCATCTGATTGAACGGCGGGAAACGCTGAAGGAACTGCAGGGTGCCCTGGATGTTTTGCAACACCGCGGTTTTCCCTGCCTGGGTGAAAGCATCCGCTTTACTCATAACCATGACCGCAGTCTTTTTCGATTTGTTGTTGTCGGAGTGTCTGCCATGGTCGGCTCCTGAGTGCAGAGTGCCCATTGGACGTAAGTCTAGGTAGTCGTGCTCAAGTCGAGGTTTGGGAAATATCCTACGTAGTAAGTGTGCTAAACCTCTGCCTAGGCCCTTGGAAAACTATCCGACGAAGCGCACATTTAAGCTCTGCTTAGCGATTTCCGACTATGGTGCTAGGGGATTGATCTGAACGCGTGTAGAGAGACTTATGCCCGACCACGATATTTTGAGCGACGCCGAGCGTGAAGCGCTGAGTGCGGTCATGCTCGAACCGGATCTGCCAGCGCAGCGTGTGCTGATCGTCGATGATGACAAGGAAGCGCGGGAGCTGCTTTCGAAGATTCTCGCCCTTGATGGCATTCGCAGCATGACGGCAGACAGCGGCGAAAGCGCACTCAAGCTGCTGGACTCGAACAAGTCGATTGGTTTGATGATCACTGATTTGCGGATGCAGCGGCTTGACGGCCTGGAGTTGGTCAGCAAGGTTCGGGAGTCGGAGCGGGCGGCATTGCCAATCATCATCGTTTCCGGTGATGCCCAAGCCCGTGACGTTATCGATGCCATGCATTTGAGTGTGGTGGATTTTTTGCTCAAGCCGTTCGACAACCACGCGCTGTTGGCGCTGGTCAGGCATGAACTGGGAATGGATCTGTAGCACGAACCTCGGGCCTGCGCGGATTCTTGTGGTGAGGGGGCAAGCCCCCTTGCCACAGTGGTTTGCGCGGCCCCATAAAAAAAGCCCTGATCATTCGATCAGGGCTTTTTCGTGTCCGACGCTAACGCTTATTCACAGGCCATTGGCAGCCTTGAACTCGCGACGGCGACGGTGCAGGACCGGCTCGGTGTAGCCATTCGGCTGTTTGGTGCCCTCGATCACCAGTTCGACCGCTGCCTGGAAGGCGATGTTGCTGTCGAAGTTCGGTGCCAGCGGACGGTACAGCGGGTCGTTGGCATTCTGGCGGTCAACCACGGGCGCCATGCGCTTGAGGGTTTCCAGCACCTGGGCCTCGCTGACGATGCCATGGCGCAGCCAGTTGGCGATGTGCTGGCTGGAGATACGCAGCGTCGCACGGTCTTCCATCAGGCCGACATCGTTGATGTCCGGCACTTTCGAACAGCCCACGCCCTGGTCGATCCAGCGCACCACATAACCGAGGATGCCCTGAGCGTTGTTGTCCAGTTCGTTCTGGACCTGTTCCGCTGTCCAGTTGGGGTTGCTGGCCAACGGGATGGTCAGGATATCGTCCACCGACGCGCGCGCGCGCTTGGCCAGTTCGGCCTGGCGGGCGAACACGTCGACCTTGTGGTAATGCAACGCGTGCAACGCCGCGGCGGTTGGCGAAGGCACCCAAGCGGTGTTGGCGCCGGCCAGCGGGTGAGCGATTTTCTGCTCAAGCATGGCGGCCATCAGGTCGGGCATGGCCCACATGCCTTTACCGATTTGCGCGCGACCCTGCAGGCCGGTGCTCAAACCGATGTCGACGTTCCAGTTTTCGTAGGCGCCGATCCACTTCTCAGTCTTCATGTCGGCCTTGCGCACCATCGCGCCGGCTTCCATGGAGGTGTGAATTTCATCGCCGGTACGGTCGAGGAAGCCGGTGTTGATGAACACCACGCGCTCGCTGGCGGCCTTGATGCAGGCCTTGAGGTTGATCGTGGTGCGCCGCTCTTCGTCCATGATGCCGACTTTGAGGGTGTTGCGTGGCAACTCCAGCACGTCTTCGATACGACCGAACAGCTCGTTGGTGAACGCCGCTTCTTCCGGGCCGTGCATTTTCGGTTTAACGATGTAGACCGAACCGGTACGGCTGTTCTTGCGCGTGGTGTTGCCATTGAGGCTGTGCAGCGCCGCGAGGTTGGTGACCAGACCGTCGAGGATACCTTCCGGTACTTCGTTGCCGTTCTTGTCGAGGATCGCGTCGATGGTCATCAAGTGGCCAACGTTGCGCACGAACAACAACGAGCGGCCGTGCAGGCTCAGTTCGCTGCCGTCGAGGGCGGTGTAGGTGCGGTCGGCGTTCATGGTGCGGGTAAAGGTCTTGCCACCCTTGGCGACTTCTTCCGACAGATCGCCTTTCATCAGGCCGAGCCAGTTGCGGTAGATCACCACTTTGTCATCGGCATCGACGGCGGCCACGGAGTCTTCGCAGTCCATGATGGTGGTCAGCGCGGCCTCCATCAGTACGTCCTTGACGCCGGCGGCGTCGGTCTGGCCGACCGGGGTGCTGGCGTCGATCTGGATTTCGAAGTGCAGGCCGTTGTTTTTCAGCAGGATCGCGGTCGGCGCCGCCGCGTCGCCGTGGAAGCCGATCAGTTGGGCGTCGTTACGCAGGCCAGTGTTGCTTCCGCCTTTAAGGGCGACCACCAGTTTGCGCTCAACGATCTTGTAGCCGGTGGAGTCGACGTGAGAGCCGGCAGCCAGTGGCGCGGCTTCGTCGAGGAAGGCGCGGGCGAAGGCGATGACCTTGTCGCCGCGAACCTTGTTGTAGCCTTTGCCCTTTTCCGCACCGCCGGCGGAACTGATGGCATCGGTGCCATACAGCGCGTCGTACAGCGAACCCCAGCGGGCGTTCGAGGCGTTGAGGGCGAAGCGGGCGTTCATCACCGGCACCACCAGTTGCGGGCCGGCCATACGGGCGATTTCGTCGTCGACGTTTTGCGTCGTTGCCTGGAAATCGGCCGCTTCTGGCAGCAAATAACCGATGTCTTGCAGGAAGGCTTTATAGGCCGCAGCGTCGTGCACAAGACCTGCACGGGACTGGTGCCAGGCATCGATTTGCGCCTGGAAGTCGTCGCGTTTGGCGAGTAGGGCTTTGTTCTTCGGCGCCAGGTCGTGAATGACCTTGTCGGCACCGGCCCAGAACTTATCGGCGGTGAGGCCGGTACCGGGAATGGCTTCGTTGTTCACGAAGTCGAACAGGACTTTGGCGACCTGCAGGCCACCGACTTGAACGTGTTCAGTCATTGCTTGCCTCACTCTGCTCAGCTATTTCGCTTTTCAGCTCTTCAATTTGACAATGAAGCCTCTGGCCATTTAAACCACAAACCCCTCTACCAGTACATGCCATTGCGGGCGGCTGGGTGGTTCCAATCAACGGCGTGAAGCCTTGCTGACGGGGCTTTGAGGGTTGCGATGGCGCCTGGGCAGACATCGATCCAACGTTATGTAGTGCGCGCTGCGGCATACTACATGATGAATTGCGGTTGTGAAAATTAGACTAATTACGTCGTTCTGCGACCCCATGACGCATTGCGGTCACGCCGGGGAACGGGATGTTCTCAAAAAACTATTAGATTGTTCCAGATAAATCTAAAAACTTGTACACATAATCTTCAATGCACTGCTATGGGGCTCTGGTTCCCACGCCACAAAAGCAGCGCCGCGCTGAATCGGGTCCCTTGCCTATACTTGCCTTTCTATAACAAAAGTCATGACAAGAGGGCTGCGCCATGGACCACCTCGTACTCACCGTATTTGCCCCGGACAAGCCCGGCCAGGTCGAGCGCATTGCCCAATGCATCGCCGAGCATGGCGGTAACTGGCTGGAGAGCCGCATGTCGCGGATGGCCGGGCAGTTTGCCGGGATCCTTCGGGTTGGCGTGCCGGCCGAGGGCTATGACGAACTGGTCGATGCACTTCAGGCCTTGTCCGCTCAAGGGATTCGGGTGCTGATCGCCGAAAGCAGTATCGAGCAATCCTGTACCTGGAAGCCGATTGCCATGGAGCTGGTGGGTAACGACCGGCCGGGGATTGTGCGTGACATCACTCGTTTGCTGAGTGAGCAGGGGGTCAACCTTGAACGCTTGGTGACCGATGTACGGCCGGCGCCGATGAGCAGCGAGCCGTTGTTCCACGCCGAAGCGATTCTCGCGGTCCCGCTGACCCTTTCTCTGGACGTGCTGCAGTCGCGACTGGAAACCCTGGCCGATGACTTGATGGTGGAATTGGTGCTGCGTAGCGAGCCATAAGGCGGGGGCAGGTTATCCAAGTAAAACGTGCACCCGCCTGTGGATAACCTGTAGAGACACGTCGCCAGCCCACGGGGCCCGGGGCTCTTCAGGAGTTGTTCAAAAAACCAGCAGTTTCAAGGGCTTGTGCACAAACCACGGGGATCACGCTGTGGATAACCTTGGGAAGGATGCTTGCAGGCCATGGTGGCCGTGGCCTGCAAGGCTTTGTGCGTTTTTTGATCAGCTGCGCCGGCGCAAACTCATCCAGGCATCGACGCTGTACACCGCCAGACCGGCCCAGATAAACATGAAGGCCGCGAGCGTGCTGGACGACAGGTGTTCACCGAACAGCAGTACGGCTTGCAGCAGCACCAGCGTCGGCGCCAGGTATTGCAGGAAGCCGAGGGTGGTGTAGGGCAGATGCCGTGCAGCGGCGTTGAAACAGACCAACGGCACCAGCGTTACCGGACCGGCGGCGACCAGCCACCAGGCTTCGGAAGTGCTCCAGAATGCTGTTTGTGCGCTGGTGGCTGTCGGGTTGAAGAGCAACCAGGCGATGGCGATCGGCACCAGCATCCAGGTTTCCACCACCAGCCCGGGCAGGGCTTTGACCGGAGCCTGTTTACGGATCAATCCGTAGAAACCGAAGGTCAGCGCCAGTACCAGCGAGACCCACGGCAGACTGCCGACTTGCCAGACCTGCTGCGCGACACCCACGGTGGCCAGTCCGACAGCGAACCACTGCAAGCGTCGCAGCCGTTCGCCAAGGATCAGCATGCCCAGCAGCACGTTCACCAGCGGGTTGATGTAGTAACCGAGGCTGGCTTCGAGCATGCGCCCGTTGTTCACCGACCAGACGTAGGTCAGCCAGTTGGCCGCGATCAGTGTGCCGCTCAGCGCGAGAACTGCCAGCCGTCGCGGGTTTTCACGCAGTTCACGGAACCAGCCCGGGTGCTTCCAGACCGTCAGCAGCAAGGCACCGAACAGCGCCGACCAGAGGACCCGGTGGATGATGATTTCCACTGCTGGCACGTCGGCGATGGCTTTGAAGTAGAGCGGGAACAGTCCCCAGATGATGTAGGCACTCAGGCCCAATATGTACCCGCGACGCAGGTTGGCGGCTTGCATGCAGAATCCTTGCTTAGGCAGCTAACAAAGCGGTGATTGTAAGGAGATTTGTCAGCGGATGTCGTACCTGAATTGGTAGGGCATTTGTGAACACTAAATCCTGTGGGAGCGAGCCTGCTCGCGATAGCGGTTTGTCAGCAACTGATGTGCTGAATGCGCAGCCGCCATCGCGAGCAGGCTCGCTCCCACAAGGGGATAGTGGTGAATCAAAAAAGTTTCAACGGTTCTTCGTTGAGCGCCGCCAGTTGTTCACGCAGCGCCAGCACCTGGTCGCCCCAATAACGTTCGGTGCCAAACCACGGAAAGCTGTGGGGGAACGCCGGGTCATCCCAGCGCCGCGCCAGCCAGGCGCTGTAGTGCATCAGGCGCAAGGCGCGCAGTGGTTCGATCAGCGCCAGTTCGCGTGGGTTGAAGTCGTGGAACTCGCTGTAGCCGTCCATCAATTCGGACAACTGGCCGAGACATTCCTGACGATCGCCGGCGAGCATCATCCACAGGTCTTGCACGGCCGGCCCCATGCGACAGTCGTCGAGGTCGACGATATGGAACATCTCGTCACGGCACATCATGTTGCCGGGATGGCAATCGCCGTGCATGCGGATGTTCTGGTGCGGCGTGTCTTTGTAGACCTCTTCCACGCGCTTGAGCAGGTCGCGGGCGACCGATTCGTAGGCTGGCAGCAAACTGCGCGGTATGAAATTGCCTTCGAGCAGGGTGGTCAGCGAATCGTGGCCGAAGTTTTTGACCCCCAGCGCTTCACGGTGATCGAAGGGACGAGTGGCGCCAACCGCGTGCAAGCGGCCAAGCAATTGACCCAAACGATAGAGCTGATCGAGATTCCCCGGTTCTGGCGCACGGCCGCCACGGCGCGGGAACAGGGTGAAACGGAAACCGGCGTGTTCATGCAGGCTTTCACCGTTGTGAATCATCGGCGCGACCACCGGTACCTCGCACTCGGCGAGTTCGAAGGTGAAGCGGTGTTCTTCGAGGATCGCCGCGTTGGTCCAGCGTTGCGGACGGTAGAACTTGGCGATCAGCGGCTCGCTGTCTTCGATGCCAACCTGATAGACACGGTTTTCATAGCTGTTGAGCGCCAGAATGCGGGCGTCGCTGAGAAAACCGATGCTTTCTACGGCATCGAGCACCAGATCGGGGGTAAGAGTTTCAAACGGGTGAGACATGCTGACTCCTGCGCGCAGCAGGCTGCCGCGTCCGGCCAAGCATGGTAGCGCAGACTGGCACAGATAGGTGGTGACTGTGCTGACGCCATCGCGAGCAAGCTCGCTCCCACAGGGTTATGGGTTCACAGACCCCATGTGGGAGCGAGCCCGCTCGCGATGAGGGCCTATCAGGCGCCGACGATCCCGCCATCTTCCCGGGTAATCGCCATCACCGAGGAACGCGGCTTACCGTTGGGCAAGTGCTCGGGGAAGGTCGACCCACCGTTTTCACCCGGATGCTGAATGCCGACAAACAAGGTCTTCTGGTCCGGCGAAAAGCTGATACCGGTTACTTCGCAGCCCACCGGACCGACCATGAAGCGGCGGATTTCACCGGTTGCAGGGTCGGCGCAGAGCATCTGGTTGTTGCCCATGCCGGCGAAGTCTGCGGCGTTGCTGTAGTCCCCGTCGCTGAGGATCCAGAGCCGGCCAGCCTCGTCGAAACCCAAACCGTCCGGGCTGTTGAACATGTTGTGTGGCGTGATGTTCGACGAACCGGCTTTCGGTGTCCCGGGGTGCACGGTCGGGTTGCCCGCCACCACGAACAGATCCCAGGCGAATGTCAGCGACGCGTGGTCGTCATGATCGGTCCGCCAGCGCAGAATCTGCCCGTAGACGTTTTTCTCCCGTGGATTCGGCCCACCCACCGGTTGCCCGTCTTCGCCGCGCTTGGCGTTGTTGGTCAGGGTGCAATAGACCTGACCGTCTTGTGGGCTGACAACGATCCACTCCGGGCGGTCCATGCGTGTGGCGCCGACAACGCTGGCGGCCAGACGTGCGTGGATCAGCACCTCGGCCTGATCGGCAAAACCGCTGCTGGCATCGATACCGTTCTTGCCGTGGGTCAGTTCAATCCACTGGCCCTGGCCTTTTGGACGGTCGGGGTTGTTATCACCGGCATCAAACCGTGCGACGTACAACGTGCCGTGGTCCAGCAGGTCACGGTTATCCTTGGGGGTTGTGTGATTGATCGTGTCGCGGCTGACGAATTTGTAGATGAATTCACCGCGCTCATCGTCGCCCATGTACACCACCGCACGACCGTCGTGAGTCTCGGCCAGGGCTGCGTTTTCATGTTTGAAACGACCCAGGGCCGTGCGTTTGACCGGGGTCGATTGCGGGTCGAACGGGTCGATTTCCACCACCCAGCCATGGCGATTGAGTTCATTGGGATTTTTCGCCAGGTCAAAACGCGGGTCGTGCTGATGCCAGTTGATCTCTTTGCTGGCGAGCGATGCGCCGTAGCGTTTTTGCACGGCGTCGAATTTTTGCTCCGGATTGCTGCTGCCGAAGCAGTCGGTGAAGTTCTCTTCGCAGGTCAGATAAGTGCCCCACGGTGTCTTGCCGTTGGCGCAGTTCTGGAATGTCCCGAGTACTTGCTGACCGGCCTTGTCGGCGGCGGTTTTCATCCGTTCGTGGCCAGCGGCCGGGCCGCTCAAAAGCAGTGGCGAATTGCCGTGGATGCGGCGGTTGTAGCGCGAGCCCTGAACGAAATGCCATTGGCCGTTTTTGCGCTGCACTTCGATCACCGACACGCCTTCGCTGGCCAGCGCTTTGCGCACTTCTTCGGCCGACTGCGGCATGCCGCCGTGGGGGTAGAGGTAGCGATAGTTGGTGTATTCGTTGTTGATCGCCATCAGCGCGCGGTCTTGATCATCGGGGAAAGCGAACAGGCTCATGCCGTCGTTGTTGTCGCCGAACTGGACTTCCTGGGCCAGGGCGCTGCCATTGCCGCTCGGGTCGAAGGCCGGGCCGTCCTTGTGCAGCGGCTGGCCCCAACTGATCAGCACCGAAGAGGTGTAACCCGGCGGCAGGGTGATGGTGTCGCTGGTGGCGGCCGCAATGCTGTCGAAGCCCAGCAATTTGCTCGAAGCAGCGCTGACACTGGCGGCCAGCACGCTGCGGCTCAGCAGGTTGCCACCGAGGAACATCGCTGCCCCGCAAAGGGCGCCGGCACTGATGAAACCACGGCGACTGAGGCCGACGATTTTTTCGAGGTCGGTGGTTTGGTTTTCTTCCAATAGGCTCACATCAGGCTCCCTGCAGGTTTTTGCAGCCACCTTAGGGAGCCTCTATGACACAAATGTTGCAGTTTTGATTGGTGGGAGAGCACAGACTTGTAGCCGCAGGCTTGAGTCAGAGCGGTGTGCCGAGCAAAACATTGGAGGGCGAGAACTGCACCTGAACGGCTTTTTCGACGCTCAAACCGCGGGTTCTGAGGTGCAGCGGCTCGGCCAGGGCGCATAACGTCTGACCGTTGGGCAGGGCGATTCGCACTTCACTGGGGCCATCTTCGGCGTCGAGAATCTCCTCGATGGTGCCCTTCAAACAATTGTGTCCGGGTGTTGCGGGTTGCTCGGCACCGAGTAAATCGAGCCAGCCGGCCTTGATCAGCGCCACCACTTCAGTGCCTGTTTCCAGCTCCAGTCGCCGCGTGCTGTCGTGGGTGATTTGTGCCTGAATGGTCAACCCGGCGGCGAGTTCCAGGCTGATCAGATCGTTGCGCCCCTGTGAATCTATGGTCACCACCGTGCCGTGCAGCTGATTGCGCGCGCTGGTCCTGAGCATCAGGCGCCCGAGCAAATCGAGGTCACTGGCATCCTCGGCGGCTTCCAGCACCTGTGCCTGCAAGACTTGCAGACGCTGATAGAGCCGCAGCACCCGTTCACCTTCACTGGAAAGCTTTGCGCCACCGCCGCCCTTGCCACCGACACTGCGTTCCACCAGCGGTTTTTGCGCCAGGTTGTTCAACTCGTCGATGGCGTCCCACGCCGCTTTGTAGCTCAGCCCGGCGCTTTTCGCGGCACGAGTGATTGAGCCTTGTTCGGCGATGTGTTGCAGCAGAGCGATGCGCTGCGGGCGGCGGACGATGTGCTGGGACAACAAAGTGGGCAAGGACATGGTGAGGGGCTGCGAGCTGGTGGTCATGGATTTTGACGTTGGCGGCTTGGCGCGTGAGAGTCAAGCCAGCTCCGCGGATTTTGGTGTGCGCGCCAGGCAATAAACGTCGACCCGCGCCGCGCCCGCCAGGATCAGCAAGCGGGCCAGGCTTTGCGCGGTGGCGCCGGTGGTCAGCACATCGTCGATCAGCGCCAGGTGGCGACCCTTGATCTGTGCACCGGGCGTCAGTGAGAAGGCTTTGAGCAGGTTCTGTTTGCGCGCCTTTGCGTCCAGATTCTGTTGCGCGGTGGTGTCCTGGGTTCGTCGCAGCAGGTTTTCATCGCAGCGGATCTTCAAGCCGTCGCTGAGCCAGCGGGCGAGCATCGCGGCCTGGTTATAACCACGCTCGCGCAGTCGTTTACGGGCCAAGGGCACCGGCACCAATACGTCGGGGCGCTTGAGGCCTTCATCGAAGCGATGTTGCAAGGATTGAGCAAGAAGTTCGGCAAGCAGGCGGCCATAGGGCCACTTTGCCGCGTGCTTGAAACGAGTGATCAAACTGTCGACCGGGAAGCTGTAGGTCCAGGGCGCGATGACCTGCTCGAAGGCCGGTGGCGCCTTCAAACACTGGCCGCAGGTGAGGCCGGCCACGGGCAAGGGCAGGGCGCAGACCTGACAATGATCGCCGAGCCAGGGCAACTCGGCTTCACAGGCCATACAGATTGGCGTGGAGCCATCGGCCGACTCTGAGCACAGCAAACAGAGTTGTTTATTGTTTAACCAGATGTAGACCGGTCCTACGTATCGTGGTTGACAGCGCATAACTCTTCCTTAAATATGCCGAACATCCGTGTCGCGTCTGTGGATATTCCGTTCCGTAGCCGCTTGCCAAGCATAAACAAGGAAACGCCCATGAGCGCCAGCACCACTGCAACCCAGCGTCATGACTGGTCTTTGGCCGAAGTCAAAGCACTCTTCGTTCAGCCATTCAACGACCTGTTGTTCCAGGCGCAGACGGTGCACCGTGCGCATTTCGACGCCAACCGCGTCCAGGTGTCGACCCTGCTGTCGATCAAAACCGGCGCTTGCCCGGAAGATTGCAAATATTGTCCACAGTCCGGTCACTACAACACCGGCCTGGAAAAAGAAAAGCTGATGGAAGTGCAGAAGGTCCTCGAAGAGGCTGCTCGCGCCAAGGCTATCGGTTCGACCCGTTTCTGCATGGGCGCGGCCTGGAAGCATCCATCGGCCAAAGACATGCCGTACGTGCTGGAGATGGTCAAAGGCGTGAAGGCCATGGGCCTGGAAACCTGCATGACCCTCGGCCGTCTTGACCAGGACCAGACCGTTGCACTGGCGGACGCCGGCCTCGACTACTACAACCACAACCTTGATACCTCGCCGGAGTTCTACGGCAGCATCATCACCACCCGTACCTACAGCGAGCGTCTGCAAACCCTGGCGTACGTGCGTGAATCGGGGATGAAGATCTGTTCGGGTGGCATTCTGGGCATGGGCGAATCCCTCGACGACCGCGCCAACCTGCTGATCCAGCTGGCCAACCTGCCGGAGCACCCGGAGTCGGTGCCAATCAACATGCTGGTGAAAGTCGCCGGTACGCCGCTGGAAAATGCCGACGATATCGATCCGTTCGACTTCATCCGCATGCTCGCCGTCGCCCGTATCCTGATGCCGCAATCCCACGTGCGCCTGTCCGCTGGCCGCGAAGCGATGAACGAACAGATGCAGGCCCTGGCGTTCTTCGCCGGTGCCAACTCGATTTTCTACGGTGACAAACTGCTGACCACCGCCAACCCACAGGCTGACAAGGACATGCAGCTGTTCTCGCGCCTGGGCATCCTGCCGGAAGCCCGCGAAGAACACGCCGACGAAGTGCATCAGGCGGCTATCGAGCAGGCGCTGGTCGAACAGAAAAGCAGCGAGCAGTTCTATAACGCCGCTGTTTGACGTCTCCACCGATCCTTCTGAAGGAATGCAAAAACACTGTGGGAGCAAGCCTGCTCGCGATATCGATGTAACAGCCAGCATCAATGTTGAATGTTATGACCTCATCGCGAGCAGGCTCGCTCCCACAAGGTAATGCGACGTCGCTTCTGAATTCTGACCCCGCGAGGCCTGCATGTCTTTCGATCTCGCCGCACGCCTTGCTGCTCGTCGTGCCGAAAACCTCTATCGCCAGCGTCCATTGCTTGAGACCCCACAAGGTCCGCAAGTGGTGGTCGACGGCCAGGCGTTGCTGGCGTTCTGTAACAACGACTACCTGGGCCTGGCCAATCACCCACAAGTGATCGAAGCCTGGCGTGCCGGTGCCGCCCGTTGGGGTGTCGGTGGTGGCGCTTCGCACCTGGTGATCGGTCACAGCAGCCCACATCACGCGCTCGAAGAAGCCTTGGCCGACCTCACGGGGCGCCCGCGCGCGCTGCTGTTTACCACCGGTTACATGGCCAACCTCGGGGCGGTCACGGCGCTGGTCGGGCAGGGTGATACGGTGCTCGAGGACCGGCTCAATCATGCGTCGTTGCTGGATGCGGGTCTGTTGTCCGGGGCACGCTTCAATCGCTATCTGCACAACGACGCGGTCAGCCTGGCCAAGCGTCTGGAGAAGGCCACCGGCAATACACTGGTGGTGACCGATGGCGTATTCAGCATGGACGGCGATATTGCCGACCTGCCAGCGCTGGCCCGCGAAGCGAAAGCCAAAGGCGCGTGGCTGATGGTTGATGATGCCCACGGCTTCGGTCCGCTGGGCGCCAATGGCGGCGGGATTGTCGAGCACTTCGGTTTGAGTCTGGAGGATGTGCCGGTACTGGTCGGTACCTTGGGCAAAGCATTCGGCACCGCGGGAGCGTTTGTCGCTGGCAGTGATGACCTGATCGAAAGCCTGATCCAGTTTGCCCGGCCGTACATCTACACCACCAGCCAACCTCCGGCCCTGGCCTGCGCGACCCTGAAAAGTCTTGAGTTGCTGCGCAGCGAACAGTGGCGCCGTGAGCATTTGAACGTACTGATCCGCCAGTTCCGAAAAGGCGCCGAGCAGATTGGCCTTGAGCTGATGGACAGCGTCACGCCGATCCAGCCGATCATGATTGGCGACGCCGGGCGCGCTGTGCGTTTTTCACAGATGCTGCGTGAACGCGGTCTGATGGTGACTGCCATCCGCCCACCGACCGTACCGGCTGGCAGTGCGCGTTTGCGCGTGACCCTGACGGCGGCGCACAGCGAGGCACAGGTGCAGCTATTGTTAGAAGGTCTGGCCGATTGTTTTCAGCAGTTGGGAGCGGAGCCGAACCATGCGTGATCGTCTGATTCTGTTGCCCGGATGGGGACTCGGCATTTCGCCGCTGGAGCCACTGGCGGCGGCTTTGCAGGGGCTGGACGAACACCTGCGGGTCGAAATCGAGCCGCTACCGGAGCTGGAATCGAGCGACCTCAACGAGTGGCTCGACGAGCTGGACTCAACCCTGCCAAAAGATACCTGGCTTGGCGGCTGGTCGCTCGGCGGGATGCTCGCCTCAGAGCTGGCGGCTCGCCGTGGCGATCGCTGCTGCGGCTTGCTAACGCTGGCGAGTAACCCTTCTTTTGTGGCTCACGCCGAGTGGTCGAGTGCCATGCCGGGCGAGACCTTTGATGCGTTTTTGGCCGGGTGCAGCGCTGACCCGCGCATGACCCTCAAGCGCTTTAGCCTGCTCTGCGCCCAAGGTGCCGAAGACCCGCGCGGGCTCTCGCGTCAGTTGCTCGCGGGTGCGCCGAATACCCCGCAGGCGCTGTTGATGAGCGGCTTGGAAGTACTCGCGCAACTGGACAACCGACACGCCTTGCAGGCGTTTCGAGGTCCGCAGTTGCACCTGTTCGCCGGGCTCGACGGGTTGGTCCCGGCCGAAGCCGCCGCTGAGTTGCTGGCGTTACTCCCTGATGTCGAAATTGGTCTGATTGAACAGGCCAGTCACGCGTTTCTTCTGGAAGACCCCCACGGTGTGGCGGGGGCCATTCAGGCCTTTTTGCATGAGTCCGGTGATGACTGATTTGTCCTTTCCCAAACTGCCCGGTGGCTTGCCCGACAAGCGTCAGGTCGCAGTATCCTTTTCCCGCGCAGCGGCCAGCTATGACAGCGTTGCCGAATTGCAACGCGCGGTCGGCAATGAGTTGCTGGGGCGTTTGCCGGCAGATCGAGTGCCTGCTCGCTGGCTGGATCTGGGCTGTGGCACCGGGTATTTCAGCCGTGTGCTGGGTGAGCGATTCAACGTCAGCGAAGGGCTCGCGCTGGATATCGCTGAAGGTATGCTTAATCACGCACGGCCCTTGGGCGGTGCGACATATTTCATTGCCGGCGATGCCGAGCGCTTGCCATTGCAGGGCGCGAGTTGCGACCTGGTGTTTTCCAGCCTTGCAGTGCAATGGTGCGCCGATTTCAGTTCGGTGCTGAGCGAGGCTTATCGGGTTCTGAAACCTGGCGGTGTGTTGGCGTTTGCCAGCCTCTGCGTAGGTACGTTGTATGAATTGCGTGACAGCTGGCGTCAGGTCGATGGCCTAGTGCACGTCAACCGTTTCCGCGAGTTCAGCACGTATCAGCAGCTGTGTGCAGACAGTGGCTTGAACGTGATCAGTCTGCAAAGTCGCCCGCATGTGCTGCATTATCCGGATGTGCGTAGCCTGACTCACGAACTCAAGGCCTTGGGCGCGCATAATCTCAATCCTGGTCGGCCGGGCGGGCTGACAGGGCGGGCGCGGATCATGGGGCTGATCGACGCCTATGAGCAGTTTCGTCAGGTGCAAGGGCTGCCCGCGACTTATCAAGTGGTCTACGCCGTGTTGGAGAAACCCCTATGAGCGCAGCCTATTTCATTACCGGCACCGATACTGACGTCGGCAAAACCACCATCGCCGCCGGCCTTTTGCACGCCGCGCGGTCGGCGGGGTTGAGCACGGCGGCCGGTAAGCCCGTGGCATCTGGCTGCGAGGTGACGCCCAAAGGTTTGCGCAACGCCGACGCGCTGGCGCTGTTGGCGCAATGCTCGTTGCCGCTGACCTATGCCGAGGTCAACCCCGTGGCTTTCGAACCAGCCATCGCACCGCATCTGGCTGCACGTGAGGCGGGTGTCGCGCTGACGGTTCAGTCGTTGCTGACGCCGATGCGGCACATAGTGGACAAGCAGGCCGATTTCACCCTGATCGAAGGCGCGGGTGGCTGGCGGGTGCCGCTGGCCGATCAGGACAATCTTTCGGACCTGGCAATGGCGCTGGGCCTGCCGGTGATTCTGGTGGTGGGCGTACGGCTGGGGTGCATCAATCACGCGTTGCTGACGGCCGAGGCGATTGCCCGGGACGGTTTGCAACTGGCAGGCTGGGTGGCCAACATCATTGAGCCCAAGACGTCGCGATTGGAAGAGAACCTGGCGACGTTGGCCGAGCGTCTGCCTGCGCCGTGCTTGGGGCGAGTGCCGAAACTCAAGCTGGTCACGGCAGAAGCGGTGGCCGAGTATCTTCAGCTGGACTTGCTTGACTAGATTTTGCCTATGACAAGGCATTATGCCATTAGTGTTTTTGTCGGGCCTTTTGCCGGTGTCTCTGGTTCAATGAGCGCTGTTTATCCTTTGCAGGATGGAGTTGACCCATGGAAATCTCGGGAAGCAGCGCTTTCTATGCCGGTCTGAGTACTATTCAGAGCGGGCAGAACCGTGTCGATCAGGCGGCTAGCCAGATCGCCAACACGACTGTCGAACGTTCGGCCACCAGCCAGTCCTCCGTAGCCCAAGTCGACCGACTGCGCTCGGTTGATCGCAGCCAGCAAACAGACCTGGCCAGTAATATGGTCGACATGTCCCAAGGCAAGATTCAAGTGGAGCTGGGCGCGAAAGTCGCCAAGGCTTCCGACCAGATGCTCGGTACGTTGATCGATACTTACGCTTGATCCCTCGCTGAACCTTTTGCCCGAACGCCGCCCCTGGGGCGGCGTTCTGTCGGGCATGTCCTTCTCGTTCAACTAATCTTTCCTGGACGGTTTGTTGCCTCGCGCATCGGCTGTGAGCCTTTGTGCGCGCGCTATTCATGGGGGTGATGACGAACGGCAAAGGATCGACGCTTGACAAGATTTCGGCGTAAACGTATGTTTCAAACAACTGTTTGACCGTCACAACAAATCATTGCGGTCGTTCATTCCCGGTTACATCAGCAGAGGTTTATCGCTATGCCTGACTACAAGGCCCCCTTGCGTGATATTCGCTTCGTTCGTGACGAACTGCTCGGTTACGAAGCGCACTATCAGAGCCTTCCGGCTTGCCAGGACGCTACTCCAGATATGGTTGACGCCATTCTCGAGGAAGGCGCCAAGTTTTGTGAGCAGGTGCTGGCTCCGCTGAACCGCGTGGGTGACATCGAAGGTTGCACCTGGAGCGAATCCGGCGTTAAGACCCCGACTGGCTTCAAAGAAGCCTACAAACAATTCGTTGAAGGCGGCTGGCCAAGCCTGGCTCACGACGTAGAACACGGTGGCCAAGGTCTGCCGGAGTCTCTGGGTCTGGCCGTGAGCGAAATGGTCGGCGAAGCCAACTGGTCGTGGGGCATGTACCCAGGTCTGTCTCATGGCGCGATGAACACCATTTCCGAGCACGGTACGCCTGAGCAGCAAGACGCTTACCTGACCAAACTGGTTTCCGGCGAATGGACCGGCACCATGTGCCTGACCGAACCGCACTGCGGCACCGACCTGGGCATGCTGCGTACCAAGGCCGAGCCACAGGCTGATGGTTCCTACAAAGTTTCCGGCACCAAGATCTTCATCTCGGCCGGTGAACACGACATGGCCGACAACATCGTCCACATCGTTCTGGCCCGCCTGCCGGATGCGCCGGCTGGCACCAAAGGCATTTCGCTGTTCATCGTTCCAAAGTTCATGCCGAACGCTGACGGCAGCATCGGTGTGCGCAACGCCGTGACCTGTGGCTCCCTGGAACACAAAATGGGTATCCACGGTAACGCCACGTGTGTGATGAACTTCGACGCGGCCACCGGTTTTCTGATCGGCCCGGCGAACAAAGGCCTGAACTGCATGTTCACCTTTATGAACACCGCGCGTCTGGGTACGGCTCTGCAAGGTCTGGCTCACGCCGAGATCGGCTTCCAGGGTGGTCTGAAATACGCTCGCGATCGTCTGCAAATGCGTTCCCTGACTGGCCCGAAAGCGCCGGACAAGGCTGCGGACCCGATCATCGTTCACCCTGACGTCCGTCGTATGCTGTTGACCATGAAGGCGTTCGCCGAAGGCAACCGTGCGATGGTTTACTTCACGGCCAAGCAGGTCGACATCGTCAAGTACGGCGTGGACGAGGAAGAGAAGAAGAAAGCCGACGCGCTGCTGGCGTTCATGACGCCGATCGCCAAAGCCTTCATGACGGAAGTCGGCTTCGAGTCCGCTAACCACGGCGTGCAAATCTACGGCGGCCACGGCTTCATCGCCGAGTGGGGCATGGAGCAGAACGTTCGCGACAGCCGCATTTCCATGCTGTACGAAGGCACCACCGGTATCCAGGCACTCGACTTGCTGGGCCGTAAAGTGCTGATGACTCAAGGCGAGGCTTTGAAAGGCTTCACCAAGATCGTCCACAAGTTCTGCCAGACCAACGAAGGCAACGAAGCGGTCAAAGAGTTCGTCGCACCGTTGGCTGCATTGAACAAGGAATGGGGCGAGCTGACCATGAAGGTCGGTATGGCCGCGATGAAAGATCGCGAAGAAGTGGGTGCTGCGTCGGTGGACTACCTGATGTACTCCGGTTACGCCTGCCTGGCCTACTTCTGGGCGGACATGGCGCGTCTGGCTGCCGAGAAACTGGCTGCCGGCACCACCGAAGAGGCGTTCTACACCGCCAAGCTGCAGACTGCGCGTTTCTACTTCCAGCGCATCCTGCCACGTACCCGCACTCACGTTGCAACCATGCTGTCGGGCGCTAACAACCTGATGGACATGAAAGAAGAAGACTTCGCACTGGGCTACTAAGTCCCACGCAGTTCTTCAAAAAGCCGCTGTTCCTTCGGGAACAGCGGCTTTTTTGTGTCCGGTGCAAGCGGGTGTAAATATTCCCGACTAAAACGCTAAGTAGAACGCTTTTGCTGCCGTTAAAGAGTGTGCAATGTGATGGGCGTCACATTGCATGTGCTTAACTGCCAGGAATGCAGGCACAATGCCATCCATTGATTTGCCGGGCCGGAGCTCTACCCTTGCCGCGTTCTTCCGCTGTACGTCTCAGTCACTTTTTGCCCTCATTACTGTTGTTGCTTGCGGGGCTTGCGGCTGCCTACGTCAAGGATCTCAACGTCTTCTTCACCTCACTGTTCAACGTGCTGCCGACCCTGGTGCTGTTGCTCGGCGGTTCGTATTGCGCGGTTTACCGACGTCAACGTGAACTGTTTCTGATGGTCACGGTGTATATCGCCTACTTCCTGCTCGTCACCCAAACTGATTACTACCGTGATTACAGCAAGGTGCGTGATGACGCGGCGGTGGTTTTCCATCTTTGTTGTTTGCTGCTGCCCTTGCTGTACGGGGTGTTTGCCGCTTGGCAGGAACGCACCCACCTGTTTCAGGACATGGTCGCGCGCTTCGCTGTATTGCTGGCATTCGGCAGCGTTGCACTGGGCCTTGAGCAAAGTTACCCACAGGCGTTGTTGATATGGCTGTCGGAAATACGCTGGCCTGCGCTGCACGGTGCGTGGATGAGTTTGATCCAGTTGTCCTATCCGGTGTTCTTCGCGTCTTTTCTGCTGTTGGCGTATCAGTATTTTCGCAACCCTCGGCCCTTACATGCGGCGCAATTGGTGGGCTTGCTCGGGTTGTTCTGGATGCTGCCCAAGACCTTCATTCTGCCGTTCACCCTGAACATCATGTGCAGCCAGGTGATGTTGATGATTGCAGCGGCGGTCGCCCATGAAGCCTATCAAATGGCCTTTCGTGATGAGCTGACCGGCCTGCCGGGGCGTCGCGCCTTGAACGAGCGCATGCAGCGGCTGGGCCGCAACTACGTTTTGGCCATGAGCGACGTCGACCACTTCAAGAAATTCAACGACACCCACGGTCACGACGTCGGCGACCAGGTGCTGCGGCTGGTGGCCAGCAAGCTGTCGAAGATCGGCGGTGGTGGCCGGGCGTATCGTTACGGGGGTGAAGAGTTCGCGCTGGTGTTCGCCGCCAAGACCCTCGAAGAGTGCATGCCGCACCTGGAAGTCATCCGCGAGTCGATTGCCACCTACAACATTCAGCTGCGCAATCAGGACAGCCGCCCGCAAGACGACCAGCAAGGTCGGCAGCGCCGTGCGGGTCCCGGCGCTACAAGTGTTTCGGTCACGGTGAGTATTGGCGTCGCCGAGCGACTGGAACAGCGAACCCCGGAAGAAGTCCTGAAATCCGCAGACCAGGCGCTCTACAGCGCCAAGGGCGCAGGGCGAAACTGCGTGATGGCGTTCGGCCAAAGCCGCCGTGGCGCGGTGCGCATGGACGGCGCTGCGGGTTGAGTGATGATGGCGCATTCAGCGTCTGGACTGTGATTGTTCGGGGCGATTCGCGGCAGTAGGTTTGGATGATCTGCTGACGGAGAACCGACCATGCCCGAGTACAAAGCTCCCCTGCGCGACATGCGCTTTCTGATCGACCACGTCTTCGACTTTCATGCCAATTACGCGGCCCTCGGTGCCACCGACGCCAGCCCGGATATGGTCAATGCGATCCTCGAAGAGGGGGCGAAATTCTGTGAGAACGTTCTCGCACCGCTGAACCGCAGCGGTGACGAAGAGGGCTGCCATTTCGACAACGGTGTGGTGACTACACCCAAAGGCTTCAAGCAGGCGTTTGCGCAATACGTTGAAGGCGGCTGGCATGGTCTGGCGGCGGACCCGACTTATGGCGGTCAGGGCTTGCCCATCTCACTGGGGCTGGTGATCAGTGAAATGGTCGGCTCCAGCAACACCTCCTGGGGCATGTACCCAGGCTTGACCCACGGCGCGATGTCGGCGATTCATGCCCACGGTACCGAGGCGCAAAAGCAGACTTACTTGACCAAGCTAACGGCCGGGCAGTGGACCGGCACCATGTGCCTGACCGAGGCTCATTGCGGCACGGACCTGGGGATCATCAAGACCCGCGCGGTGCCGCAAGCCGATGGCAGTTATGCGGTCACTGGCAGCAAGATTTTCATCTCTGCCGGTGAGCACGACATGAGTGACAACATCATCCACCTGGTACTGGCCAAACTGCCGGACGCGTCAGCCGGGACCAAAGGCATCTCGCTGTTCATCGTGCCCAAGTTCCTGCCTGATGCCCAAGGCGAGGCGGGTGAGCGCAACGGAGTTTCCTGCGGTTCGATCGAACACAAGATGGGCATCAAGGCGTCGGCTACTTGCGTGCTGAACTTCGAGGGTGCCAAGGGCTTCCTGATTGGCGAGGCGAACAAGGGCCTGAACTGCATGTTCACCATGATGAACCATGCCCGGCTCGGCACCGGGATGCAGGGGTTATGTCTGGGCGAAGCGAGCTTTCAGGGGGCGATCAAATACGCCAACGATCGTCTGCAGATGCGCTCGCTGACCGGACCCAAAGCGCCGGAGAAGGCCGCCGATCCGATCATTGTTCACCCGGACGTGCGTCGTATGCTGCTGACCATGAAAGCCTTCAACGAAGGCAACCGCGCATTGACCTATTTCACCGCGCAGTTGCTGGATGTTGCACACATGTCGGCGGATGAAACCCAGCGTCAGGATGCCGAGAACCTGTTGGCGTTCCTGACGCCGATCTGCAAAGCCTTCATGACCGAAACCGGCCTGGAGGTGACCAACCATGGCATGCAAGTATTCGGCGGCCACGGATTCATCCGCGAGTGGGGCATGGAGCAATTGGTGCGTGACTGCCGTATTGCGC
Organism: Pseudomonas sp. 6D_7.1_Bac1; assembly: GCF_025465945.1. Classification (GTDB taxonomy): domain Bacteria; phylum Pseudomonadota; class Gammaproteobacteria; order Pseudomonadales; family Pseudomonadaceae; genus Aquipseudomonas. Next base: position 78,742 of record NZ_JANLNW010000023.1, on the reverse strand, counting down.
CCATTTACGAAGGCACCAACGGCATTCAGGCGCTGGACCTGTTGGGGCGCAAGGTGCTTGGCAGCCAAGGCAAACTGCTGCGCGGGTTCACCAGAATTGTTCACAAATTCTGTGAAGCCAATGCCGCTCATCCGCAGCTCGAGGCGTATGTGGCGCAACTCAACGGGTTGAACCAGCAGTGGGGCGAGTTGACCACCAAGGTCGGTATGGCCGCGATGAAAAATCCGGACGAAGTCGGCGCTGCCGCGCTGGATTACTTGATGTACAGCGGCTACATCATCCTGGCCTACCTGTGGCTGCGCATGGCGCTGGTGGCTCAGGCAGAGCTTGCGGCGGGTAGCGGCGATGCCGACTACTGTCAGGGCAAACTGGCCACTTGCGAGTTCTACTTCAAGCGTCTGTTGCCGCGTACGGCCGCTCATCAGGCGGCGGTGGAGGCGGGCAGTGATTGCCTGATGAAACTGCCAGCGGAGCTGTTTGCGCTCTGACACACGCGCTGCCTCTGAAAGATCGCAGCCTGCGGCAGCTCCACTACAGGTGAACCTGTAGGAGTCTGCCGTAGGCTGCGATCTTTTTTCTGGTGACTAAAAATTACAAATAGGTCACGAGCTGACCCTATGTGTCGTAAAAGTTGTTCGGGTACACTCAAGGGCTTGCTGAAACCCGATCCTACGAATCACTTTTCAAGTTCTCACGAGGTTTGCCATGGCTGACTACAAAGCGCCCCTGCGCGATATGCGCTTCGTCCTCAATGAAGTTTTCGAGGTTGCCAAACTGTGGGCACAATTACCCGCCCTGGCCGACACCGTCGATGCTGAGACCGTCGAGGCAATCCTTGAGGAAGCCGGCAAAGTCACCAGCAAAAGCATCGCCCCGCTGAGCCGTGCCGCCGACGAAGAAGGTTGCCACTGGAGCGACGGCACCGTCACCACGCCAGCAGGCTTCCCACAGGCTTATCAGACTTACTCTGAAGGCGGTTGGGTCGGCGTTGGTGGTGATCCAGTCTACGGTGGCATGGGCATGCCTAAAGCGGTGTCGGCTCAGGTCGAAGAAATGGTCAACTCCGCGAGCCTGTCGTTCGGTCTGTACCCGATGCTCACCGCCGGGGCTTGCCTGTCAATCAATGCTCACGCCAGCGATGAACTGAAAGCTGCTTACCTGCCCAACATGTACGCCGGTGTCTGGGCAGGCTCCATGTGCCTGACCGAACCGCACGCGGGTACTGACTTGGGGATCATCCGTACCAAAGCCGAACCGCAAGCAGACGGTTCCTACAAGGTCAGCGGAACCAAGATCTTCATCACCGGCGGTGAACACGACCTGACCGAAAACATCATTCACCTGGTGCTGGCCAAACTGCCGGATGCTCCAGCAGGGCCGAAGGGCATCTCGCTGTTCCTGGTGCCGAAGTTCATGGTCAACGCCGATGGCAGCCTGGGTGCGCGTAACCCTGCGAACTGCGGCTCGATCGAACACAAAATGGGCATCCAGGCCTCCGCTACCTGTGTGATGAACTTCGACGAAGCCGTGGGTTACCTCGTCGGCGAGCCGAACAAAGGCTTGGCGGCCATGTTCACCATGATGAACTACGAACGTCTGGGCGTCGGCATTCAGGGTCTGGCCACTGGCGAGCGCTCTTACCAGAACGCGGTTGAATACGCCCGTGATCGCCTGCAAAGCCGTTCGCCGACTGGCGCACAGAACAAAGACAAAGTGGCCGACCCGATCATCGTTCACCCGGACGTGCGGCGCATGCTGCTGACCATGAAAGCCTCGAACGAAGGCGGTCGTGCATTTTCAACCTACGTGGCTATGCAGTTGGACACCGCCAAGTTCAGCGAAGACGCGACCACTCGCAAACGCGCTGAAGACCTGGTGGCCTTGCTGACTCCGGTCGCCAAAGCGTTCCTCACCGATCTGGGCCTGGAAACCACGATTCACGGCCAGCAGGTTTTCGGCGGTCATGGCTATATCCGCGAGTGGGGCCAGGAGCAACTGGTTCGTGACGTGCGGATCACCCAGATCTACGAAGGCACCAACGGCATTCAGGCGCTGGACCTGGTCGGGCGCAAAATCGTCGGTAGCGGCGGCGCGTACTACAAGCTGTTCGCCGACGAGATTCGTCATTTCACCGCCACCGCGAGCGCCGATCTGACCGAGTTCACCAAGCCGTTGAACGACGCTGTAAGCACGCTGGACGACCTGACCGCCTGGTTGCTGGACCGCGTAAAAAACAACCCGAATGAAATCGGCGCGGCTTCGGTCGAGTATCTGCAAGTGTTCGGCTATGTGTCCTACGCCTACATGTGGGCATTGATGGCCAAGGCGGCCTTCGGTAAAGAGGCGCAGGACGACTTCTACGCCAGCAAACTGGGCACCGCGCGTTTTTACTTCGCTCGCCTGCTGCCGCGGATTCATTCGCTGGGTGCTTCGGTCAAGGCCGGTAGCGAGTCGCTGTTCCTGTTGGACGCGGCGCAGTTCTGAGACATGTAACTCCATGTAAGCATTTGCTTACGTGACGTGCTGCTGTTTTCCCCTGTTCTAAGATTGGATCCAGAGCTAATCTACTTCACATGGACGTCGCGCAGGAAGCGCAAAGCAATAACACGGACACGTAGGATTCTGCCAGGACGGCGGAGTGAAATGGATGTCAGGGAAACAGTCTGCAAAGCCCCGCCTCGGCGGGGTTTTCTTTTTGTGGCGAGGGAGCTTGCTCCCGTTCGAGTGCGCAGCACTCGCCAGGTCTATATATTCAGCCCTGTATATCCAATACCGTCGGGCTCGCCATCCGCCCGTCCGGGCTATTCATCACGTCTTCCAGCAGATGGCGCAGCAACTCCAGCGTAGCTTGCTGACGTTGCACGTCGCGACAGACCAGTCCTACTTTCAGAGGGACCCTCGGCTCACTCAAGGGTTTCCACAAGAGTGCCTTGTTTCCGTGTTCCTGCTGCGAGCGGCCGGGTAGGACAGTGGCCAGTCTGGTGTGGGGCAGACTGTCGAGAATCCCCGCCATGTTGTTCAGTTCCGCCTGCACTTGCGGGCGGCGTCCGAGATTGGCCAGTTGTCCCTGCCAGATCTGCCGGACCTGAAACTCTTCCCCCAGCAACAGCATCGGCAACTCCGCGGCCTGGCTCATGGAGACTTTCTTGAATTCGCGCAACGGATGATCGGCGGGGATGACCAGGGTCAGTTCATCTTCATACAGTAGAACACCGTGCAGTCCGGGTTGGCGTGGCGGTAGGTAGCTGATGCCGATATCGAGTGAGCCATTGAGCAATCGGCGTTCGATTTCCAGCCCCGTGAGCTCGTAGATCTGGACCACCAGGTGCGGTTGCGCCGTGCGTACACGCTCCAGCATTTTCGGCACCAGGCTGGTGTGAACGGTCTGCAGCACACCGATGGCCAGGGTACGCAGTGCCTGGCCTTTGAAATTGCCCAAGGCTTCGCGCGCCCGTTGCATGCCGTCGAGCAACGGCAGGGCGTGGTTGTACAAAGTATGCGCGGCCAGGGTGGGCAGCAGGCGTTTGCTGCTGCGTTCGAACAGGCTTACATCGAGGTTTTGTTCCAATTGGCGGATCTGTTGCGACAGCGCCGGCTGGGAGATCGACAGGCGTTCGGCAGCCCGTCCGACATGGCCTTCTTCATACACCGCGACGAAATAACGCAGTTGCTTAAAATCCATAAGTAATTCTTATCGAAAAAGCTGGAAAATCGAAATGGCTCAGTGCCTGTCAGAAGCCTAGTCTAACCGTATTCACAAGGCTTACAGGGCCAGAAAACGCGATGAATACCGTTTACGTTGATGGTGTTTACATAGGCAAGGCAAAAAATCTCGGGCAGGGTTTAATCAGCGATACCGACAAACAGCGGATTGCCAATCGACTCTGGTTGTGGCCGCAAGGCCTGGGTAGCGATGAACACGGCGATCCGCGTTTTCACACCGGCCCCGAACGCGCCCTGCATCACTACCCGGCTGAGCACTACGCCTACTGGCGCAAACGTTATCCACAGATCGACTGGAGCGCCCCGGCTTTCGGGGAAAACCTTTCAACCCACGGTCTGAGCGAAGAGCACGTCTGCCTCGGCGATATGTTCCGTTGGGGTGGCGCGCTGTTGCAGGTCAGCCAACCGCGCTCGCCGTGCTATCGGTTGAGCCATCGCTGGGGCGTGCCGATCTTGCCGCAACTGGCCCAGGATACGGGGCGCTGCGGCTGGTTCTACCGCGTTCTCAAGCCCGGTTTTGTCAGTGCCGATCAGCCGTTCGAGCTGATCCAGCGCAGCTACCCCGGCCTGACCGTGGCCTGGGCCTTGCGTTGTTTTTATCGGGAGCCGCTTGAGCACGCCGGTTTGAAAAAGCTCGTCGATTGCCCGGCTTTGTCTTCGCGCTGGCGTGATATTGCGCTCAAACGTATGCGCACCGGGCGTGTCGAGGATTGGTCGTCACGTCTGCTGGGGTTGCCGCTAGAGGGGCTGAGCGCATGAACCTGTTCAACCTGCGTCACCATCAGCCAAGCCTGGATGATCTGGCTGCGGAGCATTTTCAGCCTTCAAGGTACGACAACCTTTCCAGCGAGTACCTGATGCCGAGTGTCGAACGACCCCAACCAGTTTTCGTTCGCGGCCAGGGTTCCTGGCTCTGGGACAGTGATGAGCGTGCGTATCTGGATTTCACTCAAGGTGGTGCGGCCAACAGCCTCGGCCATAGCCCGTCGGTGTTGACCAAAGCCATCGCCGCTCAGGCGCAAGCGCTGATCAATCCGGGGTCGGGTCTGTTGAACCGTGGTCAGCTCAACCTGGCCGAGCGGCTGTGCATCAGTACCGGCAGCGATCAGGCTTACTTGCTCAACAGCGGCAGTGAGGCCTGCGATGCGGCGATCAAGTTGGCGCGCAAATGGGGGCAACTGTATCGCGGCGGCGCTTCGCGAATCCTCACCGCCAGCGGTAGCTGCCATGGTCACGGTTTTGCGGCAATGTCCGCGTCGGACTGCCGGAACAATCGTTTTGAACCACAGCTTCCGGGCTTCAGTCATGTTCCATTCAATGACCTGCCGGCGTTGCACGCGGCAGTGGACGCGCAGACCGTTGCCATCATGCTTGAACCCATCCAGAGTTCAGCCGGGGTCGTTCCGGCGACCGAACATTACCTCAAAGGTGTCGAACGCCTGTGCCGTGATTTGGGGATTCTGCTGATTCTCGACGAAGTGCAAACGGGGATTGGCCGTTGCGGCAGACTGCTCGCCGAACAGGGTTACGGCGTGCGTGCCGACATTGTTGTGTTGGGCAAAGGGCTGGGCGGCGGGGTGCCTGTGGCGGCGCTTCTGGCGCGCGGCAAGGCCTGCTGTTTTGAGCTGGGCGAGCTGGATGGCACTCATCATGGCAACGCGTTGATGGCCTCCGCAGGGCTGGCAGTGCTGGACAGCGTGCTGGATCACGACTTCCTCGAACAGGTGCGGGAAAGCGCTCAACACCTGCGTGAAGGTTTGAGCCGATTGGCCAACCGTTACGGACACGCTGAACTGCGCGGCCACGGGCTGCTCTGCGGCCTGACCCTGAGTGACGATTCGGCTGACGCAGTGGTTAAAGCCGCGCTGTACGAAGGTTTACTGCTGAGCGCCCCAAAGCCCGATTGCCTGCGGTTTACGCCGGCGCTGACCGTCAGCAAGGCCAATATCGACGAAATGCTCCTGCGCCTGGCCCGAGCCTTTTCCCGGGTGCGCACGGCCCAACTCCAATGCCGCAAAGGCATCGCGGTCTGAACAGGCCGCCACTTCTCTCATTCCCGAACCGTCTCGCGGTATAACGCGTCGCCCCATGCCTGATCTTTTTGGCATGGGGCGTTTTTTTGTCTCAGCCGTTCTTCTGATCCATCACCCCGCGATAAAACAACCATTCCTGCTCCAGTGCATGGGCCTGATTGTTCGCCTTGCGAAAGCCGTGGCGTTCATCCGGGTAGTAATGGGCCTGGGCGGGAATGCCGTTGTCTTGCAGGGCCTTGAGCATGTCGCGGGTTTGTTGCGGCACCACCACAGCGTCGAGTTCGCCCTGAAAGAAGATCACCGGCACGCGGATGTTGCCCGCGTGCAGCAACGGCGTGCGGGCGGCGTAACGCTTGGCATCCCGCTGTGGATCGCCAATCAACCAATCCATATAGTCGCCTTCGAATTTGTGCGTGGTGCGGCCCAGTGCTGCCGGATCGCTGACCCCATACATACTGGCACCGGCGCTGAAGACGTCGTGAAACGCCAGCGCGCAGAGCGTGGTGTAACCACCAGCACTGCCGCCGCGAATGAATGCGTGATCGCCGTCGATCAAACCTTGCCCGGCGAGGTAGGCGACCACGGCGCAGGCGTCTTCGACATCCACCTCGCCCCAGCTCAAATACAAGGCCTGCCGATAGGCCCGACCGTAACCGCTGCTACCGCGATAGTTGAGGTCGGCGACCGCAAAGCCCCGTTGTGCCCAGTACTGGACACGAGGATCGAGCATCGGGTAGCAGGCCGATGTTGGCCCGCCATGAATGAACACCACCAACGGCGGTTTGGCGACATCGGTCATGGCCGGATAAAAGAAACCATGGGCCTCACCGGCACCGCTTGGGTAGCGCAACGTCTGCGGTTGGCTGATCTGTTCGGCGGGCAACAGCGCAACGCCACCGGCCAGTACCTGAACCTGATGGCTTTTGCGGTTGATGGCAATCACCGCTGAAGGACTGACCGGCGATGCCGCGATGCAGTACACAAACTGCTGATCCAGCGCCAGGTTACGAAAGCGACTGTAGTCGCCAGTGAGATCCTGAACGCAATCGTTGGAACGCAAACCCAGACGTCCGAAACCCTCCACAGTCCAGCTCGCCAAATAACGCTGTTCGCCCAGCGGTAACCAGGTGCAGCCACCCAGTTGCCACGGCGCTGGCGCATGATCGGCTTCCGCGCCAGGCAATGGCTGCAAGCCTGATCCGGTTTCGACCCACGGCTGCCAGAACCCGGCACGGTCGGTCAGGCAATACAGGCGACCGGCATCATCGAAGCGCGGTTGTTGCAGGGACTCTTCAAAGGCGTCACCGGCCACACAGCGCGGCTGGTCGAAACCGCCGTTGGCATCGCGCTCGGCAACCATCAAGCGTGTTGCGGTCCAGGGTTGATGCGGCCGGCTCCATTCGATCCAGGCCAATCGCCGCGCATCCGGACTCAAGGTCGGTGCCGAATAAAAGTCCGCGCCTTCAACCAACAGGTGACGTTTACCGTCTGCCAGATCGATGGCAACCAGGCGATGCTGATCGCCTTGCTCTTCGACGGCGAGCACCTGCCCACCGGCGAATTGCAGATCGCCGTAACGGCATTCACCCGAGGTCAGCGCCTGAGGTATTTCACCTGCCAGCGATTGCCGATACAGCTGTTGGTCTGACTCGTTGACGAAGACCACGCCGTCATCGCTCAGGCAAAACGATCCGCCGCCATATTCATAGACCCGACTGCGCGCACTGAACCCCGGCGGTGTCAGGCAATGGGCGGCGTTGTCGCGCCAGTGCCAGATTCGGCAGGCGGCATCTTCGGGGCGGTACTCATTCCAGAACAAGCCATGAGCGCCGACGCGCAAGTCAGTGAAATCGACGCCAGCCGCTACGGCTTTGAGGGCGCTCAAGGGTTCAGCATTTAGCGATGAGGCGTGAGTTTCGTTCATTGCGAAAGGCCAACTGTTTGATGGTTTGGGTGGCGTGCTCGGCTTCTTCGCGGGCCTTGAGGATCACGCCGTGATGTTGCGACTTGCTGCACACCGGGTCGGCGTTGCTCGCGTCACCGGTGAGCATGAACGCCTGGCAACGGCAGCCGCCGAAGTCCTTTTCTTTCTCGTCGCAGGAGCGACACGGTTCGGGCATCCAGTCGTAACCGCGAAAGCGGTTGAAGCCGAACGAGTCATACCAGATGTGCTGCATGCTGTGATCGCGTACGTTTGGAAATTGCACCGGCATCTGCCGTGCGCCGTGGCACGGAAGGGCGGTGCCGTCCGGGGTCACGGTGAGGAAGATGCTGCCCCAGCCGTTCATGCAGGCTTTGGGGCGTTCTTCGTAGTAATCCGGGGTGACGAAGATCAGCTTGCATGGGTGACCTTCGGCTTCGAGCTTGGCGCGGTATTCGTTGGTGATGCGCTCGGCGCGCACCAATTGTTCCTGGGTCGGTAGCAAACCGACGCGGTTGAGCTGGGCCCAGCCGTAGAACTGACAAGTGGCAAGCTCGACGAAGTCGGCTTCCAGGGCGATACACAGCTCGATGATGCGGTCGATCTTGTCGATATTGTGCCGATGGGTGACGAAGTTCAGCACCATCGGGTAGCCGTGGGCTTTCACCGCGCGGGCCATTTCCAGCTTCTGGGCGAAGGCTTTTTTTGAGCCGGCCAGCAGGTTGTTCACCTGTTCGTCGCTGGCCTGAAAACTGATTTGGATGTGATCGAGCCCGGCCTTCTTGAAGTCGCTGATTTTTTGCTCGGTTAGGCCAATCCCCGAGGTAATCAGGTTGGTATAGAACCCCAGCTTGCGGGCCTCGGCGATCAGCTCTGCGAGATCCTGACGCACTAACGGCTCGCCGCCGGAGAAGCCCAGTTGCGCCGCTCCCATCTCCCGCGCCTCGCGAAACACCTTGAGCCACTGCTCGGTGCTGAGCTCTTTGCCTTGTTCGGCAAAGTCCAGCGGGTTCGAGCAGTAAGGGCATTGCAGCGGGCAGCGATAGGTCAGCTCGGCGAGCAGCCACAGCGGCAGGCCGACTTCCGGTTTGGGCGGCAGGCTGGGCGAGTCAACCCAGTTCGATCCAGTGCTGAGCACGGGCGACCTCCATGAATTGCTCGATGTCGTCACCGAGCTCGGGCACACCGGGGAACTTCGCGTCGAGCGCTTCGATGATCGCCGCGACGTTACGTTCACCGTCGATCAGTCCACCAATCAGCGCAGCACTTTCGTTGAGCTTGATCATGCCTTCCGGGTACAGCAGCACATGACCTTTTTGCGCCGGTTCGTACTGAAAGCGGTAGCCGGGACGCCAGGTCGGGGTCTTGCTGCGGTCGAAACTCATAAGGCGATCCCTTTATGCCAGACCCGTTGTTCGGTCACGCTGTGATAAGGCGGGCGGTTCAGTTCATAGGCCATGCTCATGGCATCGAGCATGCTCCAAAGGATGTCCAGTTTGAACTGGAGAATTTCCAGCATGCGCTGCTGGCCTTCATACGTGGTGTAGTGCTGCAAGGTGATCGCCAGACCGTGCTCGACATCGCGCCGCGCCTGGCCCAGACGAGTGCGGAAATACTCGTAACCGGTCGGGTCGATCCACGGGTAGTGCTGCGGCCAGCTGTCGAGGCGCGACTGGTGGATTTGCGGCGCGAACAGTTCGGTCAGCGAACTGCTGGCGGCTTCCTGCCAGTTGGCCCGGCGGGCGAAGTTGACGTAGGCATCCACGGCGAAGCGCACGCCGGGCAACACCAGTTCCTGGGAGCGTAGTTGATCCGGGTCCAGGCCAACGGCTTGGCCGAGACGCAACCAGGCTTCGATACCGCCGTCCTCACCGGGGGCGCCGTCGTGGTCGAGCAGGCGCTGAATCCACTCGCGGCGAATTTCCCGGTCCGGGCAGTTGGCCAGAATCGCAGCGTCCTTGAGCGGGATGTTCACCTGATAGTAGAAGCGGTTGGCGACCCAGCCCTGGATCTGCTCGCGGGTCGCCCGGCCTTCGTACATCGCCACGTGATAGGGATGATAGATGTGGTAGTAGGTGCCCTTGGCCCTGAGTGCGGCTTCGAACTCGGCGGGGGACAGTGGTGTGTCAGTCATTTCGGTTCTCCGGGGAATAACCGTAGATATATGGTGCTGTTGCCGGCTTCATCGCGAGCAGGCTCGCTCCCACAGTAGACCTGCTGTGCCACAGAAAATCGGGTCCGACTCGGACCCCGTGGGAGCGAGCCTGCTCGCGATAGACCGCGCAGCGGTCTCGGCTGTTACAGCTCGATACTCATGCCGTCGTAGGCCACTTCAACGTTGCGCCGAACCAGCTCGGCGCGCTCGGCTGAGTCCTCATCGAGGATCGGGTTGGTGTTGTTGATGTGGATCAGCACCTTGCGCTGCCTGGGCAACTGCTCCAGCACTTCGAGCATGCCGCCGGGGCCGCTCTGTGCCAGATGGCCCATTTCCCGGCCGGTGCGGGTGCCGACTCCGCGACGCTGCATTTCGTCGTCGTCCCACATCGTGCCGTCCACCAGCAGGCAATCGCTGCCCGCCATGATCTCCAGCAGCGGCGCATCGACCTTGCCCAGACCCGGCGCGTAGAACAATTTGCCGCCAGTACGCAGGTCCTCGACGATCAACCCGATGTTATCGCCCGGATGCGGGTCGAAGCGGTGTGGCGAATAGGGCGGTGCCGCGCTGCGCAATGGCAATGGCGTAAAGCGCAGATTCGGGCAGGCCGGGACGCTGAAGCTCTGGTCGAGCTCGATGCGGTTCCAGTTCAATCCGCCGTTCCAGTGGGTGAGCATGGTGAATAGCGGGAAGCCGGTGCTCAGGTCTTCATGAACCATGTCGGTGCACCAGACCTGATGCGGGCAACCTTCGCGCAGGCTCAGCAGGCCGGTGGTGTGGTCGATCTGGCTGTCCATCAGGATGATCGCGCTGATGCCGGTATCACGCAGAGCGCGTCCCGGCTGCATCGGGGCGAAGTTCTGGAGCTGAGCACGAATGTCCGGCGAGGCGTTGCACAGCACCCAGCTCACGCCGTCATCGGAAATCGCGATAGATGACTGGGTCCGCGCCTCGGCCCGCAGACTGCCGTCGCGAAAACCTGCGCAGTTCACGCAGTTGCAGTTCCACTGCGGAAAACCACCGCCGGCGGCGGAACCTAGAATCTGGACAAACATGGCTGCTCCATCACTTCAACGCTAAAAATAAAAACGCCCCGGACAGGCCGAGGCGTTGTACTGCAGGTTCTACCCAAAGGCAGAATCAACGGCTGGCGAAGTACATGGTGACTTCAAAGCCGATACGCAGGTCGGTGTAAGCAGGTTTGGACCAGGTCATAAAAATGCTCCTTCAGATTGGGCGCTATACACATAGTCCACCTCCAGCAGGAGATGTTCAGATGCTTGGCGGGCTATGTTACTGAAACGTTTCCGCAAATTGGAGACATCTATTGAAGAAAGCCCATTACAGCCCCGGTAATGATCGGGTGGTTGGTTGCCAGGTGCCATCCGGGCAGGCAGCGCTTGCCAGACATCTGCGGCCGCCTTCTGCATGAATCAACCGTCTTGCCGCGTCGAGCAAAGCGGTGCGGTCCAGTTGCAACACGGCCTGTTGCAACTGAAGCAGGTAGTCCGACGAACGGCCGCCCAGTTTGCCCTGCCACAGCAGTTCAAAGGCCTGGGCAAGTGGTAGTGCATTGCCGTCGAGTTGTTCGGCCAGGACCTGTTGCTGATTGATCAACGCTTCATCATCGAGCTTCGATATCAGCTCAGGCAGTTGCTTGAGGAAGCATTCCACGTGATCGAGCAGTTCTTTCTCCGACGTCTTCGGCGATTGCACGCCGAACAGCAAGCCGGTTTGCCCGTTGATTTGTCGGACGCCACTGAACACCGCGTAGCCCAATTGCAGTTCGACCCGCAGGCGTTGGTAGAAGGGGGTTTGGCTGACATGGGCGAGCATTCGCCATGCGGCCTCGTCAGCCAGTTCTTGAGTGGATGTAGGGCAAAACAGCAGCAATGCGTGTTCGTTGCCTGCGCCGGGCAGCTCAGACCAGAGACGTTGACCGGCAATAGACAGCGGCGCTGTCATCTCGCTGTCGGGGATGCCGGGCGCTCGGCTCAAGGCACGGGTGATTGCGGTTTGAGCGGTTGCCGGCAGACCTGCGGCCAGCCCATCCCAGCGCGTGCCGGCCCAGGTTTGTTGCAGGTCATCAGCGCTGCTCGGCGGCGATGGCGAGTACGAATCCTGTCCCAGGCAATGTACCGGCAACGCCTTGAGCAATTGCCGAATCGCAATCAGGGCCTCAGGTGAATCGGTGTTGAGCCAGGCATCGGCGGTGGGGCTCGTCAGGCACTGCAGCGCCTGTTCGAGAATCGCCGGCATCGGCTCATGCCATCCGCTCATCTTAAGCAGCCATTGGTTGCCCGTTTCGCTGAAGGACAGCTCGACACCGGCCTGACGCGCGTCGTCGCACAGGCTTTGCAGGCTGCGGGCGAGTGTCGGCTGGACGTTGGTCGACGCAGTCGAGTTGAGGCGCCAGCGCAGGCACATCATCGCTTCGCCACTGGTATCCGCCAGTGCGGGGCTGAACTGCATGGATGAACGTTCACGGCGACCGCGTGTGCGATCCTGGGCGAACGTGCGCAAGCCACGGTGAGCGCTGGTTTGCCCGCGAATCAGCCCGGCTGGCGCTGGTTCGTCAGCACTGCGCAGGAATGGATTGGTCGGTGGCAGCTGCCAGTCAATGGTAAGGTTGTCCACAGGCGTTGGGTTCATGTGCTGCAAGATCGTCTTGAGGGCAGTAGCGCCCGAGTCTGACAACCTTGCTTCCAACTGTTCATTGTCCAGTTGCGCCAGGGCCAGTGCGTTGCTGGTCTGACGTTTTCGCTGCTGCAACAGGGCATGTTCTTCGCGTAATTCAGACCAATCGGCCTGTTGGGCGAAGAAGTGCAGCCAGTCGTTGAGCAATCCGCGTATAGCCTCGGGCTGCGTGTCCCCGGCGCTCAGTTTGAATTCGACCTGCAACAGCGCTTGCCCGGCGAATTGGTACAACGGCGCAGCAATCAGGCTATCGATCAATTGGCGCTGGCGTAACTCGGCAAACAAGCCTCCGGGCTTCGAAGCATTCAGCCAGGTGCAGAGAAAATCCAGCGCTTCGCGGGACGAGTCCGGCAAATCTTCAAACGTAAACAGCAGGTTCAGCCGGCGTTCGTCAGCCTGTTGATAACTGCCGTTTGCGGTCGCCATCAATGCGGGCGGGGCGCTTTGCGCGTGCGGCTCACCGACCCTGAAGTCGTTGCTAAAGTGCTGCGCCATGCTCCGCAGCTCATCCACCGACTGCGGGCCGGCAAGGCTCAAGGTCATTTGGCCAGTCTGGTAGAAGTGCTGATAGAAGGTGTTCAGCGCCTGTTGAAACTCAGGCTGCTGCACGGCCAGGCTGTCGCGATTGCCGGCGTGGAAACCGCGCAAAGGATGATCTGGTGAGAGCCCGTTGAATGATGCGACGTGTCGCTGCGCCTCAGCATCCTGAGACCAGGCAATAAACTCCGCTTCCAGTACTTCGCGTTCGCGCAACTGATCGTCCGGACTCAGATACGGGTGGCCGAGCATGTCGCACAAGCGCTCAAGCCCGCCGGCGAAAGCCTGAGGCGGTAACTCAAAGAAGAAGTCAGTGGTGCGCTCGCGGGTACTCGCGTTCAGTTGCCCGCCATGACGTTGCACGTAGGCCATCAACCCATCGTCTGCAGGAAAGCGTTCGGTGCCGAGAAACAACAGATGCTCAAGAAAATGCGCCAACCCAGGCCAGGCTAACGGTGCGTCATGGCTGCCGGCGGCAACCCGTAAAGCAGCGGCGCAGCGTTTCAAACCGGGCGCATGACGAAGCGAAATCCGCAGGCCGTTGGCCAGGGTTTCGGTATGAGGGAGAAGATGGGTCGGCGCAGGCATGAGCACTTCCGCTACTTGAGAAGCGCTCATGCTAGCGAAAACGGTGGGTCAGCGCTTGTTCAGCTCGCCGTAGAGCTCTGGCCGACGATCGAGAAAGTAGCGATTGGCCGCACGTGAATCGAGCATCAACTGCCGATCCAGCGTGCCAATGATCAGCGCTTCATCCAGACCGGCCTGGGCGATGCGACTGCCATCCGGCGCGGCGATGCTGCTCTGACCACAGTAATGGATCTCACCCTCGTGTCCGCAGTAGTTGGCGTAAGCCACATAACATTGGTTCTCGAAGGCCCGCGAGCGCACGGTGACATCGGCAATGAAGTCGTAGGGAATCATGTTCGCCGTCGGCACCAGAATCAGCTCGGCACCGGCCAGCGCCAAGCGTCGAGCGTTTTCCGGGAACTCCAGGTCGTAGCAGATCAAAAAGCCGAGCTTCCAGCCGTTCAGCTCCACCAGCGGAAACTCATCCGGGCCGACGCTGAACATCGAATGATCGAGTTCGCCGAACAAGTGAGTCTTGCGGTAGTTGGCCAGGCGCTGGCCATGGCTGTCGATCAACTGCACGGCGTTGTAGATCTGCCCGTCCTCGGCGCGTTCCGGGTAGCCATACACAATGGCAATGCCGCAGGACTTGGCGATGCTCGCGATGTACTGCGCCGATGCGCCGTCTTGTGCCTCCGCCAATGCCCCAACCGCCTCGGCACCGATGTTGTAGCCAGTCAGGAACATCTCCGGGAACACCAACAAGTTGGCGTCCTTGGCTTCTGTTGCAAGCTTTTGCAGGCGTTGCAGGTTGCCAGCAACGTCGAGCGGCAGCGGCGGGCATTGGTAGAGGGCTACGCGCATTTCAGACTCCTCTTACTCGGGCAGGGCAATCGGGCCGATTTCATGGAACACATCGCCCGGGCCAGGGTTTTCGGCGTGGGTTTCGCCGCCGAAGTGATTCATGATGCCCCATACGGCGTTGAGCGAGGTCTGTACCGCGCCTTCGACCCAGGCCGGCGTCCACGAAACGTCGTCGCCAGCGATAAAAATCCCACGCTGTTCAGCGGGCATGTCTTGCTGCATGAAGTGCGCATACATCCGCTGGTTGTAGCGATAGTGGCCGGGCAGCGCGCCCTTGAACGCACCGAGGAAATGCGGGTCGGCTTCCCAGGAAACGGTGATCGGATCGCCGATGATGCGTGCGGCGATGTCGACTTTCGGATAGATCTTTTTCAGGGCATCCAGCGCCAGCTTCACGCGCTTTTCGATCGGTTGCGGAAGCATTTTCAGCGCATCGCTCATCCACGAGTACGACAGGCAAATCACTCCTGGCTTGTCGTCGCCGTTATCAAAAAGGTACGTGCCACGCGTCAGGCGATCGGTGAGGGTCATGCTCATCAGGTCGCGACCGGTTTCCGGGTCTTTGTCCTTCCAGAACGGCCGGTCGACCATCACGAAGGTTTTCGACGATTGCATGTAGCGGGTGCGGTCCAGGGCCATCCACATTTTTTGCGAGAACAGCGATTCTTCGCACTCGATCTGCGTGGTCAGCAGCCAGCTCTGGCAGGTGGTCAGCACGGCGGCGTATTCGCGAGTGTCACCCCAGTTATCGGTCACGCTGAAGCGGCCATCGGCGGCGTGCGAGATGCGTTTGACCCCGGTGCGCGGCGCACCGTTGTGCAGCGAGCTCAGGCTGGTGCCTTGCGGCCAGTGAGCGCAGCGCTCCGGCACATGGCGCCAGATGCCCAGAGGCACCTGTTCCACGCCACCGACCACCAGGTGCTGGTGATCGTCGCAGTTGGTCATCACCACTCGGAAGATTTCCAGCATCGAGTTCGGGAAGTCCGAATCCCAGCCACCGGTGCCGAAACCGACCTGACCAAACACTTCGCGGTGATGGAACGACAGCTTGGCAAAGGCTTTGGAGGTGGCGACAAAGTCGTAGAACGTCCGGTCATCCCACAGCGGAACGAGGGTGTTCCACAGCTCTTTGAGACGCTGCACGTCGCGATCTCGGATCGCTTGCTGGATCTCGCCAAAGCGCGAGCCGTCTTCGAGCGCATCCGCCCAGGCGTCGGCGACTTCCTGGAACAGTGCAGGAAGGTCGGCGAGTTTCTGTGCGTAATGGGTCTGGCCTTCCAGATCAATGACCGTGCTGCCGGAAGCAGGGGTCAGCGGGTTGGGGAAGGGCTTGGTCTCAAGGCCGAGCTTGTCGACATAGTGATAGAAGGCGGTGGACGATACCGGGAAGCGCATGCCACCCAACTCGGCGATGATCCCTTCGGCGCCTTCGAAGGCCTGGGAGCGCAAGCGGCCGCCCATTTTCGAGGCTTCGTAGACAACTGGTTTCAGGCCCAGCTTCATCAGTTCGTAAGCGGCCACCAGGCCTGCGATACCGGCGCCGACAATCGCCACTTCCGCACCGTGGTTGTGCGCAGGAATGCTGCCCAGGCCGGCCGGGTGTTCGATCCAGTCGTCAAAGGCGAATGGGAAGTCCGGGCCGAAGATGGTGACTGGTTTTTTACCGTCTGCAGGATGGCGATTGTTCTTGTTCATGGCTGACCTTGCTGGCGACTCGCACTCGGTGCTGAGTATAGGAAAAGACTGCCGCCATTCTAGGGAGCGTAGCGCACGTTAATAAGACGCAATGTGTCGTCGTTTTGCATGTTATTGATGCGATATGACGAGGGAGTTGATCAAACTGGCTGGCCGCGATCAATCTTGCTGCTGAGGATGATCGAGGTGGTGGTCTTTTCTACGCCGTCGACGCTGCCGATCTGGTCGAGCAACTGGTCGAGCTGTTCCGGTGAATCGGTACGCAGCCACGCCACGTAATCGAATTCGCCACTGACCGCACACAACTGCTGGACCTGCGCCATGGCGCTGAGCCGACGCAGTACTTCCTTGCCGGAACGCGGTTGCACGGTGATCCCGACATACGCCTGCAAACCACCATCGACCACCCGTTGCCCGAGCCTTACTCCATAACCGGTAATCACCCGTGCCTTTTCCAGCCGCGCCAGGCGTGAGGTCACCGTGGTGCGCGCAATCCCCAATTGTCGGGCGAGCATGGCCACGCTTTCACGGGCATTGATTTGCAAGGCTGCGATCAGTTGACGATCGATTTCGTCGAGGGCGGGAGGGCGGGTGTCAGGCAAGGTTATCTCCGGCGGCACGTTGCGGTGGGCGAGCATGTTACCGATTAGTGCGCCGCAGCGGGGGGCGTGAATGCTCGGTTTGCACTCGAGTCGCCTGTATGGGGTGGATCATGTGAGCTGGGCTCTGACTTCCTGAATGCTGATAGTGGGTATCACGCTGTCGGGGATTCTGGAATTTTTAGAAAGGTTATAGACCGAGAAATTCTTGTTCATGACCTTTTCCGCCATCAACTTCAATGATGGGAGAATTCTGGTGTGGAAGTGTTGGTCGAGTGCGCACGGGGATTTGTTGGATGTTTCTGTTTCATAAAAGCGGCCACTTGATTGGTTTAAATCAACCCCGACCATGATGACTTTGGTGAAGCCGGCATGGTAGGCAAGCTGCAGTGCGAGATAAGCAACTGTACGGGCATCGAAAAAGCCATCGCTGAGATTCTTGCTGAATCCGATGCTCTTTCTTCGATGTCCGAAAAGAGAAGTGCTTCGCACCAGGTCCTTGTTTCTTTTGAAAGTTGAGTCGAACCAGGATTGCTTGATCGCTGGTTTTAAAGCGAATAATTGACCTTGAGGCCGGATGTCACTTCGACGGATGTACTCTTCCCACAATGCAACTCTCTGGCTGATCTGCATTGCGTGCGAAAATAACTCGGGTTGCTGGGTGGGGAAACTCATATCAGTACAAACGTAGAAAAAAGGCTTGATCGCGGTACCCTCGAAAAGCGCGACCGCCCCGTTCATTGTGATCATTGGGACATGAGCGAACTCATCAATGGGGAAGTCTTTGGCGGAACTTCCAGACGCAATTATAAAAACAGTTCCTGTTTCAATGTTGTGGCACTCATTGAATTCGCTCACATGACTAAACTTGGTATCGATCATGAAATATTTTTCACTTGCATTCATAAGGTGTCTGATAAATATGCCAATTACATTGTTTGTTGTTGTCTGCGGTTGGAGCTGAGCTTCAAGATATCTGATAGATAGTATTTCGTCATGGGGCGTCGATGGTTGATCCCGTGAGTGCCCGATATCGAATTGGGTTAGTAAAAGGTGTTGAATATTATTCTCAACACGATCATGCGACTCGAGCTCCGTATCGCATCACCCCGTACCCTGCCGTTTTCGCCAGAAGGTGAACACTCAAAAATGCACAAGGCATTGCATTGGGTAGGTTGGGGTCGTTCAAGCTTGAACTGTAGACGCATTTTTCGCCAAGTGCATCGTCAAAACCCGGCGCAGCACAAAGTCGAGTTTGCTGGTGGCGGATGCGCTCATGATTCGCTCCTGAAAAGCAACTATTCCAGCAGCGCAGCACTCTGAGCCTCATAAGCTATCCTTGAGGCGGCACCAGAGTCCGGCCCTGTGCCGGGCTTTCTATTCAGGCAAAGGAGAAGGCGAATGGAAGGACGAGAAAGAGCCTTGATGCGAGCGAACATTTCGCTGGGACTGTTGATCAGTACGTTGAAGAAGCACGATCTTGACGCACCGCTGTCGCTGGATGATCCGCACTTGAAGGAGCTGATCGTCCAGGTGTGGGACAGCTTGCAGGAGGCGCACGCCACCGAGGCGCTAAGCAGCGTCACGACTTTTATCGACAGAACGGCCACGGAAGGCATCATGCTCAACCCTGGAAGCGTGCGGGGGTTATTGACGGCCTTGAGGACCATCGAAGGCAAACTGCACGACGTCGGGGCAAAGCATGCCCAACTACCCTTGGTGTAAGTCACTCTGATCTCCTCCCTGGCCCCGTCCCTGCGGGGCTTTTGCTATCCCTTCCATGCGTTTCCAATATTCGTCGCCCAGCCATTTGGTGGCGCCCAGGTAGTGGGCGGTGGCTTCGGCACCAGACAGCCCGATGTTTTGAAAGAAAAACACTCTGCCAAAACGTAATTGCCAGAAACACGAAAGCCGCGCAATGCGCGGCTTTTGTATTTGGTGGGCCCACACGGACTTGAACCGTGGACCAAAGGATTATGAGTCCTCTGCTCTAACCAACTGAGCTATAGGCCCTCAGTAGGCCGCAGATTATAGCGACGGTTTCCCGGCTGTGCTATCCGAAAAGTCCGAAACTGCGATGCGAAGAAAGGTTGCGGCGAATTCGTCGGCGGGCAGGGGCAGGCTGACGATGTAGCCCTGGATCTGTTCGCAGCCTTCGGCAGCCAGGAATTGCTGCTGCGCCTGGGTTTCAACGCCTTCGGCAATGATCGTGAATTGCATGCTGCGGCCCAGGGCAATAATTGCACGGACGATGGCGACATCGTGTGGGTCATCCGGCAGGCCGCGGACAAACGATTGGTCGATTTTCAGGAAGTCCAACGGCAGGCGTTTGAGGTAGCTCAGTGAGGAATAGCCGGTGCCGAAGTCGTCGATGGCCAGTTGCACGCCCAGACGTTTGAGCAGGTGCAGGACTTCAAGCGCTTCTTCGGCCTGGCTCATGATGAAGTTTTCGGTGATTTCCAGTTGCAGAAAGCCGGGTTTGAGATGGTTCTCCTTGAGCAGTTGTTCGATGCGACCCAGCAGGTTCGGCTGGCGTAGCTGTGCTCCGGCGAGGTTGACTGACAGCGGGCCGAAACTTTCATAGCGTTTGTTCCATTCGTGCATCTGCAGGCAGGCCTGTTCCAGCACCCAGTCACCGATTTGCAGGATCATGCCGTTTTCTTCGGCCAAGGGAATGAAATGTTCGGGCGGCACGTCGCCGAAGACTGGATGACGCCAGCGGATCAGGGCTTCGGCGCCTACCAGACGCGGATGGTTGAGGCTGATTTTGGGTTGATAGAACAGTGTCAGTTCATTGCGCTCGATGGCGCGGCGCAGCTCATGTTCCAGTGCCACGCGTTCGCTGGCCTGAGCGGTCAGGTCGCGGGTATAGCTTTCAACCCGGTTGCGACCTTTGGCTTTGGAGCGGTACATCGCCGCATCGGCATTCTTGACCAGCGTGGCGACGTCGCTGCCGTCCCTGGGGTAGAGACTCGTGCCAATGCTGGCACTGATGAAGAACTCGTGCTCGCCGGCCTGGAAGGGCGCTGTGAAGCCGTTCAGCAGCTTGTTGGCGATATGGTCGGCGTCGCTGGCTTGCTGCAAGCCTGGCAGCAGGATGATGAACTCGTCACCCCCCAGCCGCGCCACGGTATCGATGTCCCGAAGTTGCTCTTTGAGGCGCACTGCAATGCCTTTGAGCAGCAGGTCGCCGACCGGATGACCCAGGCTGTCGTTGATATGCTTGAAGCGGTCGAGATCCAGAAACAGCACTGCGCCCTGGCCACCGTTTTCTTGCTGGCTGTTGAGTGCTGTCTGCAGCCGGCTTTCGAACAACGTCCGGTTCGGCAGCCCTGTCAACGGGTCGTGGTGTGCCTGATAGTCGAGTTTGGCCTGGGCGTGCTTGAGGCTCGAGATATCGGCAAATACCGCAACGAAGTGGGTGATGAACCGGTCCTTGTTGCGTACTGCGCTGATGGTCAGCCAGCTGGGGTACAGCTCGCCATTCTTGCGCCGGTTGGAAATCTCGCCCTGCCAATGTCCTTCAGCGGTCAATTGATGCCACATCGCTGCGTAGAAGGCGCTGTCATGCAGGCCGGAGGCAAGTAGCCGAGGCGTGCAGCCCAGGGCTTCGGTTTCGCTGTAACCGGTGATTTCGGTGAACGCGCGGTTGACGGCGCTGATGTGCTGTTGGGTGTCGGTGATCAACACGCCTTCTGCGGTGCTCTCGAACACCGTGGCGGCCTGTTGCAGTTTTTCTTGCATCAGATGTCGTTCGGTGATGTCCCGGGCGATGGTCAGCATGCAATCGTCATCGCCGATCGGCAGCGGTCGGCTGGACATTTCACAGAGGCGAATCTGCCCGTCGTTGCGGCGGATATGGCAGCTGAAGTCACGCACGAAACCATCGCGTTTGAGCAGGTCGAGCATCTGCCTGCGTTCGTTCAGGTTGACCCATATACCAAGGTCGAGGGTCGAGCGATCCAGCGACATCGCGCTGTTGAAGCCGGTGATGCGACTGAAGCCCTCGTTGACCTCGATCAGCACACCGTCACTCACGCGTGACAGCAATAAACCGTCAGGGGAGGCATGGAAGGCCTTGGCAAATTTCTCTTCAGAGGTTTGCAGTTGCTGCTGGGTTTCTTTGAGTTGGCTGATGTCACGCACCACCACGACCAGCGCCGGGGTGGTGTCGAGCTCGAAGGGTTCGGCGGAGATCAGGCCGGTGAACACCTGGCCATTGCTGCGACGAAAGGGCATTTCCAGGTTGCGAATACTGCCCGCCTGCAAGCGCTGCAAGAGGCCGGGGCCGACGCCTGGTATGCCCCAGATGTTCAGCTCGGTGGCGGTCTGCCCGATCACTTGTTCGGCGTTGAGGCCGATTTGCTCTTCGAACGCTTCGTTGACTTCCAGCAGGCAGCCGTCAGACAGGCGTGCAATCACCAGAATGTCCGGACACTGCTGGAATACCGAGGCAAATTTCTGCTCGGAGAGGCGCAAGGCTTCTTCGGTTCTTTTGGCTTCGCTGATGTCGATCATCAGCCCACGCAGTATTGGTTCATGGCCGTGTTCGATCAGGCTGACAATGTCGCGTACCCAGAGGCAGCGCCCATCTGCGGTGATTACCCGGTAGTCGAGGCTGTGATCGCGCCCGACCAGCACTTCGTGATCGCAAAATGCCTGGGCGCGTGTGAGGTCGGCGGGATGGATGATGTTGCGCCAGAAACCAGGAATCAACCAATGGGACAGGGGGTAGCCGAGCAGGTCTTCGGCGTGGGGTGACACGTAGCTGTACGTAAAATCGCTGATTCGTGCTTCCCAGGCGATCGCCGAAAGGCTCTCCACCAGCCCGCGATAATGGTATTCGCTGGTACGCAGTTCCTGTTCCAGCGCGACCCGGCGGGAAATTTCCGAACTCAAGCGGCGATTGATGCGGATCACCACGGCCAGTACGGTGATCAGTAGCAGCGCGCCGGGCAGGCCATACGTCACCAGCTCGGACCATAAGGTGCGGTGGTCGAGGACGTTTCCGACCCAATGTTCCTGGATGGCGCTGATTTCGCCTGGGCTCATGTCCGCCAGCACTTTATCCAGAATGCCGACCAGTATTTTGTTGTCTCGGGGAACGCCCATTGCCAATTGGTAGCGATAGGGCGTTTCACCACTGACGTATAGCCCGTCGAGCTTGAGCTGGCGAAGGCTCCAGACGCTTGAGGCCAGATCGCCAACTACCGCATCAACCTCACCAGTGGCCAGTGCCTGCAAGGTTGAGCTGACATTGGACATGGGGACCAGATTGAGGTCGGGATGCTGCGTACGCAGCAGTTCATGGGGGGCATAGTTTTCCACAACGGCGATTTTCAAACCGTAGAGGTCTTCCAGTTTATGCGGTTGCGCCCCCCCTACATGGGCCAGGATGACGATTGGGAAGTCCAGGTAGGGTCGAGTGAACGAGAGGTAGTTCTGCCGTTCGGGCGTCGACATGACACCGGGCAGCAGGTCCAGTTTGCCGTGTTTGGCCTGTTGCAGGACTTCGGTCCAGCTGACAGGCTCAATGGGCCTGACCTTGATCGCCAGGCGTTCACGCACGATGTTGATGTAGTCAGCCGCCAGGCCCTGATAGCGGCCGTGCTCATCACGAAACTCAAACGGTGGCCAAGACGCGTCGACACCCAGGCGCAGTTCCGGGTGAGCCGCAAGCCAGCCACGTTCTTCGTCGGTCAGAGTCAGCGCGCCAGCCGCTGCGGTCCAGGTCATCAGCAATAGCAAAAGCATGGCCGGCAGTCTGGGCATAACGGTCTCGTTATGGCTCGGGGGGAATGTTTCGAGTGTAGACGGGCTATGGGTTGGGGGCGAAGCGAGGGGGATTTAATCTACAGAAAGCAAAACCCCCGGCAGGGCCGGGGGTTTTGTGATCACTCGTCGAGGAAGGAGCGCAAATGCTCGCTTCTCGTCGGGTGGCGCAGCTTGCGCAACGCCTTGGCTTCGATCTGGCGAATCCGCTCACGGGTAACGTCGAACTGCTTACCAACTTCCTCAAGGGTGTGGTCGGTATTCATGTCGATACCGAAGCGCATGCGCAGAACCTTGGCTTCACGGGCAGTGAGGCCGGAGAGAACTTCGCGAGTCGCTTCTTTAAGGCTCTCAACGGTAGCAACATCGATTGGCGACTGCATGGTCGAGTCTTCGATGAAGTCACCCAGATGGGAGTCTTCGTCATCACCGATCGGGGTTTCCATGGAGATCGGCTCTTTAGCGATCTTCAATACCTTGCGGATTTTGTCCTCAGGCATTTCCATGCGTTCACCCAGCTCTTCCGGGGTCGGTTCGCGACCCATTTCCTGCAGCATCTGGCGGGAAATACGGTTGAGCTTGTTGATCGTCTCGATCATGTGCACCGGAATACGGATGGTGCGGGCCTGGTCGGCGATCGAGCGAGTGATCGCCTGACGGATCCACCAGGTGGCATAAGTCGAGAATTTGTAGCCGCGGCGGTATTCAAACTTGTCTACCGCTTTCATCAAACCAATGTTGCCTTCCTGGATCAGATCGAGGAATTGCAGGCCACGGTTGGTGTACTTCTTGGCGATGGAGATCACCAGACGCAAGTTCGCTTCGACCATCTCTTTCTTCGCGCGGCGGGCCTTGGCCTCACCGATCGACATGCGACGGTTGATGTCCTTGATCTCGGCAATCTTCAAGCCGGTTTCGGCTTCAAGTGCGGTCAGCTTCTGCTGGCAACGAACGATGTCGGCCTGCAGGCGACCAATGGCTTCAGCGTATTTGCTTTTGCCTTTGGCCAATGCTTCGGTCCAGCTTTCGTCAACTTCGTTGCCCGGGAACTGGCGCAGGAAGTCGGCACGCGGCATGCGTGCATCACGAACGCAAAGCTGCATGATCGCGCGCTCTTGCTGACGCAGACGATCCAGGGCGCTACGAACACGCTCAACCAGGCCTTCGAATTGCTTCGGAACCAGTTTGATCGGCATGAACAGCTCAGCCAGCGCCAACATCTCGGCAATCGCCTGCTTGTTTTCGCGACCGTGCTTTTTCAGCGCCTTGCGGGTGATTTCCATCTGATCGGCCACAGCGCCAAAACGCTGTGCTGCGATGACCGGATCCGGACCGCTTTCGGCTTCTTCTTCGTCGTCACTGGCTTCAGCGTCGTCGTCTTCGGCATCGTCGTCCGCTTTCACGGCTTTCGGGTCGACAGGCGGCGGTACTTCTGCAGCAGGCGGCGCAATGCCGTCGTCCGGGTCGATATAACCGCTCAGGACGTCGGACAGGCGGCCACCTTCGGTGGTGACGCGAGTGTACTCGGAGAGAATGTGGTCAACCGTGCCAGGGAAGTGCGCAATTGCGCCCATCACTTCACGGATACCCTCTTCAATACGTTTGGCGATTTCAATTTCGCCTTCACGTGTGAGGAGTTCTACCGTACCCATTTCACGCATGTACATGCGCACAGGGTCGGTAGTGCGACCAATGTCGGTCTCAACCGCTGCCAACGCTGCAGCCGCTTCTTCCGCGGCAGCCTCGTCGGTATCGGCGTCGGCCAGCATAAGGGCGTCCGCATCCGGAGCACTCTCGTGTACGGGGATCCCCATGTCATTAATCATGCGGATGATGTCTTCCACCTGTTCCGGATCTGAAATATCCTCCGGCAGGTGGTCGTTGACCTCTGCGTAAGTCAGATACTTCTGCTCACGACCAAGGGTGATCAACTCTTTGATACGAGACTGCTGTTGCGCTTTTCCGGACATAACACCCTATCCACTGAAGGTCTTGGCGGGCAAAAAACAAGCCGAGGATTATACCTTAGCTATGACCTCACGCGCCACTTGAGGTCGGGTTTGATGCGGAAACATTGCGACTCAGGAGGTCGCGCAGTTGGTTTTTCTCGTCGCTACTCAATTCGCTTTGACGTGCTTTCCTGAGAAGTTGTTCCAGATTTCGCTCGCGTTGGCGGGCTGACAAGCTAGTAATGGTGTCGAAAAACTGTTGTTCAAGGTTATCTCCCTCAATCAGCCACTCCTTTTCCGCCAATGCCTTGAGCAGGCGCCCTTGTTCCGTGCCATGCCAACGTGCAATCAACTGAAATGAGTTTAGCTTAGGATTCTTCTGTACGGCTTCGAGCAGTGCCACCAGCAATTGCGTGTTGGAGTGGTCCTCGGCGGCGAAGTGCCCGGCGTCTTCAACTTTTTCGGCCAGTTGCGGGTGATGCAGCAGGGTACGCAGGGCCGCCAGTGTTGGCGGCTCGACCGCGGCCGGGATGCGTGGGGCGCGAGGTTGGTCGCGATCACCGCCACGTTTGCCTTTCTTGTCCCAGGGTTTGTTATCCCACTTCTTGCCGCCGCTGCCGGGTTTTTTCGGTGTCCACTCTTGCTGGGGCGTGTAGGCCTCCTGCGGTTGGTGGTAGTCGGAATAGTCCGGCATGGCGTCGTAATCGATGCCTGGATCGTAGGCGGGCGGCGCGTCCTGCGGGGCGCTGTGCACCAACTGACTGACGGCTTCGCTGTTGAGGCCGGTAATTTCGGTCAGGCGCTGGCGCATCAGGGTACGCAGATTGGCACCCGGTACTTTGTCGATCAACGGTGCGGCGAGGGTGGCCATGTGGGCCTTGCCCTCGAGCGAGCGCGGGTCGGATTCCTCGGTCAGTTGCTGGAAGAAATAATCTGCCAATGGCTGGGCGTGCTGATTGATCCGTGCGCGGAAGGCGTCGGTGCCTTCGGAGCGGACCAGTGTGTCCGGGTCTTCGCCTTCGGGCAGGAACAGGAAGCGCGCACGCCGTCCGTCTTGCAGGCTCGAAAGCGTTGATTCCAGGGCGCGCCAGGCGGCGTTACGGCCGGCCTGGTCGCCGTCGAAACAAAACAGCACGTTGGGCACGACGCGAAACAGTCGTTTCAGGTGTTCTTCGCTGGTGGCGGTGCCGAGCGTGGCGACGGCATTGCGCAAGCCTTGCTGGGCCAGGGCGATGACGTCCATGTAGCCTTCGACGACGATGATCTCGTCGAGATTGCGGTTGTTCTTGCGCGCTTCATACAAGCCATAGAGTTCCTGGCCTTTATGAAAGACCGGGGTTTCCGGCGAGTTCAGGTATTTCGGTTTGTCGTCGCCCAGTACTCGGCCACCAAACGCGATGATGCGCCCGCGACTGTCGCGAATCGGGAACATCACGCGGTCGCGAAAGCGATCGTAGCGTTTGCCGGTTTCGGCGTTCTCGATCAGCAGGCCGGCGTCGATCATGGCTTTTTGTTGCAGGGTGTCGCTGCTCAGGTGCTTGAACAGATTGTCCCAGCCCGGTGGCGCGAAGCCGAGACCGAAATCGCGAGCGATCTCACCGGTCAGGCCGCGACCCTTCAAGTAGTCGACAGCCGCTTTGCGCGCCGGATGGCTTTTCAGCGCCTGGCGGTAAAAGTCAGCAGCGGCGGTCAGCAGTGGGTAAAGCGGCGAGTCGGTCGGTTGTCGCGGTTTGTGCGGGCGACCGCTTTCCTCGCGAGGTATTTCCATGCCGGCGGCTTTGGCCAGTTCTTCGACGGCCTGGGGGAAATCCAGGTTGTCGTGGTCCATGATAAAGCCGAGGGCATTGCCGCCAGCGCCGCAGCCAAAGCAGTAATAGAACTGTTTGTCCGGGCTGACGCTGAAGGAGGGGGTTTTTTCTTTGTGAAATGGGCAGCAGGCGGTGTAGTTCTTGCCGGCTTTTTTCATTTGCAGGCGCGAGCTGACCACATCGACGATGTCGGTGCGGTTCAGAAGGTCGTCAATAAAGCTCTGGGGAATTAGCCCGGCCATGGCGTTCTCGTCATCACTGCGCTGAAAATTTAACCCGCGCGAAGGGCGGCCTGATGCTGGTCATTGTTTTGAGGCGCGGCAGATGTGCGGCTCGACCAGGTATCGTCTGCGTATTCGCTGTCGGGAAGTGTATCTGCCGAAAATCCGCTGACGTGAGTGCTCATCGGTATTCGACTGTTTGAAAGTATTGCGCTGAGTCCGCAATGGCCAATGAAAGGCCTCGGATAGCTCATAAGTGGGCACGCAATATCGTGCCTTGGGCTGATCGTCGTGAGAGGAATCAGTAATAGGTGTGCTCGTCAGTAGCCTTGGAAGGCTCGTCAGAAGAGACGTGCACCGCTGGCAAAAGAGCCAGGTCTGACGTGTGAAGCAGATTTGTCTCGGTCGCGTCTGCGGCTTTGACGGTGAAGCATCAAGCGATATCCGCAAATGCCATAAGCCCGGCTGAGGGCCGGGCTTGGCAGAAGCTTGCTACGAACGTCTGTGTATTAGTACAGACGAACGGCGCGGCGCTGTTCGCGCTGAACTTTCTTGGCGTGACGCTTAACAGCGGCTGCTGCTTTACGCTTACGCTCAGAAGTTGGCTTCTCGTAGAATTCGCGGCTACGAACTTCAGCCAGTACACCGGCTTTTTCGCAGGAGCGCTTGAAACGACGCAGAGCTACGTCGAAGGGTTCGTTCTCTTTTACTTTGACGGCTGGCATCCAGAGCTACCTTCATTCATTACCGGGGTCAACATCCTCGCGGCAAAAGTGCACTTGAAGACGTCGGTTTTTAAGGGTTGCGGATGTTAACTCCTCATCGCTCGGAATGCAAAGCCTCTGATCGAAAACCGCTAGTCGGGGCATCGCATGGCGACTATTATGCGCGCCTTCGAATTTAGCCTAAACAAGGCGCAAACCCATGCTAGTACTGGGATTAGAAACCTCCTGCGACGAAACCGGCGTCGCACTTTACGACAGTGAAAGAGGTCTGCTGGCCGACGCGCTGTTCAGTCAGATCGACCTGCATCGCGCCTATGGTGGCGTGGTGCCGGAGCTGGCCTCGCGTGACCATGTCAAACGCATGCTGCCCTTGATTCGTCAGGTGTTGGCCGAAGCTGACTGCGTACCGACCGAGATCGATGCGATCGCCTATACCGCGGGTCCTGGCCTGGTGGGTGCCTTGCTGGTGGGGGCTTCCTGCGCGCAGGCGCTGGCGTTTGCCTGGGGCATTCCGGCCTTGGGTGTGCACCACATGGAAGGCCACTTGCTGGCACCGATGCTGGAGCCGCAACCGCCCGAATTCCCGTTCGTCGCTTTGTTGGTGTCCGGTGGTCATACGCAGTTGGTTCGGGTCGATGGAATCGGCCAATACGAGTTATTGGGCGAGACGCTCGATGACGCTGCCGGTGAGGCGTTCGACAAGACCGCGAAGATGATGGGGCTCAATTACCCTGGCGGTCCGGAAATCGCACGACTGGCTGCGCAGGGCGTTGCCGGACGTTTCGTCTTCCCGCGTCCGATGTGTGATCGGCCGGGTCTGGATTTCAGCTTCAGCGGCTTGAAAACCTTTGCCTTGAACACCTGGCAGCAGCGCGTCAGCGCCGGGGACGACGGCGAGCAAACCCGCAGCGACATCTCGCTGGCCTTCCAGCAGGCGGTGGTGGAGACTTTGACCATCAAGTGCAAGCGCGCCCTTAAGCAGGCGGGTCTCAAGCGTCTGGTGATCGCGGGTGGCGTCAGTGCCAACAAGGCATTGCGCGCTTCCCTGGAGAAAATGCTCGGCGACATGAAGGGCGACGTTTACTACGCACGGCCGGAGTTCTGCACCGATAACGGCGCGATGATCGCTTTTGCCGGATGTCAGCGGCTACAGGCCGGTCAGCAGGAAAGCCTGGCGATCAGCGTGCAGGCGCGCTGGCCGATGGAGCAGTTGTCGCCGCTGTAAAGGTCGATGAACCTGAGTTGCATTCATCGGCAATATTTAAAAATGCCGTTCGCGCCCGGCAAACAGGTCGCGTAGATTGCCGCGATGGCGCCAGACGATCAGCGCCGTCAGCGCGCTCATGGGCAGCAGTGCTCCCGGTTCTTGCCAGGCCAGCAGTGGCAGGGTCAGGGGTGTGGCGATCAGGGCGGCCAGCGAGCTGGTGCGGGTGAGGTAGAAGGTCAGTAGCCAGGCGCCAAGAGCCAGAAGCGCTGCCGGAGGATAAAGCCCCAGCAGCATGCCGGCGGCCGTTGCAACACCTTTGCCGCCGCGAAAGCGGAAGTACAGCGGAAACAGATGGCCGATGACAGCATAGACGCCGATCCAGGCCTGTTGCTGTACCGAGAGGCCTGCAAGCCCTGCGATCAACACGGGTAGCAGGCCTTTGCAGAGGTCGCCGAACAAGGTCAGGACCGCGAGTTTTTTACCGGCCAGGCGTAACATGTTGGTGGCGCCGGCATTGCCCGAGCCACTCATTCGCGGATCGGGGTTTCCGGTCAGGCGGCTGAGCAAAATGGCAAAGGACAGAGAGCCAAGCAGGTAGGCGAGGATCGCCAGTAACCAAAACATGCTAACTATTCCGGGCGAGGACGCCCTGATTCTAACGGCGCATTGCGCCCTTGTCGTGCTGCGGAGAAGAGTGCTTGGACAGAGTGTTTATCGAGGGCCTGGAAGTCGACACGGTGATCGGTGCCTACGACTGGGAGCGTGGCATCCGTCAGTGCCTGCGTCTTGATCTGAGCTTCGCCTGGGACAATCGCCCGGCAGCGGCCGGTGATGACCTGACCCTGGCGCTCGACTACGCCAGCGTGACGGCACGTATTCAAGCGTTTGCCGAGCAGGCGCAGTACCAGTTGGTTGAAACTTTTGCCGAGCGTCTGGCGGAAGTCTTGATGAGCGAATTCAAGATTACCTGGCTGCGCCTCAAGCTGACCAAACCGGGGGCTATCCCGGCTGCAACGGGCGTGGGCGTGGAGATCGAGCGCGGATGTCGCTAACTCAGGTATTTCTTGGGCTCGGCAGCAATGTCGAGCGCGAAGCTCATCTGCAAGCGGGATTGGAGGCGCTTGCCGGTTTTCTGGTGGATATGCGCTGCTCGGCGGTGTTCGAAAGCCAGCCGGTCGGGATCAAGAGCGGGCCGTTTTTCAATTTTGTGGTGTCGGCGTTTACCGACCTACCGTTGATGGAACTGGACCGTCGGTTGAAGTTTATCGAAGCCGACAACGGTCGTTATGCTCCCGATCGCAAAGGCTTGCCGTTGGATATCGACGTGCTGCTGTATGGCGATCTGGTGGGCAATTTCGACGGATTGATCCTGCCGCGAGCGGAAATCCTGAAAAATGCCTTTGTGCTGTGGCCGTTGTCGCTGATTGCGCCGGATAGACTGCACCCAGGCGTAGGTAAAAGCTTTGCGACACTGTGGAGCGAAGCGCAGATCGATCAGGTCCTGGCACCGGTGGCGTTCGAGTGGCGTGGCGAGCAATTGACCCCTACAGCGATGCTGTAGGGGGCGTTTCTACGTAAGGGTTTGTGCCTTGTACGACTTCAGCGCCTTGAGCCGTTCGCGCTTGAGCGCTTCGCCCAGCTCAGGGCCTTTGAACCCCTGCTCCAGCAATGGTTGAACCGCCACGGTGCGTGCGGCTGTTGCCGCGCCTCGCAAGTAGTCCGCTTGTGGATAACTTCTCTGCTCGAGGCCTTTGCGGCCCCGTGCGTCCATTTCGCAGGCTTTGATGAACTCTTCGAAGCGCTGTGGCCGTCGGTAAACGTCGAAGCTTTGCAGCAACTCCAGCAATGTCGACGGTTTCAGCTCCAGTGCGCGATGACCATGGGTGTGGTACTCGCCCACGAGTAGTGCCAGCTCCTGGCAGTCGCGCGGGGCCTTGAAGCGTTCGTTGACCGCTTTGATCAGCTTCAGGCCCTTGTGCTCGTGGGCGATGTGCTTGGGCCACTGGCTCTCGGGTGTCAGGCCTTTGCCCAGATCGTGCAGCAAGCAGGCCCAGCGCACGGTTAGCGGCTGTTTGTGCAAGGCAGTTTGTTCAAGAACGCTCAGGGTGTGCACGCCGCTGTCGATTTCCGGGTGGTGGACTTCGGGCTGTGGCACGCCGAACAGCGCGTCAATCTCGGGGATCAAGACCTTCAGGGCGCCGCAATCGCGCAGGACCTGGATGAATACTTGTGGCTGATCTTCCATCAAGGCGCGGGATATTTCTTTCCAGCTGCGTTCTGCGGTCAGAGCCTCAAGCTCACCTGATTCACTGAGCTGACGCATCAGTTCCAGGGTCTCTGGGGCTACCGTGAAGCCGAGTCCGGCATAGCGCGCGGCGAAACGGGCAACGCGCAGGACTCGGAGTGGATCTTCGGCGAACGCGGGGGAAACGTGGCGAAGCAAGCGTGCCTCAAGATCGCGCTGGCCGTGATACGGATCGGTCAATTGACCGTGATCGTCTTCGGCCATGGCATTGATTGTCAGGTCGCGACGAATCAGGTCTTCTTCCAGGGTGACTTCGGGGCTGGCGTGGAAGGTGAAGCCGCCGTAGCCGCGTCCGCTTTTGCGTTCGGTGCGGGCAAGCGCGTATTCCTCACCGCTCTTGGGGTGCAGGAACACCGGAAAGTCGGCGCCTACCGGGCGATAGCCCTTGGCGAGCATTTCTTCGGTACTGGCGCCCACCACCACCCAGTCGATATCGGTAACAGGCTTGCCGAGCAGGCGATCACGGACCGCGCCGCCGACTTTATAAATCTGCATAAAAAACCTCCGTTAGCTCGACAGGATAACCTTTGCGTCGAACTTCCGGAGGTTCGGGTGGCATCAAAGATGAATGACGGCCAGGTCCAGTCGACCGTATTCGCCTTCGCTATGCTCGCCTCTGGGCGGGACATGATGGGTTTTCATTATCTGGTCGCCTTGCAGCGTTTCCAGGTGAATATCGAAGCCCCAGAGGCGGTGCAGGTGCTTCAGCACTTCCTCGGTGGAGTCCCCGAGTGGTTTGCGGTCGTGTTGCTGGTGACGAAGCGTCAGCGAGCGGTCGCCACGGCGGTCGATGCTGTAGATCTGTATGTTCGGCTCGCGGTTACCCAGGTTGTACTGCGCTGCCAGGGTTTCACGAATGGTTCGATAACCTTCCTCGTCATGAATGGCTGGCACCAGCAGGTCGTCCTTCTGGTCGTCATCGAGAATGCTGAACAGTTTCAGGTCACGAATCACTTTGGGTGACAGGTACTGTAGGATGAAGCTTTCGTCCTTGAAGCTGCTCATGGCGAACTTGATGGTCGACAACCAGTCGGTCCCGGCGATTTCCGGGAACCAGCGGTAATCCTCTTCAGTGGGTGCTTCGCACATGCGGCGAATGTCGCGGTACATGGAAAAACCCAGGGTATAGGGGTTGATACCGTTGTAGTAAGGGCTGTCGAACCCAGGCTGGAAGACCACGCTGGTGTGGGAGGCCAGAAACTCGATCATGAAACCTTCGGTCACCAGGCCCTCGTCGTACAGGTCGTTCATCAGGGTGTAATGCCAGAACGTCGCCCAACCCTCGTTCATGACCTGAGTCTGACGCTGTGGGTAAAAGTACTGTGCGATCTTGCGCACGATCCGCACGACTTCCCGTTGCCATGGCTCCAGCAGCGGGGCGTGTTTTTCGATGAAGTAGAGAATGTTCTCCTGCGGTTCTGCCGGAAAACGTGCGTTGTCCTTCTCGTTGTACTTGTCTGCACCTTTGGGGATGGTGCGCCACAGGTCGTTGATCTGCTTTTGCAGGTGTTCTTCGCGATCCTTTTGCCGGCGCCGTTCTTCTTCCGCGGAAATCGGGTAAGGGCGTTTGTAGCGGTCGACGCCGTAGTTCATCAGGGCGTGGCAGGAGTCCAGCAGGTCTTCCACGGCGTCGATGCCGTGGCGCTCTTCGCATTGCATGATGTACTGCTTGGCAAACACCAGGTAATCGATGATCGAGCTGGCGTCGGTCCAGGTGCGGAACAGGTAATTGCCTTTGAAAAAGCTGTTGTGGCCGTAGCAGGCGTGCGCCACTACCAGTGCCTGCATGCAGATGGTGTTTTCTTCCATCAGGTAGGCGATGCAGGGGTCCGAGTTGATCACGATTTCGTAGGCCAGCCCCATCTGACCGCGGCTGTAGGACTTCTCGGTGCTGAGGAAGTGCTTGCCATAGGACCAATGGTGATAGCCCAGCGGCATGCCGACGGAAGCGTAGGCGTCCATCATCTGCTCGGCGGTAATCACCTCGATCTGGTTGGGGTAGGTATCCAGCGCGTAGCGGGCCGCAATACGGCTGATTTCTCGGTCGTAGGCCTGGATCAGCTCGAACGTCCATTCCGAGCCAGTAGATATAGGTTGGCGCTTCTGCTCTTTGGCGGTCATGTCACTAACCTGCGCTGGAAGAGTTCACGGAAGACCGGATAGATATCCCCGGCCGAAACCAGCTGCTGCTGGGCGAACGTGTCGGAAAAGGCTTCGCTGATACGCTCGTATTCGTACCACAAGGCCTGGTGTTCGCGAGGGGTAATCTCCACATAAGTGTAGTACTGCACGAACGGCATGATCTGGTTGATCAGGATGTCGCGGCAGATCGGCGAGTCATCGTTCCAGTTATCGCCGTCGGAAGCCTGCGCGGCGTAAATATTCCAGTCGTTGCTCGGATAACGCTCGGCCATGATTTCCTGCATCAGTTTCAGGGCACTGGAGACGATGGTGCCGCCGGTTTCACGAGAGTAAAAGAACTCTTCCTCGTCGACTTCCCGGGCGCTGGTGTGGTGACGGATGAACACCACATCGATCTTCTCGTAGTTACGCTTGAGAAACAGGTACAGCAGGATGAAGAATCGCTTGGCGATGTCCTTGGTCGCCTGGGTCATGGAGCCGGAAACGTCCATCAGGCAGAACATGACAGCTTTTGAGCTGGGGTTGGGCTGCTTGATCAGCAGGTTGTACTTGAGGTCGAAGGTGTCGAGAAATGGGACACGATTGATGCGCGCGCTCAAACGCTCGATTTCTGCCTCGATTTCCTGGATATCGCCGAAGTTGTCCGGTTCCTCCTGTTTAAGTCGTGCCAGTTCCTCTTTGGCTACCCGCAATTTCTCCCGACTGCTGCCCGACAGTGCGATTCGCCGAGCATGGGCCGAACGCAGGGTACGGATGATGTTGATCCGTGAAGGGTTGCCTTCATTACTGATGCCGGCGCGCACGGTTTTGAAGGTGTCGGTGCCGCTCAGGTTGCGTTTGACCAGGTTCGGCAGTTCCAGGTCTTCGAACATGAACTCGAGAAACTCTTCCTGGGTGATCTGGAAGACAAATTCGTCCATGCCCTCGCCAGAGTTGCCGGCCTTGCCAGGGCCTTTGCCACCACCACCTCCCGGCGGACGAGCAATATGCTCACCGCTGGTGAACTCCTTGTTTCCGGGATGCACGATGGTCTGCTTGCCACCGCGACCATGGTGAAGCACTGGCTCATCGATATCGCGGCCGGGAATGCTGATTTGCTCGCCGTGTTCCATATCGGTAATGGAGCGCCGGCTCACTGCCTCTTCGACGGCCTTCTTGATGTGGTCACGGTAACGCCGCAGAAACCGCTGGCGGTTTACCGTGCTCTTGTTCTTGCCATTGAGACGTCGGTCGATCACATAGCTCATGGGCCCCTCCGGGGAGCTTCAAGTCGTAAGCTTCAAGCTGCAAGCGAAAGCGAAAGCCCATCAATCCCGGCAACGTGGACTCAAGAGCTTTTCCCTTGCAGCTTATAGCTAGAAGCTTGCCGCTGCTTCACTGCGATTTCCTGACTCGCAGGTACCACTCGGAGAGCAGTCGTACCTGTTTGTCGGTGTAGCCGCGCTCGACCATCCGCGTAACGAAGTCGTTGTGTTTCTGTTGGTCTTCTTTGCTGGCCTTGGCGTTGAAGCTGATGACCGGCAGCAGATCCTCGGTGTTCGAGAACATTTTCTTCTCGATGACCACCCGCAGCTTCTCGTAGCTGAGCCAGGTTGGATTCTTGCCGTTGTTGTTGGCCCGGGCACGAAGGACAAAGTTGACGATTTCGTTGCGAAAATCCTTCGGATTGCTGATGCCCGCCGGTTTTTCGATTTTCTCCAGCTCTTCGTTGAGGGCTACGCGGTTGAGGATCTCGCCGGTTTCCGGATCGCGGTATTCCTGATCCTGAATCCAGAAGTCCGCATAGAGCACATAGCGGTCGAAGATGTTTTGCCCGTATTCGCTGTAAGACTCCAGGTAGGCGGTCTGGATCTCCTTGCCGATGAACTCGATATAGCGCGGTGCCAGGTACTCTTTCAGGAAGCGCAGATAGCGCTCGCGGGTTTCCGCCTGGAACTGTTCCTGCTCGATCTGTTGTTCCAGCACATACAGCAGATGCACCGGGTTGGCGGCGATCTCGTGCGGGTCGAAGTTGAAGACTTTCGACAGGATCTTGAAGGCAAAGCGGGTCGAAAGACCGTTCATGCCTTCGTCGACGCCCGCGGTGTCGCGGTATTCCTGGATCGACTTGGCCTTCGGATCGGTGTCCTTGAGGTTTTCCCCGTCATACACCCGCATTTTCGAGTAGATGTTCGAGTTTTCCGGCTCTTTGAGGCGCGAGAGCACGGTGAACTGAGCGAGCATCTTCAGGGTGTCGGGTGCGCAGTGAGCCTTGGCCAGGGAGCTGTTGAACAGCAGCTTGTCGTAGATCTTCACTTCGTCGCTGACCCGCAGGCAGTACGGCACTTTGACGATGTAGATCCGGTCGATGAACGCTTCGTTGTTCTTGTTGTTGCGGAAGGTGTGCCACTCCGATTCGTTGGAGTGCGCCAGCAGGATCCCGGTGAACGGAATCGCGCCCAGGCCCTCGGTACTGTTGTAGTTGCCTTCCTGGGTGGCGGTCAGTAATGGGTGCAGCACCTTGATCGGCGCCTTGAACATTTCGACGAATTCCATCAGACCCTGGTTGGAGCGGCAGAGCGCCCCGGAGTAGCTGTAGGCATCGGCGTCGTTCTGCGGGAATTCTTCCAGCTTGCGGATATCGACTTTACCCACCAGCGCCGAAATGTCCTGGTTGTTTTCGTCACCGGGTTCGGTCTTGGCCACGGCGATCTGGTTGAGGATCGACGGGTAGAGTTTGACCACCCGGAACTGGCTGATATCGCCACCGAATTCGGCCAGGCGTTTGGTTGCCCAGGGCGACATGATGGTGTTGAGGTAGCGCCGCGGTATGCCGAAATCCTCTTCGAGGATCGCGCCATCTTCCGTGGCGTTGAAAAGCCCCAGCGGGGACTCGAACACCGGAGAGCCCTTGATGGCGTAGAAGGGCACTTTTTCGATCAGTTGCTTGAGCTTCTCGGCCAGGGACGATTTACCGCCACCCACGGGGCCGAGCAGATAGAGGATCTGTTTCTTCTCTTCCAGGCCCTGAGCCGCATGGCGGAAGTAGGAGACGATCTGGTCGATGCATTCTTCCATCCCGTGGAAGTCTTCAAAGGCCGGATATCGACGGATCACCTTGTTGGAAAAGATGCGCGACAGTCTCGAATTGGTCGAGGTGTCCAGCAGTTCGGGTTCGCCGATTGCCAGCAGTAGACGCTCGGCGGAGGACGCGTAAGCGCTGCGGTCCTTTTTGCACAGCTCGAGATACTCCTGCAGAGTGAGCTCTTCCTGGCGGGTGGACTCGAAGCGTTGTTGGAAGTGGCTAAAGATACTCATGACGTCACCTCGCTCGATACGTGGAGCCGACGTCGGATCAGTCAGTCGATGCTGGTAAGCAACTGAAAGTGCAGCTGCCTTTTACCCCCCAGAACACCTTCAAAGCTATCAACCCTGAAAGCTACTCCCGATGACCCGTGCGCCGGTGTACCGGCTCTCCCCTGTTTTGGATGGCCTGAGGCTAAGGATAGTTCGGAATCCGCAAGGTAAAGGTGCAATGCACAAGTTTGTGATGACTGACCGTTCGTCAGCCCACGGCGGGCATGGGCTTGAGCGTCTGAAAAAAATTATTCGGCAGTGCCTTGCGCCGTTTCTGAAGGATAAGTTGTACGCCACAGCTCGAAACCGCCATCCATGCTATAGACGTCGGAAAAGCCCTGGCTGATCAGGTAGGCCGCAGCGCTCTGGCTGGAATTGCCGTGATAGCAGACCACTACAGTCGGCGCGTCGAGGTCGGCAGCGCGGATGAAGTCGGAGATGGAGTGGTTGTCGAGGTGCTTCGAACCGCTGATGTGGTTCAAGGCAAACGTCTGTGGGTCGCGCACGTCGACCACCACGGCGCCTTGTTCGCGCAGGGCTTGGGCCTGTTCTGGGGGGATGCGTTTGAATTCGCTCATGGCGGGCTCCTGTGGCCTGGCTGAAAACGCAGCCTAGCGCTTGGCGCTGGCCGACAATAGTTCTGAGGTGGTTGGGGTGACGTGCGGCCTGGTGTGGCCCTGTGCATCGCATTTGCAATGCAGGCGCTCGCCGGTGTCGACGTTCATTAAGGTCATCGAGCCGCCCCAGACGCAACCGGTGTCGAGGGCGAAGAGGCCAGGTTCGTCACATTTACCTTCAAGGGCTGCCCAGTGGCCGAAAATGATTTTCTGGCCGCGGGTCTTGCGTTCCTGGTGTGAAAACCATGGCGCGTAGCCCGGTTGCGCGGTGTCGAGGCCTTCCTTGCTCTTGAGATCAAGCTTGCCGTCGCTGGTACAGAAACGCATGCGGGTGAAGTAGTTGGTGATCACCCGCAGACGGGTTACGCCTTTGAGATCACCGTCCCAATTCACCGGTTCATTGCCGTACATGCCATCGAGGTAGGGCGCGATGCAGTTGTCGTCACGCAATGCTTCTTCGACTTCCGCGGCCAACTTCAAGGCTTTGCGCAGGGACCACTGCGGCGGTATACCGGCATGGACCAGTGCAATGTCGCGCTGTTCGTCGTAGTGCATGAGCTTTTGCTGGCGCAGCCACTCAAGCAGTTCTTTGCAATCCGGCGCTTCGAGGATCTCACGCAGGGTGTCGGCTTTCTTCAGGCGTTCGATGTTGTGGCCGACGGCCAGCAGGTGCAGGTCGTGGTTGCCCAGGACGCACACCAGCGATTCGCGGATGCTATAGAGAAAGCGCAGGGTTTCCAGCGATTGCGGACCACGGTTGACCAGATCGCCAACCAGCCACAAATGATCCTTTGCAGGGTCGAAGGCTACCCGCTTGAGCAGGCATTGCAGTGGCTCGAGACAGCCCTGCAGGTCGCCGACGGCGTACGTCGCCATCAGTGCAGGGCTCCGGGCACCGCCAGGCGAAATGGCGCGATGATGGCGTCGAAATGTTTACCGTCTTCGGCGAGCATTTGATACGTCCCCTGCATGTTGCCAACGCGGGTGGTCATCACGGTGCCGCTGCTGTAGGTGTGGCTCTGACCGACGCCGATCAGCGGTTGCTGGCCAACCACGCCGGCACCGCGAACCTCTTCGACATGCCCGTCGCCATCGGTAATCACCCAGTGTCGCGAGAGCAACTTGGCCGGTAGCAGGCCATTGTTCTGTACGGTAATGGTGTAGGCAAAGGCAAAGCGGTCTTGCTCGGGTTGCGACTGTTCCGCCAGATAGCGGGTGACGACGCTGACGTCGACCTGATAACGAGGATCGGACATGCAAAAGGCCTTAAAAACAAAGCGGGACGCGGGGCGTAACTGATGGAGATCAGTCTAGGCCAAGTATCGGGTAGTAAACCAGACATGAGGGCTGGTGTCCTACCCGATAACGCTTCTGGCCTGTCAGATGTCGGCAGGCTGCTCGGCGACTTGTTCGCTGAGCTTGTCAGCCAGACGGACGAAGGCAGCCAGATCGAGCTGTTCCGGGCGCAGGCTGCCATCGACGCCGGCGGCTTCGATTTCGGCGTTGCTGAGCAGGGCCTTGAGGGTGTTGCGCAGGGTCTTGCGGCGCTGATTGAAGGCTTCGCGCACGACGCGCTCCAGCAAGCGATGGTCTTTGGCCGGATGCGGCAGCACGGCGTGCGGCACCAGGCGGACAATCGCCGAGTCGACTTTTGGTGGCGGATTGAACGCACCGGGGCCGACGTTGAACAGGTGTTCGACCCGGCAGTGGTACTGAACCATGATCGACAGACGGCCCCAATCGCCACCACCAGGACCTGCCGCCAGACGCTCGACCACTTCCTTTTGCAGCATGAAGTGCATGTCGCGGATCAGACCGGAGTTGTTCAGCAGGTGGAAGATCAGCGGCGTCGAGATGTTGTACGGCAGGTTGCCGACGACACGCAGGCTGTTGGGTGCGGCATTCAGGCTGTTGAAGTCGAACTTCAGTGCATCGCCCTGGTGCAGGTTGAAATTGCTCTTGCCGGCGAATTGCTGGTTGAGGATCGGGATCAGGTCCTTGTCCAGTTCAACCACGTCCAGTTGGGCGCCGCTGTTGAGCAGGCCTTTGGTGAGCGCGCCCTGGCCCGGGCCGATTTCCAGCAGGCGGTCTTCTGCTTTGGCGTGTATGGAGCGCAGGATGCGGTCGATAACGCCGGCATCGTGCAGGAAGTTCTGGCCGAAACGCTTGCGCGCCCGGTGTTGGTAATGCTCGGTCATAAACGGGTCTCGGCCATCTGGTAGGCGGTTTCCAGGGCGACTTGCAGGCTGCCGGTGTCGATTTTTCCGCTGCCAGCCAAATCCAGGGCGGTGCCGTGGTCGACTGAGGTGCGGATGATCGGCAAGCCGAGGGTCACGTTGACTGCCGCGCCGAAGCCTTTGTATTTCAGCACCGGCAGGCCCTGGTCGTGGTACATCGCCAGCACCGCGTCGCAGTGCTCCAGATATTTGGGGGTAAACAGAGTGTCGGCGGGCAGGGGACCACGCAGGTCCATGCCTTCCGCGCGCAGACGCTCCAGGGTTGGTTCAATGATGTCGATTTCTTCGCGTCCCAGGTGTCCGCCTTCGCCGGCATGCGGGTTGAGTCCGCAGACGAGGATGCGTGGCTGGGCGATGCCGAATTTTTGTTGCAGGTCGGCGTGCAGAATCCGCGTGACCCGCTCCAGGCGCTCAGGCGTGATTGCATCGGCAATCTCCCGCAGCGGCAGGTGCGTGGTGACCAGCGCGACCCGCAAGCCGTGCGTGGCGAGCATCATCACCACTTGAGGGGTGTGGGTCAGGTCTGCGAGAAACTCGGTATGGCCGGAGAAGGCAATGCCCGACTCATTGATCACGCCCTTGTGCACCGGGGCGGTGATCATGCCGGCGAAATGCCCGTTCAGGCAGCCAGCACCTGCGCGGGTCAGGGTTTCCAGGACGAAGGCGGCATTGGCCTTATCCAGTTGCCCGGCGGTAACCGGCGCACTGAGCGGTGTATCCCAGACGTACAGACTGTTGGCCGGCGCAGGAACGTCCGGCCAGCTGTCCGGCGTGACCGGCAGCAAATCGACGACCACACCCAGCTGCGCGGCCCGCTCAAGGAGCAGGTCGCGGCTGGTAATGGCAATCAGGGGGTGTGGCTGGGCTTGCGAGGCGAGTAGCAGGCACAGGTCAGGACCTATGCCGGCCGGCTCGCCGGGTGTCAGCGCAAAACGCTTGGGGTTCACTTCGCCGCCTGGTCGACGCCAGGGAGCTTGATTTCAACGTAGGCTTCGTCACGGATCTGACGCAGCCAGGTTTGCAGCTCTTCGTCGTATTTACGGTTACGCAGTACGGTCATCGCCTGTTGTTCACGGGCCTGGGTGGTGCTGTCGGTGGCGCGGCGGCCAAGGACTTCCAGAACGTGCCAGCCATATTGAGTCTTGAACGGCTTGGACAGCTGACCTTGCGGGGTCTTGGCCATCACTTCGCGGAATTCCGGCACCAGCGCGTTCGGGTCGATCCAGTTGAGGTCGCCGCCGTTAAGGGCAGAACCCGGGTCTTCCGAATAGCTTTTCGCAAGCTCGCCAAAGTCTTCGCCCGCTTCGATACGGGTGTAGAGCGATTGAGCCAGAGCCTTGGTTTTTTCTTCGTCGCGGATCGGACTCGGTTTGACCAGGATGTGACGCACATGCACTTCATCGCGCATCTGAGTACCGCCACCGCGTTTTTCCAGCACTTTCAGGATGATGAAGCCGCCCGGCGTACGTGCCGGTTGAGTGATCTCACCGACTGACATGGCGCTCAGCTCACGGTCGAACGGTGGTGGCAGTTGAGCGGCTTTACGCCAGCCCATGTCGCCGCCTTCCAGTGCGTTGTCGCTGGCAGATTTTGCGATGGCCAGTTGAGAGAAGTCAGCACCCTGCTTGAGTTGCTGATAAATCTCGGAGGCTTGGCGCGCTGCGTTTTGAATCGCTTCAGCGTTGGCGCTTTCCGGCGTCCCGATCAGGATGTTGGCCAGGTGCAGCTCTTCGGAGAGTTGCATCTTGCCAAGGTCCGAGGCGAGGAAGTTTTTCACTTCCTGCTCGGACACCTGGATTCGCTCGGCCACGCGACGCTGACGAACACGGCTGATGATCATCTCGCGACGGATCTGGTCACGGGCGTCGTCGTAAGACAGGCCATCGTGAGTCAGAGCGGCGCGGAATTGATCCACGGTCATGTTGTTTCGTTGTGCAATGGTGCCAACAGCCTGGTTCAGTTCTTCATCGGTAATACGGATGCCGGAGCGCTCGCCGATCTGCAGTTGCAGGTTTTCGACGATCAGGCGTTCGAGCACCTGTTGGTCCAGTACGCCGGGCGGCGGAGTGCCGCCGCCGCGCTTGGCGATGGTTTGCTGAACTTCATGAACACGTTGGTCCAACTGGCTCTGCATGACCACGTCGTTGTCGACGATGGCCACCACTTTGTCGATGGACTGTACCCCGGCGTTAGCCGCGGTACCCAGGAACAGCGCGCCCAGCATCAGCGGGCGCAGACAATCAGAAAGCTTGGTCTTCACGTTGACGATAACCTTGAATGCCTTTGTCGAGGAAGCTCTCTACCTTGGCGCCAGTAACGCCGCCGAGACCCTTCAGAACAATTTGGAGGAAGATGCCGTGGTCGCCTTTTTCGTTTTGAGAGACGTCTTGACTGAATTCGTCATAGGCCACCCAGTAACGGTTGATCAGGCGCAGTTTCCAGCAGCAGTTGTCGTACTCGAAACCACCGAAGGCTTCCAGGGTACGGTTGCGGTTGTAGTCGTACTGCCAGCGGCTGATGGCGTTCCATTGCGGCACGACGGGCCAGATGACCGAGAAGTCGTGCTGTGCGATCTTGTAGTAGTCCTTTATGTAGCCAGGTTGGCCAGGGGCGCCTAAGTCACCACCGAACTGCCATTGGCCGGTGTTCTGGTTGTAGATCACCTGGTCATTGCGATAACGATAACCGGCGTTGATGACCTTGTTCGGGTTGTCTTCCGGCTGGTAGTGGAACATCGCACTACCCGAGCGAGTCTTGCGGCTGTCCGGGTCCCAGTTGAAGTCGGCCGTGGTGCGCCAGTCGCGGTTCCAGCGATATTCGTAATCCAGTGCGTACGGCGAGACATTGGAGTGCGCGTCCGCCCGGGTTTTTGGGTCAACGCCCGGCAGCTGGACTTCGCGATCCTTGAAGTAAAGCGCCTGGCCGACGCTGATGCGTTGACGTTCAAAGCCATTGTCTTCAATCCAGCGGTTGGTCACGCCCAGCGACAGCTTGTTTTCGTCGCCGACGCGGTCGGATCCCGCGAAGCGGTTGTCACGGAACAACGACGCGTAATTGAAGGTGTACTCGCCGGAGTCGAATACCGGAATGTCTTCCTGGTTTTTCTCTGGGACATAGAGGTAGTACAGGCGCGGTTCAAGGGTTTGACGGTAGTTTTTACCAAACCATTGAGTATTGCGGTCGAAGTACAGGCCGCTGTCGATGCTGGCGATCGGCACGCCGCGACTCTGATTGCGACCATATGTGCCACCAATGTAGTTGGTGCCAGCTGCAGCTGCAGCTGCTTGGTTAGCGATGATCTGCTGCTTGCCGGTCCCGTCAAGATCAAGATCGTACTGGGTGTACTGATACTTGAGCGATGGTTTCAGGAAGCCATAAGTCCAGTCGAGCGGGAGACTGACGGTTGGTGCCAGATTCAGGCGGTCGCCATTGGCACGTGCCAGACCGTTGACGTTGGTGTCCAGGCGCGGGGTGCCTACAGCGTTGCCATTTGCGTCAAACGGTCCGCCAGTTTCGTCGAAGTAGTTACCTGTTTGCAGGTTCCGATCAAACCGCACGAGCTCGGTGTTATACGAGAAGTTC
This sequence comes from Pseudomonas sp. 6D_7.1_Bac1, assembly GCF_025465945.1. Lineage (GTDB taxonomy): Bacteria > Pseudomonadota > Gammaproteobacteria > Pseudomonadales > Pseudomonadaceae > Aquipseudomonas. Next base: position 36,050 of record NZ_JANLNW010000023.1, on the reverse strand, counting down.
AGCCCGCCTGGCTGCTGCGGCAAGGCACCATTGAAGGTGATCTGCGGCAGACTATTATAGGGCGTGATATTCGAAACCGACGCCAGCTGGTAGGCCTGTACGTTAAGACGCGCGAGGAAGGTGTCGCCACGGTATGTGACGGCGCCTTGCTGATTCACGTAGTTGGAAACGCTTTTCACGCCCAACTGATCGGTTTGCAGATCCTGGAAGTAATATGGATCGCTGATCTTGGTGTAGTCGACTTCAGTGAATACCCGCGAATCAAGCCCGCCCTTGTGCTGCCAGTTGTACATGTAGCGGGTTTTTTCGTAGTCGGACTGCAGCTTGCGCTCGTTGTCCTCGTCGTTGAGATACGCGGCGCCGACCTGACCTTCGCTGGATTCGGTCAGGTAGCGGAACTCGCCTTCCATCAACAGGCCACGCTTGCTCATATAGCGTGGATACAACGTGGCGTCGTAGTTCGGTGCCAGGTTGAAGTAGTACGGTGTGACCAGCATGAAACCGGTTTTGCTGCCGCTGCTGCTGAAGCTTGGCGGCAGGAAACCGGATTGACGACGGTTATCGATCGGGAAGTAGATATACGGTGTGTAGAACACCGGAATGTCCTTGACCCGCAGCGTCACGTTGGTCCCGGTACCGAAACCGGTCGCCGGGTTCAAGGTGATGTTGTTGCCCTTGAGTTGCCAGGCGTTGCTGTTCGGTTCGCACGTGGTGTAGGTACCATCCTTGAGGCGGATGATCGCGTTCTCGGCGCGTTTGGCATACAGCGCGCTACCGCGGACACGGGATTTGTGCATCACGTATTCGGCGTTATCGACCTGGGCTTCGCCGGTGTCGAGTTGCACCTCGGCGTGGTCGCCGACGATCAGTGCGCCGTTGTCGCGCACACGAACGTTACCGGTCAGCTCGCCACGGTTTTCGGCTTGATACAGGCTGGCCTCATCGGCCTCGACCTGCATGCTGCCCTGACGCATGACCACGTCACCGGCGAGGGTCGCGACCTGTTCTTCCTGCTGGTAGCGGGAAGCTTTGGCACCAATGAAGGTCGGCGCGTCACTTTTATTCGTCGTGTCATTCATGCCAGGACGAATCGGTTCGATATAGGAACCAGAGCAGTAAGGACCTGTTTCGGCCAATTGCGCAGCGGTGAGCTTCTCACGCGGCACCCAGTCGAGGTGACTGTAGTCGGCACTGCGCGACTTCAGGGCGCGGCCCTTGGCTTCGGTGACCAGCATAGGCTTTTCGGCGGTTTCGCCAGCGGCAGTGTTGTCTGGCGCCGACTCGTTGCCAGAACTGACGGCGCTGGCATCATGCACAGGGCGCGGTGGCAGTTGGGCTGCGTTGGCTTTCGGCGCGCAGTCCCAGGCACCCGAAGCAGAGACTGAGCAGTCATACTGTTCCGCGGCGACCACGAACGAAGTGGCTAGAGGTTGCAGGGCCAGCAAACTGCCGGTCACCAACAACGGAAATTTTTTACGAAACGCGGGGGATTTCAATGCCATCTTATTAGTCCGGGCTTCCTGCGTGCCATCTGCCCGCGGTGTGGGCCGCACGCCTCTCGATGGTCTGAAAAAGATGCTGGATAATAAAGCATGACCCGCTTGACGGCTAGCGCCGTCGGAGACCCTTGTAATGCCTGACCAAGATGTACGCTTGCAACACCTGAAAGTTTGGCTCGATGAGCAATTGGCAACACTGTTCGCCGCGCAAGGATGGGGTGCCGTACCCCCGGCCACGTTGACCGCGGCCAGCAGCGACGCAAGTTTCCGCCGTTATTTTCGTTGGGAGGGCGAAGGCCGAAGTTTCGTCGTGATGGACGCTCCGCCCCCCCAGGAAAACTGTAAACTCTTCGTGGATATCGCCTTTTTGCTGGCGAAATCCGGAATTAACGTGCCAAAAATCTACGCAGAAGATCTTGAGCGCGGCTTTCTTTTGCTCAATGACCTGGGTAACCAGACCTACCTGGACGTGATCGACAGCGAAAATGCTGACGATTTGTTCAAGGATGCCCTGCAAGCATTGCTGGCTTTTCAGCAGTTGCCGATGGTTGCACCGCTGCCGAGTTATGACGTGGCGCTGTTGCGCCGCGAGCTGGAACTGTTCCCCGAGTGGTACGTGAAGCGCGAGTTGGGCATCGAGTTCGATTCGGCGCAGCAAATGCTCTGGCAGCAAGTCAGCGAGCGGTTGATCGACAGCGCCCTGGCCCAGCCCAAAGTACTGGTGCATCGCGACTACATGCCGCGCAACCTGATGCTCAGCGAGCCGAATCCCGGCGTGCTGGATTTCCAGGACGCGGTGTACGGTCCCGTGACCTATGACGTGACCTGCCTGTTCAAGGACGCCTTCCTCAGCTGGCCCGAGGAGCGCGTGCGCGCCTGGCTGGCGGACTACTGGCAGCAAGCAGGCGCTCTCGGCATTCCGGTTCAGCCTGATTTCGAAGACTTCCTGCGTGCCAGCGACTTGATGGGTGTGCAGCGGCACCTGAAAGTCATCGGTATTTTTGCCCGCATCTGTCACCGCGACGGTAAACCGCGCTACCTCGGTGATGTGCCGCGCTTCTTTGCCTATATAGAAGCCGTGGTCGCTCGTCGTCCTGAGCTGGTGGAGTTGGACGTGTTGCTGGCCAGTCTGCGCCAGTCGGTCGGAGTCTCTGCATGAAGGCAATGATTCTGGCGGCCGGTAAAGGTGAGCGCATGCGCCCACTGACCCTGACCACACCCAAGCCACTGGTGCGTGTTGGCGGGGTGCCGCTGATCGAGTATCACCTGCGGGCGCTGGCGGCGGCAGGTTTCACTGAGGTGGTGATCAATCACGCCTGGCTGGGGCAACAGATCGAAGAGTACCTGGGTGACGGTTCACGCTATGGCTTGAGTATCCAGTACTCGCCGGAAGGTGAGCCGCTGGAAACGGGGGGCGGGATATTCCGCGCCTTGCCGCTCTTGGGTGATGAAGCGTTTGTGGTGGTCAACGGTGATATCTGGACCGATTACGACTTCACCGCACTGCGTCAACCGATGACGGGTCTCGCCCACCTGGTGCTTGCCGACAACCCGGCGCATCACCCGACTGGCGATTTCAATCTGGTCGATGGCCAGGTGCATGACGGCCAGCCGGGAACCGACACGCTGACGTACAGCGGCATCGCCGTGTTGCATCCGAAACTCTTCGCAGCGTGCGCGGCCGGTGCCTTCAAGCTGGCCCCGTTGTTGCGCGATGCCATGGCGCAAGGGCTGGTGAGCGGCGAGCGACTGCGCGGGCACTGGGTCGATGTCGGCACGCATGAGCGGCTGGCTGAAGTCGAACAATTGATAGAAGCGAGCTACTGACATGTTGTGGCCAGGGACTCTGATCGGAGCCGGGGCGGGCTTTGCCATAGCCAGCATTCCGGGGGCCATGCTCGGCGCATTGTTAGGGCAGGCGCTGGATCGGCGCTTGCAGTTGCAAAGCCTGGGGCATTTGCGTGAGCGACTCGGCGGTCGGCCGATGTTGCGTAACGACGAATTGTTGTTTGTCTTGCTGGGGCGTTTGGCCAAGAGCGATGGCCGGGTGGTGGACGGTCATATCTATCAGGCGCGCCAGGAAATGCGTTCGCTGGAGATGAGCGAACCGGCGCAAAAGCGTGCGATCGCGGCGTTCAATCGTGGCAAGACTGGCCATGATCGCTTGCGGGGTTACCTGCGCCGTTTAAGCGCGCAACCGCATGCCGCCGAAGGCGTCTTGCGTGCCTGCTGGCGGATGGTCTGGGCCGACGGCCGTGCCGGAAGCAGTGAGCGTGAGCTGATTGCGCAGTGGGGTAAGTGGCTGGGGTGGACACCGGAACAGGTGCAGGCCCTGGCCAGTGATTACGAGCCACACAAAAGAATATTGCCCAACAGTGCGGCGGCCTATCAGGAGGCGCTGCGGGTACTGGGTGTATCCGCCACCAGCGAGCCGTCGCAAATCAAGCGTGCGTATCGACGCCTGCTCAGTCGCCATCACCCGGACAAGGTCGCCGGCACTGGGGCAACACCGTCCCAGGTGCGCGAAGCGACTGACAAAACCCGCGAGTTGCACAACGCCTATACGTTGATTCGCGAGCGGCGGGATTTTCGTTAACAGTGAATTGGAAAGGAAACCCTGTGGCGAGGGAGCTTGCTCCCGCTCGGCTGCGCAGCAGGCGCAGATTCTGCACCTGGGGTATCCCTGACGGAACCTCGGCGGTCGATTTGGGGCTGCTTCGCGACCCAGCGGGAGCAAGCTCCCTCGCCACAGAGATTGTGTCAGGCGATAGGTCTGCGTCCGCCGATCACTTCCCGGTGTTCTGCGGATTCAACCAGCCGCGCACACGGCGGAATAACTGCTCCTGTTCGGCAGCGCTGTTGCCGGGCAAGGTCTTGAGTGCCAGCTGGCTGAATGTCGAAGCCTTCAGGCGTTTGCTGGCCTGCAAGCGTTCCAGGGCAGCGCTCTGCACCAGTGCCTTGTCCTTGTAGTAGATGTCGAAGGTGGCCAGCTTCAAGGTGGTGGTCAGTTCGGCCAGTCCGGGTTTCGCGGCCACGGGTGTCTGTGCGGCGACCATCACGAACTTTTCGACGTGCGCCGGTTGTTTCTCGCTCAGGTAGCGTGCGGCCCAATAAGCCCCTGTACCGTGACCGAGCAAGACGATGCGGCGAGCGCTTTGTTGTTCGGCGAAAGCAATGGCGGCGTCGATTCGTGCGTAGATGCGCTCGGCGTCGGCTTTGGCTTGCTCTTCGCTGGTCTCGGCGATCGCGCGGTCGGCGACGTCCCCTTCGCCTCCGGCCACTTGTTCAATGGGCGCAGCGGTGCTGGCGTCTTTACTGCCGGTTGCGGCTTTGGCCGGCACGGGGGCGACTTCTACGACGCGCGCTTGCGGGGCATTGCTTTGCAGGTCCGGCAAGGTAAGACTCAGGCTGCTCCAGTCGGCATCGGGCAATTTTTGCCGCAATGGACTGATTGCTTGAGGCCAGTCAGCGGTTTCACCCGCACCGGGGATGATAATCACCGCACCCTTGGGATTGCTGGTGTTGGCCGGTTTCCACAGTGCGAGAAAACTATCACTGCCGGCCTGCAATTGCTGTTGCTCTTGCGCGGGGACTGTCCGTTCAAGGGCCGCGGCTTCTTCCTGACTACGCTCTGGCAGAGGCTGGCGTTCGAGCGGTTTTTCTGCGGCGGACTTTTCCGCGGTGGCGGGTGCCGGGTCGGCGGCCTGAGCTGAAAAGGCACAAGGCAGGATCAGCGACAGGCACAATGCTGGCAGTGCCAAGCGGTAGACAGGGGGCATCGGATATTCCAGGCCAGAAGTAATCCCGGCAGCCTAATAGGTTGGTCAGTATTTGTCAGTGTGTGAGACTTCGGATGATGCGTTTTCGCTGCCTGTTGGTTATCGGCTGTTGTTGGCTTCCCTTGATGGCATGGGCGGCGCCCCCGTCGGCTGCGCATGGCGCGCCGTTGAACGCCGAGCAGCGCCAGTGGCTCGCGCAACACAACGATCTGCGCGTTGGTGTGGTGCTGCAAGCGCCTTACGCACAATACGACCGGCGCTTGCAGCGGTTATCCGGGGCCAATGTCGAATTGATGCAGCGGCTCGCCAGTGAGCTGAATATCGAGCTGACGTGGCGCAACTTTCCCGATGTGGCGCAGCTGGAAGAAGCATTGCGCGAGGGTGAAGTCGACATCGCTCCGGGCCTGACCCAAACCCCCGCCGGCCTGCGTCTGTGGCAATTCACCGACCCCTACATGCGAGTGCCGCAACTGGTGGTCGGTGAACAGAAAGGGGCGGGCGTCGTCGAGCTGGAAAAACTCGACAGCCAGTCGCGGGTCGCGGTGCGGATGCCCAGCGCGATCGCCGATTATCTGCGCAGCAACTACGGCAATCTCAATTTGCAGGGCGTGCCCATGGAGCGTGAGGCCCTGCAATTGCTGCTGACTCAACAGGCCCGGTACGCGGTCGTCGATGAAGCCCAGCTCAGCCGTTTATCGTCCGAGCCCGAATTCGCCAATTTGGTGGTGGTCGGGGATATTGGCCTGCCGCAGTTGCTACGGGTGGCGACTCGCCGCGACTGGCCAGAGTTGGCCGGCATTGTCGAAAGCGCCTTGCATGCCATCCCGGCCAAGGACCTTGAGCAGTTGCACGCACGCTGGCTGCAACCCAAATACCCGCGTCTGGCCGAGTCGCCGGGTTTCTGGCAAAACCTCTGCCTGCTGTTTGCGGTGTTGTTCCTCAGCAGCATGGCCATTGTGCTGTGGCAGCGCCGTCAGCAACGTACGCTTGAGCTGCGCCTGCTGGCGGCCCGCGAAGACATTGCGCTGCGCGAGGCGAGCGAAGAAGCGTTGCGCCTGACGCAGTTTTCCATTGATCAAAGTACGGTCGGGATCCTCTGGGTCAATTGGGACAGCCATGTGCGGTACGCCAACCGCGCAGCCGAGGACATGCTCGGTTACGCGCCGGACGGTGTCATTGATCGGCCACTGATCGACTTTGAACCCGGTCTGCACATGGACCGTTGGTTGAGCCTGTGGAAACGCGCCCGGGCCAGCGAGGACGGGCCACAAAGCTTTGAGACCAACTGTGTGCGTGCCGATGGCAGCATTCTGCCGGCCGATGTGTCGTTGAGTTTTCTGCGGTTTCGCGACGGTGAATACCTCGTGGTTTACCTCAATGACGTCACTGAGCGTCGTCGGGCATTGGCCGCCTTGCAGGAAAGCGAGGCGCGGTTGCAGGGACTTACCGAGCAATTGCGTGAACTGTCTGCGCACCTGGAAAGCGTGCGCGAAGAAGAAAAGGCCCGGATTGCCCGGGAAGTGCACGATGAATTGGGCCAGATGCTGACCGTGCTCAAGCTGGAAACCTCGATGTGCGAACTGGCCTACGCCGAGCTTGATCCAGGCTTGAGCGAGCGTCTGAACAGCATGAAACGCTTGATCTCCCAACTGTTCCAATTGGTGCGGGATGTGGCCACGGCCTTGCGCCCACCGATTCTCGACGCCGGGATCGCATCAGCCATCGAGTGGCAGGCCCGGCGATTCGAGGCGCGTACGCAGATTCCGTGCCTGGTGCAAGTGCCAGACAACCTGCCGGTCCTTAGCGATGCCAAGGCCATTGGTCTATTCCGGATTCTTCAGGAGGCGCTGACCAATGTCATGCGCCATGCGCAGGCGCATACTGTCGAACTGACACTGGTGCTGGAAGGCGACGAGTTGCGCCTGACCGTCAGCGATGATGGCGTAGGCTTTGTCGATCCCACCGGCAGGCCGACATCCTTTGGCGTGGTCGGTATGCGCGAGCGGGTGTTGATCATGGGCGGCCAGTTGTCGTTGGACAGTGAACCGGGTGAAGGCACGACCTTGAGCGTGCGTGTGCCGCTGGATTGAAAACTCGTTCCACCCTTTGCTGAGGAAGACTGCGTGATCCGTGTACTGGTAGCCGAAGACCACACCATCGTCCGTGAAGGCATCAAGCAGTTGATCGGCCTTGCCAAGGATTTGCTGGTGGTGGGGGAGGCGAGCAATGGCGAACAACTGCTCGAGCAACTGCGCCATATTCCCTGCGAGGTGGTGTTGCTGGATATCTCCATGCCCGGGGTTAATGGGCTGGAGGCAATCCCACGGATTCGTGCACTGAACAATCCGCCGGCGATTCTGGTGCTGTCGATGCACGACGAGGCGCAAATGGCAGCGCGTGCGCTGAAGGTCGGCGCAGCCGGTTATGCGACCAAGGACAGCGACCCGGCGCTGCTGCTGACGGCAATTCGCAAAGTCGCGGCGGGCGGGCGTTACATCGATCCGGAGCTGGCGGACCGAATGGTTTTTGAAGTCGGCCTGACGGACTCGCGACCGCTGCATTCGTTGCTCTCGGAGCGCGAATTTTCTGTGTTCGAGCGCCTGGCCCAAGGCGCCAACGTCAACGACATCGCCCAGCAACTGGCGTTGAGCAGCAAAACCATCAGCACCCACAAGGCCCGGCTGATGCAGAAACTCAACATCACCTCACTGGCTGAGCTGGTGAAGTACGCGATGGAGCACAAACTGCTCTGATACCACCACGGATCTGTGTCCACCACACACCCGTAGCAGCTGGCGAGCCCGCGAGCCTGCGTTCGGCGGCGAAGCCGTCGCAAAACCTGCAACCGCTTTCTTTCAGGCATACCGCGTCAACCAGATTACGACTGCTGCGCAGCCGAACGCAGGCTTCGCCAGCTGCTACGAGATCGTGTGTACATGTCCATTTACGACATCCTCACAGAACTGCTTTTGCCGGTTCTTGTGGCTTGCAGCTTGATGCTTGCCGCTATCTTTCATTGACATATCCAATCCCGCCATCCTTGTAGGGCAATCCCTACCCACAACCTTCCATCCGGCTGAGGCGATTCTCTCCTGCACCCCGATTTGCGCGGTCCCCAGTGTCCACTAGGCTTAGTCCACAGCCGTCAAAACAACAAAGGTGTGGGTATGAGCGAGGTCGATTCAAGCGCTGGGGCGAGTGATGTTCTGGTCAGCTTTCGTGGAGTGCAAAAGAGCTACGACGGCGAGAACCTGATCGTCAAAGACCTCAACCTGGAGATTCGCAAAGGCGAATTCCTCACCTTGCTCGGGCCGTCCGGCTCCGGCAAGACCACCAGTCTGATGATGCTCGCCGGTTTCGAAACGCCGACCGCTGGCGAAATCCAGCTGGCGGGACGCGCGATCAACAACGTGCCGCCGCACAAGCGCGACATCGGCATGGTGTTCCAGAACTACGCATTGTTCCCGCACATGACGGTGGCCGAGAACCTGGCGTTCCCGCTGACCGTGCGTGGTCTGAACAAAAGCGACGTCAGTGACCGGGTCAAGCGCGTGCTGAGCATGGTTCAGCTCGACGCGTTCGCCCAGCGCTACCCGGCGCAGCTTTCCGGTGGTCAGCAACAGCGTGTGGCGCTGGCCCGGGCGCTGGTGTTCGAACCGCAACTGGTACTGATGGACGAACCGCTGGGCGCACTGGACAAACAGCTGCGTGAACACATGCAGATGGAAATCAAACACCTGCACCAGCGCCTCGGCGTGACCGTGGTCTACGTGACCCACGACCAGGGCGAAGCCCTGACCATGTCTGACCGCGTGGCGGTATTCCATCAAGGCGAAATCCAGCAGATCGCGCCACCGCGCGAGCTCTATGAAAAGCCGAAGAACACCTTCGTTGCCAACTTCATCGGCGAGAACAACCGTCTCAACGGCCGTTTGCACAGCCACACCGGCGACCGCTGCGTGGTTGAGCTGGGGCGCGGTGAAAAGGTCGAAGCGCTGGCGGTGAATGTCGGCAAGACCGGCGAGCCAGTGACGCTGTCCATTCGTCCGGAGCGTGTGAGCCTCAACGGTTCCAGCGAGTCGTGCGTCAACCGCTTCTCAGGGAGGGTGGCGGAATTCATCTATCTGGGCGACCACGTCCGTGTTCGCCTGGAAGTCTGTGGCAAGACCGACTTCTTCGTGAAACAGCCCATCGCCGAGCTCGATCCGGCGCTGGCGGTCGGAGACGTGGTACCGCTTGGCTGGCAGGTCGAACACGTTCGCGCGCTCGACCCACTTCTAGAGGCGAACTGATCGCCCCCGCTTCACCAACACCAACCCTGCACGTGGAGAGAACAATAAATGTTGAGATCCCTGAAATTCACAGCGCTGACTCTGGGCCTGATGGGTGCTGCCCATGCAATGGCCGGCCCTGACCTGACCGTGGTGTCGTTTGGCGGCGCGAACAAGGCGGCGCAGGTCAAGGCTTTCTACGCACCGTGGGAAGCTGCGGGCAACGGCAAGATCGTCGCCGGTGAATACAACGGTGAAATGGCCAAGGTCAAAGCCATGGTCGACACCAAGAGCGTGTCCTGGGATCTGGTAGAAGTTGAGTCGCCAGAACTGTCCCGTGGTTGCGATGAAGACATGTTCGAGCCGCTCGACCCGGCACTGTTCGGCAAGTCCGAAGACTATGTGAAGGGTGCCATTCAGCCATGCGGCGTGGGCTTCTTCGTGTGGTCGACCGTGTTGGCCTACAACGCCGACAAGCTGGCAAGCGCGCCGACCAGTTGGGTGGATTTCTGGGATACCAAGAAATTCCCGGGCAAACGTGGCCTGCGTAAAGGCGCCAAGTACACCCTGGAGTTCGCGTTGATGGCCGACGGGGTCGCGCCGAAAGACGTCTACAAAGTGCTGGCCAGCAAGGATGGTCAGGACCGCGCGTTCAAGAAGCTCGATGAGCTCAAGCCAAGCATTCAGTGGTGGGAAGCAGGCGCTCAGCCACCGCAGTATCTGGCTTCCGGCGACGTCGTCATGAGCTCGGCCTACAACGGCCGGATCGCTGCCGTGCAGAAAGAAAGCAACCTGAAAGTGGTGTGGAACGGCGGCATCTACGACTTCGACGCCTGGGCGATTCCAAAAGGCCTGGATAAGGCCCGCGCCGCAGCCGCGAAGAAATTCATCGCGTACTCGGTCATGCCGCAACAGCAGAAAACCTACTCGGAAAACATCGCCTACGGCCCGGCCAATACCCAAGCCGTACCGCTGTTGTCCAAAGATATTCTGAAAGACATGCCAACCACCCCGGAAAACATCGCCAACCAGGTGCAGATCGACGTCAGCTTCTGGGCTGACAACGGTGAGCAACTGGAGCAGCGTTTCAACTCGTGGGCTGCGAAGTAACCACAACCCTTTGTTGATGGGCTCGCCCACCAAATGTGGGAGCGAGCCTGCTCGCGATAGCGGTGGGGCAGTCAACTTGATGTTGAATGTAATACCGCCATCGCGAGCAGGCTCGCTCCCACAGTGGATGTGTGTATTAAACGATCGAGGTGGTACTCCACCTCTGTAACGATCAAAGATTTTCGGAGTTCGCCATGGCCATCGCCGTTCCCCTGAACGAGGGCACCAATCGCACCTTGAAGCAGCGCCTTGCGCGTGCCGAGCGGGTCAACCGCTGGAAGGCCCAAGCCCTGATCGCGCCGTTGGTGCTGTTTCTGTTGTTGGTGTTTCTGGTGCCGATCGTGGCGCTGCTCTACAAAAGTGTCGGTAACCCGGAAGTGGTCGGCGGTATGCCGCGCACCGTGGCAGCCATTGCCACCTGGGATGGCCGAGGCTTGCCGGCGGACCCGGTCTTCAAGGCGGCCAGCGAGGACCTCGCCGATGCCCGCAAGAATCAAACCTTGGGCGATCTGTCCAAGCGACTGAACATGGAGTTGGCCGGCTATCGCAGCCTGCTGACCAAAACCGCGCGAGCGCTGCCGTTCACGACTGAACCGGCCTCTTATAAGGACGCGCTTGAAGCGCTGGATGAGCGCTGGGGCGACCCGGCCTATTGGCAAGCGGTGCGTCGCAACACCAGCAGCCTGACGCCTTATTACCTGTTGGCGGCGGTCGACCACCGGATCGACGACCTCGGCGAAATCGCCCCGGCGACCCCTGACCAGGCGATTTACCTCGACATCTTTGCCCGGACCTTCTGGATGGGCCTGATCATCACCGTGATCTGCCTGGTGCTGGCCTATCCGTTGGCGTACCTGCTGGCGAACCTGCCGTCGCGCCAAAGCAACCTGTTGATGATTCTGGTGCTATTGCCGTTCTGGACCTCGATTCTGGTGCGGGTGGCGGCGTGGATTGTCTTGCTGCAATCGGGCGGGCTGATCAACAGCGCGCTGCTGGCCATGGGCATCATCGATAAGCCACTGGAACTGGTGTTCAACCGCACCGGGGTTTACATCTCGATGGTGCACATCCTGCTGCCGTTCATGATTCTGCCGATCTACAGCGTGATGAAAGGCATCTCGCCGACCTACATGCGTGCGGCGATTTCCCTGGGTTGCCATCCGTTTAGCAGTTTCTGGCGGGTGTACTTCCCGCAGACCTATGCCGGTGTCGGCGCCGGTTGCCTGTTGGTGTTCATCCTGGCGATTGGTTACTACATCACCCCGGCGCTGCTCGGCAGCCCGAACGATCAGATGGTCAGCTACTTCGTCGCCTTCTACACCAACACCAGCATCAACTGGGGCATGGCGACCGCGCTCGGTGGGCTGCTGCTGATGGCGACCATCGTGCTCTATCTGATTTACAGCTGGCTGGTAGGCGCAAGCCGCCTGCGCTTGAGCTAAGGGGAGAATCGAAATGCTCAGTCCTTATATGTCGCCCGTTGAGCGGGTGTGGTTCTACAGCTTGCGCATTCTCTGCGGGCTGATCCTGTTGTTCCTGATTTTGCCGGTGCTGGTGATCATCCCGCTGTCGTTCAACTCCGGGAGTTTTCTGGTCTACCCGCTGCAAGGGTTTTCGTTGCACTGGTATCAGGACTTCTTCGCTTCGGCCGAATGGATGCGTTCGCTGAAGAACAGCATGATTGTCGCCCCGGCGGCGACAGTGCTGGCGATGGTGTTCGGTACATTGGCGGCGATTGGCCTGACCCGTGGCGACTTCCCCGGCAAGGCGCTGGTGATGGCGTTGGTGATTTCGCCGATGGTGGTGCCGGTGGTGATCATCGGGGTAGCGAGTTACCTGGCCTTCGCTCCGCTGGGGTTCGGCAACAGCTTTGTCTCGCTGATTGTCGTGCATGCGGTGCTGGGCGTGCCGTTCGTGATCATTACTGTGTCGGCGACGTTGCAAGGTTTTAACCAGAACCTGGTGCGTGCCGCCGCCAGCCTGGGGGCTTCACCACTGACTGCATTCCGCCGCGTGACCTTGCCGTTGATCGCGCCAGGGGTCATTTCAGGGGCGCTGTTTGCCTTCGCGACGTCGTTCGATGAGGTGGTGGTCACGCTGTTCCTTGCCGGCCCCCAACAGGCGACCTTGCCTCGGCAGATGTTCAGCGGTATCCGCGAAAACCTCAGCCCGACCATTGCCGCCGCTGCGACGCTGCTGATTGCCTTCTCGGTGTTCCTGCTGCTGACCCTGGAATGGTTGCGTGGCCGTAGCGAGAAACTGCGTACCGCGCAGGTTTAACGCTACGCCTCGATCAACTGTGGGAGCGAGCCTGCTCGCGATAGCGGACTGTCAGTCGACATCAATAGTGAATGTCAGACCGTCATCGCGAGCAGGCTCGCTCCCACATTGGATCTTTTGTCATTCGCCAGCTGAATAACAGACAAACCCCAATCCCCAGCTACTATTGTGCTCAGCTCCCCTATTCATAAGAGGCTGCGCACATGAGTATTTCCTCTTTCAAAATCGCTCACAAATTGCTCACCGGCGCTGGCGCCATTGAGCAACTGGCCGCCGAGTTGACCCGTCTGGATGTTGATTACCCACTGATTGTCACCGATGCCGCGCTGGTCAAGTCCGGAACAGTGGAGCTGGCGCTGGCGCAACTGGGTGGGCGCACGTACGAGATTTTCGATCGGGTGTTGCCCGATCCGGAAATCGCCATCGTTGAAGACTGCATGCGTGTTTACCGCGACGGTGGGCATGACGGTCTGATCGGCCTTGGCGGCGGCAGCGCCATCGACATCGCTAAAAGTGTTGCAGCCTATGCCGGTTACCACGGCGCGCTTGAGGATTTGTTTGGTGTCGATCAGGTACCGCGCAAAGGTCCGCCGCTGATTGCGATCCCGACCACTGCCGGCACCGGTTCGGAAGTCACCAACGTGGCGATTCTTTCCGACAAGGTCGCGCAGCTGAAAAAAGGCATTGTCAGTGATTACCTGTTGCCGGACGTGGCGCTGGTCAGCCCGCACATGACCCTGACCTGCCCGCGCAGCGTGACGGCCGCCAGTGGCGTCGATGCGCTGGTGCACGCGGTTGAATCCTACCTGTCGCTGAACGCTTCGCCGATCACCGACGCGCTGGCCATTGGCGCCATCAAGCTGATCGCCACCGCATTGCCCAAGGCCTACGCCAATCCTTCGAACCTGCAGGCCCGTGAAGACATGGCCACCGCCAGCCTGATGGCCGGCATGGCGTTCGGCAACGCCGGGGTCGGCGCGGTGCATGCCTTGGCCTATCCGTTGGGCGGGCGTTTCAACATTGCTCACGGCGTGAGTAATGCCTTGCTGCTGCCTTATGTCATGAGCTGGAACAAGATGGCGTGCATCGAGCGCATGCAGGATATCGCCGAGGCCTTTGGGGTGAAGACGGCGCGGTTGAGCGCTGACGAGGCGGCGGACAAAGCGGTCGAGGCCATGGCGCGACTCTGTGCCGCAGTGGAAATTCCCCAGGGCCTGCGCAGCGTTGGCGTGCCGGAAGACGCGATCCCGGCGATGGCCGTGGAAGCCGCGGGAATCGAGCGGTTGATGCGCAACAACCCGCGCAAATTGAGCGCCATCGATATCGAGAAGATTTATCGTGCGGCCTACTGATCATCGCGGTTACGGTGCGCGCGTCAAAGCATGAGGTATACAATGCGCGCCATCGTGATTCTGCTCAAAAAGGTGCGTCATGCAGCCCTTCGCTATTGCTCCGTCGATTCTCTCCGCTGATTTTGCTCGCCTGGGCGAGGAAGTGGACAACGTTCTGGCCGCTGGCGCCGACATCGTTCACTTCGATGTCATGGACAACCACTACGTGCCAAACCTGACCATCGGGCCGATGGTCTGCTCGGCATTGCGCAAGTACGGCATCACCGCGCCTATCGACGCGCACCTGATGGTCAGCCCGGTAGACCGCATCATTGGTGACTTCATCGATGCCGGTGCGACCTACATCACCTTCCACCCGGAAGCCACGCTGCACGTCGACCGTTCCCTGCAAATGATCCGCGAAGGCGGTTGCAAGGCCGGCCTGGTGTTCAACCCGGCGACCCCGCTGGACGTACTCAAGTACGTGATGGACAAGGTCGACATGATCTTGCTGATGAGCGTCAACCCGGGCTTCGGCGGGCAGAAATTCATTCCCGGCACCCTCGACAAGCTGCGTGAAGTGCGCGCGATGATCGATGCCTCGGGCCGCGACATTCGTCTGGAAATCGACGGTGGCGTGAACGTGAACAACATCCGCGAAATCGCCGCGGCTGGCGCTGACACCTTCGTTGCCGGCTCGGCCATCTTCAACGCCCCGAATTACCAGGAAGTGATTGAAAAGATGCGTTCAGAACTGGCACTGGCTCGCCCATGAGTGGTTTTGAGCAGCTGTTCCCGGGGCGTCTGCCGCGGCTGGTGATGTTCGATCTGGATGGCACGTTGATCGATTCGGTCCCGGACCTGGCAGTAGCTGTGGATAACATGCTGCTCAAACTCGGGCGTGCCCCGGCAGGTCTTGACGCGGTGCGCGAGTGGGTGGGCAACGGTGCGCCGGTGCTGGTCCGTCGCGCACTGGCGGGCAATATCGATCACGCGAGTGTCGATGATGGCGAGGCCGAGCACGCTCTGGGGATTTTCATGGAGGCCTACGCAGGCGGCCATGGATTGACGGTGGTCTACCCCGGCGTACGCGAGACCCTGAAGTGGCTGCACAAGCAGCGTGTCGAAATGGCACTGATCACCAACAAGCCGGAGCGTTTTGTCGCGCCGTTGCTGGATGAAATGAAGATCGGCCGCTACTTCCGCTGGATCATCGGTGGCGACACCCTGCCGCAGAAGAAACCGGACCCGGCGGCGCTGTTTTTCGTGATGAAAATGGCCAACATACCGGCCTCGCAATCGCTGTTCATCGGTGACTCGCGCAGCGACGTGCTGGCGGCCAGGGCGGCGGGTGTGAAGTGCGTAGCCCTGAGCTATGGCTATAACCATGGCCGGCCGATTGCCGAAGAGTCGCCGGCGCTGGTGATCGACGATCTGCGCAAACTAATTCCCGGTTGCCTGGATCCGGCTGCTGAGATAACGTTGGCCGACGCTGTCCCATCCCCTCCTGGAAATTCCATCGTGGTGGTCACTCGCAAACTCTGGATGAAAGTCATCAAGGCCCTGGCCCGCTGGCGTTGGCGCGCCTGACTCGATCCTGGCCGGTTATCCGGCGCGTTTGCACACCTGACCGTTAGACCCTCACGCCACGAGGCACCTCATGATCCGCGAAGAATTCCTGCGTTTGGCCGCTGCCGGCTACAACCGCATCCCGCTTGCCTGCGAAACCCTTGCCGACTTCGACACACCGCTGTCGATCTACCTGAAACTGGCCGACGAGCCCAACTCCTATCTGCTGGAGTCGGTGCAGGGCGGTGAGAAATGGGGCCGTTATTCGATCATCGGGCTGCCGTGCCGCACCGTGTTGCGGGTACATGATCACCACGTCAGCGTGACCGTCGATGGTGCCGAGGTAGAAAGCCACGATGTCGAAGACCCGCTGGCCTTCGTTGAAGCGTTCAAGGCGCGCTACAACGTGCCGATCATCGCCGGTCTGCCGCGTTTCAACGGTGGCCTGGTCGGTTATTTCGGTTATGACTGCGTGCGCTATGTGGAGAAGCGTCTGGGCAAGTGCCCGAACCCGGACCCGCTGGGCGTGCCGGACATTCTGCTGATGGTTTCCGATGCGGTGGTGGTGTTCGACAACCTGGCCGGCAAGATGCACGCCATCGTGCTGGCCGACCCGTCGCAGGACAACGCCTTTGAGCAAGGTCAGGCGCGTCTCGAAGAGCTGCTCGAAAAACTCCGTCAGCCGATCACCCCGCGTCGCGGTCTGGACTTCAGCAAGCAACAAGCGGCTGATCCGGTGTTCCGTTCCAGTTTCACCCAGGACGATTACGAGCGGGCGGTGGACACCATCAAGGAGTACATCCTCGCCGGTGACTGCATGCAGGTGGTGCCGTCGCAACGTATGTCCATCGACTTCAAGGCTGCGCCGATCGATCTGTACCGCGCGTTGCGCTGTTTCAACCCGACGCCGTATATGTACTTCTTCAACTTCGGCGACTTCCACGTTGTTGGCAGTTCGCCAGAAGTGCTGGTGCGGGTCGAAGACAACCTGATCACCGTGCGCCCCATCGCCGGCACCCGCCCGCGCGGTGCCACCGAGGAAGCTGACCGGGCGCTTGAAGAAGACCTGTTGTCGGATGCCAAGGAAATCGCCGAGCACCTGATGCTGATCGATCTTGGCCGTAACGACACCGGTAGGGTCTCGGAAATCGGTTCGGTGAAACTCACCGAGAAAATGGTCATCGAGCGCTATTCCAACGTGATGCACATCGTCTCCAACGTCACTGGCCAGTTGAAAGCCGGCCTGACGGCGATGGACGCGCTGCGGGCGATTCTGCCGGCCGGTACGTTGTCGGGCGCACCGAAGATTCGCGCAATGGAGATCATCGACGAACTGGAGCCGGTCAAACGTGGCGTCTACGGCGGGGCGGTGGGTTATTTTGCCTGG
This sequence comes from Pseudomonas sp. 6D_7.1_Bac1, assembly GCF_025465945.1. Classification (GTDB taxonomy): domain Bacteria; phylum Pseudomonadota; class Gammaproteobacteria; order Pseudomonadales; family Pseudomonadaceae; genus Aquipseudomonas. The sequence continues at coordinate 18,824 of NZ_JANLNW010000023.1, read as the reverse complement.
AACGGCAACATGGACACTGCCATTGCGATCCGCACGGCAGTGATCAAGAACGGCGAACTGCATGTGCAGGCCGGCGGCGGCATTGTTGCTGACTCGGTGCCTGCGCTGGAATGGGAAGAAACCCTGAACAAGCGCCGCGCCATGTTCCGCGCCGTGGCCCTGGCTGAGCAAACCCCGGACGCCTGAGGTCACGCAAAACCTGTGGGAGCGAGCCTGCTCGCGAAGGGGGCATCACAGCCAGCATTGATGTTGCCTGACCCACCGCTTTCGCGAGCAGGCTCGCTCCCACAAGGAGTTCACCACCATAAAAAAAACGCTGCCCCCGTGAGAAAGGCAGCGTTTTTTATTGCCTGCGATTTAGAAGTCCAGGCTGACACCCACGTTGATGCCCTGTTGGGTGAAGTCGTCATCCTTGCGAATGTTGTAGCTGGCCCGTAGCGCCAGGTCTGCGGTCAGCTTCTGGCTGACACCCAGGTTCAGGCGGTTCAGGTTGGTTTGCGGGGTGTAGCCTTGCAGGGTGAAGCTGTTGCTGGGCAGGCTGTTGAGGTTGATGGTCAGGTCCTGAGTATCGTCCTTGTATTCGCGTTCATGAGCGAACTCGCCGAATATCTGTGTCTGTGGGGTGATTTGGTACTTGCCCTGTAAGCCGACGCCAAGGCGTTTCGACGTGCGCTTCTGGTCAGCGAACGTCAGTGCCGTGGAGTCGTTGCCGTTCTCCGAGTAACCATCGACTTGCACCTTGGCGTAGTCGGCGCTGATGAAGGGCGACAAGTGCCAAGGGCTGCTCGCCTGTTGGGCGATGTCATAGCCCAAGCGGCCGGTGACGGCCAACACAGTGCCGTTGGTGTCGCCGCTCTCACTGCGTTCGTTGACGCCCAGGTCGAATTTACGCTTGAGGTTGTCGTAGTCCAGGTGCCCGGCGGTCATTGCGGCGTCAGCCCACCAGCGATTTTGCTGGTACTGGGCGAACGCCGTGCCCATGTACGTGTTGAGTTTGTACTGCGAGTTGTCGTTGCCCGCTTCCAGCTTCTGGCGATAGAAACCGGCGGCAACGCCGACGCGCCAGGCCTCGTTGAGGCGGTAGCTGCCACCGATGTTCAGGTTGTAGCCGTTGCCATCGGCACTGGCTGCACTGCTCTGATCGTCAAAGTTCAGGTGCTGACCGCCACCGGCGACAATCGCCCGCCACTGACCGACGTTTTGCCAGTTTTCCCAATCGGATTGCCATTGGTTGCGCAGTTCATCCTGGTGCGCGCGCAGAGTGGCGTGGGCCATTTCTGGTAACAGCGTCAACTCCCAAGGCGCCGCCAGTATGGAATACGCGTAATCGGCGATCAGGCGTTGCCCGGTTTCGGTCGGGTGTACGTCGTCGTTGTAGATCAGCTTGGTCGGGTCTGGCGTCGCGCTGTTGATCCCGTACTTGGCGTTTTCGGTACAGCTGTCACCGCTGAAGCAGGTTGCGGTGAGGTTCTGGTCGGCGGCCAGGCCAAATTGCGCCGGATTGGCAAAGACCTCTTTGAGCAGCACCGGAATATTGAGCGGGATGACCTCGGCGTCGACATGCTGCAACTGGCTGACCAGTTCGGTATTGAACTGGGCACTGAGTTGGGAGGTAAAAGCCTGGAACGGGCTGCCATTGATCGCCGGGGTGAGGCCGATATCCGGGAGCAGCCAGACCATGATGTACTTGGCGCCGGCCTGTTGCAGCACTTGCACGCTGCTGACCAGGCGATCGGCTGCGGCGCTGGCCTGGTCGAGGCTGGTTACCCGGCCCTGAAGGAAGTCGTTGCCGCCGCCGGAGAGGTAGTAGAGCGCGTTCGGGTCGGCGCGAAAGTTGTTGCTCGGCAGATAACCGGGCCGACTGCGTTCACCGGTGTCCGATACAGTGGTGATCGAGTCGAGGATCTGATCGGTACGGTAGCCGCCCGTGGCCCAGTTGTTGCCATCTGGCAGGCCTTGGCTGGCGCGAACCGCCGACGTCGAAGCGGCCGTTTGATCGGGTGAAAACCCCAGTTTCCCCCCCAGCAACTGCGTCGAGTTGGCGGCTTTTACCTCGCCGCTGCCATCCTTGTAGGTCGGGCCGACACGGTTGGTGAAGCGCAATGTTGAGCCAGCAGGGCCACCCGGGTCAGTGAACTGTCCGGCGTCGTTCAGGCTGTCGCCAAAGACAATGAATTTCGAATAGGGGGCGGGTGCCGCAATGGCCTGGGCGCAGGCCAGTGCAAGAACACAACCGGCGAGCGGTACAAACATCGTCTGTTTGATCATGAGCAAGTCCGTTTATTTATTGTTGTAGTAAACGAAACGACAGTACCAAAAACTTTTACGGTTTAGCTATGGCCAAAGGCCGCATCGATTGCGTGTGCTGCGCCATATTGCACCCTCTGCTCAGCTAAGTTACTGTGCGGGAACGTATGAATGAGACCTTCCCCGTGTTGATCGTCAGCAAACTCTTGGATCAAGTCGTCAAGGCCCACGCCCGTTGGCGTTGGCGCGCCTGAACTTTCTCTGCCGGCCCGGCCGGACCTGTACCTGTTTGCCTTCTTTACCCGTATGACATGCCGCTGTAGCTGGCTCGATTCAGCTGCTGACAGAGCACCGCAACGCTGCGGGTAAATCATTCGAAGGCCGTCCTAAAAGTCAGTGAATTCAAAAGGTTATAAACGCCATGTTGCTGATGATCGATAACTACGACTCTTTTACCTACAACGTTGTGCAGTACCTCGGCGAGCTGGGCTCCGAGGTCAAGGTGGTGCGCAACGATGAGCTCACCATCGCCGAAATCGAAGCCCTCAAGCCTGAGCGCATCGTCGTTTCCCCTGGCCCGTGCACCCCGACCGAAGCCGGCATCTCCATCGAAGCCATCAAATATTTCGCCGGCAAATTGCCGATTCTCGGCGTCTGCCTCGGCCATCAGTCCATCGGCCAGGCGTTTGGCGGCGATGTAGTGCGTGCCCGCCAAGTCATGCACGGTAAGACTAGCCCGGTATTCCACGAGGACAAGGGCGTGTTTGAAGGTCTTAACCGTCCGCTGACGGTCACCCGCTATCATTCGTTGATCGTTAAGCGCGAAACCTTGCCTGATTGCCTGGAATTGACCGCCTGGACTCAGCTCGAAGACGGTTCGGTCGATGAAATCATGGGCCTGCGTCACAAGACATTGAACATTGAAGGGGTGCAGTTTCACCCTGAGTCGATCCTGACCGAGCAGGGCCACGAGCTGTTCGCCAACTTCCTCAAACAAACCGGCGGCACGCGCTAAGGACTTTCCATGGATATCAAGACTGCCCTGAGCCGTATCGTCGGCCACCTGGACCTGAGCACTGATGAAATGCGCGATGTGATGCGCGAAATCATGACCGGGCAATGCACTGACGCGCAGATTGGCGCGTTCATGATGGCCATGCGCATGAAGAGTGAGAGCATCGACGAGATCGTCGGTGCGGTCTCGGTCATGCGTGAGCTGGCGGACAAGGTCGAGTTGAAAACCCTCGACGGCGTTGTTGATGTGGTCGGCACCGGCGGTGACGGTGCAAACATCTTCAACGTTTCGACGGCTTCTTCGTTTGTGGTGGCGGCGGCCGGTTGCACGGTGGCCAAGCACGGTAACCGTGCGGTCTCGGGCAAGAGCGGCAGCGCCGACTTGCTGGAGGCGGCCGGGATCTACCTGAACCTGACGCCGGTTCAAGTGGCGCGCTGCATCGACAACGTCGGCATCGGCTTCATGTTCGCCCAGGCCCATCATGGTGCGATGAAATACGCCGCCGGCCCGCGCCGTGATCTCGGCCTGCGTACGCTGTTCAACATGCTCGGCCCGCTTACGAATCCGGCCGGCGTGAAGCATCAGGTGGTGGGCGTGTTCAGTCAGGCATTGTGCCGCCCGTTGGCCGAAGTCTTGCAGCGTATGGGCAGCAAGCACGTGCTGGTGGTGCATTCGAAGGATGGCCTGGACGAGTTCAGTCTGGCGGCGCCAACCTTTGTGGCGGAATTGAAAGATGACCAGATCAGCGAATATTGGGTCGAGCCTGAAGACCTCGGCATGAAGAGCCAGAGCCTGCACGGTCTGGCGGTGGAAAGCCCGGCGGCCTCGCTCGAACTGATTCGCGATGCCTTGGGGCGACGCAAAACCGAGAACGGTCAGAAAGCCGCAGAAATGATTGTGCTCAATGCCGGTGCCGCGCTGTACGCTGCTGATCATGCGAGCAGCCTGAGAGAGGGCGTTGCCCTGGCCCATGACGCGCTGCACACCGGCCTTGCGCGTGAAAAACTTGAAGAGTTGGGTGCATTTACCGCGGTATTCAGAGTGGAGAATGAGGCATGAGTGTACCGACGGTTCTGGAAAAAATTATCGCCCGCAAAGTCGAGGAAGTGGCCGAGCGCAGCGCTCGCGTGACGCTTGCCGAGCTGGAAGCGCTGGCCAAGGTGGCCGATGCACCGCGTGGATTTGCCAGGGCGCTGCTCGCCCAGGCCAAGCTGAAACAGCCGGCGGTGATTGCTGAAATCAAGAAGGCTTCGCCGAGCAAAGGCGTGATTCGCGAGAACTTCGTGCCGGCCGACATCGCCAAGAGCTACGAGAAGGGCGGGGCGACGTGCCTCTCGGTGCTGACCGACATCGATTTCTTCCAGGGCGCCGACATCTACCTGCAACAGGGGCGTGCCGCGTGCAAGCTGCCGGTGATTCGCAAGGACTTCATGATCGATCCTTATCAGATCGTCGAAGCCCGTGCGCTGGGTGCCGATTGCGTGCTGTTGATCGTTGCCGCGCTGGATGATGTGAAAATGGCCGAGCTGGCAGCTGTCGCCAAAAGTGTTGGCCTCGACGTGCTGGTGGAAGTCCACGACGGTGACGAGCTGGAGCGGGCCTTGAAAACCCTCGACACTCCGTTGGTTGGCGTGAATAACCGCAACCTGCACACCTTCGAAGTCAGCCTGGAAACCACTCTCGATCTGCTGCCGCGCATCCCACGCGATCGCCTGGTTATCACTGAAAGTGGCATCCTTAATCGCGCCGACGTCGAGCTGATGGAAATCAGCGAGGTGTATTCGTTCCTGGTCGGCGAGGCGTTCATGCGCGCCGAGAGCCCGGGTGCTGAACTGCAACGCTTGTTCTTTCCAGAACGTGGCGTAGCGGTCAGCGGTTCGACCCTCGACTGAATATTCGCAGACCGCGTCGCCCCCTTCGCGAGCAGGCTCGCTCCCACAGAAGATTTGTGACCGCCACAGATCCAATGTGGGAGCGAGCCTGCTCGCGAAGGGGCATAAGAAGCAGCATAGGCTGAACGTCTTACGGATTACCTTATGACTCCAACCTCACTGACCGTCGAAGCCGGTCTACATGCCGAACAGGATTTGTTGGCGACGGTGTGTGCCGGCGACCAGGAGTTTGGTTTGTTGTTCTGGCAGCCGAGCGATCGGGCGCTGGTCATGCCCCGGCGTTTGAGCCGTTTGCCAGGGTTCGAGGCGGCTTGCGAGGTGTCGGCGGCGAACGGTTGGCCGGTGTTGCTGCGTGAAACCGGTGGTGAGCCGGTGCCGCAGTCTGCAGCGACGATCAATATCGCGTTGGTGTATGCACCGCCGCGCAGTGAAGGTGATCACGGTCGTATCGAAACCGCCTATCGGCGTCTGTGCGATCCGATTTGCGCGCTACTGACAGAGCTTGGCGGCAATCCTTCGTTGGGTGAAGTCGAAGGCGCTTTCTGTGATGGGCGTTTCAACGTCAATCTCGACGGCCGAAAAATGGTCGGCACCGCTCAGCGCTGGCGCCAGAGCAAGGGTGGCCAGCGTCCGGTGGGATTGGTGCACGGTGCGCTGTTGCTGGACGACGAGCGAGAATCGATGGTTGCTGCGGTGAACCGGTTTAACGAGGCGTGTGGTCTGGAGCAGCGGGTTCGTGCGCAAAGCCACATCGCTCTGCATGAACAATTTGCCGCCCCGGACGCCATCGAGCGGCTGGACACGTTGTATCGGCAAATGCTGGCCGAGGTGATGTCGGCTTAGCGTTAGCGGGTGCCGAACACCACCATGGTTTTGCCTTTGACGTCGACCAGGTTGCGTTCTTCCAGATCTTTGAGCACGCGCCCGACCATTTCCCGCGAGCAACCGACGATCCGGCCGATTTCCTGGCGAGTGACTTTGATCTGCATGCCGTCCGGGTGCGTCATGGCGTCGGGCTGTTTGCACAGCTCCAGCAAGCAGCGCGCAACCCGGCCGGTGACGTCGAAGAACGCCAGGTCGCCGACCTTGCGTGTGGTATTGCGCAGGCGCTGGGCAATCTGGCCGCTGAGCACGTAAAGAATGTCTGGATCCTGCTGGGACAGCTCGCGGAATTTGCAGTAGCTGATTTCGGCTACTTCGCACTCGACCTTGGCGCGAACCCAGGCACTGCGCTCCTGTTCCATCCCGGCTTGTTCGAACAGGCCCAACTCGCCGAAGAAGTCCCCGGCATTGAGGTAGGCGATGATCATTTCGCGGCCATCGTCGTCCTCGATGAGGATGGTGACCGAACCTTTGATGATGAAAAACAGCGTGTCCGAACGATCGCCTGCGCAAATGATGTTGCTCTTGGCCTGATAACGACGGCGCTGGCAATGCATCAACAACTTGTCGAGGTTCTTGATTCTGGGTGTTGGGGTAACAGCAACCATGGTTGTATCCCGAAAAGACTGCACGGTGTGATGTAGTTTTTTTGTAGGAACTGGCGAAGCCTGCGATCTTTGTCTTCGCTACAAAGCTGGCCAAGCGCCATTGAATTGGCGCCAGCTTAACAGACACATTCCCTCGTTATTCGAGAATTTATCGATACTGTCAGTGCGTGACGGGTGCTGTTGCCAGGCGCTGTCATTGCAAGGCCCTGTGCTAAGCTGGCGACCCTTTTTTAACAGTGGAGTCTTGGCGATGAAGGCACGCATCCAATGGGCTGGCGAAGCCATGTTCCTCGGTGAATCCGGCAGCGGTCACGTGGTGGTCATGGACGGTCCGCCTGATGCCGGCGGTCGGAACCTGGGTGTACGCCCGATGGAAATGCTCCTGCTCGGTGTGGGCGGTTGCAGCAATTTCGACGTGGTCAGCATCCTGAAGAAGTCCCGCCAGGCCGTGGAAAGCTGCGAAGCCTTCCTTGAAGCTGAGCGCGCGACTGAAGATCCCAAGGTCTTCACCAGGATTCACATGCATTTCGTGGTCAAGGGCCGGGCGCTGAAAGAAGCCCAGGTTAAACGGGCCATCGAGCTGTCGGCCGAGAAGTATTGCTCGGCGTCGATCATGCTTGGGGCGGCCGGTGTAGCCATCACCCATGACTATGAAATCATTGAACTCGGTTGAATCGACATTCAACTATCATAAATGCGGTGCAGACTCTGGCGATCACTGGCCCAGGTCTGCATAATGCGCCACTTTTTTCAGGGCAGTGATCGGTCAGCCGACAGGTCACCCACCCGAACAGACAACCAAAATCGCCATCGCGAAGAGGTGTTAACCGTCCTACGCAAGTGCGTTGTTCGCATTTGACGGGCATGCTTGATCACGCGGCCGGGCCGCATACATAGAGAGTTCTTAAACGGTGAAAAGCAAACTCAAGCTCCATGGGTTCAATAACCTGACAAAGACCTTGAGCTTCAACATCTATGACATCTGCTACGCGGAAACCCCGCAAGACCAGCAGGCTTACGTTGAGTACATCAATAAAGAGTACAACGCCAAGCGCCTGACGCAGATCCTCACAGAAGTTGTCGATATCATTGGTGCCAATATCCTGAACATTGCCAGTCAGGACTATGAACCCCAGGGCGCCAGCGTGACCATTCTGATCTCCGAGGAACCGGTGACCCCCACCGATAGCCAGATCGAAGAGTCTCCGGGTCCGATACCCGAAATCATCCTGGCCCACCTCGACAAGAGCCACATCACGGTGCACACCTACCCGGAAATTCATCCGGTGGACGGTATTGCAACCTTCCGTGTGGACATTGACGTGTCGACGTGCGGAGTCATTTCACCGCTTAAGGCGCTCAACTTTCTGATTCACCAGTTCGATTCGGATATCGTGACCGTGGATTATCGCGTGCGCGGCTTCACCCGTGACGTTGCAGGCAAAAAGCACTTCATCGACCACGAAATCAACTCGATCCAGAATTACCTGTCTGAAGACACCCGCGACGGTTACCAGTTGACCGACGTGAACGTGTACCAGGAAAACCTGTTCCACACCAAAATGCTGCTGAAGAACTTCGAACTGGACAACTACCTGTTCGGTGACGCCACCAGCAACCTGTCGAGGGAACAACGCGCTCACGTTACTGAGCGCGTGAAGCACGAAATGCTTGAGATCTTCTACGCGCGCAACATGTCGAACTGATCTTTGAAGTAAAGAACGCAGGCAAAAAGAAAGGGCGCTGAGATAGCGCCCTTTTTTGTGCTCGCGAGTTTTGTGGATCAAATGCGGTAAGTACTCTTGGTCATGACCTTGGCCATCAGGCTCATGCCGAACTTCACCGGCGCCGGGAAGCGAAAACCTCCAGCATCCAGTGCACTTTCAGCGTGCTGTTCTTCGTCGATGCGCATCTGCTCAAGAATGGCCCGGGACTTCTCGTCCTCTGCCGGCAGTTGCTCAAGGTGTTCGTTCAAGTGTTTGCAGACTTGATCTTCAGTTGCCGCGACGAAACCCAGGCTGACTTTGTCGCTGATCAGCCCGGCGACGGCGCCGATGCCGAACGACATGCCGTAGAACAGCGGATTGAGGATGCTGGTGTGGCTGCCCAGTTGGCGGATGCGCTGTTCGCACCAGACCAGGTGATCGATCTCTTCTTCGGCCGCATGTTCCATGGCTTCCCGCACTTGCGGCAGCTTGGCGGTCAGGGCCTGGCCCTGGTACAGCGCCTGGGCGCAGACTTCACCGGTATGGTTGATACGCATCAGGCCGGCGACGTGCCGGGTGTCTTCGTCGCTCATTTTCGCTTCTGGCTGCACGATGGCCGGCGACGGGCGATAAGGCTGGCCACTGAAGGGCAGCAAAGTGCGCATCGCGGTATCGGCCTGCAACAGAAGGCGGTCAATCGGCGAGTAGTGACGTTGGGTAGTCATGCTGACCTCCGGGAAGAATCTCGGCGGCCAGTTTACCGCAATCGGTCGGGGAAGGTTTGCGCTGGGTCATTTCGGCGTAGTGGGTTTGCTCTGCGCAGTCATGTTCTTTGTGGGAGCGAGCCTGCTCGCGATAGCGGCGGGGCAGTCAACATTGATGCTGGATGTACTACCGTCATCGTCGGAACGCCGCCCGGAGCCGGCTCGCTCCCACCGGGTTATCGCAATCAGCCCGGCGGCCAGTGCATCTGACGCTGACCCAGCACGTGCATATGAATGTGGTAAACGGTCTGGCCACCTAATTCATTGCAGTTCATGACCACGCGAAAGCCTTCTTCGCAGCCTAGCTCCAGTGCCAGGCGTTGGGCGGTGAACAGGATGTGCCCGGCCAGTGCCTTGTCGTCCTCGGTGAGGTCGTTAAGGGTGCGCACCGGTTTTTTCGGGACTACCAGAAAATGCACCGGTGCCTGCGGGGCGATGTCGTGGAAGGCCAGGACCTGGTCATCCTCGTAAATGATCTTGGCGGGTATTTCTCTGTTGATGATTTTGGTGAACAGAGTATCCACAGCTGTTTCTCCATTGTGTTGGTCCGGGCTGAGTGTACTGAAGGGGATAGGCCCAAGCCCAGACTTTTACGTGGTTGACGACCGCTCAGCGCGGGCAGTATGCCTTGTTGACCATGCCCACGATGGTTCGGGTCAGCCAGCGCGAACCGAAGCGCGGCAACAGCGCGAACCAGCGATTGCGACGCCCGGGAATAATGATTGCGCGGTTCTTCTCCAGCGCACGCACGGTGTACAGGGCCACTTCCTCGGGACTCATCAGCAGTTTGCTGTTGGCCAGTTTGTCGGCGTCCAGTTGTGCTGTACGGAAAAATGCCGTGCGCGTCGGGCCGGGGCAAAGGACCGAGACCTTGACTGCGCATTTTTTCAGCTCTACCCGCAAGCCTTCGGAGAAGTGCAGCACGTACGCTTTGCTGGCGTAGTAGGTGCTCATCCACGGACCTGGATTGAAGGCAGCCATCGACGCGACGTTCAGTATCTGCCCGCCGCCCTGCAGGGCCATACTGTTGCCAATGGCGTGACACAGGCGAGTCAGGGCCAGGATGTTCACTTCGATCAAGTCTTGTTCGGTCATCCAGTCCTGAGCCAGAAACGGGCCGCAGGTGCCGATGCCGGCACAATTGACCAGCAGGTCGATCTGGCGGTCACCCTCTTCGAGTTCCAGGAGAAAACCGGACAGGCGCAGCGGCTCGCCCAAATCGCAGGCACGAAACAGCACCTCGACGCCAAAGCGTTGGGTCAGTTCGATGGCGATGCTTTCCAACTGATCACGTTGGCGGGCTACCAGAATCAGGCTGCGGCCGCGTCGCGCCAGTGCTTCGGCCATGGCCAGGCCGATGCCGCTGGAAGCGCCAGTGATCAGAGCGTAACGGGTCATGCAGTTCTCCATCGCAACGGCTCGCGGCCTGTGGACACAGATGTCACAGGTACCAAGCGCGTTTATTCTTTCTCATAGTCTACAGGGGGCTGAGCGGCTTTCGCCGCATCGTCTGCTTCAACGGCGTCAGCCGACTGACTGCTGTCATAACTGCTGGCCGAAGCGCTTTCGTATTCTTCGGTCAGGGTGCTGAGGCCACCGGCAAGCGCACCGACAAAGACCACCGCGATCACCACTAGCCACAGCCCGCAAAGGACTTTAACGGCTGTGCTGTTAGGTGGCTGCGGCGCACCATAGCGATTTGCTCCGACGTTTCCTGGCAGCACCGCCAGCGCAATCGGAAACAGGCTGCCGACAAAGGGCACCAGGTTCAGAAACCACAGCCAGCCAGACCAGCCAAGATCGTGCAGGCGTTGCACGCTAATAGTGATGTTTACGTAGAGGTACGCTGCGAACGCAACGACACAAACAATCGCGCTCAGCACCATTTGATTGCCGGCCAACAGGCTGAATCCAAAAATGCCAGCGATCGCACCAATGACCAGCAGTGCCGCCAATGACCACGCGAGGTAACGCAGGCGGCCGATTCGACCCTGCACACCGAACACCTTGAGTTCGGAAAACTCTGGCAAGGCCTCGCCAACGGGCGCGCGAGGAGGGCTGTAGGGTGATTCGTTGTCGCTGAGTGTGGGGGGCGTGTAAGGGGGAGGTGGGGATTCGTGAACGTCGGTCAGATTCAACTCGATCGTCGGCTCGGCTTCGATGCGTGCATCGATGCCGGTTTTCGACAGGGCATTCAAATAAGTTTGAGCGTCTGTGTGGGACAGGTCACGCTTGAGTGCGACAGGCTTTCCGCTGAACAGGCGTTCGATGGCCGAGACGTCGCTTTTGAACAGCTGGGCGAGATTGAGTTTCGCGGTGGCGATGTCTACACCCGGAAGCAGGGCTCCGTCGAAGACGATCTTGAAACGGTTTTCGCTCATGCCGGGGCATCCTTGTCGCGAGTCTATGTTCGGTACCCGCCAGTTTAAGCCAGCCAGAATCGGCTGGCCAAACCTTGTGCGTTATCGCGGCCAGCGTTTGGGCAGTTGGGCGGCGAGTTCCTGCGCCTTGCGGTATTCGGCGTCCAGCCGTGCGACCAGTTGATCGACACTCGGCAGGTCGTCGATTTCACCCACACCCTGGCCCGCGGACCAGACGGTTTTCCAGGCTTTGGCTTCATCGCTCAGGGGTTTGAGTTTGGAGCCGAAGTTGACTTCCCCCTTGCCCTGCAGCGCGTCCACGTCAAATCCGGCATTCAGCAGGCTTTGGCGCATGAAGCTCGCCGGAACGCCGGACACCGCTGGCGTGTGGACGATGTCGGCAGCTCGGGAGGTCAGCAGCATCTCCTTATACGCTTCAGGGGCATGACTTTCGGTGGTGCCGATAAAGCGTGTGCCGAAGTAGGCCAGATCCGCACCGAGCAGTTGCGCCGCGAGAATCTCATGGCCGTGGTTCAGGCAGCCGGCCAGCAGTAGGGTTTTGTCGAAGAACTGACGAATTTCGGCAATCAGCGAAAACGGGCTCCAGGTCCCGGCGTGGCCACCGGCGCCTGCGGCTACCGCGATCAAGCCATCGACGCCGGCCTCGGCGGCTTTTTCCGCATGACGACGGGTCGTCACGTCATGGAATACCAGACCGCCGTAGCTGTGCACCGCGTCGACCAGCTCCTTCACGGCGCCAAGGCTGGTGATCACGATCGGCACTTTATGCTCGATGCAGATCTCCAGATCCGCTTGCAGGCGCGGATTGCTGTTGTGAACGATCAGGTTCACCGCATACGGCGCCGGGTTCTCCAGTAGCGCCAGACCCGCTTCGATCTCCTCAAGCCAGGCTTTGAAGCCGCTGCTTTCACGCTGGTTCAGCGCCGGGAAGCTGCCGACCACGCCATTGCGGCAGCAGGCAAGCACCAACTCTGGATTGGAAATCAGGAACATCGGCGCTGCCACGACAGGCAGACGCAAACGTTGTTCGAGCAAAGCGGGCAGCGACATTGGTAGTACCCCGATAAGTTGCAGCCAATTAGGATTAGAACGGCCGTACGACGACCAAAATTACAATAGCCAGCAATATCAGAACTGGCACTTCATTGAACCAGCGATAAAAGACATGGCTGCGGGTGTTTTCGCCACGGGCAAAACGTTTTACCTGCGCACCGCACATATGGTGGTAACCGATCAGGATCACCACCAGGGTCAACTTGGCATGCATCCAGACACCCTGGCCGAAGTAGGCGCTGGGGTTGAGGCTGATCAGCCAGATGCCGAAGGCCAGTGTGGCGATCATCGCCGGGCCCATGATCCCGCGGTACAGTTTGCGCTCCATGATGCTGAAGCGTTCCTTGCTGATGTTGTCTTCACTTTGCGCGTGGTAGACGAACAGGCGCGGCAGGTAAAACAGGCCGGCAAACCAGCAGACCATGCTGATGATGTGAAGCGCTTTGAGCCACAGATAAAGCATTTTTGGTTATTCCCAGGTTCACAGTAGCCCGAATAGTAGAGGCTTGAGCCTCCGTACGTCACCTTGACGGTTGTCGCAGGGCGATGCGCGTCCTATTATCGACGGCTTTCCAGTGGGTTCGTTGAGGGCAGGTTTATGGTCAAGGTCGGTATCGTCGGCGGCACGGGTTACACCGGTGTCGAATTGCTGCGTCTGTTGGCACAGCATCCGCAAGCTGAAGTGGTAGTGATCACTTCCCGATCCGAGGCAGGCCTGGCTGTTGCCGACATGTATCCGAACCTGCGAGGTCACTACGACGGCCTGGCATTCAGCGTTCCGGACATCAAAACCCTTGGTGCCTGCGACGTGGTGTTCTTCGCCACTCCGCACGGTGTCGCCCATGCGCTGGCCGGTGAATTGCTGGCGGCCGGGACCAAGGTCATCGACCTGTCGGCAGACTTCCGTCTGCAGGACGCTGACGAATGGGCCAAGTGGTACAACCAGCCGCACGGTGCGCCAGAACTCCTGGAGGAGGCTGTGTACGGCTTGCCTGAAGTCAATCGTGAGCAGATCAAGCAAGCCCGCCTGATTGCGGTTCCGGGTTGCTACCCAACCGCCACGCAATTGGGCTTCCTGCCGTTGCTCGAAGCAGGTATTGCCGATACTTCGCGCCTGATCGCTGACTGCAAGTCGGGTGTCAGCGGTGCTGGTCGTGGTGCAAGCGTCGGTTCGCTGTATTCCGAAACCTCCGAGAGCATGAAGGCTTACGCCGTTAAAGGGCATCGCCACTTGCCTGAGATTCGCCAAGGGCTGCGTCGAGCAGCGGGCAAGGACGTCGGTCTGACCTTCGTTCCGCACCTGACACCGATGATTCGTGGTATTCACTCCACGCTCTATGCAACCGTGGTCGACCGCTCGTTAGACTTGCAGGCACTGTTTGAAAAGCGCTACGCCAACGAACCGTTCGTCGATGTCATGCCTGCCGGCAGTCATCCGGAAACCCGCAGCGTGCGCGGCGCCAACGTTTGCCGCATCGCGGTTCATCGTCCGCAGGACGGCGATCTGGTGGTGGTGCTGTCGGTGATCGACAACCTGGTCAAGGGGGCGTCGGGTCAGGCGGTGCAGAACCTGAACATTTTGTTTGGTCTGGACGAGCGCCTGGGCCTGTCCCACGCCGGGATGTTGCCGTAAACGTTATCCCGCTCAGCAAAAAGGCCCGTTAATCGGGCCTTTTTGCTTTCTGTGGGAGTGATTCTGCTGATTGCTATACCGTAACAATAGTTGACCGATTTTCTGGGAGAAGCGGATAATGCGCGTCATCACGCATTATGGCGGCGTAACGCCGGGAGATAGTCAGCATGAGCGTCGAATCCTTCACCCCCACGGCTTTGCAATTCACCCACGGTGCCGCGCACAAGGTGAAGAGCCTGGTCGATGAAGAGGGTAATGATCGCTTGAAGCTGCGCGTATTCGTTACGGGCGGCGGTTGTTCAGGGTTTCAGTACGGCTTTACGTTCGATGAGGAAGTGGCCGATGACGACACCATCGTCGAGCGCGAAGGCGTCAGCCTGGTCGTCGATCCGATGAGCTTCCAGTACCTGGCAGGTGCCGAGGTGGATTATCAGGAAGGTCTGGAAGGTTCGCGTTTCGTGATCAAGAATCCGAATGCCACCACGACCTGTGGTTGCGGTTCTTCATTCTCGATCTGATCGAATAACGCCGTATCAGCTGTACTCAACGCCGCATGGCTTCACGGTCCTGCGGCGTTTTGCTGTCTGGCGTTCAGGCGGGATAGATGGCCCCGAGGACACGCAAACCTCGAGCGCCAGTGACGCTTGGGCGATTGGCCGGAATGCCTTCGAGGCAGCAATGGGCCAGCCAGGCGAAGGCCATGGCTTCGACCCAGTCCGGATCTACGCCGTAAGCCGCAGTGCTGCTGACCTTGGCGTTTGGCAGCAGGCTGGCCAGGCGGGTCATCAGCGTTGCGTTATGGGCGCCACCGCCACAGACCAGCAACTCTTGCGTATCGGTTTGTGCGGCTTGCAGCGACTCGACGATGGTCAACGCCGTCAGCTCAAGCAACGTGGCTTGCACATCTTGCGCAGTAAATGCGGGCAGGCGCGCCAGGTGGTGTGTCAGCCAGTGCAGGTTGAACACTTCGCGGCCGGTGCTTTTGGGGCCTTTGGTCAGGAAGAAGGGGTCGCTGAGCAGGGCTTTCAGCAAAACGGGCTCTACGGTGCCGCTTGCAGCCCACTGGCCGTCACGGTCGAAGGTTTCACCGCGTTGCTGGTGAATCCAGGCGTCCAGCAGGACATTGCCTGGGCCACAGTCAAAGCCTGAGACGGGCTTGCTGGTCTCGATCAGGCTGAGATTGCTGAAACCGCCGACGTTCAAGACCGCGCGGTTGCCGCTGCGTTGTTCAAACAAGGCTTCATGAAAGGCTGGGACCAGCGGCGCGCCTTGCCCGCCGGAAGCTACGTCGCGGCTACGGAAGTCACTGACGACGGTGATTCCGGTCAGCTCGGTCAGCAGGGCAGGGTTGCCAATTTGCACGGTAAAGCCGCGTGCAGGCTCGTGCCGAATGGTTTGGCCGTGGCTGCCAATCGCTCGTACGTCATCAGGTTTCAGATGTTGGTCTGCGAGAAGGGTGTTGATGCCCTGGGCGGCCAGTTTCACCCAGTGTTGCTGGGCGATGGCGCTGCGGGCTATCTCGTCAGGCCCACTGGCGCACAAGCCAAGCAGCTCGGCGCGCAGGGATTCGGGCATGGGGATGTAATGCGTGGCGATCAGCTTGATCGCCGGTGTTTGCTCGATCAGCGCAATGTCCAGGCCATCAAGGCTGGTACCGGACATCACACCTATATAGCGCGCCATGGCTTAGCGTTTGCTCGAAGCCAGCAGGGTGGCTTTCTCTTGCTCCATGCGCGCCATCAGAGGCTGGCTCTGTTGCAGGAAGCGTGCGCGCTCAGCCTTGGCGATTGGATCAGCCATCGGCAGCTTCTGGCCCAGCGGGTCGACGTGAACGCCGTTGACCTGGAACTCGTAATGCAAGTGCGGACCCGTGGAGAGGCCGGTGGTGCCGATATAACCAATCACCTGGCCCTGCTTGACGTTGCCGCCAGTCTTGATGCCTTTGGCGAAGCCCTGCATGTGGCCGTACAGCGTGCGGTAGGTGTTGCCGTGTTGAATGATCACGGTGTTGCCATAACCGCCGCGGCGGCCGGCCAACAGTACTTTGCCGTCACCGGCAGCCTTGATCGGCGTACCACGGGGCGCTGCGTAGTCGACGCCTTTGTGCGCGCGAATTTTGTTCAGAATTGGATGCTTGCGGCCCATTGAGAAACGCGAGCTAATACGGGCGAAGTCCACTGGCGTACGAATGAACGCCTTGCGCATGCTGTTGCCGTCGGCCGTGTAGTAGCTGCTGTTACCTTGCTTGTTGGTGTAACGCACGGCGGTGTAGGTCTTGCCGCGGTTGGTGAAGCGGGCGGAAAGGATGGGGCCGTTGCCGACGGCTTTGCCGTTGACGACTTTCTGTTCGTAGATCACATCGAATTCGTCACCCTGGCGAATATCCTGGGCGAAGTCGACGTCGTAGCCAAACACGCTGGCCATGTCCATGGTGAGGCTGTGGGACAGGCCGGCACGCGCTGCGGATTGCGAAAGCGAGCTGTTGATCACGCCGTGAACATAGGCAGAGCGCACGGTTGGCTTGGCTGTAATGCGGTTAAAGGTATAGCCCTTGGCGTTTTTGCTCAGGCTGATGCTTTCAACGTCGCTGATCTTGCTGTGAAGGTTGGTCAACTGGCCGTCGTGGCCCAGTTCGAACTCGAGTTTCTGACCGTGTTTAAGCTGGGTGAACTGTTTGGCTTGCTTGTCGCTGGCCAATACGTCATGCACCGACGCGGCCGGGAGCCCGACCTTCTCGAACAGTGTGGAGAGGGTGTCGCCTTTGGCAACGATCACTTCTCGGTGACCTGGAGCTTTCTTTTCTTCAACGACCGGTGCAGGAGCTGCTTTAGCTGTTTCCTTGGTGTCGTCGGTGCTGTTCTCGATCTGGGCGAATGGAGACTCGACTGGCTCGTTTGTGGCTTGAACGGCGTTGGCAGCGTCTTGATCTTGTGTCAGTTGTTCTGCAGGGCGTTCCAGTTCAAGGCTCAGGGTTGTCTTTTTGGCTTCAACGTCGCTGGAAGGGAATACCAGGAGCGCCAGGCTCAGGAGGGCGGCGATGCCACTTGCCGCGAGCAGATGAGTCTTCGGATAAAGCGGCGGCGCTTTAGACGGTTCTGTGGTCATAGGTAATTTGACTTTGGAAAAGATGAATTGGAAAAGATGAATGACATGATGAAGATGAAATAACTGTATAAAATATAACCAAATCATCTCTTAAGCAAGTCGCGAATGTTCTGTTCGCGGATTGGTGTCCGTGCGCCGGGCAAAACTTGTATTTGGTGCACGATCTTGTATGGTTGGTTCCCTTTGAATCTGAGCCTTGCGGGTCTGTTATGAAGTCGGTTGAAGAGCAGCTAGCGCTGATCAAGCGTGGTGCGGAAGAACTGTTGGTCGAGTCCGAACTGGTCGAGAAGCTCAAGCGCGGCCAGCCGCTGCGTATTAAGGCTGGCTTCGATCCGACTGCGCCGGATTTGCACCTGGGTCACACGGTGCTTATTAACAAGTTGCGCCAGTTCCAGGATCTGGGTCACCAGGTGATCTTCCTTATAGGTGACTTCACCGGGATTATCGGTGATCCGAGCGGCAAGAGTGCTACCCGTCCTCCGTTGACGCGTGAGCAGGTTCTGGAGAATGCCGAGACCTACAAGACTCAGGTGTTCAAGATTCTTGATCCGGCGAAAACCGAGGTGGCTTTCAACTCCACCTGGATGGATCAAATGGGGCCTGCGGATTTCATTCGTCTGACCTCGCAGTACACCGTGGCGCGCATGCTTGAGCGCGACGACTTCAATAAGCGTTATTCGACCAATCAGCCAATCGCTATTCACGAGTTCCTGTATCCGCTGGTTCAGGGGTATGACTCGGTTGCATTGCGCGCGGATGTCGAGTTGGGCGGTACTGATCAGAAGTTCAACCTGTTGATGGGGCGCGAGCTGCAGCGCAGTTATGGTCAGGAGGCTCAGTGCATTCTGACTATGCCATTGCTCGAAGGGCTGGATGGCGTGAAGAAGATGTCCAAATCGTTGGGCAACTACGTCGGCATTCAGGAGGCGCCGGGTGTCATGTACGGCAAGCTGGTTTCGATTCCTGATGTGCTGATGTGGCGTTATTTCGAATTGCTCAGCTTCCGCTCCATGGATGAGATCGATGCCTTGCGTGCAGATGTCGAGGCTGGCGCCAATCCGCGGGATATCAAGATCAAGCTGGCTGAAGAGATTGTTGCGCGCTTCCATGGTGAAGAGGCGGCTGCGAACGCTCACCGTGCTGCGGGTAATCGTATGAAGGAAGGCGAGTTGCCAGATGATCTGCCAGAGATCGAGCTGACTGCGACTGAGGATATGCCGATTGCGGCTGTGCTTAATAAGGCGGGGCTGGTGAAGAACTCGGCGGTCGCGCGCGACCTGCTCGGTTCTGGTGGTGTGCGTATAGATGGTGAGGTGGTTGATCGCACCTTTATATATGCACTGGGTGCGACCCATGTTTGTCAGGCAGGAAAGAAGGCATTTGCGCGTATTACGCTTAAATCCGAGTAATGCTGAAATTAGGGGTTGACGGCAGATTCTGGAAGTCTATAATTCGCCCCACTTCCGGCGCAGTCGAAACGGAAAACTCCTTGGTAAACAAAGAGTTACGCAGTTTTCGGCAGCGGGTTGCTTCAGTTT
>NZ_JANLNW010000020.1 GCF_025465945.1 Pseudomonas sp. 6D_7.1_Bac1 | reverse complement strand
GGGGGGCCCCCCCCCCCCCCCCCCCCGCCCCGCTCCCACAATTGCTTTTTGTCGCTAGCTAAGTCTCTGCCCTGCCCCACCATCACCCGCATCAATCATCCTGTTCAGCCCGCCCTTCTCGCGCCTAGACTCGGTCCATTCCAATACAAGGTAGGCCGCCATGTCCGAGACGCTGCTCAGTTCCCGCAATCTGGCTTTCGAGCTGTACGAAGTCCTTGATGCCGAGGGCCTGACCCAGCGCGAGCGTTTCGCCGAGCACAACCGCGAGACGTTCGACGCCGCCATTGGCACCGCCCGCAGCATTGCCGAGAAGTTCTTTGCCCCGCACAACCGCAAGGGTGACGAGAACGAGCCGCGCTATGAAGACGGCAAGGCGATCCTGATTCCGGAAGTAAAACCGGCGGTGGATGCGTTCCTCGAAGCAGGCTTTCTCAACGCCGCACGCAGTTTCGAGGCCGGCGGCATGCAGTTACCGACCCTGCTGTCGCAAGCCTGCTTTGCGCACTTCCAGTCAGCCAACGCCGCGACGACGTCTTACCCGTTCCTGACCATGGGCGCGGCCAACCTGATCGAAAGCTTCGGCACCGATGAGCAGAAGCGGCGCTTCCTGCAACCGATGATCGACGGCCGCTTCTTCGGCACCATGGCCCTGACCGAACCTCACGCCGGTTCCTCCCTGTCGGACATCCGCACCCGCGCCGAACCGGCCGCCGATGGCAGCTATCGACTCAAAGGCAACAAGATCTTCATCTCCGGTGGCGACCATCCGCTGTCGGAAAACATCGTGCACATGGTGCTGGCAAAGCTGCCGGATGCACCTGCGGGCGTGAAAGGCATTTCGCTGTTTATCGTGCCCAAGTTCCTGGTCAATGATGACGGCAGTCTGGGCAAGCGCAACGACGTGCTGCTGGCCGGGCTGTTCCACAAGATGGGTTGGCGCGGCACCACCTCCACCGCACTGAATTTCGGCGATAACGGTGAGTGTGTCGGCTACCTGGTGGGCAAGCCTCATCAAGGCCTGAGCTGCATGTTCCAGATGATGAACGAGGCGCGAATCGGCGTCGGCATGGGCGCGGTGATGCTCGGTTACGCCGGTTACCTGTACTCGCTGGAATACGCCCGCGAGCGCCCGCAGGGTCGCCTGCCGGACAGCAAGGACCCGAACACTGCGCCGGTGTCGATCATTCAGCACGCCGACGTCAAACGCATGCTGCTGACCCAGAAGGCGTACGTCGAAGGCGCATTCGACCTCGGTTTGTATGCAGCGCGACTGTTCGATGACACCACCACGCTTGAGACTGAAGCCGGGCGTAAACAGGCTCATGAACTGCTCGACCTGCTGACGCCGATCGTCAAATCCTGGCCATCGGAGTTCTGCCTCAAGGCCAACGAACTGGCGATCCAGATCCTCGGCGGCCACGGCTACACCCGCGAATACCCGGTGGAACAGTACTACCGCGACAACCGCCTGAACCCGATCCACGAAGGCACCCACGGCATTCAGTCGCTGGACCTGCTGGGGCGCAAACTGGCGCAGAACGGCGGCGCCGGGCTCAAACAGTTGATTCGACTGATCGCTGATACCGCCGAGCGGGCGCAAGCGTTTGACGCACTCACCCCATTACGCCAGCCACTGGAAGCGCTGGTGGCACGACTGCAAACCGTCACCCTCGGCCTGCTGACCGATTTGGGCCAAGGCAAGATCAATAGCAGCCTCGCCAACTCGGCTCTATACCTCAAGGTATTCGGTCACACAGTGATTGGCTGGCGCTGGCTGGAACAGGCGATCCGCGCAGAAGAAGGGCTGGTCAAGGGCAATGCGGCGGACGTCAGCTTCTATAAAGGCAAGCTGCAAGCGGCGCGGTACTTCCTGACCTGGGAAGTGCCGGGTTGTCATCATGAACTGGCGATTCTTGAGGCGCGGGATGATACGTGTCTGAACATGCAGGATGAGTGGTTCTGACCAACGCCTTGTGACATGGCCAAAAACCAATCGTCGGATCGCCGCCCGGAGCAGGCTCGCTCCCACATTTGAACGCGTTGTCTGGTTAAACGCGGACCATTGTGGGAGCGAGCCTGCTCGCGATGGCGTCGGTACAAGCAACGCAACTTTCAACTCAACTTGAACCCACCCATCTGCCGCGCCAAATCATCGGCCAAGCGCTGCAACGTCTGGCAATCCTCACGACATGCCCTGACTTCCCCAGCCGTGGCCCTCGCCAGGTCGGAAATCCCCTGCACGTTGCGGTTGATCTCTTCGGTCACCGCCGACTGCTCTTCGGTGGCAGTCGCCACTTGATGGTTCATGTCGCTGATGCGTTCGACCTGTCCGGTAATCGCCGTCAACGAGGCTCCGGTGCGCTGGCTCGACTCAACGCCTGTGCCGGTTGCCGCCTGCCCTGAGTGCATCGACGACACGGCGTTTTCCGCGCCCTGCTTGAGGTTGCCGATCATCTGCTGGATTTCATCGGTGGACGATTGCGTACGCCGCGCCAACGTCCGTACTTCATCCGCCACCACCGCAAAGCCTCGGCCCATGTCTCCGGCCCGAGCAGCTTCAATCGCTGCGTTCAACGCCAGCAAGTTGGTCTGCTCGGAGATCCCGCGAATCACCGCCAGCACCTGATCGATGGACGCTACCTGAGTCGCCAATTCACTCACGGCGCTGGCAGCGATGCCGATTTCGTCGGACATGCTTTCGATATGGCGGATAGAGCCGCCGACCACTTCACGCGCCTGTAGCGCTTCATCGCGAGCGGTCTGCGAGGCGACTGCCGCGTTGCCGGCGTTCTGCGCGATTTCCTGCACGGTCAGGCCCATCTCGTGCACGGCGGTGGCGACCATGTCGGTCATTTCCTGCTGTCGACCGGAACGCTCGGCGGTGTTCTCCACCACCCGCGCGACCTGCCCGACTGCGGTGCGTAAACGCTCGCTGGTGGCCAGCACTTCGCCGATCATGTTGCGTTGATTTTCAAGGAAACGGTTGAAGCCTCGAGCCAGGTCACCCAGCTCATCAGCGCGGCTGGAATCTAACCTTTGAGTCAAATCACCACCACCGCTACCAATCGCTACCAATGCAACTGTTACCTGACGGATCGGCCGCACCAGCCCGCGAGCCAGCAACACCACCAATAACAGGCACACCAGAGCAACACCCAGACCAATGGCGCTGGTCACCCACATTGCGTGTCGGGCCTCGGCGTAAATCTGCGATTGCGGCACTTCCGCCACCAGGGTCCAGCCCAGATCGCGCAATGGCAGGCTCAGGGCCAGGTAGTCTTCGCCATTGCGCACAAAACCGCTGCTGGTCAGGCCTTGATGACCCATCACCGCTTGCGCCGCAGGGCCGCCGATCTGCTCGGCCAACTGGCGTTTGTTGCTGAACTCGGCCTCGGGATGAACCTGGATCAAACCGTCGGAACGCACCAGATAGACCTTGCCGCGTGCACCGAAGCTGAAGTTGTGAATCAGCTCTGACAGCTCTTTCATGCTCAGGCCCAGCCCGGCAATGCCCACCACTTTGCCGCCCTGCGAAACCTTAAGGTCGATGAACAGGGCCAATTCGCCGGTAGCCGTGTCTTTGTCGATATTGAGGGTGCGCGGCTGATTGCTGTCGAGGAAGGAATAGAACCAGGCGTCACGAGGGTTGGATCGGCTGAGTGTCCGATCAAGACCTTTTTCGGTGTAGTAGTGGCCCGACTCTGTGCCTGCGATCAGCGCGGTAAAGGCGTTGTGCTCGGCGCGGATGCCTTCCAGGTAGCTGACGAAGCCGTTGGCCTGGGCACTGTTTTCACCCTCGGCCAACCACTGGCGCACCATGCTGTTGCTGGCGATGTCCTTGGCCGCGGTGAGCGGCTGGACCAGAATCCGTTCGATGTCGTTGCGCATCGCTTCGATGCTCGACGGCAGTGCTTGCTCGATCAGATAGCTCTGGGCAAGGCGGTTGACCACCAGGGTATAGATGCCGACCACGATCAGAATACTGACCAGCAGGGCGGTGCCCATACTCAGGATCAACTGCCATTGAATACTGCGTCGCCAGAACTGCATGAAACACCCCCCAAAGAGTAAGAGGCGAAACTACTGCAACAGCCATGCCGATTGTATACAACAAATCCGACAATCCACTCTTTGGTTGTGCGCAGGCCTATCAGGCCTGATTGATCGTCTTCGAAATCACTTCAACCGTGGCGCTGACTTGCTCTTGGTAACGGTCAAGTTCCTGCTGGTGGCGCTTTTTCAATTCGAGCTGCTGCGAACACAGGTTCATAGCCGTCAGCACCAACAGTTTGTCCCCGATCAGGGTCGGGTATTTCTTTTTGGTCTCAGCCAGCACCGCTTTCAACATTAACGCGGCGTCCAGCAGGGTCTGCTCTTCCCCGGCCGGCGCCTTGATCGAATAGTCTTCCCCGAGAATCGAGACGACTTTTATCCCGTCGGCACCGTGTCTCATGCGTTCACAGGACCTGCGCTCACGCGCTCAACCAACGCTTGAATGCGCGCGACCGTGGCGCCCTGCTTCTCTTCCTGCTCCATCAGGCTCAGCTGCAGGCTTTCGTTTTCATCCTTGGCCTGGGCCAGTTCTGCACTCAGTGTTGCGTTTGTGCCGAGCAGTTCCTGATTGTGTTGCACCAGGTCGCTGACCAGCTGTTCCAATTGGCTTAGGGATGCTTCCAACATTTTGATTTTCCGAGCATTTTCAAAGGGCGCGTACGATAAAGAAAAGTCACCACAGGCGCCAGGGATATTCGGGCGTAGAGCCTTGATTTACCTGGCGGCGACCTTGCTTGCGAGTTTTAAAGACTGCGATTGTCCGATCTGGTTCCTGACAGCTCGTCAGTGCGACCGGACTGCGGCAAAAGCGCACAGCCGCTCAAGACTTTAGTCGTATGACCGATAAGTCATGCATACCCGTCTCAAACCTTGTGCCAATGCGCGCTTTTTGGTGAACACCATGTCCCTTCGTAATATGAATATCGCCCCTCGGGCGTTCACAGGCTTCGCCCTGATTGGCGCGCTGATGTTGATTCTGGGTGTGTTCGCCTTGAACCAGATGAGCAAGATTCGCAATGCCGGTGAAGACATCGTTCAGAACAGCGTGCCGAGCATCAAGGCGCTGGATGAGTTCACCCAGATCGCCCTGCGCCAGCGGGTGCTGTCGTACCGCTTGCTGAC
This sequence comes from Pseudomonas sp. 6D_7.1_Bac1, assembly GCF_025465945.1. Taxonomy (GTDB): domain Bacteria; phylum Pseudomonadota; class Gammaproteobacteria; order Pseudomonadales; family Pseudomonadaceae; genus Aquipseudomonas. The sequence continues at coordinate 176,804 of NZ_JANLNW010000020.1, read as the reverse complement.
CAACCGCGAACCGGATGTGCAGCAGAAGACCCTCGCGCTGTTCGATCAACGCAGCCAGCAGATTCGCGCGGCCCAGTCCGATTACGAAAAAGTCATCAGCAGCCCGCAGGAACGTGCGGCCTACGATGAGTACGTGCAACTGCTGGGGCAGTACCGTCAGCTGGAAGACCGCATGAAGAGCCTGTCGCGCAACAATCAGGTCGATGAATTGCGCACGCTGCTCAACACCGAACTGCTGACCAACTCCGAGGCAGTGAACACCGTGCTCAACCGGCTGATGCAGATCAACAATGATCAAGCCGCCGACTTCAACCAGAAAGCCGCCGACCAGTACTCCTCGGCCTTCGACCTGGTGGTGACCTTGCTGGTGATCGCTACGGGCTTGACCCTTCTGTTTGCCTGGCTGCTGACCAACAGCATCACCCAGCCAATCGCCAAAGCGCTGAGCGCCGCTGAAGAAATCGCCGAAGGCAACCTGACCCGCCCGATCACTGTGGACGGCACCGACGAAGCCGGTCGCCTGTTGCTGGCCATGTCGAAGATGCAGGAAAAACTGCGCGACACCCTGCAACGCATTTCCGGCTCCGCGACTCAGTTGGCCTCTGCCGCTGAAGAACTGAACAGCGTCACCGACGAAAGCGCCCGTGGCCTGACCCAGCAGAACAACGAAATCGAACAGGCCGCGACCGCCGTCAACGAAATGACCAGCGCCGTGGAAGAAGTTGCGCGCAATGCGGTCAGCACTTCCGAAGCCTCGAAAAACGCCACCACCTCTGCCGGCGACGGCCGCGACCTGGTGCAGGAAACCGTCAGCGCCATCGAACGCATGAGTGCGGATGTGCAGAGCACCGCCACCCTGATCGGCGACCTGGCTAACGAATCGCGAGACATCGGCAAGGTGCTGGACGTGATTCGCGGCCTGGCCGATCAGACCAACCTGCTGGCATTGAACGCCGCCATCGAGGCCGCTCGTGCCGGTGAAGCCGGCCGTGGTTTTGCCGTGGTGGCCGACGAAGTTCGCGCCCTGGCTCATCGCACGCAGCAATCGACCAGCGAAATCGAACGCATGATCGGCAGCATCCAGAGCGGCACCGAACACGCCGTCGACTCGATGCGCAACAGCACCGAACGCGCAGAATCGACCCTGAACATCGCCCGTGGCGCCGGTATGTCGCTGGACACCATCAACAGCGCCATCGTCGAAATCAACGAGCGCAACCTGGTGATCGCCAGCGCCGCCGAAGAGCAGGCGCAAGTGGCCCGCGAAGTCGACCGCAACCTGGTGAACATTCGCGACTTGTCGGTGCAATCGGCCACCGGCGCCAACCAGACCAGCGCCGCCAGCAACGAACTGTCGCGCCTGGCGCTGGACCTGAACAATATGGTTGGGCGGTTTAGCCTTTAACGGCGACCACTATCCTGTGGCGAGGGGGCTTGCCCCCGCTCGGCTACGAAGTAGCCGCAAAACTGCTGGTGCGATTTGTTCGAAAGACCGCAGCGTCCGTTTTGGGGCCGCTGCGCGACCCAGCGGGAGCAAGCTCCCTCGCCACGATGACTTCGCACGGTTCGAGCGGGGGGTGTCGAGCGCATTCAAAAGCTTTTTGACAGCATCACATTTCAACAGGTTAGAATCGCTGGCACGCAGACTGCATGGTCAGTTTGCGCCCGTCTTTAAGCTTTCCGGAGTACTGCCATTGAATGCGACGACCATCAACAGCCTGTTCTTGATCGGCGCGTTGCTGGTAGGTGCGAGCATTCTGGTGAGCTCACTTTCGTCGCGCCTAGGGATCCCGATTCTGGTGATCATCCTGGCCGTGGGCATGGCCGCCGGTGTCGACGGCGGCGGCATCATCTTCGATAACTACCCCACCGCTTATCTGGTCGGCAACCTCGCCCTGGCTGTCATCCTGCTCGACGGCGGGTTGCGCACCCGGGTCGCGAGTTTCCGCGTGGCGTTATGGCCAGCGCTGTCGCTGGCCACGGTCGGGGTGCTGATCACCACCGGGCTGACCGGCATGGCCGCCGCCTGGCTGTTCAACCTGAACCTGATCCAGGGCCTGCTGATTGGCGCCATCGTTGGCTCCACGGACGCCGCGGCTGTGTTCTCGCTGCTGGGCGGCAAAGGCCTGAACGAGCGGGTAACTGCCAGCCTGGAAATCGAATCCGGCAGTAACGACCCGATGGCGGTGTTTCTCACCGTCACCCTGATCGACATGCTCGCCAGCGGCCAGACCGGCCTGGAGTGGAGCCTGGTCACCCACTTGATTCTTCAATTCGGTATCGGCGCTATCGTCGGCTTGTGCGGTGGCTGGCTGATGCTGCAAATGGTCAATCGAATCCACCTGGCCGCCGGCCTGTATCCGATTCTGGTAATCGCTGGCGGCCTGGTGGTGTTCGCCCTGACCAACGCCTTGCACGGCAGCGGATTTCTCGCGGTGTACCTGTGCGGCCTGGTGATCGGCAACCGCCCGGTGCGCAGCCGCCACGGCATTCTGCACATGCTCGACGGCATGGCCTGGCTCGCGCAGATCGGCATGTTCCTGGTGCTGGGGCTGCTGGTGACACCCCACGACTTGCTACCCATTGCCCTGCCCGCCCTCGGCCTGGCGTTGTGGATGATTCTGTTTGCGCGGCCGCTGTCGGTGATGGTCGGCCTGCTGCCGTTCAAGGCCTTCCATGGCCGCGAGAAGGCATTTATTTCCTGGGTAGGTCTGCGCGGCGCGGTACCGATCATTCTGGCGGTGTTCCCGTTGATGGCCGGCCTGCCCAACGCTCAGCTGTACTTCAATCTCGCATTCTTCATCGTGCTGGTGTCGCTGCTGGTGCAGGGCACCAGCCTGCCGTGGGTCGCCAAACTGCTGAAGGTGATGGTCCCGCCGGAGCCCGCGCCGATCTCCCGGGCCGCCCTCGAAGTGCACGTCACCAGTGAGTGGGAGCTGTTCGTTTATCGTCTTGGCGCGGAAAAATGGTGCATCGGCGCGGCCCTTCGCGAGCTGAAAATGCCCGAAGGCACGCGTATCGCGGCGCTGTTCCGCGGCCAGCAACTGCTCCACCCGTCGGGTAGTACAGTGCTCGAAGTCGGCGATTTGCTGTGTGTTATCGGCCATGAACACAACCTGCCAGCGCTCGGAAAACTCTTCAGCCAGGCACCGCAACGCGGCCTCGATTTGCGCTTCTTCGGCGACTTCGTTCTGGAAGGCGACGCCCAGCTGGGCGCGGTTTCAGCGCTGTACGGGCTGCAACTTGAAGGCGTCGATCCGGACATGCCGCTGGGTCGCTTCATTACCCAGAAAGTGGGCGGTGCTCCGGTGGTCGGTGACCAGGTGGAATGGAACAACACCATTTGGACGGTCGCGGTCATGGATGGGAACAAGATTGCCAAAGTGGGCGTCAGATTCCCCGAAGGAAGTCGCCCAGGCCCCGGGTTGTTCCTCTAAACTCCCTTTTTCGTTACGTTTTCGATCGGTCTCTATGCCAACTCTGCGCTCATTCTTTGCTATTGCCCTGCTCGGGCTCAGTCTTTCCGTCGGCACTCTGCAAGCGGCCGAACCGCCGTCCGCCGAGACCGTCCAGAAGAGCCTCGACAAGATCGCCGAGCGCAAACTGCCGGAGGCCGATCAAAAAGCCCTGCAACTGGTGCTGCAACAGACGCTGACCCAGTTGTCCAACAGAGACGATTACGAAAATCGCCTGAACGACCTCAAGCAGCAACTGAGCACTGCGCCCAAGCAGAACATCGAAAACCAGCGCGAGCTGGAGCGCCTCAAGGCCAGCAAAGTCGTACCGATCGAGCAACGTTATGCCAACCTGTCGGTGCCACAACTCGAGCAGTTGCTCACTGAACGCGGCACCCAGCAAAGCGATCTGCAAAAAGCCCTGGCCGATGCCAACAGCCTGATCATCACCGCCCAGACCCGCCCCGAGCGCGCCCAGGCCGAGATCAGCGCCAGCCAGACACGCATCCTGCAAATCAACGGCATCCTCAAGCTGGGCAGAGACAACGGCAAAGCCCTGACAAACGAGCAACGCGACACACTCAACGCCGAACTGGCGGCGTTGAACGCGCTGATCCCGTTGCGTCGCCAGGAACTGGCCGGCAACAGTCAGCTGCAGGACCTGGGCAACAGCCAACACGACTTGCTGCTGGAAAAAACCGCACGCATGGAGCGGGAGATCCAGGACCTGCAAACCCTGATCAACCAGAAGCGCCTGGCCCAGTCTCAACAGACGGTGACTCAGCAATCGATCGAAGCGCAAAAGGTGGGCGGCAGCAATCTGCTGGCCACGGAAAGCGCTGCCAACCTGAAGCTCTCCGACTACCTGCTCAAAAGCACCGACCGCCTCAACGAACTGACCCAGCAGAACCTGCAAACCAAGCAGCAACTCGACAGCGTGACCCAAAGCGACGCCGCGCTGGACGAGCAGATCAGCGTACTCAAGGGCAGCCTGTTGCTGTCCAAGATTCTCTACAAACAAAAGCAGGCCTTGCCACGCCTCAAGCTTGACCGGAACCTGGCCAACGATATTGCCGACATTCGCCTGTACCAGTTCGAGGTCAATCAACAGCGCGAACTGATCAGCACGCCCACTGCCTATGTGGATAACTTGCTGGCGAGCCAGCCACCCGATCAGGTCACCCCGCAACTGCGCAAAAACCTGCTGGACCTGGCGGTCACCCGTGCCGACCTGCTGGAGCGCCTGAGCCGTGAACTGAGTGCGCTGCTCAACGAATCCATCACCCTGCAACTGAACCAGAAGCAACTGCTCACCACCGCCCAGAGCCTGCGCGCGACCCTCGACGAACAAATGTTCTGGATCCCCAGCAACAAGCCGCTGGATTTCGAGTGGATGCGCGGTGTGCCGGACCGTCTGGTGAAACAGGTCAACACCCTGCCGTGGGCGTCGAGCCTGAGTGAGCTGGGCGATGGCCTGACCCAGCGACCCCTGCTGTTCCTGCCGCTGGTGCTGCTGATCGGCTTCCTGGTGTGGCGACGCAAATACCTCTATGCGCGGCTGAACAAGGTGCACAAGGACATCGGTCACTTCAAACGTGACAGCCAGTGGCACACACCGCAGGCGATTCTGATCAACGTGCTGCTGGCGATGCCGGTGTCACTGGCTCTGGCCCTGTGCGGCTTCGCCTTGCAGATCGACGCCCGCGGGCAAAACGCCAACCTCGGTGCCGCCCTGCTGCAAATCGCCCAGGCGTGGCTGGTGTTCTACACCGCGTACCGGATCCTTGCGCCGGGCGGCGTGGCGGAACTGCACTTTCGCTGGGAAAAACCGCAAGTGGAATTCCTTCGCGGCTGGATCCGTCGTCTGGGGATGGTCGTACTGGCGCTGGTCGCCGTGGTGGCGGTTGCCGAATTGCAACCGGCGGCCCTGGCGGACGACGTGCTCGGCATCGCCGTGGTACTGACCTGCTACGCCTTGATGGCCTGGTTGCTCAGCCGCCTGCTGATCAACAGCCCGACGCATAACAGCGCCTCACTGTTTCGCAAAGCCGTCGGCATCCTGTTTACCGCACTGCCGATCGCCTTGTTCATTGCCGTGTGTTTTGGCTACTTCTACACCGCACTGAAACTCAGCGACCGGTTGATCAACACCCTGTACCTGCTGATGTTCTGGCTGGTGATCGAGGCCACCTTCGTGCGCGGCCTGGCCGTCGCGGCGCGGCGTCTGGCCTACCAGCGCGCCCTGACCAAACGCCAGGCTGCCAAGGAAGCCGGCGACGGCGAAGCGATCGTCGAAGAGCCGACCCTGGACATCGAGAAGGTCAACGAACAATCCCTGCGCCTGATCCGTCTGGCCCTGCTCGGCGGTTTCATCGCTGCGCTGTATTGGGTCTGGAAAGACCTGATCACGGTGTTTTCGTACCTGGACAACATCACCCTGTACGAATACACCAGCGGTACTGGCGCCAACATGAGCATGGTGCCGATCAGCATCGGCGACATGCTTGGCGCATTGATCATCATCGGTATCACCATGGCCCTGGCGCGAAACCTGCCAGGCTTGCTGGAAGTGCTGGTGCTGTCCAAGCTCGACCTGGCCCAGGGCAGCGCTTACGCCACGACCACCCTGCTGACCTATGCGATTGCCGGCGTGGGTTTTGTCTCAACCCTGTCGACCCTCGGCGTAAGCTGGGACAAACTGCAATGGCTGGTGGCCGCGCTCTCGGTCGGTCTGGGTTTCGGCATGCAGGAGATCTTCGCCAACTTCATCTCCGGGATCATGATCCTGTTCGAACGCCCGGTACGAATCGGCGACACGATCACCATCGGCACCCTATCGGGCACGGTGAGCAAGATCCGTATCCGCGCCACCACCATCACCGACTTCGACCGCAAGGACATCATTGTCCCGAACAAGACGTTCATCACCGGGCAACTGATCAACTGGTCGCTGACCGACACCGTGACCCGGGTGACCCTCAAGCTGGGCGTCGGCTACGATTCGGACCTGGAACTGGTGCGAACCCTGCTGCTCAGAGCCGCCATGGAAAACCCGCGCGTGCTTAAAGACCCTCTGCCCTCGGTGTTTTTCCTGAATTTCGGTGAAAGCACCCTGGAACACGAGCTGCGTATTCATGTCCGTGACCTCGGCGACCGCAACCCGGCACTCGATGAAATCAACCGGTTCATCAACAGTGAGTTCAAGAAGAACAACATCAGCATCGCTTTCCGTCAGGTGGATGTGCACCTGAAAAACCTGACAGGTCAGGAACAGCTAGTGCTGGCCACCGATGCTGTCAAACCCGCCACGCCTCCCGATGCAGGCAAGACTCCACCCGAGCCACCCTCGACGCGCCTCGACTGACTGGACGCCACACGCCAATCCCCAGCAGAATGCTCGGACATTCTGCTGGAGATGGCCGTTGAAAGCCCTCGACGAACTGACCTTTGACAACCGCTTCGCCCGCCTGGGCGACGCGCTCTCAACCCATGTGCTGCCCGAGCCTATCGGCGATCCACGGCTGGTAGTTGCCAGCCCTGCGGCCATGGCGCTGCTGGACCTTGACCCGAGCGTTGCCGAGACGCCGGTGTTCGCCGAGCTGTTCGGTGGCCACAAGCTATGGGCAGAAGCCGAGCCGCGGGCAATGGTCTATTCCGGGCACCAGTTCGGTTCCTATAACCCGCAATTGGGCGACGGTCGTGGCCTGCTGCTGGGCGAGGTCTACAACGAGGCCGGCGAGCACTGGGACTTGCACCTCAAGGGCGCCGGGCAAACACCCTACTCGCGCATGGGCGATGGCCGCGCGGTGCTGCGGTCGTCGATTCGTGAGTTTCTGGTGTCTGAAGCGTTGCACGCGCTGGGTATCCCGACCACCCGCGCACTGTGCGTGATCGGTTCGGACACCCCGGTCTGGCGTGAGAAACAGGAACGTGCGGCGATGGTCCTGCGCCTGGCGCCGAGCCATGTACGCTTCGGGCACTTTGAATACTTCTACTACACCAAGCGGCCCGAACAGCAGAAAGTGCTCGGCGAGCACGTATTGGCGATGCATTTCCCCGAGTGCCTGGAAGCGCCTGCACCGTACCTGGCGATGTTCCGCGAAATCGTCGAGCGCAATGCCGAACTGATCGCCAAATGGCAGGCCTACGGCTTCTGCCACGGGGTGATGAACACCGACAACATGTCGATCCTGGGCATCACCTTCGACTTTGGCCCGTTCGCCTTCCTCGACGACTTCGACGCCCATTTCATCTGCAACCATTCCGATGATCAGGGCCGTTACTCGTTCAGCAATCAGGTGCCCATCGGCCAGTGGAACCTCAGCGCGCTGGCCCAGGCCCTGACACCGTTCATCAGCGTCGACGCCCTGCGCGAAACCCTCGGCTTGTACTTCCCGCTGTATCAGGCCCACTACCTGGACCTGATGCGCCGTCGTCTCGGCTTGACCACTGGCGAAGACGATGATCAGAAGCTGGTCGAAAAACTGCTGCAACTGATGCAAAACAGCAGCGTCGATTACAGCCTGTTTTTCCGTCGACTGGGTGAAGAAACCGCCGAACTCGCCGTCGCCCGCTTGCGTGACGACTTCGTCGACATCAAGGGTTTCGATGCCTGGGCCGAGCTTTATTGCGCGCGCGTCGCCCGCGACGGCAACCGCGATCAAGACCAGCGTCGCACCCGCATGCACGCCGTCAATCCACTGTACATCCTGCGCAATTACCTGGCACAGAACGCCATCGACGCGGCAGAGAGCGGTGACTATGCAGAGGTCCGCCGTCTGCATGCGGTACTGAGCAAACCGTTCGAAAAACAGCCAGGCATGGAGCACTACGCAGAGCGCCCACCCGAGTGGGGCAAGCATCTGGAGATCAGCTGTTCTTCGTGAGGCCGGTCAAATAAAGGTTTCCACCGACACGCCAAAGCGCTTGGCCAACCAGCGGATCTGCCGCACGTTAAGCTGGCGCTTTCCGCTCAACACCTCCGAAACTACCGATTGCGCGCCCACACCCGGCAGGTCGCTCTGGCTTAGACCATGCTCGCGCATCATGTAACGAAGTACATCAACGCCGCTGGCCTTGGGCATCGGACGATGCTCATGGTCCCAGGCCTCGATCCACTCGCCGATGATGTCCACCAGGCTCATGAGCGGATGCGACTCATCTTCGCCCACCAGCTCCAGCAATTCGTCGAGCGCCTGGGCCAACACGTCATAGTCGTTTTCAGTCTTTGGTTTTCGCAGCAACGGCGATACGAATTGCCAGTGCTCGGCAACCTGCTTGATCAGAACACTCATCCTCTTTCCTCCTTCCATTTGCCCCTGTCGTACTCGTGATGGTCCAACACATGTTTGATGTACAGCCGTTGAGGCCGATACCGGACAACGGCTATCAACCGTAACTTGTTGCCGCCGATATCGAACACATGAAACGGGCCTACCTTATCGAGCGCAGGAAACATCGATTTCATTTCTGCAAAGTCACCAGGGTTGTTGCGCTTGATCAACCGATACCATTGATCCAGCGAACTCGCTGATCGTGGCCACTTTTCCTTGGCTTCCCAGATTCGCTTTTCGGTGAGCACATGCATGCAATCTCCTTATCGCACTTTGCTATGGATGAGTTAAACATAGATCGTGAATATCGCAAATTGCGATATCACCGAGCAGACCAGCGGTGCAGCCGGCATTCCCTCAGCCTAGATTCGAGCAGCCACAATGCCCGATTGAAAATGTGAGCAGACGTCTCCAAATAAGGGGTATCGCCTCTTAATCCGGACCACCTCCATGACTGACCCACTGCTCATCCCCTGCCCCCACTGCAACGGCCTCAACCGCATCCCCGTCGAGCGCCTGGGCGATCACCCCAAATGCGGCCGCTGCAAAGCCGAAGTCCTGCTGAACAAGCCCTTTGAATTGAAGCAAGGTGACTACGCCAGTCAGATCAAGGGTGATCTGCCGTTACTGGTGGACGTGTGGGCGGATTGGTGCGGGCCATGCAAGTCGTTTGCCCCGGTGTTCGAGCAGGCGGCAGGGCAACTGTCGGGCACGTGTCGGTTGGCCAAGCTCGACAGTGAGGCGAATCAGCAATTGTCGGCGCAGTTGGGGATTCGCTCGATTCCGAGTTTGATACTGTTCAAGAACGGCCGGGAAGTGGCGCGTCAGAGCGGAGCCTTCCCGTTACCGCAATTGATGAGCTGGTTGCGCAGTCAGGGGATCTGACGACGATCTCAACGCCACCCTGAACCCAATGTGGGAAGAGCCGGGCGACGTTCGCCTGCTCGCGATGACGGTGTGACATTGAACGTAGATGTTGGCTGTCAGGCCGCTATCGCGAGCAGGCTCGCTCCCACATTAGTGCTGTGTTGTCTGCAGGAATCAGGCGTTTTCCAGCAGGTTGTGCAGATCAACGAACTGCTGGGTCAGTTTGTGCCGGGGATCGAGGTGGATCAGCGGCATGTTGGCCTGGTGGGATTCGCGCATGCGCACCGAGCTGCCCAGGTACACCGGCAGCACCGGCAGGCCCTCGGCGATCAGTTCGTCGAGCATCTGCTGCGGCAGGCTCGCGCGAGCCTGGAACTGGTTGACCACAATGCCCTCGACTTGCAGACCTTCGTTGTGGTCTTCCTTCAATTCTTCGATTTCCGCCAGCAGGCCGTACAGCGCCTGCCGGGAGAAGCTGTCGCAGTCGAAGGGAATCAGCACACGATCGGCGGCAATCAAGGCCGAAACCGCGTAGAAGTTCAACGCTGGCGGGGTGTCGAGGTAGATCCGGTCATAGTCTTCGGCCAGTTCGTCGAGCAGTTTGCGCAGCTTGTTGATCTTGTGTTTGGCCTCAAGCTTGGGCTGCAGGTCGGCCAGTTCGGCCGTAGCAGTGACCACGTGCAGGTTATCGAACGGGGTTTCGTAGATATCAACCTGGTTTTTCTTCGAGAACGGACCGGACGACAGGGTCTGCTTGAAGAAGTCGGCGATGCCCATCGGGATATCGTCGCCCGTCAGACCTGTCAGGTACTGAGTGGAGTTGGCCTGGGCATCGAGATCCACCAGCAAGGTGCGATAGCCCTCGCTGGCGCTGACCGCCGCCAGATTGCAGGCAATACTGGACTTGCCCACGCCACCTTTCTGATTGAACACCACGCGCCGCATGTCAAAACCTCCGTGTATCAAAGAATGACCGAGTGTAGTAGCCGACACCGCTGCTTAGCTACCTCCTCAGCAATCGGACTACGCCGTTCGCTGCAATCCCAGCAAAAAACCGACCCGCTTCGCTCATTGGCCGATGAATCAGCTGGCAGATATCTCTGTAAGAAACTGGATAATGGCAAAACGACAGCTTTTTTGCTGAAAAACGACATGGCGCACTGAACAAAATGGAGCCAGTATTTGCTACAAGCCAGCCGCACCGCGATAATGCGCGCCACTCGGCCGTAGCGCATGTCGGGTCAGTCGCCGGTCAATCGACTCACCGCGTCAAGGAAGCCCGCAGGGGCGGGATGAATTTCAGTGATCACATTCAACATCGCCCAATGGCGCGCCTGGGCCCCTGGGCTCGAAAGCGTGGACGATTGGCAAGCCTGGAGCCGACAACCGGTTGTGCTTGAGAGCAGCGATGCCGCCCCCGACGTGTCGTTTCTGCCGGCCATGCAGCGCCGGCGACTCAGCCGTCTGGCGCGGATGGCCTTCAGTGTCGGCTGGCCGTTGGCCGAGGGTCGCGAACAGCTACCGTTGGTCTTTATTTCTCGTCACGGCGAAACCCCGCGCACCTTCGAGATTCTCAACGATCTGGCAACTGATCAGCCGCTGTCGCCGACCCAGTTCAGCCTGTCGGTGCACAACGCTGTCATCGGCCTGTGGTCGATCATGCGTGGCGAAACCAGCGAAATGACCGCCCTCGCCGCGGCGGGCGATGGGCTTGAACACGGCATGCTAGAGGCCGCGGCGCTGCTTGAAGAGGGCGCTCCCGCCGTGCTGCTGGTGATTACCGAAGAACAGCCGCCGCAAGCCTATTGCGCCTGGATCGACGATGTACCGTTTCCTTACGCGGTCGGACTGCTGATCACTCCGGGCAATCAGTGGCAGCTGTCTCTGAACAGCACCTCGGATGCGTTGTCCAAAGCCCACTGGCCCCATGCACTGAACCTGTTGCGTGCACTGCTCGGCCAGCAGACCATCTGCCAACATGCCTGGAAAAATCGTGTATGGACCTGGCAACGCAACCTGTAACCGATAAACACCGCGACGCCTACTACTGGCGCCTGCTGGCCACCGCCGCAAGCTTCGCCCTGTTCGGGTGGGGCGGGCTGTGGCTGCGACTGGTGATTTTCCCGGTGCTCGGCTGGCTGCCGGGCGATGCCCAAACCCATCGGCAACGGGCGCGGCAGACCGTCAGCCGGAAGTTCCGGTCTTTTGTCCGGTTCATGGCCCGCACAGGCGTGCTGACCTACGACATCCAGGGCGCGGAAAAACTCGGCCGCCCAGGGCAGATGATCATCGCCAATCATCCATCGTTGATCGATGTCGTGTTCCTGATCGGTCTGGTGCCCCACGCCAACTGCGTGGTCAAGAAAAGCCTATGGGAAAATCCCTTCACCCGCGGTCCGCTACGCCGCACCGAGTACATCAGCAATGACGGCAGCATGGACATGCTCGATGCCGCTGCCGATGCGCTGAAAAGCGACCAGACCCTGATCATTTTTCCCGAAGGTACCCGTACCCAGCCCGGCCAACCGCCGGCCTTTCATCGGGGCGCGGCGGCAATTGCCCTGCGCGGTGCGAGAATTGTCACCCCGGTAATCATCAAGGTCAGCCCGACGACCCTGACCAAGGCCGAGCCTTGGTACCGGATCCCTAAACGCCGGGTGCACTTCAGTTTCCGCGTTGGGGCCGATATAGACCCACAAGCCTTCGCAGCGCTCGGCTCACCCCCTAAGGCCTCGCGCAAACTCAACGATTATTTCCACTATTACTTTATTAAGGAGCTCGCCGAAGATGAGCGATCTGAAGCGTGAGATAAAACTGCTGATCATCGACGCCCTGGGCCTCGAAGACATCAGCGTCGACGACATCGGCGACGAGCAGACGCTGTTTGGCGAAGGCCTGGGCCTGGACTCGGTCGACGCGCTGGAGCTCGGCCTGGCGATTCAGAAAAAGTACGGCATCAAGATTGACGCCGAAGCCAATGACACCCGCGGTCACTTCACCAACGTGGCGAGCCTTGCGGCGTTCGTCACTGCAACAAAGGCAGCTTGAGACCGGACCATGCAAACTCGTGACGACATTTTCAACACCCTGCGTGATGCCCTGGTCGAACTCTTTGAGCTGGAACCCGAACGCGTGAGCCTGGACTCCAACCTGTATCAGGACCTGGAAATCGACAGCATCGACGCGGTCGATCTGATCGATCACATCAAACGCCAGACCGGCAAGAAAATCGCCGCCGAAGAGTTCAAGTCGGTGCGTACCGTCAGCGACGTGGTCGAGGCAGTCTACCGACTGGTTCAACCGGCCGCATGAGCCGACTGATCGGCCTCGGCCTGCTGCTCGCGGGCCTGCTGTACCCCTTTGCGGTGTATTTCGGCATGGAGCACTTTGCCCCGTGGCAGTTTGGACTGTTGCTGGGCGGATTGTGGCTGGCCCGCGCATTGCTGGGCGAGCGACGCCCGGGCAGTGTCTGGATGGCGGTGGTTGCCATTGCTTTTTGCCTGTTGCTGGCGCTGTTCGATAGCCCTTTGTTGCTGCGTTGGTACCCGGTGCTGATCAGCGGCTTCATGCTGGCCCTGTTTGGCCTGAGCCTGAGGTACGGGCAGCCGATGATCGAGCGTCTGGCGCGTTTGCGCGAACCGCAACTGCCGGACAACGCGATTGTTTATACCCGCCAGGTAACGATCGCCTGGAGTGTGTTTTTCCTGTGTAACGGTTTGCTCGCGGCCGCCCTGACCCTCTGGGCGCCGTTGAGTTGGTGGATGTTGTACACCGGCCTGATTTCCTATGGGTTGATGGGTCTGCTGTTCGCCATTGAATGGCTCATACGACAACGGGTACGAGGCCACCCATGAATTGGATAAAACTTGAGCAGCTGTTGCTCAAGGCACTACCTGCGCGCGCCGTCACGGCGGATCCTGCGCTCACTCACGCCGACCTGTGTGAGCAGGCCCTGCGCCTTGCCGCCGGCCTGCAAGCGCAAGGTGTAACGTGCATTGCCGTGCACCTGGAAGACGCCGCTGAACTGGCCATTGCCCTGCTCGGAGCCTGGCGTGCCGGAGTCAGCGTACTGCTGCCCGCCGACCTGCAACCCCAGACCCGCCTGCGCTGGTCGACGGCGGTCGATCTGTGGCTGACCGATCTGGCGGACGACGCACACCTGGCTGACTTCCAGCAGGCGCCGCTGGCCGCCGCCGAACTGGATCTCGATCACTGCCACCTGAGCTTGTGCACCTCCGGCTCCAGCGGCGAACCCAAGCGCATCGAGAAAACCCTGCGGCAACTGGCCAATGAAGTTCAGGCGCTGGAGCAATTGTGGGGCGCGGACCTGGGCCACGCCTGCATCATCGGCAGCGTCGGCACCCAGCACATCTACGGATTGCTGTTCCGGGTACTGTGGCCGCTGTGCGCCGGGCGCCCGTTCGTACGCCTGCAACTGGCCTTCCCGGAAGACCTGCAACGCTTCAGCCGCGAACACCCGGCCTTTTCCTGGGTCTCCAGCCCGGCGCTGCTCAAGCGCATGGGCGATAACCTCGACTGGCCGGCCTTGAGCGCGGTCCGTCGGGTGTTTTCCTCCGGCGGCGCCCTGCCGGCCGAGGCCGCGCAGCGCTTGCACGAACGCCTGCAGCAATGGCCGACGGAAATTCTCGGCAGCTCGGAAACCGGTGGCATTGCCTGGCGCCAGGGCTTTGATCTCTGGCAACCCTTCGCTGATGTAGCGCTGAGCCAGGACAGCGACGGGGCCCTGCTCATCGCCTCGCCGTACTTGCCGGCCGGCCACATCGAACACACCGCCGACGCCGCACGCATTGCCGTCGACGGCCGTTTCGAACTGCTGGGACGGCTGGACCGAATCGTCAAACTGGAAGAAAAACGTATCTCGCTGCCCATGCTGGAGCAGGCGTTGGTGGCCCACGACTGGGTCGCCGAAGCGCGCCTTGGTGTGGTTCAGGAAAACCGTGCGTCGCTGGGTGCCTTGCTGGTGCTGAGCGAACAAGGCCTGCACGCGCTGCGCAATCAGGGGCGACGCACGCTGACCCAGGAACTGCGCCAGCACCTGAGCCAACATTGCGAAACCCTGGCCCTGCCGCGCCGCTGGCGGTTGCTGCGGCAACTGCCGCTGAACGCCCAAGGTAAACTGCCCCAGGCCGAGGTTGAAGCGTTGCTGATGGCGCCCCGCCCGAAGGCGCCGCAGGTGTTGGAACAAGTCGAAGTCGGCGGCGAGTGGAGTCTGCAACTGGCAGTGCCGCCGGACCTCGCCTACTTCAGCGGCCACTTCCCGCAAACCCCGGTGCTGCCGGGTGTGGTGCAAGTCGAGTGGGCACTGAACCTGGGCCAGCAGTTGATGGATCTGCCGACAAAGTTCGCCGGTATGGAAGTGCTGAAATTCCAGCAACTGGTGCGCCCCGGCGATGAGGTCCAGTTGCACTTGCGCTTCGACCCTGTGCGCCGCAAATTGTATTTCGCCTATCGCAATGAAACGGCCACCTGCTCCAGCGGGCGGATTTTGCTGGAGACCGTGCATGCATAAGCCCTGCGCAGTGATCCCGGTCTACAACCACGAAACAGCGATTACCACGGTGGTCGATGCGCTGCTTGCCAACCGCCTGCCGTGCATTTTGGTGGATGACGCCAGCAGCCCGGCCTGTGCGGCGGTGCTTGAGCAACTGGCCCAGCGCGACCAGGTTTTCCTGATCAAGCTCGCCATCAACCAGGGCAAGGGTGGTGCAGTCCTGAGCGGGTTTCGCGAAGCCTCGCGCCTGGGCTTCAGCCACGCCTTGCAGGTGGACGCCGACGGCCAGCATGATCTGGGTGACGTCCAGACCTTTATCGAGCAGTCGCGCGCCCATCCTGACGCGTTGATCTGCGGCTACCCGCTCTACGACGCCAGCGTGCCGAAGGGCCGTTTATACGCCCGCTATCTGACGCATGTCATGGTCTGGATCAACACCCTGTCGTTGCAGATTCGCGATTCCATGTGCGGCTTTCGCCTCTATCCATTGCCCCCGACCCTGACGCTCATCAACGCGGTGAAGATCGGCCAACGCATGGACTTCGACACAGACATCATTGTGCGCCTGGCCTGGCGCAATCAGCCGATGCGCTGGGTACACACCAAGGTTCGCTACCCTCTGGATGGCGTCTCGCATTTTCGTCTGTTCCGCGACAACGTGCTGATTTCGAGCATGCACACCCGCTTGTTCTTCGGCATGCTGTTACGGGCGCCGGTGATCCTCTGGCGACGGTGGCGAGCATGAGCATCAACGCAGACAACGAACACTGGGCCGACCACAAGGAACGCGGCAGTTTCTGGCTAATGAAATTCACCGCGTTCTGCGCCAAAGTGCTGGGGCGTCGGCTGTTGAGCCCGCTGCTGTACGGCATTGTTTTATACTTTTTCCTGTTCGGTCGCAGCGCCCGCCATAGCGCCTGGCAATACCAGCAGCGTCTCGCCGACTGGAGCGGCCGCAACGAATTGCGCCCGACCCATTGGCGGGTGTTTGGTCAGTTCATGGCCTTCGCCGATTCCATGCTCGACAAGCTCGACGTATGGAACGGCAAGTTGAGCATCGACCAGATCGAAATCATCGACCCGGCGCTGTTGCGCAATCAGTTGCGTGGCGAACGCGGCCAGATGCTGGTAGGCGCACACCTGGGCAACCTCGAAGTCTGCCGCGCCCTTGCCGAACTCGGTGAAAGGGTCACCATGAACGTGCTGGTGCACACCAAGCACGCCGAGCGTTTCAATCGTCTGCTGGGCGAAGCCGGCGCGACCAATCTGCGGCTGATCCAGGTCAGCGAACTGGACCCGGTGATCATGCTGCAACTGAACCAGCGCCTGGAGTGCGGCGAATGGCTGGCGATTGCCGGCGACCGCGTACCGCTGCACGGTGGGCGCAGCGTGACGGTGGATTTTCTCGGTCATCCGGCCGCATTTCCCCAGGGCCCTTGGTTGCTGGCAGGCCTGTTGAAGTGCCCGGTCAATTTTCTGCTGTGCCTGAAGAAACAAACGGGCGACTATCGACTGATCATCGAGCCCTTCACCGACGCGGTGGTGTGGAAGCGCAGCAACCGCGAGCAAGTAATTCACCAATGGGCCACGCGCTACGCCGAACGCCTCGGCCAGTGCTGCCTTGAGGCGCCCCAACAATGGTTCAACTTTTACCCATTCTGGAAGACCGATGACGACGCATCTGCTTGAGCCGGTAACCTTCGGCGAACTCCCTTTGCGCATCGAAGACGTGCTGGCCCTGGCCAACCGTCAGGCGCCCGTGCAACTGCAAAGCGACAGTGAATACCGTGAGCGCATCGCCAAAGGCGCGCGGTTTCTCGATTCGTTGCTGGACAAGGAAGGTGTGATCTACGGCGTGACCACCGGTTACGGCGATTCCTGCGTGGTCGCGGTGCCGCTGCATCACGTCGAGGCCCTGCCGCGTCATCTGTACACCTTCCACGGTTGCGGCTTGGGCAAACTGCTCGACGCCCAGGCCACCCGCGCGGTCCTCGCGGCGCGCTTGCAGTCGCTGTGCCACGGCGTGTCCGGGGTTCGTGTGGAACTGCTCGAACGTCTGCACGCCTTCCTCGAACACGACATTCTGCCGCTGATCCCGGAAGAGGGCTCGGTGGGTGCCAGCGGTGATCTGACGCCGTTGTCTTACGTGGCCGCAACCTTGTCCGGCGAGCGCGAAGTGCTGTTCAAGGGCGAACGCCGGCAGGCCGCCGACGTGCACCGCGAACTCGGCTGGGAGCCGCTGGTACTGCGGCCCAAGGAAGCCCTGGCGCTGATGAACGGCACAGCCGTGATGACCGGCCTCGCCTGCCTGGCCTTCGCCCGCGCCGACTATCTGCTGCAACTGGCCACGCGCATTACCGCGTTGAACGTGGTCGCCCTGCAAGGCAACCCGGAGCATTTCGACGAGCGCCTGTTCGCCACCAAACCGCACCCGGGCCAAATGCAGGTGGCCGCGTGGTTGCGCAAGGATCTGGCGATCGACGCCCCGACCGCACCGCTGCATCGCCTGCAAGACCGTTATTCGCTGCGTTGCGCACCGCACGTGCTCGGCGTGTTGGCCGACAGCCTGAACTGGCTGCGTTCGTTCATCGAGATCGAACTCAACAGCGCCAACGACAACCCGATCATCGACGCTGAAGCCGAACGCGTTCTGCACGGCGGGCACTTCTACGGTGGGCATATCGCCTTCGCCATGGACAGCCTGAAAAACCTCGTGGCCAACGTCGCCGACCTGCTTGACCGTCAACTCGCACTGCTGGTGGACGAACGCTACAACCACGGTTTGCCGAGCAACCTGTCGGGCGCCAGCGCCGAGCGCGCAATGCTCAACCACGGCTTCAAAGCGGTGCAAATCGGCACCAGCGCCTGGACCGCCGAAGCGCTGAAAAACACCATGCCGGCCAGCGTGTTCTCACGCTCCACCGAATGCCACAACCAGGACAAAGTGAGCATGGGCACCATTGCCGCCCGCGATGCGATCCGCGTGCTGGAGCTGACCGAACAAGTCGCTGCCGCGACCCTGCTGGCGGCCAACCAGGGTGTCTGGCTGCGCAGCCAGGCAGAAGACGCCCGACCATTGCCGCCAGCGTTGGCGGCGATGCACGAAGAGCTCGCCAAGGACTTCGCGCCGGTCATTGAAGACCGCGCCCTGGAAGGTGAATTGCGTCTGTGTCTGCAACGCATTGCCGAACAACACTGGAGGCTGCATGCGTAGCAAGGGAGTGCTTCACGCCGATACGCAAATTCTCGTGCCGTTTTTTGACGTCGACTCCATGAACGTGGTCTGGCACGGCCATTACGTGAAGTACCTGGAAGTCGCCCGCTGCGCCCTGCTCGACATGCTCGGCCACAACTACACCGCCATGCAGGCGTCCGGCTACGCGTGGCCGGTGATCGACCTGCAACTGCGTTACGTACGCGGCGCGGTGTTCGGCCAGATGCTCAACGTTCGCGCCAGCCTGGTGGAATGGGAGAACCGCCTGAAGATCAGCTACCTGATCAGCGACCTCGCCACCGGTGAACGCCTGACCCGCGCAAGCTCCGTGCAGGTCGCCGTGCACGTCGCCAGCCGCGAGATGCAACTGGCGTCGCCGAAGGTGTTTACCGAAGCGGTCGAGAGGATGTTGCCATGAGCTTCTGGATGCTGACGCGGCGCCTTCGTAGCAGCTGCCGTCAGGCTGCGTTCGGCCGCGAAGCGGTCGTAAAACCTGAAACCGCGATCTTGCAGGAAAACCGAGTAGCCCGGATTACGACCGCTTCGCGGCCGAACGCAGGCTTCGCCAGCTGCTACGGGGTGGTGGTGATGCTGGTAGCGCTGCTCGGCTTTTCATCGCTGGCAAACGCCTTCGACCTGCAACAACTGAGTGATCAACTGGCCAAGCCGAGCGTGATCCACGGCAGCTTCATTCAAGAAAAACACCTGCGTGCGCTGCCGCAACCGCTGACCAGCAAAGGCGCGTTCGTGCTGGCCAAGGATCACGGTTTGCTCTGGCTGCTCAAGACACCATTGCAACAGGACTACCGAATCAGCGCCAAAGGTATCGCGCGACGTGACGGCAGCGGCTGGCAAATGCTGCCGGGCAAAAGTGCCGGTGCCGAGCAGAACCGCATATTCCTCGCAGTGCTGCAAGGTGACAGCAGTGGGCTGCAACGGGATTTCGAGCTGTCGCTGAGCGGCGAAGCGCAGCACTGGAAGCTCACCCTGACCCCGCGTTCGATGCTGCTCAAGCAGGTGTTCAATCAGATCAACATCGACGGCGGCGAACTGGTGCAGCGCATCGAGCTGCTGGAAACTCAGGGTGACAGCACCGTTTTGCGCATGCAGGACACCACCAGCGCCACCCCACTGAGCGATGCGGAGCAACATGACTTTGCCGAGTGAACGGATGCTCCCACGGCTGTTCTTGACCCTGCTGGTGGCGGTGCTCGCACTCGCCGGCTGGCAATGGCACGACGGCGCACCGCTGTCGGCCAACCTGATGGATCTGGTACCGGGCACCGCGCCGGATGCGCTGGAGCTCAAGGCTGAACAGCGCATGCAGGAGCCGCTGAATCGCGAAATGCTGGTGCTGGTCGGCCACACCGACCGCCAGCAAGCCATCGCCATGACGCAAAAACTCGGCGAACAATGGCAGGCCAGCGGTTTGTTCGAAAAGGTCCAGTGGGACCTGCAAGCCGACCTGCCCGCACTCCGCACGCAACTGCTGCAAGGTCGGTTGGCAATGCTTTCGGTGGCGGATCGGCAACAGCTGATCGAACAACCGCAAGCCTTCATCCAGCAGCGCGTACAAGCACTGTTCGACCCCTTTACCGGTTTCAGCCTGGTCCCGAGCCAGGATGACTGGCTAGGGCTGACCGGACGCATTCAGAACAGCCAACCGCAGCACGGTTCGGTGCAACTGGACATTGGCAGCGGCGCATTGGTCGCCGACGCCGACGGCAAAAGCTGGGTATTGCTGCGGGCCCGCACCAGCGGCAACGCGTTTGACATGCACCTGCCGCTGAAAGTCGCCGAGCTGCTCAAGCACAGCCGTGAAGAAGCGGCCCAGGCCAACGTGCAACTGCTGGCCGCCAGCGGCTTGCTGTACGCCGCCAACGGTCAACAGCAAGCGACTCGCGAGATCACCTGGGTTGGCGGTGGTGCAACCGTCGGCATCCTGTTGCTGCTGTTGTTGGCATTCCGCAGGCTTCGGGTGTTGCTGGCCTTCGTTCCCGTTTTGGTCGGCATGCTGTTTGGCTCCGTGGCCTGCGTCGCGCTGTTTGGCCATATGCACGTGATGACCCTGGTGCTGGGATCGAGCCTGATCGGCGTTGCTGTCGATTACCCGCTGCATTACCTGTCCAAGAGCTGGAGCCTGAAACCCTGGCGCAGCTGGCCTGCACTGCGCCTGACCTTGCCGGGGCTGACCCTGAGCCTGGCCACCAGCTGCATCGGTTATCTGGCCCTGGCCTGGACACCGTTCCCGGCGTTGACCCAGATTGCCGTGTTCTCTGCAGCCGGTTTACTCGGCGCTTACCTGTCGGCCGTTTGCCTGTTGCCGGCGCTGCTCAAGGGTACGGACCTGCAGCCCGCGCAGTGGCCGCTGCGGGTTGCCGAGTTTTTAGTGAACGTGCGTGAAGCGCTGCTCAAACGCGTGCGCAGTTCGATCCTGCTGGTGTTGGTCATGGCCTTTTGTGCCGGTGGCTTGTGGCACCTGACCACAAAAAACGACATCCGTCAGTGGGTCAGTGCGCCACCGCAGTTGATGAACGAAGCACAGACCATTGCACGGATCACCGGCTATCAACCCACCAGCCAGTTCTTCCTGGTGCGGGCGGCCAATCAGCAGCAGCTGTTCGAACGCCAGAAAGCCCTCAGCGAACGGCTGGATCAGTTGGTCAGTCTGGACAAACTCAAAGGCTACCTGGCACTGAGCCAACTGGTCAGTCTGCCTTCCGAGCAACAACAGGTTCGCGATGCCCTGAACAAACTGCCGGCCTTCTGGCAGCCGCTGCTGGACCTTGGTATCCCGGTCACCGCGCTGCAAGCCGAGCTGGCGCAGTTGCAAGCGCTACCGGTCGAAGACATCGATGCGGCATTGGTCGGACCGCTGGCCGAGCCGTGGCGCCCGCTTTGGCTGGGCACCACGGATGACGGCGTAGCCGCGATGGTCAGCCTGCAAGGCTTGAATAATCCGACGCTGCTGCGGGTGCAAGCGCTGGACCTGCCGGGTGTGCAGTTGGTAGACCGCCTGGACGACTTGAACCACGTCTTCGCCGCCACCCAGATCAGCGCCGCCGAGCTGAAATTGATGTCCTGCGTATTGATCGTGTTGCTGCTGATTTTGCCCTTTGGCTTTGGCGGCGCGCTGCGGCTCGTTGCATTGCCATTACTGGCAGCACTGTGCAGCCTGGCCAGCCTCGGTTGGCTGGGGCAGCCGTTGACGCTGTTCAGCGTATTCGGGCTGCTGCTGGTGACGGCGATCAGTGTCGATTACGCGATCCTCATGCGCGAGCAGATCGGCGGTGCCGCCGTGAGCCTGTTGGGCACGTTGCTGGCGGCAGCGACCACGTGGCTGTCATTTGGCCTGCTGGCGATTTCCAGCACGCCAGCGGTCAGTAACTTCGGCCTTTCGGTAAGCCTCGGGTTGGCCTTCAGCTTCATTCTCGCGCCATGGGCCAAGCCCCAGGTGCACACAGATCCAGTCACGGAGCCTGCAGCATGATGATCGTGCTGTTTTGGCTGCTGGCCTTGGCGCTGTTCGCGGTGGCGACTCGCGTCGGGCGGCATTTTGGTTTGATCCCGATTGTCAGCCAGTTGCTGCTGGCGACCTTCGGCCTGCCGTTGTTGATGTATTTCTGGATTGAACCGTACTGGCAGTTGAGCGGAGCCGAGCTGGTCTCGCCGGGTTGGCTGAAAAACCTCTACAGCCTGAGCTTCGCGCTGCTGCTGGGGCATATCCTCAGCGATGTGATCGACCTGAAACTGGACCGCCAGAGCCTGAAAATCGCCTTGCCGAGTTTCAGCATTCCGTTCGTCTGTGGCCTGGCAACCGCCGTGTGGTTACTGCCGGATCAGCCATGGTTGAGCTCGCTGGCGGTCGGCCTGTTGTTCGCGATCACGGCGATCCCGGTGTTGTATCTGTACCTGCGGCACATCAACTATCCACCGGCCGCGACCCGCCGACTGGTGCAGACCGCGATCCTCATCGACCTGACGTGCTGGAGCCTGTTCGCCTTCGCCCAAGGCAGCCTGCACCTGAGCAGCCTGTTGCTGCCGCTGGCTGGCGCCTGCCTGCCGTTGCTGCTGCGTGTGTTCGGGTTGCGCCAGCCCCTGCTGCACAGCCTGGGTTTCTTTGCGCTGCTGGTGGTAGCGGAACACTACAAGCTCAATGCGCTGATTTTCGGCATCGGTTATCTGTTGTGCATGGCCGCCCTCAAGCTGCCGCTGGTGCTACCGTTACAGGCGGCCTGGATGAGCCGTTTGCAGAACGGCATCGCGATTCCGCTGATCCTGACCTTCGGTATTGTGCAGATCAACGTGCACAGCGCCATGGACAGCCTCAGTTGGGTGCAACTGGGTGCGCTGCTGGTGTTTCCCATCGCCAGCAAGCTACTGGGTAACTGGCTGGGCCTCGGTTGGGCCAGTGCGTCGTTTGTCGGCGCCAGCCGCTGGCGCGAAAGCCTGCTGCTGAATATTCGCGGTTTGAGCGAGATCGTCTTTCTCAACCTGCTGCTGCAACAACAGCTCATCAGCCCCGCGCTGTACTTTGCGCTGATGCTGATGGGTTTGATCGCAACGCTGCTGCCGGCACTCGCCGGTCTGCACCGATTCCCCTCTCAGGTCGCCGTCCCGGCAAGGAGCTCCAGTGCCAACAGTTGATACGGAACGTCGCCAGGTCATCGTTATCGGTGCCGGACCATCGGGCGCTATCGCCGCCGCGCTGCTCAAGCGTAACGGCCATGATGTGCTGATCATTGAACGCCAGCACTTTCCGCGGTTTTCCATCGGCGAAAGCCTGCTCTCGCACTGCCTGGATTTCGTCGAAGAAGCCGGCATGCTTGAAGCGGTAAATGCCGCCGGTTTTCAACTGAAAAACGGCGCGGCGTTCGCCTGGGGCGAGCGCTACAGCACGTTCGATTTCGGCGACACCTTCAGCAACGGCAAGCCGACCACCTTTCAGGTCCAGCGCGCCGATTTCGACAAGCTGCTGGCCGATCAGGCAGCGCTGCAAGGGGTGGAAATCCGCTACGGCGAGACAATCATCAGTGCCGACTTTGCGCAGGCGAAGCCCTTGCTCAGCGCTCGCCGTGAAGACGGCGGCGAATACCGTATCGAAGCCGATTTCGTGCTCGATGCCAGCGGCTACGGCCGCGTGTTGCCGCGCCTGCTCGACCTCGAAGCACCGTCGAATTTCCCGGTGCGCCAGGCGGTGTTCAGCCACGTCGAAGACCACATCGACGGTCCGCACTTCGACCGTGAAAAGATCCTCATCACCACTCACCCGACCCAGCGTGATATCTGGTTCTGGACCATCCCGTTCAGCAATGGTCGCTGCTCGGTGGGCGTGGTCGCCGCAGCCGAGCACTTCGAAGGCCGCACAGACGATCTCTACGCGTGCCTACGCGGCTTCATCGCCGAAACCCCGAGCTTGGCCAAGGTACTGAAAAACGCCCATTGGGACACGCCCGCGCGGACCATCGGCGGTTACTCGGCCAACGTCAAAACCTTGCACGGCCCGGGCTTCGCGTTGCTCGGCAACGCCGCAGAATTCCTCGACCCGGTGTTTTCCTCCGGCGTAACCATCGCCATGCGTTCGGCGAGCATGGCCGCTGGCGTTCTGCATCGCCAACTGCAAGGCGAACATGTGGACTGGCAGCGCGAGTTTGCCGAGCCGCTAAAGCGCGGCGTCGACACCTTCCGGTGTTACGTCGAAGGCTGGTACGCCGGGACCTTCCAGGATGTGATCTACCACCAGGGTGGCACACCGGAAATCCGTCGCATGATCAGCGCAATCCTTGCCGGTTACGCCTGGGACGAACGCAATCCGTTCGTCAGCGAACCCAAGCGCCGGTTGCGCATGCTTTCGGATATTTGTGCGAGTGATGCAACGTGAGTGGCATCGAGCAGCAGTACCTCAGCGACAGTTACGTCGAGGAAACCCGCTTCGGTTTCTGGTTCCTGCGCAGTCACACCTGGCAGCACCACGTACTGCGAGTGGCGATCAACGACCTGCGCAGCTTGTTCAGCGAAGCGCTGCCGAGCCGTCCGGTACTGCTGGATGCCGGTTGCGGTCAGGGCAAGTCGTTCCAGTACCTGCATCAGGTGTTTGCCCCGCAGCGCCTGATCGGCCTGGACGCCGACCCTCATAGCCTCACGCTCAGCAGCGAAGAGGCGCGGCGCCAGAACATCAATATCGAGCTGGTCGGCAGCGACTGCGCAACCCTCGCGGTGCCGGACGCCAGCGTTGACGTGCTGTTCTGCCACCAGACCTTCCACCACCTGGTGGAGCAGGAACAGGCCCTCGCCGAGTTCTATCGGGTGCTCAAACCGGGCGGTTATTTGATGTTTGCCGAATCCACGCAAGCCTACATCGACACCTGGGTGATTCGCTGGTTGTTCCGCCACCCGATGCACGTGCAAAAGAGTGCCGACGGTTATTTGCAGATGATTCGTGAGCAGGGTTTTGAATTCGGCCCGCAAAACGTGTCCTACCCTTATCTATGGTGGAGTCGCGCGAAAGATTTCGGCCTACTCGAACGCTTTGGATTGCGCCGCCCAAAACCGGTTGGTCAACGGGAAGAAACCCTGGTCAACGTGGTGGCCCGTAAACCGCTCGAAGGTAAGTGTTGATGATTCGCCTCCTGCTCGTGTGCTGTGCCCTGCTGCTGAGCGCTTGCGCCAGCCGGCTGCCGCTGCCCGAGCGCAACCCGACGCTGGCCTTGCCGCTGCAATTGCATGTCGAGCGGCAATTGGCCGATCAGCGCCAGGACTGGTTGCTGGTGATCCAGCGCGAAGGTGCCGGCATACGCTGGTCGCTGATGGACCCACTGGGCATTCCTGTGGCTCGCCAGCGCTTGGTCGACAACCAGTGGCAGGCCGATGGTTTGCTGCCGCCCAATCCAGAAGCACGCCAGTTGTTTGCGGCGTTGTTGTTCGCCCTGACACCCGAGGCCCAATTGCTTGATAATTATCCTGCCGCCCGACGCCACGCCGCTTTACGCTCGCTGACGCCGCACTGGCAGGTGCTGTATCGAACGCCGTCGGATTTCGTGCTGACACTGCCCGAACAGTTGAACTATCACGTCACCCCGCTAACCGCCGAGACTGCGCCATGACGGCCTACCTGAACGCCCTCGGGCTGATCTGCAGCCTGGGCCGCAACAAACACGAAGTCGCCCGCAACCTGTTTGCCGGCGACTGCTCGGGGATGCGTGTCGAGGCCGGCTGGGTGCCTGAGCGTTCGCTGCCGGTCGCGGCGGTACCCGGAGAACTGGTCGCGATCCCCGCCGGGCTGAGCCAGCACCGCACCCGCAACAATCAATTGCTGATGGAAGCCGCGCTGCAAATCCGCGAAGACATCGACCACGCCATTCAAACCTACGGCCGTGGACGCATCGGCATCGTCCTGGGCACGAGTACCTCGGGCATCGACGAAGCCAGTCGCGGGATTGCCCATTACATCCGCGAGAATCAGTTCCCGCCGGAGTACGACTACCAACAACAGGAACTCGGTGCCCCGGCGAACTTCCTCTGCGACTGGCTGCAACTGAGCGGTCCGGCCTACGTGATTTCCACGGCCTGCACCTCCAGCGCCCGCGCATTGCTGAGCGCCCGGCGATTGCTCGACCTGGGCGTGTGTGATGCCGTGCTGTGTGGTGGCGTCGACAGTTTGTGCAAACTGACCCTCAACGGTTTTTCGGCGCTGGACGCGGTTTCCGAACAGCGCTGCAACCCGTTTTCGGTCAATCGCAACGGCATCAACATAGGCGAAGCGGCGGTACTTTTCTTGATGAGCAAACACCTCGGCAGCAGCCAGCCGATTGCCCTGCTGGGCAGTGGCGCCAGCTCCGATGCGCACCATATTTCCGCCCCGGAACCCTCCGGACGCGGCGCCCTGCAAGCGATGAACAAGGCCCTGCGCAGTGCCGGATTACCGCCTGAGCGGATCAACTACCTGAACCTGCACGGCACCGCCACCCAGCACAACGACGCCATGGAAAGCCTGGCGGTCAACACGCTGTTCCCGGCAGGCGTGCCCTGCTCGTCGACCAAACCCATGACCGGCCACACCCTCGGCGCGGCCGGAGCGCTGGAAGCGGCGTTCTG
The DNA here is from genome assembly GCF_025465945.1 of Pseudomonas sp. 6D_7.1_Bac1. Classification (GTDB taxonomy): domain Bacteria; phylum Pseudomonadota; class Gammaproteobacteria; order Pseudomonadales; family Pseudomonadaceae; genus Aquipseudomonas. Next base: position 150,329 of record NZ_JANLNW010000020.1, on the reverse strand, counting down.
CTGGCTGAGCCTGAGCAGCGAAAATACCGAACACGCGCTGCCACCCCACATCTGGGACGGCCAGCCCGACCCGCAACTGCCGGCGCTAACCTTTGTGGCCGCCGCTGACCGGCTGGAACAGAGCGCTACGCGCTGCTTGATGAGCAACTCCTTTGCCTTTGGTGGCAACAACGTCAGCCTGATTATCGGAGACGCCGAATGATTGATTGGCCACTCGCCGAACTGCTGCCCCATGCGGGCGACATGATCCTTATCGATCAGGTGCTGTCGTTCGACGAAGAACAGATTCACACCCGCCTCACCGTCAAGCCCGACGGCCTGTTCAACCAGCCCGACGGCAGTTTGCCGGCCTGGGTCGGCATCGAGCTGATGGCGCAAAGCGTGGCCGCGTACGCCGGCTGTCGCGCACGTGAGCGAGGCAATGCGGTTGAGCTCGGCTTCCTGCTCGGTACGCGTAAGTTCGAATGCAATGTGGAGCACTTCCCGGTCGGCAGCGAACTGACGATCCACGCCCTGCGTTCGCTCGAAGACGACAACGGCATGGGCGTCTTCGAGTGCCACCTGACGGGCCCCGGCATTCATGCCCTGGCCCGTCTGAATGTGTTCTGCCCGCCTCAGGCGGCTCACTACCTTCAAGAACCCCACTCTTCAAATGCTTCTGGAGCCCAGTCATGACTGAATCCGTACTGGTCACCGGCTCCAGCCGTGGTATCGGCCGCGCCATCGCACTACGCCTGGCTCAGGCCGGCTTTGACCTGGTGCTGCATTGCCGCAGCGGCCGCAGCGATGCCGAAGCCGTGCAGGCCGAAGTCGAGGCCTTGGGACGCCGTGCGCGGATCCTGCAATTCGACGTATCGGATCGCGCCAGCTGCAAGGCAATTCTCGAGGCTGACGTGGAAACCCACGGCGCCTATTACGGTGTGGTGCTCAACGCCGGCCTGACGCGCGACGGCGCCTTCCCGGCCCTGAGCGAGGACGACTGGGATGTGGTGATGCGCACCAACCTCGACGGTTTTTATAACGTGTTGCACCCGGTCATGATGCCAATGATTCGTCGGCGCGCCGCCGGACGGATCGTGTGCATCACCTCGGTGTCCGGGTTGATCGGCAACCGTGGGCAGGTCAACTACAGCGCGTCCAAGGCTGGGTTGATCGGCGCCGCCAAGGCCCTCGCGATCGAACTGGGCAAACGCAAAATCACCGTCAACTGCGTCGCTCCGGGTCTGATCGACACCGCGATGCTTGACGAAAACGTACCCGTGGAAGAACTGTTGAAAATGATCCCCGCACAACGCATGGGCACCCCTGAAGAAGTGGCCAGCGCCGTGAATTTCCTGATGTCCGCAGAGGCAGGCTATATCACTCGGCAGGTCCTGGCCGTCAACGGAGGCCTGTGCTGATGAAGCGTGTCGTCGTCACCGGCATGGCCGGTATCACCTCGTTGGGCAGCGACTGGGAGACCATCTGCGCTAACTTCAAGGCCAATCGCAGTGGCATCCGGCGCATGGATGAGTGGGATCGTTTCACCGAGCTGAACACGCGCCTGGCCGGGCCCATCGATGATTTCAAAGTCCCGAGCCACTGGACCCGCAAGCAATTGCGCAGCATGGGCCGGGTTTCCCGGCTGGCGGTCGGCGCGGCAGAACGGGCGCTGGCCGATGCCGGCCTGCTCGGTGACGAGTCGATTAAGGACGGCCGCATGGGCGTGTCCTGCGGCTCATCCACCGGCAGCACCGAAGAGATCAAGGCTTTCGGCAAGATGCTGCTCAATTCGGTGGCGGAAGGCCTGAACGCCAACTCCTACGTGCGAATGATGCCGCATACCACGGCGGCCAATATCAGCATTTTCTTTGGTCTCACCGGGCGACTGATCCCGACTTCCAGCGCCTGCACCAGTGGCAGCCAGGGCATCGGCTATGCCTACGAGGCGATCAAGTTCGGCCGCCTGCCACTGATGCTCGCCGGCGGTGCCGAAGAACTGTGCCCGACCGAAGCCATGGTGTTCGACGCGCTCTACGCCACCAGCCTGAAAAACGACGCACCGCAAACCAGCCCACGGCCTTACGACAGTGCTCGCGACGGTTTGGTGATCGGTGAAGGCGGCGGCATGCTGGTGCTTGAAGAGCTTGAACACGCGCTGGCCCGTGGTGCGCACATTCATGCTGAAATCGTTGGTTTTGGCAGTAACGCAGACGGCCAGCACGCCACCCGCCCAGAGCAAACTACCATGCGTCGGGCCATGGAGCTGGCACTGGAAGACGCAGGTATTGAACCTTCGGCCATCGGCTACGTGAACGGTCACGGCACCGCCACCGAGCAAGGCGACATCGCAGAAACCCTGGCCACCAACAGCCTGTTCGGCAGCCACATGCCCATCAGCTCGCAGAAGAGTTTTCTCGGCCACACCCTGGGCGCCTGCGGTGCACTGGAGTCCTGGTTCAGCATCGAAATGATGAACAGCGACCAGTACGCGCACACCTTCAACCTCGACAACGTCGACCCGCACTGCGGCGAACTGGACTACCTGCGCGGCGAGTTCCGCCAGATGAGCAACCAGTACGTGATGAACAACAACTTTGCCTTTGGTGGGGTTAATACGTCGCTGATTTTTCGGCGTTGGTCTTAAGTTGCCGACGCGACCAATGTGGCGAGGGGGCTTGCCCTAATACCGGTAAGAAATTTCAGGCTCGGCACATTCCCTGTAGCAGCTTAACTCACCGGCATTAGGGCTTGCCCCGGCCACGAAATGAAATATAGGGAAACTGGAGCACGTCATTTCGGAAGCGTCCCACAGCCAGAGTTTGAGCTTCGCGCTAGGGTCAATGCCCCACGTCGGGGGCATCCCAAGGAAGAACGAACCATGACTAAAAAAGCAGTTATCGTTTTTAGTGGCGGGCAAGACTCCACAACCTGCTTAATCCATGCATTGCCGCTCTACGATGAAATCCACTGTATTACGTTTGACTATGGCCAGCGCCATCGTGCGGAAATTGAAGTGGCGCAACAGCTCTCAAAAAAGCTTGGCGTGATAAATCACAAAGTACTGGATGCTTCATTGCTCAATGAACTGGCCATCAGCAGCTTAACCCGCGATAACATTCCAGTCCCAAGTACAAATAGCTCCGGGGAAGGTGTGCCGAACACTTTCGTACCTGGCAGAAATATTCTGTTTTTAACCTTGGCCTCTATTTATGCCTATCAAGTGCAAGCTGAAACTGTAATCACAGGTGTTTGTGAAACAGATTTCTCTGGCTATCCGGATTGTCGGGATGAGTTTGTTAAGGCCTTGAATAACGCCATCGAATTGGGCATGGACTATAAGTTGCGTATTGAAACCCCGCTTATGTGGCTGAATAAGGCAGAGACCTGGGCCTTGGCCGATTACCACAACAAACTGGACTTCATTCGCTACCACACACTGTCTTGCTACAACGGACTACAGGGAAGTGGGTGCGCCAACTGTGATGCTTGTAATCTTCGCGCAAAAGGACTGAATGAGTTCCTGAAGAACAAAGCAGAGATCATGAACAGCCTAAAAGATAAGCTAAAATTAAAATAGCTAATCTATTGCGGGGGGAATGAATTGATAACAGCCAATCCACCCCCTGTTTTTTATGTTGGTGATCGGCACCGAGGCACCGCTGGACGTGTTGCACGACACCGCGGCCTACCGCATTCGCACCGCGACCCAACTGCTGGAGTGTTTCGCGTTCAGCCAGGGCATTCATAGTGAGCTGGCGCGAGTGTTGGTGACTTCATTGCGCAATGGCTGCGATTTGATGGATGTCGTCGGGCGACGATTACAGGCGCAGGTTTCAGCGTAATGCCAGTAAGTTAAGGCACAATCCTGTGGGAGCGAGCCGGCTCCGGGCGGCGTTCCGACGATGACGGCACCACATTCAACATCAACGTTGACTGACCCACCGCTATCGCGAGCAGGCTCGCTCCCACATGGATTGCGCGTAGCCTTCAAGCTACACCTGCGAGGCGCGATAGACGCTTGATTGAATCGCTCCCGCGCTACACGCGGGAGCGACAGCTACCTTACTGAGCTTGAATCAACTTGCTTTCGCTGACACCGGCACGGCCGGTTTTGTCGTCGACGACTTGCAGGTTGTTGCGGGCCTTGATGAAACCGACTTTCACTTCCTGCCAGACAAAATAGTTCTTGCCGGCTTCAGCCGTAAGTTTCAATTCGGAATCGTTTTCTGCCGAAGAGACCAACGTCTGATGACCCGCCGGGACAGAGAGCATCAGGTAAGACTTGGCGACGGTCTGCCCTACTGGCTTGCCGTTGAGCGCGACGGGCATTTTCACGCCGGCGCCCATGCTTTCATTGCGATAAACGTAGATGTTGGCTTTATCGGGGCTGACCTGAAACGTCTTGGCCTGAGCGTCCTGGTTGTCGGACGCCATATTTACCGAAGCACAGCCAGCGGTAAGGGCGGTCATTGCCATCAAAGCGGCGAAGGTGAACTGTTTGAACATCATGTATCTCCATTTTTTTGTTAAGTCCAACAAACCGTTATCGGCAGCACCTGATAAAAGGCAATGGGCCATCATCAAAAAATGGAAGTCACTTCATCAGCACGTTATGCCACTGCCGCTAAGGTGCCGCCTTACGCGTCAGCAACTCGACAAACGCCTTGGCCATCGGCGATTTCTGATCCTTGCGCTGCACCAGCCACACAGCCGACATCGCCAGCGGGTCGAGCAAGGGTCGATAGACCACGCCGTCGATGCGCATCCTCTGATAGGACGCCGGCAACACCGACACCCCGAGCCCTGCCGCCACCAGACCAATGATGGTCATGGCCTCGCCCGCTTCCTGAGTGAAGTGCGGGCTGAATCCCGCGTCGCGCGCCAGGCTCAGCAGTTGCGCGTATAGACCACTGCCGTAGCTGCGCGGAAAGAACACAAAGGGCTCGTGGGCCAACGCGGATAGAAACAGCCCGTCTTCGCTGCCAACCACCAGCGGGTCCTTGGAACTGAGCACCGCCACCAAGGGCTCACGGGTCAGCTCGACCACCTCGAGCGAACCCGGCAGTGGCAATGGCCGCATGATGCCGACCTGAATCGACTCATCCACCAGCGCCTCGGCGACCTGGGTGCTGCTCATCTCCTGCAGGTTCAAATGCACGGCCGGGAAACGCTGGCGGAACGAGAAGATCGCCTGCGGGATGGTGGAGTTGAACGGTGCCGACGAGGTGAAGCCGATCTTCAGTTCCCCCAGTTCGCCGAGTTGGGCGCGACGGGCGACGTCGGCGGCTTTGTCGACCTGGGCCAGCACCAGCCGAGCCTCTTCGAGGAACAGCCGACCCGCTTCGCTGAGTTCGACCCGACGATTGGTACGCTCGAACAAGCGGGCGCCGACTTCCTGTTCCAGCACCTGAATCTGTTGGCTCAGGGGCGGTTGAGAGATGCCCAGCACCTGTGCGGCGCGGCCGAAGTGCAGTTCTTCGGCGACCGCGATGAAGTAGCGCAGATGGCGCAATTCCATGAAAACTCCATTAGGTCGTTAAACCTATCAAACAGGTCGAACAATATATTGGATAGAAACATTAGCCAGCTATATGATTTTTTCATTGCCTGCCTGGCCGTGCTCTCCCGAGGTCCCCCGTGAAAACTGCTGTCGCCCCGCTCGCCCACGAATTGCCGCCGACTGCGCTGGACGATGTGGTCGCTCAACTGAATGACGTGTACATCGAAAAAGGCACGCCGATGTTCATGCGCACGGTGCTGGCGCTGTTCTCCGGCGGCTTCGCGACCTTCGCCCTGCTCTACTGCGTGCAGCCGATGATGCCGCTGTTCTCCCGCGAGTTTTCGATCAACGCAGCGCAGAGCAGCCTGATCCTGTCGGTAGCCACTGGGATGCTCGCCATCGGCCTGTTGATCACCGGTCCGATCTCCGACCGCATCGGCCGTAAACCGGTGATGGTCACGGCGCTGTTCGCGGCGGCGTTGTGCACTATTGCCAGTGCGATGATGCCGAGCTGGCAGGGGGTGCTGGTGATGCGTGCGCTGGTCGGGCTGTCCCTCAGCGGGCTGGCGGCGGTGGCCATGACTTACCTGAGCGAAGAGATCCATCCACAGCACATCGGCCTGGCGATGGGGCTGTACATCGGTGGCAACGCGATTGGCGGGATGTGCGGCCGGCTGATCGTCGGCGTGCTGATCGACTTCGTCAACTGGCACACAGCGATGCTGGTGATCGGTGGTCTGGCGCTGATCGCTGCGATGGTGTTCTGGAAAATCCTTCCCGAGTCGCGCAACTTCCGCTCCCGCTCGCTGCACCCGCGCAGCTTGCTCGACGGCTTCACCATGCACTTTCGCGACGCCGGGTTGCCGTGGTTGTTCCTTGAAGCGTTCGTGCTGATGGGCGCGTTCGTCACGCTATTCAACTACATCGGTTATCGCCTGCTGGCCGAGCCGTACCACATGGATCAGGCCTTCGTTGGCTTGCTCTCGGTGGTCTATCTGTCGGGCATCTACAGCTCAGCAAAAATTGGTGCGTTGGCCGACAAACTCGGCCGCCGCAAAGTGTTGTGGGCGACCATCGTGCTGATGCTTGCGGGGCTTGCACTGACCATGCTCATGCCGTTACCGCTGGTGATCATCGGCATGCTGATCTTCACTTTCGGCTTCTTCGGCGCGCACTCGGTGGCCAGCAGCTGGATCGGCCGCCGTGCGATCAAAGCCAAGGGCCAGGCCTCGTCGCTGTACCTGTTCAGCTACTACGCCGGGTCGAGTATCGCCGGCACGGCGGGCGGGGTGTTCTGGCACCTGGGCGGCTGGAACGGGATCGGCCTGTTTATCGGCGGGTTGCTGGTGATTGCGTTGCTGGTGGCATTGAAGCTGGCGAAGTTGCCGCCGTTGGGTGGAGTCAAAGCCTGACGCAAATCCCTGTGGGAGCGAACAGGCTCGCTCCCACATTAGAAACAAAAACGCCCGGCATTGGCCGGGCGTTTTTTATCGAGTGTCGATCACTCGTGATACTGCGCCGACAACTCGTGCACCGCGCGCAGGAAGGCGCCGGCGTGTTCCGGGTCGACTTCCGGGGTGATGCCGTGGCCGAGGTTGAATACGTGGCCGCTGCCTTTGCCATAGCTGGCGAGAATGCGCCCGACTTCAGCGCGAATGGCTTCTGGCTTGGCGTAGAGCACGGTTGGGTCCATGTTGCCTTGCAGGGCGACTTTGCTGCCGACACGCTGGCGGGCTTCACCGATATCGCAGGTCCAGTCCAGACCCAGGGCATCAGCACCGGCGTCGGCAATGCTTTCCAGCCACAGACCGCCGTTTTTGGTGAAGAGGATGACCGGCACTTTGCGGCCTTCGTGCTCGCGGATCAGGCCGCTGACGATTTTGCGCATGTAGGCCAGGGAGAATTCCTGATAAGCCGCCGCCGACAGGTTGCCGCCCCAGGTGTCGAAGATCTGCACCGCTTGCGCACCGGCCATGATCTGGCCGTTGAGGTAAGAGGTGACCGACTGCGCGAGTTTATCCAGCAGCAGGTGCATGGCTTGCGGGTTGTCGTAGAGCATGGCCTTGGTCTTGCGGAAGTCTTTCGACGAGCCGCCTTCGACCATGTAGGTGGCCAGGGTCCATGGGCTGCCGGAGAAGCCGATCAGCGGTACACGACCATTCAGCTCGCGGCGGATGGTGCTGACCGCGTCCATGACGTATCCGAGGTCTTTGTGTGGATCTGGAATCGGCAGGGCTTCGACGTCGGCCAGAGTGCTGACGACTTTCTTGAAGCGCGGACCTTCGCCGGTTTCAAAGTACAGGCCCTGGCCCATGGCATCGGGGATGGTCAGGATATCGGAGAAGAGAATCGCCGCATCCAGTTGTGGATAACGGTCAAGCGGCTGCATCGTGACTTCGCAAGCGAACGCAGGATTCATGCACAGGCTCATGAAGTCTCCGGCCTTGGCACGACTGGCGCGGTATTCAGGCAGGTAGCGACCGGCCTGACGCATCATCCACACAGGCGTGACGTCTACGGGTTGCTTGAGCAGGGCACGAAGGAAACGGTCGTTCTTCAGGGCAGTCATGTCGGCATCCGGAAAAAAAGTGAGGGCATTTTCTCAGAGCGCGACGCAAAAGGCACGGCAAGAGCCGCGCCTTTTGTCTATCGGGTCAATTTGTCGCGGTGGAATACCGTGTTTAGCAACACCGCGAAACAACTGTGGGAGCGAGCCTGCTCGCGATGAAGGCATCACACTCAACATCTCTGTTGACTGATCCACCGCTATCGCGAGCAGGCTCGCTCCCACAGGGTTTTGTGTCGTTCGATCAGACGCCCAGGTAATCCAGGATCCCTTCAGCCGCATTACGGCCTTCGAAGATCGCCGTCACCACCAGGTCAGAACCACGCACCATGTCGCCACCGGCGAAGATTTTCGGGTGGCTGGTCTGGTGTTTGTACTGACCAAGTTCTGGGGCCACAACGCGGCCCTGGCTGTCGGTCTGGATGTTGAACGTCTCGAACCACGACGCCGGGCTAGGACGGAAACCGAACGCGATGACCACGGCGTCGGCCGGGATGATCTCTTCGGAACCCGGGATCGGCTCGGGGCTGCGACGGCCACGGGCGTCCGGTTCGCCGAGACGGGTCTCGACCACCTTCACGCCTTCGACGCGATCTTCACCAACGATGGCGATCGGCTGGCGGTTGTAGAGGAATTTCACGCCTTCTTCCTTGGCGTTCTTCACCTCTTTGCGCGAGCCAGGCATGTTCGCTTCGTCACGACGATAGGCACAGGTCACCGACTTGGCGCTCTGACGAATCGACGTACGGTTGCAGTCCATCGCCGTGTCACCACCGCCCAGTACCACAACCTTCTTGCCCTTCATGTCGACGAAATCTTCCGGCGACTTTTCAAAGCCCAGGTTGCGGTTGACGTTGGCAATCAGGAAGTCCAGCGCGTCGTAGACGCCCGGCAGGTCCTCACCGGCAAAGCCGCCCTTCATGTAGGTGTAGGTGCCCATGCCCATGAACACGGCATCGTATTCTTCGAGCAGTTGCTCGATGGTCACGTCCTTGCCGATTTCGGTGTTCAGGCGGAACTCGATGCCCATGCCGGTGAAAACTTCGCGGCGATTGCTCAGCACAGTCTTTTCCAGCTTGAACTCGGGGATGCCGAACGTCAGCAGACCGCCAATTTCCGGGTTCTTGTCGAACACCACCGGCGTCACGCCGCCGCGTACCAGCACGTCGGCACAACCCAGGCCCGCAGGGCCTGCGCCGATCACCGCGACACGCTTGCCGGTCGGCTTGACCTTGGACATGTCCGGGCGCCAGCCCATGGCGAACGCGGTGTCGGTGATGTACTTCTCGACCGATCCGATGGTCACTGCGCCGAAGCCGTCGTTAAGGGTGCACGCACCCTCGCACAGACGGTCCTGCGGGCACACGCGGCCGCAGACTTCCGGCAGGGTGTTGGTCTGGTGCGACAGCTCGGCGGCGGCGAGGATGTTGCCCTCGGCCACCAACTTGAGCCAGTTGGGAATGAAGTTGTGCACCGGGCACTTCCATTCGCAATACGGGTTACCGCAACCCAGGCAGCGGTGGGCCTGGTCGGCCGACTGCTGGGGTTTGAAGGGTTCGTAGATTTCCACGAACTCTTTCTTGCGTTGACGCAACAGTTTCTTCTTCGGATCCTTGCGCCCGACCTCGATGAACTGGAAGTCATTATTCAGACGTTCAGCCATTGTTAAAACCTCATCAAACTCTTCAGGCGCATATCACTGCGGGTTGGCACGGGTGCTGGAAAGCAACGATTTCAAGTTGGCAGCCTTAGGCTTGACCAACCAGAACCGACGCAAGTAGTCATCGAGGTTCTCAGCGAGGTTACGACCCCACTCGCTGTCGGTTTCCTCGACGTATTCGTTCAGCACGCGTTGCAGGTGGCTGCGATAGGCTTCCATCGCCTCACCGCTGATGCGCTGGATTTCCACCAGTTCGTGGTTGACCCGGTCAACGAAGGTGTTGTCCTGGTCGAGCACGTAGGCGAAACCGCCGGTCATGCCTGAGCCGAAGTTGTAACCGGTCTTGCCCAGCACGCAGACGAAACCACCGGTCATGTACTCGCAGCAGTGATCGCCAGTGCCCTCAACCACAGTGTGAGCACCGGAGTTACGCACCGCGAAACGCTCGCCCGCAGTACCGGCGGCGAACAGCTTGCCGCCGGTGGCGCCATACAGGCAGGTGTTGCCGATAATGGCGCTGTCCTGAGTCTTGTAGGCGCTGCCTTTTGGCGGAACGATGACCAGTTTGCCGCCGGTCATGCCTTTGCCGACGTAGTCGTTGGCGTCGCCTTCGAGGTACATGTTCAGGCCGCCGGCATTCCACACACCGAAGCTCTGACCGGCCGTCCCTTTGAAACGGAAGGTGATCGGCGCGTTGGCCATGCCCTGGTTGCCATGCTTGCGAGCGATTTCACCGGAGATCCGCGCGCCGATGGAACGGTCGCAGTTGCAGATGTCCAGAGCGAAGTCGGCGCCGCTCAGGTCGTTGATCGCCGAAGTGGCCATCTCGACCATCTTCTCGGCCAGCAGGCCTTTGTCGAACGGCGGGTTACGGTCGACCTGGCAGAACTGCGGCTTGTCTGCCGGGATGTGATCGCTGCCCAGCAACGGGGTCAGGTCCAGATGGTTTTGCTTGGCGGTCTGGCCTTCGAGGATTTCCAGCAGATCGGTACGACCGATCAGCTCTTCGAGGGAACGCACACCCAGCTTGGCCAGCCACTCACGGGTTTCTTCAGCGACGTAGGTGAAGAAGTTCACCACCATGTCGACCGTACCGATGTAGTGGTCCTTGCGCAGTTTTTCGTTCTGAGTCGCAACGCCAGTGGCGCAGTTGTTCAGGTGGCAGATACGCAGGTATTTGCAGCCCAGGGCGATCATTGGCGCAGTGCCGAAGCCGAAGCTTTCAGCGCCGAGGATGGCGGCCTTGATCACGTCGAGGCCGGTCTTCAGACCACCGTCGGTCTGCACCCGAACCTTGCCGCGCAAGTCGTTGCCGCGCAGGGTCTGGTGGGTTTCGGCCAGGCCGAGCTCCCACGGTGCGCCTGCGTACTTGATCGAGGTCAGCGGCGAAGCGCCGGTGCCGCCGTCGTAGCCGGAAATGGTGATCAGGTCGGCATAGGCCTTGGCCACGCCAGCGGCGATGGTGCCAACGCCGGCTTCTGCTACCAGCTTCACCGAGACCAGCGCCTTCGGGTTGACTTGTTTCAGGTCGAAAATCAGCTGCGACAAGTCTTCGATCGAATAGATGTCGTGGTGCGGCGGTGGCGAAATCAACGTCACGCCCGGCACTGCGTAGCGCAGCTTGGCGATCAGACCGTTGACCTTGCCGCCTGGCAGCTGACCGCCTTCACCGGGCTTGGCGCCCTGCGCGACCTTGATCTGCAGCACTTCAGCGTTGACCAGGTATTCCGGGGTCACACCAAAACGGCCAGTGGCCACTTGCTTGATTTTCGAGCTCTTGATGGTGCCGTAACGCGCCGGATCTTCGCCGCCTTCGCCGGAGTTGGAACGCGCACCGAGGCGGTTCATGGCTTCGGCCAGGGCTTCGTGGGCTTCGGGCGACAGCGCGCCCAGCGAGATGCCGGCGGAGTCGAAGCGCTTGAGCACCGACTCCAGCGGTTCGATCTCGCTGATATCCAGCGGTGTCTCAAGGGTTTTGACCTTGAACAGGTCGCGGATCATCGACACCGGACGGTTGTCCACCAGCGCCGTGTATTCCTTGAACTTGCTGTAGTCGCCCTGCTGCACAGCGGCTTGCAGGGTGCTGACCACGTCCGGGTTGTACGCGTGATATTCGCCACCGTGGACGAACTTCAGCAAACCACCCTGCTGGATTGGCTTGCGCGGGCTCCAGGCTTCAGCAGCCAAGGCCTTCTGTTCGGCTTCGATGTCGACGAATCGCGCACCCTTGATACGGCTTGGCACACCACGGAAGCTCAGATCGCAGACTTCCTGAGACAGGCCGATGGCTTCGAACAGCTGTGCGCCACGGTAGGACGTGACGGTCGAGATGCCCATCTTCGAGAGGATCTTGAGCAGGCCTTTGGTGATGCCTTTGCGGTAGTTCTTGAACACCTCGTAGAGGTCGCCCAGCACTTCACCGGTGCGGATCAGGTCGCCCAGCACTTCGTAGGCCAGGAACGGATAAACCGCCGAGGCTCCGAAGCCGATCAGCACCGCAAAGTGATGCGGATCGCGTGCGGTGGCGGTCTCGACCAGGATGTTACTGTCGCAACGCAAGCCTTTTTCGGTCAGGCGATGGTGCACCGCGCCAGTGGCCAGGGAAGCGTGAACCGGCAGTTTGCCCGGGGCAATATGACGGTCGCTCAGCACGATCTGGGTACGCCCGGAACGCACGGCTTCTTCGGCCTGATCGGCGATGTTGCGCACCGCGGCTTCAAGACCCAGCGCCTCGTCGTAGTTGAGGTCGATGATCTGGCGTTCGAAGCCTGGGCGATCGAGGTTCATCAGCGAGCGCCACTTGGCCGGGGAAACGACCGGCGAGCTAAGGATCACGCGCGAAGCGTGTTCCGGCGACTCCTGGAAGATGTTGCGCTCGGCTCCGAGGCAGACTTCCAGCGACATGACGATGGCTTCACGCAGCGGGTCGATCGGCGGGTTGGTGACCTGCGCGAACTGCTGGCGGAAATAGTCGTACGGCGTGCGCACACGCTGGGACAGCACGGCCATCGGCGTGTCGTCGCCCATGGAGCCGACCGCTTCGTAGCCCTGCTCGCCCAGTGGACGCAGCACCTGGTCACGCTCTTCGAACGTGACCTGATACATCTTCATGTATTGCTTGAGCTGGTCGACATCGTAGAACGCCGAACCGTGGTCGTTGTCTTCCATGGTCGCCTGGATGCGCAGGGCATTCTTGCGCAGCCATTGCTTGTACGGATGACGGGACTTCAAGCGGTTGTCGATGGCATCGGTGTCGAGGATCTGACCGGTTTCGGTGTCCACGGCAAAGATCTGACCCGGCCCGACACGGCCCTTGGCGATCACGTCTTCAGGCTGGTAGTTCCAGACACCGATTTCCGAGGCCAGGGTGATGAAGCCGTTCTTGGTGGTCACCCAACGCGCCGGACGCAGACCGTTACGGTCGAGCAGGCACACCGCGTAACGACCGTCGGTCATTACCACGCCGGCCGGGCCATCCCACGGTTCCATGTGCATCGAGTTGTATTCGTAGAAGGCCCGCAGATCCGGGTCCATGGTTTCGACGTTCTGCCACGCAGGCGGAATGATCATCCGCACGCCACGGAACAGGTCGATGCCGCCGGTGACCATCAACTCCAGCATGTTGTCCATGCTCGAGGAGTCGGAACCCACGCGGTTGACCAGCGGGCCAAGCTCTTCCAGATCCATCAGATCGTTGGTGAACTTGGTGCGACGGGCCACGGCCCAGTTGCGGTTGCCGGTGATGGTGTTGATTTCGCCGTTGTGCGCCAGGAAGCGGAACGGTTGAGCCAACGGCCATTTCGGCAGGGTGTTGGTGGAGAAGCGCTGGTGAAACACGCAGATTGCGGTTTGCAGGCGCTGGTCGCTGAGGTCTGGATAGAAGGCGGTCAGGTCCGCCGGCATCATCAGGCCTTTGTAAATGATGGTCTTGTGGGAAAAGCTGCAGACGTAGTGGTCGAGGTCGGCGGCGTTGGCCACGGACGAGCGACGACGGGAAGTGAACAGCTTGACGGCCATGTCCTGATCGCTCAGGCCAACACCGCCGATGAACACCTGTTCGATCTGCGGCAGACGCTCGAGCGCCAAGCGGCCAAGAACGCTGGTGTCGATCGGCACTTTGCGCCAACCGACCAGTTGCAGGCCGGCCGCCAGGATCTCGCGATTCATGTTCTCGCGAGCCGCTTCGGCTTTTACCGGGTCCTGATTGAAGAACACCATGCCCACGGCGTATTGCTTGGGCAACTCAATACCGAACGTTTCCTGGGCGATGGCGCGCAGGAACACGTCGGGCTTTTGCATCAGCAGACCGCAACCGTCGCCGGTTTTGCCGTCAGCGTTGATCCCACCGCGGTGGGTCATGCAGGTCAGGGCCTCAATGGCCGTTTGCAACAGGGTATGACTGGGTTCGCCCTGCATATGGGCTATCAGGCCGAAACCGCAGTTATCCTTGAACTCATCTGGTTGGTACAGACCTGCTTTCATAGACACTTTCTCACCAGGCTGCCTCTTATCGAGACAAATTTCTTTTCAATTCAACCAGTTACCTTCCACGCCGAACGTACGCCAGCTTTGTGGGGGCAAAAGGGAGGTCATTGTACACACCGACACAGAGGCTCACAAATTTGACGACGAAACATCGCAAATCTATGTCGCATTTATGAAAGGTTTAAAGCGATATGCTGTGCTAGTCAAAACATTTTTAATGTTGACCGCAACGACTCAAAGACTACTGTGACGCAGACACCACAAGGCACGCGGCTTTGACAGCCACATGCGCTTGTAGAAATTTTGAGGTGCCGGGAGAGGCGGCCTGGGTAAGGCCGCCGAATCTTCAGCGAGTTGTTGCCAGTTCCTGTTGGACGCTGGCGACAGAGCGAGGCCAAGGTTTACCAGCCTGAACCTTCGCTGGCAAGGCCTTGATGGCGGTAACGGCTGCATCGCGGTTGGCGAAGCTGCCGTAGGTGATGACGTAAAGCGGCTTGCCGTTGAGGACTTTCTTGAAATAGCGGTACTCGCCGCCCTGTTCCTTGACGAAGTTTTGCGCCGTGGTTTCAGAGCTGGTACCGAGGATTTGCACCACGTAGTTGCCCGGCGCCTGACCGGCATACCAGGTACCGCCGGTCGCAGCTTTGGCGACGTTGGCCGGCTTCTCGACCGGTTTCTCCACCGGCTTGGCAACCGGGGTTGGCTTGGCCACTGGAGCCGGTTTGGCTGCAGGTGCCGGGGCCGGCTTGGTGGTAGCGACCTGAGTCGGCGCAGGCGTTGGCTTGGCCGCCGGAACTGGCGCAGGTGCTGGCGTCGGACCGGCCGGGATACCTGCCGGAGGCGCGGTGGTGGTCACGGTAGGCGGTTTGGCGCTGGAACCTTCGACCGGTACGCCGTCGTCGCCTTCGGTGATACCACCCGCGGCTTCTGCCAATGGGCCACGCATCACTGGCTGCGATTGTCCGACCAGCGGCAACGGCATCGGCTGGGTATTGCCGGCGAACTCGACCGCCGGAGCGCCGCCGTTCGGTTTCGGTGTACCCAGCGGCAGTTGAGCCTGCTCATTGGCTGGCGCGCCGGTGGTTGGTGCCTTGCTGCGACCTGGCATCAACCAGGCGGCGGCCACCGCGACCACGACTACGGCGGATATCGCCAATACGTGTTTCTTCGGCATATTGAACCCCATACTTGGACGCTTGACCGCTGAGCGGCTAGCAATCATGGCTTCGATCATCGCATCGCGGGCGACCTGATTGATGTTGCCAGGCCATCCATCGGAGCTTTCGTGAATCTCAGAGATCTGATTCGCGGAGAAAAGTTCGATTCCCTGACCGGCGCCTTCGAGTCGCTGGGCCAGGTATTCGCGGGTTTCTTCTTCGGCGTAAGGTTGCAGCTCGATGACGTGGAAGCGCTCTTCCTCGGTGCTCAACTGCTCAAGCTCGGCGATCAACGACGACTCGCCGAACAGGAACACGTGCGGACGGCCTTCCGGTGCACCCGCCGCCAGCGCCAGCAGCGCTTCAAGGGCGGATTCGTCGAGTTGCTCGGCGTCATCGACCAGCAAGTAAACTTCCTGGCCAGTCAGTGCGAGCTGCACCACCTGCTTGAGGATCGCGCCGACTTCAGCCTGGGCGACGTTCAGCGCCTGAGCCACCTGACGCAACACACCTGCCGCGTCGCCGGCGCCACGGGCGGAAACCACCACGCTCTGCACCGATTGCTTGTTGGTGCTGGCTACCAGCGCCTGACGCAACAGGGTCTTGCCGCTGCCTTGCGGGCCGGTGACCACCAGCAACAACTGGCTGTAACGCGCCAGGTGATGCAGTTGCCCCAGCACGGGTTTGCGCTGGGCCGGGAAGAATTTGAAGCCAGGTACCCGTGGAGCAAAAGGGTCGTGACTCAACTGGTAGTGGCCGAGGAACGCCTCGTCGGCATGCAAACTAGTCATCGGGATCTTATTAACCTTTAAGCTGAGCCAGGGCGCGGTAATCCGCCCCCAGCGTGGCCTGTAAAACCTCTTTCGGATAATCGTCGGTCACTACGGCTTCGCCCATGCGGCGCAACAACACCAGTCGCAAACGACCGTCGATTACTTTCTTGTCAATTGCCATGTGTTCGAGAAAATCGGCTTCAGTCATCTCTTGCGGCGGGATGACCGGCAACCCGGCACGCTGGAACAGGCGAATGCCACGATCACGCTCCTGGGCACTGATCCAGCCCAGACGCGAAGACATTTCCAGGGCCATTACAGTGCCAGCAGCCACCGCTTCACCATGTAGCCAGACACCATAGCCCATGTGGGTTTCGATGGCGTGGCCGAAGGTATGCCCCAGATTGAGCGTGGCGCGAACACCGGACTCACGCTCGTCGGCACCGACCACAGCAGCCTTGGCCGCGCAGGAGCGTTCGATAGCGTAGGTCAGGGCCGTTTGATCCAGCGCCCGCAGGCGATCGACGTTATCTTCGAGCCAGGTGAGGAACGGCTCGTCGCAGATCAGCCCGTATTTGATGACCTCGGCCAGGCCCGCAGACAACTCGCGAGCCGGCAAGGTATTGAGCGTGGCGGTATCGATCAACACGACGTTCGGCTGATAGAAGGCGCCGACCATGTTTTTGCCCAGCGGGTGGTTGATGCCGGTCTTGCCGCCCACCGAGGAGTCGACTTGCGACAGCAAGGTGGTCGGGACCTGGATGAAATCGACACCACGCTGATAACAGGCGGCGGCAAAACCGGCCATGTCGCCAATCACACCGCCGCCCAGGGCGATCACGGTAGTGCGGCGGTCATGGCGGGCCGTGAGCAGGCCGTCAAAGATGGTTTGCAGGGTTTCCCAGTTCTTGAAGGCTTCGCCGTCGGGCAGAACCACGGAAATAACCGAAAATTGTGCAAGGCTGCGGGTCAGACGCTCTAGATACAGCGGCGCAACGGTCTCGTTGGAGATGATCGCGACTTGCCGCCCGGCGATATGCGGCGCCAGCAGTTCGGGCTGATCCAGCAACCCTTCGCCAATATGGATCGGGTAGCTACGCTCGCCTAAATCGACCTTAAGTGTCTGCATGTGTCCCCACAGTGAAGTTGGAATCAGGCGTCCTGCCTTACATTATCGACTGGCAACATCTGCTTGTGTGACGTTGCCCACCAGCCACGCGCCACACCCTCGAACGGTTATGACCGGAGCCGAGGATAGCGCATTTCGCTCTGCGCATTAACGGGGAGGTAGCTGCTGCAAGCGTTCCAGGATATCCAGCACCACCATTCGCGGCGGCCGTTCATCGGTTTCCACCACCAGGTCGGCGATTTCCCGATACAGCGGATCGCGCAGCGCCAGCAAATCCCGGAGGGTTTTTGCCGGATCGGCGGTGCGCAACAACGGACGATTGCGATCACGCGCAGTGCGCCCGACCTGCTGTTCGACCGACGCGTGCAGATACACCACTCGCCCGCCGGCGTGCAGCGCTCGACGATTGGCGTCGCGCATCACTGCGCCACCACCGGTCGCCAGCACCACGCCATCGAGCGCGCACAGCTCGGCGATCATCGCCTGCTCGCGATCACGAAAGCCGGGCTCGCCTTCTTTATCGAAGATCCACGGGATATTGGCGCCTGTGCGCAATTCAATTTCCTTATCGGAATCCTTGAACGGCAGGCGTAGCTCTTTGGCCAACAAGCGGCCGATGGTGCTTTTTCCAGCACCCATCGGCCCAACAAGAATCAAATTTCGCACAGAATCAATGACTCACAGCAATCGCCTGGTTATTCATGATACGCGGAGTGAGAAATACCAGCAGCTCGGATTTTTTCTCCGACACCACGTCACGCCGGAAAAGGCGGCCAAGATACGGCACATCACCGAGAAATGGCACCTTATCTACAACCTTGCTCTGAGTATTTGAGAAAACTCCACCGATGACGATGGTCTCGCCGTCGTTGACCAGTACCTTGGCGTTGACCTCGTTCTTCTTGATCGGCGGTACATCCTGCACTTTGTTCAGGTAATCCGGCTCATCCTTGGTGACCTTGACCTCCATGATGATGCGGTTGTCCGGGGTGATCTGTGGCGTCACTTCGAGCGACAACGAGGCCTCCTTGAATGACACCGATGTCGCACCGCTGGAGCTGGCTTCCTGATAGGGAATTTCCGTACCCTTGAGGATCTTCGCGGTTTCCTTGTCGGAGGTGACCACTTTGGGTTGAGAGACGATTTCCCCGTTACCGGTCTTCTCCATGGCGGTCAGCTCAAGGTCCAGCAACACGTTGTCGGTGATGAAGGCGATGCCGATCCCCGAGGTATTGCCCGCCGTGCCCATGTCGACGAACGGTGAGTTGGTGCTGGTGCTGCCCGGTGTACCAATGGTCGATGAGGCGTTAGCCCCGTTGCTGACGCCGGAGGCGTTCCAGTTCCCCTTGTTACTCACCGAACCACCCCAGCGAACGCCGAGGCTTTTGTCGTAGTCGACGTTGGCTTCGACGATCCGCGCCTCGATCATCACCTGACGCACGGGAATATCCAGCTGAGCGACGATCCGCCGTAGCTCATCCAGGCGATCCTGGGTCTGGTAGGCAATGATGTTGTTGGTTCGCTCATCGACGGTGATCGAACCGCGCTCATCGATTTTCGCCTCGGCGCTGGTCACCGACTGGAACAGCTTGGCGATATCCGCCGCCTTGGCATAGTTGACCTGCAACAGCTCACGGCGCAATGGCGCCAGTTCGGCAATCTGCTTGCGCGACTCCAGTTCCTGGCGCTCGCGGGCAGCAATCTCATCGGCCGGCGCTACCAGCAAGACGTTGCCAATCTTGCGCTTGTCCAGGCCTTTGGTCTTGAGCACCAGGTCCAGCGCCTGATCCCACGGCACGTTTTGCAGGCGCAAGGTGATGCCACCCTGCACCGTGTCACTGGCCACCAGATTGAGGTTGGTGAAGTCGGCGATCAGCTGCAGTACCGAGCGCACGTCGATGTCCTGAAAATTCAATGACAGCTTCTCGCCGCTGTAGGCAAAGCGCTCTGCGTTGCGCTTGCGCAGATCATCGACGGTCATCGGGCGGACGCTGACAGTCAGCTTGTTGTCGGTCTGGTAAGTCGAATAGTCGAATGCACCGCTGGGCTCGATGCTGATGCTGGTCTTATCGGAGGACGCACTGGCATTGACGAATTGCACCGGTGTGGCGAAATCCTTGACATCGAGACGAACCCGCAAGCGTTCAGGCAACTGGGTTTTGGCGAAGTTGAGGATGATCTTGCCGTCATGTTCCTGGATGTCCGGGCTAATGCCTGGGTCCGAGAGATCAATGATGACATTGCCTTCACCCTGCTCACCGCGCTGAAAGTCCACGCCGCGAATCGCCTTGCTGACGGGGGCGTAGCTCTTGTCTGGCGCCGGTGTGGCACTGGCCACTCTCGGTGCGGCGGGCCGTTTTTTTTGAGCTCTGCCTGCGGCCTGCCCAACCACCACATACAGCGTGTTGCCCTCAACGCGCGTGCTGTAAGGCGTCAACTGCGTCAGGTTGATGATCAAACGAGTACGATCCTTGGCCTCGACCACCGTCGCGCTGCGGGCGTTGCCGCCTCCCAGGTCACGCGTCTTGCTTGCCAGCTGACTGCTCACACCCGGTAAATCGAGAGCGATTCGCGCCGGTTGATCGGTGGTGTAGCCATGGGGCGCGGGCGGTGGCCCATCGAAAGCCAGTTTCAACTCGACGCGATCACCCGGCAGCGCGGCGACATCCAGCGTTTTAAGATTGGCCGCCTGTACCATCGGTGAAAGCAGCGCCATCCATAGCGACATCCCGAGGGCTGAAAGGATCCTGTTCATGATTCGAGTTCCACTATGAGTGCTCTTTCAAAGGAATAGTCCGCGGTCGCTCCAGCCAGGCACCCTCGCCATCGGGAACGATTTCGACCACATCGACTTGCGAGTCGCTGATGGCCACGATCCGGCCATCGTTGCGCCCCAGGTAGTCACCGACCTTCAACCGATGCACCCCACCGGCGCCGCGCAATAG
This sequence comes from Pseudomonas sp. 6D_7.1_Bac1, assembly GCF_025465945.1. Lineage (GTDB taxonomy): Bacteria > Pseudomonadota > Gammaproteobacteria > Pseudomonadales > Pseudomonadaceae > Aquipseudomonas. The sequence continues at coordinate 130,132 of NZ_JANLNW010000020.1, read as the reverse complement.
CGCAAAGACTCCTGAGGCATTGGAGATAGTGCCGACCATTTCAAACTGCTCGATGTTGAAACCTTCGAGGTATTGTTTGATCCGGTGCGGATCGGGTTTGACGTTGCGCGAACCCTGTTTCCGACCTGCCAGATCCGTCCTGATCTGCGGTGAAAACGGGCTGCGTAAAGACGCAGCGTTGTAGGTGAAGGTTTCGTAAGACCTGAACGTCGGCACAGGCTCAATCTTGCCGGGCGGGCGCAAGCGCACCTCGCTCATGTAGGCATCCAGATCACTGAAGTCGTTACCATTGCCACAACCGGCGAGACCACCCAGCAGCAGAAGCAGCGAAAACCATCGGGCCGCATTCATTTCTGCAGCCCCTTGTCGTTGTAGCGGTAGGTCTTGGCCAGGATGTTCATACGCAGTTTCGAGCCACTGCCCGCAGCCACTGGCTCGATGTTGAAGTTGTGCAGGGTGACGATCCGTGGGAGGCTGGCGACGCCACTGACGAAAGTTGCCAGGTCGTGGTAGGCGCCGGTCACAGTGACCTGGATCGGCAGCTCGATGTAGAACGGCTGGGTGACTTCCGGCAGCAGCTTGATCTCTTCGAACTCCAGCCCGCTGCCCAATCCGGTACGGGTGATGTCTTCCAGCAGGCCGGGCACTTCGGTATCGCTGGGCAACTGTCGCAATAGCACGCCGAAGGAGGTTTCCATTTCCTTCATCTGCTCGATATAAGCCTCAAGATTGGCTGCCAGATGCGCTTTGCTCGCGAACTGCTCCTTGAGGGTGATTTCCCCGGCACGGGCTGCTTCGAGCTGATCGTCAAGATCCTTGAGGTAAAAGCTGTAACCCAGCGCCAGCACCAGAACCATCAGCAACCCGCCGAGCAGACCTTTGACCGCCGCAGGCCAGGAGCCCATGGTGCTGAGGTCCAGGTCATTGATATCGACCTTGCGCAGACTCTCGAACCATTCGGCCGGACTCATTTCGCGTCCTCCGCTGCGGCCGGCTGAGTCTGGCGAACGGTCAACTGGAACACATTGGCCTGATCCAGCGCCCCGGCGGTGGTCGCCTTCACCTCGGTCAGGCTCGGCGAATCAAACCAATCGGAGGCATCAAGGTTGCGCAACAAGTCCGAGACACGGTTGTTCGATTCTGCCGCACCGCTGATGGACAGCGTTTTATCGAGCATTTTCACGTCGGTGAAATACACCCCGTCTGGCAGCGTACGCGCCAATTGATCGAAGATCCGCCCGCTGATCGGCCGGTTGCCTTGCAAGTCCTGGATGATCCGCATCCGCTCCACGAGCTGCTGGCGCCGGGCTTTCAGATCGCTGATCTGCCTGATCCGGTCATCGAGCACGGCCACTTGTTTAGCCACGTAATCGTTGCGCGCGACTTGTCGATCAATGGCACTGCTGATGTAGCGGTCCCCCAGCAGAATCACGCCGACTGCCGCGACCAACACCCCGGCCAGCGCCAACAGGAAGCGCTTGCGACGTTCCTCGCGCAGTTCTTCGCGCCAAGGGAGAAGATTGATCCGCGCCATCAGTCGAAACTCCTCAGCGCCAGGCCGCAGGCAATCATCAGCGCCGGCGCATCACTGGCCAGAGCACTGGCGTTGACCTTGCTGCTCAGTGTCATGTCGGCAAACGGATTGGCCACCTGCGTCGGCGTCCCAAGCTGCTGCTCGATCAACCGATCCAGCCCGGCGACCGACGCGGTGCCACCGGCCAGCAGGATATGATCGACTGCGTGGTACTGGCCCGAGGCGAAAAAGAACTGCAACGATCGCGAAACCTGCTGCACCAATGCCTCGCGAAACGGTTGCAGGACTTCGCTGACGTAGTCGTCAGGCAAACCACCCTGTTTTTTCGCCAACCCCGCCTGCTCGACGGTCATGCCGTAGCGGCGCTGGATTTCCTCCGTCAACTGTCGACCGCCGAACAACTGCTCACGGGTGTAGATGATTCGGCCCTTGGACAACACGCTCAAGGTGGTCATGGTGGCGCCGATGTCGACCACGGCCATCGTCGGACGCTCATGAACGCCGGCCAACTGTGCCGACAGCAAGCCAATTGAACGCTCCAGCGCGTAAGCTTCGACATCAACCACCCGTGCGGTCAGGCCGGCAAGGGCCAGCGCGGCTTCGCGAACTTCGACGTTTTCCTTGCGACACGCCGCCAGCAGCACATCGACCCGCTCGGGATGACGATGGGAAGCACCCTGCACCTCAAAATCGATGGCGACTTCTTCGAGGGGATAGGGGATGTATTGGTCAGCCTCGATCTTCAACTGACTTTCCATGTCATCGGCGCCAAGCCCGGCGTCCATTTCGATGGTCTTGGTAATGACCGCTGATCCGGCAACCGCCACCGCGACATTCCTGACGCTGGTTTTGGCCTTGAGCAACACCCGGGACAACGCTTGGCCGACACCTTCCAGTTCGGCGATGTTTTTCTCGACCACCGCGTTGGCCGGCAGCGGCTCTACCGCGTAGGCTTCCACCCGGTATCGCGTGCCTGCGCGACTTAGCTCGAGAAGCTTCACCGACGTGGAGCTGATGTCGATCCCCAAAAGCGTGCGGTTTTTTTTATTGAAGAGTCCCAACACTCGCATTTCCCTATGACTATCCGTGAGTTACGGACTCTGTATGGTTCGTTGCATTCAATAGCGGCGCCTTGACAGAGGCGCCAAATGCGCTTTCGGTGGAAAAATGCTTATAATGCCCTGCGTTTTTCTCCGCTTTCCCAAGCGCGGGTCGATCCTTGCTGACTCTGAATGCCCTGACGCCTAATTCATTCTTTACCCTGGATGTCCAAAAGCCTTGATTCGTCTGCTGAAATTTTTCGGGTGGTCCATCGTCGCCGTTTTCTGTGGACTGCTCCTCGGTCTGAGCGGCGCTTTTCTTTACCTTAGTCCCGGATTGCCGTCCGTGGAGGCACTAAGAAGCATTCAGTTGCAGATTCCCTTGCGGGTCTACAGCAGCGACGGCAAGTTGATCGCAGAGTTTGGCGAAATGCGCCGCACGCCGATCCGTTTCGCCGACATTCCCCCCAATTTCATCAATGCGTTACTAAGTGCTGAAGACGACAACTTCGCCAACCACTACGGCGTCGACCCCAGCAGCCTGATGCGTGCCGCGACCCAATTGGTCAAAAGCGGACACATTCAATCCGGCGGTAGCACCATCACCATGCAGGTGGCGAAGAACTTCTTCCTCACCAGCGAACGCAGCTTTTCGCGCAAGACCACGGAAATCCTCCTGGCCCTGCAAATCGAGCGTCAGCTGACCAAGGACGAGATCCTTGAGCTTTACGTGAACAAGATCTATCTGGGTAACCGCGCCTACGGCATCGAGGCGGCGGCGCAGGTGTATTACGGCAAATCGATTCGTGACGTCAGCCTGGCGCAGATGGCGATGATCGCCGGCCTGCCGAAAGCGCCTTCGCGCTTCAACCCGTTGGCCAACCCCGCGCGCAGCAAGGAACGTCGCGACTGGATCCTGGGGCGCATGTACAAGCTCGGGAAAATCGACGAGGCGGCGTATCAGACCGCAATCAACGAGCCGCTGAACGCCAGCTATCACGTGCCGACGCCGGAAGTGAACGCGCCGTATATCGCTGAAATGGCCCGCGCCGAAATGGTCGGTCGTTATGGCGCCGATGCTTACACCGAAGGTTTCCGCGTCACTACCACCGTGCCGAGCAACCTTCAGGAGATGGCCAACACCGCCGTTCATGAAGGCTTGATCACCTACGATCAACGTCACGGTTACCGCGGCCCTGAATCCCGTCTGCCGGGCAAGACACCCGACGCCTGGGCCACGGAACTGACCAAGCAGCGCACCATCAGCGGCCTGGAACCGGCCATCGTCACCCTGGTCGAGAAGAATGGCGTGCAGGTCCTGACCCGCAGCGGTGAAGAACATGTCAGCTGGGACAGCATGAAATGGGCGCGCCCGTTCCTGAATACCAACAGCATGGGCCCGGTACCGAAGCAGCCATCGGACGTCGCCCAGGTCGGTGACCTGATTCGCGTTCAGCGCCAGCCGGACAACGCCCTGAAGTTCAGCCAGATTCCGGTCGCCCAAAGCGCGCTGGTTTCGCTGGACCCACAGAACGGCGCGATCCGCGCCCTGGTCGGCGGTTTCGCTTTCGAGCAGAGCAACTACAACCGCGCAATGCAGGCCAAGCGCCAACCGGGCTCGAGCTTCAAACCATTCGTCTACAGCGCTGCGCTGGACAACGGCTACACCCCGGCGAGCCTGGTAAACGACGCACCGATCGTGTTCGTCGACGAGTACCTGGACAAGGTCTGGCGTCCGAAGAACGACACCAACACCTTCCTCGGCCCGATCCGCATGCGTGAGGCGCTCTACAAGTCGCGCAACCTGGTGTCGATCCGCCTGCTCCAGGCGATGGGCGTCGATCGCACCATCGACTACATCAGCAAGTTCGGTTTCAACAAACAGGACCTGCCGCGCAACCTCTCGCTGGCCTTGGGTACCGCAACGCTGACACCGATGGAAATCGCCACTGGCTGGAGCACCTTTGCCAACGGCGGCTACAAGATCAGCCCCTACATCATCGACAAGATCGAAAGCCGCAACGGTGACACGCTGTTCGTCGCCAACCCGCCAAGCGTGCCGAAGGGCGATATCGCCAGCAGCGGGATTGCAGCGCCGGCCAACGCCACCTTTACGGTCAACCCGACGCCAGGCGAAGCCCCGGCCGCACAAGCAACACAAGCCGCCGCGCAGGCGCCGGCCGTGGCTGAACGCATCATCGACGGGCGCACCACCTTCATCCTCAACAGCATGCTTGAAGATGTGATCAAGCTCGGTACCGGGCGTCGCGCCCTGGCACTGGGCCGCAGCGACATCGCGGGCAAGACCGGGACCACCAACGAATCCAAGGATGCCTGGTTCTCGGGCTACAACGCCGATTACGTGACCACGGTCTGGACCGGTTTCGACCAACCGGAAAGCCTTGGCAAGCGCGAGTTCGGTGGCACCGTGGCGCTGCCAATCTGGATGAACTACATGGGCGCCGCGCTCAAAGGCATGCCGCCACATACCCAGGCTGAGCCTGAAGGCATCCTCAGCCTGCGGGTTGACCCGGTCAGTGGCCGTGCAGCAACGCCAAGCACGCCAGGCGCCTACTTCGAGCTGTTCAAGGCCGAAGACACACCGCCATCGGTCAACGAACTGGGCAACGGCAATGCCCCGGGCAGCCCGCTGCCAGCGGATGAAGCGGCGCCGATCGATTTGTTCTGATCACACAGCCCCACCCAAAAGCCCCGCTCTTCGATTGAAGGCGGGGCTTTTTAGCCTCTGGACTTCGCGCTTCTACTCTTTGACGTAAAACTGGTCCGACTCCGACGGGTTGTAGTCATCCAGCGCCCTGTCCACCAGTAACAAGGCGCCATCGACCATTCGGCAAATCGCCAACGCCACACTGCGTCGTGAACCTTCGATCTCGAATGCCAGGTCGGCGGCCATGACCTTGACTGAGGCCAGATCTTCCGAGGCATTGGCCAACAGACTTTCGAGACCCACGTCGGGCGCAACGCTAAACAGACGGTCTGAGCGCAGATCGCTGAAGCGCAGTTTGGCGAGCGTGGGTTTCAGGTAGTGATCGAGGGCGCGGTGGGCGGCGTCGTGGAGCTTTTTTGAATCGAGGGATTCGTAGGGGGAGACGTCGTCGTGTTCTGGCGGATCGGGGATCAACTTGTCCATGTTTTGCTCCTACTGAAGTGGGAGCCACGACTTGCCGGTCTCACTCGGCAAAGAGGTGGCAGCTGTGAACGGGGTGAGAATACCGGTAGTAGGCACCCGGCCAGACCGAAGTCTGCCCGCACACAGCCGCCATAACACATGGTGCAGACGAAAAACGTCGGCGACGATTATGGTAGAGCTAGCGCTTTGCGCCTACTGAATTTCCCGGGTTCTCACACCCTGTCGCTGAATTGGCAGCGACGTTCAAAGGCTAGACGCGGCCCTTCCGAGCGGCAACCCTAAAGACTTGTCAGAGATTTCTACGCTGCCCGCGATGCTGTCATCGAGTTCAAGCCTCTTCCTACGGGAATTACACAAACCCCACCACTCAACAGGCCGAGCGTTAGCTCGCCTGCCGCCTTTGATCTTGATCTACCCGCCCCTTCGGGAGGCCGAGTGGAGGTGTTCATCAGGGGGTGGGCGCGCAGCGCCGTACGGCGTAGCCGGACACATCGAGAGGAGGTCGAAGCGAAGCCGACCGGAGGCGATGCCCCCTGATGAATGCCGGAGCAAGGGTACGCCGAGCCTAGGCGAGGGGCCGTACGCTTGGGGCGAGACTTTTTGGTTCCTTTTGGCTGGGCCGGCACTCCGGGCGTTTGACAAAAGGGACTCGCCGTAAGGGCGAAACCGTAAGTGGCCGTTACCGCAGGAATGGATATGTACACCTGCAAGAGATTGGTCGGCTGTCAGGCCGCCATCGCGAGCAGGCTCGCTCCCACCGTTTTGATTGGTGTACATATTCAGGAGATGGGTCGGCTGTCAGGCTCACTCCCACAGTTTTGATGGGTGTATATCAGCAAATGACAGGCATAAAAAAACCCCGACTCACAAGAGCCGGGGCTTTCTGTTGAAGCGTTACAACGACTTAGCCGTTGAACACATCATCCACGCTTTTCAGCGGGTAGTTCTTCGGATACGGCAGGGTCGCCACACCGGTCTCGATCGCAGCCTTGGCCACAGCATCGGAGATCACAGTGATCAGACGCGCATCCATTGGTTTCGGGATGATGTACTCACGACCGAATTCCAGCTTGATGCCACCGTAAGCGTCACACACTTCCTGAGGCACTGGCAGCTTGGCCAGTTCACGCAGGGCGTTGGCCGCAGCCACTTTCATTTCTTCGTTGATGCGCTTGGCGCGAACGTCCAGGGCACCACGGAAGATGAACGGGAAGCCCAGTACGTTGTTCACCTGGTTCGGGTAGTCCGAACGACCGGTGGCCATGATCACGTCGTCACGGGTAGCGTGAGCCAGTTCCGGGGAGATTTCCGGGTCCGGGTTCGAGCACGCGAACACGATCGGGTTGGCCGCCATGGACTTCAGGCCTTCAGCGCTCAGCAGGTTCGGACCGGACAGGCCGACGAACACGTCTGCGCCGGTCAGGGCGTCTGCCAGGGTGCGCTTGTCAGTCGCGTGAGCGAAGACAGCCTTGTACTGGTTCAGGTCGTCACGGCCGGAGTGGATCACACCGGTACGGTCAACCATGAAGATGTTTTCGATGTTGGCACCCATGCTCACCAGCAACTTCATGCAGGAGATGGCGGCAGCACCGGCACCCAGGCAGACGATCTTGGCTTCCGGCAGGGTTTTGCCAGCGATTTCCAGGGCATTGATCATGCCGGCAGCGGTCACGATCGCGGTACCGTGCTGGTCATCGTGGAACACCGGAATGTCGCACTGCTCGATCAGAGCACGTTCGATCTCAAAGCACTCAGGTGCCTTGATGTCTTCCAGGTTGATGCCACCGAAGGTGATGGAGATACGCTTGACGGTGTCGATGAAGGCTTGCGGGCTTTCGGAGTCGACTTCGATGTCGAACACGTCGATACCGGCAAAGCGCTTGAACAGCACGCCTTTACCTTCCATCACCGGCTTGGAAGCCAATGGACCCAGGTTACCCAGGCCGAGAATCGCGGTGCCATCGGAAATGACTGCAACCAGGTTGCCTTTGCCGGTGTATTTGTAGGCCAGTTCAGGGTCGCGGGCGATTTCGCGTACTGGTTCGGCTACGCCGGGGCTGTAGGCCAGCGACAGATCGCGGGCGGTAGCGGTGGCCTTGGTGAGCTCGACACTCAGCTTCCCTGGACGAGGATGGGCGTGATATTCGAGAGCGGCAGTTTTCAAATCAGACATGTGGGCATTCCGCTTTTACTGTTGGACAGACGGACCGCCGAGGATACTCGTGTCGCAAAGTCCCTACAAGACTGACCAGTCACCCCTGTCAAGAGCCCTACCCTACGACTTTGGGCCAAGAGCCACGGAACACAAGGGCTTAACTGTTCACAATCATATTAAAAAATGTCTACAATTTTTTCTTGAGGCGCCGTTTGAAGCATGGCCGGATGGGTCAGAAGCAACATAACCGAGGCCTTCAGCGAGCCTCTGCGCTTGGAGATTGGCACCGTTGGCGCTGTAGAAATGGGCCAGGGCACTGGAGAGCCAAACCGCAGACATAAAAAAGGCGCCCGCGAGGGACGCCTTTTTCATCAATCCGGAGAAGCCGAAACGACCCTCCAAAAAGATCAGCCTTAGGCTTTTTTGCCGAAAGCACCGAAACGATCGGCGAACTTCTGTACACGGCCGCCAGTATCCAGAGTCTTCTGCTTACCGGTGTAGAACGGGTGGCACTCGTTGCATACGTCGATCGCCAGAGGCTTGGCCAGGTTCGAACGAGTTTCGAACTTGTTGCCACAGCTGCAGGTAACTGCGGTGATTTCGTATGTTGGATGGATATCGGCTTTCATGGTGTCTTCCTCGGGCTAGCGTGCCGCCACTCAACACTATTGTTGAATACCGCACGTAATTAGGCCGCGGATTCTACCAGACCTTTGCAATCACGCAAGCTATGCCTCACTCCGACCGTCTGCTAGGCTCCGGCCCTTCTTTACCGCCCGTTCAATGAGATCCCCCCGCGTGCCCGACGCCATTTTGCGCCTCGCCTTGCCTTCGCCTCTGCGCCGCCTGTTCGACTACCGTGCCCCGGCCGGCGTCCTGCGCGCGCACCTGCATCCGGGCATGCGGCTGCGGGTGCCGTTCGGCCGCCGCGAGATGATCGGGATACTGGTGGAAGTCACCAGTCACAGCGAAGTCCCGGCCGACAAGCTCAAGCCGGCATTGGCTTTGCTCGACGCCACGCCACCGTTGCCGGCGGCGCTGTTCAAGCTGTGCCTGTGGACGTCCCAGTATTATCAGCACAGCCTCGGTGACACCTTGAGCTGGGCGCTGCCGGTCCTGTTGCGCCAGGGTGAACTGGCCGAAGCTCGCCAGGAACGCTTCTGGTCGATCACTCCGGGCGCCAAACTGGATGACCCGCGCATCGCCCGTGCTCCGCGTCAGCGCGAAGCCCTGGCGACCCTGGCCCAGCATCCTCACGGCGTTGCCCATCAGTTGCTGAGCAAGTTGATGCTGAGCAAGGACAGTCTCGACCTGCTGTTGGCCAAAGAACTGGTGAAGGTGGATATCCGCAAAAACGCGCCGAGCGAGCGCCACGAACACTGGCTGGCGCAACCGGAGCTGCCGCTGAACCCGGAGCAACGCGCCGCGTATGAAGCGATCCGCGCAGGTTTCGACAGTTTCCACGCGTTCCTGCTGGCCGGCGTCACCGGCAGCGGCAAGACCGAAGTCTATTTACAACTGATCCGCGAAACCCTTGAGGCCGGCAAGCAAGCGCTGGTGCTGATCCCCGAAATCAACCTCGGGCCGCAGACCCTGGCGCGCTTCGAGCAGCGCTTCAATGCGCGTATCGCCCTGGTGCATTCGGCCGTCAACGACCGCGAACGCCTGGAATCCTGGCTCGCCGCCCGGGATGGCGAGGCCGACATTATTATCGGCACCCGCTCGGCACTGTTCACGCCAATGAAGAACCCCGGACTGATCATCATCGATGAAGAGCACGATGGCTCTTATAAACAGCAGGAAGGTTTGCGCTATCACGCCCGTGACCTGGCGTTGGTGCGAGCACGGCAGGAAAACATCCCGATTGTCCTCGGCTCGGCGACGCCATCACTGGAAAGCCTGCACAACGCCTACACCGGTCGTTACGGACTCCTGCGCTTGAACGAGCGCGCCGGCGGGGCGAAACAACCTCGCTTCCTGCGCCTGGACGTCAAAAGCCGTCCGCTGGACAGCGGCATTTCCGGCCCGATGCAACAGGCGATCGGCCAGACACTCGCCGCCGGCCAGCAAGTATTGGTGTTCCTCAACCGTCGCGGCTTTGCGCCCACCCTGCTCTGTCACGATTGCGGCTGGATGTCCGAATGCCAGCGCTGCGATGCGCGAATGACCGTGCACCAGCGCTCCGGCGAGCTGCGTTGCCACCATTGCGGCTACGTCGAGCGCGTCCCTCGGCATTGCCCAACCTGCGGCAAAGTCGATTTGCGACCGGTGGGCGCCGGTACCGAGCGCGCAGAAGAGCGTTTGGGCATTCTGTTCCCGGACTACCCGGTGTTGCGGGTCGATCGCGACAGTACCTCGCGCAAAGACGCGATGAATCAGCTCTTCGCGACCATTCAGAAAGGTAAGCCGTGCATTTTGGTGGGCACGCAGATGCTCGCCAAGGGGCACCACTTCCCACGGGTGACACTGGTGTCGATTCTCGATGCCGACGGCGGGTTGTTCTCCGGTGACTTCCGCGCCAGCGAGCGCATGGCCCAGTTGATCGTGCAAGTGGCGGGTCGTGCCGGCCGCGCCGAAGAGCCGGGCAAAGTGATCATCCAGACCCATTTGGCTGACCATCCGCTGTTGGTGCAACTCACCGAACAAGGTTATTTCGCCTTTGCCGAACAGGCCTTGAGCGAGCGTCGTTCCGCCGGGCTGCCACCGTTCGCGCACCTGGCGCTGTTGCGGGCCGAAGCGCACAAACCGGGGCAGGCCGAAAGCTTCCTCGATGAAGCCTGCAGCGAGGCTGAACGATTGCTGGATGAGCAGAGTCTGACAGGGATCGAGTTGCTGGGACCGGTGCCGGCGCCGATGGAACGCCGGGCCGGGCGTTATCGTGCGCAATTGTTGCTGCAAGCTACGGCTCGGGCACCGCTGCATCGTTTGCTGAGCGCCTGGCTGCTGGCGCTGGAACAGATGCCGAGCGGGCGGCAGGTGCGCTGGTCGCTGGATGTTGATCCTGTCGATTTGTATTGATTTGAAGATCGCCATCGCGAGCAGGCTCGCTCCCACAGTGGATCTCGGGTGTTCATGCATTTTGTGTTCACCACCAACTCCCTGTGGGAGCGGGCTTGCTCGCGATGGCGGCGGATTTGTCACCACATATCCATAACCTGCCTGCTATGGTTGGCAAGCCCGACTTCGCAACGGATAATGCCCAGTTTTTCCACCTGCGCATTGATGCGCCGCCGCTTTGCGGTTGATAGAGAAGACCATGAAAGACACCATTCGCCAGTTGATCCAGCAAGCCCTCACCCAACTCGTTACCGACGGTGTGTTGCCTGAAGGCCTGACGCCGGCGATTCAGGTGGAGAACTCCCGTGACAAGACTCACGGCGACTTCGCCAGCAACATCGCCATGATGCTGGCTAAACCGGCCGGCATGAAACCGCGCGATCTGGCGGAAAAAATCATTGCCGCGCTGCCGGCTGACGAAAACGTCAGCAAAACCGAAATCGCTGGTCCAGGTTTCCTCAACTTTTTCCAGAACACCCAAGCCCTGGCCTCGCGCCTGGACGCCGCCCTCGCCGACGCCCAAATCGGCGTACGCAAGGCAGGCTCCGTGCAGCGCACCGTGGTCGACCTGTCGGCCCCGAACCTGGCCAAAGAGATGCACGTGGGTCACTTGCGTTCGACCATCATCGGCGACGGCGTGGCGCGCGTGCTGGAGTTCCTCGGCGACACCGTGATCCGTCAGAACCACGTGGGCGACTGGGGCACCCAGTTCGGCATGCTGATGGCGTACCTGCAGGAAAACCCGATCACCAGCGATGAACTGTCAGACCTGGAAAACTTCTACCGCGCCGCCAAACAGCGCTTCGACGAATCCGCAGAATTCGCCGACCGCGCCCGTGGCCTGGTGGTCAAGCTGCAGGCCGGTGACGCGGAATGCCTGGCGCTGTGGACCAAGTTCAAGGACATCTCGCTGTCCCACTGCCAGAAGATCTACGAACAGCTGAACGTCAAACTGACCATGGCCGATGTGATGGGCGAAAGTGCCTACAACGACGACCTGATCAACGTGGTCAACGACCTCAAGGCCAAGGGCATGCTGGTCGAGAGCAACGGCGCCCAGTGCGTGTTCCTCGACGAGTTCAAGAACGCAGACGGCGACCCGCTGCCGGTGATCATCGTCAAGGCCGACGGCGGCTACCTCTACGCCACCACTGACCTGGCGGCCGTGCGTTATCGAAGCGGCGTGCTGAAAGCCGACCGCGCGCTGTATTTCGTCGACCAGCGTCAAGCCCTGCACTTCCAGCAAGTGTTCGAAGTGGCGCGTCTGGCTGGGTTCGTGACCCATCCGATGGAAATGGAGCACATGGGTTTTGGCACCATGAACGGTGCCGATGGCCGCCCGTTCAAGACCCGTGATGGCGGCACCGTGAAGCTGGTCGACCTGCTGAACGAAGCCAAGGAGCGCGCCTACACGCTGGTAAAGGAAAAGAACCCGGAATTGGCCGAAGCCGACCTGCGCAACATCGCCAAGGTGGTGGGCATTGGCGCGGTGAAATACGCCGACCTGTCCAAGCACCGCACCAGCGACTACAGCTTCAACTTCGACCTGATGCTGAACTTCGAAGGCAACACCGCGCCGTACCTGCTGTACGCCTACACCCGTGTGGCCGGCGTATTCCGCAAACTCGGCAAGGACTTCAGCGAAGTCGAGGGGCAGATCGTTCTTGAAGCCGCACACGAACACGAACTGGCCGCCAAGCTGGCGCAGTTCGGTGAAGTGCTGAACAACGTCGCCGAAAAAGGTACACCGCACACGCTCTGTACCTACCTGTACGACGTTGCCGGCCTGTTCTCCAGCTTCTACGAGAACTGCCCGATCCTCAGCGCCGAAACACCGGCACAGATGCAAAGCCGCTTGCGCCTCGCCGCATTGACCGGTCGCACTCTCAAGCAAGGCCTGGAACTCTTGGGCCTGGAAACTCTGGAGCGTATGTAAGTTGGCTGCCAAGAAAAAACCAGCACCAAAGCGTGGCGCCAGCCGTTACCAAGCTCCTGCAAAAAAGCCGATTCCGGGATGGCTATGGATGGCCATCGGCCTGACCGTGGGCGCGTTCATCGTGTTCCTGATGAAGCTGGAGCCGGGCAAGGGCAGCGAAAGCGTCAAGCGCGAGAAGGTGGAGCAACAGAAAGCCAGCAAGATCGCCGAGGCCAACAAGACCCCGCCGAGCCCCACGCAACCGGTGAAGCCGAAGTACGACTTCTACACCTTGCTGCCGGAATCCGAGGTCATCGTGCCGCCGGATGCGGTGCCGGAGAAAACCCTGCCGACGCCACAGACCGCGCCTGTTGCGCCGGTCACCCCGGCAGAAGCGGCGAAGATCGACACCGCGCGCGCCCAGGCCGCGCTGAGCGGCGTCACCCCGCCGCCAGCGCCACCGGTGGCGAAAGCGGCGCCGGTGACCAAGTTCTTCCTGCAAGCCGGTTCGTTCCGCAAGGAAGCCGACGCCGACAAGGTCCGCGCGCAGATCATTCTGCTCGGCCAGGCGGTTTCGGTGGAGTCCGGCACGGTGAAGGATGAGACCTGGTATCGCGTGTTGGTCGGCCCGTTCAGCAACCGCGAACAACTGACCACCGCCCAAAAACAACTGGCCGGCAGCGGCTTCAGCAACCTGTTGTTACAACAACGCCAGAGCCGCTGACCCTGTCAGTCACGCCGCGTCATCGTTCATCGCGAGCAGGCTCGCTCCCACAGAATATGCCCCCCCCTGTGGGAGCGAGCCTGCTCGCGATGGCGTCCTTATAAACACCACATCTCTAATTTGGCTCGCACCGCTCGTCCCCCGCCACGTCCTGCAGTTGAAATACGCCTCACCACCCCCATATGAGTTTGCATAAGGCATTTTCGCCCCGCTGCGTGGAGACTCTTCCCTTGACCACCATCGTTTCAGTTCGCCGCCACGGCAAAGTCGTCATGGGCGGCGACGGCCAGGTTTCTCTCGGCAATACCGTGATGAAAGGCAACGCGAAGAAAGTTCGCCGCCTGTACCACGGCCAGGTCATCGCCGGTTTTGCTGGCGCCACCGCTGACGCCTTTACCCTCTTCGAACGTTTCGAAGGCCAGCTTGAGAAACACCAGGGCCACCTGGTTCGCGCCGCTGTCGAGCTCGCCAAAGAATGGCGCACCGACCGCTCCCTCAGCCGCCTCGAAGCGATGCTCGCGGTCGCCAACAAAGACGCCTCCCTGATCATCACCGGCAACGGCGATGTGGTTGAACCCGAAGAAGGCCTGATCGCCATGGGCTCCGGTGGCGGTTACGCTCAGGCCGCCGCCAGCGCCCTGCTGAAGAAAACCGATCTGTCGGCCCGGGAAATTGTCGAAACCGCCCTGGGCATCGCCGGCGACATCTGTGTATTCACCAACCACACCTTCACCATTGAGGAGCAGGACCTCAGCGAATAAGCCTGTTTCGGCCATCACGCCACGGCATTCATTCTTGTTTGAGGACCACCCATTACCATGCCAATGACTCCCCGCGAAATCGTCCATGAACTCAGTCGCCATATCATCGGCCAGGACGATGCCAAGCGCGCCGTCGCCATCGCCCTGCGTAACCGCTGGCGCCGGATGCAGTTGCCTGAGGAGCTGCGCGTTGAAGTAACCCCCAAGAACATCCTGATGATCGGCCCGACCGGTGTCGGTAAAACCGAAATCGCCCGTCGCCTGGCCAAGCTTGCCAACGCGCCGTTCATCAAGGTCGAAGCGACCAAGTTCACCGAAGTCGGTTATGTCGGCCGCGACGTCGAGTCGATCATTCGTGACCTTGCCGATGCCGCGATCAAGCTGCTGCGCGAACAGGAAATGATCAAGGTTCGCCACCGCGCCGAAGACGCCGCCGAAGAGCGCATCCTCGACGCACTGCTGCCGCCGGCACGCATGGGCTTCAGCAACGAAGACGCCGCGCCGGCCCAGGATTCCAACACCCGCCAACTGTTCCGCAAGCGCCTGCGCGAAGGTCAGCTGGATGACAAGGAGATCGAAATCGAAGTCGCCGAAGTATCCGGCGTCGATATCTCCGCGCCACCGGGCATGGAAGAAATGACCAACCAGTTGCAGAGCCTGTTTGCAAACATGGGCAAGGGCAAGGCCAAGAGCCGCAAGCTCAAGGTCAAGGAAGCGCTGCGGCTGGTGCGCGACGAAGAAGCCAGCCGCCTGGTCAATGACGAAGAGCTCAAGGCCAAGGCCCTGGAAGCGGTCGAGCAGCATGGCATCGTGTTCATCGACGAAATCGACAAGGTCGCCAAGCGTGGCAATTCCGGCGGTATCGACGTGTCCCGCGAAGGCGTACAGCGCGACTTGCTGCCGCTGATCGAAGGCTGCACGGTCAACACCAAACTGGGCATGGTCAAAACCGACCACATCCTGTTTATCGCCTCCGGCGCATTCCACCTGAGCAAACCGAGCGACCTGGTGCCCGAGCTGCAAGGCCGTCTGCCGATCCGCGTCGAACTCAAGGCCCTGACCCCGGAAGACTTCGAACGCATCCTCAGCGAGCCGCACGCGTCGCTCACCGAACAGTACTGCGCACTGCTGAAAACCGAAGGCGTGACCATCAAGTTCCAGCCGGACGGCATCAAACGTGTGGCAGAGATCGCCTGGCAGGTCAACGAGAAGACCGAAAACATCGGTGCCCGTCGCCTGCACACCTTGCTCGAACGCCTGCTCGAAGAAGTGTCGTTCAGCGCCTCTGATCTGGCCAGCACCCACAGCGAGGAACCGATCCGCATCGACGCTGCATACGTCAACAGCCACCTCGGCGAATTGGCGCAGAACGAAGACCTGTCCCGTTATATCCTGTAAGCCATACTTACAGCGATCGAGAACCTGTGGGAGCGAGCCTGCTCGCGATGACGGCGGAACATTCAACCCGTGTGTTGACTGTCCGCTTGCTATCGCGAGCAGGCTCGCTCCCACAAGGTTCGACGCATAACGGAATGGCAGTCATGACCAAACTCCCCACCGATATCAAACTGCACAAAGCCTCGAAAACCCTGGAGCTGAAATACGCGCCCGATGAGGTCTATCACCTGAGCGCAGAATTTTTGCGCGTGCACTCTCCTTCCGCCGAGGTCCAGGGCCACGGCAAACCCATCCTGCAATTTGGCAAGATCGGCGTAGGCCTGAACAAGGTAGAACCGGCCGGTCAGTACGCACTGAAATTGACCTTCGATGACGGCCACGACAGCGGCCTGTTCACCTGGGAATACCTGTACGAGCTGGCGCGACGTTATGACGCACTCTGGGACGACTATCTTGCCGAGCTCAAAGCCGCCGGAAAATCCCGCGATCCAAGCGTGTCTGTCGTCAAGCTGATGCTCTAGCTCAAGGCTCGCGCTCTTTAGAGGGCATTTTCTAATTTCATCTGTTTGAATGCTGGGCTGCGGTGTCGAGGATCGGCCTGCTTGCGAAAAAAATTAAACTCGGGTAACCAATGGAGCTGGCAAGTTCCGTGCATTTGTAGCTATGCGCAATTAACGGTCACCCGAGCAGTAGTACCTGGCATTGGCTGTGTGACTACACAGCAAAACTCAGGTACTCGTCTCAGGACAATGGAGCGTCGTAGATGAGTAACAAGAATAACGATGACCTGAAACGTCAAGCCTCGGAAAACACCCTGGGCCTGAATCCTGTCATCGGCTTGCGTCGAAAGGATCTGCTTACCTCTGCCCGCATGGTGCTGACCCAGGCCATCAAACAACCCATTCACAGCGTCAAGCATGTCGCGCACTTTGGCATTGAGCTCAAGAACGTGATGCTCGGTAAATCCGAGCTGCAACCGGAAGGCGATGACCGTCGCTTCTCCGATCCGGCGTGGAGTCAGAACCCGCTCTACAAACGTTATCTGCAAACCTACCTGGCGTGGCGCAAGGAACTCCACGACTGGATCGGCGACAGCAACCTGTCCGAGCAGGACATCGCCCGCGCCCACTTCGTGATCACCCTGATGACCGAGGCCATGGCCCCGACCAACAGCGCGGCCAACCCTGCTGCCGTCAAACGCTTCTTCGAAACCGGCGGCAAAAGCCTGCTCGATGGCCTCTCCCACCTGGCCAAGGATCTGGTGCACAACGGCGGCATGCCGAGCCAGGTCAACATGGGTGCTTTCGAAGTCGGCAAGAGCCTGGGCACCACCGAAGGCGCGGTGGTTTTCCGTAACGATGTACTGGAGCTGATCCAGTACCGGCCAATCACTGAACAAGTGCACGAACGCCCACTGCTGGTGGTACCACCGCAGATCAACAAGTTCTACGTTTTCGACCTGAGTCCGGACAAAAGCCTGGCGCGCTTCTGCCTGCGCAACAACGTGCAGACCTTTATCGTCAGCTGGCGCAACCCGACCAAGGCCCAACGCGAATGGGGTCTGTCGACCTACATTGAAGCGCTCAAGGAAGCGGTCGACGTGGTCACCGCGATCACCGGCAGCAAAGACGTGAACATGCTCGGCGCCTGCTCCGGCGGCATCACCTGCACCGCACTGCTGGGCCACTACGCTGCGATCGGCGAGAAGAAGGTCAACGCCCTGACCCTGCTGGTCAGCGTGCTCGACACCACCCTGGACTCCCAGGTCGCGCTGTTCGTCGACGAACAAACCCTGGAAGCCGCCAAGCGCCACTCCTATCAGGCCGGCGTGCTCGAAGGTCGCGACATGGCCAAGGTCTTCGCCTGGATGCGCCCCAACGACCTGATCTGGAACTACTGGGTCAACAACTACCTGTTGGGCAACGAACCGCCGGTCTTCGACATTCTGTTCTGGAACAACGACACCACGCGCTTGCCGGCCGCGTTCCACGGCGACCTGATCGAATTGTTCAAAAACAACCCACTGATCCGCCCCGATGCACTGGAAGTGTGCGGCACGCCCATCGACCTCAAGCAGGTCACGGCCGACGTCTACTCCCTGGCTGGCACCAACGACCACATCACACCGTGGAAGTCCTGCTACAAGTCGGCGCAGCTGTTCGGTGGCAAGATCGAATTCGTGCTGTCCAGCAGCGGCCATATCCAGAGCATTCTGAACCCGCCGGGCAACCCGAAATCCCGTTACATGACCAGTACCGACATGCCGGTCCATGCCAACGACTGGCTTGAGAATTCAACCAAGCACACCGACTCCTGGTGGCTGCACTGGCAGGCCTGGCAGGCCGAGCGTTCGGGCAAACTGAAAAAAGCCCCGACCGTTCTCGGCAACAAGGCCCATGCGGCAGGTGAAGCCTCACCGGGGACATACGTGCATGAACGCTAATCGACACACCTCATCCTGATGTGGGAGCGAGCCTGCTCGCGATGACGGCGCCACCTTCGGCCTATGTGCCGATTGACACACCGCTATCGCGAGCAGGCTCGCTCCCACAGGGACGAGATACGACCCAACCCACAGGGCCTGAAGCATGCCGCAACCGTTCATATTTCGTACCGTCGACCTGGATGGCCAAACCATCCGCACCGCGGTACGCCCCGGCAAGCCTCACTTGACGCCCTTGCTGATTTTCAACGGCATCGGCGCCAACCTGGAGCTGGTGTTTCCGTTCGTCCAGGCACTGGACCCGGACCTGGAAGTGATCGCCTTCGACGTACCCGGTGTCGGGGGCTCATCGACGCCTAACCACCCCTATCGCTTTCCCGGCCTGGCCAAACTGACTGCACGGATGCTCGACTACCTCGACTACGGTCAAGTCAATGTGGTCGGCGTTTCCTGGGGCGGGGCACTCGCCCAACAGTTCGCCTTCGATTACCCCGAGCGCTGCAAGAAGCTCGTTTTGGCAGCGACGGCAGCGGGCATGGTGATGGTGCCGGGCAAGCCGAAAGTGCTGTGGATGATGGCAAGCCCAAGGCGCTACATCCAACCATCCCACGTGATTCGCATTGCGCCGCTGATCTACGGCGGTTCGTTCCGCCGTGATCCGAACCTGGCGGCGGAGCACGCGAGCAAAGTGCGTTCGGCGGGCAAACTCGGCTACTACTGGCAGCTGTTCGCGGGCCTGGGCTGGACCAGCATTCACTGGCTGCACAAAATCAATCAACCGACCCTGGTGCTGGCCGGTGATGACGACCCACTCATTCCGCTGATCAATATGCGCCTGCTGGCCTGGCGTATTCCCAATGCCCAGCTACACATAATCGACGACGGTCATTTATTCCTGATCACCCGGGCTGAGGCCGTCGCACCGATCATCATGAAATTTCTCCAGGAAGAACGCCAACGGGCGGTGATGCATCCGCACCCGGCGTCGTTCGGCGGCACTTAACGTACTGCGTACGTCGACAAGGTTGTCGAGAGCCGCAAGAGAGACCCGCAGCGACTATGGTGTCTATTCGGGATTGATGTACTTGTTGATGGCTTGACGAAGGAGTGTTGACTCATGCGAGACAAAAAAGCGCCGGGCGCCTTTCCCCCACCCGCCGCGTTCATCAATGCTCAGAGTGCGATCACCGGTCTGCGCGGCCGGGATCTGTTTTCGACTCTGCGCAGCGTCGCCGCCCATGGCTTGCGCCACCCGGTGCACAGTGCCAAACACGCACTGGCGCTGGGCGGGCAACTGGGCCGAGTGCTACTGGGCGAGACCTTGCACCAGCCCAACCCTGCGGACAATCGCTTCGCCGACCCGAGCTGGGCCCTCAATCCGTTTTACCGGCGCGGCCTTCAGGCCTACTTGAGCTGGCAGAAGCAGATCAAAAAATGGATCGATGAAAGCGGCATGCCGGCGGATGACCGTGCACGCGCGCAATTTGCCTTTACCCTGCTCAACGACGCCGTCTCGCCATCCAATACCTTGCTCAACCCGCTGGCGATCAAGGAGCTGTTCAACTCCGGCGGCCAGAGTCTGGTGCGTGGCCTCAGCCACCTGCTCGACGACTTGATGCACAACAATGGCCTGCCCAGCCAAGTCACCAAGCACGCCTTCGAGGTGGGCAAAACGGTTGCCACCACCACCGGCTCCGTGGTGTTTCGCAACGAACTGCTGGAACTGATTCAGTACAAGCCGATGAGCGAAAAACAGTACGCCAAGCCGCTGCTCATCGTGCCGCCGCAGATCAACAAGTACTACATTTTCGACTTGAGCCCGCACAACAGTTTCGTCCAGTTCGCGCTGAAAAACGGTCTGCAGGTGTTCATGGTCAGCTGGCGTAACCCGGATGTCCGCCATCGCGAATGGGGCCTGTCGAGTTACGTCGAAGCGGCGGAAGAAGCGCTGAATGTCTGCCGCGCAATCACCGGCAGCCGCGAGGTCAACCTGATGGGTGCCTGCGCCGGTGGCCTGACCATCGCCGCCTTGCAGGGACATCTGCAAGCCAAGCGGCAACTGCGACGGGTCGCCAGCGCGACCTATCTGGTCAGCCTGCTCGACAGTCAACTGGAAAGCCCGGCAACCCTGTTCGCCGACGAGCAGACCCTGGAAGCGGCCAAGCGTCGCTCCTACCAAAAGGGTGTGCTCGAAGGCCGCGACATGGCCAGGGTCTTTGCCTGGATGCGCCCCAACGACCTGATCTGGAACTACTGGGTCAACAATTACCTGCTGGGCAAAGAACCGCCTGCGTTCGACATTCTCTACTGGAACAACGACAACACTCGCCTGCCGGCCGCTTTTCACGGTGACCTGCTGGACTTCTTCAAGCACAACCCGTTGACCCATCCTGGCGGACTGGAGGTCTGCGGCACGCCGATTGACTTGCAGAAAGTCAACGTTGACAGCTTCAGCGTCGCCGGCATCAACGACCACATTACGCCCTGGGATGCGGTGTACCGCTCGACACTGCTGCTGGGAGGTGATCGGCGCTTCGTGCTGTCCAACAGCGGTCATGTGCAGAGCATTCTCAACCCACCGAGCAACCCCAAGGCCAACTACGTCGAGAACCTGAAACTGAGCAGCGATCCACGGGCCTGGTACTACGACGCCAAACACGTCGATGGCAGTTGGTGGACCCAATGGCTGGGCTGGATTCAGGAACGCTCCGGCACTCAACACGAAACCCTGATGGCCCTCGGCAACCAGAACTATCCACCGATGGAGGCGGCGCCAGGCACCTACGTGCGCGTACGCTGAACTCCCCCCGTGCCACGGCCCTCAGTGTCGGCCGTGGCCTGACGAATCACTAAGAAGACTGGATGAAAACCCGCGACCGGATTCTTGAATGTGCCCTGCTGCTGTTCAACCAAAAGGGCGAGCCGAATGTTTCCACCATGGAAGTTGCCAATGAGTTGGGGATCAGCCCCGGCAACCTTTACTACCATTTTCACGGCAAGGAGCCGCTGATTCTTGGGCTGTTCGAGCGTTTTCAGAGCGAATTGACACCGTTGCTCGATCCGCCATCGGACGTGCAACTGGCACCGGAAGATTACTGGCTGTTCCTGCACCTCATCGTCGAACGCCTGGCGCACTATCGCTTCCTGTTCCAGGACCTGTCGAACCTGGCCGGACGCTTGCCGAAACTGGCCAAAGGCATCCGCAATTTGCTCAATGCCCTCAAGCGCACGCTGGCCTCGTTACTGGCGCAGTTGAAGGCTCAGGGGCAACTGGTCAGCGATACCCAGGCACTCGGGCAACTGGTGGAACAAATCACCATGACCCTGCTGTTTTCCCTGGACTATCAGCGGATTCTCGATCGTGAAGGCGAAGTGCGTGTGGTGGTCTACCAGATCATGATGCTGGTGGCGCCACACCTGCTGCCGCCGGCGAAACACGCGACCGAGCAGTTGGCGTTGCAGTATCTGGAAGAACACGAATAACCCGATATTTATGCGACGAAAATCCAGTGTGGGAGCGAGCTTGCTCCGGGCGGCGATCCGACGATAGCGATCTAACAGTCGACATCAGTGTTGAATGTGATGACCCCATCGCGAGCAGGCTCGCTCCCACATTGGTTCTTTAGTGTTTTCTAAAATGTACTCCGAAACAAAAACGCCCGACCTTCGCAGGCCGGGCGTTTTTGCGTGTCCTGGATTGATCAGGACTGACTGGTTGGCGCCGATGGGGCTGGCGTAGCAGTCGGGGTCACGGCAGGGGTTGGCGCCGCGGCGGAGTTCGCCGAGCTGACCGGTGCTGCCGGTTTGGCAGCGGCCACTGCTGGTTTCGGTGCAGCAGCTTTCGGGGCTGCGGGTTTCCTGGCTACCGGCTTCTTCGCAGCGGCAGGCTTAGCGGCGGCTTTAGCGGCTACCGGTTTGGCTGCTGGCTTGGCCGCTGCAGGTTTGGCTGCGGCGGTTTTTGCTGCTGGCTTGGCAGCCGGTTTAGCGGCAGCTTTGACCAGGGGTTTGGCAGCAGTTTTAGCGGCAGGTTTGGCTGCTGCGGTTTTAGCTGCAACAGGCGCAACCTTGGCACCGGTGAGTTTTTCGATTTGCTTGGTCAGGGTATCGACCTTGCTGTGCAGCGCTTTGACTTCATTGCGGCTTGGTACGCCAAGACGCGAAATGGCGCTGTTCAGGCGCTTGTCAAAAGCCCCTTCCAGTTCGTCCCACTTGCCCAGCGCGCGATCTTTGACACCACTGATACGCGACTTGGCCGATTGAGCGGAGTCTTTGGCAGCGTCGACTGTTTTGCCGACAGCGCTCTTGGTGAGCTTCTCGGCTTTCTCGCCATCTTTAACCAATGTATCGAAGAGTTTGCTGCCGTCAGTGTCGATCTTCGAGTACACGCCTAAACCAGCAAGCCAGATTTTGCGGGAGTAGTCTTCGACTTTCCCAATCCACGAGCTGCCTTCTTTCTCGGTGTTCTTTTTACCAGCCATCCCGTTCTCCTTAATGTTTACGCGCGACACGTTCGAGCAATGCCGTCAGCTCATCGAGCTTAGCAGAGAGTGTCTCAACGTCATGTTTAGACGGAATGCCGATACGATTCAAGGCACTCGCGACGCGCGTGTCGAACGCCTTCTCGACTTTGTCGAGTTGAACTTCGACTTTGCCTTTGAAAGTGCTGACTTCGCTCTTGGCGTCGTCAATCTCGGCATTGGCCGCTTCAAGCTTCTCGGCAACTACCTTTTTGCCTTTCTTTTCAATAGTTTGGCCAGCCTTGACCAACTCCTGAAAGTACTCGCTGCCTTCCTGACCGACCTTGGTGTAGGCACCCAGGCCTGCCAGCCAGATCTTGCGGGCATAGGATTTCACTTCGTTCAACGCCGTCGGCTGAACGTCAGTTTTTTTCTTCACAGTAACTTTGGCCATGGTGCACCTCACGCGCAGAAGGTTTGAGGAACTGCCCGTCAAGCGTCGGGCTCAGACACAACGTAGTGAGAAAAATTAGAAACGGCACCCTAACAACTGACACAAACAATGCGGATGACAGCGTTCTATTGTGGGAACGAGCCTGCTCGCGATAGCGGCTCATCATTCACCATCGACGCGGTCTGTCACTCCGCCATCGCGAGCAGGCTCGCTCCCACAGGGTTCTCATTCCACAGGAAGAATGGGAGTTCAGACCAACGCTTTATCGAGGGCTCTTTCGATTTCCGACTTGATGGTGCCGCTCATCGCGGACATCAACAGACCGAGTTCGACATCGATCCTGATTGAGGTATCGCCTACATGCACCGCGCCTTTAACCCCGGAACGCTTGAGGTTCAGGGTGTCGCCCGACCAATGAGGTACCAGGCCATATTGGGCAGCCAGTTTTTCTGCCAGTTTGTCAGCCTTCTCGCGGGCTGCTTCCTTACCCAGGCCATGGGCACGCTCAACACTAATATGGGCCACTGAATGACTCCTGCTTTATCGGGACTTGCCTCAAATATTCTGACCCCTGCTGCGTCAAAACGTCCGGGCGTTTGCCCATCTTACCTTCAGCCTTGCCAAGACAAAGCATGCCTTGGGGATTAGAATGTCGCGCATTCTCTTTTGGTGACAGCGATATGACTGATCAGCGCAAAGGCAGCGATGCCGAACCCACCACTCACTTCGGCTTCAAAAACGTTCCGGAAAGCCAGAAAGCGGAAAAAGTCGCTGAGGTTTTCCACTCGGTAGCCGCCAAATATGACCTGATGAACGACCTCCTGTCGGGCGGCATGCACCGTCTGTGGAAGCGTTTCGCGATCGAACTGTCCGGCGTTCGCACCGGCAACCGCGTGCTGGACATCGCCGGTGGCACGGGCGACCTGACCAGAAAGTTCTCGCACCTGGTAGGCCCGACTGGTCAGGTGGTGCTCGCCGACATCAACGAATCCATGCTCAAGGTCGGTCGTGACCGCCTGCTGGATCTGGGTGTGGCCGGCAACGTCGAATTCGTTCAGGCCGACGCTGAAAAGCTGCCGTTCCCGGACAACCACTTCGACTGCGTGACCATCGCGTTCGGCCTGCGCAACGTCACCCACAAGGAAGACGCCCTGCGTTCCATGCTGCGGGTGCTCAAGCCGGGCGGCCGCCTGTTGGTGCTGGAGTTCTCCAAACCGACCAACGCGCTGATGTCCAAGGCCTACGACGCCTACTCGTTCGCCTTCATGCCGTTGATGGGCAAGCTGATCACCAATGACTCGGAAAGCTATCGCTACCTGGCCGAATCGATCCGCATGCACCCGAACCAGGAAACCCTGAAGTCGATGATGGTCGAAGCCGGCTTCGACCGCGTGACCTACCACAACATGACCGCAGGCATCGTCGCCCTGCACCGCGGCATCAAGCCCTGATGTTGCTTGCCGGCCTGCTCGCCAGTGTCGAACTCGGCCTCAACCGGGTACTGCGGCTCGACAGCACGGCACTGCCGCGTCTGGCGCATTTGAACGGCAAGGTGATTGCCGTCGATTGCCGCAGCCCGGCGTTGCAGATGTTCATTCTGCCCAGCGACGAAGGCCTGATGCTGGCGGCGCACTGGGCCGCGGATGCCGACTGCACCTTGCGTGCACCGGCCGCGAGCCTGCTCGCGCTTGCCTTGAGCAAGGACAAGACGTCGGTCCTGCATGGTCCTGAAGTTGAACTCGATGGCGACAGCGGCGTGCTGCTGGCGCTGGCGTCAGTCCTTCAGGACCTGGAACTGGACTGGGAATACGAACTCTCGCGCTGGCTCGGCCCGGTCGCCACGCCACTGCTGGGCGGTCACCTGCGCAGCCGCGCACGCTGGTATCAGCAAGGTTTCGCCAGCCTGAACCAGAATCTTGCCGAATACCTCGCCGAAGAATCGCGCGCCCTCGTTGGCCAGTGCGAAGCCGAAGCACGATTCAGTGAGCTGGACCAGATCAAACTCGATCTGGAACGTCTTGAGGCGCGCTTCGAGCGTCTTTCCCGATCCCTTGATTCAAGCGATAACGCATGAAGCTGCTTGCCGTCCGCCGTTTGTTGCGCATCCAGCGCGTCGTGATCCGTTACCGCCTCGATGACCTGCTGTTCGCCCTGCCACTGCCGTGGTTCCTGCTGGCACTGCGTTATGCGCTGCCGTGGCGCTGGTTCCCACGTAAAACCCTGGACCTGAGCCGGGGTGCGCGCTTGCGACTGGCCTTGCAGGACCTGGGGCCGATTTTCATCAAGTTCGGGCAGATTCTTTCCACCCGCCGAGACCTGCTGCCCGAAGACATCGCCGATGAGCTGATGTTGTTGCAGGACCGGGTGCCGCCGTTTGACTCGCAAGTGGCGGTCAAGCTGATCGAAGAACAGCTGGGCAAGAAGATCAGCGATGTGTTCAGCCGATTCGACATCGAGCCGCTGGCCTCGGCCTCGGTGGCGCAAGTCCACGCTGCGCAGTTGAAAAGCGGCGAAGAAGTGGTGGTCAAGGTCATCCGCCCGGGCCTCAAGCCGATCATTGCGCAAGACCTGGCCTGGCTGTTCATCCTCGCCCGCGCGGCAGAAAAGTTCTCTGCCGACGCGCGCCTGCTGCACCCGGTGGAGGTGGTCAGCGACTACGAAAAAACCATCTTCGACGAACTCGACCTGCTACGCGAGGCCGCCAACGCCAGCCAGCTGAGGCGTAACTTCGACGGCTCGCCGCTGCTGTACGTGCCCCAGGTCTACTGGGACTGGTGCCGGCCAAAAGTGTTGGTGATGGAGCGCATCTACGGGATTCAGGTCACCGATCTGGCGACCCTCGCCGACCAGCGCACCGACATGAAAATGCTCGCCGAACGCGGCGTGGAAATCTTCTTCACCCAAGTGTTCCGCGACAGCTTCTTCCACGCCGACATGCACCCCGGCAACATCTTCGTCAGCACCGTGCAGCCGTGGAGCCCGCAGTACATTGCGATCGACTGCGGGATTGTCGGCAGCCTGACGCCCGAAGACCAGGACTATCTGGCGCGCAACCTGTTCGCCTTCTTCAAGCGCGATTACCGCCGCGTTGCCCAATTGCACATCGACTCGGGCTGGGTGCCGGCAGAAACCAAACTCAACGAGTTCGAAGCGGCAATCCGTACCGTGTGCGAGCCGATCTTCGAAAAACCGTTGAAAGATATTTCCTTCGGTCAGGTGCTGATGCGCCTGTTCCAGACTGCGCGGCGCTTCAACATGGAAGTGCAGCCGCAGTTGGTGCTGCTGCAAAAAACCCTGCTCAACATTGAGGGCCTGGGCCGTCAGCTGTACCCGGACCTCGACCTGTGGAACACCGCCCAGCCATTCCTCGAACGCTGGATGCGCGAGCGCGTCAGCCCGAAAACACTGCTGGGTAACCTGCACAATCAGGTCGAGCAACTGCCGCACCTGGCCAACATGACCCGCGACTTGCTCGAGCGCATGTCGCAGCCCCACGCCGTAAACCTGCCACCGGCCTGGCACCGCCGTTCGGACGACTGGTTCCTGCGCCTGCTCGGTACCGCGCATCTGGCGGGCGGCGCGATCCTGCTCGCCGGCGGACCATTGGACGGACTGGGCCATTGGCCCGGCGCAATAATGGTGGCCGTGGGCTTGTATCTGGTCGTTCGCCGATAGCCAGTTGCGCCGCACGCTGGCACACTGTTTCAACGCCAGGGTTCCACTACTGAAGTGTCGAGCCCGCTGTCGGAGTCGAAGATGAAAGATTGGCTGGACGAGATCAAATGGGACGCAGATGGCCTGGTGCCGGCGATTGCCCAGGATCACAAGACCGGGCGCGTGCTGATGATGGCCTGGATGAACCGCGAAGCGCTGGAACTGACCGCCGCCGAGAATCGCGCCATCTACTGGTCACGCTCGCGCGGCAAGCTGTGGCGCAAGGGCGAAGAGTCCGGGCACGTGCAAACCCTGCATGAGATGCGTCTGGACTGTGACGCCGACGTGATTATTCTGATGGTCGAGCAGATCGGCGACATCGCCTGCCATACCGGCCGCCAAAGCTGCTTCTACCGCGTCTATGAGAACGGCGACTGGAAAACCGTCGACCCGGTGCTCAAGGACCCGCACGCTATCTATCATGCAGGACACACACATGAGTGACACCCTGACCCGCCTGGCCCAGGTGCTGGAAGAGCGTAAAGGCGCTGCCGCTGACAGCTCTTATGTCGCCAGCCTTTACCACAAGGGCTTGAACAAGATTCTGGAAAAAGTCGGCGAAGAATCGGTCGAGACCATCATTGCCGCCAAAGACGCCGCCATCAGCGGAGATTGCAGTGATGTCATCTACGAGACCGCTGACCTGTGGTTCCATAGTATGGTCATGCTCGCCCAATTGGGGCAGCATCCGCAGGCTGTGCTCGATGAACTGGACCGCCGCTTCGGCCTGTCCGGCCACGTCGAGAAAGCCTCGCGTCCGTCCGCCTGAATAACTATTAGAGAGGAGCAGCAACATGGGCATTTTTGACTGGAAACACTGGATCGTCATCCTGATTGTCGTGGTACTGGTTTTCGGCACCAAGAAACTGAAAAACCTCGGCACTGACGTCGGCGAAACGATCAAGGGCTTTCGCAAAGCCATGAACGACGAAGAAAAACCTGCCGAGCCGACAGTTCCGCCGACCGCCGCACAGCCAACATCGCCGGTGCAGCCACAGGCCTCGACACTGAAGGAGCCGCACACCATCGACGTGCAGGCCCATAAAGTCGAAGAGCCGACCCGCAAAGACTCGTGAGCACACACTAATGTTCGGTATCAGCTTCTCTGAACTGCTGCTCGTCGGCCTCGTTGCCCTGCTGGTGCTGGGCCCCGAGCGTCTGCCGGGTGCTGCGCGCACTGCCGGTCTGTGGATCGGGCGCCTGAAGCGCAGCTTCAACGCGATCAAACAGGAAGTTGAACGCGAAATCGGTGCCGACGAAATTCGCCGGCAACTGCACAACGAGCACATTCTGTCGCTGGAGCAAGAGGCACGCAAAATTCTCAACCCGACCCAGGAGCAGCCGACGCCGGTTGAGACTCCTGCAGCAACCGCCGAGCCTGCACCTATCGCTGCGGCGGTCTCACCCGCTGAAGCCGTTGCGCCCCTTGTTGCCGCACCTGCAACGCCTGTAGAACCTGTTGCGCCTGCCGCCGTGCCAACTGCGCCGGCGCCCCACGACCCAACACTGCCGCCGCGAGCCCCATGAGCGATATCCCGGAATCCGACCAGCACATGCCGCTGGTTTCGCACCTCACCGAGTTGCGTACTCGCCTGCTGCGCTGCGTCGCGGCGATCTTCCTGATCTTCGCCGGGCTGTTCGCCTTCACCCAGCAGATCTACACCTTCGTCTCGATACCGCTGCGCCAGTACTTGCCGGCAGGCGCGACGATGATCGCCACCGACGTGTCCTCGCCGTTCCTGACGCCGTTGAAGCTGACCATGATGGTCTCGCTGTTCCTGGCGATCCCGGTGATCCTGCATCAGATCTGGGGCTTCATTGCCCCGGGCCTGTACAAGCATGAAAAGCGCATTGCGGTGCCACTGCTGGTCTCCAGCATCCTGCTGTTCTACACCGGCATGGCCTTCGCCTATTTCCTGGTGTTCCCGCTGATCTTCAAGTTCTTCGCCTCGGCCACCCCGGCGGGCGTGGAAATGATGACCGACATCACCAGTTACCTGGATTTCGTCATGACGCTGTTCTTCGCCTTCGGCGTGGCGTTCGAGATCCCGGTGGCCGTGGTGCTGCTGGTGTGGATCGGCGTGGTCGACGTCAAATACCTGAAGAAGGTCCGCCCGTACGTGGTCATCGGCTGCTTCGTGGTCGGCATGATTCTGACCCCGCCGGACATCTTCTCGCAGACGTTGCTGGCCGTGCCGATGTGGCTATTGTTCGAAATCGGCATTCTGTTTGGCAGCCTGGTCAGCAAGCGTAGCGACCACACGGACGACCAGCCGGCTGACGATCACAACGACCAACCGCCAGCCACTCAGCCGTGAACCTGCTGCTGCTCATTGAGGCCGACTTCATTGCGGCCGACCGGGTGATCCTGCGTGATCGCCGGCTGACCCACATGCAGGAAGTGCATCGTGCGGTGGTCGGCGACAGTCTGCGGGTCGGGCGTATCGGCGGCTTGATGGGCTCGGCCGAGTTGCTGCGCCTGGACGCCGATGAAGCCGAACTGCGCGTCACCCTCGACCAGCCGCCACCGGCCAAGCTGCCGCTGACCCTGCTGCTGGCCCTGCCACGCCCGAAGATGCTGCGCAGAGTGTTTCAGACGGTGGCCGCCATGGGTGTGCCGCGAATCGTGCTGGTGAACAGCTATCGCGTCGAGAAGAGCTTCTGGCAGACGCCGTTCCTCGAACCCGAGGCGATTCGCGAGCAACTGATTCTTGGCCTGGAACAGGCCCGCGACAGCGTGCTGCCCGAGATCGTCATCGAGAAACGCTTCAAGCCCTTCGTCGAAGACCGCCTGCCGGCCATCGCCGACGGCACCCTTGGCCTGATCGGCCACCCCGGCAATTACCCGCCCTGTCCCCGGGGGCTGGACGAACCGGTGACCCTGGCCATCGGCCCGGAAGGCGGCTGGATCCCCTACGAAATCGACCTGCTGACCAAGGCCGGCCTGCAACCGGTACAGCTCGGCGACCGTATCCTGCGGGTTGAAACTGCCGTTACAGCCCTGCTTTCGCGCCTGTTCTAACGTCAAACACCGCTTCTGTGGCGAGGGAGCTTGCTCCCGCTTGGGCGCGAAGCGGCCATTGCTTTTTTTCGAGAAAGAACGCATCCACCGGTTTACGACTGCTTCGCAGCCGAGCGGGAGCAAGCTCCCTCGCCACAAGTCATTCCCCACCCAGACATTGCGGCGACCCTACAGATTTTCGGTTGCCGGCCGATATTCTCTCTATAAATCCAATAAGTGGTCATAGGGAGTCCGCAGAATGTACCGATGGTTAGCCGAAAACCTTGGAAATTTGAGCGTCAATCGCAAGCTTGGTATCGGCTTCGGCCTGGTGTTGCTACTGACCCTGCTGATCACTGTAAATGGTTGGATGGGCATGAGCAGCATCATCAGTCGCGGTGACAAGCTCGGTTATATTTCCAGCCTCAATGAGTTGACCAAAGACCTGCGCATTGCGCGTCTGGACTACGAAATGCGCCGCGGCGAACAAGGCCCCGCAGCGGTCAGCGACCTGTTGGGCAAGCTCGACACCGGCCTGCAAAGCGCCCTCAAGATGATCGAACAGCCTGCCAATGTGGCGATGCTCAACCAGCAACTGGAAGCCGTCAGCGAGTACAAGCACGCCTTCGCCGACATGACCCAGGCCACCGCCAACCGCGAAGCGGCCCGCTCCCGGCTCGGCACCACCGCCGACAACGCCGTGGCCCGCGTGGCCGAAGTCGAAAAAGCCCTGCTGCAAGGTGACAGCGTCACCCAGTTCAACAGCGTCATCGAGTTGAGCAAATTGATCCAGCAAGCGCGCTTTCAGGTTCGAGGTTACACCTACAGCGGCAAAGCCGATGCCGAACAACCGGCGCTGGACGCCATCGACAACGCCCTGAAGTACCTCAAGACCCTGCCGGAAAAACTACCGGAACAGCACCTCGCCAACCTGCAACAAGCCACCGACTCACTGACCGGTTACCGCGCCGCCGTCAGCCAATACCGCGATGCCCAAGTGGCCAGCGCCACCGCCCTCAAAGGCATGGCCCAGCAAGGTGACCTGCTGTTCGACCTGAGCAAAAAACTCACCGCCTCGCAAACGGCCACGCGTGACAGCGAAGCCGCCGATGCCAAAAACACCCTGCTCCTGGCGACCGTGCTGGCGCTGGCGTTCGGTCTGCTCGCTGCCTGGGCCATCACCCGACAGATCGTCATCCCGCTGAGCCAGACCCTGAAAGTCGCTGAACGGGTGGCTGCCGGGGACCTGACTCACAACCTCACTTCCCAGCGTCGCGATGAACTCGGCCAGCTGCAACGCGCCATGCAGAGCATGACCGTCGGCCTGCGCGAACTGATCGGCGGCATCAGCGAAGGCGTGACACAAATCGCCAGTGCCGCCGAAGAGCTCTCCGCCGTGACCGAGCAGACCAGTGCCGGGGTCAACAACCAGAAGGTTGAAACCGATCAGGTGGCCACGGCCATGAACGAAATGGCGGCCACCGTGCAGGAAGTCGCACGCAACGCCGAAGAAGCATCGGAAGCTGCCGTCGCCGCCGACCAACAGGCCCGCGAAGGCGACAAAGTGGTCGGCGAAGCCATCGCTCAAATCGAACGTCTGGCCACCGAAGTTGGCAATTCCACTGAAGCCATGGGCCATCTCAAGCGCGAGAGTGACAAGATCGGCAGCGTGCTCGATGTGATCAAGTCCGTGGCACAGCAAACCAACCTGCTGGCCCTCAACGCCGCCATCGAGGCTGCGCGGGCCGGTGAAGCCGGACGCGGTTTTGCCGTGGTTGCCGACGAAGTGCGCAGCCTGGCGCAACGCACCCAGAAGTCCACCGAAGAGATCGAAGAGCTGATTGTCGGTCTGCAAAGCGGCACTCAGCAGGTCGCCACCACCCTGGACAACAGCCGCAACCTGAGCGAAAGCAGCGTCGAACTGACCCGTCGCGCTGGCGGCTCGCTGTCAAACATCACCCGCACTGTCTCAGCGATTCAGGCGATGAACCAGCAGATTGCCGCAGCCGCCGAGCAGCAAAGCGCCGTGGCCGAAGAAATCAACCGCAGCGTGCTGAACGTGCGCGACGTCTCCGACCAGACCTCGGCCGCCAGCGAAGAGACCGCCGCCTCCAGCGTCGAGCTGGCACGGTTGGGCACCCATTTGCAGATGCTGGTGGGCAAGTTCAGGGTTTAAGGCGATTCAACCGCCTCGGTCAGCTTGCGACCGAGGTGATGCCAATCGCGAGCAGGCTCGCTCCCACAATTGACCGCGTATTTACTGACGACTCGGTCCAATGTGGGAGCGAGCCTGCTCGCGATAGCGGTCTAACAGGCGCTCGAATTACAAAACCTGGCGTAAAAACGCCTGCGCCCGCGGGTCTTTCGGGGCATCGAAGAACTCGGCCGGCGAGGCGTCTTCCAGCAGTTTGCCGTGATCGAAGAACAGCACCCGATCCGCCACTTCCCGCGCAAAGCCCATTTCGTGCGTCACGCAGACCATGGTCATGCCTTCCACGGCCAGGGCTTTCATCACATCCAGCACTTCGCCGACCATTTCCGGGTCAAGCGCCGAGGTCGGCTCATCGAATAACATGACCTTCGGCTCCATCGCCAGCGCCCGGGCAATCGCTACGCGCTGTTGCTGACCGCCCGAGAGCCGCGACGGGAATTCGTTGGCCTTCTGCGCAATGCCAACCTTTTCCAGCAGCGCCAGGGCCTTGACCTCACGCTCCCGCTTGCCGCGCTTGCGCACGACTTTCTGCGCCAGGCAGAGGTTCTCCAGCACCGTCATGTGCGGGAACAGGTTGAAGTGCTGGAACACCATGCCGACTTCTCGGCGATAGGCATTCACGTCAGTTTTCGGGTCAGCCAGTTGCAGACCGTCGATGCTCACCGAGCCCGAGTCGAATTCTTCCAGCCCATTCAGGCAGCGCAGAAAGGTCGACTTGCCTGACCCCGACGGGCCGATCACCACCAGCACTTCACCCTTGGCCACTTGCGTGGTGACGTTGTCCACCGCGCGGACCACGTGGCCGCGGGTGTCGAAGACTTTTACCAGATCGCGGACTTCAATCACTTTGCGCGAGCCTCCGCTCAAGCCGGCTGGCGATTTTCGACAGCGGCAGGTTGATCAACAGGTACAGGCCCGCCACGCAAAACAGGATTTCGAACGGCGAGAACGAGGTGGTGATGACTTCACGGCCGCTTTTGAGCAGCTCGGTGATGGCGATGACTGACACCAGCGAGGTGTCCTTGACCAGACTGATGAACTGCCCGGCCAACGGTGGCAGCACGCGTTTGAACGCTTGCGGCAACACCACGTGGCGCATCGACTGGCCTGCGCTCAAACCCAGCGAGCGGGCGGCTTCGTTCTGCCCACGGGCAATCGACTGCACGCCAGAACGAATGATTTCCGCTACATAGGCACCGGTGAACAGCGACAGCGCAGCGATCCCGGCGAACTCGCGGGACAGGTTGAGCACCGTGCCGATGAAGAAATAGAAGATGAAGATCTGCACCAACAGCGGTGTTCCGCGCACCAACTCGACGTAGACCGTCGACAGGTCGCGCAGGGTCGGGTTGTTCGACAGTCGGCACAGGCCGGTTGCCAGACCGATCAGCAGCCCGAGCACGCCCGACACCAGCGACAGCCACAACGTTGTCCACAGGCCCCACATCAGCGGTCCTGCCGCCCAATGCCGGGTCACGCCAACCACGTCGCCTTCCGCCACATCGTCGCCACGGGCGACTTGCAGGCTGTTGTCATCGACACTCAGGTGCTGTTCGACCCCGGCATCGTTGCGCAGGGTCACTTCGGCCTTATCGCCTTTGCGCACCAGTTCGCTGACGATGGAAATGTCTGCGGCACGCTGAGTCTCTTCGGCGTGATAGGCGAAGTACTGCGGTACGCGGTTCCAGCGCCATTCGTAGGACATCAGCGAGGTGGCGTAATACAAGGCGCCCGCCATGCCGATCAACACCAGCACGGTCAACACGTGCCAGGGCCATTGGGCTTTTTTCTGTTTCATTTGCTCTGAAGATTCCGAAATTTTTGCCACTGGGGAGGCCGCCATCGCGAGCAGGCTCGCTCCCACAGTTGACCGTGTACTTAGTCAGTGACTCGGTCTATGTGGGAGCGAGCCTGCTCGCGATAGAGGCGACTCGGTCTATCCGACCGGCCGCCTGTCAGCCTTACTCCATATCCTTGAGCCAGGCGGCGTCTTTGAACCACTTGTCATGGATGCGATCGTAGGTGCCGTCTTCGTGGATCTGGTGCAGGAAGTTGTTGATGAAGTTGATGCTGTCGTAGTCACCCTTCTTCAGACCGAAGGCCAGCGGCTCGTAGGTGAACGGCTTGTCGAGGAACACCAGTTTGCCGTTGCCGACCTTGTTCACCGCCACGACGTTGTAAGGCGCGTCGTAGATAAAGGCATCAGCCTTGCCGTTGACCACGTCGAGCACGGCTTCCTGCTCGTTGTCGTAACCGTGGTACTTGGCTTTGGAGATCAGCTTTTTAGCGACCATTTCGCCGGTGGTACCCAACTTGGAAGTGATGCGGTAGTCGGCAGTGTTCAAGTCTTTATAGGAGGTGATGGTGCCTTCCAGGTCCTTGCGGATCAGCAGCGTCTGGCCAACTACGATGAACGGTTCACTGAAGTTCAGGCGCAGGTTGCGTTCCTGGGTCAGGGTCATGCCGCTGCCGATCATGTCGAACTTGTCGGTCAGCAGGGCCGGGATGATCCCGTCGTAACCGGTGGACACCATTTCCAATTTGACGCCCATGGCCTTGGCCATGGCTTTGAGGATGTCGACTTCGAAGCCGATGATCTCGCCGCGCTTGTTGGTCATTTCGAACGGCATGTAGGTCGGGTCCATGCCGACTTTCAGCGTGCCGCGCTTGACCGCCTCGTCGATGGCGCCGGCGTGTGCCGCGTTGACTGCCACCAGTGTCGCGACGCCGAGCAGCAGCATCGAGAGATACTTCTTCATCACCAAGTCCCCTAACCCATCGTGTTGTGAGGCGTGCAAAAAGCAGATTTCCGTTAGAAAACCGACAGATACGAACAAAAAGTTGTCCGACACACCAAAGAGGGTGGCGATGCTAACGCACTCATCCGTTTGCACAAGGGGGTGGGTGGGGATTTGTTGTTTCGGGAGAGCGCGATCAAAAAAAAAGCCCCGCTGGTCAGCGGGGCTTTTTCATCAGGCCGGTAGCGCCTGGGGCATTGCCGGCTTGAGCGGCAACAGCGGCGCATGCGGATCGGCTTTCACCGACGCTCGCCAGGCGTCCAGCCACTGTGCGTGGCCCTCGCCCCACACCTGCTCATGCAAGCGAGCCAACGCCACCGGGTCACTTAACAGCACCAGACGCTCGCTGTTGTTGAGTGCCGCCGGGCCGGCTTTCAGCGCATGACGAACCCGCTCGACACGCAGCCACTCGATCGGTTCCGCGTGACCGTGACGCGACGTCGCCAGCGCGCACGCCAGGGCATTCTGCTGCGGATCGACCACCGCACGAATGAAACCGTCGTTCAGCGCGTGCCAACGGTTTTCGTGGGTGTACTGATCGGTTGCCAGCAAGGCCTGAGGCGGATTGTATTCCTCAGGGATCAGGAACAGGCTCTCGTCACGGGACTTCAGGCCCAGCTTCACCCGGCTGGAGATCACCGACACCGGGATCGACAGCATCAACGAACCGACGATCGGCACCAGCCACCAGAGGAAGCTCGGGTTGAGCCAGATCACCAGCAAGGCCCAGAAGAAGCCCAGCAGGGTTTGCGGACCATGGCGGCGCACCGCTTCGCTCCACGGCGTGGAGTCGTCGTCACGTTGTGGCGAGTTCCAGGTCGCAGCCCAGCCGAGGAACGCGGCGAGTACGAAACGGGTGTGGAAGATCATCCGCACCGGCGCCAGCAGCATGGAGAACAGCATCTCCAGCAGCATCGACAAGGTCACCTTGAACTTGCCGCCGAACTCTTTCGCGCCCTTGGCCCAGATCAGGATGATGCTCAGCAACTTCGGCAGGAACAGCAGCACGATAGTCGTCGAGAACAACGCAACGGCCTTGTCCGGGTGCCATTGTGGCCACAGCGGATACAACTGTCGTGGCTCCATGAAGTACTGCGGTTCCATCAGCGTGTTGACCGCCAGCAGCGCCGTCGACAGCACCAGGAAGAAGAACCACAGCGGTGCCGACAGGTAGGACATCACGCCGGTAAGGAACACCGCACGGTGCACCGGGTGCATGCCCTTGACCAGGAACAGCCTGAAGTTCATCAGGTTGCCGTGGCACCAACGACGGTCACGCTTGAGTTCGTCGAGCAGGTTCGGCGGCAATTCTTCGTAGCTGCCCGGCAGATCGTAAGCAATCCACACGCCCCAGCCGGCACGGCGCATCAGCGCCGCTTCAACGAAGTCATGGGAAAGGATCGCACCGGCAAAAGCGCCTTTACCGGGCAACGGCGCCAGGGCGCAGTGCTCGATGAACGGCTTCATGCGGATGATCGCGTTGTGGCCCCAGTAGTGGGATTCGCCCAACTGCCAGAAGTGCAGACCGGCGGTGAACAGCGGACCGTATACCCGGGTGGCGAACTGCTGCATGCGTGCATACAGCGTGTCCATGCCCGAGGCACGTGGCGCGGTCTGAATGATCCCGGCGTCCGGCGTGGCTTCCATCAAGCGCACCAGACTGGTCAGGCATTCGCCACTCATCACACTGTCGGCGTCGAGTACGACCATGTACTTGTAGTCACCGCCCCAACGACGGCAGAAGTCGTCGAGGTTGCCGCTTTTGCGTTTTACGCGACGACGACGACGGCGATAGAAGATCTTGCCGAAACCCTTGGCTTCGCGACAGACGTCCAGCCAGGCTTGCTGCTCGGCAACGCAGATGTCGGTGTCGTTACTGTCACTGAGAACGAAGAAATCGAAACGGTCCAGGTCACCGGTGGCGGCGACCGACTCGAAGGTCGCGCGCAAACCGGCGAACACTCGCGGTACGTCTTCGTTGCAGATCGGCATCACCAACGCAGTGCGAGCATCCTTGGGGATCGGCTCGTTACCGGCGCTGGCGCCGGAAATACGGTATTTGTCATGCCCGGTGAGCAACTCGAGGAAGCCCATCAGCGCGGTCCAGAAACCGGCCGACACCCAGCAGAACAGAATCCCGAACAGAATCAGAATGCTGGTTTGCAAGGCATATGGCAGCACTTGCGTGGCGGTCTGGAGCAGCGGTTGGTGCAGGACTTCGTTGAGATCGACGAATGACCAGCCCTGGTACGGCATGATGCCTTTCATGTACCAGCCCGCAACAATGGTCTGGCCCAGCATCAACACCAGCAGAATGTAACGACGGATCGAACCGACGGTGCGCCAGCGAGCCGCCGGCAACACGCGATCATCCTTGGGCGGAGCCGGAGGATTGGTGCGACCGGTCAGCCGACGCCAGCCACGCACCAGAATATTGGTGCGCCACGGCTCGGGAACGACCTTGGTCCGACGAATCGGTGGGGTTGCCTTGAGGCACACCCGGCCACTGGCGTCGAGCGCCAACATCTCGGTCTCCTCCAGCTCCTCGGCGGAGTTGAGGGTCAGCCGACGGCCGACCGAGGCTTGGGCAGCCTCGCCCGGTGCGTCAAACGTCGATGACGACAGGCGTTCATGCAGTTCGCTGAAAGACTTGCAGCCCGCCAACTCGGCGCGCTGCTCATCGGTCATCGGCAGGTGCGCCAGATACTCGCCGAGAGTTTCTGGCTGTACTTGGGAATTACTCATCGGCTGGCAACTGGTAGCTCCAGGTCTCGGTCAGCACTTGTTCAGTCGTGGCTGCATCCGGGGCAGGAGGTGTGGCAGGGGCGGCTTCGACAGCGACAGGCTGCTTGGCGTCTTTGTCTTTCTTGTCGAGCTTCTCTTGTTGCCTGGCGGCGATTTTGTCGGCCTTGGCAACGGAAGAGTTGGCGTTTACCACCAAGGCCTTGGCCGGCTCAGGGACTACGATGTCCTTGACCAGCGCGGCACGCATCTCGGTGGACTTGCTCGGGTCCTTGATCTTCATGCGCAGGGTCAGGCGCCAGCCCTGGGTTTCAGGGTTGTAGCGCACGCTGTTCTCAACCACTTCGGCGTTGTCGCCAACACTGACCTGGCTGCGAACTTTCGCGTCTTCCGGCAACGCCTTGAGGGACGGGCCTGTGAAATCCACCAGGTAGGCAACGCTGCCGTCCGGCTGACGAATCAGGTTGGACTGTTTCACGTCACCGGTGGAGCGCAGGGTCTGTTGAACCCAGGCGCTGTCCGGCGAATGCAGGGCCGCTTCGTCGATGGTCCAGTGCAGACGATAGGCGAAGTCCAGCGGCTGACCTGGCTCAGGCAGTTTTTCCGGGCTCCAGAATGCCACGATGTTGTCGTTGGTTTCGTCGGCGGTCGGAATCTCTACGAGGTCGACGGTGCCTTTGCCCCAGTCGCCTGTTGGCTCGATCCAGGCGCTTGGGCGCTTGTCGTAGCGGTCATCGAGGTCTTCGTAGTGACTGAAGTCACGACCGCGTTGCAGCAAACCGAAACCACGCGGGTTCTCGACCGAGAAGTTGCTCACGGCCAGGTGTTTCGGGTTGTTCAACGGGCGCCAGATCCACTCGCCGTTGCCGGCATGGATCGACAGGCCGCTGGAGTCGTGCAATTCGCGACGGTAGTTCAGGACTTTCGACGGCTGGTTGGCGCCGAACAGGAACATGCTGGTCAGTGGAGCGATGCCCAGCTTGCTGACCTTGTCGCGCAGGAACATCTGCGCCTTGACGTCGACAATGGTGTCGCTGCCTGGACGCAGGGTCAGGCGATAGGCACCGGTGGCACGCGGCGAGTCCAGCAAGGCGTAGATCACCAAATGCTTGTCGGTCGGCTTCGGCTGCGCAATCCAGAACTCGGTGAAACGCGGGAACTCTTCACCGGACGGCAGCGCAGTGTCGATCGCCAGGCCACGCGCGGACAGGCCATAGGTGTGGCCTTTGCCGACGACGCGGAAGTAGCTCGCGCCGAGCATGGTCATGATTTCGTCTTGCTTGTCGGCCTTGTTGATCGGGTACAGCACACGAAAGCCTGCATAGCCCAGCTGTTCAGTGGCTTTAGGATCGAACTTCACGTCGCCGAAATCGAAACGACTCGGGTCGTACTTGATCTCTTGAACGCTGTCGGCAGTGATTTCGTTGATCTTCACCGGCGTGTCGAAGTGCATGCCCTGGTGATAGAACGACAGCTTGAACGGGGTTTTCTGATCGGCCCATTCGGCTTTTTCGGTCAGGAAACGAATTTTCTGATAGTCCGCGAATTTCATGTCGCGGAATTCGTTCGGCAGATTGCTGCGCGGGGCTTCGTATTTCTGTCCGGCCAGCTCTTTTGCCTTGGCCGACACATCATCCAGATTGAATGCCCAAAGCTGGCCGGCGCTGAGCAGGCAAAGCAGAGCAGAGCCCGTCACCAGTGCGTTTCGTAACCGTTTGGCAGACAATTTTGGTGCATTACAGGGACTAACAATCACGAGCAACCCTCGCCGAAAACAGATCAAAAAACCAACGGCTAGCTAACTATGTGCCAGGTTGGCGAGCATTGTTCCGACTCCGATGGGGCTAAATGATTCCCCAAACGGTTGCGGACAAGTCTCTACCTAAGTCAAAAATGGGCCAACGAACGCTGATCCCCGTAACGCGGGATTATCTAGTAGGCCGCGTTACAACGCATCAGGGGTAACAAAGTATTTATCGCGAAAAACACCTGTTTTCGACCGAAACACGCCTAAAAACATGTTTCAAGCGCTTTCAGGTCTGTAACAGGAAGGTTACCGGGCCGTCATTGACCAAATGCACCTGCATGTCCGCACCAAATCTACCTGATGCCACTTTGCCATGTAACTGTTGTGCTTTGGCTAATAAATAGCCAAAAAGCTCTTCTCCCAGTGCCGGTGGGGCAGCGGTAGAAAAGCTCGGACGCAAACCATTTTTGGTATCGGCGGCCAGAGTGAACTGCGAGACCAGCAGCAAACCACCGCCGACGTCGGCCAAGGACAGGTTCATCTTGCCCTCGGCGTCACTGAATACCCGATAGTTAAGCAGCTTATGCAGAAGTTTGTCGGCACTGGCCCGGGTGTCTTCCGGTTCGACCGCCACCAACACCAGCAACCCCTGGTCTACCGCCCCCACAATTTCCCCCGCCACTTCGACGCGTGCGCCTCGCACACGCTGTAACAGGCCCTTCATGCTTCTTCAGGCGGCAGATCAAGCAAACGCCGGGCCATCTGGCTGGCCGCACGCACCAGTGCATCGGTAATGCCCGGCTCGGACGCCGCATGTCCGGCGTCGCGGATCACCTGCAGTTCGCTGTTCGGCCAGGCCTGATGCAGTTCCCAGGCATTATCCAGCGGGCAGATCACGTCGTAACGGCCGTGGACGATGACGCCCGGCAAATGGGCGATCTTGCCCATGTCGCGAATCAGCTGGTTCGGCTCAAGGAAGGCGTTGTTGGTGAAGTAATGGCATTCGATCCGGGCGATCGACAGCGCGCGCTGCGGCTCGGAGAAGCGCTCGACCACCATCGGGTTCGGACGCAGGGTGGCCGTGCGACCTTCCCAGGTCGACCAGGCCTTGGCCGCGTGCATCTGGGCAATCTGGTCGTTGCCGGTCAGACGCTTGTGGAACGCACTGAGCAGATCGTCACGCTCGTCCAGCGGGATCGGCGCGATGTAGTCCTGCCAGTAATCCGGGAACAGACGGCTGGCGCCGGCCTGGTAGAACCATTCGATTTCCTGCGCACGGCAGAGAAAGATCCCGCGCAGGATCAGACCGTGCACACGCTCCGGGTGGGTTTGCGCGTAGGCCAGTGCCAGGGTCGAACCCCACGAGCCGCCAAACAGCACCCATTTATCGATGCCCAAGTGCTGGCGAATGCGCTCAAGGTCGGCGACCAGATCCCAGGTGGTGTTGTTTTCCAGGCTGGCGTGCGGGGTAGAGCGACCGCAACCGCGCTGATCGAAGGTCACAATGCGGTACAGGTTCGGATCGAAGAAGCACCGACTCTGCGCATCACAACCAGCCCCCGGACCGCCATGAATGAACACCACCGGCAAACCTTCCGGTGAACCACTTTCGTCGACGTACAGCGTATGTGTTTCATCGACGGCCAGATCGTGCCGGGCGTGGGGTTTGATCTGCGGGTACAAAGTCTGCATTGCGCGCTCCGTAAGGGGTCGAGGTCATCCCTGGGGGGACTTCTATTATTCTGCCGTCCGGCATCATAAACCCGAATTACCTGAATGAGCATGCCTGCGAAAAATCAGACTTCGCTTACAAGAAACCGATGCAAATACGCCAACAGGCTTTCATAGAGTAGATCCACTTCCGCGACCTGGCCCCGGCCCCGCAAACAGCCGTGAATCAGACCTTTGCCCGGATACAGGCTGACCTCGCCTCCTGCGGCGTCCAGTCGCTGGGCATAACTGACGCCGTCGTCGCGTAGCGGGTCGAATTGCGCGACGGCGATCATCGTCGGTGGCATACCGCTGAAATCCTCGGCGAGCAATGGCATTGCGTAGGCCGACGGTTGCCGCGTACCGCGCAAGTACAACGCGTGATAGCAGTCCAGGTCGCTGCTGCTGAGGAGCGGTGCATCGGCACATTCGCTGCGCGATGGGAGTCGGGCGTCACCGCCCAGTCCTGGGTAAATCAAGACTTGTGCACAGGGCAAGCGCTCGCCCCGGTCGCGCAATGCCAGACACAACGCCG
The DNA here is from genome assembly GCF_025465945.1 of Pseudomonas sp. 6D_7.1_Bac1. Taxonomy (GTDB): domain Bacteria; phylum Pseudomonadota; class Gammaproteobacteria; order Pseudomonadales; family Pseudomonadaceae; genus Aquipseudomonas. The sequence goes on along the minus strand of NZ_JANLNW010000020.1, from coordinate 88,584 downwards.
CGGCAAGATTGCCGCCGGCACTGTCACCGGCCACCAGCATCCTTCCTGCGTCCAGCGCAAACGGGCTCGCCCCAGCGCGCAGCGCTCGCCAAACGCTCAGGCAGTCATCGAATGCCGCAGGAAATGGATGCTCCGGCGCCAGTCGGTAATCGACGGCAATCACCAACGCCCCCAGAACCGCTGCCAGTTCGGCGCAAATGAAGTCGTGCGAGTCCAGGTCCCCCACCACCCAACCACCGCCGTGCAGATACACAATGCACGGCCAACCCGCCCCCGGCGGTGAAGCCGGCGGCTGGTAGGATCGGACGGCAACACCGTCCAGCCTGAAATCGGTGACCTCCAGCCCCTCCGGCCGAGCGGGGGTAAATGCCCGACACATTTGACTGTAGGCCTGACGCAGCCCGTTCAGGCTGCTGTCAGTGCTGTTGAAGCTGAGGGTTCTCTCGACAAATGCCCAGAGCTGCGGTGAAAGCGGGTAATCGGACATGCTGGAGTGACCTGGGCAGCAACGGGTTTAGACGACTCTGAGTCTGCACATACCCTGTGGCGAGCAAGCTCGCTCGCCACAGGTGCTTGCGTTGGCTTTCAGGTCTACTTCAGGCTGGCTTGAACCGACGCCACACCGTCCTTGCCATCGAAACTGCTGACACCCGCCAGCCAGCGCTGCAGATCCTCGGGATGCTCACGCAGCCATTTCCGGGCGACTTCCTGCGCAGTCTTGCGCTCCATGATCGGTACCATCAACTGGCTTTCCTGAGCGGCGGTGAACGTCAGGTTTTCCAACAGACGGTTCACGTTGGGACAACGCTGGGCGTAATCCGGCGCGGTCACGGTCGAGACGGTCGCCGCACCTTCGTTAGGTCCGTACACATCGTCGCTGCCGGTCAGGTAGTTGATCTTCATGTTGATGTTCATCGGGTGCGGGGTCCAGCCGACGAACACCACGAACTCCTTGCGATTGACCGCTCGCTGCACGGCGGCGAGCATGCCGGCCTCACCGGATTCGATCAGTTTGAAGTCCTTGAGGCCAAAGTGATTGATCTCGATCATGGTTTTGATCGTGGTGTTAGCGCCGCTGCCCGGTTCGATGCCGTAGATTTTGGCGCCCAACTGGTCTTTGAATTTGGCGATATCGCCGAAGGTTTTCAGACCCGCCGCCGCGACATAGTCAGGCACCGCGAGGGTCGCCTGCGCGTCAGACAGGCTGGGCTTGTCCATGACTTTGAGTTGATTGGCGGCGATGAACGGCGCGATGTTCTTGTCCATCGCGGGCTTCCAGTAGCCGAGGAAGATATCCAGGCGTTTATCACGGATACCGGCAAAGATGATTTGCTGCACGGCGCTGGTTTGCTTGCTTTCGTAGCCAAGCCCATTGAGCAAGACATCGGCCATGCCACTGGTGGCGATCACATCAGTCCAGTTGACCACGCCCATGCGTACGGACTGGCAGGACGCCGGTTCGTTGGCCAATGCGTTGGCGCTCAGGAGTGCAGTGCCGGTAAGGATTAACAGACAGCGGTTGAACAGTCGTTTCATCGGGAAGGCTCGCTCGGCAGCTGGTTATTGTGGGCCCGGTGTCTTCGTGCACCGTGCCCACAACGTTACTCAGCGAAGCTTGAGCCAAAGCGCCCTGTGGCGACTGTGTTTTGCACAGGGGCGACTGTCCCACCACCCTGTGGCGAGGGAGGTTACCTTGTGGGAGCGAGCCTGCTCGCGATGGCGGACCGACAGGCAACAGCTATGTTGAATGCAATGGCCTCATCGCGAGCAGGCTCGCTCCCACAGGGTCATGCGCAGTAGTGTTTCTGCCCCCACGCCAGCAACCCTTGCAGCAATTCCTTGAGCACCACTTGCGTCGGTGCCGCGAGATCCGGCCGATAGTGGAACGGTTCGACCTCTTCCATGTAGGTGCACTGCCCCAGCTCCAGTTGCACCGCGTGGATGTTTTCGGCCGGGTTGCCGTAATGACGGGTGATGTGACCGCCCTTGAAACGCCCGTTGAGCACATGGCTGTAATCAGTGTGCCGAGCGCAGATGGCTTCGAGCTGGCTGGCCAGCTGTGGATCGCAACTGGCGCCGTTGAAGGTGCCAAGGTTGAAGTCTGGCAGCTTGCCGTCGAACAGGTGCGGGACCACCGAACGGATCGAGTGCGCATCGAACAACAGCGCATAACCGAACTCGGCCTTCAGCCGCGCCAGTTCTTGCTGCAGGGTGCTGTGGTACGGCGTCCAGACCTTTTCCAGATACGTCGCACGCTCCTCGGCCGATGGCTCCAGCCCTTCGCGGAACAACGGCACGCCGTCGAACATCGTTGCCGGGTACAGACCGGTCGTCGCACCGACATACAACGGCTTGTCGTCGGACGGACGGTTCAGGTCGATGACGAACCGCGAATACTCGGCGGCCAGGGTGCTGGCACCCAGCTCAGCGGCGAATTCGTAGAGCGTGGGAATATGCCAGTCGGTGTCCGGCAGGCTTTGCGCCTCAGGGATCAAACCAGCTTCAACCGCAGGCATCAGACGCACGCCAGCGTGAGGCATGCTGATCAGCAGCGGCACCCGGCCTTGTTTGAAGCTCAGAACCTTATCCACAACTGTTCTCCTATAACTCGACTTCAACGCCGTGACGCACGACGCGTTTTTCCAGGTCACCGCCCAACCAGTACGACAGGTCGGCGGGACGATCGATCTGCCAGGCCACGAAGTCAGCGACTTTGCCGACTTCGAGCGAACCATGGGTGTGCTCCATGCCCAATGCCGTGGCGGCATGAATAGTCGCACCAGCCAAGGCCTCTTCCGGGGTCATGCGGAAACAGGTGCAGGCCATGTTCAGCATCAACCGAACCGACAGCGCCGGCGAGGTGCCGGGGTTGAGGTCACTGGCGATGGCGATTTTCACCCCGTGCTTGCGCAAGGCATCCATCGGCGGCAATTGGGTTTCCCGCAGGAAGTAGAAGGCTCCCGGCAGCAGCACCGCAACGGTGCCGGAGGCGGCCATGGCGATGGCGTCGTCTTCGGTCATGAACTCCAGATGGTCGGCCGACAGCGCGTGATAACGCGCCGCCAGGCTGGAACCGTGCAGGGACGACAGCTGCTCGGCGTGCAGCTTCACCGGCAAACCGAGTTGCTGCGCGGCGACGAACACCCGCTCGACCTGCGCTGGCGAAAACGCCAGGTATTCGCAAAACGCATCCACCGCATCCACCAGGCCTTCGGCAGCCAGCGCCGGCAGCATTTCGCTGCAGATATGGTCGATGTAGTCGTCGGCGCGGTCGATGTACTCCGGTGGCAAGGCGTGAGCGGCCAGGCAGGTGCTGCGCACGCTGACCGGCAGTTCGGCACCAAGACGACGGATCACCCGCAGGATTTTCCGTTCGCTGGCCAGGTCGAGGCCATAACCGGATTTCATCTCGATGCTGGTTACGCCGTCACGCAGCAGGCTTTTCAGACGTTTCTTCGCACTGGCGAACAGTTCGTCCTCGGTCGCCGCACGCGTGGCGCGCACGGTGCTGGCAATGCCGCCGCCGGCGGCGGCGATCTCCGCGTAACTCACGCCTTGCAGGCGCTGCTCGAACTCGCCGCTGCGGTTGCCGCCGAACACCGTGTGGGTGTGGCAGTCGATCAGGCCCGGGGTGACCCAGGCCCCCGCGAGGTCATGGACCTCGGGGTATTCGCCGGACGGCAGCTCGCTACGTGGGCCGATCCACTCAATGTGCGCTCCTGACGTCACGATGGCGGCATCCTCGATGATCGAGTAAGTGCCCTGCGCCATGCTTGCAACGTGACAGTGTTGCCAGAGAGTTTTCATCCGAGGCCTCCGTTAGTTATCGATGAGAAAAAGAAGGTTCACGCGTGACCAGGGCTGCCTGCCCTGCTGCCGGTTTGACCCACGTCAGGTAGGCCAGCACCAGCAACACGATCCAGACCACGCCGACGATCAACGCTGCTTGGGTATCCGGGAAATAGCCCAGCACGCCGAAGACAAACAGCATGAACGCAATCGCCGCCATCGGCGCATAAGGCCAGAACGGAACCGGGAATTTCAGCTGCGCGACTTGCTCGGCCGTCATGGAGCGACGCATCGCCACCTGAGTGAACAGAATCATCAGCCAGACCCAAACGGTCGCAAAGGTCGCAATGGAGGCGATCAGCAGGAATACGTTTTCCGGAATCAGGTAGTTCAGCAACACGCCCAACAGCAATGCAATGCTCATCACCACCACGGTCAGCCACGGCACACCGTGACGCGACAACTGGGCAAAGGCCTTTGGCGCATGACCTTGTTCGGCCAGGCCGTACATCATGCGGCCGGCGCCAAAGATGTCACTGTTGATTGCCGAAACGGCTGCCGAGATCACCACGATGTTGAGCACGGTGGCGGCCGAGCTGATACCGAGGTTGTCGAAAATCTGCACGAACGGGCTGCCCTGGCTGCCGATCTGCTGCCATGGAAAGATCGACATCAGCACAAACAGGGTCAGCACGTAGAACAGCAGAATGCGCAGCGGCACGGCGTTTATCGCCTTGGGCAATACGCTCTGCGGGTCTTTGGCTTCACCAGCGGTGACGCCGATGATTTCGATGCCGCCGAAGGCAAACATCACTACCGCGAACGAGGCGATCAGGCCACCAAAGCCATTCGGCATGAAGCCGCCCTGGGTCCAGAGATTGGTGATGCTGGTGACCTGGGTGCCTGGCGCATTGCTGATGCCGAACAGCATGATGCCGAAGCCGCCGAGAATCATCGCAACGATGGCCGCCACCTTGAGCAGCGAAAACCAGAACTCCATTTCACCGAAGACTTTGACGTTGCACAGGTTCAGGCCGCCAATCACCGAAACGATGCCGAGTACCCAGATCCAGCGCGCGACTTCCGGGAACCAGAAGCCCATGTAAATGCCGAACGCGGTGACGTCGGCCAGACCGACGATGACCATTTCAAAGGCGTAGGTCCAACCCAGGATGAAACCGGCCATCGGTCCCAAGTAGGTGCTGGCGTATTGACCGAAGGAACCTGCAACCGGGTTGTGCACCGCCATCTCACCGAGGGCGCGCATGACCATGAACACCGCCGCACCACCGATCAGGTAGGCGAGCAGCACCGCAGGGCCGGCCATCTGGATGGCCGAAGCCGAACCGTAAAACAGCCCGGTGCCGATCGCCGACCCCAGTGCCATGAAGCGAATATGTCGGGCCGATAGCCCGCGTTTCAAGCCGTTTGCTGGCTTTTGCATTTCTCGTCCTTAGTTGTTCTTGTCGACGCAAAATCAGATCGAGAACAAGCCCGCTCCCACAAGGATTACGCTGAACCCGCGGGAGCGAGCCTGCTCGCGATGGGGCCGTTACAGGCTAGGCAACAACTTCGCCATCACCAGTTCATTCAAGCAACGCGAAGCCAACAGTTCGCTCGCGGCATTGATGTCCGGTGCAAAGAAACGGTCCTTCTCGTAGAACGGTACTTTGCCACGCAGGATGCCGCGTGCCTTCTCCAGTTTCGACGAAGTCTTCAGACCGTCGCGCAGGTCCAGGCCCTGGCAAGCAGCCAGCCACTCGACAGCCAGAACGCCGCGGGTGTTTTCGGCCATTTCCCACAGACGCTTGCCAGCGGCAGGTGCCATGGAAACGTGGTCTTCCTGGTTGGCGGACGTCGGCAGGCTGTCCACCGAGTGCGGGTGCGACAGTGCCTTGTTCTCGCTGGCCAGAGCTGCCGCGGTCACCTGGGCGATCATGAAACCGGAGTTCACGCCACCGTTGGCCACCAGGAATGGCGGCAGTTGCGACATGTGCTTGTCCATCATCAGCGAGATGCGGCGTTCGCTCAGGGAGCCGATTTCAGCGATGGCCAGAGCCATGTTGTCTGCGGCCATGGCAACCGGTTCGGCGTGGAAGTTACCGCCGGAGATCACGTCACCTTCAGCCGCGAACACCAACGGGTTGTCCGACACGGCGTTGGCTTCGATCGCCAGCACTTCAGCGGCCTGACGGAACTGAGTCAGGCAAGCGCCCATGACTTGTGGCTGGCAGCGCAGGGAGTACGGGTCCTGCACCTTTTCGCAGTTCTCATGCGAATCGGAGACTTGGCTGCGCTCACCCAACAGATCACGGTAAGCGGCAGCGGCGTCGATCTGGCCTTTTTGACCACGAGCAGCATGAATACGAGCATCGAACGGCGAGCGCGAGCCCAGCACGGCTTCAACGGTCAGACCGCCAAGGGCCAGGGCGCCAGCGAACAGGTCTTCGCCTTCGAACAGGCCACGCAGCGCGTAAGCGGTGGACACCTGAGTACCGTTGAGCAGCGCCAGACCTTCTTTGGCCGCCAGCGTCAGCGGTTGCAGGCCAGCCACTTTCAGTGCTTCGGTGGCTTCCAGCCATTCGCCTTTGTAACGGGCCTTGCCTTCGCCCAGCAGTACCAGCGACATGTGGGCCAGAGGCGCCAGGTCACCGGAAGCACCAACCGAACCTTTCAACGGAATGTGCGGGTACACCTCAGCGTTGATCAGCGCGATCAGCGCGTCGATCACCACCCGGCGAATGCCGGAGAAACCACGGCTCAGGCTGTTGACCTTGAGCACCATGATCAGACGCACCAGGGCGTCGCTGATCGGCTCGCCAACGCCGGCAGCGTGAGACAACACCAGCGAGCGCTGAAGGTTTTCCAGGTCTTCGCTGGCAATACGGGTCGAAGCCAGCAGGCCGAAACCGGTGTTGATCCCGTAAGCTGTACGGTTTTCCGCGAGGATCTGTTCCACGCAGGCGACGCTGGCTTCGATTTGGGCGAAAGCGCTGTCGTCGAGGCTGATTTTGACCGGTTGCTGATAAACAGCACGCAGTTGGGCAAGACTCAGTTGGCCAGGGATAAGGTTCAGAGCAGTCACATTCATTCTCCTTTTGAGAGTTTTATTTAACTAACTAACCAGACGCTCCGGATGATTCCGTTGTCCGTCGCTGCCCGCTTTTTGAGGGGGGGTGGCGCCTTGGCACGCTGGTTTTTGTAGAAATCAGTACAGCTTTGGTAACGCGGTTTGCAGCAGTATCGGGTCTTTCAAAATCAATTCAGCCTGGGCATGGCAGCTCCCTTAAACCGTCGCCGCGCGACGCTGGACAAACCGGTCGACGTATTCATCGGCCGGCGAGTGAAGGATCTCTTTCGGCGTACCGACCTGGATCAATCGCCCATCCTTGAGGATCGCAATGCGGTTGCCGATGCGCACCGCTTCATCGAGATCATGGGTGATGAACACGATGGTCTTGTGCAGAGTCTGTTGCAGTTCGAGCAACTGGTCCTGCATCTCGGCGCGGATCAACGGATCGAGGGCACTGAAGGCTTCGTCCATCAGGATGATGTCGGTGTCCGCCGCCAGGGCACGGGCCAGACCCACACGCTGACGCATGCCGCCCGAGAGCTGATGCGGGTATTTGTTTTCGTAGCCTTTGAGGCCCACGGTGTTGATCCAGTGCTGCGCGCGCTCGACACACACCTGCTTGCTTTCACCACGCACTTTCAAACCGTAGGCGACGTTGTCCAGCACACTCTTGTGGGGCAGCAGGCCGAAGCTCTGGAACACCATGCTGATCTTGTGCCGACGAAATTCGCGCAGGGCTTCCATGTCGTATTGCAGGATGTCCACGCCGTCCACCAGGATCGCGCCGCTGGTCGGGTCGATCAGGCGGTTTAAGTGACGCACCAGTGTCGACTTACCGGAACCCGACAAGCCCATGATCACGAAGATTTCGCCGGTAGCGATGCTCAACGACAGATCATTCACGCCGATCACGCAGCCGGTCTCGGCCAGCACCTGATCCTTGCTCTTGTTCTCTCGGATCATGTTCAGCGCGTCGGCCGAACGGTCACCGAAAATCTTGAAGACATTTTTGACTTCGATCTTGGCCGCGGTCATTGGCTCACCTCATGCCGTGGACGACCGTAGGCCTGGGTAATGCGGTCGATGACCACTGCCAGAATCACGATCGCCAGACCGGCTTCAAGACCACGTCCGACGTTGAGGGTCTGGATACCCACCAGCACGTCTTCACCCAGGCCACGGGCACCGATCATCGAGGCGATTACCACCATCGACAGGGCCATCATGGTGGTCTGGTTGATCCCCGCCATGATGCTCGGCAGGGCCAGCGGCAGTTGCACGCCGAACAGTTGCTGCCAGCGGTTGGCACCGAAGGCGTTGATGGCTTCCATCACTTCGCGATCGACCTGGCGAATGCCCAGATCGGTCAGGCGAATCAGCGGCGGTACGGCGTAGATCACGGTGGCGAAAATCGCCGGGACCTTGCCCAGGCCGAACAGCATCAGCACCGGGATCAGGTACACGAAGCTGGGCATGGTTTGCATGATGTCGAGCAGCGGCATCAGCACCGAACGCAGGCGATTGCTGCGCGCCGACAGAATGCCCAGCGGAATGCCGATCAGCACCGAAATAATCGTCGCCACCAGCATCAGTGCCAACGTTTGCATAAGCTTGTCCCAGAGGCCGACAGCGCCCACCAGGAACAGCAGCCCCACAATCACCGCCGTCGTCACCCGCTTGCGGGTGGCGTGCCAGGCAATGCCGGCAACGATCGCCAGCATCAACCACCACGGCGCCGCGCGCAGCAGGCCTTCAAGGTTGACGATGGCCCAGAGCAAGGTGTCGGAGATGTGGCGGAACACATCTCCGTAGTTGACGACCAGCGCATCAACCCAAGTGTTGACCCAGTCGGCGATGGAAAAGGTGAAGCTTTCGGGAAACATAAGAGACTCTCAATCAAGTGGGTGTAGCGAACGTCCCGGCCAGCCTCTCGGTTAGCCGGGAGGTATTCGACCTACAGTTCCGCGTTGATTTTCCTGGCAGCGTCGGTCGTGACCCACGTCTGCCAGATCTCAGGATGTTCCTTCATGAAGATCTTCGCCAGTTTCGTCCAATCAGATCGCTGCAACGCCATCCGCCCCACTTGTTTTCGCTGCTGAAGCGTCGCCCTGCTCGACCGGCAGTATCAGGCGCTCGGGTACTGCGCTATGCCACTTCTTGGCCGCGAAGTAGTACATCGCCGCCGGTACCACTAGACCGATGATCCACGAGATGTCGGTATCACCGAGGCTCGCGACCAGAGGGCCGGTGTAGAAGTGGGTGGAAATGAACGGCATTTGAATCAACACGCCGAACACGTAAATGCTGATGCCCATGATGTTCCAGCGACCGTAGCGACCCTCAGGGTTGGACAGTGCCGGAATGTCATAGCGCTCTTTGGTGATGCAGTAGAAGTCCACCAGGTTGATCGCGCTCCACGGCGTGAAAAACGCCAGCAGGAACAGGATGAACGCGGAGAATTCCTTGAGGAACGAATCCTTGCCGAGCAATGCCAGAGCCGCAGCGATCGACACCATGATGAAGATGTACAACAGGCGTACGCCGCTTCCAATGTGGCGGCTGCCACGGAAGCCACTGATGATCGTTGCGATCGACATGAAGCTGCCGTAGGCGTTCAACGTGGTCACGGTGACTTTGCCGAAGGCCACGGCGAAGTACAGCAGCGCCGCGACAATCCCGGTACCGCCCAGGCTGACAATGAACGACACCTCGTGGTGAGCGAACTGCGAACCGGCCAGGGCTGCGGCGAACACACCGAAGACCATCGACGCCTGCGCACCGATCACCGAACCCAGGCCAACGGCCCAGAAGGTTTTCGACGCAGAGGTGCTACGCGGCAGGTAACGCGAGTAGTCCGCCACATAAGGGCCAAACGCGATCTGCCAGGACGCCGACAGCGACACCGCCAACAGGAAACTCGCCAGGGAGAAGTGCTTGTTGCCCAGCAGCGCACTGATGTCGTTACCGGCCAGCAGCTTGTAGAACAGGTAGATGAACGCCACCACGCCCAACACACTGGCGACACGACCGATGCCGTGGATCACCCGATAGCCGAACATGGTGAAGACCATGATGCTGCCTGCGAACAGCGCGATGCCGACCCAGTCTTCAACGTGCAACAACTGCGCGACCGCCTGCCCCGCCAGCAACGAACCGCTGGCCGAGAAGCCGATGTACATCAGGCACACCAGCACCAGCGGAATCACTGCCCCATACACGCCAAACTGCACGCGGCTGGAGATCATTTGCGGCAAGCCGAGTTGCGGGCCTTGGGCTGCGTGCAGCGCCATGACGCCACCGCCGAGCAATTGTCCGATCAGCAAACCGATCAACGACCAGAACACATCCCCGCCCAGTACCACCGCCAATGCACCCGTCACAATCGCGGTGATTTGCAGGTTGGCACCCAACCACAGGGTGAACTGACTCAATAGACGACCGTGTCTTTCCGCTTCCGGGATGTAGTCGATCGAACGTTTCTCGATCAACGGTTTACTGCGTGCACGATCATCATTAGCCATGGTTCAACCTCTGTGGATTGTTCTGGGTATACCTGGTGTTGGCTTTTGTGGGAGCGAGCCTGCTCGCGATAGCGATTTGTCAGTCAACAAAGATGTTGAATGTGCTGGCCTCATCGCGAGCAGGCTCGCTCCCACCAAAAGCTCCTGCGCCTACAAGTACTGCGTTATTTACCGGTGATCATCGGCAGGTTCAGGCCCTGCTCGTTGGCACAGTCGATAGCGATCTGGTAACCGGCATCGGCGTGACGCATAACGCCAGTGGCCGGGTCGTTGTGCAGAACGCGAGCGATACGCTCGGCCGCTTCGTCAGTACCGTCGCAGACAATGACCATGCCCGAGTGCTGGGAGAAGCCCATGCCGACGCCGCCGCCGTGGTGCAGGGAAACCCAGGTCGCGCCGCTCGCGGTGTTGAGCAGGGCGTTGAGCAGTGGCCAGTCGGATACGGCATCGGAACCGTCCTGCATGGATTCGGTTTCGCGGTTAGGGCTCGACACCGAACCGGAGTCCAGATGGTCGCGGCCGATCACGATCGGTGCCGACAGCTCGCCGCTGCGGACCATTTCGTTGAACGCCAGACCGAGCTTGGCGCGCAGACCCAGGCCAACCCAGCAGATACGTGCCGGCAGACCCTGGAAGCTGATGCGCTCGCGCGCCATGTCCAGCCAGTTGTGCAGGTGGGCGTCGTCCGGGATCAGTTCTTTGACCTTGGCGTCGGTTTTGTAGATGTCTTGCGGATCGCCCGACAGCGCAGCCCAACGGAACGGGCCAATACCACGGCAGAACAGTGGACGGATGTAGGCCGGTACGAAGCCTGGGAAGTCGAATGCGTTCTCGACGCCTTCTTCTTGCGCCATCTGACGGATGTTGTTGCCGTAGTCGAAGGTCGGAATGCCCATTTTCTGGAAATCGAGCATCGCTTTAACGTGCACGGCCATCGATTGCTTGGCGGCTTTGACCACGGCAGCTGGCTCGGTCTTGGCGCGGGCGCGGTACTCTTCCCAGGTCCAGCCGGCCGGCAGGTAACCGTTGAGCGGATCGTGGGCGCTGGTCTGGTCGGTGACCATATCCGGGCGCACGCCGCGCTTGACCAGTTCCGGCAGAATTTCAGCCGCGTTGCCCAGCAGAGCGATGGAAATCGCCTTGCCTTCCTTGGTGTATTTGGCAATGCGGGCCAGCGCGTCGTCGAGGTCTTTGGCTTGCTCGTCGACATAACGGCTGTTCAAACGGAAATCGATGCTGACCTGCTGGCATTCGATGTTCAGCGAGCAGGCACCGGCCAGGGTAGCGGCCAGTGGTTGTGCGCCGCCCATGCCACCCAGACCGGCAGTCAGGACCCAGCGACCGGTGAGGTTGTCGTTGTAGTGTTGGCGACCGGCTTCGACGAAGGTTTCGTAGGTGCCTTGGACGATGCCCTGGCTGCCGATGTAGATCCAGCTGCCGGCAGTCATCTGGCCGTACATGGCCAGGCCCTTGGCGTCCAGTTCGTTGAAGTGTTCCCAGCTCGCCCAGTGTGGCACCAGGTTGGAGTTGGCGATCAGCACGCGTGGCGCGTTGCTGTGAGTCTTGAACACGCCGACCGGCTTGCCGGATTGCACCAGCAGGGTTTCGTCGTCATTCAGGTTGGTCAGGCTCTCGACGATCTTGTCGTAGCATTCCCAGTTACGCGCCGCGCGACCGATACCACCGTAAACCACCAGTTCTTTAGGGTTCTCGGCCACTTCCGGGTCGAGGTTGTTCATCAACATGCGCAGCGGCGCTTCGGTCAGCCAGCTCTTGGCGGTCAGCTTGTTGCCGCGGGCAGCACGGATTTCAACGTCACGGTACTTAGTAAAAGTGACGGGGGTCGGTTTCTGGGTATTGTCAGTCACGAAAAAAACTCCTCAGCAATCAATCCAAACCAGCCCAGGCTGTGGGCGAGCAAGCCAATGTGCAAACGGTGCACACCGGCGAATCAGTGGACGATGGTCGAGTCTTCGTGACTCATACGCATACGTCTTTACTTGTACATACAAGCATATGCAATCAAGCGGCCAACTTGCTGGATGGGCATGCAATAAAGTGCTGAATCTGGCTGAAAAGCCCTTGGGGCAAGGGTTTGGCGGGGAGCGTTTTTTTTGGAGGCGGGATTTTTCGAAGAGTGACAATTGTTACCTGAGCGCGGTTTTGCGCCACGCTGGGGCGTTCGGTAACAAATTAGTGTGCACAGGGAAACGGCGAGAGATGTTTTTTGTGGCGAGGGAGCTTGCTCCCGCTGGTCTGCGAAGCAGACCCAAAGCCAGAGCAAGTGGTGTGACAGATAAAACGTGTTTGCCGGATTTACGACTGCTGCGCCCGAACGCGGACCGGCCGACGGGAGCAAGCTCCCTCGCCACAATTAACTATGTGCAGTCAGTTCAATCACGCAGCACTGGCCACTGACGGAAACATCCAGCAGCCCGGTGTTACCGTTCAGTTGCAGGCAATCATGACGCCCCAGAACATGGACCCCGCTGCCATCGATCTGCACGTCGAGTGCGTCGGCCACGCTGAACACCAGCAGGGTGCCGGCCGAGCTGAAGAACCGTTGCTCACCCGCTACCCACTGCAACCGCGCCTGATAACGATTCGGTGCATAAATCAGGTTGAAGTCGCGAATCGCACCGCCAAGCAGCGTGCAGGAAACCTGACTCTCGCCGCTGAACGCAAACGGGTCCAGCGGTAACAATGGCCGTGTGTTCTGACCGTCGACCGTCAAGGTCATGCCGTCGCCCTGCAGCACGGTGATGACCCGCTCATAACCGGCAAAGGTGGAGAAGCCGCCCGATTCACCGATATCGGCAATCGACAGGCGCCAGCCAAATCCATCCAGACCCGTCCCCGCATCGCGGGTGATTTCTTCGGTGCTGCCACCGCCGTTTTTCCACGGCATGCGCGGATAATCAGCCGCGCGCAAGACCTTCAACTGACTCATTTATGCCTCTTTATTATTTATGAAACCGCCCTTCCAGACGATGACGGGAACCGGGGTGGATCAAACGAGCGGCCGTCACTGGCTGACGCCCGGACCAGGTCCGACGGCGAATCAGCAGGCACGGCTCGCCTTTTTCGATCTGCAGCAATTTGCATTCGGAAGGCTCGGCAAGAATCGCTTCGACCACGTGCTCGCCTTCGGTCAATGGAGCAACCTGATTCAGATAGGCGTAAGGCGTTTGCAGGGTGAAGTCTTGCTTGAGGTAGTCCGGCGCCACCAGGGCGTTGACGAAACGGTCTTCGATTTGCACCGGAATATCGTTCTCGAAATGCACGATCAGTGAGTGGAAGACCTTCTGGCCTTCACGCATGTCCAGCGCCAAGGCGCGTTCGGAACCGGCGGCCTCTTCTTCCAGAGTGATGACCTTGCACGTGTGACGATGGCCGCGAGAGGCGATTTCGTCGGCAATGTTATGCACTTCGAACAACGCGGACTGGCTCTTGGGTTCGGCGACGAAGGTACCGACGCCCTGCATGCGCACCAACAGGCCGTCAGTCGTCATCTCGCGCAGGGCGCGATTGATGGTCATGCGGCTGAAACCCAGCTGGCTGACCAGCTCGCTTTCCGACGGCACACGGTAGTGCGGCGGCCAGTTTCCACTGTCGATTTGCTGGGTGATCATCTGTTTGACGCGAGCGTACAAGGGCGCCGGACTGTCGCCCAGATTGGCACTCAGCTTCGATTCTACAGGCGGAGTCGGCACAGGAAATCCTTGTTCGTTAATGAAGGTGACTAGCTTGCCGGAGTTTACCGAGCAGGCAAACGTCTGTATATGTATATACAAATAACACACGATGGGGTGCTGAACCATGTCCGCCTTCTTTGCCGAACGCGCGCTACTGCCTAGTGGATGGGCCAACAATGTACGTCTCGAGGTCAGTGCCGATGGCCTGCTGACCCACATCCAGGCCGATGCGAGCGCCGAAGGCGCCGAACGGTTGAGCGGTCCGCTGCTGCCGGGCATGCCGAATCTGCACTCCCACGCATTCCAGCGGGCGATGGCTGGATTGGCCGAAGTGGCGGGTAATCCGAACGACAGTTTCTGGACCTGGCGCGATCTGATGTATCGCCTCGTCGGAAAAATCAGCCCGGAACAACTCGGGATCATCGCCCGTCAGTTGTACATCGAAATGCTCAAGGCCGGTTACACCTCGGTCGCCGAATTTCATTACGTGCACCACGACCACAACGGCCACCCTTATGCGGACCCGGCCGAGTTGTCGTTGCAGATCAGCCAGGCGGCCAGCGCCTCTGGCATCGGCCTGACCTTGCTGCCCGTGCTCTACAGCCACTCCGGTTTCGGTGGTCTGGCGCCTAATGAAGGCCAGCGACGCTTCATCAACAGCACTGAAAACTACCTGAAACTACAAGCACGCTTGCAGCCAATACTGGCGCAGCAACCGGCGCAACAACTGGGCCTGTGCTTCCACTCGTTGCGTGCAGTCACGCCGCAGCAAATCAGCGAAGTGCTGGCGGCCAGCGACAAGCAATGCCCGGTACACATCCACATCGCCGAACAGCAAAAGGAAGTCGACGACTGCCTGAGCTGGAGCGGTCGCCGTCCATTGCAATGGCTGTACGAAAATACCGACGTCGATCAGCGCTGGTGCCTGGTCCACGCGACCCACGCCAACCCGGAAGAAGTCAGCTTGATGGCCAAGAGTCGCGCCATCGCCGGCTTGTGCCTGACTACCGAGGCCAATCTGGGCGACGGGATTTTCCCGGCCGTGGACTTCCTCGCTCAAGGCGGGCGCATGGGCATTGGCTCCGACAGCCATGTGTCGCTGAGCGTGGTGGAAGAATTACGCTGGCTGGAATACGGCCAGCGCCTGCGCGACCAGCGGCGCAATCGCTTGTATGGTGCCGATCAACCGATGGTCGGTCGCACGCTATACGACGCCGCGCTCGACGGTGGCGCACAAGCGCTGGGCCAGCCGATTGGCGCGCTGGAAGTCGGCAAACGCGCCGACTGGCTGGTGCTCGACGGCAACGACCCTTACCTGGCAACCGCCAGTGGCGACGGGATTCTGAACCGTTGGCTGTTTGCCGGTGGCGACCGCCAGGTGCGCGACGTACTGGTGAACGGCAAGTGGGTGGTGCGCGACGGGCATCACGCGGGCGAAGAAGAAAGTAACCGGGCCTTCACCCAGGTCCTGCGCGACTTGCTCGGCTAACACCAAAAAACCAATGTGGGAGCGAGCCTGCTCGCGATGACGGCCCATCAGCCAACATCATTGTTGAAACTGATGACCCCATCGCGAGCAGGCTCGCTCCCACATTTGGTATTCGCTCGTGCTTATTTCGAGGTCTGGGCCATTTTTGAGTCCGACACCCGCCAGATCAGGCGTGTGGTGTCGTAACCCTGCTGACGCGCCCTGCTCAGCAGTTCCTCGCGGGTATCCGCGTTGACTTCCGGCTTGCGTGACAGCAACCAGAGGTAACGCCGATTGGGGCTGCCGACAATCGCGGTCTGGTAATCATCACTGACATACAGCACCCAATAATTGCTCTTGGTCACGCCTGGCAACAGCCGGGTAAACCAGTTATCGAAGCTCACCCACAGTTTGTCAGCCTTGCCGGGAATCTGCGGCGTCGCCGTGCCCTTGGCTTCTTCCCATTTCCACTCGGGCGTCAGGCAGCGGTTCAACACTTCCATGTCACCGTCGTTCTTCAGGGTGTAATGAGCTTCGGATTGCGCACAGTTACGCTGGAAGTACATGGGCATGCGCGCCAACTCGTACCATTTACCCTGGTAACGCTTGAGGTTGACGCTATGGACCGTTTTCGGCGCCAGTGAATCATCGCCAGAAGTGGCGCAGCCGGCCAATACCAGGCCGGCCAGAAGAACTATTACAAACCGCATCATTATTTTTCTCCCGTGGGCGTTTGGCCCCGGTTTACTTCAGGCCTTGCCCGGAAAACATCAGCACTTTGTCACCGGCGTACTGCACGCTGATAAAGCTGTTCTTGTCGCCCCAGGTGCAGCTGGACATGCCCAACGCGCCAGAACAATCGGCAGGTTTACCCAGCAAGGTTTCGACCTCGGCCTTGGGCATGCCCGTCGACAATTTCGAGTAGTTTTCCTGGTTGATCTTGCTGCACGCGACCAACAGCACGCAAAACGACAGCAAGGCGATAGATCGCAGCGACATGGTGTAACTCCTGGAAAGAGGGGGAAGGCATGGCTGCCAACCAGAAGCTTAGAAGAGAAAACCTCCTTCTGGTTCCCCCCGGCACCGGGTATTTCTTGAAGGGCGAAATCGGCATTTCGCCCCAAAATCAGGCACTTTTTCACATTGACCGGTATTTCGTCGGTTTTCGTGAAACCCGCCTAATCTTTGGCGCTGGCCTGTCGACATAGAAGCAGCGCCAAGCCTGCCCCTGTGGCAATTTGACGCTCCTCGTTGATCAGCCCTTCCGCGGTAGCGCCTCTAATGACCAGAAACATGAAATTCAGCCACAAGATCCTGCTCGCCGCTGCCCTCGTGGTCGCAGTAGCATTCGCCTGTTTCATTCTGTTCAACGACTACCGCCAGCGCCAAACCCTGCGCAGCAGCACCGAATCCTCGATGCAGGAACTCGGCAGCCTGACCACCAGTAATATCCAGACCTGGCTGGAAAGTCGCATCCAGTTGCTGCAATCGCTGGCCCAGCAAGTGGCCGTCGACGGCCCTGCGCTGGACAACCTGAAACGCGCCGTCGGCCTGCCGGCCTACACCAGCAACTTTCAGTTGAGCTACTTCGGCGGTGCCGACGGCGTGATGTTCTCGGTACCGGCCGGCAATCGCGCAGCAGACTACGACCCACGCGCCCGTGGCTGGTACAAAGCCGCCAACAGCGCGCAGCAGACCATCGTCACCGAACCCTACATCGCCGCCTCTTCAGGCAAGCTGGTGATCACCGTTGCAACGCCGGTACAGCATCAGAACCAAATGATTGGTGTGGCCGGTGCAGACATCGACCTGAGCAGCGTCAGCGCCATCATCAACTCGCTGAATTTCGGCGGCCACGGCCACGCGTTCATCGTCAGTAGCGACGGCAAGATCCTGATTCACCCAGACAGCAAACTGGTGCTCAAAAGCCTCGCCGAGGCCTATCCCGCTGGTGCGCCGAAGGTCAGCCCCGGCATGAAGGAAGTCGAAGTGGACGGCAAGAGCCAGTTCATCTCCTTCACTCACGTCAACGGCGTGCCGTCGGCTGACTGGTACGTGGCACTGGTGCTCGATCAGGACACCGCGTTCTCGATGCTCAGCGAGTTCCGCACCTCGGCGATCATCGCCATGGTGATTGCCGTGGTGATCATCATCACACTGCTCGGCATGCTGATCCGGGTCTTGATGCAACCGCTGCTGACCATGGGCCGCGCCATGCATGACATCGCCGAAGGTGAAGGCGACCTGACCAAACGCCTGACCATTCACGGCCAGGACGAATTCGGAGCACTGGGCACCTCGTTCAACCGTTTCGTCGAACGTATTCACACCTCGATCCGCGAAGTGGCATCGGCCACCGGCCAGGTCAACGAAGTCGCCCTGCGTGTAGTCAGCGCCTCCAACTCGTCGATGTTCAATTCCGACCAGCAAGCCTCGCGTACCAGCAGCGTGGCCGCGGCAATCAACCAGCTCGGCGCCGCCGCCCAGGAAATCGCCCAGAACGCCGCCCTCGCCTCACAGCACTCCAGCGACGCCCGCAGCCTGGCCGAAGACGGCCAGCAAGTCGTGGATAAAACCATCGCGGCGATGCAGCAACTGTCGGTAAAAATCAGCGACTCGTGCGGCAACATCGAAACGCTGAACAGCAACACGGTGAACATCGGGCAGATCCTCGAAGTGATCACCAGCATCTCGCAACAGACCAACCTGCTAGCCCTCAACGCCGCCATCGAAGCCGCTCGCGCGGGTGAGGCCGGACGCGGTTTTGCGGTGGTTGCCGACGAAGTGCGCAACCTCGCTCATCGCACCCAGGATTCAGCGCAGCAAGTGCAGAAGATGATTGAAGAGCTGCAAGTCGGCGCCCGTGAGGCCGTCGCCATCATGACCGACAGCCAGCGTCAGAGCGAAAGCAGCGTCGGCATCGCCAACCAGGCCGGCGAGCGCCTGGGCAGCGTGACCCAGCGCATCGGCGAAATCGACGGCATGAACCAATCGGTGGCCACCGCTACCGAAGAGCAAACCGCCGTGGTCGAGTCGATCAACGTCGACATCACCGAAATCAACACCCTGAACCAGGAAGGCGTGGAGAACCTGCAATCGACCTTGCGCGCGTGCGCCGATCTTGAGCAGCAAGCGGCGCGGTTGAAGCAGTTGGTGGGTAGTTTCAGAATCTGACGCGCCCTTGAAGGCCCCATCGCGAGCAGGCTCGCTCCCACATGAATCTTTGTCGCGCTAGAGATCCACTGTGGGAGCGAGCCGGCTCCGGGCGGCGTTCCGACGATGGCGGCATCAGCAACAACGAATAGCTAGAACCGTGATCCAGGTCCTGCAAGAAACTCCAGTTCCTCAGCCGTAGACTCCCTTCCCAACACCGCATTGCGATGGGGAAACCGCCCAAACCGGGCGATGATTTTCTGATGCCGTTCGGCGTAATCGAGGTTATCGGCAAACACCGCGCGATCAGCCTCGGGTTGCTGATTCATCAGCTCTGTAAACCGCGAGATGGCTTCGTTCTGCACCGCCAGATGCTCGCAGTGCTCGAACACCAGGTAGATGAACACACGCTGAATAGGCAGCAATTGCCGATCGAAATCCGCAGCAATGCCTTGCGCGACCAGAGCCTGGGCCCTCAAGTCGCCTGCAAAGGATTTTGGACTTTCGCGAAAGATCATTCGCGGTAACTGGTCGAGCAACAACACCAGGGCCAGCCAACCTTCGGGACGTTGCGTCCACTCGGTCAATCCGCCGGCCAGTGCCTGTTCCACCAGATCCCCGAAACGCGTACGCGCTTCGAGGTCCTGGCTGTCACGCTTACCGAACCACAACTTGCCCATTTGCGCCGCCACTTCATCAGGTTTGTCGGCTGAACCGAACCACCAATCAAGCAACGGCTGCCAGGGCGCGGTCATGGTTTATTCCTTGTGGTAAGCCGTGGCGCGTTCAACTTCTTCTTTCGAGCCCAGGAACACCGCTACACGCTGGTGCAGGCCTTCCGGCTTGATGTCGAGAATACGCTGGTGACCGTCGGTGGAAGCGCCGCCGGCCTGTTCAACCAGGAACGACATCGGGTTGGCTTCGTACATCAGACGCAACTTGCCCGGCTTGGAAGGCTCGCGGCTGTCACGTGGGTACATGAACACGCCGCCACGGGTCAGGATGCGGTGCACGTCGGCCACCATCGCGGCGACCCAGCGCATGTTGTAGTTCTTTTTCAGCGGGCCTTCTTCACCAGCCAGCAGTTCGCCGACGTAGCGTTGTACCGGTGCTTCCCAGTGACGCTGGTTGGACATGTTGATCGCGAATTCCTGAGTGGAGGACGGGATCTTGATGTCTTCATGAGTCAGCACGAAGCTGCCCATTTCACGGTCCAGGGTAAAGCCTTTCACGCCATCACCCAGGGTCAGCACCAACATGGTTTGCGGGCCGTAGATGGCATAACCGGCGGCTACCTGTTCGGTGCCTGGCTGCAGGAAAGCCTTTTCGTTCAAGGGTTCGTTCTGGCTCAGGTATTCGTTCGGGCAACGCAGCACTGAGAAGATAGTACCGACCGGCGCGTTGATATCGATGTTCGACGAACCGTCCAGTGGGTCGAATACCAGCAGGTAGGCGCCTTTCGGGTATTTGCCCGGGATCTGGTAGGCATTGTCCATTTCTTCGGACGCCATGCCGGCCAGGTGACCGCCCCATTCGTTGGCTTCGAGCAGGATCTCGTTGGAGATCACGTCGAGCTTCTTCTGGACTTCGCCTTGCACGTTTTCAGTGCCCATGCTGCCCAGAACACCACCCAGGGCGCCTTTGGAGACAGCGTGGCTGATTTCCTTGCAAGCACGCGCCACGACTTCGATCAGAAAGCGCAGATCGGCAGGCGTGTTGTTGCTACGGGTCTGCTCAATCAAATAGCGACTCAGGGTAACGCGGGACATGGAAGGCTCCGGAGGAATGGGGACTAAAAACCCGCGCAGTTTAACGCGAGTCGAGGCGCAATTCCTCCTATCAGACGAGATTCACTCGATAGAGTTCATGCGCGGGGTTGAGCGTAGTTCGAATCGAGATAGTTGTGGCTTGAAGAATAGTGGCCGATTGAAGATTTTTGGCGGCAATCAGGCCGCCTTCGCGAGCAGGCTCGCTCCCACAGGTTAGCGGTGTCCTTGTGGGAGCGAGCCTGCTCGCGATTGGGTGCAAAGCACCCACGCTCAATTTTCAGCAGGCGGCTTGCGCAGCAGGCTGAACGCCATTCCCGCCAAACCTGCCACACCGAGCAAGAGCACCGCCCACAGGCCGATCTTCTTCCAATTCGTGCCGGTCGCAATCGGTGTCACCGCCGTAAGCGACGAAGTCACCACCGCCCCGCCATCGACCTTGGCCTGCCCCAAGGTCGCCAACCGCTTGGGGCTGTAATCGGGAATCAGCGTCGACAGGGGCAAACTCGCCGCTTTCACCGTCGCGCTACCCAGCGCCAGCGTGTACGGTCCCGCCCCGCGAGCGAGGAACACCACCTGCGTCGAGCGTACGGCAAAACGCACGGCTGGAGCTTGTGCGCCCAAGCCACCGCCGCGCTCATCGACGGTCAGTTTCAACTGTTGCACCACCTGGCCAGGCACCTGCAATTGGTTCTGCACCACGTCCTGGCCATTCTGCGTCAACCGATAGAGCAAGCCGCTGCTCAAGTTTTGCCACGGCAGGCTGCTTTCGCGACGCCCCGACAGGGTGACCGGCGCCAGGCTGTTGGCCTGACTCAACTCGACCTGCAAGCGCTCGACACTCAAACCCATCGGCAACTGCCAGGTGTATTCACCGGCCTTCGTGCTGCTGCCGGCCAACGGTTCGGACCAGACCAACGGTTGCGGCAGGTAGCTGGAACTGGCGCTTTGCAGTTGCGCCGAGGTCAGCATGGGCGCTGCCTCTGGGGTTTTCCACAGCAAGCGCAGATAACGCGCACTTTGCCCCGGCAAATTCACTTCATGCTGCTCGACCCGTTCGTCGGCGAACGACAGCCGCGCCACCTGCCCATCACCCCAGGGTTGCCAATGCTGCAAGTCGTCACTGGCCTCGATACTGAAACGCTGGAAGCCATCGCGTTCGCTGGTCCAGTCAAGGACCAACTGTTGCAACGGCGCCTTGATCGCGCTGGCGTCCAGCAACCAGCCACGCAGCACTTCTTCGCCGGCTTCGAGCTGGCTTGAAGGCTGGACTTGCACCAGCGTGCCGTTGGCGTTCGACTGCACTCGCACGCTTGGCACCGCTGCGCTGGAGTCGGCCGAGTCATAAAGCGGGAACCACTTAACGTCATTCACCACACGATTTTCACGACTCTGCGCCTGCTCCCGCGCCAGCGAATAGGCCTGCGCCTCGCCGGCAGCGTTGAACACTCGCACGTCGCTGAGATCGGTCTGGCGTGCATTCAATTGCACCGCCAGCGGCAATTCGAGGCGATACCAAGGCCCCTCGCCGCTCAGGCTCAGAGGCACTTGCGTGGTGAAATCCGCCGGGGTTTCCTGAGCATGGGCCGACAGTGCCGCACAAAGTCCAACAGCGCCCAGCGACAACTTCAGATTCAAGATGACACTCCTTCAGATTCATTGGTCGGCTTTTCAGGCTCAGCCGGTGCTTCAGCGCGCTTGGGCGGCAACGGCGCGAAATAGCCCACCACCAGCAGCAACACGCCCACGCCGATAAACGACACGATCCGCGCCAGCCCGCCGCGGTTGCTCAATTCAACAAAGATCAGTTTGGCGACCACCAGCGCGATCAGCCCCGCCCCCACCAGCCAGACCTCCCGACGATGGCGCAAATGCCCGCCGATCATCAGGCTCAGGGCGATCAGGGTCCAGACGATCGACAGACCGGCCTGCACCAGCATCGACTCCAGCATGGCATCCAGCTCAAACGGCACGCCGCCCCAATGGTGAGCGCTGCGCATCACCAGCGCGGTGAAGAAAGCGAACAGCGAAACCCCGGCCACCACGTGCGTGGCACGCTCGGCATAATCGGCGCGAATCGCTAATTGACTGACCGCACTGCGCGACCAGACATACACGCCGAACAAGGCAAACAGCAGGCCGATTTCCAGTGGGTTAAGCAGCGGCAAGTAAGGCAGCGGTTCGGCGGTGCCGTCGCTGACGATGTTCGCCAACCAGAACCAGCCGAGCATCAGCAGCGCCAGCGGCAATGCGGCGTACACCCGGTATTCGCGGGCATGGGCCGACATCGGCCATGGCCAGGCCCGCGGCGCAGCCATCAACACCAGGTACAGGCTCGGCAGAATCGCCCAACCCAGCCAGCGCCAGGCGTTGTACTGCTCGGACAACACCAGCAAACCGTAACGCAGCTCCAGCGCCAACACGCCGATCAACAGCCAGCAACCCAGCACATGAGCGGCGCTCAATACCTGCGCGGGAAGCATCGGAGCCAAACGTCGCAGCGAAATGAAATGCACCACGAACACCGCCGCCCACGCCAGCCAACCGAGATTGGCCGCTGGGTGATAACGCGAATGCCAGGCCGCGACCAACACCAACGCCGCTGCCGGCATCAACAAGGTGCAGAGTACGCCCATCGTCGGCCATTTCAGCCGCAAGGCCAGCCACGTCCACAACGCGACACTCAGCGCCGCAATGCCCAGCAACAGCGTGGCTTGCAGGTTCAGCGGCGCAAAACGCAGCACTTCGCTGATCAACGCCAGTGCCCACCAGGCCGCGCCCCACATCAACAGCAACTCGGACAAGCGGCGCAAACTCAAGGCATCAAACGCGCTCGCGTGATTGCCAAGCTGCAAGCGCCAGGCACCAACCATCGCTGCCAGCCCGAGCACCATGGGTGTCCAGAAACCGCTGTGGCCCAGTGGCCGCAGGCCTTCGCTGCCGAGCGGCCCGAGCAGTTCGGGTCCGGCGATCAAAAACGCCGCGCCGCCGATCACCTGCAACAACAAGCCAAAGACAAAACTCACCCGCTGCTGCAAGTACAGGCTCAGCCAGATGATCAACAGACCGCTGGCCGCCCACACCGCGCTCGCCGTTTGCCATGGCAACACGAACAACACCGCCAGGTTGATCAGCACCAAACCGGCCAGCAACACCACCGACAGCCCACGCAGCAATCGCGCGTCACTGCGCACCATGTCGTCGCGGGCGGCAAACAGCATCCCGCCGATCAGCGCCAGGCCAATCAACGAAGCGGTGAGCAAACCGTTCCAGCCAGCGCTGAACACCGCCGCTTCCTCACCGCTGGCGCCTTGCAGCCGCAGCAGGAACAACACGCCGCCGAGCAGTTGCACGGCAAACGCGGTGAACAGGAAGGTCCGCGATTGCAGACGCAAACCGACAAACAACGTCGCCAAACCGGCCAGCGCCCAGCTGATTGCGGTGCCGTGGGTGAAGAAAAACAGCGGCGCCAGCAGATAAAGGAATGTCAGTCCGGCACAGGCCAACACCGGCAAGCCCTTGCGTTCCCAGACCGAGGTTTGCTCAGGGGAAGCGTTGCGCAAGTGATAGAAACTGAACAGCAATGCCACGCCGAGCATCAACGCACCAAGCAGTGCGCCATCCAGCAGGCTGCTGTCGCCCAGGCTCAATTTGCTGAGAAACGCCAGCGCCGAGCCCAGTTGCAACAACAGGGCAAATGCCCGCGCCAACGGCCGATGCTGACGCAGGCCGAGCCAGAAGATTCCAGCGCCCTCCACCGCCCAGGCAGCCGCCGTCCAGCGCGCATCCAGGCCCAACGGAATCGCCAGGCTGGCGAAAATCACCCCCAGCGCCAGGCAGGTCTCCGCCAGCAGCAAGGCCCGACCGCCGCTGAGAAAACGCGCCAGACCCATGTAAACGATGCCCAACGCCAACGCGCTGAACGCAGCGGCAAACTCCAGATGATGGATCAGCGCGAACTGCAAACCGAAGCCCAGCAGCGGCGGACCGAACAGCATGGTGCCGTCGACGTAGTCCCCCTTGCGGGCCGACCAGCGCAACAACGCCTCACGGCTGTCATCCTCTGGCGCATCGCTCATTTCGAGCAATTTGCGACGAGCGAACAACAAGCCAATCGCCAGGTACATCAGGAAAAACACAATCAGAAACGGCTCGGTGCTCCACAGCAGTTCCGGCGTGTAAGAACGCAGGCCCCAGGCGAAACCGATACCGAAGGTGCCGGCAAAGCCGATCAGGTTCAGCAGACGCCAGGCCTTGAACCAGGCAATGGCGAGAATACCGGCATTGAGCAAGGCGAAATAGCTGAACAGCGCGACATGGTTGCCGGCGCCAGTGGACGTCAGGATCGGCGCGGCAAACCCGCCCAACGCCGCAGCGCAGGCCAGGGCCAGCGAGTCCTGGGTGATCGCCAGAATCGCCGAGAAGATCGTCACCACCACCAGCAGGCCCAACGCCGCCGTCGGATCGAGCAACGGGTGCAAGCGCATGGCGGCGAACACCGTCAGGTACAGCACGGCGATGCCGGTGCCCTGAAGGATCAGCGCGTAGTTGGTGTTACGCAGCCGCAGCCACCACCCCAGCCCCAGCAAGGCCAGCGCCGCCGCAGCGACCCCGGCGTAACGCACTTCAATCGGCACCACCATGCCTTCGGTGGCGTAACGCAGCAGGAACGCCAGACCGAAGAACAACAGCACCACGCCAACCCGCAGCACGGTGTTGCCGCCGAACAGCCAATTGCGCGCGGCGGCGATGCCGCGTTCGATCAGATTCGGGCCACGGGGTGCGGCAGGTTGTTGCGGTTCGCTGGGTTGCGAAGTCCAGAGATCGGCAGGCTCAGGCGCAATGTTTGCCTGCACCGGCTCGAATTCGGGCGGCAATTCCCAGACCAGTTCCTGCGCGGCAGGCAACGGTGCCGGGCCAGGCTCAGGCGCTTGGTCAACGATGATTTCAGCAGCAGGTGTTGGCTCACTGGCAGTCGCCGGCTCAGCAACCGGCGCGGCATTGATGCCATGGGTTTCCAGCAACGCCAGCCGCTGCTCGACCACACCGAGGGCAACCTGCGCCCGCTCCAGCTGACTACGCTGCTCGGTCGCTTGCGAATTCAGGCGCCTCAGCACAAACGCCTGGCCTGCACCAAGCCCCATCAGTGCGCCAATCAACGCCTCACTCAAAGACTCATCGAGCACCCAGCCCAGCACCAGCCCAATCAGCATGAAAATCCATTGCATGGTCAATATCCCTAAGCGGCCCATTGCCGGGCGAGTCCGGAGAGGTCAGAAACTCTGGCTGACACTGAAACATCCGGCAAAACTGCTGCTTAGTATATCGATCCGGCCCAACAACCGTTGGGCCTTGCTCGCAATTATTGCTAAAAGTTACTCCAGCGCTTTCCAGATATCCGTGGCGTACTCGCGAATGGTCCGGTCGGACGAGAACCAGCCCATCCGCGCACTGTTGAGTACCGCCGAGCGCCACCATTCCTTCGAGTCGTGCCAATGCTCTTCAACCCGTGCCTGGGCATACCAGTAGGAATCGAAGTCGGCGCAGACCAGGAACCGGTCATATTCGATCAACGAATCGATCATCCCGGTATAACGCGACGGCTCATCCGGTGAGAACACCCCGCCGCGAATCGCTTGTAGCACATCACCCAGTCGACGAGAGGCGGCGATATCCGGCGCGGCGTAGAACTCATGATTCTGCTTGCGCGCCTCAACCTGTTGGGCGCTCAGACCGAAGATGAACATATGCTCGGCACCAATGCGCTCACACATTTCCACGTTGGCACCGTCCAGCGTGCCAATGGTCAGCGCGCCGTTGAGACCGAATTTCATGTTGCTGGTGCCCGACGCTTCGAAACCGGCGGTGGAGATCTGCTCCGACAGGTCGGCCGCCGGAATGATGCTCTCCGCCAGGCTGACGTTGTAGTTGGGCAAGAACACCACTTTCAACAAACCGCGCACGGTCGGGTCGTTGTTAACCGTGCGGGCGATGTCGTTGGTCAGTTTGATGATCAGCTTGGCCTGGTGATAACTGGCCGCCGCCTTGCCGGCGAAGATCTTCACCCGCGGCACCCAATCGATTTCCGGCTCGGCACGGATCGCCTGATACAGCGCCACGGTGTGCATCAGGTTGAGCAACTGGCGTTTGTACTCGTGAATCCGCTTGACCTGCACGTCGAACATCGCCGCCGGGTTGACCGCTATCCCCAGCCGCTCATGAATCAGATAGGCCAAGGCCTTTTTACTGTGCAGGCGTTGCTCGGCGAACTTATTGCGGAACGCCGCTTTCTCGGCAAACGGCTCCAGGCCGATCAGCCGTTGCTCCGGGTTATCCAACACGTCCGGGCCCAGCGCATCGACCATCAACGAGGTCAGTTCCGGGTTGGCCTGATAGAGCCAACGGCGGAAGGTGATGCCGTTGGTCTTGTTGTTGATCCGCTCTGGGTACAACTTGTGCAGCTCGGAAAACACCGTGCTGCGCATCAGTTGAGTGTGCAAGCCAGACACGCCGTTGACGCTGTGGGAACCCAGAAACGCCAGGTTACCCATGCGCACCCGACGACCGTTGTCTTCTTCGATCAGCGACACCGCGCGCAGTACGTCGAAGTCGTGAATACCCTTGGCCCGCAGCGAATCGATGTGCTGAGCGTTGATCAGGTAAATGATCTGCATGTGTCGCGGCAGCATCCGCTCCATCAGCCCCACCGGCCAGGTTTCCAGCGCTTCCGGCAACAGCGTGTGATTGGTGTAGGAAAGCGTATCGACCGTGATCTGCCAGGCCGCGTCCCACGCCACGTCGTACACATCGACCAGTTGACGCATCAACTCGGCCACGGCGATCGAGGGGTGAGTGTCGTTGAGCTGGATCGCTGCGTGATCGCCCAGGGTCAGTACCGAGGTGTGCATGTTGCGGTGGCGGCGCAGCAAATCCTGCAAGGACGCAGCAACGAAGAAATACTCTTGGCGTAGCCGCAACTCCTGGCCGGCCTCGGTGATGTCGGCCGGGTAGAGCACGCGGGAGATGCTTTCCGCACGGGCCACTTCGGCCACCGCGCCCAGGTGGTCACCGGCGTTGAAGCGCTCCAGGTGCAAATCTTCCATGGCCCGCGCACGCCACAGGCGCAAGGTGTTAACGCTAGCACCGCGCCAGCCGACCACCGGCGTGTCATAGGCCACCGCCCGAACGGTCTCCGAAGGCGACCAGACCTGTTTGCTCTTGCCGCTGTCATCGGTCACGGTTTCGACGCTACCGCCGAAGCCGATCGGGTAGATCACTTCCGGGCGCTCGAACTCCCAGGGGTTGCCGAAATCCAGCCAGTGCTCGGTCTGCTCCTGCTGCCAGCCATCGACAATCGCCTGGCGAAACAAGCCGTGCTCATAACGAATGCCGTAGCCGTGACCGGCGATGCCGAGGGTCGACATGCTTTCCATGAAGCACGCCGCCAGGCGACCAAGGCCACCGTTGCCGAGTGCGGCGTCTGGTTCCAGCAAGCGAATGCGTTCGAGGTCTACACCCAACTCGGTCAGCGCTTCGCGGGCCACGTCGAGCAGGCCGAGATTGCTCAGACTGTCGTAGAGCAGGCGGCCGATGAGAAATTCCAGCGAGAGGTAGTAAACGCGCTTCTGGCCTTTGCGGTAGATCTGCCGCGTGTGGTCCATCCAGTGCTCGACCATGTGATCACGTGCCGCCAGGGCTATGGCTTCAAACCAGTCATGGTCAAAGGCGTGATCCGGGTCCTTGCCCACGGCGTAGGTGAGCTTGGTCAGTACGGCGTCGCGAAATGCGGCCACCTCAGCTTCGCGAACAAGTGGTTCTTGAGTCATCGATAGGACCTCGAGCGAGCATGGAATTGACTGAGCCTAGTCGGTCTGACACGAGGCAAAGGCCGGGGTTCGGCGTTTTTTGCAATCGCCTGAATCAAGCCTCTGTCCTTGCCGATACACCTGGAAAAGATGCAGATGCCATGCCTATCGCTCAAAAAATGCAGCGTTGCAATAAAAAACCGGCAAATGGTCGTTCAAAAAATCACCAGTCCCGGTATGATCGCGCGCCCTGATGCACGCTGGTAATTCCACATGATGAAGCCGAACCTGATCGCCGCCGCGGAGATCGACCGCCTCGATACCTGGGCCAAGTACTCTGCCCCGATGTGCGGCTCATGCGTGTCCAGCTGCTGCACGCTGCCGGTCGAGGTGAAGATCAAGGATCTGATCCGCATCGGCATCGTCGACGAATTCGAACTCGGCGAACCACCAAAGAACATCGCCAAGCGCCTGCAAAAGGAAGGGATCGTCGAGCGCTACAACCAGAAGTCGGAAATCTTCACACTCCAGCGCATGAGCAACAACGATTGCCTGTATCTGGATCGTAAGAGCCGTTTGTGCACTATTTATGAAAAGCGCCCGGATACTTGCCGCAACCACCCCAAGATCGGCCCGCGGCCGGGGTATTGCGCGTACAAACCTAAAGAAGTCGTGCGCGAGACCAATCCGCGAACGCTGGACAAGTTCTGATCAAGAATCTCGCTGTCTGACAGGGCCTCATCGCGAGCAGGCTCGCTCCCACAAGGTTCAGGGCTGAACGCAGATTTTGCAAACACCACAAATCACTGTGGGAGCGAGCCTGCTCGCGATGGGGCCAGAACAAACACCGCACAAACCCCAGACAAACAAAAACGCCCCCGACCTTGCGGTCGGGGGCGTTTTTTTAAGCGCTAACTAAGTCGAAACTCAGTTGCCGCTTTTCTTGGCAGCGCGGGTACGCTCGCTTTCGCCCAGGATCTTCTTACGAAGACGGATGGACTTAGGAGTGACTTCACACAGTTCGTCTTCTTGTACGAACTCCAGAGCTTGCTCCAGGGTGAAGCGGATAGGCGGAACCAGTGCGATGGTTTCGTCTTTACCCGAAGCACGCATGTTGTCGAGCTTCTTGCCTTTGGTTGGGTTGACGCCCAGGTCGTTGTCGCGGCTGTTGATGCCGACGATTTGACCTTCGTACACGTCTTCACCGTGACCCAGGAACAGTTTGCCGCGAGCTTGCAGGGTTTCCAGCGAGTAAGTCAGAGCCTTACCGGTAGCAACCGAAACCAGCACGCCGTTCTGACGGCCGGACATGTCGCCGGACTTCATCACGTCGTAACGGTCGAAGATCGAGGTCAGGATGCCTGCACCGGAGGTCAGGGTCAGGAACTCGTTACGGAAACCGATCAGGCCACGAGCCGGGATGTTGTACTCAAGGCGCACACGGCCCTTGCCATCCGGAACCATGTTGGTCAGGTCGCCTTTACGGATACCGATCTGTTCCATGATCGAGCCCTGGGATTCTTCCGGCAGGTCGATGGTCACGTTTTCGTACGGTTCGTGCTTGACGCCGTCAACCATACGGATGATCACTTCCGGACGACCAACGCCCATTTCGAAGCCTTCGCGACGCATGGTTTCGATCAGTACCGAGAGGTGCAGCTCACCACGGCCGGAAACCTTGAACTTGTCAGCCGAGTCGCCTTCTTCAACGCGCAGTGCAACGTTGTACAGCAGCTCTTTGTCCAGACGTTCCTTGATGTTACGGCTGGTCACGAACTTGCCTTCTTTACCGCAGAAAGGCGAGTCGTTTACCTGGAAGGTCATGGAAACGGTTGGTTCGTCAACGGTCAGCGGCTTCATCGCTTCGACGTTCAGTGGGTCGCACAGAGTGTCGGAGATGAACAGCTGGTCGAAGCCGCTGATGCAGACGATGTCGCCGGCAGCTGCTTCTTCAACGTCGATGCGGTGCAGACCGTGGTGACCCATCAGCTTCAGGATACGACCGTTACGCTTCTTGCCGTCAGCGTCGATAGCCACAACCGGAGTGTTCGGCTTGATGCGACCACGAGCGATACGGCCAACACCGATAACACCCAGGAAGCTGTTGTAGTCCAGAGCGGAGATTTGCATCTGGAACGGACCGTCACGGTCGACTTTCGGCGCAGGTACGTTGTCGACGATCGACTGGTACAGCGGGGTCATGTCGTCAGCCATTTCGGTGTGGTCCAGACCGGCAATGCCGTTCAGGGCCGAGGCGTAGACGACTTTGAAGTCCAGCTGTTCTTCGGTAGCACCCAGGTTGTCGAACAGGTCGAAGATCTGGTCCAGAACCCAGTCCGGACGCGCGCCTGGACGGTCAACCTTGTTGATGACCACGATTGGACGCAGGCCGGCTTCGAAAGCCTTCTTGGTCACGAAACGGGTTTGCGGCATAGGGCCGTCTTGAGCGTCAACCAGCAGCAGAACGGAGTCAACCATCGACATTACGCGTTCAACTTCGCCGCCGAAGTCGGCGTGGCCCGGGGTGTCCACGATGTTGATGTGGTAGCCGTTCCAGTTGATGGCGGTGTTTTTCGCCAGAATGGTAATACCGCGCTCTTTCTCCTGGTCGTTGGAGTCCATCACGCGCTCGTCGTTGAGCTCGTTGCGCTCCAGGGTGCCGGATTGACGCAAGAGTTTGTCTACCAGGGTGGTCTTACCATGGTCAACGTGAGCAATGATGGCGATGTTGCGTAGATTTTCGATCACTTGTGTATCTCGATCAGAGGATTCGGTGTGCTGACAAGTCTTGGCAGCGATTTACAGTAGAGTCAGGCTTTGCCGTTACAGCTTGACGGCGGCGTCGGGGGGCCGGTGACGCAAGCCACAGGCAAACAGCCCCGGGCACTTAGCTCGGTCGATAAACGCGCACATTGGCATGCCCCTCACTGAGCAAATGGTGGGCATGCAGGCGACTCATCACGCCTTTGTCGCAATACAACAGGTACTGGCGAGTAGGGTCCAGTTCCTTGAAACGAGCGTTCAGAGCATAAAACGGCATCGTTTGTACCTCGATGCCAGCCAGTGTCAGCGGGTCGTCCTCAGCGGCATCCGGGTGGCGGATGTCGATGACGATCTGACCGGCCAGCGCTTCGCTGACTTCTTCAATCTGCAAGTCCTGGCCCAATTCGTCGATCACGCGATCGATCGGCACCAGTTTGGCGTTCTCGAGCGCACGCTCGAGCACCGCCATATCGAATTCTTTCTCTTCATGCTCCACGCGCGGACGCTTGGCGTGGGTCTTGGGGTTCACCGAAATGACCCCGCAGTATTCCGGCATGTGCTTGGCGAAATCGGCGGTGCCGATTTCGTTGGCCAGGTCGATGATGTCCTGCTTGTGACTGGCGATCAGTGGGCGCAATACCAGCTTGTCGGTCACGCAGTCGATCACGGACAGGTTCGGCAGTGTCTGGCTGGAAACCTGGGAAATCGCTTCGCCGGTGACCAGCGCCTCGATGTCCAGCCGATCAGCGATCCGGGACGCAGCGCGCAACATCATACGCTTCAATACTACGCCCATATGACTGTTATCGACTTTGCCGAGAATTTCTCCCAGCACTTCCTCGAACGGCACACTGACAAATAACACGCGTTGGGAGCTGCCGTACTTCTTCCAGATGAAATGCGCAACTTCCATCACGCCCAATTCGTGGGCACGCCCGCCGAGATTGAAGAAGCAGAAGTGGGCCATCAGCCCGCGGCGCATGATCTGGTAAGCCGCGACGGTGGAATCGAAACCGCCGGACATCAGCACCAGGGTCTGTTCCAGCGCGCCCAAGGGGTAGCCGCCGATGCTGTTGTGCTGGCTGTGGATCACAAACAACCGTTGGTCGCGAATTTCGATGCGAACTTCGATTTCCGGGTTTTTGAGCGAAATACCGGCGGCGCCGCACTGACGACGCAGCTGGCTGCCGACGTATTTCTCTACGTCCATCGAGCTGAATTCGTGCTTGCCGGCACGCTTGCAGCGCACCGAAAAAATCTTCCCGGCCAGCGAATCACCGAAGTGCTGCTTGCACTTGACGACGATGTCGTCGAAGTCGCCCAACAGGTACTCGTCGACCTGCAGGAAATGCGCGATACCCGGCATGCAGCTCAGGCGCTCGGTCATGTCCTTCAAGGCTTTGGGGTCAGTGACGTGCGTTTCCAGCTCGAGGTTGTCCCACACGCCGTTCACCACCACGGCCGGGTCCAGATCGCGGAGCACGGCACGGATGTTTTTGGCCAATTGACGGATGAAACGCATCCGTACCGGGCGGCTCTTGATGGTGATCTCGGGGAAGACTTTTACGATTAGTTTCATGAAAACAGCGCGCGCAGGGCCAGCCGAAAAAGGGGGGCGCGGATTATAGCGGAAATTGTTCAAGGTTTAACCAGTTAATGTGCAGAAGGTTTTCGATGCACCAAAACAGGTCATTTGTGGAATTGAGCGCTACATTAAGGGGCGGGATTTTCCGCTTTAAAGCGGTTTACACCTTTATAAGCGTGATATTGGGGCAGAAAACCCAAGTCGGGGCACTGGCATGCAATTTGCTCCCTTGTGAGGCAGGTTGCCTTGGCAGAGTATTCGCGCCGGCATCACCCACATTCTAAGGGCACTCCACTACCCGCCCGAAGCCACCCGGAGGACACTATGTCGAAGTCGGTTCAACTCATCAAAGATCATGACGTCAAGTGGATTGATCTGCGCTTCACGGACACCAAAGGCACTCAGCACCACGTGACCATGCCGGCTCGCGATGCGCTGGATGACGCCTTCTTCGAAGAAGGCAAAATGTTCGACGGCTCCTCCATTGCTGGCTGGAAAGGCATCGAAGCCTCCGACATGATCCTGATGCCGGACGACACCACTGCCGTCCTCGACCCGTTCACCGAAGAGCCGACCCTGATCCTGGTTTGCGACGTGATCGAGCCTTCGACCATGCAGGGTTATGACCGTGACCCACGTGCCATTGCCAAGCGCGCCGAGGAATATCTGAAGTCCACCGGTATCGGCGACACCGTTTTCGTCGGTCCAGAGCCTGAGTTCTTCATCTTCGACCAAGTGAAGTTCAAGTCCGACATCTCAGGCTCCATGTTCAAGATCTACTCCGAACAAGGTTCGTGGATGTCCGACCAGGACGTGGAAGGCGGCAACAAAGGCCACCGTCCAGGCGTCAAAGGCGGCTACTTCCCGGTTCCGCCATTCGACCACGACCACGAAATCCGTACCTCCATGTGCAACGCCATGGAAGAAATGGGCCTGGTCATCGAAGTTCACCACCACGAAGTGGCGACTGCCGGCCAGAACGAAATCGGCGTCAAGTTCAACACCCTGGTAGCCAAGGCTGACGAAGTTCAGACCCTGAAATACTGCGTACACAACGTTGCTGACGCTTACGGTCGCACCGCGACCTTCATGCCTAAGCCACTGTACGGCGACAACGGTTCGGGTATGCACGTTCACCTGTCCATCGCCAAAGATGGCAAGAACACCTTCGCGGGCGAAGGTTATGCCGGCCTGTCCGACACCGCCCTGTACTTCATCGGCGGTATCATCAAGCACGGTAAGGCCCTGAACGGCTTCACCAACCCGTCGACCAACTCCTACAAGCGTCTGGTCCCAGGTTTCGAAGCTCCGGTCATGCTGGCCTACTCGGCTCGCAACCGTTCCGCTTCGATCCGCATTCCTTACGTGTCCAGCCCTCGCGCTCGCCGTATCGAAGCACGCTTCCCGGATCCAGCAGCCAACCCGTACCTGGGCTTCGCTGCACTGTTGATGGCTGGCCTGGACGGCATCCAGAACAAGATCCACCCTGGCGACGCCGCTGACAAAAACCTGTACGACCTGCCGCCTGAAGAGGCGAAAGAGATCCCACAAGTGTGCGGCAGCCTGAAAGAAGCCCTGGAAGAGCTGGACAAAGGTCGTGCGTTCCTGACCAAAGGCGGCGTTTTCAGCGACGACTTCATCGACGCTTACATCGCCCTGAAAAGCGAAGAAGAAATCAAGGTCCGTACCTTCGTACACCCGCTGGAATACGAGCTGTACTACAGCTGCTGATCCAGAAACGCCGCGGTACGCGGCGTAACGTGAAAAGGCCTCTTCGGAGGCCTTTTTTGTGGGCGAACACTTGTCATCGGGCCTACTGTTATAGGCATCATGCCCCTCCACGGAATGAAGACGAGACACCCCATGCGCCTACGTTTATGCCTTGCACTGTTCAGTGCCCTGCTTGCCAACACAGCCTGCGCTGCCGCCCCGATCCCTGCCCCGGCGCCTGCCGCCCTAAACCCGCTGCTCAGCACCATCCAGGAGCGCCTGGCGCTTGCCGACAAGGTCGCACTGAGCAAGTGGGACAGCGGCAAGCCTGTCGAGGATCGCCAACGGGAACGTGAAGTCATTGCCGCAGCCATCGCCGAGGCACCCTACTATAAATTGAGCAATGAAGCCGTCGAGCAGTTCTTCTCGGCGCAGATTGAAGCCAACAAACTGGTGCAGTACGCGCATTTGTCCGACTGGCACGCACAAGGTAAAGCGCCCAACGACCCTCGCCCTGATCTCGATGGCCTGATCCGCCCGCAACTCGATCTGTTACAAAAACGCCTGCTGCAACAACTGGCCGATTTCACCCCGTATCGTAAAGACCCACACTGCCCGCTATGGCTGGCCAAGGCCAATAAAGCCGCCGCCCAAGTGCCGTTGCGTGAGCTTGCGCTGGTACGCGCGACCGCAGAGTTGTGCGGCGCCAGCCGCTGAACCTGCCTGCCGACACGCGCTGATGTGCTCTATGCTCAGCGCCTGATCGCCATGAATGGACACGGCGGGACACCTGCCCCACGGCCAATGGAAAGCCTGCAATGCGCTCATCGTTGTTATACCTGCTCGCGCTGATCGCCCTGCCCGCCGCCGCGCAGATCTACAGGTACACCGACGCGAGCGGCAACACCGCCTACAGCAATCAGCCGCCCGATGGCGTGAAGAGCCAGGCCGTCGAGTTGCCGCCACTCAACAGCGTCGAACGCCAACCGCCGATAGCACCCGAGCGACCGGCCCCGCGCGCTGACAAAAATTCCGCCTATTCGGTGCTGGAACTGACCGGCCTGCCCAACGAAGAGGCCCTGCGCGCCAACAACGGCACCTTCACCGTTGGCGTGCAGATTCAGCCACGCCTGCAAGGGCCGCATCAGTTTCGATTACTGCTGGACGGTCAACCGTATGGCCAGCCGAGCAACGTGCCGCACCTGCAATTGGTGAACATCGATCGCGGTAAACACAGCCTCGCCGTGCAGGTGCTCGCCGGACAAAACGTGGTGCAGCAGAGCCCGACCGTCACCTTCACCGTGCAGCGGGTCCATACCCCATGAGGCGCTGGGTAGGCGTCGTGTGTCTGTGGCTGTTCGCCCTGCCAGCGTTGGCCGAGGTCTACACCTACGTCGATGCCCAAGGCACTCGGGTGTTCACCGATCAACCGCGCTCCGGCAACGCCAAGCAAGTGCCGATAACGCCGGGGAATCGTATGTCGGCCAATCCCACCAACACAGCGCAGCGAGTGGCTACGAAGAAAGCCGAGGAAAAACCGCTGTTTCGCTACGACATGCTGCGCGTGCTCGTACCGGAACCTGACGCCTCGGTGCGCAGCAACGCCGGCGAGCTGATCGTCAGCGTCACCAACGAACCGCCCCTGCAACGTGGGCATCGCTATCGGCTGCTGCTGGACGGCCAACCGACCGCCGATCCCGCTCCCAGCCCAGTGTTCGCGTTGAGCAACATTGATCGCGGCAGCCATTACCTGGCCGTGGAAATCCTCGACGAACAGGGGCGGATCGTCGAACGTACGGCCAATCAGCCATTCCACATGCTGCGCATCTCCCTGGCGCAGAAGCGTCAGGTCAAACCTTGCACCCTGACCGATTACGGTCAGCGCCCGGAATGTCCACTCGCCAACAAGCCTGAAGAAGAAAAAGTCGGGATCTTTTCTTTCTTCTGAACACCTTTCAGGTTTGCGCACTATATTGGTGCGATGAGTTGCACCCTACCCACTTATCAACCCATTTTGGTTCGAAAGTACCCGATGTAGCTGGCATAACGCCACGCAATCGAGCTTAAAACGCCCGTTTCAGGGGTTTATTGCTTCTTTTCGGAGCCTTGGTTTGGTTTTTGCATTTTCCTTGCATCAGCGCGTTACCCGCGCGCGCAATCCAGGATCGGCCCTGGGTTGCCCTGCTCCAAAAGAGGTCCTAATGACCATCAGCGACGCACTGCACCGCTTACTACTCGACAACCTGACCACCGCCACCATTCTGCTCGACGCCGAATTGCGCCTCGAGTACATGAACCCCGCGGCGGAAATGCTCCTGGCCATCAGCGGCCAGCGCAGCCATGGGCAATTCATCAGCGAGCTGTTCACCGAGTCGACCGAAGCCCTGAACTCGTTGCGCCAGGCCGTCGAACAGGCGCACCCGTTCACCAAGCGCGAAGCAATGCTCACCGCCCTGACCGGCCAGACCCTGACCGTCGACTACGCGGTGACACCGATCCTGAGCAATGGCGACACGCTGCTGTTGCTCGAAGTGCACCCGCGTGACCGCTTGTTGCGCATCACCAAAGAAGAAGCGCAGTTGTCCAAGCAGGAAACCAGCAAGATGCTGGTGCGCGGCCTCGCTCACGAGATCAAGAACCCGCTGGGCGGGATTCGCGGCGCCGCTCAGTTGCTGGCCCGCGAGCTGCCGGAAGAAAGCCTCAAGGACTACACCAACGTCATCATCGAAGAAGCCGATCGCCTGCGTAACCTGGTCGATCGCATGCTCGGCTCGAACAAGCTGCCGTCGCTAGCAATGTGCAACGTCCACGAAGTGCTCGAGCGCGTCTGTCAGTTGGTGGAAGCCGAAAGCCAAGGCTGCATCACTTTGGTGCGCGACTACGACCCGAGCATTCCGGATGTGTTGATCGACCGGGAACAGATGATCCAGGCCGTGCTGAACATCGTGCGCAACGCGATGCAGGCCATCAGCAGCCAGAACGAGCTGCGCCTGGGCCGCATCACCTTGCGTTCGCGCGCCATGCGTCAGTTCACCATCGGCCACGTGCGCCATCGTCTGGTGACCAAGCTCGAAATCATCGACAACGGCCCGGGGATTCCTGCGGATCTGCAAGAAACCATCTTCTTTCCCATGGTCAGCGGCCGCCCGGACGGTACCGGACTCGGTCTGGCCATTACCCAGAACATCATCAGCCAGCACCAGGGCCTGATCGAATGTGACAGCCATCCAGGCCACACCACGTTCTCGATCTTTCTGCCACTGGAACAAGGAGCCACATCGACATGAGCCGTAGTGAAACCGTGTGGATCGTCGATGACGACCGTTCTATCCGTTGGGTCCTGGAAAAAGCCTTGCAACAGGAAGGCATGACCACGCAAAGCTTCGACAGCGCCGATGGCGTGATGAGCCGCCTGGCGCGCCAGCAGCCGGACGTGATCATCTCCGACATCCGCATGCCCGGCACCAGCGGTCTGGACCTGCTGGCACGGATTCGCGAGCAACACCCTCGGCTGCCAGTGATCATCATGACGGCGCACTCCGACCTGGACAGCGCTGTCGCGTCCTATCAGGGCGGTGCCTTCGAGTATCTGCCCAAGCCGTTCGACGTCGATGAAGCGGTGTCGCTGGTCAAGCGCGCCAACCAGCACGCCCAGGAACAGCAAGGCCTGGAAGTTGCGCCCATCCTGACCCGCACCCCGGAAATCATCGGTGAAGCACCGGCGATGCAGGAAGTGTTTCGCGCCATCGGGCGCTTGAGCCACTCCAACATCACCGTGCTGATCAACGGCGAATCGGGTACCGGTAAAGAACTGGTAGCCCATGCCCTGCACCGTCACAGCC
Source organism: Pseudomonas sp. 6D_7.1_Bac1 (assembly GCF_025465945.1). GTDB lineage: Bacteria > Pseudomonadota > Gammaproteobacteria > Pseudomonadales > Pseudomonadaceae > Aquipseudomonas. The sequence continues at coordinate 50,414 of NZ_JANLNW010000020.1, read as the reverse complement.
CGCGAGCAGCCTCGCCGTTTATCGCGCTGAACATGGCGGCGATCCCCAAGGACCTGATGGAGTCCGAGCTGTTCGGTCACGAAAAAGGCGCGTTCACCGGCGCGGCCAACCTGCGGCGCGGGCGCTTTGAACAGGCGGATGGCGGCACCCTGTTCCTCGATGAAATCGGCGACATGCCGGCCGACACCCAGACTCGCTTGCTGCGAGTATTGGCCGATGGCGAGTTCTATCGCGTTGGCGGCCATGTGCCGGTCAAGGTCGATGTGCGAATCATCGCCGCGACTCACCAGAATCTGGAAACCCTGGTGCACGCCGGAAAATTCCGTGAAGACCTGTTCCACCGTCTGAACGTGATTCGCATCCACATTCCGCGCCTGTCGGACCGTCGCGAAGACATCCCGACCCTGGCCAAGCACTTCCTCGCCCGCGCCGCGCAAGAACTGGCGGTGGAGCCGAAGCTGCTGAAAAGCGAAACCGAGGAATACCTGAAGAACCTGCCATGGCCAGGCAACGTGCGCCAGCTGGAAAACACCTGCCGCTGGATCACGGTAATGGCTTCGGGTCGCGAAGTGCACATCAGCGACCTGCCACCCGAGCTGCTGAGCCTGCCGCAGGACTCGGCGCCGGTGACCAACTGGGAGCAAGCGCTGCGTCAGTGGGCCGACCAGGCATTGGCGCGCGGTCAGTCGAGCCTGCTCGACAGCGCAGTGCCGAGCTTCGAGCGGATCATGATCGAAACCGCCCTCAAACACACCGCCGGCCGCCGCCGCGACGCCGCCGTACTGCTGGGCTGGGGCCGCAACACCTTGACCCGCAAGATCAAGGAATTGGGGATGAAGGTCGATGGCGGGGATGATGATGAAGGGGATGAGGGTTAAGCACCCTTTAGCTATTCGCTGATCTCCAGATCCAATCGCGAGCAAGCTCGCTCCCACAGAGTTCGATGGTGTTCACGCAATGGGCGGAATACCAAAAACCCACTGTGGGAGCGAGCCTGCTCGCGATGCTTTTAGGGCCTGCGTGCACCGCCTCAATGCACCGTGACCCGCAATCGCGCACAGCAATTGACCCGAAATCCCGCCAGCAACCGCAATAAAACTCAAACCACAGAAACACAAAAGCCCCGAACAATGGGGCTTTCAGCGCTGCACGCGGGCTTTTTGCTTCAACTTGTTAAAACCTGGCACGCGCCCTGCAATAGTCCAATCAGTGATTCGATTCACTACCCAGTTTCGGGGACCTTGGTACAGGCAGGCCGGGGATTCCCCTCTTTACATCCAGGGTTCATCACGCAGACCGCGACGAACCCCTCCCGTTTTGGGAACCTTGGTACAGGCAGGCCGGGGATTCCCTCTTTTATTGCTCCTGGAGATGGATCTCCAACCGCCAGCGGTCATTGACCTCATTGCCGGCCCACTCACCCCTCAGGGGACGGGCCGCCACCAGCGTCAGCAACAAACCCTTATCACTCAAACGCACCCGCCAGTTCACGTCCTTGTCGTTGAGCTTCAACTGGCCGTTCTGCGCCTTGCCTTCGGCTTCAAACAGCAACGCGACGCTGCCGTCGATGAGTTCGCCGTGGATCTTCGGTTCATTGTTGAACCACACCACCAAGCCATCAGGTTCAACCTCAACCTGCTGTAATTCAGTGGGGTCCGGCGTGGTCAGACGACCGATCATCATCCCGACCATGACACCGACGATCGCCAATGAGGCCATCACCCGAGGGAATAGCTTCGGTCGCGGGTCCACTTCAGGCGTAGAATGCCGCCCATCTTTACCTTCGGAGCCGTGCATGTTTCACGTCATCCTTTTTCAACCAGAAATTCCGCCGAATACCGGCAACGTTATCAGGCTGTGCGCCAACAGTGGCTGCCACCTGCATTTGATCGAGCCGCTGGGTTTCGAGATGGATGACAAACGCCTGCGCCGGGCCGGCCTCGATTACCACGAGTATGCCACCCTGCAGCGCCATGCAGATCTTGCCAGCTGTCTGGAAAGCCTTGGCCATCCGCGGTTGTTCGCCTTCACCACCAAGGGCTCGCGGCCATTCCACGACGCCAGCTTCGCCGAGGGCGATGCCTTCCTGTTCGGTCCGGAAAGCCGTGGCCTGCCAGCCGAGGTGCTGGATGCGCTACCTGCCGAACAGCGCCTGCGCCTGCCGATGCGCGAAGGCTGCCGCAGCCTGAACCTGTCCAACACCGTGGCGGTGGCCGTGTACGAAGGCTGGCGCCAGCTCGGCTTCAAGTAGCACCCAGCGCTCAAGCGCTCGTAGCAGCTGCCGAGCCCGCGAGGCTGCGTTCGAGGACGCAGTCCTCGCAAACCCTGAACGCGAGGTATTCCTGAAAGAACTCACGCTCTGACTCTACGACGGCTACGCCGCCGAACGCAGCCTCGCAAGCTCGACAGCTGCTACGGAGTGACAATGAAAAAAGCGCCGTTGAAGGCGCTTTTTTTCGTTGCTGCATCGAACGCTTACTGAACGGTCTGTGCGCCGTCTTGCTGCATGCGTTGCAGTTCTTGCGCGTACAGGGCGTCGAAGTTCACCGGAGCCAGCATCAGAGCCGGGAACGAACCACGGGTCACCAGGCTGTCCAGGGTTTCGCGAGCGTACGGGAACAGGATGTTCGGGCAGAAAGCACCGAGGGTGTGGCTCATCGAGGCTTCGTCGAGGTTCCTGATCAGGAAGATACCGGCCTGCTGAACCTCAGCGATGAACGCCACTTCGTCACCGTTCTTCACGGTAACCGACAGGGTCAGCACAACTTCGTGGAAGTCATTTTCCAGCGCTTTCTGACGGGTATTCAGGTCCAGACCAACACTCGGCTCCCACTGCTGGCGGAAGATCGCCGGGCTTTTCGGAGCTTCGAACGACAGGTCACGCACGTAAATGCGCTGCAAGGAGAATTGCGGTGCAGTTTCTTCTTCGTTAACAGCAGTGTTCTGTTGGTCAGTCATCTCAGATCCTTTCTGATCTTGGGTCTTGTAGGGTTTGCTGTTCTTGGCTGCTCTTGGGTGCGACAGTCAGGCCTTGAGCAGCGCGTCGAGCTTGCCGGCGCGGTCCAAAGCAAACAAATCATCACAACCCCCCACGTGGGTGCTGCCGATCCAGATCTGCGGCACGGACGTACGTCCGGCTTTCTGGGCCATCTCGGCACGCACCTGCGGCTTGCCATCGACCTTGATCTCTTCGAAGGCTACGCCCTTGTTCTCGAGCAGGTACTTGGCTCGCGAGCAGAAGGGGCAGTAATCGCTGGAATAGACGATGACGTTGTTCATATCATTTCACCAGCGGCAGATTGTCAGCTTTCCAGCTGGAGATCCCGCCAGACAGCTTGGCTGCGATGAAACCGGACTTCAGCAGCTCACGCGCGTGGGTTCCGGAGTGCTGGCCCAGGGCGTCGACCAGGATGATGGTCTTGGCCTTGTGCTTTTCCAGTTCACCCACGCGAGCGGTCAGTTTGTCCTGTGGAATGTTCAGCGCGCCAACAATGTGACCAGCGGCGAAATCCTTGCTTGGACGGATATCGACCACTACGCCCTCGTCCTTGTTGACCAGCGCAGTCAACTCAGCAGTGCTGAGGCTGCGGCCGCCGCGGCTCATCTCGCGGGCGATCAACAACGCCAGCAGTACGACGAAGATACCGACGAGCAGATAGTGGTTAGTGGCAAATTCAATCAGGTGAGCAACCATCAAGGAGGTTCCAGGGCGTTAAAATGTCGGCCAGTATACACAGCCACTATGGTGGGCCAAACCCCGTCCGGCGGTGACGCGGTCGGAACTTCGCTTTAAACTGCCACTCCCTTTTTCCATCGCCCCTTTAACTTAAGCCAGAGTGGAATCCATGACTACCACGCCTAAACCTTTGGTCCTGATTATTCTCGACGGCTTCGGTCACAGTGAAAGCCAGGAATCCAACGCCGTGTTCGCGGCCAGGAAGCCGGTCCTCGACCGTTTGTACGCCACCGTACCGAACGGCCTGATCTCGGGTTCGGGTATGGACGTCGGCCTGCCGGACGGGCAAATGGGCAATTCGGAAGTCGGCCACATGAACCTCGGCGCCGGCCGCGTGGTGTACCAGGACTTCACCCGTGTGACCAAAGCGATCCGCGATGGCGAGTTCTTCGAGAACCCAACCATTTGCGCCGCTGTGGATAAAGCCGTTGCTGCCGGCAAAGCCGTGCACTTCATGGGCCTGCTGTCCGATGGCGGCGTTCACAGCCACCAGGATCACCTGATTGCCATGGCCGAACTGGCCTTCAAGCGCGGCGCCGAGAAGATCTACCTGCACGCCTTCCTCGACGGCCGCGACACGCCGCCGAAAAGCGCCCAGTCGTCGATCGAACTGCTGGATGAAGCCTTCAAGACCCTGGGCAAAGGCCGGATCGCCAGCATCATTGGCCGCTACTTCGCCATGGACCGCGACAACCGCTGGGATCGCGTGTCCCAGGCCTACAACCTGATCGTTGACGGTCACGGCGAATTCAACGCCGCCACCGCCCAGCAAGGCCTGCAAGCCGCTTACGAGCGTGGCGAAAGTGACGAATTCGTCAAAGCCACCAGCATTGGCGAGAAGGTCCTGGTTGAAGACGGCGACGCCGTGGTGTTCATGAACTTCCGTGCCGACCGCGCCCGCGAGCTGACCCGGGTATTCGTCGAAGACGACTTCAAGGACTTCGAGCGCGCTCGCCAGCCGAAACTGGCTGGTTTCGTCATGCTCACCCAATACGCGGCCAGCATTCCTGCACCGTCGGCCTTTGCGCCAGGCAGCCTGGAAAACGTGCTGGGCGACTATCTGGCGAAAAACGGCAAAACCCAGCTGCGCATCGCCGAAACCGAAAAATACGCCCACGTGACCTTCTTCTTCTCCGGTGGTCGCGAAGAACCGTTCCCGGGCGAAGAACGCATCCTGATCCCGTCGCCGAAAGTCGCGACCTATGACTTGCAGCCAGAGATGAGCGCACCGGAAGTCACTGACAGGATCGTCGACGCTATCGAAAACCAGCGCTACGACGTGATCGTGGTCAACTACGCCAACGGTGACATGGTCGGCCACAGCGGTGTGTTCGATGCCGCCGTGAAAGCCGTTGAATGCCTGGACCTGTGCGTCGGCCGCATTGTCGATGCACTGGAAAAAGTCGGCGGCGAAGCGCTGATCACCGCCGACCACGGCAACGTCGAGCAAATGTCTGACGAATCCACCGGTCAGGCCCACACCGCTCACACCACCGAGCCGGTACCGTTCATCTACTTCGGCAAGCGCGACTTCAAGATCCGCGAAGGCGGCGTACTGGCAGACGTGGCGCCGACCATGCTGATGCTGTTGGGGCTGGAGAAGCCTGCAGAAATGACTGGCACTTCGATTCTGGTGTAATCGAGTCTTTCAAACGCTGCTAAACCCTGTGGGAGCGAGCCTGCTCGCGATGGCAATCTGACACCCAACATTACTGTTGAATGTTAAGACGCCATCGCGAGCAAGCTCGCTCCCACATTGGTTTTCGGTGTTTTTCAGTCCGGTTATCACACAGCCCCAATTGGACGTTTTTTTTGCAGCCTTGGCCGGGCATACTAGGCTGTCTTTTTCCCCCTGGTGTCGCCCGCCTCTATGCTCCGCGCCCTGATTGCCCTTGCTTTGACCTGCCTGCTCCATCCGGCGTTTGCCGACGAGCGCGCGCAAACCCAACAACAGTTGGACGCCACGCGTCAGGATATTGCCGAGCTGAAAAAGCTGCTGGGCAAATTGCAGGAAGAAAAATCCGGCGTGCAAAAGGAGCTCAAAGGCACCGAGACCGAAATGGGCAAGCTCGAGAAGCAGGTCGATGCCCTGCAAAAAGAGCTGAAGAAAAGCGAATCCGAGATACAGCGACTCGATGGTGAGAAAAAAAAACTCCAGAGCGCGCGCATTGAACAGCAACGACTGATCGCCATTCAGGCCCGCGCGGCCTATCAGAGCGGCCGTCAGGAGTACCTCAAGCTGCTGCTCAACCAGCAGAACCCGGAAAAATTCGCCCGCACCTTCACCTATTACGACTACCTGAGCCAGGCGCGCCTGGAGCAGTTGAAGAACTTCAATGAAACCCTGCGCCAACTGGCCAACGTCGAGCAGGACATCGCCCTGCAACAAGCTCAGTTGCTGGTGCAAAAAAGCAGCCTCGACAGCCAGCGCGACGAACTCGACAACGTCCGCAAGGAACGTCAGCAAGTGCTGGCCAAGCTCAACGACGACGTGAAAGCCCGCGACCAGAAGTTGCAGGCCCGCGAGCAGGATCAGGCCGACCTGTCTAAAGTACTCAAAACCATCGAAGAAACCCTGGCCCGCCAGGCCCGTGAGGCGGAAGAAGCGCGACAAAAAGCGCTGATCGCCCAGCAGGAAGCCGAAAAAAAGCGTTTACGTGAGGCTCAGGCCCAGGCTGAAGCCACTGATGCCCCACGCAAACCCGCCAAATCGACACCCGGCGCACTGGTTTCAAGCGCTGGCGAGTCCTTCGGCGGACCTTTTGCTTCGGCCCGCGGAAAACTTCCCTGGCCGGTTGATGGCCGACTGCTTGCGCGTTTTGGTGAAACCCGTGGTGACGATGCCCGAACCAAGTGGGACGGCGTGATGATCAGTGCCTCCGCCGGCAGCCAGGTGCATGCTGTACACGGTGGCCGCGTGGTGTTCGCCGACTGGTTGCGCGGTGCCGGCTTGCTGGTGATCCTCGACCACGGCAATGGTTTTTTGAGTTTGTACGGCCACAACCAGACGCTGCTTAAAGCGGCCGGTGACGTGGTCAAGGCCGGTGAGTCCATCTCCACTGTCGGTAACAGTGGTGGTCAGGACACACCTGCGCTGTATTTCGCTATTCGTCAGCAGGGTCACCCGAGTGATCCAGCACAATGGTGCCGCGCGCAAGGATAGGCGCCGGACCTAAATTAGGAGTTCGTTCGACATGCTGCATTTGTCCCGCCTCAATTCGCTGGCCCTGACGATCGCCCTGGTGATCGGTGCGCCTCTGGCGTTTGCCGCTCAACCGGCCCCGGCGATTGCGCCTGCGGGCACTGCCGCGACCACCAAGGCGCCATTGCCGCTGGAAGAATTGCGCACCTTTGCCGAGGTCATGGACCGGATCAAGGCTGCCTATGTCGAACCGGTAGACGACAAGACCCTGCTGGAAAATGCCATCAAGGGCATGCTCAGCAACCTCGACCCGCACTCCGCCTACCTGGGTCCGGAAGATTTTGCCGAGTTGCAGGAAAGCACCAGCGGCGAGTTCGGCGGTCTGGGTATTGAAGTCGGCGCCGAAGACGGCTTCATCAAAGTCGTTTCGCCGATCGATGACACGCCTGCCTCCAAGGCCGGCATCCAGGCGGGCGACTTCATCGTCAAGATCAACGGCCAGCCTACCCGCGGCCAGAGCATGACCGAAGCCGTGGACAAGATGCGCGGCAAGACCGGCGAGAAGATCACCCTGACCCTGGTGCGCGACGGCGGTGCACCATTCGACGTGACGCTGACCCGCGCGACCATCCAGGTCAAGAGCGTGAAGAGCCAGTTGCTGGATTCGGGCTACGGTTACATCCGCATCACCCAGTTCCAGGTCAAGACCGGCGAAGAGGTCTCCCAGGCCCTGGCCAAGTTGCGCAAGGACAACGGCAAGAAGCTCAGCGGCATCGTGCTTGACCTGCGCAACAACCCTGGCGGCGTGCTGCAAGCTGCGGTGGAAGTGGTCGACCACTTCATCACCAAAGGCCTGATCGTTTACACCAAGGGCCGCATCGCCAACTCCGAACTTCGCTTCTCTGCCACCGGCAAGGACCAAAGCGAAGCGGTGCCAATGGTCGTGTTGATCAACGGCGGTAGCGCCTCGGCTTCGGAAATTGTCGCCGGCGCCCTGCAGGACCAAAAACGCGCAGTCGTCATGGGCACCACCAGTTTCGGTAAAGGCTCGGTGCAAACCGTGCTGCCGCTGAACAACGACCGTGCGCTGAAGATCACCACCGCGCTGTACTTCACGCCGAACGGGCGCTCGATTCAGGCGCAGGGCATCGTGCCGGACATCGAAGTGCGCAAGGCCAAGATCACCAACGAGCAGGACGGCGAATACTTCAAGGAAGCCGACTTGCAAGGTCACCTGGGCAATGGCAACGGCGGCGCCGACAAACCAACCAAGTCTGGAGGCAAAGCCAAACCAATGCCACAGGATGACGATTACCAGTTGGCCCAGGCACTGAGCCTGCTCAAGGGCCTGAGCATCACCCGCGGCCACTGAGATGCGCCTTCGGGTCATTTTCAGTCTGCTGTGCTGTCTGGCGAGCGCTGCCCACGCGGCGCCTGCCGAGACGGCGGCGCCACACAAGGCTTACCTGAGCCTGATCATCGATGACCTGGGGCAAAACCTGCCCCGCGAGCGCCGCGTGCTGGCGCTGCCCGGGCCGGTGACCACGGCAATCATGCCCGACACACCCCACGCTGCCGAATTTGCCCGCGAGGCCCACCGCGCTGGCAAGATCGTCATGCTGCACATGCCCATGGACCCGGCCACCGGCCCGTTCGCCTGGCATCCCGAGCTGCCCATCGAAGAACTGCAAAAGCGTCTTGATGCCGCCTTCAAGGCCGTGCCCTATACCAGCGGCATCAACAACCACATGGGCAGCCGCATGACCGCTCAGCAACCCGCCATGGCCTGGCTAATGGGTGAGTTGCAACGTCGACACAAGTTCTTTGTCGACAGCCGCACCAGCGCTCAAACCGTCGCCGCCGCCGAGGCGCAGAAGATTGGTCTGGCCAGCGTCTCACGGGATGTGTTTCTCGATGATGAGCGCACCGAGGCCGCGATCTTCACTCAGCTACAGACCGCCATCAATCTCGCCCGCAAACAAGGCTCGGCGGTGATGATCGGCCATCCTTATCCACAAACCCTGGCGGTGCTTGAGCGTGAACTACCCAAGCTCAAGGCTCAGGGCATTGAGTGGATCGACATCAAGTCGATGATCGGCCTGCGTGGCAATCGAGCGACTGCGGCGCATGGCACCGATGGAAACTACCGCCCCTCCCCTCAGACGGTCCGCTGAGCCTCGACCTTCAGCTTTCTGCAACACCATAACTATCTATGCCTCCAGGTACTCAAGCGCGTGCCAGGATAAGGCTCGCTTTGAATTTCATCACCAAGGAATGGCCATGAAATACATGAACCCGCTAGCCCTTTACTGCCTGCTTATCGCCAGTACCTGCCTGCAAGCACGGGACCTGGGAGAAGGTGCCGCCAACGAATCAGCCTCAAAGGCACTGCAAAACAGCGATAAGCGCTACTCACTCTGGAGCGGTATAGGACGCCTGACCTTCAGTTCCGGCGCTTCATGCACCGCCTCCCTGCTCGACACCCGAAACAGCCAAGGCAAAGCCGTAGGGCCTGCGTATCTGATCACCAGCGGTCATTGCGTGCTCTACGAATACGGTACCGCACGCACCAACGTGCCCATCGTTGCGAACATCACCTTCAACTACTTTTATGACGAGCCTGAGCGGCAGATCACCTACCCGGTACGCACCGCCCTTTGGAGCAGCACTGTCGGCACCGATCTCGCAGTAATCAAGGTTGAGCGCTCACTGGCAAGCCTCATCAATGCAGGTGTCAAACCACTCAAACTTGCCGCCCAGCAGAGCGACGAGAGTCGCGACGTGCTGAACATCGGAGCTCCACCAGGGTTCAACGAACAAGGCCTGCGCATGAGCGTTTGCTCGGAACAATCGGCCGGTAGCTTTATCGGGCATCCAGGTGTGTTTCCCCAGGCATTCAGAAATCGATGCGACGCAATCCGCGGCGGCAGCTCCGGAAGCCCGATGCTGGATCGTAGCAACAGTGATATCACCAGCATCGTCAGCAAGTACGCATTGGCTGCCGATGGAACAGACCGGTCAGCGTGCAGTTACAGCGACTCCTGTGAGGCAAGCACCTACAACTACAGTTACTCTGCCAACTTTCTGCACCACTGTTTTATCAATGGTGTGTTCGACGGCAACTCGACAAACTGCTTGTTGCAGCCTGTGGAAATCGCTATCGAAGAGCCCTGGAGCATACGAAGCCACGTCTACGTGGAGCGGAGCACTGTTCAGAAAAGTATTTTGCCAACCTGGAATTACAGGTTTTCAATCAGCGCACCGTTCTATCGATACAAAACCACACGCAACGCAAAAGATTGCCATGTACCGGATCATTACAGTGCGACCTTTGACTCCGCCTCGCCTTATATCAACCGGACCATAGGGCCTCAAACCGGCGTCCACGTGCTGTGTATCATTGGCGTCAACAGCGCAGAACAGCCCATTACCACAGCATTTTTACGAAATGCATTCACGTGGGCGGTTTACCTTATTGATCGCAGGCCAACCGCTCGAAATGCACTGAACGCCATCAGAGATACCGCGCCATGATGTCGTCCACCACGCCTTCCTTGCGCAACTGGTCCAGCGCGGCCTGAAGCTTGGCGACGATTTCGTCCGACACGTCTTTGTTCAGCGCCAAGTACAACTCGGCGCTGTTGAAACGCAGCACGGTCTTGAGCCCGGTCACACCGTCCTGACGAGCCAGATAACGCCCGGCCGGGTCGCCGGTGGCCCAAAGATCGATCTGGCCGTTGACCAGTTTCTTTGCGTTGTCCTGATCGCGCAGCACCACGATGGGAGCGAGCCCCTGCTTGGCCAGGGTCTCGGCAATCGCGTCACCCTTGTAAGCACCGATCTTGTACTTGCGCGCCTGCGCCAGCGATTCGAGGGTGATCTTGCTGTCTGCCTTGGCCAGCATGATCCAGTCATCCGGGCCGATGGGGCCGACCCATTTGAAGAGCTTTTCGCGGTCCGGCAGTCGCGCCATGACGAACACGCCGTAACCGGGTTTTTCCAGGGCGAGCTTGTAGATTCGCTCCCAAGGGAAACGCAGCGTCAGGCTGTAGGTGATGTTGGCACGTTTGAACATCTCGCGGACGATGTCCACGGCGATGCCATTGATGTTGTCTTCCTGAGCGAAGTTCTTGCCGTTCTTCGCCATGTTGTAAGGCGGGAAGTTTTCCGTCAGCAGTACCAGGTCGGTGTCGGGTTTTTCTGCTGCACGCGCCGCGCCGGCCAGTAACAACGAGGCGCTGGCGAGTACGAGAAGAAGACGTTTGAACATGACGATTTACCGGAATCCATGGCGTGCCCAAGCTTGCCCTGAGCCCGCCATGCTGTCCACTGGCCTTTATCGAACGCAGATACCGCGTTGCGCCATATAAGCCTTGGCTTCCGGTACGGTGTATTCGCCGAAGTGGAAAATACTCGCCGCCAACACCGCGCTGGCGTGGCCTTCAAGAATGCCATCAGCCAGATGCTGCAAATTGCCGACACCGCCAGAGGCGATCACCGGAATCCCCAGTGCATCGCTGATGGCACGCGTGACGCCCAGGTCGAAACCGTTTTTCATGCCGTCCTGGTCCATGCTGGTCAGCAGGATTTCGCCGGCGCCCAGGCCTTCCATCTTCTTCGCCCACTCCACCGCATCCAGCCCGGTAGGCTTGCGACCGCCGTGGGTGAAGATCTCCCAGCGCGGGGTTTCGCCCGGCAGTGAAACCTTCTTCGCATCGATCGCAACAACGATGCATTGCGAGCCGAAATGCTGCGCCGCTTCGCCGACAAACTCTGGATTGAACACCGCCGCGGTGTTGATCGAGACCTTGTCTGCACCGGCATTGAGCAGGTTGCGGATGTCTTGCACGGTGCGCACGCCACCGCCAACGGTCAGCGGAATGAACACCTGACTGGCCATGCGCTCGACGGTATGCAGCGTGGTATCGCGACCATCGACGCTGGCGGTGATGTCGAGAAAGGTAATCTCGTCGGCACCCTGCTCGTCGTAGAGACGGGCAATTTCCACCGGGTCGCCGGCGTCACGGATGTTCTCGAATTTCACACCTTTGACGACCCGGCCGTTATCCACGTCCAGGCAAGGAATGATACGTTTGGCCAGCGCCATGGTGAGTCCTCAGCCTTTGTACGCATCGCAGAAAGCTTGCGCTTCAGCGACATCGAGGGTGCCTTCGTAAATCGCCCGGCCGGTGATGGCGCCGATGATGCCCGGCGCCTTGGCGTCGAGCAGCGACTTGATGTCACCCAGATTGTGAATACCGCCGGAGGCGATCACCGGAATCCGCGTGGCGGCCGCCAGCGCTGCGGTGTACGACACGTTACAGCCCTGCATCATGCCGTCTTTGGCGATGTCGGTGTAAACGATGGCAGACACGCCGTCGGCTTCGAACTGCTTGGCCAGGTCGATGACCTGCACGGTGCTGATTTCAGCCCAGCCATCGGTGGCCACGAAGCCGTCCTTGGCGTCCAGACCAACGATCACCTTGCCCGGGAATGCCCGGCAGGCCTCGGCAACGAACGCCGGATCCTTCACGGCTTTGGTGCCGATGATCACGTAGCTCACGCCGGCCTTGACGTAGTGCTCGATGGTTTCCAGCGAGCGGATACCGCCGCCAATCTGGATCGGCAGGTTCGGGTAGCGCTTGGCAATCGCAGTAACCACTTCGCCGTTGACTGGCTGGCCTTCGAAGGCGCCGTTCAGGTCGACCAGATGCAGACGACGGCAACCGCCCTCCACCCACTTGGCAGCCATGCTCACCGGGTCATCGGAGAACACTGTGGAATCTTCCATGCGGCCCTGGCGCAGACGAACGCAGGCACCGTCTTTAAGATCGATAGCGGGAATAATCAGCATCTGGCAAACCTTCAAATTCGAATGTTCAGCTTGGCTCGGAAATCAGTTTTTCTCGAGCGCCCACAAGTCGCTTTCGATGCTTTCGAACCTCTCTTTGAGGTGTGTCTGCACATCGAAAATCGCCCTGTTGTAATAGTGCGGAGCAATTTCGCGGGTAAACAGCTCAAGAATTTCAGCCGCCTCGAATGAGCCCAGATCGAGTTCGAAGCGGTCTTCCATGAAACGCTTGATCTTGTGATTGGCCTCGTTCTCTTGCTCAGGGGTGAGCGTAAGGATCGGCGGCTTCTTCTTGACGGCCATTACCAGCGACCGTCCCACGCAGCGAAGTTCTGCAGCAATTGCAGGCCATGGGTATGGCTCTTCTCCGGGTGGAACTGCACGGCGAAACGCGAACCATCGGCCAGCGCTGCGGCGAAGTCGACGCCGTAGTGACCGCCCCCCACCACCTGCCGCGGGTTACCGGCGGCAATGTAGTAGCTGTGCACGAAGTAAAAACGCGCCAGGTCCGGAATGTTGTGCCACAGCGGGTGATCCACCGTCTGCTTCACTTCGTTCCAGCCCATGTGCGGGACTTTGAGATGTTCGCCGTCCTCAATCAGACCTTTGCCGAAGAACTTCACCTGGCCTGGAAACAGGCCAATGCAGTCGACGCCGTCGTTTTCTTCACTGCGCTCAAGCAAAGCTTGCATGCCCACGCAGATGCCGAGGAACGGACGGTCCTGGCTGACTTCACGCACCAGCGAGTCGAAGCCCAGGCGACGGATCTCCGCCATGCAATCGCGAATCGCGCCCACACCGGGGAAAACCACCCGGTCGGCTTCGCGAATCACGTTGGCATCGCTGGTGATCAGCACCTTGCCGGCACCGACGTGCTCGAGGGCCTTGGCCACCGAGTGCAGGTTGCCCATGCCGTAATCGATAACCGCGACCGTCTGCATTACAGAACGCCCTTGGTCGACGGCATTTGCCCGGCCATGCGTTCATCCAGCTCGACAGCCATGCGCAATGCGCGACCGAAAGCCTTGAACACGGTTTCGATCTGGTGGTGGGTGTTGTGCCCACGCAGGTTGTCGATGTGCAAGCTCACGTTGGCGTGGTTGACGAAGCCCTGGAAGAACTCTTGGAACAAGTCGACATCGAAGCCGCCGACAGTGGCGCGGGTATACGGCACGTGCATCTGCAGGCCCGGGCGGCCGGAGAAGTCGATCACCACGCGCGACAGCGCTTCATCGAGCGGCACATAGGCGTGGCCGTAACGACGGATGCCTTTTTTGTCGCCGATAGCTTTGGTGAAGGCTTGACCCAGCGTAATGCCGACGTCTTCCACCGTGTGGTGGTCGTCGATATGCAGGTCACCCTTGCACTCGATATCCAGGTCGATCAGCCCGTGACGGGCGATCTGGTCCAGCATGTGCTCAAGGAAGGGAACACCGATATTGAATCGGGCCTTTCCGGTGCCATCCAGGTTGATCGAGGCTTTGATCTGGGTTTCCAGAGTGTCGCGCTCGACAGACGCCTTACGTTCGGCCATCACCAGCTCCGCAAAATCATTGGGCGAAAAAGGCAACCATTATAGGGGCGCGGGCGCCAAACAGAAACACGCGAGGTGATATCCCTGACGGGCTGAACCCAACGCCGCCGGGGATATACATGTCAGTACAAGCGGTTTCGTTGCAAAACCGCAAAACAAAAGTGGGAGCGAGCCTGCTCGCGATGAGGCCTCCACATTCAACATCGCTGTCGACTGTCAGGCCGCTATCGCGAGCAGGCTCGCTCCCACAGGGGTATTGCGTTTGTTAGTGGAACAGGACGGCAGTCTTCTGCAACGTCACCCAGACACCCCACGCCAGCGGAATACCCACCACCAGCCACGCAGCAACGGCCAATGGCACGCTACCCGAGGTAGCTTTCCACTCCAGCACGGTGGTGCTGTCAGCGCCCTTGTCGTGGCCCAGCGCCTGTTCGGCGGCCAGTTGCGCATCCGTCATGAAGTACTTGTCTGCCACCGGACGTACCAGCAGGTTGCAGAGGAACCCCAGCACCAGCAGGCCGGCGAGGATGTACAGGGTGATGTCGTAAGCCGCAGCACGCTCGACGCCGATGCTCAACTGATACTCACGCAAGTAGTTCACCAACACCGGACCGAGCACGCCCGCAGCAGCCCAGGCAGTCAGCAGCCGACCGTGAATCGCTCCGACCATTTGCGTGCCGAACAGGTCCGCCAGGTACGCCGGAACCGTTGCAAAACCACCGCCGTACATCGACAGGATGATGCAGAACGCCGCAACGAACAGTGCAACGTTACCCAGATGGCCGAGGTTCGGGATCAGCGCGTACAGGGCAAAACCCAGGGCGAAGAATACGAAATAGGTGTTTTTGCGGCCCAGGTAGTCAGAGAACGATGCCCAGAAGAACCGGCCACCGATGTTGAACAGGCTCAGTAAACCGGTGAAACCCGCTGCGATTGCCGCGATCGACGCCAATTGCGAAGCGTCCAACTGGCCGAAGGTCAGATCGTTGCCGAGCAATTTACCGGCGAACACTTCCTGCAACAGCGGCGAAGCCATGCCAAGAATGCCGATACCCGCCGACACGTTCAGACATAGCACCAGCCACACCAGACGGAACTGCGGAGTTTTCCATGCGACGTTCACGTGCACGTGACGGTGAGTGATCATCGCATTTGCGGTTTTTTTCGCCGGCGCGGTCCAGCCTTCAGGCTTCCAGCCGGTCGGCGGAACACGGTACGACAGCGCACCACCGATCATGAACACGAAATAGATCGCGGCCATCACCAGAAAGCTCTGCCACACACCCACGCCCGTCGGCGAAGCGAAATGCCCCATCAACGCAGCGGCCAGCGGAGCACCGACCATCGCACCACCACCGAAACCCATGATCGCCATACCGGTCGCCATACCGCGCTTGTCCGGAAACCACTTGATCAGGGTCGAGACCGGCGAGATGTAACCCAGACCGAGGCCAATACCACCGATGACGCCGGAGCCGACCCACATCAGCCAGATCTGGTGGGTATAAATCCCCAGCGCGGAAATCAGCAGACCACCGCACCAGCACAGCGCCGAGACAACACCGGCCTTGCGCGGCCCGGCATGTTCCAGCCAGCCGCCCCAGATCGCTGCCGAGCAGCCAAGGAAGATGAAGAACAAGGTGTAGATCCAGCCGAGCATCGAGATCGGCCAGTCACACTGGGACGAAAAGATCTGCGCGATGAAGCTCATGTCCGCCGAACAGGTCACCGGGGCAGTTACGCCCAGGGCTTTGGACAGCGGCAACCAGAACACCGAAAAGCCGTAGGCCATGCCAATGCACAAGTGGATGGCCAGCGCGGCCGGTGGAACCAGCCAACGGTTGAAACCGGGCCTGGCGATGATCCGCTCCTTGGACAGGAACGCTGACTGGACGGGAAGAATACCCGCCTCGGTGCTCGTGCTCATTTGTGTTTCCCCCAATTATTAGTATCGTTCGCCAGACACTCTTCACCCACGGCCTTATTGCACGCAGGCATGGCCGTTTTATTGAGTGGAGCTCTGTTCGGGCGCGACAACAGGTCGCAGAGGGACCGACGAACGGCGAAGATTACCATTTGCTCGCGACAGAAAAACCAGACTGATACCGCCTTTTATGTGACATCTGTTCCGATCACGCACTAAAAAACCGTTTCACCCGTTGGCGGGTCATGCCCGGCCACCCTTTCACAGGAAACCCTATGCCCATCGTCGTCGAGTCGCTGAACGAACCCAGCTATCAGGATCAGCAGGATCTGCAGAAGATCTACCACGACGCCCCGCAGTGGCTGTTTGCTCCGTTCAACGATGAGCGGCAACTGATTGAACACGGCTTGCGCGACGGTTCGTTGATCGCCGGACGCTTCAATGACCGACTGCTCGGTGCGGCACGCCTGCACCGGCAGCAGGACATCTGGCAGCTGTCCCATTTGTGCGTGCGAAAAATCACCCGTCGCCGTGGTGTCGCTGAGCGACTGGTCAGCGAAGCGCAAAAAATGGCCGAGCTCGCGGGGGCGGCGTTGCACCTGCTGGCCCCGGCCGGGCACCTCGAAGCCCAGGCACTGGCCGCCAAGCTCAAACTGCCGCTGGACGTGCTCTAGAGCGATCAGTGACCAGTCGTCGGTTTCGGGGCGCTATACTCCCTGGCTAAATTTCGACATTGACTCATTACAAGGACTCGCCCATGAAAGCGTTCGGCAAAATCCTGGGTCTGGTGCTTCTCGGGCTGTTGCTGATCATTGTGGCGCTGGGCTTTGCCCTGACCCACCTCTTCGATCCCAACGACTACAAAGACGAGATTCGCCAGATTGCCCGCGACAAGGCCCACATCGAGCTGACGCTCAATGGCGATATCGGCTGGAGCCTGTTCCCCTGGCTCGGCCTTGAACTGCACGAAGCCAGCGTCGCGACCCTGGCCAACCCGACCCAACCGTTTGCCGACCTGCAAATGCTCGGCCTGTCCGTGCGGGTGCTGCCGTTGCTGCGCCGTGAAGTGCAGATGAGCGATGTCCGCGTCGAGGGCCTGAACCTGCGCCTCAACCGCGACAAGGATGGCCACGGCAACTGGGAAGACATCGGCAAGGTCCCACCTGTAGCCGCCAAGGCAGATGCGCCGGTCACCGGCACCAGCGAACCGACCGCCGAAATACCCGCCGCCCCGGAAAAACCGGCCCAACCGGTTCGTCTGGACATCGACAGCCTGACCGTGAACAACGCTCGGGTTGAATACAACGATGAGCGCACCGGCAGGCAGTTCAGCGCCGAAAGCATCCAACTGAGCACCGGCCCGGTGCACGACGCGACCGACATTCAGGTCAAGCTCACCGCGTTCCTGAGCAGCAACCAGCCGGATGTGCGGGTGCGTACCGAACTCAACGGCGATCTGCGTTTCGAACGCGCCCTCCAGCGCTACAAGTTCGAAGACATGAAACTCACCGGCGAAATCACCGGTGAACCGCTGCAAGGCAAAGCCGTGACCTTTTCAGCTCAAGGTCAACTGTCGCTGGATAAAGCGGCGAACGTCGCCGAGTGGACCGGGATCAAGATCTCCGCCAACCAGTTGCGCGCCTTGGGCGAACTGAAAGTCAACGACCTGGACAAAACCCCGCAGATCAGCGGCGGCGTGTCGATCGCCCAATTCGACCTGGCGAAATTTGTCGACAGCATCGGTCAGAAACTCCCGGCCATGGCCGAGGACAGCCTGAGCAAAGTCGAGCTGGTCAGCCGTTTGGCGGGCACCCCGACCAGCGTGGTGTTGGACAACATCAACCTGAAAGTCGACGACAGCAGCTTCAGCGGGCGTATCGCCGTCGAGGATTTTGCCAAGCAATCGTTGCGCGTGCAGCTCAAGGGCGACACCTTCGACGCTGATCGCTATCTGCCGCCAACATCCGCCGAAGCCAACAGCGCCACAGTGGCCCGCCAGTCGGAAGTCAAAAGCACCGAGGCCGACGCGCTGGCCGGCGTCGGCAGCACGCCGTTGCCGAACGCCCCCACCAAAGGGGCCTGGAGCAGCGACAAACTGATTCCAGCGGAGCGCTTGAGCAAACTGGATCTGGACGCTGACCTGACCTTCGGCCAACTGACCCTCGGCAAGCTGCCGATCCAGAACGCAGCGCTGAAAGCTACTGCCCAAGGTGGCCTGCTGACCCTGGAAAACCTGCGTGGCGATCTCTACAACGGCAACTTCGACGCCAAGGGCACGTTGGATGTACGCCAGCCCGTACCGCTGCTGAGCATGCATACGCAGATCAGCCGGGTCCCGGCGGAAAAGATTCTCGAAAGCCAAGGGAAAACCCCGCCGGTCAAAGGCCTGGTAACGCTCAACAGCAACCTGACCGCCAGCGGCAATAGCCAGAAAACGCTGATCGACAGCCTCAACGGCACTGCCAGCTTCGTGCTCAACAACGGCGTGCTACTCAACGCCAACCTCGAGCAACAACTGTGCAAAGGCATTGCCACCCTGAACCACAAATCCCTCAGCAGCGAACCGCGCGGCAAGGACACGCCCTTCCAGGAGTTCAAGGGCAACCTGACGTTGCGTAATGGCGTGGCCAGTAATCCGGACCTGAAAGTACGCATCCCGGGCATGATCGTCAGCGGTAGCGGTGACGTCGACCTGCGCGTGCTGGGCATGGATTACCGCGTTGGCGTCATCGTCGAAGGTGACAAGAGCGACATGCCGGACCCTGCCTGCCAGGTCAACGAGCGCTACGCCAGTATCGAGTGGCCATTGCGCTGCCGTGGGCCGCTGGAACTCGGTGCCAAGGCCTGCCGCCTGGACAGTGAACGTCTCGGTCAGGTGGCGAGCAAACTGGCTGGCGACAAGCTCGGTGAGAAACTCGAAGAGAAGCTTGGCGACAAAGTCAGTCCAGAACTGAAAAATACCCTCAAGGGGCTGTTCAAACGATGAGAGCCGAGCAGTTTTCAACGGCGGTGCTGGACTGGTACGACCGCCACGGCCGCCACGACCTGCCCTGGCAACAGGGCATCACCCCGTATCGGGTATGGGTCTCGGAGATCATGCTGCAGCAGACCCAGGTCAGCACCGTGCTGAACTACTTCGACCGCTTCATGGCTTCATTGCCAACAGTCGAAGCCCTGGCCGCCGCACCGGAAGATGAAGTGCTGCATCTGTGGACCGGGCTGGGTTACTACACCCGCGCTCGCAACTTGCAAAAGACCGCGAAGATCGTCGTTGCCGAGTACGGCGGCGAGTTTCCTCGGGATGTGGAAAAGCTGACTGACTTGCCAGGCATCGGCCTGTCCACCGCTGGCGCCATTGCCAGCCTGAGCATGGGCCTGCGCGCGCCGATCCTCGACGGCAACGTCAAACGGGTGCTGGCACGCTTTACCGCGCAAGAGGGTTACCCCGGCGAGCCAAAGGTTGCCAAACAGCTGTGGGCCAACGCTGAGCGCTTCACGCCTTACGATCGGGTCAACGCCTACACCCAAGCGATGATGGACCTGGGCGCCACGCTCTGCACCCGCAGCAAGCCGAGTTGCCTGCTGTGCCCACTGGAAAAGGGCTGCGAAGCGCACATGCTCGGTCTGGAGACGCGCTACCCGATCCCCAAACCGCGCAAAACCGTGCCACAGAAGCGCACGCTGATGCCGATGCTCGCCAACCGCGACGGCGCCATTCTGCTTTACCGCCGCCCTTCCACGGGCTTGTGGGGCGGTTTGTGGAGCCTGCCGGAACTCGACGACCTCGACGATCTGGAACATCTGGCGCTGCAACACTCGCTGGAACTGGGCAAGCCCGTAGAACTGCAAAGCCTGGTGCACACCTTCAGCCATTTCCAACTGGCTATCGAACCCTGGCTGGTCCAGGTCCAGGAGGTCGGCCATCACGTGGCCGAGGCCGACTGGCTCTGGTATAACCTCGCCACCCCGCCGCGCCTGGGTCTTGCCGCTCCGGTGAAAAAGCTGCTGAAGCGCGCGGCCGACGTATTGAACGCAGGAGAGTCGTCATGACCCGCACCATCATGTGCCGCAAGTACAAAGAAGAACTGCCCGCCCTGGAGCGCGCTCCATTCCCGGGTGCCAAAGGCCAGGACATTTTTGACCACGTCTCGGCCAAGGCCTGGGCCGACTGGCAAAAACACCAGACCCTGCTGATCAACGAAAAACGCCTGAACATGATGAACGCCGAAGACCGCAAGTATCTTCAGGGCGAGATGGACAAGTACTTCTCCGGCGAGGAATACGCCAAGGCCGAAGGCTACGTTCCACCTGCCGAGTAATCCCGTAAAAATGGGGGTTGGATCGTAAGCGACGGTAATAATTAAATATTTTTTGAAAACTTGCTTGACGACCCCCTGAAAAACCCGTTTAATGCGCCCCGTTGCCCAGATAGCTCAGTCGGTAGAGCAGGGGATTGAAAATCCCCGTGTCGGCGGTTCGATTCCGTCTCTGGGCACCACATTCAGCTTTCATGTGGTGTCAACATCACGTGAAAGCCCACAAAAAACCCGCCTCGTGCGGGTTTTTTGTTGCCTGCGTTTTTTTAATTGACCTGCAAACTCTATTGTCAGCTCGCATCACTCCAGTGGATGTTCAGGGTACGAACGCCACCGTCCCTGAGATCAATCGTGTGACGCACTTCGTGACCATTACGCTCTGTCACGACGACGTACTTGCCAGCGGGTAACCGAGTCAAAACAATAGGGCCCGCTTCATCCAGCGTCAGCACTTCATGACCTTTTGGACCCTGAATGGCCACCTTGACGTCAGGCACGTACTCATTGGCCCGTCCAGTTGAAAAAGTCATGTGCAGGTTATAACCCCCGATCCGTTGAATTGCGCACGATTCATCCCAACCGATACCACCGAACATGAAGTTCACTCCGTTCTGTTGTTGCTGCTCCAGTTGCACGCCCGACGGATCAATTGGGCCACGGCAGACCTCCGCCTGAACACTGGAGGCAAGCAAGCCGGTAAGCCCGACCAGAACAACGCCTGATAGCGTAAGTAAACGCAAGGATCTCATGATGACGACTCCCGGACCCGTAGCGAGTCCAACGAATTCGATGCCACCCATGAAGCCGATGCCATAAAACGGTGACACCCGGTGCTATCCCCTGCATCACGGCCCAAGCCGAAAACAGGTTAGTGCACTGCTTTCACTTTTAAGACTTCCCTTGCAGACCGTTCGTTTAGATCAATTGGTTGTGAAAGCTGCCACCGATACAACTGCCGGTTGTCAGCCAGTTCGCCCGTCAAGCCGCTATCAAGGACAATCGAACAATCCACCCTTGGGAAATTCGCCGACCTGCGCTTCAATAGCGCCCTCCCCTTGCTCCTGAACTAAGGATCGAAGCCCATGGCATCGGCGAACAAGCAGCACAAAAGAACCCAACGCGCCAAAGCCAAGGCCAAACAAAATCGCGTGCAGCGCGCCACTGCTCCGGTCGAACTGGACCCGAACGATGAGCGCATCGATTTTGAGTCGGTGGACTTGTCCGAAATGTTCGAAAGAATGCGCACCGCCGAGAAAACCAGCCAGCAAGCGCTGTGCACTGCTTTCCTGGAAGACCCGCTGCTGGAACTGGTGCTGGAACAGGAAGGCGAAGAAGGCGCCACCGACTTCATCCTCGCGGCACTGATCGAGTATCGCCAGTGGTCGACCGAAGCGGACGAGGCCAAAGCTCTGGCATGGATCGAAAGCCCGCAGTTCCAGGCTGACTATGTGGCCGCCTCCGAAGCGCTGGTGAAATCGCCTCGGTAATTCTGCGACTCCAAGGAACGGCCGCTGTCAGCGATGACAGTGGCCGTTCTTTGTTGTGGCTACACCACTAAAAACCGCCCGCAGATTGTTCCTCCGCGACTTGAAGACTATCGTTGGCAGCAAACCGCGCCCAGGGCTTCATCCAATGGATCCGTCGAACACGCCCATTCTGACACCGTCGTCACCTACCCAGATTGAACTGCCGCTGCCAACCACCGGCCCCAGCGAATCATTCAAAGAACCGGCGGCCGATGGCGTTGTCCTCGCTGGTTTTACCTGGCGACACGCCCTTCTGGATGCCAACCGCCCGGTCGTGATCATCAACGCAGCAACCTCGGTGCGCTGCCGGCATTACTTTCGTTTCGCCGACTACCTGTTTGCCAACGGCTTCGACGTCATTACTTACGACTACCGCGGTATCGGTGAATCCAGACCCGCCTCACTGCGCGGGTTCAAGGCGTCCTGGTCGGACTGGGGCGCGCTGGATTTCGAAGCCATGCTGCAGCGGGCGACACGAGAGTTTCCCGGTCAACCTATCGATGTGATCGGTCACAGTTTCGGTGGCTGCGCGGCAGGGCTGGCGGCTTCCGGGCAGGTGATCCGGCGCCTGGTCACCGTGGGCGCGCAGTTCGCTTACTGGCGAGATTACGCCTCGGCCAGCCGCTGGCGGATGTTCATCAAGTGGCACCTGGTCATGCCGCTGATGACGAGGTTCTACGGCTACTTCCCCGGTAAACGTCTCGGCTGGCTCGAAGATACGCCAGCCGGTGTCGTCCACGACTGGAGCACTCCCGCCGCTCGCTACGAACAACGCCCCAGTGGTCGCGTAATCGCCGCAACCCTCCAAGGGCTGCCCTTCGCCACCGTTACCGCGCAAACCCTAGCAATCAGCCTCAGCGACGATCCCTACGGCACCGTTGCCGCCATCGAGCGCCTGCTCGGCTACTTCAAGGCCAGCGCCAACACGCACCTACGGATTGCCCCAGAAGACATCGGTGAAGTGGAAGTCGGACATTTCGCCTTTTTTCGCAGCCCATACCAAGCCACACTATGGCCCATTGCATTGTCCTGGCTACAGAACGGCGAATTGCATCCCGACACGCCAGGACGGTTGGTACCACGCAGCGTACCCACCTGACAGCGCTCTCCCACACGAATACGGAACGAAGTACATGGCCGCCACGAACAAGCAGCAGAAACGCGCCAAACGCGCCAAGATCAAAGCCAAGCAGATTCGCATCAGCGGCAGAAAACCCATCGCCATGCATGACGACCCAAACGCACCAGGCGAGCAAATGCCTGAGTACACCCTGGCGATGTTCAGCAAAATGCGCGAAGCAGAGGCCATCAGCCGCAACGACATGCTGCTGACCCTGCTGTCGAACCTCAGCGAGATCATCAACGACCATCCAGAACTGCTGGACATGGAAAACGCCGAGAACGAGGCCATGGCCGCCACTCACCTCGCCGCCGACATGCTGATCGACTACCGCATGTGGACCGATGGCATGGACCGCGAGGCCGCCCAGGCCTGGCTCACAGAGCCGCAGTTCATCACCGACTTCGGGAGTGCGCTGGACAGCTATCGCGAGTCGCTGGAAGCCGAGGACGAAAAATCCGCGTAAAGCGTTACATCAAAAACAAAAACGGCCGCATGTCATCCCTGACAGCGGCCGTTTTGCGTTACGCGGGGCGAATCAGCTCAACACGACCGCGCCACGTTGTTCCAGTTTGCGACGGCGAGCCACAAACAAACCGGCAGCCACCACCAAAAGGCTCAACAGCCCCGTGGCAAGGATTTCCACACGATGGGCATCCTGAAACAGCATGATGGTCAGGGCCGCCACGATGAATACGATCACCGCGTAGGTCAGGCCCGGGAACAGCCACATGCTGAAGGCGATTTTTTCGCCGCGTGCCATGCGCTGTTTGCGCATGCGCAGTTGCGAAATCGCGATCACCAGGTACACCAACAGCGCAATAGCGCCGGAGCTGGCCAGCAGGAATTCGAACACCGCAGCCGGGGCCACGTAGTTGGCGAACACCGCGAGGAACGCCGCGCAGGTAGACAACATGACGGCCCAGTACGGCGTGCCGCTCTTGTTGGTGCGCTGGGAAACGGCCGGTGCATCACCACGCTTGCCCAGGGAGAACATCATGCGGGATGAGGTGTACAGCGCCGAGTTCAGGCAGCTGGTCACAGCAACCAGCACCACGATGTCGACGATCAGCTTGGCATTCGGGATGCCCATGCGCTCAAGCACGGTCTGATAGGAGCCGACGCTCGCCAGTACCGGGTCGTTCCACGGCACCAGTGCGACAACAATGAAGATCGACACGAGGTAGAACAAACCAATCCGCCAGATCACCGAATTGGTGGCCTTGGAGATTTGCTGGCCAGGGTTCTTCGACTCCGCGGCCGCGATGGTCACGATCTCGGTGCCCATGAAGGAAAACATGGTGGTCAGGATGGCGCCCAATACGGCGCCCATGCCGTTTGGCAGGAAGCCCTGAGTGTCGAACAGGTGCGAAACGCCGCTGACCTGGCTGCTTGGCAGGAAGCCGAAGACCGCCATGACACCGAGGACAATGAAGCCGATGATCGCCAGGACCTTGATCAGAGCGAACCAGAATTCGAACTCACCGTAGTTCTTCACGCTGAACAGATTGGTCACTGTCAGCAGCAAAGTGATGATCAGGGTAAATGCCCAGATGGCCACGCTGGGGAACCAGGCATGCAGGATAGTCGCGGCGGCGTTGGCCTCCAGCGGGATTACCAGAACCCAGAACCACCAGTAGAGCCAGCCGATGGTGAAACCGGCCCAGTGACCGATAGCGCGATCGGCGTAGGTCGAGAAGGAGCCTGTGTCCGGAGAAGCAACGGCCATTTCGCCAAGCATGCGCATGACCAGCACTACCAGCATACCGGCGGCAGCGTAGGCCAACAGTACGGCCGGGCCTGCGGCGGCGATGGCGTGACCCGAGCCAACGAACAGGCCGGCGCCAATAACACCGGCAATCGACAACATGGTCACATGGCGCGGTTTGAGCCCCTGTTCGAGGCCATTAGAGCTTTGGGTACTGCTCATTGAAACTACCTTTGTAAGGAGAAGCGATTGCGTCCATCCCGCTTGGCGTCCTTCTCGTAAAAAGAAGCCAACGGGGCGTTCTGGATTCTGCACGCAATAATTGCGCCAAAATGTTTCACGTCGCCCGTTTCCGGGGGCTGTACGGCGACTGACCAGTCATCGCAAGTCATTGAAATTAATGGCACTTAGCCAGAGCGTTACCCTGCCACACACTTCCATGAACGAATTCGCGCACCAGAAACACACCGAAAAACCAATAACGCACAATAAAAGTGCAGATCTGGAACGTTTGTCCGGTTAGCGCTTCCAACACCCGGCCAAAGCTGGCACCATCGCGCCTTTTTTTACGCGACACCCGCGCAGACATGGCTTGAAACGGGTGTTTGGTTGTTAATGGCGCGACAGTTTGCTGCGCTGATGCAACAACCGCTCACACACTTCCCGTCGACGCCCCGTGGGGCTGTTGGTCGCCATTCGAACGCTATGCTAGCGTGGCGCCTCGCCAGGAACGCCGACCAACAGCACAAGCACAACAGAACACAATGAGGACCGCACATGGCTGAGGCCGCGCCCGCGCTTGAAATCCGCAACTTGCACAAACGCTACGGCCAGCTTGAGGTGCTTAAAGGCATCTCGTTGACCGCTCGCGACGGCGATGTGATCTCGATCCTGGGTTCCTCCGGTTCCGGCAAGTCCACTTTTCTTCGTTGCATCAATCTGTTGGAAAACCCGAATCAGGGTCAGATTCTGGTGGCCGGCGAAGAGCTCAAGCTCAAGCCTGCAAAAAACGGCGAACTGGTTGCCGCCGACGGCAAACAGATCAATCGCCTGCGCAGCGAAATCGGTTTTGTGTTTCAAAACTTTAACCTGTGGCCGCACATGAGCGTGCTCGACAACATCATCGAGGCGCCGCGCCGCGTGCTCGGCCAGAGCAAAGCCGAGGCCATCGAAGTCGCCGAAGCCTTGCTGGCCAAGGTCGGCATCGCCGACAAACGCCATGCCTACCCTGCGCAGCTCTCCGGCGGCCAGCAACAACGTGCCGCGATTGCCCGCACCCTGGCGATGCAACCCAAAGTGATTCTGTTTGATGAGCCAACTTCCGCGCTTGACCCGGAAATGGTTCAGGAAGTACTAAACGTGATCCGCGCCTTGGCCGAAGAAGGCCGCACCATGCTGTTGGTCACCCATGAAATGGGCTTCGCCCGTCAGGTGTCCAGTGAAGTGGTGTTCTTGCACCAGGGGCTCATAGAAGAGCAAGGATCGCCCCAGCAGGTGTTCGAAAACCCGCTTTCGGCGCGCTGCAAACAATTCATGTCCAGCAACCGCTAACGGAGCTACCTACATGCAGACTTACAAAAAAATCCTCCTGGCCGCGGCCGCCACACTGGTGTTCTCGGTCAACGCGATGGCCGACGAAAAGCTGAAAATGGGCATCGAAGCGGCTTACCCACCGTTCAACAACAAAGATGCCAGCGGTCAGGTGGTCGGCTTCGACAAAGACATCGGCGACGCCCTGTGCGCCAAGATGAAAGTCGAGTGCGAAGTCGTCACCTCTGACTGGGACGGGATCATTCCGGCACTGAACGCCAAGAAGTTCGACTTCCTGGTCTCCTCGCTGTCGATCACCGAGGAGCGCAAGCAGGCCGTTGATTTCACCGACCCGTACTACTCGAACAAGCTACAGTTCATTGCACCGAAAAACGTCGACCTGAAAACCGACAAGGCCTCGCTCAAAGGCAAGATCATCGGCACTCAGCGCGCCACCCTGGCTGGCACCTGGCTTGAGGACAATTACGGCGACGACGTCACCATCAAGCTCTATGACACGCAGGAAAACGCCTACCTGGACCTGACCTCCGGTCGTGTCGATGCGATCCTCGCCGACAAGTACGCCAACTACGATTGGCTGAAAAGCGACGCAGGCAAAAACTACGAGTTCAAAGGCGACGCCGTCGTAGAAAGCGACAAAATCGGCATTGCCGTGCGCAAGGGTCAGGACGAACTGCGTAACAAGCTGAATGCCGCGCTGAAAGAAATCGTCTCTGACGGTACGTACAAGAAAATCAACGACAAGTACTTCCCGTTCAGCATCTATTGATTCTGACTGGCCCGACCGGCACCGCCTGAAGCGGTACCGGTCCTTGGCAATGCCTGCGGCAACTTGAATAGAAATCCATGATTATCGATCTTTACGGATTCGGCCCGGCGCTCGCCGCTGGTGCGCTGATGACCGTCAAACTGGCACTCACGGCGTTGTGTCTGGGGCTGGTGCTCGGTCTGCTCGGCGCCTTGGCCAAGACTTCCCCGTACAAGCCTTTGCAATGGCTTGGCGGCACTTACTCGACCCTGGTTCGCGGTATCCCGGAATTGCTCTGGGTGCTGTTGATCTACTTCGGCACCGTCAACCTGATGCGTGCCTTGGGCGAGTTCTTCGGCAACCCCGATCTCGCGCTCAATGCCTTCGCCGCCGGCGTAATCGCCCTGGGCCTGTGCTTCGGCGCCTATGCCACAGAAGTTTTCCGTGGCGCGATCCTGGCGATCCCCAAAGGTCACCGTGAAGCAGGCGTAGCCTTGGGCCTGTCGAAGTTCCGGATTTTCACCAGGCTGATCATGCCGCAGATGTGGCGCATCGCCCTGCCAGGGCTGGGCAACCTGTTCATGATCCTGATGAAGGACACCGCGCTGGTGTCGGTGATCGGCCTGGAAGAAATCATGCGTCACGCGCAAAACGGCGTGACCATGACCAAGCAGCCGTTCACCTTCTACATGGTCGCCGCCTTCATGTACCTGGGCCTGACGATTCTGGCCATGACCGGTATGCACCTGCTGGAAAAACGCGCCGCTCGCGGCTTCGCGAGGAGCACGCAATGAACTGGGAAGTCATCCTCAAATGGCTGCCGAAACTGGCGCAGGGCGCGACCCTGACCCTGGAACTGGTGGCCATCGCCGTCGTCCTCGGTTTGTTGCTGGCGATTCCGCTGGGCATCGCCCGTTCGTCGAAGCTCTGGTACGTGCGCTCTCTGCCGTATGCCTACATTTTTTTCTTCCGTGGCACACCCTTGCTGGTGCAGTTGTTCCTGGTCTATTACGGCCTGGCGCAGTTCGACGCGGTCCGCGCGAGCGCGATGTGGCCGTACCTGCGCGATCCGTTTTGGTGCGCCACCGCCACCATGACCCTGCACACCGCGGCCTACATCGCCGAGATCCTGCGTGGGGCGATCCAGGCCATTCCGCCGGGCGAGATCGAAGCGGCTCGGGCGCTGGGCATGTCGCGACCCAAGGCGCTGCTCTACATCATCCTGCCGCGTGCCGCGCGCATCGGCCTGCCGGCCTACAGCAACGAAGTGATCCTGATGCTCAAGGCCAGCGCCCTGGCCAGCACCGTGACTTTGCTCGAACTGACCGGCATGGCCCGCACCATCATTGCCCGAACCTACCTGCCGGTGGAGATCTTCTTCGCGGCGGGCATGTTCTACCTGTTGATGGCCTACATCCTGGTGCGTGGCTTCAAGCTGCTGGAGCGCTGGTTGCGCGTCGATGCCTGCCAGGGCCGCTGATCGGCCGGTGCTTGCGGGCGAGCAGTTGCTCGCCCGTTTCAACGCGCTGGACGAGTTCCTGACCAAATACCAGGCGCTCTGGCGACCGAGGCCGTTTACCCATCAGCAACTGCCGTGGGAAGCGGAATATCCAGAACTGGCGGATTGGCTACGCCAGCGTTCACTGGAAGACGCGGAAAACAGCCACAACCATCCCGAACAGCTTCTGGCGCCCGCACCTTTTCCAGGACTGGCGGCGCAGGCCATCACCCTCGGCGCTGTAGGCGAGCTTCCGGCTCATATGACGGAGCCTTCGACCCGACGGCTGAACGTCGACGTGCCGGGCCGCAAATGGCAGCAGATAGAAGCCTTCGCCGGTTGCCTGCAATTTGCCGCAAAGCCCCGGCACTGGCTGGACTGGTGTTCAGGCAAAGGTCATTTGGGACGACGCCTGCTGCAAGCCGGCCAACAACTGACGTGCCTGGAGTACGACCCAGCGCTGATCAGCAGCGGTCAGGCGCTGAGCCAACACCATCACCTTGAGGTCAATCACCTTCAACAAGACGTAATGGCCACCGATGCGGCCGCGCGCCTGAACGCCGATCAAACGCCGGTCGCCCTGCACGCCTGCGGTGACTTGCATGTGCGGTTGATGCAACTGGCCAGCGCGGCCGGCTGCAAACAACTGGCCATTGCGCCTTGTTGTTATAACCGCATCAGCGCCCGCCAGTACCAGCCACTGTCCGACGCGGCTAAAGGCTCTGGCCTACAGCTGTCCCTCGACGATCTGGCGCTGCCACTGAGCGAGACCGTCACCGCCGGAGCCCGCGTCCGACGTCAACGCGACACGTCCATGGCCCGCCGACTGGCCTTCGACCTGCTGCAACGGCAACTGCGCGACTGTGACGACTACCTGCCAACGCCATCGCTGCCCAGCGCCTGGCTGGATAAACCCTTCGTCGATTACTGCCGCGACCTGGCCGCACTGAAAGACTTATCCACAGTCGGCGAGCAAGACTGGCCAGCACTGGAAGCCGCAGGTTGGCAACGCCTGGCTCAGGTGCGCAATCTGGAGCTGCTGCGCGGTCTGTTCCGGCGCCCGCTGGAGCTGTGGCTGGTACTCGACCGAGCGCTGTTTCTCGAAGAACAGGGTTATGCGGTTCGCTTGGGAGTGTTCTGCGAAACCCCGCTGACACCGCGCAACCTGATGCTGCTGGCCGAACGCTCATAACCTGCGCCACAGCCATCAACAGCCTGTGGATAACTCTGTTGATGAAACTTGCCAGGAGCCTTTGGATCCATGGCTTTTAGGCTATGAAAGCGCTTGGTCATTTTTTGTTCATGTTAAAAAACGGGCGAAAAAACAGCCAGTTGCGATTTATTGAGAACTGCTCCACAAAATCAGCCATAAACGCGGCAAAACAACTCCCCGTTGTGCATAAGCGTTAAACCGAAAGGTCATAACCAACCTCCTCTGCCTGAACTATCGTTGCCAGGCGTCAGAAATCTCTGGCACTCAGGACAGCAAGGAGCTGGGACACAAATGACCACATTGAACAGTGCACAGGAAGCAGTCGATACCGTCGCCAACCAGGCCATTCTCGCGGCCATTCAAAAAACCTTCGCCGTCGGCGGGGCCATCATCAACAACGCCACGGGCGAAGTCATCGCAGCACTTCACAACAACGTGTTAATGCCTTTTCCAGGGAGCGGAACCACCTACTTCCTCCCTCATGACCCGACCGCCCATGGCGAGCGGCAATTGGTGGACTGGTACTATGAAAAAGCGGCATCGCTGAAGCTTCCGTCGCCCGACAAATTGACCATCGTGACCACACTGGACCCGTGCGCCATGTGCGCCGGTGCTCTGCTCACGGCCGGATTCAACGTCGCAGTGAGTGCGATCGATGACTACGCGGGGGTCAACTACAACAGCCAGTTCACCTTCCCGTCGTTGCCGCCGCACATTCGTCAACAAGCGCAAAAAACCTGGGCCTATTACGCGGTCGCCGCGCCTGTCAGCCGTCCTTATCAAGGCTCGATGAGCCCGGTGTTTGGCGGCCAGACCATCGACTCGGCGGCGTACTACCTCACCAGTTCGATCTTCTCCGCCAGCGTCAACACGGTGCGCGAAGCGAGCAACAACAGCGGCCTTGAGCCTTCGCAGCTGAAAAACCCGGCCACGCTGCCAGCGAACAGTCCGGTACGCCAGGCATTGACCAAATTGAGTCCGTACGCCTTGACCGTAACCTCAACCAACCCGCGTGACCCCGGCGCGGAACTGGCGCCACCCCTGTTGAAAACGGCCCAGCAAGCCAATGTATTCAACTCTGTAGCCTTGCTTGATCCCTTCGGCAATCTGCTGGTGTGCCTGGGTGGAGTGGAAAACCAGTCACCGATTCGCACGGCATTCATGGAAACCACCCGCAGCTATGCGGTCATGCGCTGGACCCTGATGAACGACCCGGACCCGGCGGTACGTGCCCAGGCCGAGCAGTACCTGACGCACCCAAAATACGGCACCTTCGTCTTCCTCTACGCGCCAGACCCCATCACCCCCCAAGCGGTGATGACCTTCGGCGCATACGGCTCGACCATGGAAGGCCCAGTGCCGCAAAGCTACCCGTCGAACCTGCAATACGTGTTGCTGCCAGGAAACACCACGGCTCAAGAGCTGTCGCAATTGGCCCAAAACCTGCCGCCGTTCTATACCCAGAGCGTGCAAGTCGCTCCCGCGCAGGTCCTGAGCCAGGCCTTGATCAACGCCGTTAAAAACGGCGTGTAACTGGCTGACGCCATCCGCGAGACCAGGCCCGTCGAGCACTCGACGGGCCTGCCACTCACACCCGTATTTGTCTGCTATGCCAGCACACTTTCTGACCGAAGATCGCTAAACTCCGGAACCTGGTCCCCGCTGCGACAAACAGCGTGCACGCCCATTTCCCACGTATTTCGAGCTATCAGGAAGAAACCGTGACGTTCATTTCTTACGCACAAAATTTCGAAGACATCCGGTTGTGGCGCGCACTGAAAATCATCGAGAACGGCTTTTACATCGATGTCGGCGCCAATGATCCGAACCACGACTCAGTGACCCGGGCGTTCTACGACCACGGCTGGAGCGGCATCAACGTCGAGCCCGTTCAGGAGTATCACCAGGCTCTGTGCCAACAGCGGACAAAAGACATCAACCTGCAATGCGTCGCTGGCGAAACCGCTGAGGCCCTGACGTTCTACGGCGTCGCCGACACCGGTTTGTCGACCCTCGACCCCGCCATCGCCCAGCAACACAAAGACGCCGGCATGCACGTGCAGACCCAGACGGTAGCGTCCCGCACCCTGGCCTCGATCTGCGAAGAACACGTCAAAGGCCCGATCCACTTCCTGAAAATCGACGTCGAAGGCCACGAAGAAACGGTCCTGCGCGGCATGGACTTCGTCAAATGGCGACCGTGGATCATCCTCATCGAAACCCCATGGAACCGCGACCAGACCTGGGAAAAAATCGTCACCGACGCCGGTTACCACCCGGTGATGTTCGACGGTCTCAACACCTTCTACCTGGCCGAGGAATACCTGAACCTCAAGCCTGCGTTCGACATCCCGCCGTGCAACCTGGACAACTTCCAGTTCTGCCAAGGCCACAAATTCAGTCACCCTGTCATGGATATCGAAAATCAACTCAACGCCGCACGCCAACGCGCCGACCGCGCCGAGGCCGAGCTCCACGCACTGCGCAACAGCCGCACGTGGCGGGCGATTCAGACACTCAAGAACGTGCTGGTGCGGGCCTGACGCGTCAGACCCCACATCGGGCGGAGACAACGCAATGACTCTCGACACCTTGATCCAGCACTGGCGCTCAGAAGTCTCGAACAAGAAAAAGCCGGGAAGCCGCATAGGGCTGATCAGCAATATCCTCAGACGAATCAGAAGGAACAACACCCTTCGGTATTTATTCTGGTTCAGGCTGGCCCAGTACCTGAATAGCGGAAATAGTTTCTCGCGGCTCTATGCCAAGCGCATGGAGAGGAAAATCAATCTCAAGTACGGGGTCGATATCAGCATCGACGCCGACATAGGGCCAGGTTTCCGTATCGGCCACCTGCCTGGGGTCGTCATCACCGGCTACGTTAAAATCGGTCGAAATTTCTTCATTCGCCAAAACACAACGATTGGCATAAAGACTATGGGGCTGGACGCGTACAACCTGGTGATTGGCGACAACGTCAGCGTTGGGGCGAACAGCTGCATCATCGCCGACAGCCTCTCAATCGGTGACAACGTCACGATTGGGGCCATGTCATTCGTCAACAAAAGCATCCCGGCGGACAGCACTTTTTATAACGCGCGATAACCGTGGTTTGGTCGACCGCAGCGCCCTTGCGCGCTCTCGCGCCCGCAAGGGCGAGAACCTTGCCAAGGCCTGCTGAAAAATAGTCAGTAATCAGGGGTTTACAGAACCCAGCCAATCGCTATAATCGTCGCCCAACACGCCGGTATAGCTCAGTTGGTAGAGCAACTGACTTGTAATCAGTAGGTCCCGGGTTCGACTCCTGGTGCCGGCACCACATTAGGCTCCACTGCATTCCACCGAATGCTCTGGAAGCCCCGAAAACCCGCCCTTTGGCGGGTTTGTTCGTTCCAGAACCCTCCGTCGGGATCCAACAAAATCCCCCTTCCCCGAGGGTATGTTAGGGGTACTGCGATTTCCCGGTCAGGAGCGCGTACCCCTATGCCACGTCTAGCGATCCCCCTCAGCGACCTGCAATGCCGCACGGCCAAAACCCGCGAACGCGCCTACAAACTGTTCGACGGCGGCGGCATGTACCTTTTCGTCAAACCCAATGGCGTGAAGACCTGGCGCTTGAAGTACACCAAGCCCAGCGGCAAGGAAGGTACGCTCATCATCGGCAATTACCCCATCGTTACCCTTTCCGTCGCACGACGTAAGCGAGACGAAGCCAAGGCGTTGTTGCTCGACAACCTCGACCCAATGGAAGAAAAGAAGAAGGCCAAGATCGTAGCCCAGCGGGCGGCACTGCTTTTCGAAACCGTTGCTCTGGAGTGGCACGCCGACATGTCCCGTCGCTGGACCGAAGGCCACGCAAAAACCGTAATGAGCCGACTGCGCACCCACGTCTTCCCGCTGATCGGCCAACGGCCCATCGCCGAACTCGATACCCACGACCTGCTAGAGATCACCCAGCGCATCAAGGAACGCGGCACCATGGATGTGGCGTTAAGGGTACAGAACTACTTATCCACCATCATGCGCGGGGCCAAAAGGGCTCGGCAGATCACCATGAATCCTGCACTGGATCTGGCAGGCTCGATTCACGCGCCGCGCACAGTCCATCGCCCGGCCCTCTCCCTCAACCGCCTACCCGAACTGCTACACCGTATCGACAACTACAACGGCCGCGAGCTGACGCGCCTCGCCGTCCTGCTCACACTGCATGTATTCGTCCGCTCCAGCGAACTGCGCTTCGCGCGATGGAGTGAGTTTGACCTCCAACGCGCCATGTGGGAAATCCCCGATACACGCGCACCCATTGAAGGGGTACGCAACTCCACACGTGGGACCAAGATGAATGGCGACATTCAAATGGTTCCGCTATCGCCGCAGGTCATCGAAATACTGGAGCGCCTGCGCAGCCTCAGTCGCTTCTCAGAGTTGGTGCTACCGGGCGACCACAAGTACTGGAAGCCCATGTCCGAGAACACGGTGAACACCATGCTCCGCAACGTCGGCTATGACACCAGCAAGGACGTGTGCGGCCACGGCTTCAGGACCATGGCCTGTAGCGCCCTACTAGAGTCCGGGTTATGGACCGACGCAGCCATCGAAAGACAAATGAGCCACAAGGAACGCAACCGTGTGCGCGCCGCGTATATCCACAAGGCCGAATTCCTCGAACAGCGTCGGCTGATCATGGCGTGGTGGAGCAACTATATCGACGCCAACCGCCATGGGCATGTGACGCCTCACGAATTCGCTCACCCCGTCGGCGACAACATCACCGCCCTACAAAATAGCCGTGGCGCATCCAAACGTGGGTAAGCCAATGAGATCACCGCAGTCCGCCCTTCCACGCGGGTCCATCCAAGCGGGGCTGCAAAGCCGCCCTGCTTGGATGGACCTCACTTAAAAAATCTAAAGCCCACGCAACTGTCTGTGGAAAACCACGGATTTCCACCGGTGGATAATTTCATCCACAGCCGCAGAACTCCCGAAAATTCGAGCCTTGACCCGAATTATCCACAGGCGTAGAAAAGATCGGGCAAAGCGCTGTCGTCGACAGCAACCCCAGGTAGCCAGAACCTTTGAGGCTACGCCACACCTGGTGGTTCTCCCAAAGTGCGATTAGCGTCCGGCGGCTCGCACGGTCACAGCGATGTGATGGATGCCTACTTTTACCAGTGTGCCCACTGCGGCAACTCATCCCCTTTCATAGCTGCCCTGCAGCAACCTATCCGCTTGGCCATTTCCTTGCGCCAACCTGCGCCCGTCTCTTTCTTCCGGAAAGAGACGGGCGCTCCTACCGCTGCTGCAGCCCACCTCGTACAAGGCTTTGCGGCATTTCCCCTCGTGACAATCGGCGTGACAAACACCGAAGTCACCAGCAACAGCGATGCAGATGATGGTGCCGCAGCCCACGGAATGGACTGCACCTGACTGACAGTCAGGTATGCCCCGGTCATCGCATAGCTGCCTTCACCCGACTCAGGATCTCGCGGCGTTGGTTTCGTCAGCCAGCGCAACCTCCACCCGCCCACCGGCAACGGTGTCCAGGAGGCCAGATCATGAGATGCCCAAGCTCCTGGTCGTAAGGAGCCGTCAGTCCCGCGTTAGTGGACAACCCTCACAGGTCGCAGGGGCCTTGATCCCTGATAACACTCAACATTCTTGGCGGGATGACGTGGGGATGGTTTCAAGAGTTGGCTCGAGAGGAGTTTGATCATGGCATTGGTGGGCAGACGTGATGGGCGTAATTTTGGCTATGGCCGGCAATTGAGTTATGCCGGGCCGCAGGCGTTAAAAGACATGTTCGGCGGAGGGCATTACGGCACGGTCAAGGCACACAGTGATCGTTGGCAGGCGTTTGTACGCTGGTGTCGGTCAGAGGATGGCCCCAGGCTTAACGATGCGCGGCAGATTTATCGGCAGACCTTACTGGACTATGCCGGACATCTGCGCCAACAAGTTGAACAAGGCGAGCTCGCCATCGCCACCGCGCAAAACCGGTTATCCAGTGTGAATCGGACCATGGCCGCGCTTCGCGGTGATCAGTATGTGAAAGTGCCGAGTCCGAACAAGGCGCTAGGAATGCAGCGCACCAGTGTTCGTCGCTCGGTGCCGCAAGGCCAAGACCGCAAACAGCTGAAGCGGATCATCGACGTGCTTTGCGAACACCAGCAGCCGCGCGCCGCGGCCATCGTGCAGTTGGCGCGAACCACCGGCATGCGCTTGCGCGAGGCCATTCTGGCCGACCTGCCGCGTCTCAAGCGCGAAGCCGAACACTTCGGCAAGATCAATATTCAGGATGGCACCAAAGGTGGCCGCTCAGGCGCGTCGGCACCTCGCTGGATCATGATGAACGATCACATCCGCGAAGTCCTAGCATTCGCCCATCAAGTCTCGCCCGACGGTAGCTGCAACCTGCTTGCGCCGAACGAAAGCTACCTCGATTTCTTGCAGAGAATCGTCCGCCCCGCACGGGACATCCTCCATAAGCAAAACCTCAAAGGCTTCCACGAATTGCGGGCAGCCTATGCGTGCGAACGCTATGAGCAAATCACCCACCATCCCGCCCCCATCAACGATGGCCATTGCTATCAACTCGACCGAAACCTCGATCAGAAGGCTCGAGCACAAATAAGCTATGAGCTGGGGCACGGTCGTATCGACGTGGTATCTGCTTATATTGGTGGTCGAACATGAGCACGGCATTCGATATGGAGCTGTTTCTGAGAGGAGTGCTGACCGGGGCGCACTCCACGCGCCAGCGTCACCTTCGTCAAGCGAAGGCCATTCAATCAGCGATCTCTGATCGCTGGCACAAAGATAATCCATGGGCATGGCAGCAAAAGCATCTCGCATGGTTTCTGAACCACCACTTGAGCCCGCACGCTGAATCGACGCGCTATTACTATCTGCTGACCATGCATTTGCTCGCTTTTCGCTTAGGGAAATCCTGGCAGTTCAACCTCTAGGCGAAGGGGTCCTCCTGTCAATAGATCAGAGGGTGTAAATCTTACTCAGGACGGGACACCGAAAGAAAATCAATCCGCCCCCACTTCTGAGAAACGCAAGCATGCCTCCCTAGCCAGCAAAACGGAATCAAATGATGGCCAAAACATGGCACGCAATTAAAATGTGGAGTACGCTCGACCTAGAATGCTAGCTAACGCCCAGCAGGAACAGCAGGAACACCTGAACGATTGTTTGCCACGGAAAGGCTAAAAAATGATCAACTCGATACAACAACAAATATTAAACTTCGATACGTTAGTTGCTATCGAAAAAGAGTACATTCGACTCACATCCCGCCATAATCGTTCTGCATCTAAACCTATGCTCCTCTTACGAAGAGCAGAAAAATTGTATTCACCTCAAAATTACAACCCCCCTGCAGAATCAAAAGTCTACGCTCCTCAGCCGGATATTTATAATGACTCTAGATGAAATTAGAAGTTTATTAGACGCAATGCCGCCTAATGAAGACGAGATCATACAGAAGGGTAATCTACTTGATCTAAATAACTGCTCAGTAGAGTTCAAAATCCATCATGGATGGGACATCGCCCACGGCAATCTTTGCGATAAATTATGGGGGGAGTTCAACATAAAACTTCTCAGACACGTTAGAGACAATTGTCAGGATGAGAACCTATTAGAAACTGAAATAAGCAACCTAAGCCTTGAGGATAGCCACTGGGAATGGTTTAAAAAATCAATCGCATGTCGGACAGACGAATATCATTGGTTTTTCTTATCCGCTGACTCGAAACCTCAAGGGGCATGTCTAATCTACCACCCCAAACAAAGTATTTTTGACAAAGGAAATATTTTTTACATCGAGTATCTTGCCGTAGCTCCCTGGAATCGGCAAAACCCAATGAGCAACAAACAATTTAGCGGAATTGGCAGCATTTTAATAAAGTCCGCGATAGCCTACTCGTGTAACGCATTGAGGCTCAGGCCCGGTTTTAGCTTACATTCACTACCAAAAGCAAAAACCTATTACGAACGGATTGGAATGCAACATTTCCCCAGTCTAGACAAAGATCAACTAAACTATTTTGAAATGGCAGAGGCCAAGGCCGCTCAATATGCGGGGGCAGTATGACCAACAAAAATGAAGAACAGGATGATTTTGTAGTAACATCTGAAAGCACAATAAACCCAAAGGCTTTAATCAACGCGCTAAACGCCCACGACGAAGTTATCCGCTTAGTAAAATCATCAACTACTAAAAGAAATGCTCCTTGTAGTGAAAACATCTCATTATTTCGCGATTTACTCACAGACAACAAAGGCGAAACTTTCTTTAGACAATCGAACAATGCAAATACCGCCACCACTTCCTATTGGCTTTCCCGCATAAAACATACAGCCCAGCTACTTTTAAACTTGCAAGCCGTACCTGAATACCAGCCGATTTCCACTGACCAAATTTATCAAATCACTCGAATGAGTCCCGCCCCTGAAAATGTCCGCTTAGTCTCCAGCGCGCTATTAAGCCTCGGCATAATACTTATATTTGACGAGCAGCTTAAAGGAATGAAGCTTGACGGAGCTGTATTCAAATTAAAGTCTGGCCATCCTGTCATTGGCATGACGTTAAGACACAGTAGGCTAGATAATTTCTGGTTCACACTAACGCACGAGCTATCTCATATACACCTGCACATAGATCAACTAGAGACACCCATACTAGATGACTTTGAAGAAGCATCAACCGAAGAAATTGAATTAGAAGCCGATCGACTTACCAAAACAATTTTTGTCAGTAGAAACGAATGGCGAAACTGTGAACCAAAATATGATTTACGCAGAGAGATCGTAATAAAATACGCAAACGAAAAAGGACTGCATCCAGCAATAATTGCAGGCATGCTTAGGCACGAGTTAAATCGATATGAAATCTTTTCCGACATCGTGTCCGAATATAACACTAGGGATTTGATATTTAAAAATGAATAACTATACTCCATTCTTAAAAACCAAAACTAATGAGATCGGAGCCCTAAAGGTTTTGCATCCTACGCTGAAGCCTTTTATCGCTCCTTTCTTTGATTTCCCGATGAAAAAAGGTCTGAATGAACAGTCCCTAAAAAAATCTATTGACGGAACGCACAAAAAAATAAAAACACACTTAAAAGAATATAGAAACTTCTACCTTGATAATTTCGATGTCCCTGATGCAATAACGATTTCGGGACAAGACAACTACATTTATATTATCGATAAATTTACCGACACAACGTTCATCCCAGTTATCGCCATCGAAAGAACACCACAACGAAATGATGCTGTGTTCAACGCCAAAATCACAGGCAAAATTAAATCAGATATTATAGCACTAAGAGTTCAGCCCGAAGACTTTCAGCACTACGCTACAACCAAATTAGAAATACAAACACTAGTTAGAAAATGCCCTCCCCATTTCACGTCAATGATCCTTATTTTAGACAATAGGATTTGCCGCACATGTGATACGACCAAAAGAGCGGGAGAGCTAATCAACTTTATCGTCGCTATAAAGCGCGATTATTCATTTTCAAAAATAATAATAACCGGTTCTTCAATACCAGCATCAATCAAGGAAATACTTGAAGTCGGGCATGAGATCTCTTTACCCAGAAGTGAGTTAGCCATACACAAAAAAGTTATTGCCCACCACGAACTAAGTGACATTGAACTTGGTGATTATACTATCGTAAGCCCTAATTTCTCGGAAATCGACATTCCACCAGAAAGCATGCGCAACGTTACTGCGCCCAAAATCCTGTATGCCTTTGAAGACTTTCAATATGTTATTAGAGGTAACGGCTTAAAAAACCATCCGCGAGGGAACCAGCAGTATAACGATATGGCGAAGATTCTGGTGGCAAAAACTTTCTATCGGACACCGCCATACTCTTGGGGAGACAATTATCTGAACGATAAAGCCAACTCACATGGAACCCTAGTCACGCCTAGCAGCATCCTGAATCCGACTATAAATGCTCACATCACATTTATGTTACAAAAACCCTAGCTTCCTCTGCGCGAGCTTAGCGCTAATTGCAAGGCTAAGCTCTTCTCTCCCCATAATTCCTGCAATGGAGTTAGAAATATTATCCCTATTTGCCTTTGCAGCAACCTGTATATTCAGCCCTTCGGCGACATCTGAAAGTTCTGTCCTCCAGAGAGTCATGAGAGCAGTCTTCTTATCAAAAAAAGGACTATTTTTTGAAGATCTTGCCCCCCGCAGAACCACAACACCACTTACCTCCCTGGCAATCATCACTCCCCAATGCGCTGGAATAATCCTTATAGCTTTATTCGCATGACGCTCCGTAGTAACTAAAGTTATCTTCCTGAACGCCAAATCATAATAGGCAGCTTGGCTTATTGCTCGCTCAATTTTATCGGCATCACCTTTTATCTCATAACAATGAGCCTCCTTGTAAATAGCCACCACATCAGCTATCGCACTTCCATTATGCACTCTCAGCTCTTCAATTAGCGCGCTGGGTCGGTGCGACATTCGACCAAGCCTAGCCAAAAGGGCGGTTCTAATTTGAATATCTCCCAGCACAATCACCTCAATTTACTTTGGCGCACACAGCACTTTAATCAGTCTACTATAGCAGAGCCTAGATAATTTTAAAAACAAATAAATAGACTTTACGCATATGAACATATAAGTCCAGAGCTAAACTAAATATAGCTAAAACCCCAGAAAACTTCTATATCGCGCTATACGAGTTACGCTTAGCGATATTTTCTCAAAAAACGGCACAGCGTGCGAGCTTGATCGCTTTCCTCCCTGGCGATTCTCGGAGACAATTTTTGATCTAGCTGATATTAATTTTTCTATTTAATAATCTATGAAGATTATAAAATCTTGTGACACAAAATACAGCCGAATTCGACTCCACTCAATTCCGTAACCAGCTGACTTATTAATAGTTACTAGTTGGCGTACGCGAAGTTTTTCACCGAGATCCAGACGCCCGGAAAACCTAACCTCCCCGAAACATACCGTTCGTCTGGTGCCGCACCATACAAAACAAAGACTCGCAGAAATACGGGCCTTTGTTGTTTCTGGGGTTTGGTGTGATTGCGCTTGCCGCGGGCCTCCCCGGGGGGCCTTTCTTGATCCCCTACGGCGTTCGCCGACCTCGCTCGTTGATGATTCGACGAATGAGAGATCGAAAATAAATCTGCCCCTTCTAGGGCCAATGCCTGTTTAGGAAACACGTGGTCTGTCCCCATTTTTTCTTCTTGAGCCTCAGCCCCCCAATACTAATAAGTTGTGCAACCAATCTTAACGACGCTGAGTTAGCTAAGAATTAAGATGCAGACGATTCAAAGTTAGTGCAAAATTTTCTGACAGACGACAAAATGCTACACTCAAAAATTAGATAGCGCTTCCATTTAGAACTGCATTAATTAAACCTACAGGATTTACACACAACAATGCCTTACATACCAAACTTCAGAAAATCCTTTAAGATAGATAAAAAAGCAAACCTTATTGAGTCGGCAGTAGCCATTGAGTCGTGTGCCAAAGCAGATAAAATTCTTAATGACTACTTGGGAGAATACGAGCCAAAAGACAACAATGAAGGCTTTCGGATTCACTCGCTTTTAAACCTGATTGGTCGTGTATACGAGCACGTCCAAGGAATGCTAGTTGCTATTTCGACAGGTTCGCCAGCAAGTGCGGAGGCATTAGCTAGGGTTGTTGTAGAAGGCTCAATAAACATTATGTACCTCGCCGAAAGAGGCGATTCAGCGACATTGATCAAATTTTTTCAATCATGGCTGAATGAGCACAATAGAAAACTCAATGAATGGAAGCAGAAAATACTACAAGGACCCGACGCAGAAGAAATATCGACCATGATAGAGGAAAGAAGAAAAGTCATTACCATATTAGACGAATTCGTTAAAGAAATCGAAACTCAATGTTCTATAGATATATCCAACCCGGAGACTGACTGGCCTAAGTCGCTTTATAAAAGATTTGAAATACTTGGGCGCGAGACTGATTACTATGAAAGCTATCATCGCCTCAGCGGAGCAAGCCATATAACTGGTGAGGACACGCTTATGTGGCTTATGTTTATGCAAGCCTCACCCGAGCACAAAATAAAAGCAGGAAAGGAAGCTTGGGCTTACTCAACTATGATGACCAGAATCGCAAGTATATTTTTTGTAGACACTGCTTTCGCATGTGTTAAGGCCTATGGGCGTGAAAGCAATAAAGATCTATATCAATGCAGGCTCGAACTACAACTCGCTATCCATAAAATTGCACGACAGGCAGGTGTACCGCTGAGTGAATCGCCCTGATTGATTAGACGCACCTGACTGGTTGCTTTGGGTCAACTCCTGCCGATTATCCATGGGAATAATCGGCAACGTTCAAACTCTAGAGGTTTACCATGCCGTATCCTGCTCTGGATATTTTACGTGCGGTCGACAATGTGCTAACACCGTAAAAAATCCCTAGTTCGATTCCACTGAAAGCCATAACTAGCTGATTTATTTATAGTTACTAGTTGGGGTACGCCGAATTTTCCAGCGAACTCCAGACGCCCGGAAAACCTAGTCTCGCCGAAACATACCGTTCGTCTGGTGCCGGCACCATACAAAACGAAGCCCTCGCAGAAATGCGAGGGCTTTGTTGTTTCTGGGGTTTGGAAAAGCAGATCTAAGTAACCGGTGCTCTGACCGCCATCGACGTGCAGGATCTCGCCTGTAACGAAACCGGCGAAGTCCAGATGCACGATTGCCTGGGCGACATCGCTCATCTCGCCCATGTGCCCGCCCAGGTGCAAACTCCCGAGCGCTTCATGGGTTTCTTCACCGTGCATCGGGGACTTGATGAAGCCGGGAGAGATCGCGTTCACACGGTTGTCGCGCTTGGGGGAAAATAAATCTGAGAATCATCTGGCCGGCCTCCCCACCTCACGGAAG
This sequence comes from Pseudomonas sp. 6D_7.1_Bac1, assembly GCF_025465945.1. Classification (GTDB taxonomy): domain Bacteria; phylum Pseudomonadota; class Gammaproteobacteria; order Pseudomonadales; family Pseudomonadaceae; genus Aquipseudomonas. The sequence goes on along the minus strand of NZ_JANLNW010000020.1, from coordinate 7,599 downwards.
TGGGGAGGCCGGCCAGATGATTCTCACCCATTAGCCTTGACTCGAGACCGGCTAATGGGTGTCCCCTTTTTCCTTGGAACGTGGCGGATTCGCGCTTCTGAAGCCCCCCCACTCTGGAACGAGGACCAGGCTGAACCAGCCACTGAATCGACCAGTTCCGCGAGAAAAATCGCTACTTCACTGCAAAGCAGTTTCTTGCTCCGATAGAACCCCGTATTCCAGCCGACGCCACTCAGACGCTGACCGGATTACTGATCATTGCCAGTAATTCAGCTGCACTCCCTCCGGGTTGTAAAGAGATTTCATATAATTTGGGTCCGACCCGTTATGACGAGAACAAATCGGGAAAATATAAACCGTGTCCCCTTTCTTCTTTTTAACTGCCGTTGTGCCAGTGATGACATGTCCGCCCACAAGCTCGCTCGTACATTTCCATGTCGTATTCAAGCTGAACGAGTTATATGACGAGCATTTTGACGTGTTGGCGCCGCCGTTACATTTGTTTCGCCATAATTCGATCCAAGATGTCGTCCCCGAAGGCTTCGGGTCGTGCGTGCTTCCATCTACATTAGCGAATGTCTTGTTGAGTTGCCAAACGACGGTGCCAACAAAGGTCGAATCGACGATAGCCTGTATCTGAATAACTTGCGCGATCCGATCGGCTGGAAGCTCATCGGAGATCCGCTCGCCGAACATGAGCTTAAAGTCATCGATATTATCGAGAGTTACGAGCGGCGGAGTACCGATCTTGAGAACGCTCGACAAGCCGGCCTCGATAGCTGCACTCGTGATTGCGTCATTGCAACTCCGGGCCGTCGCGACCATGGCATCGGCGAAATTGAACTGGCGAGCGACATGATCCGCCCACATATTAAGAAACGGATGATTCTGCCCCACGTCGTTCGGCGTGTGAAAATAAACCAGAGACGCGTCGACCCCGGGGACTTGCCCGGAAGCCCCGCCCAGGAAAGTAGTGATGCTAAGCTGGTCGGTGGTTTTGTCGTCATTACCTCTGATCGTGAGCTTGCCCTCGACCTTGTCGTAGTCGTAGCTGAACCTTACCATTGCTTGCATTGGCAGGCCCTTGAAGGTGCCAACTTCGATCGGTTCGCTTTTGTAGACGCCCGGCCCTGCGCTGAGATCCAGCACCGCCGTCACGGTTTGGTCTATTACGCTGATATTCCCATCCTGGAAGAACCGCGTCAGAGGCAATTCGACAGTCAGTACTCGCGAATGTTCAGAACGCGCGTCAAACGGATACTCATCATGTCCCATTTCGTCCTTCCTTCCCTAGTTCAATCATTTGCGTCGGTATTTACTCTACGAGCGTTCGTGCTCTAACGCAGAAAGTTCAACGGAGCATCCCGGTGATGCTTCTGCAAAGGCCGCTATCTATATTCGTTGCGTTCATTCAACAGTTTCCGAGATTTCACTGAACCACTCCCTGTTCTAGAATGCTGAAAAAACGAGAGCCCACCCGTTCCCAGGAGAACTTGGGATCGAGCGCCCTCGCCTTCGCTAGACTGCCCATCAGCTTTCGCTTATCGCCGTCGGCGGCTAGCGCCTCGAGAGCGCAAGACACATGGTGTGACGAAGTGGCATGCATATCCGCATATTCGTAGAAGATTGCATGCTTCTCCTCAATCGGCAGCATTGAAGCTGCTCCCGTCCAATTTTCAGAAAAGCTAGTGTGGTCGGGAACAACCTGTGGCGCGCCTGTAGCGGCATGCTCGAAGGGCGTCAAACCCCAACCTTCACCCATTGCCGTCGTCAGGCCTACATCGCAAACATTGTACAGTTCGTTGAGACGTGCACTGGACATTGGCTCTTCGTACGGGAGAACGGTGATCCTATCCGGTACGCCGCTTGATGACCTCCACGTCTCCAATTCGTCCAGCTGTGCGATGTTAAGCCTGCCGGGGTGCAAGACCAGCCTCGATCGAGGGTATAATTTCGCAAAATCGCCAAAGCCTGCGATGGTGATATCCAGCCGCTTCCGATAGTAAGGCCGATTAACATTTAGAACGACAAACTCCTCTGGATCCTGCGAAGACCAGAATGATTGTCGTACCACATGACGCGGACCAACATCGCCTCGAAGTCCCGAAGCCCAAAAAGCGTCATGGTCTACACCGTGTCCAACCACATGTAATCTCGGGAGTGAGGTTTGTGCGGCTGACTCCATAAGAGCAATAAGATCGCGTCGCGCATTATCGGTGAATACGACACAGTCATCTGTCAGGGTAAGAACATTCAAGATCGCGCTTGATACTATACTACCTTCGGTCGGAAGGTAATAAACAACTCGAACAAGAGGTCGATATCGCGAGAGTTGGTCAAGAAGACTGCGTGCCATGCTAGCGGGGCCCGTGACGACGAAAACATCTGGTCGGCATTCCGACATCGTTCTTTCAAGCCAACTAGCTTCGGCGATCATGCGACCCGCTTTCGCGGTTACAAGCCGTGCGGGTATACCTGCTACCTTGACGTTTCGAGCATCGCCTAGGATTGGATCGAATCCCAACAACGAAACATGTGCCCGCTCGGCCATATGAAGCGCAAGCCGCATCATGACCGAGGTGAGCCCAGATCCTGGCATATAAAGTCCAGCGATCAGAATTTTCATATCGCCCCTAAAGTGTCAATTGCCCATCGAAGCAAACGCTTGCGGCATGACGTAGGTAAGGAAGTTCATGAACGCGAAGGGGGTCTGTTCATTGATAGCCATTTCATAGTTAAGCGGTCCAGCATCAATGAATTGTGGCGGCTGGAGGTCTAGGCTGCCGCTATAATATGTCTCAATATTTACTGTTGGTGGTATGCCGTTTATGTTTTGCACTGTATAAGTATCGTCATTTAGCACACCTTGCTCAGAACTATTTTCAAAAACAATACGCTTCATACATATGATATTGTCATAATAGTTAAGGTCTGGGCCGGAGCCTATGGCTAATCCGGGAAGTATCGTCGTTTGATCTGGCGACGAAGGATTATGAGATGGCGATACAGGATCCGCGCCGCTGACCGGAGTTAGATGCAACGTGACATTCCCGACGGCGCCCATAATCGCCGGATCACCTTGATACATCATATGGACAACCACTCGCCTATCGGTGGTTTCGGTCACGTAGAGGGACGCAAGAAGCTCCTCCGCCTTCCTGAAAACGGGGGAGGGTTGATAATATCCAAAAACTGCAGGATGGAGAGTACCGGGAGGGTTAGCCGGAAGGGCCTGGAGACTTGGATTCAATTGATTGATGGCGTCGATAGCGCCGAAGCCCCAGTACGACACGCCTTGACTACGGTAATACCCGCCAGCGATCGCTGCTGCAATAAGTGGAGTCAGCCAGCGGATAAAGACGGCCTCCTGCACCTGCAAGTAACCCCGATACTCGCTCCAGACGTTCTGGACTTCCGGAGTATTACCCTGAAACGTGTAAGCCTCCATTAAGAGGTTAGTCGCTTGAAGCTGTGCGTAGGCAAGCTTTTTGTAGTAGTTCATATATCGAGCCACTGCGTCGCGATAGTCGAGTTGCCCGACGGCAACCAACCCCGAGATCATATTGGACCAGAGCTGTAATGCACCACGCCCTCCACTTGAGTCCAAAAGGTACCCATTTATAGTCGCCGAGGCGTCACGAGGCCCTACGTTCGCGTCCAAAATGTTATTAATGAGGTCACTGACATCTGTGGTCTTCATACCCACAGCATTTGCAATGTATTCGCCATATACTTTATATGAAATATTAATCTGTTCAATGAATGGAGTGAGCGCTGTTTCAACAGTCTGCCATTCTTGATATGTCTGTTCTTGGTTTATCTTGGCGATTTTCGATTCCAGATCAGAAATTGTCGCCTTGATGCTTGATATATCCGCTCCAACGGAACTGATTTGCAATCCCAAGTCGTTAATCATCTGAGTTTGCTGATCTACACTTTTTTCCAGCACCGCAATATCAGCCTGCGATAGATTACTGCTTGGGATGTCCTGAGCTAACTGGGAGAGGGTCTCAGCTCCAACTGTCTGACCATTCCCAAAAAGAACATTGAGAGTCCCCCCTACATCGAAGCCGGTTGCGTCGCTTACAGATTGGGCTGCTGTCTGTGCAAGTCCTCTGCCGATAGTTGATATTGCGTCATCGAAAAAGCTCATAAAATTGCACCCTTTACCTAGTGGAAGTCTGAGCGTAGTAGGCGTCGAGGCATATGGCAAATCGCCACTAAATAAAGTGTCGAACAGATTATTTTCTTTCGTATCGTGACGTTTGGTAGATTGCTTGGGGCTTGGAAAAGCCAGGTGAGGCATCCCTATGAGAATCAAAAGCTTGTAGCTAACTGAAGACACTGCCGACGTTCTCTGTGATATCTGCGGCATCAGGAGATATCCTTCCAGTTACCAGAATCGATGACCACGTCAGCCCCCAACGATGACCAGTTTATGGAAACGGCTTACGTGAAGTACCTCAGTAGGGGTGACAGACGACGGCAGGTATGTTTGCCAGCGATGGGAACGGCAACGGTCTGGCGGTTTTATTCGTTCCAGGACCCTCCATCGCGGTCCAACAAAATCCCCCCTCTCCGATCTGCAAATGCCCCACGGCCAAACCCCGCGAACGCGCCTATAAACTGTTCGATGGCGGCGGCATGTACCTTTTCGTCAAACCCAACGGCGTGAAGACCTGCCGCTTGAAGTACACCATGCCCAGCGGCAAGGAAGGCACGCTCATTATTGGCAACGAGTCCATGCCATCGAGTCAATATTTCTGAGTCAGTACACCAGGGGGAGCCCCCCGATAAGGCGGTGTGGTGATTTAATTTAGATTAATCACTACGACCTCTTTGGTCGGATTTTCCGCGGATACCGGAGGCGGTATGAAAAGGTTATTTCTCATTCGCCATGCCAAGTCGAGTTGGGATGACGCTGCGCAGCCCGACAAAGACCGCCCATTGAATGATCGTGGCAGACGTGACGCGCCCAAGATTGGTGAGCGCTTGGCCAAGCGCGATCTGAAGCCCGATTTGATCCTGTCGAGCCCGGCCGTGCGTGCGCTCGAGACGGCGGAGATCATCGCCAGGAAGCTCGATTACCGGCGCAAGGACATCGTCGTGGACGACCGGCTGTATGCCGTCGAGGCGAATGACCTGCTCGAGGTCATCCGCACGCTGGGCGACCGGCTGAAATCAGTGATGATCTTTGGCCATAATCCCGCGTTGGTCGAGCTCGCACAGCAGCTCTCCAGCGAGATCACCGACATGCCAACGTGCGCCGTCGCCGAGTTCAGGTTCGATACGAAGTCGTGGTCAGAAATCGGCGAGATCGAGCCCGCACAAGTCGCGCTCGACTATCCAAAAAAGTCCTAGGGAAATTCTTATATGGACGCAAGATCAGGGGGGCGTCGTGATTCAATCGCTACGACTCCTTTGGCCCTATCCACTTCTCAGGGGTCATTGCTCCCGGATGCCGCTCCCGCCTGGGGCTCTTTGTCGAGAAAGGGGGCGCTTTCCACTTCCAGCATCAGCAACACCATTTCCGTCAACTCGGCGTCGGACTTCTGTCCCGCATAGAGGTCATGGAGTGCTTTGGCGAAGGGAATACGCAGGTCCTGGTTTTCTTCGCGGGCGGTATCGCTGTATTGCATGAGTTCGCCGATGGCTCGCAGTACAGCCGCTTGCCACCGAGCGGTGGTCCTCGGACCATCGCCGGTGATTGCAATCAACTTATCCTTCGTCAGTTGGCGAAGGGCAGGTTCGCGCAACGGCTTAAGCGGCTTTGGATTGTGAGTGATCTTTGACATACCGGACGATACTCAACGTCTCCTGCCGGAACTGCTCGTAGTCGATCTGCTGGGCGTTTATAAAGGTGCTGCCCATCATGGTCAGCGACCCCATAAAGCTGGCTTCGGAAATTTCCTCGTCGCTCGCGCCAAACAAGCGCGCGGCTTCGGTATGGAACAGGGCGCAATACTTACAACGGGTCGCCCCGGACACCGCCAGACCTATCAGCTCCTTGTACTTATTAGGAATCTTGGTATCTGCCAGCCAGAAATCCCGGGCCACGGCCCAGAATCCGATCGCTCCGCCTTCCGGCATTTGCTTAATCCACTCCGGTACCTGACCCAGGGTCTGTTCAATTTCCCGATAGGTATCACGAATGGCCATTTGACACCTCCTTACCTCTCTGGAGACATCTGCTCCAAAGGTACAACTAGTTTAGTTCGCTGGCGGCCATGCCAGAGCCGGCAGCAGGACGACGCCAGCAATGAATGCTTAAACATCGTAGAAACAATAGGATGGATTTAGATTCTTTTGGCGCAATGACGTACCGCTAAGTACCTGGGGTTATCAAACTTGGCGGGTTGGCTCATCACCCATTTCCGATGCCTCCTTCACCTGCTCCAACAGGCTTTTTCGAAATTATGAAAATTATGGCTGGCCAATAATTATTGCTAAGCCATAAAAATCCCTAAAACTCGCCGGCCACCGCCAGCACTTCGCCACGCTTGCGGACCCTCCACTCGCACGCTAACCTTTGGGCGTCGCTGCCAAATCAGCGGACGGGCGTAGGAACCCGAGTTAATCAAGGCGCAACAGCGCCCCATCAGCTATTGCAGGCGCTTTTTTTGTGTCCGCGATATCGTGCAATGGTGGCTGTGCGCGGGACACCTTCGGGTGTGCCGGGTGCCTTGATTCCCGGTATTCCTACCCCGCGTACGGCCGCCACCCAATCCCGTAGGAAGGACGGTAGTGGCTCCCAACAGTCAAGGAGCTAGACAATGCACATCATAAATCCGTCCAAAATCTGCATTTGTAATCACCGTGCTAATCCCTCGCACGACTTTCAAACATTCACTGCCGCCAGTCACCTCCCAGCCCTCGGAGGTGCCCAATGACTACCCCCCTAGACCTGACAACCGCCGGCCTCACGCCCTTCTCCATCCATTGCGACCAAGCTCTATTCCGCGTCAACAGCGGCGTCCCGATCCGCGAAGCTCTGTCCCACGTTTCCGACTTGCTCCACCTCTCCAAACTGCTGACCGAATATGCGGCAATGGTGCGCGGTACGGACCGCTATGCCTGGGCGTCGCATTATTTGCAGGAGATGAGTAAGGCGGTGATCGATGACGTGCTGAAGGTGCTGGGCGCGTCGGGTCACAACCGCAGCCAGTAACGTCGTGACCCGAACCTGATCTGCGCAATCGAGTAAGCGACCCGACAAACTCGTCAATTGAGTTGCGTTGCCTGCAAATAGTTTGAGCCTCGTGCATCGCACGAGCGGTTTACTCCGAAAGGATGCGCTCTTCAGCACTCCGCTGGTGAGCGCTGGGAGTACGCACGTCAGTGGTTTTCATCAATACTCCATTGGTAAGGATCCCTTCGTTAAACATCGGATGTCGCTGCGTGGCCGTTCCTCGTTCTGATTGCTACCGACGCATGGCTCTCGTTCAGGTTGACACAAGCGTCATCCGTGGCAAAAAATCGGCCCAAGAGCGCGAAACCGACTGCCTTCAGGTGGCAATAGTCGGCGTTAGGAACCCCGTTGATGACCTGGACATCAGCGCTCGGGTGAGACCTCTTTTAAAAAGCAGCCTTATAGGCTGC
>NZ_JANLNW010000052.1 GCF_025465945.1 Pseudomonas sp. 6D_7.1_Bac1 | reverse complement strand
GAACAGCTCGAGCGAATGGCTCGACATCCGCCCATGTTGCTCGCCGCTGTAGCGACCATGACTGATCACACCCTGGTCGTAACCCAGGCTGGTGCCGTACTCGGCAAGCACCGGACGCAGCCACTCCCAGTTCACCGGGCGACTCCAGCGCAGGTCGTTGCGCCAGTAACCACCACTATCACCGGACAGCGACTGGTCCTTGTAACCACGGATCGACGACAACCCGCCAAGGCTTGTGCGCTGCGGGCTGAACAGCACATCTTCGCTGCGCTGGCCGGTCATCAGGCTGCTGAAGCTCAATGACTCGTCCCAAAGCTTGAACGGCTGCAGGTAGCTCAGGGTCGCGGTGTATTTACGGTACCGCGCATCCGGGTCGCCGGGTCCCGGATGACCATTGCTCTGGGCATCGAAGGCGCCGATACCTTTCTGCATGCCCAGGTCGAAGTTGACGAAGGCTGAGCCGACACGCCGTCCGTGGTTGATTCCGAACTGTGCTTCGCTCAGATGGTTACTGCTCAGGGCCAGCTTGCTGTCTTCGATGAAGTTGTTGTTGCGCATGTGAGACACACCGACGCTCAAGGACGTCTTGCTCACGGCATCGCGATAGATCACTCGCTCAGCCTTGAACTGGTGAGTCTTGCTGTCGCCGGTCTGCTTGAAGTCGTAACCATTGGCGGCAATCAGTGAGCGGTAATCGCTCTGGCTGTAGCTGTAGTTGAAATTCCACCAGCCCCACGGCAGGTTGTAATTGAGCATGGCGTTGCTCGAGGTGTGGTTATGATTGCTCCCCGCATCGTCACCACCGCGCAACATCAACTGGTCTGCCAGCCCCAGCGGGCTGTCCCAGTCAAAGGTCGTGCCCCACTGCTGTTCGCCAGTGCTGCGCTGGCCTTCGTTGTTGCGTGACAAACCGGCACGCCAAGGCTTTTGCGGGGTGTTCTTGACCAGTACTTCGCTGCCTCCCACCTCCTTGCCCGGCGCCAATTCCATCTGTGCCTGATTGGAGGGCAAGCGGTTCAACTGATCGACCAGTTGCTCGATCTCTCGCAGGTTGACCAACTGCCCGGCCTTGCCCGGGAAGGCCATGGCCAGTTCACGGTCCGACAGCTTGCTGCCCTCTGCGCCTTTGATGCCTTCGAGCTTGCCCTCGACCACCAGTACCTTCAAATGACCGGCAGACAAATCCTGCTGCGGCAAGTAGGCACGACTGGTCACCAGACCTTTCTCAAGGTAGTAATCGGTGATGACTTTGAGCAGTTCGTTGAGCTGGGTGACGCCCAGGCACTGGCCGATGTAAGGCTTGAGCAAACGCTCGCGCTCACTGGCCGAAAGGCTGTCGGCACCTTTGAGTTCGATGTCTTTGATGGGGAAGCAACGGGTATCGGCAGGGGCTGTCGGCACGGTCGGCGTGACGGCTTTGCCGGGCAGTTCCTTGAGTTCTTCGAGACGTCGGCGCTGCTCTTCGAGCAGGCGATCCTGGCGTTCGCGGATCAGATCTTGATCACCGGGGGTGGGTGCGGCGTGGGCAAGGTTTACGCTGGTGAAACACAGCAATAGACACGGCAAAGCCGCACACAGCCTCTTCCCGAGGGTGTGCAGGTACATGTTCGATCCCTCGAAAGACAAGTGATATCAATATGATGGCCGCATGGTAATTTGCCATTATTGTGACGTCAATAAGACAGGTACGAGTTTGTTGCGAAATATGTCTTGATTGACACGTACATTCACAGCTCACGCTTTGTCGTCTCAGAATCCAGTGGGGCTCCTGAGGGCGCTGAGGTCAGGCTCGATCTCACGATCGCCATAGGCTGAAAATGCAAAAGCCCGGACACTGGGTCCGGGCTTTTGGGTGAATCACCGTGACGCGTTATTCAGCGGCCGGTGCTTCTGGCTTGCGGCGCTTGAGCGGCGCCATGCCGTCCTTGCTGACCAGCGACAAGGCGTCGGTCTTCGGCCGGTTGGCGATCTTGCGTTTGGTCGGGGCCTTGGCGCCGGTTTTCTTCTTGTCGCCCTTGGCGTCTACTTTTTTCTTCTTCACGCCAACGGCTTTGCCCGACGCCTTGACCTTTTTCGGTCCGCCGTAGGTGCCTTTGACTTCCTTGATGGTGCGGCGCTCGAAGCTCTGCTTGAGGTAGCGCTCGATGCTCGACATCAGGTTCCAGTCGCCGTGGCAGATCAGCGAGATGGCCAGGCCATCGTTGCCGGCGCGGCCGGTACGACCGATGCGGTGAACGTATTCGTCGCCGCTGCGCGGCATGTCGAAGTTGATCACCAGGTCCAGGCCTTCCACGTCCAGGCCGCGAGCGGCAACGTCGGTGGCGACGAGGATCTTCACCCCGCCCTGCTTCAGACGGTCGATCGCCAGTTTGCGATCCTTCTGGTCTTTCTCACCGTGCAAGACGAACGCCTTGTACTCCTGTGCCACCAGACGGCCGTAGATACGGTCGGCCATGGCCCGGGTGTTGGTGAAGACGATGGCCTTCTGATAGGTCTCGTTGGCCAGCAGCCAGTTAACGATCTGTTCTTTGTGCTGGTTGTGGTCAGCGGTGATGATTTGCTGACGGGTGGTGTCGTTCAACTGGCTGACGGCGTTGAGCTGCAAGTGCTCCGGGTTGTTCAGCACCTTGGCAATCATCTCGCGCAGGCCCGAACCGCCGGTGGTGGCGGAGAACAGCATGGTCTGCTGACGGTTGGTGCATTCTTCGACCAGACGCTGCACATCTTCGGCAAAGCCCATGTCGAGCATGCGGTCGGCTTCGTCGAGCACCAGCACTTCAACTTCTTTCAAGTCGAGGTTGCCGGCGTTCAGTTGCTCGATCATCCGGCCCGGGGTGCCGATCAGAATGTCCGGCACCTTGCGCAGCATGGCCGCCTGGACCTTGAAGTCTTCACCGCCAGTGATCAGGCCAGACTTGATGAAGGTGAACTGCGCAAAGCGTTCAACTTCCTTGATGGTCTGCTGGGCCAGCTCGCGGGTCGGCAGCAGGATCAGGGTTTTGATGCTGACGCGGACTTTGGCCGGGCCGATCAAACGGTTGAGGATCGGCAATACGAATGCAGCGGTTTTGCCGCTACCGGTTTGCGCAGTCACCCGCAGGTCACGCCCTTGGAGCGCGAGCGGGATAGCCGCTGCTTGCACAGGCGTTGGCTCGACAAATTTAAGCTCGGCCACGGCTTTGAGCAGGCGTTCGTGCAGGGCGAATTGGGAAAACACGGGTGCTACCTCGAAGAAATACAAAAAATCAGCTGCATAGGGTAACGGTTTCGAGCGCGAAGGCCGAGTTTCTTTATACGAACGGGCACAAACAGTGGCTATTTTGTTTGCTGATTTGTCCCCGAACGTCACTCGATGCGTCTTAAATGCTCCAATCGACCCACCTCATCCTACAGAAAAATCGTTTTAGCCCATGGATCTCAGAGTATCAGTCGACATCAACGTTGCCTGTCACGCTGCTTTCGCGAGCAAGCTCGCTCCCACAGATTTAGTGTGCGGGCACCCGCTTTTGTACACCCAACCGGCTGATCCACACCGCGGCCAGAATCACCGAGCCGCCCAGGAACAACCGCCCCAGAGGTTCATGTTGATTCCAGATCAGCAAATTGATCAGCAACCCCACCGGCACGTGCAGGTTGTTCATCACCGCCAGGGTCCCGCCATTGACCAGGCAGGCGCCCTTGTTCCACCAGTACAGGCCCAACGCAGTCGACACCAGTCCGAGGAACACCAGCACGCCCCACTGCAGCGGCGCTTCGGGCAGGAAGTTCTGTTTGCCGAACAGCAGAAACGCCGGCAAGGCCACCGCCAGCGCCCCAAGGTAGAAGTACCCAAAGCGCCGGTAATGCGGCAGGTCGCTCGGATGGCGCGCCACCAGATGCTTGTACAGCACCTGACCGGCGGCGTAGGTGAAGTTGGCCAATTGCAGCAGCAGGAATCCCATGAAGAAGTCCGGATTGATCCGGTCATAGCGGATCACCGCCGCGCCGAGTACCGCAACCAACGCCGCCACCAGTGCCCAGGGATTGAAGCGGCGGTTCAGCGCATCCTCGATCAAGGTCACGTGCAACGGCGTGAGAATGGTGAACAGCAAGACCTCCGGCACCGTCAGTACCCGAAAGCTCAGGTACAGGCAAACGTAGGTCACGCCGAACTGCAACGCGCCGATCAACAGCATCCCGCGCATGAACGCCGGTTCCACCTGACGCCAGCGGGTCAATGGAATGAACACCAGCCCCGCCAGCAACACCCGCACCAGCACCGCGAAGTAACTGTCGACATGCCCGGCCAGGTATTCGCCGATCAAACTGAAGGAAAACGCCTGAATCAGCGTGACAAAAAGTAGATAGCCCATGCTCGCCTCGTTTCGAATGGCGGCGACGATAGCGGGTTTTGCTATTCACTGCGAATCATCAGGCAACACATAAATCCACTGTGGGAGCGAGCCGGCTCCGGGCGGCGTTCCGACGATGATGGTGTGTCAGTCGATATCAATGGTGAATGTGATCCCCCATCGCGAGCAGGCTCGCTCCCACAGGGGGTGTGCCCACTCACCAAATCCAAGTCAAAAAAAAGCCCGATCTCGCTAAAGCGTTCAATCGGGCTAGAGCACTCATGAGCAACAAGTGCAAAGGGAGGTTCGATGCGCGAACCGGCTTGAAGGGGTGTACGAGCGCTACTTAACCATCAGGTGATTATCTGGCGATTAACGGCTCAGGCGACCTGGGCCAGCTTGGCGTTGGCCTGGTTCAGGCCCTTCTCGTGGAAGTCACCGCCCAGGTTCATGCCTTCGGCGTGAATGAAGGTGACGTCGTGGATACCGATGAACGCCATGACCTGACGCAGGTACGGTTCCTGGTGATCCGAAGTGCTACCGGTGTGGATCCCGCCACGAGCGGTCAGGACAAACGCCCTTTTACCGTTGAGCAGACCTTGCGGACCAGTTTCGGTGTACTTGAAGGTCACGCCGGCACGCAGCACATGGTCGAGCCAGGCTTTGAGTGTGCTGGGAATCGCGAAGTTGTACATCGGCGCGGCCATGACCAATACGTCGGCGGCCAGCAGTTCGTCGGTCAACTGGTTGGAACGCTCCAGCGACGACTGTTCGGTTTCGTTGCGTTGCTCGGCAGGTTTCATCCAGCCACCCAGCAGGTTGGCATCCAGGTGCGGAACCGGATGGGTCGCCAGGTCACGGACGGTGATCTGATCGGCCGGGTGTGCAGCTTTCCATTGGCTGATGAAGGTTTGAGTCAGCTGACGCGATACCGAGTCTTGCTGGCGGGCACTGCTTTCGATGATCAGAACGCGGGACATGGGATGTAGCCTCCATCGGTGAATGCTGTAAGTCGATGGAGTGGAGATTAAACAGAGTCGTATCGATGAAAAAGCACAAATAACTGCTATAACCCATCAATAAATTCGTTTATAAGCGGAGCATGCCTACCCCGCTTTTGCGGCAGGCCTTATTTGGGCTTACAGCTCAGGGTGATGTACAGCTTGATGATTTCGCGGTTGAACCTGGCTGAAAGGTCGGCGCTTTTGCCGGCATCCAGGCTCACGCGGCGAGTACGCGGCGCTTCCGGGCCATTGCGGAATGCCACCGTGCATTCGGCGGCTTTACCGCTGTAGTTGTTCAGCGTAATGGCGCCCATGTCGCGAGCGGTGTCATAGGTGGTGTAGTCGATTTTCAGGCCGTTGAGTTCTTTTTGTACATCGATGGGGTAGGCAAACGCAGTCAGCGGCAGCATCGCCAGCACCACACAACAGATTTTTTTCATTCGGCAGCCTCCAATGGAAGCTGTCAGCTTAGGACAAGAGGAGCTCATCATGAAAGCGCCCCGCGTGACCCTTGATCAATGGCGAACGTTGCAAGCCGTGGTCGACCACGGTGGCTTCGCCCAGGCCGCCGAAGTGCTGCACCGCTCGCAATCGTCGGTCAGCTACACCGTGGCGCGCATGCAGGACCAGCTCGGCGTTCCGCTGCTGCGCATCGACGGCCGTAAAGCGGTGCTGACCGAAGCCGGCGGCGTGCTGCTACGCCGCTCGCGACAACTGGTCAAGCAGGCCAGTCAGCTTGAAGACCTCGCGCACCACATGGAGCAAGGCTGGGAAGCGGAAGTGCGGCTGGTGGTCGATGCCGCTTACCCAAGCGCTCGCCTCGTCCGTGCCTTGACCGCATTCATGCCGCAAAGCCGTGGTTGCCGGGTGCGTCTGCGCGAAGAGGTGTTGTCGGGCGTGGAGGAAGTCTTGCTCGAAGGCGTGGCCGACCTGGCCATCACCGGTCTCAGCATTCCCGGTTACCTTGGCGCGGAATTGAGCGACGTAGAATTTGTGGCCGTGGCCCACCCCGAACACCCGCTGCATCGTCTGAACCGCGAACTGAATTTCCAGGATCTGGAAACCCAGATGCAAGTGGTGATCCGCGACTCCGGTCGGCAGCAGCCACGGGACGTCGGCTGGCTCGGCGCTGAACAGCGCTGGACCGTCGGCAGCCTCGCCACTGCCGCGACCTTTGTCAGCAGCGGCCTGGGTTTCGCCTGGTTGCCCCGGCACATGATTGAACGGGAACTGAAGGAAGGTACGCTCAAGCTGCTACCGTTGGATCAGGGCGGCAGTCGAAACCCGAGCTTCTATCTGTATTCGAACAAGGACAAACCCTTGGGCCCGGCGACGCAGATCCTCATCGAACTGCTGCGCACCTTTGATACCGCGCCGCTGGATGCGCCTTTCGCTGCACCAGAACAAGCCTGACAAGGAGTTGCGCCATGGCCTATTTCGAACACGAAGGTTGCACGTTGCACTACGAGGAATATGGCCACGGCACGCCACTGCTGCTGGTTCACGGGCTGGGTTCGAGTACGCTGGACTGGGAAAAACAGGTCCCCGAGCTCTCGACCCGCTACCGGGTGATCATCCCGGATATACGCGGCCACGGTCGCTCCGACAAACCCCGCGAGCGCTACAGCATTGCTGGTTTCAGCGCTGACCTGGTCGCGCTGATCGAGCACCTGAACCTCGGACCGGCACACCTGGTCGGGTTGTCCATGGGCGGGATGATCGGTTTTCAACTGGCGGTGGATCAGCCATCGCTGCTTAAAAGCTTGTGCATCGTCAATAGCGCCCCCGAGGTCAAAGTCCGTACGGCGGATGAGTACTGGCAATGGTTCAAACGCTGGAGCCTGATGCACCTGCTCAGCCCCGGCACCTTCGGCACGGCCCTTGGCAGCAAACTGTTCCCCAAACCTGAACAGGCGCAATTGCGGCAAAAGATGGCCGAGCGCTGGGCAAAAAACGACAAACGTGCTTTTCTCGCCAGCTTCAACGCCATCGTTGGCTGGGGGGTTCAGGAACGACTGTCGAAAGTCACTTGTCCAACCCTGATCGTCAGCGCCGACCGCGACTACACGCCGGTAGCACTGAAAGAAACCTATGTAAAACTGCTGCCCGATGCGCGGCTGGTGGTGATCGATGATTCACGCCACGCCACGCCATTGGACCAGCCGCAACGTTTCAACCAAACCCTGCTTGAATTTCTAACCGCAGTCGACACCACTACCCAGGATCACTGACCCATGCTGAAAAAAATCGCCCTCGTCACAGGCTCCGTTCTGTTCGCCGCCAACCTGATGGCCGCGCAAGCGGACAAGGCTCCGCACGTCTTGCTCGACACCACCAACGGCCAGATCGAAATCGAACTGGACCCGGTCAAGGCACCGATCAGCACCAAGAACTTTCTTGCCTATGTCGACAGCGGCTTTTACAACAACACGATTTTTCACCGTGTCATTCCTGGGTTCATGATCCAGGGCGGTGGTTTTACTCAACAAATGCAGCAAAAAGAAACCAAAGAGCCGATCAAGAACGAATCCAAAAACGGTTTGCATAACGTTCGCGGAACGCTGTCCATGGCCCGTACTTCGGTCCCGGACTCGGCTACCAGCCAGTTCTTCGTCAACGTCAAGGACAACGACTTCCTCGACCAGGGTGACGGCTATGCAGTATTCGGTAAAGTCGTGAAAGGCATGGACGTGGTCGACATCATCGTCAACTCGCGAACCACCACCAAACAAGGCATGTCGGATGTGCCAGTCGACCCGGTGTTCATCAAGTCGGCCAAGCGCATCGACTAAGCTGTACAGGGAGTCTTGAGCTGCGCTTCTTTGCAGAGGCGCGGCTCACATCGCTTAAAGGAGAGCCCGTGCGCGGGCGGAGAACCAATGCTTTATCGTCGTTTCGAAAAACTGATCGATATTTTCCGTGACGCCCCGACGGCGGCTCCGCCGAACCGTGTTCTCCCCTTCTATACCTACTACCTGCGCCAGGTGTGGCCGAGTTTTGTCGCACTGTTGATCGTCGGCCTGTTCGGCGCGTTGATCGAAGTGGCGCTGTTCAGTTACCTGAGCCGCATCATCGACCTGGCCCAGGGCACGCCGAATGCAGACTTCTTCAACGTCCACGGCGTCGAGCTGGCCTGGATGGCGGTGGTCGCGCTGATTCTGCGGCCAGTATTCGTCGGCCTGCATGACCTGCTGGTGCATCAAACCCTGAGCCCCGGCATGACCAGCATGATTCGCTGGCAAAACCACAGTTACGTGCTCAAACAGAGCCTGAATTTTTTCCAGAACGACTTCGCCGGACGCATCGCCCAACGGATCATGCAGACCGGCAACTCCCTGCGCGACTCCGCGGTGCAGGCCGTTGACGCGTTGTGGCATGTGCTGATCTACGCGATCAGCTCGCTGGTGCTGTTCGCCGAAGCCGACTGGCGTCTGATGATTCCGCTATTGACCTGGATCGCCTGCTACATCGGCGCACTGTGCTACTTCGTGCCACGGGTCAAGGAGCGCTCGGTGGTGTCTTCCGATGCACGCTCCAAACTCATGGGCCGGATCGTCGACGGCTACACCAACATCACCACGCTGAAACTCTTCGCCCACACCAACTACGAACAGCAATACGCCCGTGAGGCGATTGAAGAGCAGACCGAAAAATCCCAACTGGCCGGCCGTGTGGTCACCAGCATGGACGTGGTCATCACCAGCATGAACGGCCTACTGATCGTCGGCACCACGGGCCTGGCGCTGTGGCTGTGGACCCAGTCGCTGATCTCGGTAGGCGCCATCGCCCTGGCCACCGGTCTGGTGATCCGAATCGTCAACATGTCGGGCTGGATCATGTGGGTGGTCAACGGCATCTTCGAAAACATCGGCATGGTCCAGGACGGTCTGCAAACCATCGCCCAGCCGATCAGCGTCACCGACCGCGAGCCTGCGCCGCGCCTGCAAGTGGCCCGTGGCGAAGTGTGTTTCGAGCACGTGGCGTTTCACTATGGCAAGAAAAGCGGAATCATCGGCGACCTCAACCTGACCATCAAACCCGGCGAAAAAATCGGCTTGATCGGCCCTTCAGGCGCTGGCAAATCGACTCTGGTCAACCTGTTGCTACGCCTCTACGACCTGCAGGACGGGCAGATTCTGGTGGACGGGCAGAATATCGCCAACGTGGCCCAGGAAAGTCTGCGCGAGCGGATCGGCATGATCACCCAGGACACTTCACTGCTGCACCGTTCGATTCGTGACAATCTGCTTTACGGCAAACCCGACGCCACCGACGAAGAACTCTGGGAGGCGGTCTGCAAGGCCCGCGCCGACGAATTCATCCCGTTGCTCTCGGACGCCGAAGGCCGCACCGGTTTCGATGCGCACGTCGGTGAGCGTGGGGTGAAACTCTCCGGTGGCCAGCGCCAACGGATCGCCATCGCCCGGGTGTTGCTCAAGGACGCGCCAATCCTGATCATGGACGAAGCCACCTCGGCCCTGGACTCGGAAGTCGAAGCGGCGATTCAGGAAAGCCTGGAAACCTTGATGCAGGGCAAGACCGTGATCGCTATCGCTCACCGGCTTTCGACCATCGCGCGGATGGATCGTCTGGTAGTCCTGGAAAAAGGCCGGATCGCCGAGAGCGGCAGCCATGCCGAACTCCTGGCCCATGGCGGGTTGTATGCGCGGTTGTGGCAGCACCAGACCGGTGGGTTTGTCGGGATCGATTGAGGAGTCTTTCTGTGGCGAGGGAGCTTGCTCCCGCTCGGGCGCGAAGCGGCCGCAGATTCCGGCCTGCCACAACGCCGCCGCCTGCATTGGGACAGCTTCGCTGTCCAGCGGGAGCAAGCTCCCTCGCCACGAGTGCCTCCATCAGCTCAAAAAAACCACCAGAGCGCTCTAACCTCAGCCTTGCCGGTAGGGCAAGGCGGTCTTCGCCTCTTCTGCATACCCCATGACACCCACACGTTCGCGCTCAAGAAAATCCTTCACGGCCGCTTTCAATCCTGGATGACGCAAGTAGTGCCAGGAATGGGTGATCACCGGTTCAAAACCGCGAATCAGTTTGTGCTCGCCCTGAGCACCGGCATCAAAGCGCTGCACGCCATGGGCGATGGCGTAATCGATGCCCTGATAGAAACAGGTCTCGAAATGCAGACGATCAAACTCCGCCAGACATCCCCAATAGCGACCATAAAAACTGTCGCCCCCCAGCAGGCTGAACGCCATCGCCACCGGACGTGAGCCTTGCCTGGCCAGCACCACCCGAATCGTTTCGGGCATGCGTTCGGCCAACAGACTGAAAAACTCCCGTGTCAGGTAGGGCGACTGGCGACGCACCGCGTAGGTATTGGCATAGCAGGCGTAGACGAAATCCCACTGGGCCTGATCGAGTTGATGGCCCTCAAGCCACTCGAACTCAATCCCCAGTCCCGCCACTTGCTCACGTTCCTTGCGCATCTGCTTGCGCTTGCGAGAACTGAGTGCGTCGAGGAAGTCCTGAAAATCCCGATAACCACGATTCTGCCAGTGGTACTGGCAGCCGATCCGTTGCAACCAGCCGGGTTGCTCTGCCAATGCGGCATCGGTGAAGGCGTCGGTAAAGTTGATATGGGCGCTGGAGAGCCCTTCAATTTCCAGATAACCCGGCACGCTGTTCAGCAGTTCGAAACCGTCCTGCACGGTGGCTGCCAACAAACGTGGCCCGCTGACCGGGCTGAAGGGCACCGCTGTCAGCAGCTTGGGGTAGTAATCGATCCCGGCACGCTCACAGGCATCGGCCCAGGCATGGTCGAACACGTATTCGCCGTAGGAGTGCCATTTGCGATAGCTCGGCAATGCCGCGAGCAGCCGACCGTCTTCGATGTGCAGCAGATGCTCCGGCTGCCAGCCAGACTGCGACCCCAGGCTGCCACTGTCTTCCAGCGTGCCCAGAAAAGCGTGACGCAGAAACGGCTGAGTCTCGGGCACCAGCGCATCCCACTCTTGAGGTGCAATGGCAGACAGACTGTCCAATACGTGTAACGGCATCCTGTTCCCCGACGGTTGTTGCGCAGCGATTGTTGCCCTGCGACCCGCCGAGTATCCCCCATCCCTCGGCGAGCCGGAATAGCCCCCTGCCGCACGTTACGATCCCAGGTGCAACAGCAGAAAATCGATGAACGCCCGCGACTTGTGCGGCAGGTGCGGGCTGTTGGGGAATACCACATTGACCGACTGCGACGGCAGGGTGTAATCGGGCAGCAGCTGGACCAGCCTGCCGTTGGCAATATCGTCGTCCACTACCCAGACGGGAAGCACCGAGACACCGAGGGACGACAAGGTCATGGCGCGAATGGCGGTGGATGAGTTGGACTCGAAGTGATTCGGTCCCGTGACCTCGACCTCACCCTTGAACCGATGACGCAGGATCCAGTTGGTCGGCCCTTGCAAATTGCTGTTGGCGATCCAGGGCACTGCGTTCAGGTCCTGGGGTTCGAGCACCGGCCAACGCTTGAGAAACGCCTCGGTCGCCACCAGCACGATTTCATAGTCCGCCAGCTTGCGGCTCTTGAACGCCGAGTCCGCCAGATTGCCCAGACGAATAACCAGATCGAGTTTTTCTGCAACCAGATCATTGAGCGAAGAGTTAAAGCTGTAACTCAAGCGTATTTCGGGATAGCGCTCGGTAAACCTGGATATTATCGGAAGAATGTACTTTTCGCCGTACTCGCTAGTTGAGCTGAATCGCAACTTCCCGGAAATACGATTATGCCCCTGCACTACATTTTCAAAGGCGTTATCGATAGTCGCGACAATGCCCTTGAACTCATCGTAAAAGTTCTGCCCTACTTCTGTCAGGGCAATGTTTCGGGTATTACGGATCAGCAGGGTTACTGAAAGAACTTCCTCCAGCGCCTTGACATGAAGGCTGGCCATGGCTTTGCTGATGCACAGGTAGTTGGCAGCCTTGGTGTAGGAGCCGAAGTCGACAACCGCAAGAAATGTCTGGACGCGGTTAAGATGGGTGTGCATGTTATAACTCATTGTTAAATTCCATCAAACAATGTTTCAAGTATAGGCGTATCGACACTTTCGGTCTATCGCTCCTATGATCCCCGCCAAAAGGGAGATCATATGACTTATCGCTACAAAGTGGCTCTTATATTCCTCATCGGGTTCTTTATCGACTGCGTCAATATATTCATGTCGGCGGTGGCATTGCCGAGTATTGCTGATGACATGCACGTCTCGACGTCCTCCGTGGCCTGGGTGGCCAATGCCTATATTCTCGGCCTGACCCTGATCATTCCGATCAGCACCTGGCTGGCCGAACGATTTGGCAGCCGGGAAATTCTCACCGCCTCGATGCTGGTGTTCAGTGTCGCCGTCGGGTTGTGCGGCATGGCAAGCAGCTTCCATGAACTGGTGGGTTGGCGTTTCGTCCAGGGCATCGGAGGCGGCTTGCTGATTCCCGTGGGCCAGGCCTTGACCTTCAACCTGTTCAAGGGAGACCAGCGGGCGAAAATTTCCACGCTGGTGATGGCTGTGGCCCTGATCGCACCGGCCATCTCCCCCACCATCGGCGGTGTCATCGTCGACACCAGTTCCTGGCGCTGGGTGTTCTACTGCAACATCCCGTTCTCGTTGATCGCCGCCGGTCTGTCCTGGCTGTGGATCAAGGAAGAACGCCCTGTCGACCTCGCTAGGCCCGACATCAAGGGGCTGCTGCTGGTGAGCGCGGCGCTGGGCTGCGTGTTGATGGGCATGTCACTGTACGGCGGCGATTACCCGGCCATGGCGGCGCTAATCTGCCTCACGGCGGGCGTCACCTTTATCCTGCTGTACCTGCTGCACTATCGCCGCAGCAAGAACGCCATCGTTGAACTGAGTCTGCTCAAGAGCAAGAAGCTCAGCACCTCGATCTTTATCTATTACGCCATTCCCGGGGTATTCACCGGGGTCAACCTGCTCAATATTTTCTACCTGCAAAACAGCCTGAAGTTCAGCGCGCAACTGACCGGCATGTTCATGATTCTCTACGCCCTCGGCGCCTTCATCGCCATGCTGATTTGCGGCCGGGTCTACAACCGGTTGGGCGCAAGGTATCTGTTCACCCTGGGCATGTTGCTGCACAGCGCCGGCATCGCCACGCTGTACCTGGTGAACAGCCCGTCGGACCTGCCGGTCATCATCATTGCTTACTGCCTGATGGGTATCGGCGGCGGCATTGGCGCCAACACGGCGCAGACCACCTCGCTCCTGGACTTCGAAGGCGACGCCACCCACAAGGGCAGCGTGATCTGGAACATCAACCGGCAGATGTCCTTCAGCATCGGTGCCGCGCTGTTTCTGATGATCTACAACCTGCTGCTCAAGCACCTTGAATCGACCCAGGCCTACCACCTGACCTTCGCCATTGCCGCCTTGATCGGATTGTTTCCCCTGTTGCAGATGAGCAACCTCAACACTCAAAAGGAACGTCATGCACAACAAAATAGTTGAACAGGCACAGCACAGCATCCACGCGATCCACGACCTGATCCACGCCATTTTCACCAATCACCAGGGTGACGGTGCCGCCAGGATCGACGAACTGATGCCCGCCTTCGCCGAGAATTTCAGCATGGTCACGACCTCTGGCGCCATCGTCAATCGCGCTCAGGTCGAGCAGATGTTCCGTGGCGCCGTCGGTGCGCGGGCAGGCCTGGAGATTGGTATCAGCGACATGCTGACCATCTGGCAGGAAGGCCACAGCGCGGCGATCCGCTACAAGGAAACCCACCGGCTGAACCAGCAGGAAACATCGCGTCTCTCGGTGGTGGTGATTCGCATCGACGAGCACTCGGCCCAGTGGCTTTACCTGCACGAAACACCGTTAAGCTAAAGGCGAGCTGCACATGAATTACCAGATTACCCAGTGCCGGATGCTCTCGCAGAACATCAAGGAAATCACTGTCACCGCACACACCGCAGGCCAGGGTACCCCGGCCGCCGGCGCCCATTTCAAGTGGTGGATTCCTGGACTCGATCAATGGCGGCACTACTCCACCGTCCAGTTGAACGAACACAACCTGTCGGCAGACAGCCATGTATTTGCCATTCGCCTCGGCGATGACTCCGCCAGCAGCGGTTACATCCGCGGCCTGGCGGCGGGTGACAGCGTCAGGCTCGACGGGCCGTTCAACGCGTTCACCTATGCCCCAGGCAAGGACGACGGCACTGATATCGCCATTGCCGGCGGCATCGGTATTACACCGCTGACGGGCATTCTCGGGCACCTGAACACCCTGGGGCGCCCCGTTCACTTGCACTACTTTGCCAAGTGCGAAGCGCAAGCCGCCTATGCCGGGGAAATGCGCAACCTGCTCCAGGACCGCGTGACGTTTCACTATTCCGCCCAACCCGAAGGACGCCCCAGCGTGTCTGCGGTGCTTGATCGGTTGCAGCCCCATGACCGGCTCTACGTCTGCGGCCCTCAAGGGATGCTCAACGAGGTCTTCAGCCACGCCGAGACCCTGGGACTGGCGCGTGAACGTATTCACTTCGAAGTGTTTAACACCGAGCGAGACGCCCACGATTCAGGGTTTGACGTCGAGGCGGTCGAGTCCGGCGTGGTGCTGCGGGTGAATGCCGACCAGTCATTGCTCGACGCGCTCGAAGCCGCCGGCCTGGAACCGCTCTACGACTGCCGTCGGGGCGAGTGCGGCGTCTGCGCGCTGGATGTGCTGGAAGGTGAAGTCGAGCACCGCGACTTCATCATGAGTGCGAAGGAAGCCGCTTGCAGCGCCAGGATGTATCCCTGCGTCTCGCGGGCCAAGAGCCCGAGCCTGAAACTCGCCCTCTAAAGAGAGAACCGTGTTGGACAACTACTTCAACGGCAAGGAAGTGCACAAGGCACTCTTCCTCGATCCGTCTATTTTCGAACAAGAACAACTCAAGATATTTGCCGCCAGCTGGTGCTACCTGGGTCACGAAAGCCTGATACCCCAGACCGGCGACTTCTTCACCGGCACCCTCGCCGGACAACCCCTGGCCATGGTGCGGCAGAAAAACGGCGAGATCATCGTCCTGCACAATCGCTGCCCGCACAAGGGCGTGAAAGTCCTGGCCGAACCGCGCGGCAACGTCGGCCGTTTCATCCGCTGCCCGTACCACGCCTGGACCTTCAAGACCGATGGACAGTTGCTCAGCATTCCGGTGAAAAAGGAATACGACGACTGCGACCTCGACAGTTGCACCGCCCACAAGGGCATGCGGCCGGTCGCGGCAACCGAGAACTATCGCGGCTTCGTGTTTGTTCGCCTGACGGAAATCGGTGTCGACTTTACCGAGTTCTTCGGTGAATCCTTGTCGACCCTGGACAACATGGTCATGCGTTCGCCCCAGGGGCAGTTGCGCGCCATCGGTCAACCGCTGCTGCATCGTCATCGCTGCAACTGGAAGATGGTGGTCGACAACCAGACCGACACCTGCCACCCCATGGTCGCCCATGAGTCATCCGCCGGCGAAGCGATCCGTCTCTGGAAAGAAACCGGCAACACCGGAACGCCACCGATGGCGGTCGAGCTGTTCTCGCCGTTCATGGCCTCCTACGACTTCTTCAGTGCCATGGGCATCCGTACCTGGCCCAACGGGCACGGCCACACCGGTGTCAGCAACTCGATCCACAAGGCCTATTCCAGCATCCCCGGCTACTGGGAGCTGATGGTGCAAAGCTACGGTGAGACCCAGGCCGCGGCGATTCTCGATGACACCCGGCACAACACGGTCTATTTCCCCAACCTGATGGTCAAGGGGCCGATCCAGACCTTGCGGGTCATTCGCCCGGTGTCCGCCACCGAGACGGTGGTCGAATCGTGGATTTTCGAGCTGGTGGGTGCGCCTGAACAGTTGCTGGAAAGAACCGTGCAGTACAACAACCTGATCAACTCGCCGTGTTCGATGGTCGCCCACGATGATGTGGAAATGTACGAGCGCGCCACCGAAGGACTGCGCAGCCAGGCCAACGACTGGGTCAACGTTGCCCGCCTCTATGAACCCGGCGAATCCCATGAGCAGACCCGGGTGGTGTCCGGCACCAGCGAGCGGGCCATGCGCAACTTCTACAACACCTGGCAGCACCTGATGCAGGACCACGATGGAATTTCAGCACATGAGTAACCTGGCCATCGAAAACCTGATCTATGAAGAAATCAGACTGCTGGATCGCCAGGACTTCGACGCCTGGCAGCAATTGTTGTGCGAGGACTACACCTACTGGATTCCCCTGACGCGAGAACAGACCTGCCCGCTGCGGGAGTCGTCGCTGCTGTACGAAGACCGTTTCCTGACCACGCTGCGCATCAATCGCCTGGCCAATGCGCGCAATTTTTCACAGCAACCCAAAAGCCGCTGCCAGCACATTGCCCAGCGGCCCTGGGTCGAACTGGACCCGGAACAACTGACAGCGGTCAGCCACACCTCGATGTTGTACTGCGAAGCCCGTGGCGACAGTGAGTGGCACTACCCGGTCACCGTGGAGCATCAACTGCAATGCATCGACGGGCGCTGGAAAATCAAAAGTAAAAAAGTCCTTCTGCTCAATCCGTCCCGCGCGCTTGAAAGCCTGCAGCTCATTATCTGATTTCCGGAACACTCAATTGAACCTCACCCATTCAGGCTTCGATGAAGCCCAAGGCACCCGCTCGTTCCCAAACGTCGACCTGCTCTACGACTACGGACAATTCCTGCGGCGTGCCACCCACGCCATAGGCCATCTGCCACCTGACATCGCCCATAAACGGATCGGTATAGTCGGTGCGGGCCTGAGCGGCCTGGTGGCGGCTTATGAACTGCTGCGGGCCGGTGCCACTCACGTCACCCTGTTCGAAGCCAACAAAGAACGCCTGGGGGGACGCTTCCTGACCCAGTGTTTCAACGAGCAACACCCAGCGTTCATCGCCGAGATGGGCGCCATGCGTTTTCCTCCCAGTGAGGTCGGGCTGTTTCACTACCTCGACCGGTTCGGCATCAAGACCACCGAAGCCTTCCCCGACCCCGGGGTGGTGGACACGGAAATCCATTACCGCGGCGAGACCTACCACTGGGCGGCCGGCGAGCATCCACCCGAGATCTTCAACACGGTACACCGCGGCTGGAATGCCTTTCTCAAGGAAGGCGTGACCCTCGACAACGGGACCTACCTGGCGCCGCCGCTGCTGCTGACCGAGCTGCTGGAAAAGCACAGTTTCGAAGAAGTGCAGCCCGAGTGGCAGCGCTATCTGGATTGCTTCGGCGACCACTCTTTCTACTCGGCCATGGTGGAAATCTTTACCTGCAAGTCACCACCGGGCGGCAAGCCGTGGCGCAAACCCGAAGACTTCCATCTGTTCGGCTCGCTGGGTATCGGTTCGGGCGGTTTTCAGTCGGTGTATCGCGCATCGTTCACGGAAATCCTGCGTCTGGTGATCAACGCCCTTGAGGTCAACCAGCGTCTGGTGCCCCGAGGCATTTCAACGCTGTCAGACCTGATCGCCGAAACGGTATTCGGCGGCATATCGCTGAGCGAGCGCATTTGCCGGACCCGCATCGAATCCATCAACAAAGGCGCCAATGGCGAGATTCTGCTGGAGGGTTGCAACGGTGAAACCTATGCCTGTGACCGGGTCATCACCACCGCGACGACCCGTGCCCTGCAAGTAAACATGCGCCTGACCCAGAATCAGGCGTTCGTGAGTCGCGACGTGGCGCGGGCCATCAACGAAACCCACATGGTGGGTTCGTCCAAGCTGTTCATCCTGACCCGGGACAAATTCTGGCTCAAGCACGGCCTGGCGCAGAACATCCAGACCGATACGCTGGTCAAGGGGGTCTACTGCCTGGACTACGCCCCGCAGGACCCGGAATCCTGGGGTGTGGTGCTGATCAGTTACACCTGGGAAGACGACTCGCACAAGATGGTTTCCATGACCGACAAGGTCCAGCGCTGCAAGCGTCTGGTGGATGAACTGGCGATGAGCGCCCCCGAATTCGCCCGCCATCTGGTGCCGCTGGAAGGTGACTACCAGCGTTACGTCATGGAGTACGACTGGCTGACCGACCCGCAGTCCCTGGGTGCGTTCAAGCTCAATTTCCCTGGCGATGACGTCTACTCGCAACGGTTGTTCTATCAGTTCCAGAGTGCCCTCGACCCGGAGCAGGACACAGGCCTATACCTGGCCGGCTGCGGCGCCTCGTTCACGGGCGGCTGGGCCGAAGGGGCGATCCAGACCGCCCTGAACTGCGCGTGCGCGGTGATCGCCAGCCTGGGCGGCGAATTGCTGGAAGGCAATCCGTTGGTCGACCTGCACTCGCACTACCGTTACTGCTGAAACGGTATATCCACCGATTTGCGATGAGATACCTGTATGCATAACCCGCTTTCAATCGAAGCACTCGTGAATGGATTCCGTCTGGGCACCCTGTGCCCGGACGCCTGGCACCAGACCTTGCTGGATCGCCAGCGCGATGCCCGACACCTGAACAGCTTCATCAGTTTCAATCCGAACACGTTCAGCACCCTCGGCGTCACGGACGCCGAGCGCCAGGCTGCGCTCTACGCGATCCCCGTCGCCTTCAAGGACAACATCAACGCCTACGGCCTGGCGACCACCGCCGGCACGCCCGGACTCGCCAACTACTACCCGGCGCAGGACGCCGGCATCGTCCGACGCTTCAAGGCACTGGGCGCGCATGTGGCCGGCAAGAACAACATGCACGAACTGTCATTCGGCGTGACCTCGGCCAATCAGACCTGGGGCGCGGTGGTCAACCCGGCCAATCTGCTGCACTGCGCCGGAGGCAGCAGCGGCGGATGCGCCGCTGCCGTCGCCGCCGGGCTGGTGCCCTGTGCCGTGGGCACAGACACCGGCGGCTCGGTCCGCATCCCGGCAGCCTTCTGCGGTGTGGTCGGTTTCAGGCCAAGTACCGGTTGCTACCCCACCGACGGCATCGTGCCCGTGTCGCAAACCAAGGACACGCCCGGACTGCTGACCCGCACCCTGGAAGATGCCCGGTTCATCCATCGGCACCTGACCGACAGCACGCCGGTGGCGTTACCGGATCGCCCGTTGCGCATCGGACTTCCGGAGTCGTTTCTGTGGTCCGAGCTCGATGCCCAGGTCCGTCGTGACTGCCTGGCCGCTGTCGATCACCTGGCCGCTCAGGGTGTGGAATTCGTTCCCGTCGACGACCGCGTGCTGGGTGAGATCAATGAGCGCATCCAGTTCCCGTTGCCCATCTATGAGTTCTTCATCGACTTCCCGCGGTTCCTGATGAAGGCCGGTCTGGGGGACAGGTTCCTCGGCATTCTGGCGGACATCAAAGACCCGAGTATCAGGAAGACACTGATGTCGCAGCTTGAGAGTCCGGCTATCTCCTACAAAGACTACATCGAGGCGTTGATGAGCAAACTGCAACTGGAACGCGAATACGCGGGGCTGTTCAGTGCCCAGCAACTGGATCTCATCGCTTACCCGACGGTCAGTTGCACTGCGCCGCTGCTCAGCGACAGCGATGCCGAAAGCCACTTCGAACGTTTCGTGCGCAACACCGATCCGGCCAGCAATCTGGCGACGCCCAGCGTGAGCCTGCCCGTGGCTGCGCCCGGTGCCCTGCCGGTCGGCCTGTCCCTGGACGCCCTGCCGGGGCAGGACAGTTTCCTGTTGGAAACGGCCCAAAAACTGTCGCGGCTGCTCGCCATGCGCTGACCCATCACACCACCGCCATCCCCCGCTTCACGGCGGGATGGCTTCGCTCGCCCTCCCCCAAAAAAACCGCCTCTTATAACAATTCAAGATTCAGGCCTGCCATGCGCGCTACTTCCATGATTTCAACCGCTTCAGCGGCCCACCCAGCCGCCCTCGAAAAATCGCCCTCGGTGCTGGGTGGCGCCATGATCATCGGTGGCACCATCGTCGGCGCCGGCATGTTCTCGCTACCGGTGATGATGTCCGGCCTGTGGTTCTACGGCTCCCTCGTCGTGCTGCTCCTGTCCTGGTTCTGCACCCTGCATTCGGGGCTGATGATCCTTGAGGCCAACCTCAATTACCGACTGGGCGCGAGCTTCTCCACCATCACCCGCGACCTGCTCGGTCAACGCTGGAACTGCGTCAATGGCCTAAGCATCGTGTTCGTGCTTTACATACTGACCTACGCCTACATTTCGGCCAGCGGATCGGTGATTTCACACACCACCCGCCAACTGGGCCTGGAGGTGTCCACACGCAGCGGCGGCCTGATCTTCGCCCTGATCGTGGCGTTTATCGTCTGGCTCAGCACCGCAGCGGTCAGCCGCATCACCACGCTGGTGTTCGGCGCCAAAGTGTTGGCTTTTTTCCTGACCTTCGGCGGGCTGCTGGGCCATGTGCAGCCAGCGGTCTTGAGTAACGCAGGTGCAACAGACAGCCACTATCTGCCGTACCTGTTGATGACCCTGCCGTTCTGCCTGACCTCCTTCGGCTTCCACGGCAACGTGCCAAGCCTGATGAAACACTACGGCAAGGCCCCGCAACGCATCCGCTCCTGCCTGCTGATCGGCACCCTGATTGCCCTGGGGCTGTATGTCATCTGGATGCTCTGCACCATGGGCACATTGCCCCGCGAACAGTTCAAGGACATCGCCCGACAAGGCGGCAGCATCGATGTGCTGATCAACGCCCTGAGCACCCTGCTCAACAGCGCCAGGGTCGACCTGCTGCTCACGCTGTTTTCCAACTTTGCCGTCGCCTGCTCCTTCCTCGGCGTGACGCTGGGCCTGTTCGACTACCTGGCCGATGTGCTGAAGTTCGACGACAGCCCGCTGGGTCGCTTGAAAACCGCTGCCGTCACCTTCGTCCCCCCCATGGCCTGCGGACTGCTCTGGCCGGAAGGTTTTATCCACGCCATCGGCTTTGCCGGCCTGGCCGCGACCCTATGGGCGGTCATCACCCCGGCCCTGCTTGCGCACGCCTCGCGCAAACGCTTCGGCAGCCCGCTGTACCGAGTCTGGGGCGGTACACCGATGATCGTCGTGATCCTGATGTTCGGCCTGCTGAACGCCGTTTCCCATGTGCTGTTCACCCTGGGCCTGCTGCCGGTCTGGCAATAGGTTCGTACCGTTGCTGGCGAAGCACATTTGTGCACAAAAAAAAACCCGCCGAAGCGGGGTCAAAGACGTGAGGAGCCTTAACGGATGAAGAAAAAGCTCTGTAGCGGTTTTGCTGTTGCTTAGAACACGTACTGCAGGCGCGCTACCAGAGCATCACCGCTGTCGTCGCCAACATTGTTGGTGACACGGTCAGTGTTGACCTTGATGTAGTTGGCGGAGATCTTCACCGCTTCGTTGGCATACCAGTTAACACCGATGGTGTTCATGGTGGCCTTGGCGTCGCCGGCTTCACGGGTGGCCGTGTTAACCACGACGTTCTTGTCATCGACCTTGATGTTGTCGTAGCGGTAGAACACTTCCCACGCGCCGTACTGCTTGTTCTCAGGCTTGATGGTGTCGAACTTGGCACCGTCGAGCTTGTAGATGCGGGATTCGCCGGTCAGGGTGTACGCCAGTTGCCCGTAGTAACCGCTGGCTCTGATGTCCTGATAGGCGTTGCTGTCCGCTTTCATTTTGCGGTTCAGGTATTCCGCCTGAGCCGAGAACGGGCCGGTTGCGAAGGCAAATTCACCACCGAACACGGTGTCGGTGTCGTAGGCGCCAACCGCCGTGAGGTTGGCCGAGTTAAGGCCGACACCACCACCAAAGGTCGCACGGTTGCCGTTGGTGCCGGCGTCGTTACCGCCGCTGGTGGAGACGCCACGAACACCCAGACGTGGGCGAATGCGTGAGTCGAACGCGGTGTCGGTCAGGTCGCGGCTGGCGAAGTCCAGACCAAAGTGCAGGACGTTACCGGTTTCGTGCATCGGCGCAAACACGGCACGGGCGTTGAACTGCTTGACGCTGTCGCCGTGGCTGTCATTGATGTTTTTGGCCGCGACGCTGGCGGACAGGTAAGCCATGTCAGCGACAACGGAACTGGCCTGCAGACCCATGCCATTTTCGTGGGAGTTGACCCAATCAGCGAGTTCGTAAGCCGCGTTACGCTCCATCGCGGTAACCCACTTGGAACTGGTGGCTTTTTCCAGACCGAAGTCTTCGTCAAAACGACCGGCGCGAAGGGTCACCGGCTTGAAGCCAACGTAGGAAACCGATGCTTCGTCGAAGTACCCGTCGTTCGAAGTCCCCGAGTTATGGGAGAAGTCGTAGTTGACCTGGTATTTCCAATCCTTGTAGGCGGTACCGCCCAGTTCAAGGTAGGCACGGCGGAAATAGGCGGCGTCGGCGGTATCGCCATCCTTGGTGTAATACCCGTCGAAACGACCGTAATCGGCTTGCAGACGACCGCCCAGCTTGAAGCTGAAGGCCGAGTCGGTGGTGGCAACCTCAAGGCCGCCTTTGGTTTTGACTACGATATCGGCGCCGTCAGTGGTGACGGTGCCAGCGAAAGCCTGGACGGTCACTGCTATTGCCAGTGTGCTGGCAACAAAACCGGCGAAGTGCTTGCGGATCATCGAAGAGCTCCCCTTATTGGTGGTTTGTAGCGTTGGAAACACGCGGGAGTGGCCCGCTTGTGTTGGGGGGGATCTTGGGGAGGGGGTATTTCAGAGGGGTTACGATTTAATAAATTACGCTTACAAGATGTAACTTGTTATTTCGAAAAGGTATAAGCAAAAAAAAAGCAGCCGCGAGCTTCACGCTGAAAGCCTCAAGCTAGAGCGGTTAAAACATTAAGAGGGAGGAAGCAGGAATGTTTGCGGCGCAGCTAGTTGCTGTTCTTCTGCCGTTCAGCGGCCAGGCGTTCGGCGAGCTCGTCGACATCGGGAACCGGCTTTTCGGGCATGACGCGCAAGGTCGCCTGCATCAACCGCATCTGCCGAATGAACCGCCGGCAATTGGGGCAAAACATCAGATGATGACGCACCATCAGCCGCTCACGAAAACTCAACTGACCATCGAGATAATCGCTGGACCGCGCCACTTGTTCCTTACAGGTCAACATTCGCCGGTTTCCTCAAAATGCTCCACGGTCGCAAAAACCTTCAACCGTGCCCGGTGCAGCAGCACCCGAACATTGGAGAGCGAGATCTCCAGAAGATTACAGATCTCTTCCAGCTCCAGGCCTTGACGCTCACGCAACAGCAGCACACTGCTTTGCAGTTCCGACAGGCTGAGCAAGGTATGTTCCAGGCATTCACGCAATTCGCTTTCGGTGAGCAATGCTTCCGGCGTGTCCTGGTGCCAGGCAAACGGCGCCACCAGCCAGTGGCCATCGCCCGCCGAAAAACGATCGTCGTCGATGGTGCCATGCGGGGACGGTAAGTCGTCCATCAGGACTTCCCGACGGTTTTGCTTGTATCGGTTTTTCGCCGCGTTGGCGGTAATGGTCAACAACCAGGTCTTGAGGCTCGAACGGCCTTGAAAACCGGCCAGATTACGCACCACTGACAGCCAGGCATCCTGCACCACTTCATCGGCATTGCGCGAACCGACGATGGCGTAGGCCACCGCCCGCATGGCGCTCTGGTAAGTACCAACCAGTTCCTTGTAAGCCCGCTGCTCGCCCGCCAGCAGGCGTTCGAGCAGTTGCGTATCGTCAGTCATCAACGCTGATTTCCTGTGGCGAGCGAGCTTGCTCGCGCTGGAGCGCGAAGCGGTCCCAAAATCGACAACCGCGTTTCATCAGGTAAAACACTGCGACCATCTTACGACTGCTACGCAGCCGAGCGGGAGCAAGCTCCCTCGCCACAGGGGATTCGCGCTGCAATCAGCGCTTGCGCAGAATCACGCTGCCAATCGAATAGCCGGCACCAAACGAGCTGAGCACCGCCAACGAACCCGCTGGCAAATCGTCCTGGTTCTTGTGAAAGGCAATCACTGAACCTGCGGAACTGGTGTTGGCATAGGTGTCGAGAATCACCGGTGCTTCTTCTTCGGTGGCTTCGCGGCCCAGCAGCTTCTTGACGATCAGGTGGTTCATGCTGAGGTTGGCCTGGTGCAGCCAGAAACGCTTCACGTCGCTGACGTTCAGCTTGTTCTCGTCCAGATGGGTGGCGATCAGTTCCGCGACCATCGGGCAGACATCGCGGAACACCTTGCGGCCTTCCTGGACGAAGAGTTTGTCACGGGCACCGATGCCCTCTTCCGCCGCGCGGTTGAGGAAGCCGAAGTTGTTGCGGATGTTGTTGGAGAACTTGGTCAGCAGTTTGGTGCTGACGATGTCGAACTGGTACTTGGACGTGGCCAGATCGGCACGTTCGATGATCACCGCAGTGGCGGCGTCGCCGAAGATGAAGTGGCTGTCACGGTCACGAAAGTTCAGGTGACCGGTGCAGACTTCCGGGTTGACCATCAGAATCGCCCGGGCCTGGCCCAGCTGTACGCTGTTGGTGGCTGCCTGAATACCAAACGTCGCCGAGGAACAGGCCACGTTCATGTCGAAACCGAAACCTTCGATACCCAGCGCTTCCTGGACTTCAATCGCAATGGCCGGGTAGGCGCGTTGCAGGTTGGAGCAGGCGACGATCACCCCGTCGATATCCGCTGCGGTCTTGCCGGCACGTTGCAGGGCTTGTTCGGCGGCACCAATGGCCATCTGGCACAGCACCGACCATTCATCGTTGGAGCGCTCAGGCAAACGAGGCGCCATGCGCTTTGGATCGAGAATGCCTTCCTTGTCCATGACAAAGCGGCTTTTGATCCCCGAGGCTTTTTCGATAAAGGCGGCGCTGGATTCGGTCAACGCTTCCACTTCGCCACGCTCGATGGCGTCGGCGTTGTCAGCATTGAACTGAGCGACGTAAGCATTGAAAGACTGCACCAGCTCTTCGTTGGAGATGCTGTTGGCCGGGGTGTACAGGCCGGTGCCGCTGATGACGACATTATGCATGGTCGTTTCTCTAATCTGTTCAGGCAGAAAGCGTTGGCACCGACGTACCAACGCATAAAGGGTCTTATCCCGTCAAAGGGCATCAACCTGGCATCGCTTTATTCCGATACGCTCTGGCTGCGAAGGCTCAAATCTGCGGGGCCGGCGTTTATAACGGCGAAGTTTGCCATAAACATTGGCGTTTGGCCCCTGTCGCAAGAACAATGGCAGACCTGTGGGAGCGAGCCTGCTCGCGAAAGCGGTGTGTCAGTCAACATTGATGTTGAATTTTCTGCCCCCTCGCGAGCAAGCTCGCTCCCACAGGGTTTAGGGTTCGACTTGACTCCATTGCTTGCTTAAGCGCTTGTCGGAGATTGGCACTTTGGTTCCCAATTGCTGGGCGAACAGCGAAACCCGGTATTCCTCCAGCCACCAGCGATAGAGTTCAAGCTGCGGATCGCGCTTGCCTTCCTGGGCGTGCTTGTTGGCGCGAGTCTGGTACTGAGTCCAGAGGCCGGACAATTCGCCGCTCCAGACCCGGTCCTTCTGCACCTGAGCGCCCAGTTTCTCGAAGCGCTGCTCGACGGTTTTCAAGTAGCGCGGTAGTTCCTTGAGCCACTGCATCGGGGTTTCACGGACAAAGCCCGGATACACCAGGTGACTCAATTGTTGCTTGATGTCGTTCAGGGCTACCGCTTGCGCCAGGTCGATCTTGCCTTTGAAGCGTTTCTGCAAACCGTGCCAGTGCTTGAGAATCTCCAGCGTCAGTTTCGCCAGACGCTCGGCATGTTCGGTCCACGCACCGCGCTTGCGCTCGGCCAGCGAGGCCAGTCCGGCACCGTCACGCGGCAAACTGGCTTCGCCATCGAGAATGCAGCTGTCCAGGCTTGCCAGCAGAATGTCTTCCACCAGACTGTCGATGCGCCCCAGCTCGCGGTACATCAGCCCCAGCTCGGTGAGCCCCGGCAGCTTGCCGCGCAGGAACTTCGCCGGCTCGGCCAGTTGCTGCATGAGCAAACGCTGCAACGCCCGACGATGCTGGAACTCGGCCTCGGCCGGGGTCGAAAAACGCCCCTCCTTGACCGTGCCGGCCTCTTCCACCAGCGCCGGGTAGACCGTCATCGACAGCCCGGCGATCTTCTGTTGGGTTTTCTCGGCCACCGCCGCGAAAACCTTGGCCTCCACCGGCTGCTGGCTTTTCGCGGTCTGCGGTACCGCCAGAGCAGCCTGACTGGCCTCGGCGAAACGTGCGGTCAGCTCAGCCAGATCACGGCCTTCGCCGAGGAACTCGCCCTGGCCATCGACGATTTCCAGGTTCATTCGCAGATGACTTTCGACCTGCTGCGCGGCTTCCGCCCACGCTTCGTCGCTGACCCGCGCACCGGTCATGCGCAACAGTTCACGACCCAGTGCCTGAGGCAGCGAACCTTCGGCGAAGGAGATGCGCTGCAAGGCGGCTTTGACGAAGTCCGGCACCGGCACGAAATTCTTGCGCAGGGCTTTGGGCAGGTTGCGCACCAGGGCGATGCACTTGGCTTCGATCACGCCGGGCACCAGCCATTCCAACCGCTCCGGCGGCAACGCCGGTAACAGCGGTGCCGGTACACGCAAGGTCACGCCATCGCGGGGATGGTTGGGCTCGAAGTGGTAACTCAGCGGCAGGGTCAAATCGCCCAGGCGCAGGGTATCGGGGTAATGCGCGGCGGTGACTTCGCTGGCTTCGCGGGCCAGCACGTCTTCTTCGCGCATGATCAGCAGTTGCGGGTCTTTCTGACTGTTGACCCGGTACCAGCTGTCGAAGGTCGCGGTCTGATGGATCTCTGCCGGCAGGCGCGCATCGTAGAAGGCAAACAGGGTCTCTTCGTCCGCCAGAATGTCACGACGACGGGCCTTGGCCTCCAGTTCGTCGAGCTGTTCCAACAATTGCGCATTGGCAGACAGACACTTGGCTTTGGACTGAATCTCGCCACGCACCAGCGCTTCGCGGATAAACAGTTCACGCGAGGTGACAGGATCGATCGGCCCGTAATGCACCGCCCGGCGCCCGACCACGATCAATCCGAACAAGGTGATCTGCTCGTAGGCCACGACCTGTCCGCGCTTCTTCTCCCAATGGGGTTCGAAGTGGTTTTTCTTGATCAGGTGCCCGGCCAGCGGCTCGATCCAGTCGGGTTCGATCTTCGCCACCATGCGCGCATAGAGCTTGGTGGTTTCCACCAGCTCGGCGGTCATCAGCCATTGCGGGCGTTTCTTGCCCAGCCCCGATGACGGGTGAATCCAGAAACGCCGCTGACGCGCGCCCAGGTAGTCGCCGTCTTCGGTTTTCTGGCCGATCTGGCTGAGCAAACCGGACAGCACGGCTTTGTGCAGTTTCGGGTAGTCCGCTGGCTCTTTGTTCAGGCTCAACTGCATGTCGCGGCAGATCAGGCTCAACTGACGATGAGAGTCGCGCCACTCGCGCAGGCGCAGGTAATTCAGGAAATTCTTGCGGCACCAGTTGCGCAGCGGGCTGGCGGTCAGGGCCTGGCGTTGTTCTTCAAAGCCACGCCACAGATTGACCAAACCGGCGAAGTCCGAGTCCACGTCCTTCCATTGCGCGTGGGCCTGGTCGGCCGCTTGCTGACGCTCCGGCGGACGCTCGCGTGGGTCCTGGATCGACATCGCACTGGCGACGATCAGCACTTCCTGCAAGCTGCCGAGTTTCGCCGCTTCGAGCAACATCCGGCCCATGCGCGGGTCCACCGGCAACCGCGCCAATTGCCGGCCCAGCGGCGTCAGTTGACTGTTGCGGTCGACCGCCGAGAGTTCTTGCAGCAGGTTGAAACCGTCGCTGATGGCTTTGCCATCCGGCGGCTCGATAAACGGGAAATCGGTGATTTCGCCAAGGCGCAGATGCAGCATCTGCAAAATAACCGCCGCGAGGTTGGTACGCAGGATTTCCGGATCGGTAAATTCCGGGCGCCCGATGAAGTCTTCTTCGCTGTACAGACGGATGCAAATACCCGGTTCGACCCGCCCGCAGCGACCTTTACGCTGGTTGGCACTGGCCTGGGAAATCGCCTCGATCGGCAGGCGCTGAACCTTGGCCCGGTAGCTGTAGCGGCTGATGCGCGCGGTACCGCTGTCGATCACGTAGCGAATGCCCGGCACGGTCAGCGAGGTTTCCGCGACGTTGGTCGCCAGCACCACGCGACGCCCTGGATGGGACTGGAAAATCCGTTGCTGCTCGGCCGGCGACAGCCGTGCGTACAGTGGCAGAATTTCGGTGTGCTTGAGCTGGGCCTTGCGCAGCATGTCCGCCGCGTCACGAATCTCGCGCTCGCCGGGCAGGAACACCAGCACGTCACCGGGACTGCGTCGTTCGCTGCGTTCGAAGGCAGCAATTTCATCAAGAGTGGCGAGGATCGCCTGGTCCACGGTCAAGTCGTCCTCGACCCGATTACCCTCTTCGTCCTGCTCCAGCGTCAACGGCCGGTACCAGGTGTCCACCGGGAAGGTGCGGCCCGAGACTTCGACAATCGGTGCATCGTCGAAATGCTTGGAGAAACGCTCCAGATCGATAGTTGCCGAGGTGATGATGACTTTCAGGTCCGGACGGCGTGGCAGTAGGGTTTTCAGGTAGCCGAGCAGAAAGTCGATATTCAGGCTGCGTTCGTGGGCTTCGTCGACGATGATCGTGTCGTAGCGTTCGAGGTAGCGGTCGTTCTGGGTTTCCGCCAGCAGGATGCCGTCGGTCATCAGTTTGATCAGGGTATTGGAATCGCTCTGATCCTCGAACCGCACCTGATAACCGACCAAGGCACCCAGCGGCGTTGCCAGTTCTTCGGCAACCCGGCTCGCGACGCTGCGCGCAGCAATTCGGCGCGGCTGGGTGTGGCCGATCAGACCGTGCTGGCCGCGACCGATTTCCAGGCAGATCTTCGGCAGCTGGGTGGTTTTACCCGAACCGGTTTCGCCGGCGATGATCAGCACCTGATGCTTGAGCAGCGCTTCCTTGATTTCGTCACGCTTGGCGGCAATCGGCAGGCTGTCGTCGTAACGAATCACCGGCAAGCTGGCGCGCCGCGCCAACACCTGATCGCAGGACGCTTGCATGCGCGTCACCCACAGGGCCAGCTTGGCTTCGTCAGGTTTCTTGCGCAGCTCGAGCAACTGCCGCCGCAGCCGGTGACGGTCAGCGAGCATGGCGTGGTCGAGGTTTTTCAGCAGTTTGTCGATGGAAGGCGATTCGTCAGTCATCAGGTACGCAAAGGTCGTCTAGTGGTGCAGGGGGCGGATTGTCGCAGATTTAGCGAGCAAACGAGATCCTTGTAGCAGCTGGCGTAGCCTGCGTTCGAGGACGCAGTCCTCGCAAAACCCAACGCTGCGGTACATCAGGATGATTCGGGAAGCCGGTTTTACGACTGCTTCGCAGCCGAACGCAGGCTTCGCCAGCTGCTACGAACGGCGCGTTGTCTGGTTATTCGTTGTCGAGTCCTTTACGCCGATACGGGAACACGTCGATCACCTTGCCGGCACGAATGGCCTCTTGCAGGCCTTTCCAGTAATCGGCGTTGTACAGCTCGCCGTGCAGTTGGTCGAACAACCGTCGCTGCGCGGAATCGGCGAACAGGAACGGCGGGAATTCCTCAGGAAACACGTCCAGCGGTCCAATCGAGTACCAGGGCTCGGAAGCCATCTCATCTTCCGGCGTACGCGGTTGCGGGATGTGACGGAAGTTGGCTTCGGTCAGAAAACAAATCTCGTCGTAGTCATAAAACACCACCCGCCCATGTCGGGTGACGCCAAAGTTTTTCAGCAGCATGTCGCCGGGAAAGATGTTCGCCGCCGCCAGTTGCTTGATCGCCAGACCATAGTCTTCAAGCGCTTCACGCACCTGAGCGTCGTTGGCGTTTTCCAGGTACAGGTTCAACGGCGTCATGCGCCGCTCGGTCCAGCAGTGGCGGATCAGCACCGTGTCGCCTTCCACCTGGACTGTCGACGCGGCGACTTCCAGCAACTCGGCCAGACACGCCGGATCAAACTTGCTCAGCGGAAAACGGAAGTCGGCGAACTCCTGGGTATCGGCCATGCGCCCGACCCGGTCGACGCTTTTTACCAAGCGGTACTTCTCGATCACCGTGGCACGGTCGACGTTTTTCGACGGCGAGAAACGGTCCTTGATGATTTTGAATACGGTGTTGAACCCCGGCAGGGTAAACACGCTCATGACCATGCCGCGCACGCCCGGGGCCATGATGAACTGGTCGTCGGTGCTGGCCAGATGGTTAATCAGCGACCGGTAGAACTCCGACTTACCGTGTTTGTAGAAACCGATCGAGGTGTACAGCTCGGCGATATTCTTGCCCGGCAGAATGCGCTTGAGGAAACCGATGAACTCCGCTGGCACCGGCACATCGACCATGAAGTACGAGCGGGTGAACGAGAAGATGATCGATACTTCGGACTCATCGGTGATCAACGCATCGATCTGAATCCCCCGACCTTCGCGGTGCAGAAACGGAATCACCAGCGGCCATTGCTCGTCCGTGGTGTAGATGCGTCCCACCAGGTAGGCGCCCTTGTTGCGGTAGAGCACCGAGGAAAACAACTCGACGCTCAACTCCGGATCCTTGCAGACCCAATCGGGCAAATTCTCGCGCAGTTGCGCTTCGAGTCGGCGCAGGTCGCGGGCGAGGTCAGCGTAGTCTTCGCTGAAACGGTAATCGGAAAAAATGCTCGCGAGCATGCCGGACAACTGGCCTTGAGGCTTATAGGACCGGGTCTGCGCGGCCCGGGCCCGGTGCAAGCTGGGCCGGGTGGTGTGGATGAACATGCAACCGTCGCTGATCAGATCGTGGCTGAACAGCCCGCAGAAGGTCGAGTTGTACCAGGTCTCGGACAGTTCATCGTCGAAACGCAGATCGATCAGACTGATGTAGGCGCTTTTGACCAGCGGCCAGCAGCTGACATCCATCAGCACATCCGCTTCGAAGGCAGCCTGCAGGCGCCCCACCACCTCACTGACCTTTGCTTCGTAAAGGTTGATCCGTGCCGCCGACGCAACCTGCGTTTCCTGCCACCGCGCCTGTTCGAAGCGCGCCCGGGCGCCGTCAGTGATCTGGCGGAAATGCTCGCGGTAATCGTCGAAGCCGTCGAGAATCATCTGGGCGATATCGGCGGCGGGCCATGGCTGCGGCATATGAAGACCTCTACGGGATGATTCTTATCGTTGGGGGCTGAGCTTAGAGGTCAATTGTTACGCAACGCAACCATTGCCATGGACGGCTCCGACAGTGACACTTGCGCCCTGTTTAAGGAAGGAACGAGCCGTGAACCCCGTCGATATTCTGCGTATGTTGTCACTCGCTGCCATTTGGGGGGCGAGCTTTCTGTTCATGCGCATCATCGCCCCAGTGATTGGCACAATCCCCACTGCTTTTTTCCGCGTTTCGATCGCCGCCACCGGGTTGCTGGTGATTTTGGCGCTGATGCGGGTCAGTTGGGACTTCCGTGGCAAGTTCAAAACCGTGCTGCTACTCGGGATGATCAACTCCGGTCTTCCAGCGACCCTGTACTCGGTGGCGGCTCAAGTGTTGCCGGCTGGTTACTCGGCGATTTTCAACGCCACCACGCCGCTGATGGGCGTGTTGATCGGCGGGCTGTTCTTCAGCGAAAGACTCACCCTCTCGAAGATTGCCGGGGTTGCCCTCGGCTTGTTTGGCGTCGCCGTCCTGACCCGCGCCGGTCCCGTGGCGTTTGACATGGAATTGCTGATCGGCGCGCTGGCCTGCCTGCTCGCAACCACTTGCTACGGCTTCGCCGGGTTCCTGGCGCGGCGCTGGCTCGACCATCAAGGTGGCCTCGACAGCCGTCTCTCGGCACTGGGCAGCATGCTCGGTGCAACGTTGTTTGTGTTACCGCTGTTCGGCTACAGCGTCATCACTCAGCCGCCCGTTAGCTGGGGTGGCTGGAGTGTCTGGTTGTCGTTGCTGGGGTTGGGCCTGGGCTGCACGGCGT
This sequence comes from Pseudomonas sp. 6D_7.1_Bac1, assembly GCF_025465945.1. Classification (GTDB taxonomy): domain Bacteria; phylum Pseudomonadota; class Gammaproteobacteria; order Pseudomonadales; family Pseudomonadaceae; genus Aquipseudomonas. The sequence continues at coordinate 315,864 of NZ_JANLNW010000052.1, read as the reverse complement.
TTGCCTACATCCTGTATTTTCGCTTGCTCAGCTCGATCGGCCCGGTCAAATCGATGACCGTGACCTTCATGATCCCGCCGTTCGGCGTGTTGTGGGGCGCGTTGTTTCTCGATGAACCGCTGTCGATGGCGCATCTGTATGGCGGGCTGTTGATTGCGGGGGCGTTGTGGCTGGTGTTGAAGCCTGCGGCGCTGCCGAAGGCTTCAACGGTCAGCGATTAAGCGCTTTTACGAAACACAAACACCAACCCGACAATGATCAACAGCATGCCGAGCATGCTCAACATCGCCAGTTTGTTTCCGAAAATCAGGTAGTCCATCACCGCCGTCACCGCCGGCACCAAGTAGAACAAACTGGTGACATTCACCAGATTGCCTCGGGCGATCAGGCGATACAGCAGCAAGGTCGCCAGCAGTGACACCACCAATCCCATCCACAACACCGGCACCACAAACCCGGCGCTGTGCTCGAAGTGGAACGGCTGGAACGGCACGAAAACCCCGCACAACAACAGCCCCGCCAGGTACTGCACCGGCAGCGTGCCAAGGGGATTTTCGGTGATGCGCTTCTGCATGATCGAGCCCACGGTCATGCTGACCAGCGCCAGCAAACCAAAAAGCATCCCGGCCAGCGACATCCCGGCCAGTCCGATGCCCTGATAGACCACCATGATCAACCCCGTCAGCCCCAGCATCAGGCCAAACATCCGGCTCCAGGAGCGCTGACGTTCAATCAGCACCACGGTCAGGATCGGTTGAACGCCCATGATCGTGGCCATGACCCCGGGCGTAACCTTCAGGTCCAGCGCCAGCAGATAGAAAATCTGGTAGGCCCCCAGCAACACCAGACCGGTAGACGCGGCATAGAGCATCGGCTTGCCGCGCCGGGGCAGTTTGAGTTTGAGGATAGGAATCAGGATCACCAGCCCCACCAGAGCAATGGCAAAGCGGATCAACAAAAAGGCGAAGGGTGAGGCGTGAGCCAATCCCCACTTGGAGAAAATCGCCCCGCTACTCCAGAGCAGAACGAACAGGCTCGTGGAAGCCGCCGCAAGCGCGGATTTTTTTGAAATGAGCAACATGAAAACCACCTGTCATCAGGCAAGAAGCCAACTCAGCCGAAGCTGAAATTCAGTCGTTGTGTTCAGGCGGGCGCAGGGAACAGCAGCAAACGCTGATCAGCCCGAGAAGCCAACACCTGGCGGTGAAACCACCGCGCACACCGGCGTGCGACTGACAGGAGGGGGATAGTGACTGATCTGCGCAGGCTGCAAACTCCCGCACGGCACGACGCCAGCGTTGACCGCTGAATCGACTACCGCGTTGATGAGGGATGCAGGCATGGGCTGATCTTTTTTGAGGGAGAAATCGCTGGGTTGGAAACGCAACGAGCGCTGACTATAACCAGCGCTCGACACAGATTGCAATGACTTGGTCAAAGCGCCAGCAGAGACACACCATAAAGCCCCGCCTAGTCTTGAGATCAATAGAAACGCCCGCGACCGGGGGACCTGGAATTCAAGAGATCACATGCCAAGGGAACGGACTCATCTTCGGTATCAACTGTACAGATCAAAAGCTAGAAAGCTCGCTAACACCATTACCACTCAATTGCACGCTCAGGGGCTGATTGACGGCACAGAAGCTGATTTGTCCCGTATACGTTTCGAAGCAGTCGATGTTAAAGCACTGACGGCTTATAGCTTTTGGGGGGATGACTCACACTTTTCATGGGACGAGGTTATCAATTGGAAAACAAGGGAACCCATGTCTTTCGACCTTTCCATCTGGTCCGACCTCGAGTTGTGCGGGCTATGCTTTGCCAATCCAAACCAGAGCCGGCTTCGAGTCAAAATTGTTCGGCCGGAGGGAAAACCTGGCAAAACCCACCCTCTGAAAAACCGTATTGCCCCGCTGGCGTTGATCGCTATCGAACATTACGCCCGGATCATTGGCAGTAGATTTATCGAGATTCAGGAACCGACCTGGGGAGCGATCCCCATCTATAAACAGCTCGGTTTCGAATTCGATGCTAAAGGCCGACTTGTGATGGCCGTAGAGAGCGACTAGCATCGTGGAATCTGTTCAATTACTGATCAACACAGGAGGTTCCATGAGAGCTCTCGTTGAAAAGAGAACCGCCGGGCACGGATCGTCCAAGGCAAAAAAAAAGCGCTCTACTGAACTTTCTGCCAATCAGTTGCGCTTTATCAAAGCAGCCTTGGCCGGAACCCAGACAGAAGAACCAAGCCTCCTCGCTGGGCGCCCATAACATTCGCCGGATTAAAAAAAACCGCTCACAAGGAGCGGTTTTTTGTTGAAAGAGACTTCAGCCAAACAACCAGTAACCCAGAGCCGTCAGCACCACAACCGCCAACACCGGACGCAAGGCGCGGTACAGCTTCGGATTACGGCGCTTCCACTGTTTGAAGGCAGCACTGAACTTGTCACTGGAGTTTTTGCTCCAGGCATAAGCCTTGTTGATCCCGCCGACGCGCTCGTCATCGAGGTTTTGCGGCGCCGTGGCACGGCCCAGCAAACCACTGACACAACGGTTGATACGCGTCATCAAGCGATTGCTCAGCGGACGTTCGATGTCACAGAACAGAATCACCCGGGTCGTTTCGGTTTCGTTCTTGACCCAGTGCACGTAGGTTTCATCGAACATCACGTCTTCGCCGTCGCGCCAGGCATAGACCTGACCGTCGACAAAAATGCGGCAGTCGTCGGAGTTCGGTGTCGACAAGCCCAAGTGATAACGCAGGGAACCGGCAAACGGGTCACGGTGCGGGTTGAGGTGACTACCGCCCGGCAGCAGGGCAAACATTGCGCCTTTTACGTTGGGGATGCGGCTGACCAGTTCGACGGTTTTGGGGCACAACAATTCGGCCGACGGCAGTGGTTTGTCGTACCACTTGAGGTAGAAACGCTTCCAACCCTTCTTGAAGAACGAACCAAAACCGGCGTCGTTGTTCTTCTCGGCGGCGCGAATATAGCCTTCGTCGAACAGATGCATGGCCTCGTCACGAATGACTTCCCAGTTTTCCTTGAGCACATCCAGTTCCGGGAACTTGCTGCGGTCCAGATACGGTTTGGACGGCACTCCCGAGAACAGGTACATCAAGGCGTTGTAAGGAGCGAACAGCGCCGAGTGGTTGACGAACTGACGCAAGACCGGCAAACGCGCTTTTCCGCGCAGATGCACGTAAAGGGTGCTGCCCACAAACAGCAGCAACAGCGAGGCCTTGGCGGCAAAGGAAAAGGTCATGCAACAACTCCTTGAGAATAAACAACGCTGCGCACCACCCTTTACCCGGCGCGGCAGTCGGCCATGATAAACACTACCGACCTTCGGAAAAACCCGCATAACTGAACAATCAGTATTAAGGATTGCGCAATAAAGCATTTATTAACATAAGAGACCTGAACCCTGGCTGATCTGGATCAAGCCAAGCCCCCGTGTGGCGAGGGAGCTTGCTCCCGCCGGCTGACGCGATCGGCCAGAGGAAACACCTTCGCAGGTTTAGGAGTGCTTCGCACTCCAACGGGAGCAAGCTCCCTCGCCACAAGGTCAAAACAGCGTTACTGCTGCAGTTCCTGCTCGGTGAACAAATCGCTGAACAACATGCTCGACAGATAACGCTCGCCGGAGTCCGGCAAGATCACCACGATGGTCTTGCCCTGCATTTCCGGGGTTTCGGCCAGACGCACGGCAACCGCCATGGCCGCACCACAGGAGATCCCGGAGAGAATCCCCTCTTCCTGCATCAGACGCAGGGCCATGGCCTTGGATTCTTCATCGCTGACCAATTCAACCCGATCAACCATCGACAGATCGAGGTTTTTCGGCACAAAACCAGCACCGATGCCCTGGATCTTGTGCGGGCTTGGTTTGATTTCCTCACCGGCCATGGCCTGGGTGATCACTGGCGAGACCACCGGCTCCACCGCCACCGACAGAATCGGCTTGCCCTTGGTGTTCTTGATGTAACGCGAAACGCCGGTGATGGTTCCCCCAGTGCCAACACCCGCGACCAGCACGTCGATCGCGCCGTCGGTGTCGTTCCAGATTTCCGGGCCGGTGGTTTTTTCGTGGATCGCCGGGTTGGACGGATTTTCAAACTGTTGCGGCATGTAGTACTGGGCCGGATCACTGGCCAGAATCTCGGCAGCCTTTTCGATGGCACCTTTCATGCCTTTGGCAGGCTCGGTCAGTACCAGTTCGGCGCCCAGGGCCTTGAGAACCTTGCGCCGCTCGATGCTCATGGACGCCGGCATGGTCAGCACCAGCCTGTACCCACGAGCAGCGGCGACGAACGCCAGACCGATGCCGGTGTTGCCCGAGGTCGGCTCGATAATGGTCATGCCCGGCTTGAGTTTGCCGCTGCTTTCAGCGTCCCAGATCATGCTCGCGCCGATCCGGCACTTGACTGAGTAGCCCGGATTACGCCCTTCGATCTTGGCCAGGATGGTCACACCACGCGGCGCAATGCGGTTGATCTGAACCAGCGGCGTGTTGCCGATGGAATGCGCGTTGTCAGCAAAAATGCGGCTCATAGCTGGGTCCTTATGCAGCGTTGGGGAAGCCTTCAAGCGTATGCCTCACACCCTTGGGCGTCCAGTCGCAACGAGCGGCGGCACACACCTTGTATCCATTTCCTGAGCTGACCGAGTCACCCCGTGACGCCCCATTCAGAGACTGAATACTCCGTCTGCGTTCACAGTCGACCGGGCGTCGCGTTATAGTCGGGCATACTTTTATTTCGCCCGCCCTGCCCGGCGCAGATCGGCGTTACCGTTCGAGGAATTACCGATGAAGTTCGAAGGCACCCGCGCATACGTCGCCACCGATGACCTGAAGCTGGCGGTCAACGCCGCCATCACCCTGGAGCGGCCATTGCTGGTCAAGGGCGAACCTGGCACCGGCAAGACCATGCTGGCCGAGCAACTGGCCGAATCCTTCGGTGCGCGCCTGATCACCTGGCACATCAAGTCCACCACCAAGGCGCATCAGGGCCTGTATGAGTACGACGCGGTCAGCCGCCTGCGTGACTCGCAGCTGGGCGTGGACAAGGTCCATGACATCCGCAACTACCTGAAAAAGGGCAAGCTGTGGGAAGCCTTCGAGTCCGAAGAGCGGGTGATCCTGCTGATCGACGAAATCGACAAGGCCGACATCGAGTTCCCGAACGACCTGTTGCAAGAACTCGACAAGATGGAGTTCTACGTTTACGAGATCGACGAGACCATCAAGGCCAAGCAGCGCCCGATCATCATCATTACCTCCAACAACGAAAAAGAGCTGCCGGACGCCTTCCTGCGCCGCTGCTTCTTCCACTACATCGCCTTCCCGGACCGCGTCACCCTGCAAAAGATCGTTGACGTGCACTACCCGGACATCAAGAAAGACCTGGTCAGCGAAGCGCTGGATGTATTCTTCGACGTGCGCAAAGTCCCGGGTCTGAAGAAAAAGCCCTCGACCTCCGAACTGGTGGACTGGCTCAAGCTGCTGATGGCCGACAACATCGGCGAAGCGGTGCTGCGCGAACGCGATCCGACCAAGGCCATCCCGCCGCTGGCCGGCGCCCTGGTGAAGAACGAGCAGGACGTGCAATTGCTTGAGCGTCTGGCCTTCATGAGCCGTCGCGGCACCCGCTGATACTCTTCTGACAAGATCAAGGGCGAAAGCCATGCTGCTCAACCTGTTCAATGAAATGCGTGCAGCCAAGGTGCCGGTCTCGGTGCGTGAGCTGCTGGACCTGATCAACGCGCTGAAACAGCGCGTGACCTTCGCCGACATGGACGAGTTTTATTACTTGTCGCGGGCGATTCTGGTGAAGGACGAACGGCATTTCGACAAGTTCGACCGGGCGTTCGGGGCCTACTTCAATGGCCTGGAAAAACTCGACGATCACCTTCAGGCGCTGATTCCCGAAGACTGGTTGCGCAAGGAGTTCGAGCGCTCGCTGACCGATGAGGAACGGGCGCAGATCCAGTCCCTGGGTGGTCTCGACAAGTTGATCGAAGAATTCAAGAAACGCCTGGAAGAACAGAAGGAACGCCATGCCGGCGGCAACAAGTGGATCGGCACCGGTGGCACCAGCCCGTTCGGCTCTGGCGGTTTCAACCCGGAAGGCATCCGCGTCGGTGATGCCGGCAAACGCCAGGGCAAAGCGGTCAAGGTCTGGGACCAGCGCGAGTACAAGAACCTCGACGATCAGGTCGAATTGGGCACGCGCAACATCAAGGTCGCCCTGCGGCGTCTGCGCAAGTTCGCCCGCCAAGGCGCGGCGGATGAGCTGGATATCGACGGCACCATCGACCACACCGCCCGTGACGCGGGGCTGCTGAACATTCAGATGCGCCCGGAGCGCCGTAACAACATCAAGTTGTTGCTGCTGTTCGACATCGGCGGCTCGATGGACGCCCACGTGAAGATCTGCGAAGAGCTGTTCTCGGCCTGCAAGACCGAGTTCAAGCACCTGGAGTACTTCTACTTTCACAACTTCATTTATGAATCGGTGTGGAAGAACAACATGCGCCGTGGCTCGGAACGCACGGCAACCATGGACCTGCTGAACAAGTACGGTGCCGACTACAAAGTGATCTTCGTTGGCGATGCCGCCATGGCACCTTACGAAATCACCCAGGCCGGCGGCAGCGTCGAGCACTGGAACGAAGAAGCCGGTTACGTGTGGATGCAGCGCTTCATGGAGAAGTACAAGAAGCTCATCTGGATCAACCCGTACCCGAAAGACACCTGGGGCTACACCTCCTCGACCAACATCGTGCGCGATCTGATCGAAGACCAGATGTTCCCGCTGACCTTGCGCGGGCTGGAGGAAGGGATGCGGTTTCTTTCCAAATAATCTGCGCAGCCTGTTAGGGCCCTATCGCGAGCAGGCTCGCTCCCACAGGGGTAAGTGTCGGTCACAAAACCTGTGAGCAACACCGATCCACTGTGGGAGCGAGCCTGCTCGCGATGCTTTTAGCGGCTAATGAACCGCTGCAAATACTCGATCTGTTGCCGATGCGCCGTCTCCTGCACCACCGGCGCCAAGCGTACCTGCTGCCCCGGCAAACACTGCGCCAGCCGCGCCAGCGCCAACGGCGTCAACGCCCCTAACCGTGGATAGCCGCCAATGGTCTGCCGATCATTGAGCAACACAATCGGCTGCCCGTCCGGCGGCACCTGAACCGCGCCCAGCGGGATGCCTTCGGAGATCATCGGCTTGCCTTGATACTGCAACGCCGGCCCGAGCAAGCGGATGCCCATGCGGTCGGCGCGGCTGTCGAGGGTCCAGACCCGGTTGAAGGCATCGAATAGGCTTTGCCCGCTGAACTCGCCGTGTTGCGCACCGAGCACCAGATCCAGCGGCGGGTTCTGCTTGAAGTCCGGTCGATGCTCACACGGTACCTCTCCAAGAGCCTGCGCCTGCCCCGAATAACTCAACTCGGTACCTCGCGCCAGGGCCCGGCCAAAGCCGTCCAGACCACCGAGCTCTTCGCGGACCACCGTCGCACAACTGCCCAATACCTTGGGCGCGTTGAAACCACCGGGTGCCGCCAGATAGGCGCGGGCGCCGAGCAAGGGTTGGGTGAATTGCAAACGCTGGCCTTTCTTGAGGTTAAAGCTGCGCCACGGCGCCAGCGGCTGGCCGTCCAGCAATGCCCCCAGGTCCGCCCCCGCCAACGCCAGACAGCAATCGTCCCGCGCTTCCAGGGTCAATCCGCCGAGGGTGACTTCAATCACCGCCGCCTCCAATGAGTTGCCCAGCAGCCAGTTGGCCCAGGACATCGACAGCCAGTCCGCCGCGCCGCCCTGGGTCACGCCCAGATGCCGTACGCCGAACCGGCCGGCATCCTGCAACAGGCACAGCGGCGTACTGGCTTCGATCGTCAAACGGCTCATGCCAGCACCTCCAGCGGTGTATCGTCGCCGCCCAGATTGACGAACTCGGCATGACTGACTGCCGCAAAACGCACTGTATCGCCCGGTTGCATCAGGCTGTAGCCCTCACGCTCGCGATCGAACAGTTTGGCGGGGGTGCGGCCGATCAGGTTCCAGCCACCCGGCGACACCACCGGATAAGCGGCTGTCTGCCGCTCGGCAATCCCCACGCTACCAGCCGCCACGCGCTTACGCGGGGTATTCAAACGGGGCGCGGCCAGCACTTCTTCGACCAGTCCCATAAAGGCGAACCCCGGTGCAAAACCCAGCGCGAATACCTGATATTCGCGCTCACTGTGGCGGCGAATCACCTCCTCTACCGCCAACCCGCTACGCTGCGAAAGCAGGCTCAGTTCAGGCCCGACACTCACGTCATACCAGACCGGCAACACATGGCATTGACCACGGGCCTGGGCGTTAGGGGTCAGATCGCTCAAGGCCTCGGCAATCAGTTCTCGCGCCTGAGCCGGGCTCAAGGCAAGCAGATCGTAATGCACCATCAAGGTCGTGTAGGACGGCACCAGATCGATCAAATGCCCGGCGAAACCTGCGCGCAGTCGCTCGCTGGCGGCGAGCATCCACGGCATGTTGGTTTCAGCAATCTCATCGAACAGCCGCACCATCAGGCAATCGATTGCCACCACTTCAACCCGTGGTTTCATGGCGCGCTCTGCTGATTCAAAGCCTCACGGATCCGCTGCACAGCTGCCACCGAACTGGCGTTGTCTCCGTGTACGCACAGAGTGTTGGCCGTTAAATGCAAGGCGCTGCCGTCACTGGCAACCAGGTTGTCGCCGCGAGCGATGGTCAGCGCCTGTTCAATTATTTTCTCTGGATCGTGATGCACCGCACCCGGCAATTGCCGCGAAACCAGATGCCCGGCACTGTCATAGGCACGATCGGCGAACGCTTCGAACCACAGCGTCACACCGTACTCATCGCCCATCAGTTGAGCCGCGCTGTTGTCGCGGGTTGCCATCAACATCAACGGCAGTTGCCGGTCATACGCCGAGACAGCCTCAATCACCGCCCGCAACTGCGCGGGGTTGGCCATCATGTCGTTGTACATCGCACCGTGGGGTTTGACGTAACTCACGCGAGTCCCCTGCGCCCGGCAAATGCCGTCCAGCGCGCCGATCTGGTAGTGCAGAAGATCTTGAAGTTCTTGCGCGGTGTAAGCCATGGAACGGCGGCCGAATCCCACCAGATCCTGATACGCTGGATGGGCGCCAATCTGCACGCCATGACTCAGCGCCAGGCTGACCGTCTTGCGCATGATGCTCGGGTCACCGGCATGGAAACCACAGGCAATGTTGGCGCAATCAATGTACGGCATCACTTCGGCATCCAGCCCCATGGTCCAGTGGCCAAAGCTTTCGCCGATATCGCAGTTCAATAGCAGGCGGCTCACGGTGAGTACTCCTGAAGGTTTTTATCGATATTGACACATCGGACACCCGCGACAAAAACCGATGATTCGGTCTGGCTCCAACACTTCAGCCTGAACCCGACGGCCGTAAAACAAGGAAGACTCCTACGACACAAGTAGGAATAACTATCATTTTCAATAGTGTAGTAAGCCGGTACGCTCTGCGCGCTTTCAGCTAAACACCTGTCCAGAAGGAATCGGACGTGATGCGCGCTCACACGCAAAGACAGCCGCTATTGCCTGCTGACAGTCGCGCCTTGCGACTGCTGATCGTCATCCAGTTGCTCTCCATGGGCGCGATGGAAATGAGCGGCCCGTTCTGGCCCTTGCAGATCCAGCAACTGCTCGGGCCAGAGGGTGCTGGCTACACCGCGTTGTTATCGGCGCTGGTCTATGCCGGCCCGATGCTCGCGGCCATGCTCCTGACTCCCGTGTGGGGCCGGCTGGGTGATCGCGCCGGACACAAGCCGATGATCGTTCGTGCATTGCTCGCGCTGGCGCTGTGCCAAGGGTTGGCGGCCATCACCCTCGACCCGTGGTTGCTGGTGGGCATTCGCGTGATGCAAGGCGCATTGGCCGGATTTCTTGCCGCCGCGCAAGCTTATGCCCTGGCCTGCTGCAACAGTTCCAGGCGTGGTCACACCCTGGCACGCCTGCAATCGGCAACCGCTGTCGGCTCGTTGATCGGCCCGGTACTGGGCGGCTGGCTGATGGACGTCTCGGGGTTTGCCCTGCTCTGTTATGGCGCGACGGCGATTTGCCTGCTGTGCGCACTGGGGAGTTTTTTCCTGCCGGCCGACAAAGCTCGGGTCGCGAAGAAAAAAGCCGTTGCGCCGGTGGCTCTGCCCAAACGCTGGGTCGGTGGAATCCTGCTGGTGATCGTGCTGATTCAAGCCGCGAAGATGATGCCGCAGCCGTTCTACGCCCTGTACGTCGCGAACATTCTGCATGCGCCGAGCTGGCTGATCGGCGCCACCTACGCAGCGAGCGCCGCGACCCTGGCCATTTCCGCACCGCTGTGGGGACGTCTGTTCGACCGCTGGCAGCCGGCTTACACCTTGCGCGTCATCGAAGGTGTGGCCTGGCTGTGTGCCCTGACACTAGCGGCCACGGCACTGGCCAACGAATGGCAAGGGTTTCTCGTCAGTCGACTCGTCTGGGGTATTTGGCAAGGCGCCCTGCTGCCCGTCGCGTACGCATTGATCGCCAACACCGTTTCTTCAAGCCAGCAGGGTTTCGCCCTCGGTCTCGGCAACAGCGCGGCCAAGGCCGGCGCTCTGCTCGGTGCAGTCCTCGGCGGAATCGGCATGGGGCTGGTGGGGCTGGCTCACAGTTTCTGGCTGGTGGCGCTGACCTACGCACTGGCCGCCATCGGGATCCGCTGGGTGCGGTCATTCACCTCCACCCCGGCGCCTCCTGGTGAGGACACGTTTTAACTGGTCAGCCACACCACATCGCTGCAATCACCGGCAATTTCGACGGTGTTACAAGCCGCGCAAATCGCGTTCTTCGATCGGCCGGCTCTGGCGCAGGCGCTTGCCGCCCAACACCACCCAGTCGATCAGACGGAACAGGCATTCCAGGCCGAACGACAGCAACATCGCCCCGCTCAGCCCCCAGCCCATGGCTTCAGGCGTCAGCAACAGCTGGTAGCTGTAGCCATTCCAGGTTTCCTTGCGAATATCCGGATCGGCGGCCAATGCCACCTGCAAGACGCGGATGTACCACGGTCCTTGCATGGCCTGGAATTGCTTATCCAGTGCCAACTGGCGAGTGAGCAACGTGCTCAGGCTATCGGCATCGCTGCGAAACACCGGGTCGTCGCTGGCGCGGTAATGGGCGACCAGCGCTTGCAGATCACCCTTGAAAAACTGCTCGGCAGTGCCCTGGAATCCCCGCAGGCCGGTCTGCGCTTCGATCAGATGCGCCTCGACCCGCTTGGCGTAGTCGTTGATGAAACCCGGCACCTGCACACCCACCAACAGGCCGATCGCAAACAACACCAGCCGCAAATAACTGAGCAACATAGAGAGGTGTTCCTTATTCGGTCTTGCCCTGGCTGACGCATTCACCGCGTCGCCACAGGCTCCATTGGCCCGGTTCGTAACGGGTCCAGGTTTCGTTTTCGGTCAGGGGTTCAGTGGCAATGATCGTCACCACATCGTCAGGCGTGGTTTCGGCCTGGAAGTCAACGATCACGTCCACGTCCTTCAAGCGTGCAGGACCAAACGGTGCGCGACGGGTGATCTGCGCCAGTTTGGTCGAGCAGTAGCAGAACAGCCAGTCACCGTCGCTCAACAGGCAGTTGAACACACCTTTGCTACGGTATTGCGCGCAAGCGGCCACCAAACCCGGTATCAATTGCTCGACTTCAACCGGCTCCGGGAAGGCTTCACGCACCCGGTTGAGCAAATCACAGAAGGCCGCTTCGCTGTCGGTGTCGCCAACCGGTCGGTAAAAGCTCGCTGTCGGCTGGAAGTCGGCGAGTTGTCCGTTATGGGCGAAACACCAGTTACGCCCCCACAACTCGCGCACGAACGGGTGAGTATTGGACAGACCGACCTTGCCGACGTTGGCCTGGCGGATGTGCCCAATCACCACTTCGCTTTTGATCGGATAGCGCTGCACCAGCAGTGCGACTTCGGAATCGCAACTCGCCGCCGGGTCCTGGAACAGACGCAAGCCACGACCTTCATAGAATGCGATGCCCCAGCCGTCCCGGTGCGGACCGGTTCGACCGCCACGCTGCATCAGCCCGGTAAAGCTGAACACGATATCGGTCGGTACATTGGCGCTCATGCCCAATAACTCACACATGCCGGGACTCTCGCTTCAATGCCGGGGCAACGTCAAAGACGGGGTTCGACTCGCGAACGCTGGGGGTTATTGGGAACCGGCGGGCGACCATATCGATCATCGCCAGCACCGCCAAAAGGTTGATCATCATCCGGATCGGCCGCCTTGGCAGCGGCTTTCGCAGCGGCCTCCCGCTCCTTGCGAGCATTGGAAGCGCGTTCGACAGGAAAGCGGATCAACACGAAGATCAGGTAAATGCCGAAGATGATCATGCCGTACATGAACAGGTCGGAGATCGCGCGCCAGGCGTTGTTACCCACCTTGAACAGCAGGTCCAGGGCAGTAATGGCGATGGCCGGGGCGAATTTTTCCTTCACCGGGTCGATGATGGTCGGGCTGAACAACAGCACGGCCACGAGCAGACGCAGTGGCTCGCGCAACCAGCGCCACATCCAGCGGGTCAGGCGCATCCACACCAACAGGCAGCCCAAAGCGGCAAAGGTGTATAGGCCCCAAGCGATCAGATAGTCGTTCTCGGTCATGGTGTCCATGGCAAGGCAGGCAAAGAGACGCTTATGATAACGGCTTTTCACCGATCAGGCTGCCCCGCTGTCTGTGAAGCCCTTTTTGTATAACGCCCGAGAGCCCTTCATGCCCCTATCCGCCCACGTTTGCAGCGCCCCGATTGCCCACAAGGCCGAGGGTGATGACCCGTACGCCTGGCTGCAGGAGCGCGACAGCGCACAGGTGCTCGACTACCTCAAGGCTGAAAACAGCTATCAGGAAGCGCAATTGGCCGACCAGGCCGAGCTGCGAGAAAACCTGTTCAACGAAATCAAAGGGCGGATTCTCGAAACCGACCTGTCGCTGCCCTCCCCGTGGGGGCCGTACCTTTATTACACCCGCACCACCGCCGGTGACGAATATGCCCGGCATTACCGCTGCCCACGCCCGGCCGACGACAGCCTGCTGGTCGACGAAAGTCAGGAGCATCTGCTGCTCGACCCCAACGTGCTGGCCAATGGCGGCTTTTTCTCGCTGGGCGCCTTCAGCATCAGCCCGGACCACCAGCGCCTGGCCTACAGCCTCGATACCAGCGGTGAAGAAATTTACACGCTGTTCGTCAAGGAACTGTCCAACGGCAAAGTCAGCGAACTTGCGTTCGAGAACTGCGACGGCAGCATGACCTGGGCCAACGACAGCCTGACGCTGTTCTTCGGCGAGCTGGACGACACCCATCGTCCGCACAAGCTGTTTCGTTATCGTCTCGACGGCACCGCCGCCGAAGAAGTCTTCCATGAGCCGGACGGACGGTTCTTCCTGCACTGCTACCGCTCAAGCTCCGAACGCCAGTTACTGCTGTCGTTGGGCAGCAAAACCACCAGCGAAGTCTGGGCGCTCGATGCGTCGCTGCCACAACAGGCATTCACCTGCCTGGCGCCACGGGTTGAAGATCACGAGTACGACGTCGACCACGGCAAGCTCGACGACCAATGGACCTGGCTGATTCGCAGTAACCGCGACGGCATCAACTTCGCGCTGTATCAGGCCGCCGACACTGGCGTCGTACCGACCGATACCGACTGGCAAAACCTGATCCCTCACAGCGACACGGTGATGCTGGACGGCATGAGCCTGAATGCCTCGGCCATGACTCTGAGCCTGCGTGAAGGTGGTTTGCCAATCATCGAAGTTCACCCGCAGGGCCTGCCCGCTTACCGCGTGCAACTTCCGGATGCGGCCTACAGCCTGCATGTGCAAAACAGCCTGGAATTTGCGAGCGACAAGATCCGTCTGCGCTACGAGGCGTTGAATCGCCCGGCGCAGATTCGTCAGCTCGACCTCGCCAGCGGCGAACAGAAAGTCCTCAAGGAAACCCCGGTGCTCGGCCCCTTCGACGCCGATGCCTACGTCAGTCAGCGCCTGTGGGCGACCGCGAACGACGGCACTCAGGTGCCGATCAGCCTGGTGGTCAAACGCGAGAGGCTTGGCCAACCGACACCGCTTTACCTATACGGCTACGGCGCCTACGGCGAAAGCCTCGACCCGTGGTTCTCCCACGCGCGCCTGAGCCTGCTCGATCGCGGCGTTGCCTTCGCCATCGCCCATGTACGCGGCGGCGGTGAACTGGGCGAAGCCTGGTATCGCGCCGGCAAGCAGGAGCACAAGCAGAACACCTTCAACGACTTCATCGCCTGCGCCGAACACCTGATCGCCAACGGCTTCACGACCTCAAAACAACTGGCCATCAGCGGCGGCAGTGCCGGCGGCTTGCTGATCGGTACGGTACTCAACCAACGGCCGGAACTGTTCGCAGCAGCGATTGCCGAGGTGCCGTTCGTCGACGTACTCAACACCATGCTCGACCCGGACCTGCCACTGACCGTCACCGAATACGACGAGTGGGGTAACCCTGAAGAGCCAGAGGTTTATGATCGGATCAAGGCTTACGCCCCATACGAGAACGTCAGTGCTCAAGCCTATCCGGCGACCCTGGTGATCGCCGGCTACAACGACAGCCGCGTGCAGTACTGGGAAGCGGCCAAGTGGGTGGCCAGGTTGCGGGCGACAAAAACCGACAACCATCTGCTGCTGCTCAAGACCGAACTGGGTGCCGGCCATGGCGGGATGAGCGGGCGTTATCAGGGATTACGTGACGTAGCCCTCGAATACGCATTTGTTTTCAAGGTATTGGGCATCGCCTGAGGAACTCCGTAAGGCGTACGGGTCTTAACTGTGGGAGCGAGCCTGCTCGCGATGGCGGCATTACATTTAACATCGGTGTTGGCTGATCCACCGCTATCGCGAGCAGGCTCGCTCCCACAGGAAATAAATGGTTATCCCCTCGCAACAGACACAAGCAAAAGACCGTGACGATATGCCTGAACCGACCCTGTTGAACAAAGAAATTCGCGACTGGCTGATGGACTGTGGCCTGTTCGATCAGCTGCAACTGGCCGATTTCACGGCGGCTGCCGGCTACTTCAGCCTCAGCACCATCGCCCAGGGCCAAGAGATCTTCCACGAAGGTGATGCCGGCAGCTTCATGTGCATCATTCACTCGGGCCAGGTGGCGGTGCAGAAAACCAACAGCGAAGGTCAGCGGGTGACAATCGCCACATTGCGCAGCGGCCGGGCGTTCGGCGAAATGGCCGTACTCGACGGCGAACGGCGCTCGGCCAGTTGTGTCGCGGCGAGCGATTGCCAATTGCTCAACCTGGGCAAGGACTCGCTGGAAAAGATGCTCAACGACGCACCGAAAATCGCCGCCAAGATCATCCGCGCCATCGCCGTGTCGTTGTCCAAACGCCTGCGCATGGCTGACGGCCAATTACTCTCGCAACAGATTTAACCGCCTGGGGATTTGGCCTTTTGCTGGTTCTGCTCAAGTGCCGGCAAGGTCTGGTCCTTGGGCGGATTGGGCATTTCGATCGGTGGCAACAGGGGGGCACCGCCGTTGCCGGCCTTGGGCACACTGATCGGGGTAATCTGCGGGTACGGCGTGGGGGTTGCGGTGCCAGGTGAGCCGGGTGCCGCTGAAGGTGTGGTGGGGACTGATTGCAACTCTTGCGCTTGCGCTGCACTTATCGAGAGCGCGGCCAACACAATGACCGTTAGAATGGTGCGCTTCATCAATGGCTCCGTTGCCCTTGTTCGTTGCCTTAAGGCTACTCCCAACCGCGCAAGATTGCCCTTCTCAATGCCGGTTACCCCTCCCTGATGCCAGTTTCCCTCCTTAAAGAGAGCCCCATGAAACGTTTCGTTCTGCTCGACACCACCCCGATCCCCGAAAACGGCGGTGCCCTGTGCCTGTTCGAGTACGGCGAAGATTTCGTCATCAAGATCCAGGGCGGTGACGGCGGACAACTGATGAACACCCGTATGCACGGCTCCGAAGACGCCCTGGCCGAGATCCCCTGCCGCAAGGTCGCCGGCCGGCCGAATTCGCGAGTGTTGATCGGCGGCCTGGGCATGGGTTTCACCCTCGCCTCGGCGCTCAAGCATCTGGGCAAGACCGCTGAAGTACTGGTCGCCGAACTGGTGCCGGGGGTGGTCGAGTGGAACCGCGGGCCACTGGGGGAAAAAGCCGGACGCCCATTGCTCGATCCGCGCACGGTCATCCGCATGGAAGACGTGGCCAAAGTCCTGCAAGCCGAGCCACAGGGTTTCGACGCGATCATGCTCGATGTCGACAACGGCCCCGAAGGCCTGACCCAGAAAGCCAACAGCTGGCTGTACTCGGCCGGCGGCCTGAGTGCCTGCGCCAAGGCGCTGCGCCCCAAAGGCGTGCTGGCAGTGTGGTCGGCCAGCGCTGATCGGCAGTTTTCCGACAAGTTGAAAAAGGCCGGCTTCAAGGCCGAAGAAGTGCAAGTCTTCGCCCACGGCAACAAAGGCACCCGACACACGATCTGGATTGCCGAGAAGCTCAAGGCCTGAGCTAAACTCACTGCATAACCGTCATTAGTCTTTCTACAAAGGTGAACCCATGAGTTCGTCAACGCCTCCCTCCAACACGGCCAAACTGGACCGCATCCTCGCCGACGCCCAGCGCGACCGTGAAATGGGTTACCGCGACAAGGCCCTGAAGATGTACCCGCACGTCTGCGGACGCTGTGCCCGTGAGTTCTCCGGCAAACGCCTGAGCGAGCTGACCGTGCACCACCGCGATCACAACCACGACAACAACCCGCAGGACGGCTCCAACTGGGAGCTGCTGTGCCTGTACTGCCACGACAACGAACACTCGCGCTACACCGACCAGCAATACTTCGGCGACGGCTCGCTGAGCACCCCGAAAATCGCCAAGGCAACGCATAACCCGTTTGCCGCGCTGGCGGGGTTGATGAAAAAGGAAGACTGAAGACCTTCAGCGCCTGAACTGGCCTCATCGCGAGCAGGCTCGCTCCCACATTGGTCTTGGGTGATCACAAATAGTGTGTTCACAGAAAATCCCTTGTGGGAGCGAGCCTGCTCGCGATAGCAATCGCCCTGGCACCATCAATCTACAAACTGACCGCCCTCTCGCAATCCTCGTATAATCGCGCTTTTTTCCCGAAGGCACCCCGCTCGTGGCAGACAAACGGTACAGCTGCATTGGTTTGTATAACCCCAAATCACCCGAGAACGTCGGTTCCGTGATGCGCGCCGCTGGCTGCTATGGCGTGGCGTCGGTGTTCTACACTGGCAAACGCTATGAGCGCGCCGCCGACTTCGTCACCGACACCAAAAGAGTTCACTACGACATTCCGCTGATCGGTATCGACGACCTGAAGAAAATCCTCCCGCTGGGCTGCGTCCCCGTGGCGGTGGAGCTGGTCGATGGCGCTCGTTCGCTGCCTGAATACACCCACCCGGACCGTGCGTTGTACATCTTCGGCCCGGAAGACGGCTCGCTGGATAAAGAAATTCGCGAGTGGTGCGAAGACGTGGTCTACATCCCGACCACCGGTTGCATGAACCTGGCCGCCACCGTCAACGTGGTGCTTTACGACCGCATGGCCAAGGGCAACAACACCCGCTCCGGTCCGAAATTTCGCTGATACGCTGAACGCTGGATGGAACGAGCCGGTGAAGAACTGAAGTCGCCCAAGACCGGGGTTTGAGCAACACCGCAAAACCCGTGGCGAGGGAGCTTGCTCCCGCTGGAGCGCGAAGCGGTCCTGAATGCGGCAGACACGGTTTACGACTGCTTCGCCCGAGCGCGGACCGGCCGGCGGGAGCAAGCTCCCTCGCCACAATTGCGCTTGACTCAAGTTATCTGAGTAACTCGGTATCCAGCACTTTCGACGGCTCGCCAATGATGCTCTCGGCCAGCGCCACAAACGCTTTGGTGCTCACCCGTTCCAGGTGCATGGCGCCGCGTAGCATGTCATCCAGCGACCGCTTGTTGCGGGTTTTCAAACGAATCTCACGGTCCAGCTCCTGCAACACCAACACCGCTTTGGCAATGGCCGCCGGGCTGAGCTGATCCCCGCGCAGGGTGCTTACGTTATGGCTGACCTTGGCCATTTTGTCTTCCAGCGTCTGATAACGCTCATCGCTCATGCCGCCGGCACGGCGCAGCAGTTCAATGGCGTAGTACTCGGCAAAGCCTTCGCTGATCCAGGCACTGCGCTCACTGCCTTTGACCCGTCCGAATACTTGAGCCAACTCACGAATCAACGGGCTGCTGCCGCTTTCGCTGACCAACGGTGAACGGCTGTGCAGATAGATCGACTCATGCCCGGCGAGACTGCCGCGCCACATCGGGTCAGCAGCACCCACAATCAACAGCTTGCCGGGATGACGGGGATACAGCGCCTGCACCTGCGGCCAGACGAAGGTCAGCAGCGTCAACACGTCCATCCGACGCATGCCCTGCCCTTGCGGCGAGGCGACCGTGACTTCGGTCTCGCCCAGGCGCGTGCGCCGGCTACCCAGATTACCGGCGAGCATCCAGCCTGTGGGACGGTCGAACCGCCGAGAAACGTTGTCGATGCGGAAGCGGTTCTTGCCAATCCGCGGCCAGGCGGTCTCGACGCTTTTCCAGTCCTCCGGTAATTCGAATTCCAGCCGTGACACCAGTTCGATGCCGTCCTGCTGATCGAGGCGCGCCGGCGGGACCAGATCGTCGCCCCGCATCAGCGCCCAATTCGGCGTCATACGCGTATCGAAACTGGCGTTTTTCAGGGAATGGCTGATGCGTACGCGGTAGGTCAGGCTGGCCTTGTCGGCAGCCGGGCGCCAGACGCCGCGCACCGCATTGCCCGGTGTGAGCTGCCACTGACCATCGGCCTTGAAGTCGCTGTACTGGCTGCCGTCGCCCAGATCAAAATCCAGGCTGCGCACCGCCGACCCCTGCGCCAGGGTCAAGCGCACTTCGGCCTGATCGCTTTGCGGCAACAATTGCACGTGGTAATCCAGATCGACTTTCTTTGCCGCCCACAACGGTGAGCTCAGCAAGAGCAGTGACAAAGCCAACGGCAGCCTCAATCCCACAGCCATACACACTCCTTCGTGATTTCTTTCTGGAACGCCGAGCGTCAGCCCGCGCGAAAAATCAGATGATCTTCCCAATCATCCTCAGCCACGCTGCCTTCGGCGAGCATGCGCCCGGACTGGGAAATCCGCTCATGGTGCACCGCGTCACGATCGCCACAGACCAAGTGATGCCAGAGCGGTAAATCCTTGCCCTCGCTGACCAACCGGTAACCGCAGGTTGGCGGCAGCCACTTGAACTGATCGGCCTTGCCCGGCGTGAGCTGGATACAGTCCGGCACCGAGTCGCGACGGTTCGGGTAGTCGGTGCACTGACAGGTTTTCAGGTCCAGCAGTTTGCAGGCGATGCGCGTGTAGTAGACGCTGTTGTCTTCTTCATCCTCAAGCTTTTGCAGGCAGCACAGGCCACACCCGTCGCACAACGACTCCCACTCTTCTTGATCGAGTTGTTCGAGGGTTTTGCGTATCCAGAAAGGTTCTACTTTGGCGGCCATGGCTCAAGCATCAACATCAGGTGGTGAAAAGGCCGCCAGTCTAGTGCGCAAGACTGCGCGGGCCAAGCGCTGGCGACTGTCGGTACACCAGGACTTGTCAGTTATCACGCCGCGCAGTAGCTTGGCGGGTCATAAACGTAGCCAGGAAACTTTTTCATGAGCGCTAATCCCCGCGTGGCCGAATATGCTATTCACCCACAGTTCACTGACCGCTGGTCGCCGCGCGCCTTCACCGGTGAAAGTATTCCTGAAGAAACCCTGCTGAGCTTCTTCGAGGCCGCTCGCTGGGCGCCGTCGGCCTACAACTCGCAGCCATGGCGCTTTCTCTACGCGCGCCGCGACACGCCGAACTGGGAGCGTTACCTGGGTCTGTTGAACGAGTTCAACCGCGGCTGGGCGCAACACGCCTCGGCACTGGTGATCGTCATCTCGAAAACCACCTTCACCGCGCCTGGCGCCACTGAAGAAACCCCAGCCCTGTGGCACACCTTCGACACCGGTTCCGCCTGGGGTCATCTGGCGCTGCAGGCCTCTATCAGCGGCTGGCACACCCACGGCATGGCCGGTTTTGATCCGGAGCTGACCCGCAAGGAGCTGAACATTCCTGAAGGCTACGCGCTGCACGCGGCCGTCGCGGTCGGCAAACTGGGTGACAAGGCGACCCTGGCGGATTACCTGCAAGCTCGCGAAGAACCAAGCCCGCGTCGCCCGTTGAGCGAGCTGGCGGCTGAGGGTGATTTCAGCCTGTAAGCCACAATGAAGATCTAATGTGGGAGCGGGCTTGCTCGCGAAGACGGTTTCACATTCAACCTTGATGTTGAATGTGCGGGCCTCATCGCGAGCGGGCTCGCTCCCACAGTTGATCGGGGTTGATCAGTAACCCCGCGTGAAATCCACTTCGCCGCGCAACGCTTCGCCCGCCTGATACGCCCGCAGATTCTCGAGAAACAACTGCACCATCATCGACGGTGAGGTCGGCGCCGAGCTGTGGCCGGTCAGCAGCAAGCCCCAGGCGGTCCAGAACGGATGACGCTGCGGCAACGGCTCCTGTCGGCAAACGTCGATCACCGCGCCTGCCAGATGCCCTTCCTTCAAGGCCTCCACCAGGTCCGCATCGACCACGGCCACGCCACGTCCGACGTTGATGAACAAACCGGTCGACTTGAACTGCTTGAACAGCGCGGTGTTGTACAGATCGTGAGTGTTCGGCGTGTTCGGCAACAGGTTGACCACGTAATCGACTTCACCGACCAAGCGGCCCAAGTCTTCCAGACCCGCGACTTCAATAAACGGCGCCTGCTCACGCGGTTCGCTGGCGATGCCGTACAGCTTGACGCCGAAAGGCACCAGGAACTGCGCCACACTCTGGCCGATGTCGCCGGCACCGACGATCAGCACCTTGCGCCCCGCCAGGCTCTGGCCCAGGCGGTTGTCCCACTTGCGCTCGACCTGGCTGACCAGCCGCGCCAGCACTTCGCGCTCATGGCCCAGCATGTAGGTCAGCACGTATTCAGCCATGGCCTGACCGAAAATCCCGACAGCACGGGTCAGCCGGTAGTCGCGTGGCAAACCGTCGGCGAGCAACGGCGTAATGCCGGCCCAGGTCGATTGCAGCCATTGAGGCTCATGACCTTGACGCAGCAGCGTCGCCAACAGGTCCGGTTGACCGAGCCAGACTGGACAGTCGGCGGCCAGGCTGGCCAGTTCAGCGGAGTCGCCGCTGGTCAGTACTTGCAGCTCAGGCGCGGCCTGACGCAACAATTGGGTATACACAGCGTGGTCGTGTTCAGCAATCAGAACGCGCATGGTTCAAACCTTCAAAAACAGTGCACAAGACCGCCGAAGGAGTGTTTCTCCCCCGCTCGCGGCCCTCGCCAAAATAATCAATTCCATTGTTTCCAGAGGCTCTGGACAGAACCCCTACAGATATCCGTCAAATCGGATCATTGCGTCGCAGCAGCTCTTCGGGCAAGTGCTCGATGTACTCGTCTTCGGCCGGCGGCATTTGCAGGTGGTAGCCCTGCTTTTCGAGGTTTTCCAGCACCAGCGTGATGTCTTCACGCGAGAGCTTGCGCTCGGGAGTCAACACCAGGTCGAAGGCGTGATGCGGTTTGCCAAAGGCCAGCAGCAGGTTTTCCGGAACACGCTCCAGTGCATCGCTTTTGAGCACGTAGAGGTACATCTCGTTTTTCTTCAGGCTTCGGTAGATAGAGCAAATACGTTTCAAGGCTGTTCTCCGGCAGTGGCCAGGCTGTCGAGCAGCGCCTGGCCCATCAACTCGCGGCGCCAGCCACGCAGCGAATCAGGCAATTGGTAAGGCCCCTGGGGGAAACCGCTCTTGAGCAAGGCTTCCAGGGTTTTCTTGCGCAGCATCAGTTCCGGGGCCATGTCCAAACGTTCGGCTTCGGCCTGACCGAGCGCCCGCAGACGCTTGACCAATGCTGCGGCTTCTATCGGTAATGGCTCCGGTACTGCTGGCGGCCACTGGTCCGGCGAAACACTGCCCGCCTGCTTGATCAATTCCAGCAGAAATTCACCGTCCTGACGCACGGTGCGCGGGTGCATGTCTTCGATTTTCGCCAATGCCGCGAGATTGTCCGGCTGGGTTCGTGCCAGCGGCCACAACGAATGCTCACGCACGATGCGGTTGCGCGGCAGATCGCGGGCGCGGGCTTCGCGCTCGCGCCAGGCGCAAAGTTCACGCAGCACAGCAAGTTGGGCGCGGGACAGTTTCCAGGCCAGCTTGGCCTCGCGATACACCTCGTAAGGGTCGACTTCGCGGCGCAGGTTGGCCACCAGTTCGGCGCCATCCTCCAGGACCCAGGCGTACTTGTCGTCGGACAGCTTTGGCCGCAGACGGACGAAGACCTCCGCCAGATGCAGGGCATCTTCGGCGGCGTAGCTGATCTGGGTGTCCGAAAGCGGACGCTGCAGCCAGTCGGAACGGGTCTCGCCCTTGGGCAGCTCGATGCCAAGCACCTCCGACACCAGACGCGAGTAACCCATGGAGAAACCCAGGTTCAGGTAGGCAGCGGCCAGTTGTGTATCGAACAACGGCGCTGGCAGGCTGCCGGTCAAGCGCATCAGGACTTCGAGGTCTTCGCTGCAGGCGTGCACCACTTTGACCACTGCCGGGTTTTCCAGCAATTGGGCCAGGGGCTGCCAGTTGTCGATCGTCAAAGGATCAATCAGGTAAGCGCGCACGCCATCGCCAATTTGCAACAGGCCGGCGATCGGATAAAAGGTGTCGACCCGCATGAATTCGGTGTCGAGGGCGACGAACGGCAACTGCTGCCATTGGGCGCAAAACTGACCGAGGCTATCGTTGTCGCGAATCCAGTGAATATCGATGGCCACACGGCTCTCCCTTGAAGAATGGCGCGCAGTATATATCGCCCTCGGCGATTTCCGCGCACTCACTGAGCAAGAGCTTGAGCGAAAACACCCGCCATTAGTCCGACGCCCTGCGGTTAGTCGGCTTTATGCAGCACATAGACCCGTGGCAGGTCGCTGCCGGGCAGGGTGTCCAGGTATTTGAGAATCTTGAAACCCGCCTGCCGGAACTCGGCCTCAAGCTCAGCCCTGGTGGCCAGTTGACGCGGCTGCGCACCCTCGCCAAACCGTGCTCGTAGCGCGAAAAAACCGTCGAGCTGTGCCGAGACGATCAGCGTGTCGCGACTGACACGATGGAACTCACGCAGTATCGCCAAACGGTGTTCACTGTTTTCGATGTGCTGAAACAACCGCATGCAAAATATGCAGTCCACGGCATTTTCCGGCAAACCGATGGTGAATGCCGAGCTCTGAAAGGTTTTGACGCGTTTGAGCAGCTCAGCCGGATGGTGAGTCTGGGCGTGGTTGAGCATTTCCTGGGACGGATCGGTGGCGAGAATCACCCGGTTGGTGTGCTCGGCCAGTACCGGCCAGTTGCCCCCTGCCCCGCAGGCCACATCGAGAATCAGCCCTGGCTCGCCAGCTACCTTGAGTGCGCGCCGCACCAATCGCTTGCCACGCCACTGCAAAAACCGCTGCACCAGCCCACGGGGATGCGGCTGGAGGCAGACTCGAGCGTGCTCCTGATCGTAGCGTCGAGCAAATTCGTGCTCGACTGAGGAGGGTGGTTGCGCAGACATGACCGGCGACTCTTGGTAAAGGGAACTACTGAGCACGAACTGTAAGCAGCTCACCATCAATTTTTCGTGAAAAAGTCGCCAGGAACAATTGCGCACCGTGTGCGGTAGGCTCTGGACCGCTCTTTCAGCATTACGCCTGGTGTAAATACCAGCGCCAGTCCTGCTCCCCGACCTCCCCCATGAACTGACGGTATTCGGCGCGTTTCACGGCCAGGTATACCCCAAGAAATTCCCCGCCGAACGCATCGCGCGCCCAGGCCGAGCCTTCCAGTGCGCGCAAGGTGGTCAGCCAGTCGGTCGGCAGCAACTCGCTGGCCTGGGCGTAACCATTGCCTTCAACCGGTGCGCCGGGGTCGCACTGCTCGCGAATGCCGCGATGAATACCGGCCAGCATCGCTGCAGCCGCCAGGTAAGGGTTGGCGTCAGCGCCACAAATGCGGTGTTCGATGTGCCGGGAAAACGCCGGTCCACCCGGAACTCGCAGGCTCACGGTGCGGTTGTCCACACCCCAGGTCGCCGCCAGCGGCGCGTAGCTGTTGGTCTGAAAACGCCGATAGGAGTTGGCATTGGGACAGAACATCAGCAATGAATCGAGCAAGGTGCCGAGCATGCCGCCGACCGCGTGTTTGAGCAGTGGCGTGCCATCCGGTGCTTCGCTGGCAAACAGGTTGTTGCCGTCCTTGTCCGCCAGGCTGACGTGCATGTGCATGCCGGTGCCCGCCAGGTCATCAAAGGGTTTGGCCATAAAACACGCGGTCATCCCGTGCTTGTGCGCCACGCCCTTGACCAACCGTTTGTAGCGCACCGCTTCGTCCATCGCCTGCAACGCGTCGCTGCGATGTTCGAGGGTGATCTCCACCTGCCCCGGGGCGTACTCGGAAATCGCTGTGCGTGCCGGGATGCCCTGCAGCTTGCACGCCGCGTAGAGGTCGGCGAGGAACGGTTCGATCTGTTCCAGCTCACGCAAGCCGTAGACCTGGGTCGTCCGTGGCCGCCCACCGTCGACATCCCGTGCCGGTTGCGGGCGACCATTGCTGTCGCGTTGCTGATCGAGCAGGTAAAACTCCAGCTCCGCCGCCATCACCGGGTAATAACCGTCAGCCTTCAGCCCGTCGATCACCTTGGCCAGCAAATGCCGCGGATCAGCCACGGTCGCCGGCAGGCCCTCCTGCGGGTGCATGCTGACTTGCACCGCTGCCGTCGGAATCTGCCGCCACGGCATGCGCTGCAAACTGCCTTTGAGCGGATAGGCGCGACAATCGATGTCGCCGACCTCCCAGACCAGCCCGGAGTTTTCCACATCCTCTCCATTAATCGTCAGCCCGAGAATGGTGCTCGGCAGTGGCCGACCGCTTTCATAGACCGCCAGCAACTCATCACGGTGCAGCAGTTTGCCCCGTGGCACGCCGTTGTTGTCGAGGATGAACAACTCAAACATCTCGATATCCGGGTTGAGCTCAAGAAAGGTCAGGGCTTCTTGCTTCGAGGCAAAAGGGATCGTGGCAAAACTCATGGGAACTCTCGTATTTCCGCGTCAGGTAAACGCGCAGGCGCTGCCGATTGAATCCAGCGCCAACGGCGTGGATTCGTATGAAAACTCAACGGGAAATGCAGGCATCCGGTGGGCGTGCGTGGCGACAATGCCACAGCGCCCAAAAGGCTAACTCGGATGGAAGTGCGGACAGGTTCAAAGCGCTGGCCGGTGTCAATCGACGCCGATGCTGACGACAGGACGCATAAGCGCCAGGCGAAGCCTCGGGGTGAGTGTCGACTGAGTAACCGTCCATAGAAAAAACCGCAGAACACAGAGGCTGAGCAGCGTCACACGCCGCGATAAGCCGTTAAATCCAGACTTGAAGAACCTTGGGTGCAGATCGGCTAAACATTTGCTGGGTGTTTGTTGATCGACGCAGCAGCGAGGTTGTTATTACCAGGAGCCATAAGGAATCCCGAATTTTTCTATGTAGGCTTTGGACTCAGGCGATAGAGGCATCGGCCTGGATGCCATGCCCCTTGAGTACCTGGGCGATGATTTGCGGCACCGTCAGGTGCTGGAAAATCCGTTGATCATGGCTGAACTGCAAGTAGTACAGCGCCGGCACCAACGTCAGGTGATAGTGGGTCAGACGCCTGCCGGGGTCACCGG
Source organism: Pseudomonas sp. 6D_7.1_Bac1 (assembly GCF_025465945.1). GTDB lineage: Bacteria > Pseudomonadota > Gammaproteobacteria > Pseudomonadales > Pseudomonadaceae > Aquipseudomonas. Next base: position 289,938 of record NZ_JANLNW010000052.1, on the reverse strand, counting down.
CGACGACGCTTTCAATACGCCCATGAATGCCTTCGCCGTGATGACCGAACTGGAGAAAGGCCGGCTGGCTGAGCAGGCTCTCCAAATCGACATCCGGGTACTCGCTGACCAGTTCGACATGGATGCCATACAAGGTGCTGATGGCTTCAGTGCCGTCGAAGGCCAGCACCTTGAAATCGTTGCGAACACCGGGAATTTGCAGTGAAAAGTGTGCCGTATTGGACGGTTGGAACATCCGCTTATCCTTTAGCTGGATGGAAATAACGCGCGATATCCAAACCGTCCCTGGTCGTGATCGCGAGAACTTCCCGGCACGCTAACAAGGTGGCAAACGAAATAATGTCGGAAGAGTCCCTAACGTCAGTCAGAGCGCTCCCTGTTTCAAAGTATTGCGTCAGCACCCGACTCGATGGGCCCCACGCTTGCGCCATCACACTTGGCCACAAATACTGACGCCGCCCCTTCCATCTTTCGGCAACACTCAAGGACGTCCCGATGAAAGCTTCGTTACTGCTCTGCTCCTTGCTCACGTTCAGTGTCCAGGCCCATGCCCAGAACGCGGCCTCGCATCTGGACCAAGTGATTGCACGCGGTCACCTGAAAGTCTGTACCACTGGTGATTACAAGCCTTACACCTACCTGCGCGCAGACGGCGGATACGAAGGGATCGATATCGCCATGGCCCAATCCCTGGCGAAAAGTCTGAACATTGACGTGCACTGGGTCCCCACCACCTGGAAGAACCTGATGACGGACTTTCTGGCAGACCGTTGCGATATCGGCATGGGCGGCATTTCGGTTTCACTGGAGCGGCAGAAAAAGGCCTTTTTCAGCGACACGCTGGGCGTCGACGGAAAAATCCCACTGGTGCGTTGCGAAGATACACAACGCTATCAAACCGTCGAACAGATCAACCAGTCTTCCGTGCGGCTGATCGAGCCAGCAGGCGGCACCAACGAAGTGTTTGCCCGTACTCACCTGCCCAACGCCACGCTGACCCTCTTCCCGGACAACGTAACGATTTTCGAGCAACTACTGGAGAACAAGGCAGACGTGATGATCACCGACGCCTCTGAAGCGCGGTATCAGCAGAAGCTCAAACCCGGTTTGTGTGCGGTCAATCCTGAGCAGTACTTGCAGTACAGCGAGAAAGCCTATTTGCTCCCTCGCGACGATGTGGCCTGGAAGGGTTATGTGGATCAGTGGCTGCACCTGAGCAAAGCCACGGGCGCCTATGATGCGGTGCTCGCGCAGTGGCTGGCCGTCCCCGGTCACTGAGCACTGGCCAGCGCCCTGAATGCTTCACTCGCCGCACTGCGATAAGCGCCCTTGCGACTGAGCAATGCCACCGTACGTTGTGGCAACGCCGGTTGCAGTGCCAACGGTCGCAACCCCGGCAACTCGCGGGCGATGGCCTCGGGGAGAATCGTCGCCAATGACCCGCGACGAACAATCTCGACAATCGCACTGATGGAGTTGGCTTCGATGGCAATGCGCGGTGCCACGCCCTGCTGGCGGCAATACAGGTCAATGTGCTGACGGGTTGCGAAATCGCCGCTGAGCAACACCAGCGACTGCTGGCCCAACGCCTGGGCGTCGAGTGATTGCTGCCGGACAAACCCTGGATGCGCCTCGCTGACCACCAGGCTCAAGGTTTCGGCAAACAACGCCTGGCTGTCGATGTCCGCCAGGTGACTGCCGGTGAACGCGATGCCGATGTCCAGTCGGTCTTCGGCGAGCGCAGCCTCGATATGGTCCTGGGTCATTTCCTCGACGCTCAGATTGATTCCCGGATACAGACTGTTGAAGCGCGCCAATAGCGGGCCGATCAGGTAAGCGGTGAACGTGGGCGTCATGGCCAACCGTAACGAGCCGCGCGTCAGATCCTGAACGTCGTGCATCGCCCGTTTGGCCGCCTCCAGGTCCTGCAAGGCCAGCCGCGCATAACGCACATACACCTCACCGGCATCGGTCAATCGCACCGTGCGCCCGGAGCGATCGAACAGCGGCGCGCCGAGCGAGTCCTCCAGTTGCTTGATCTGCTGCGACAGCGTTGGCTGCGAGACATGCAACGCCTCGGCTGCCCGAGTGAAGTTGCGGTGTTCGGCGACCGCGAGCAGGTAGCGAATATGGCGTAACAGCATGGCATCTCAACTATAGGCATGACTTATTGAAACCATAATAATCCGGTCTTGGACGCTATAGCTGAAAACTTTCATCCTTGCCCCATCAACGACGCAAGGAGAACACGCCATGCAAGACATCATCGACGGCTTCCTGAAGTTTCAACGCGATGCATTCCCGGAACGCAGCGAACTGTTCAAGCAACTCGCCACCACCCAAAGCCCAGGCACATTGTTTGTCACCTGTTCCGACAGCCGCGTAGTCCCGGAACTGCTGACCCAGCAAGAACCCGGTGACATGTTCGTCATCCGCAACGCCGGCAATATCGTGCCGTCCTACGGCCCGGAGCCAGGCGGTGTGTCAGCCACGGTTGAATATGCGGTCGCCGTGCTCGGCGTCAGCGACATCGTGATCTGCGGTCACTCCGACTGCGGTGCGATGACCGCCATCTCGACCTGCAAATGTCTGGATCACCTGCCAGCCGTTGCCAACTGGTTGCGTCATGCCGAGTCGGCCAAGGTGGTCAATGCCGCCCGCATTCACGCCTCGGCGCAAGCGCGCCTGGATTCGCTGGTTCGGGAAAACGTGGTCGCCCAACTGGCCAACCTCAAGACCCACCCTTCAGTTGCACTGGCCCTGGAGCAGGGTCGCCTGAACCTGCACGGCTGGGTCTACGACATCGAAAGCGGTTCGATCGCCGCTCTGGATGAGGCGACCCAACGCTTCGTCTCGCTCGCCGAGCACCCGACTACCTGTGCACTGACCCGCAAACAGCCACACGCCGCCTGACCCACATTTCTTACGTAACGAAAGAGGAAATCACCATGCTGCACTCTCAATTCGCTCAAGCCCCACGCCTGGCCCTCGCCGACACCATCATCGACGCCAAGGCACGTAAAAACCTCTCATGGCAGGACCTCACCGACGGCACCGGCCTGAGCCTGGCGTTCGTCACCGCCGCCCTCCTCGGCCAGCACCCGCTGCCGGCTGAAGCAGCCGAAGTGGTCTGCGCCAAACTCGACCTGGACCAGGATGCCAGCCGCTTGCTGCAAAGCGTGCCCCTGCGCGGCAGCATTCAGGGCGGCATCCCGACCGACCCGACTGTCTACCGCTTCTATGAAATGCTGCAGGTGTACGGTTCGACCTTGAAGGCCTTGGTTCATGAGCAGTTTGGCGACGGCATCATCAGCGCCATCAACTTCAAGCTGGACATCAAGAAAGTCGAAGATCCGGATGGCGGCTCCCGTGCGGTGATCACCCTGGACGGCAAATACCTGCCAACCAAACCGTTCTGATAGAAACCACGATCGCAGCCCCAGCAGGGGCTGCGATGTTGTGTGTCACCCGAGCGGTATTTAATTTTTAAATACCGCACATGACTTTCTGATTTGCCGACTCTCGCCCCGCGCCGCCTAATCCACACCTTGTCCCTCAAGGTATGGTTATGGAAAACGTTCGCGCCACCTCCCGCCCCGCTGTCTGGCTGATGATCGCCGTGATCCTCGTCGCCCTGAACCTGCGTCCGTCGATGGCCGCCGTCGGCCCGCTGTTGTCGGCCATTCGCGGCGATATCCCGTTGAGTTTCAGCCTGGCGTCGCTGCTGACCATGCTGCCGGTGATGGCCATGGGCCTGGCGATGTTCTTCGGCATGAGCGTCAGTCGGCGTCTTGGAGAACACCGGACGGTGGTGCTATCACTGCTGATCATTGGTCTTGCCACCGTGTCGCGGCTATTCCTCGACTCGGCCGCCGAACTCATCCTCAGTGCCGTGCTCGCAGGTGTCGGCATTGCGCTGATCCAGGCATTGATGCCGGCGCTGATCAAGTCCCGCTTCAGCGACAACGTCTCGTTGTTCATGGGGCTTTACGTCACCTCGATCATGGGCGGCGCGGCTATCACGGCGTCATTCGCGCCCTTGGTGATGACTCGTACCGGCAACTGGCGTATAGGGCTGGCGATCTGGGCGGTGTTGGCGCTGCTGGCCCTGCTGCTCTGGTACGGCCAACGCCACGCCGTCCCCGCACAACCGGCCACCGCGCACCGCAACGAAACGTTCTTCAGCAACTCCCGCGCCTGGCTGCTGGCGATTTTCTTCGGCTTGGGCACGGCGTCCTACACCTGCGTGCTGGCCTGGCTGGCGCCGTACTACGTCGAAAAAGGCTGGAGCGAACAGAACGCCGGCCTGCTGTTAGGCTTTTTGACGGCCATGGAAGTGCTCTCCGGTTTGCTGACCCCGGCCATCGCCAACCGCAGGCGTGACAAACGACGGGTTCTGGTGGTGTTGCTGGGATTGATCATGGCCGGCTTCTGCGGACTGATCCTCAGCCCGCAACACCTGAGCCTGCTTTGGCCGTGTTTGTTGGGCCTTGGCATCGGCGGCTTGTTTCCCATGAGCCTGATCGTTTCCCTGGATCATCTGGACAACCCTCAACGCGCCGGTGGGCTCACGGCGTTCGTGCAAGGGATTGGTTATCTGATCGCCGGGGTGTCGCCGCTGATCGCCGGGATGATTCGCGATCAACTGGGCAGTTTCGAATGGGCCTGGTGGTCATTGACGGCCGTGATGCTGCTGATGGTCCTGATGGTGTTGCGCTTTGACCCACGGCACTACGCCAAACACATTGGTTGATCAGGAGCACATTAATGAATCACTCCCGCTGAAGGTGTTCAGCCACTCAGGGCTTCTGTGGGACAGACGTCGTGTTCATTACTGTTTCTGTCCCACACTTGTCCGTGAATAATCCTACGGGCCATTCTCCTGGGACCATCGTTCCGTTAGCATCACTCGCACACGTTTGCGCACAACTTGCGCAACGAGCGGAGTGAGACAGTACGGATGCTGAACAGTAACTTGCTTAGAAAGCTCGACATGCAGGACCTCATGGTGTTCATCGCCGTGTATGAGCAAAGCAGCGTCACCGGTGTGTCTGAAGCGCTGTGTGTCAGCCAGTCCACGGTGAGTTACTGCCTGAAGAAGCTGCGCACCAGTTTCGAGGACGAGTTGTTCATCAATACCCGCACGGGTATGCGTCCGACCTACAAAGCCAGCACCATGTACGCACATGTGCTGAAGATTCTCGAAAGCATCAACCTGTGCCATGCCGGCGTTCAGGCGTTCGACCCGACGCGGCAAGCGGTGACCTTCAACATCTGTGCACCGGAATATTTCGAACACCTGATCCTGCCGCGGCTCTTGAAGAACTTCGATTTCGCCGACCTGCCGGTGATCGTCAATGTGCACAAACTCGAAACCGACATCCCGGCCGACGAGCTGCGCGATGGCAGCCTCGACCTGGTGATTTGCTTCGGCCCGAACTTTCATCGCAGCCACAATGACATCAGATCCCAGGTGTTGCTTGAGGACGATCTGGTGTGCGTTTTCGACAAGCGGGCGACGCCGCTGGAACCGCGCATCAGTCTCAAAGCCTACGTCGAACGCCGACACGTCTTCCCTACGCCATGGACCTCCACCACCAACATGGTCGACGGCTGGCTCGCCCAACAAGCGCACAAACGCCAGATCGTTGCGCGCTCCAACAGCTATAGCGCTGCGCTCAAGTTGATCACGGGGACTGATTTTATCCTGACCCTGCCCCGACGCATCCAGCACCTGCTGGCCAAAGACTCGGTCTTCAGCCACTGCGAAGCACCGAACGGCGTGCCGGGGTTCACCCTCGACATGCAGTGGAGCCAAACCAGCGATCTGGACAGCGCCAACACCTGGCTACGCGAACAAGTGGTCAAGGCTTGCGCGGAACAGGGTTTTCTCTGACGGGCAGCGCGCAGAAAATCAGTGGCTGATGGCAGTCTTGGTGTAGGAATCGCGGTCAATATCCAGAATTTCAACGCACAGTTGCACATCAACACTGGCGGGCCATTCGCACAGATCCTGCAACACCGCCAGCAGGCTCTCGGACAATTGCTTCTTGATCGCTGGCGAGCGCCCGCTCAGCACAGCCAGCTTCACATGCACAAAACCACGCTCACCCACCCCGGTACCGACCCGGAATGCGCCGACCTGCACCGCACGGCTCTTGATATCGAACTCCGCGGAAAACTGCCCGGACGCCACCAATGCATTGTTCAAGCGCAACAGCGCCACGTCGGCATTGAGGTCCGGCAGGTTGGCGGTGTATTCCATGTGCAGGTGAGGCATTGCGATGCTTCCTAAGGATTGAATGAAGGGTCGTACCTATACCACAGAACAATCCTGCTCTTGCCCACGAAAATACCGCGTCGATCAATGCTCCTGCGCCGGGAGCGACTCGCGCAGTGCCAGCGTTTCCCAAGCCGCCACCAGAATCATCACTGCGGTCGTCAGCCCGCCCAGCAGCAACGCTGAAAACAGCTGATTCAGCGCCACAGGCAATAGCGCGAGCAGTAATGCCAGGCCCACCAGATGAGACAACGGCGGCAGAATCCGATCGGCCATTACCCACTTGAACAGCGCGCAACCGAGCAAAAACAGCCAGGGCCCCGCGACGATCACGATGATCCCGGCGTCGCTCGCGTGCTCCGGGTGCACCAGCACCAGCTCATCGGCCACCGCGCTGACGATGATCCCGGCAGCGATCAAGACATGCAGGTAGGTGTAGGCGATCCGCGCCTGGCGACCAGGGTCGCTGGAGTGTGCAATACGGTGGTGAGCGCGCTCGGCGCCGCTGTCAAAATACACCCACCACATGGCCACGCTGCCCAGCACGGCAATCAGAAACCCCGTCAGTGCCTGTCCGTTCAGCAGCAGATCGGCGAAGGTTGCACCGGTCACCAGCAACGACTCGCCCAACGCAATGATCACGAACAAACCACAGCGCTCAGCCATGTGATTGCCTTCGACGTTCCAGTCGGCCAGCGTCGAGCAGCCAAGGCCCGGCACCCAGAAGTACAGCGATGGCGAGATCAGTTCGATCAGTAATGCCAGAGCCCAGCAGGCCAGACGCCGATCGCCGTCAAGCAGCGCGCCGCTGATCCAGAACACCCCGGACAGCACCATCCACGCCAGAATCCGCTGGAAGTTGCGGGTCATGTTCAGGGGCTCGCCGCGCACCGCCCAGATCGCGAACAGCGTGCGGCCGACCTGCATGAAGACAAAAGCTGCGGCGAACATCAATCCACGGTCGGTAAAGGCCTTGGGAATCGACGACGACAGCAACAGGCCAGCGACCATCAAGCCGAACAGACCGAGGCGGATCGGCAGCTTTTCCGGGTCGAGCCAGTTGGTCACCCAGGAGGTGAAGATCCACACCCACCACACCGCCACCATCATCAATGCGACCTGCACCGCGCCGCCTATCGTCAGGTGCGCCAGCAAAGAGTGGGAAAGCTGGGTGACGGCGAACACGAACACCAGATCGAAAAACAGTTCGACCATGCCAACCTTGCCACTGTCATGGCTGCCGCGCCCACGCAACAGAGAACGGGAACTGCTCATGGGATGGGTCTCCGGTCAGTCATCGGGAATACGCATGGAGCAAAGCAGTACAACACCGAGCAGGCAAGGTGTCGGTACTGGCCGTCAGAGCAGTTTGACGCCCTGCGTCTCGGACAAACCGCGCTCGCTCATAAAGGCTTCGAGCCGGGCGCGCAGCCAGCGTTCGGCGGGGTCGGTATCCACGTGACTCAGCCAGACCATGGACAGGTCCAGGGTCGGCGTTTTGAACGGGAACGGCTCCTTGAACAACTGGCCCGAGGCAGCCATCGCCGCCGCCGCGTAGTCCGGCAGGCTGGCAATCAGGTCAGTCCCCGCCAGCAGGACCGGCAAGGCACTGTATTGTGGCACCGAGAGCACCACTTGGCGTTTGCGACCGATCTCGGCCAGCCACTCATCGGCAAAACCGCTGACATTGGCCGTGTGCGAGACCAGCACATGGGGCCGCGAACAGTACTCGTCGAGGGTCAGTGGTGTATCGGCGGCATCGGCGCGCAGTATGCAGGGCTGAATGTGTCGCAACAGTTTGCGCTTGGCATTGGCCGGCAGGCCGCGGGTCTGGCTGATGCCGACCGTGATGTCACCGGACGCCAGCAAGTCCGGGATTCGCCAGTAATCGACATGCTGAACCACAAACACCACTTGCGGCGCTTCCTGACGCAAGGCGCGCAACAGGGGCGGCAGCAAGCCGAATTCGACGTCATCGGACAAACCGATGCGAAAGGTCATGGTGCTGCTGGCAGGATCGAAGTCGCGGGTCAGGCTCAATGCAGAGGACAACGCATCCAGGGCCGGCGAGAGGTACTGAATCAGCTCCTCGGCTCGCGCCGTCGGTTCCATGCGGTGGCCGACCCGGATAAACAACGGGTCGTTGAACATCGCGCGTAAACGGTTGAGTGCCGAACTGATGGTCGGTTGCCCGAGGAACAGCTTCTCCGCCACCCGCGTCACGTTGCGTTCAAGCATCAGCGTCTCGAACACCACCATCAAATTGATGTCGGCCTTACGCAGTTCATTGCGATTCATCAGCGGCTCCCGGTCCCCAAGACTGGGAGCAGTGTAGAAAGGCCTGGGGGCCGGCGTCTACGCACCCGCGCAACTGAGCGACATTGTCGACCGAGCGCAGTGCAGAGCCGGCAGCCCGGTTCACTGCACGGTCAACGCCTGTAACCCGATTGCCAGCTTGCGCGAATCCTCGCTCATGCCGAGCTCTCTCGGACTGATTGCATTGGCCAAGTGAAACTGGATCCGTAGCACACCCTGCTGTGCGATGAGCTTTTTCACCTCGGCTGGCAGGGCGATTTCAATCATGTTCGCCTCTGGCTTGATCAGGCTGGTGGCAAGGACCCGAACCTCATTGACGCGAACTTCCAACGACTGACGCAGGTGTGTCGGGGCCAGTAAGGCAGTGGTTTCGAGCAGCAGCGAATGCACGTCAGCCGTGGGCCGCAGGATGATTTCCGCATCGGAACCTTCTGACCAGGTCCCCCACGGTTCGTTGGCAGACCAGCCTTTTGCCAGATAGGCCGTCGCCGGGCTCCCTGTCTGGAACGGCATCCTTTCACTCTGCTTGAGCAATGGAATCAAATCCAGCGGATTGACCGCATTGACTGCGGGACAATCGGCACATTGTTTCCAGCCTGGAGCCAGTACGTTCAAACCGTCGATTCTGGCCAGAACATCGGTGTTGCTGTCGAGGGAGACTGCCGCCTGGAGCAGCGCCCTCTCGTCCAGTACATACAGGGAGTCGGTGTCATACTTTCTGGAGTCGAAAGTCAGGTCCGCCTTGCGTTGTGCCGCCTCTACGGCCACGGTACTCACCCTGCCCAGATAGACCGCATCCGTCCCCAGACGGTGAGTGCCCGCGTAATCTGCCAGCGTCAACCACTGGGCCGAAAGGTTTTGCGGACGAACCCAGCGCACCTTCTGATAGTGCGACGCCGCACTCTGCCAAAACGAGTCAACCAGCGGGGTGTTCCATTTCGGTGCCGGCGAAACCATCAAGATTTTCCGCGCCCCCGCCCAGCCCGCCCGGGTATCAGCCACCTGGATCACCAGAGCAATGGCTAACAGCACCAACGCCGTGCGCGGCGTGTGCCCGCGGACAACCACATAGATGATGGCGAAGGTCGCCACATACATGACTGGCCAGATCATCCGCCCCGATGCCCGAAAAATACCCGCGGTGGAAACGACGAACTCAGGCAACGGATAGTCGAACTCGAATGCACCAATGCCGACTTTATTGGAGACAGCGAACAGGGCAAGCCCCAAGAGAGCGATCAGTAACACCGGTCGTCTGCGCACTGCTGCGACAACGTTGCTGTTACCTTGCAGCATCAACAGTAAAGCGCAAATGCCCAGGAAAATGCCCCCCAGCCCAGGGAACGCGAAACCTTCACTATCGCCCGGAGCGCCAGGTATAGCGTTGAGTACGTAAGACCAACTGCCGGCATCGAAGAACGTCAGCACATTCGCGCGAAACAACCCATAACCGAGCGTGCCTACGCCACTGCCTCCAACACTGAAATAGCCGGCCTGCCAGCAGCACAAGCTGACCAGAAGAAACAAGCCAACCAGCTCGATCAACGCCTTGGGCAGCGTCAGGTGACGTTGTAAGGTTTTAGCCACGAGATCGGCAATCCAGATCAGCGCGACCATTGCCAACAGGTAGGCATGCACCAGTGCCGTTGTAGCCAACAGCGCGCCCCAGGCCAGGCGGCGCTTGTCGGTATAGGGGCGCAAGGCCAGGTACACGGCGGCCAGAATCAGAAAATGGCCCGCCAGGGACAGGTGTATACCCAATCGAGCAATCATCGCAGGGGTGAAGAGAAACAACCCCGCGCCCAGCAGGCGCAATGTCACATTGGCGGTGACCAGCCCCATCAGCTTCCAGGCAAACCAGCTCTGGAGAATGAAACACGTCAGAAACCAGAGACCGAAATACTGGAAAGGCTCGGGAAGCAGCGCAGCAAAGGGTTTGAAGATCAACGCAAACAGCGGATTTGAATCCGAGAATATGACGGCGTTACCCAGCTCCAACCCATAGGACGGATTGAGCCCCAGCGGAAACGACCAGGGTGCATTCCTGAAAAAAACCCAACCAAGGTAATGGGTCGCCGGGTCCCCACCATCCAGCCAGGCGATGTTCATCGGGTTCAATGCCCGAGGGCCGACAACGATTAAAAACGCCAGAATCCCCATGAGAACAGGCAACATCGAGATTGCCAGGCGCTTTCCAGAAAACTTCATCGATACGTCCAGAAATTATGCAAAACAAAGGTGAATGCCGGAATGGTCAGCGCTACGGCGACGATCCCCAGCAAATAATGAAGCCCGGCCATTTGCGCGGCCCAGGCCACCAGCATCGCCAGCAAAAAACCGGCGCCCGAAACCATCATGAAGCGCATCAGCGTCCGGCCGTGTAATCGACTGGAAAAGCTCCAGGTCGTGTTGACCACGTAAGAAACCACGGTCGCCACAGCAAATGCCACGCCGTTGGCAATGGGTGGCAGCGCCAGTACGTAGTTGATGAACAGCACGGCCACCACTGCATGAAGGGCCGTGACGAACAACCCGGTCACGGCAAAACGCAGGCCACGCTTGATCAGGGCTGACTTTTCGGCTGACGTCACGGCTTCTGGGCCAGGACAAACACCGTCAGACCGGCCAGGCGGTTCGCGCCCATGAACGGAAGTTCGATACTGCACAAGGTCTTCAGCAGCGTATTGACCAGCGGATGATGCTGCTTGAGTTGCGAGCGCGGCGGTGAACGTTGTGTGCCTTTGGGCAACAGCCGCAGCATCGCCGCAATCGGGAACACCGCACCGAAATAGTAAGCCCCTTGCTTCACCGTCAACCCGGCGTCACTGGCCACCGTTTCCAGTTGCGCCAGGGTGTAGCGGCGTTTGTGTTCAAGAAAGTCATCGTGCCCGCTCCAGAGAAACTGGAACGCCGGCACCGTCATCAGGAAACGGCTACCGGACGGGACTTTATCGACGTAGGCCTTGAGCAACCCGACGTCGTCATCGACATGCTCCAGCACGTCCATCAGCAGCACTAGATCGGCGTCCACCGAATCGATCGAACGCCGGTAGTGCACCGGTTTACCGGCGGTTGTGGCTTCCGAGTCCGCGTCGTAACTGATGTCCACGCACCAGGCCTCGGTGGCAGCTGTCCGGGCCAGTAAATGATGGGAAAAGAACCCTGAACCGGCACCTACATCGAGAATCTTTTTAACTGGGGTATTGCCCAGCAGACGCGTCGTCGCCGCCGCTTTTGACAAGTAATACCAGTGCTGGTCAATGCTTGAACCGAGGATGTCGGTTTCCTTGAGATCCATGGTTCAGTCCTTGGCGTTATAGACACGCCGCACCAGATAAACCGGGCGGCGCTTTGATTCGATGTAGGTTCGGCCCAAGTACTCACCCAGCACCCCGATGCCAATCAGTTGCAGGCCCCCCAGAAAGGTGACGGCCACCATCAGCGAGGCGTAGCCCGGGACATCGACCCCGGTAAATAGCGTGCGCAACACAATGAACGTGGCGAACGAGAAAGAAACCACGGACACGAACAACCCCAGATAGGTCCAGACCTTGAGCGGGTCGGTACTGAAACTGGTGATGCCTTCCAGCGCGAAATTCCACAAGCGCCAGCCGTTAAACTTGGATTCCCCCGCCACCCGCTCCGGCCGCTCGTAATCGACATGGGTGGTCCGAAACCCGACCCAGGCGAACAAACCTTTCATGAAACGCCGGGACTCCGGCAAGGTCTGCAAGGCATCGATCACGCAGCGGTCCATGAGCCGGAAATCACCGACATCCTTGGGCAGAGGTTGATCAGAAATTTTGTTGTGCAGGCGGTAAAACCAACTGGCCGAAGTTTGCTTGGCCCAGGAATCGTTGTTGCGACTCACACGATGACCCAGCACCACTTCATAGCCTTCACGCCAACGGGCAATCATCTGAAGGATGACTTGCGGAGGATCCTGCAGATCGACGTCGATAGGCACTACCACCTGGCCGGTGGCAGTCTGCAGGCCGGCGGTCAATGCCGCTTCCTTGCCGAAGTTGCGACTCAGATCGACGATGCGAACACGCGGATCAGTCCTCTGGCGCTCCAGAAGCAGATCCAGCGTGGTGTCGGTACTGCCGTCATTGACGAACACCATCTCCAGACCGACCAGCGCCTCATCCTTGAAGACGTCAGTAATCCGCGCGATGAACAAATCGATAGTGGCCGCTTCGTTGAACACCGGGATGACGAGCGACAGCTCCACATGCTCGGCCAGTTGCGTTCCATGCTGATGAGTCAATTGATTGCTCTTTTTTATAGTGATTTTTCTACAATCTTCGGTCGCCGACTGATTTTCAGCGCCATGAGCCGAGTCGTATTAAGCAGGAGCCCGGAAGGTGATGCAAGGGCGAAACTGCGGCGGTTTTGGCCATTCACTCGAGGCTCGGATGCGCTGTAGGAAACACCTTCAAACTATTAGAAACAAATGCCCGATAGCCAAAAAACCCAGCTCCGCTAGGCTTGCTTCAATGCGCCACACAGGATGTCGCAATAACTAATCGCATGGAGCGAGCTGAATGTATTTTGAGATTTATAGGCAATCGAAGGGCACCCCGAGCACCGGCAAAGGGCAGTGGCGCTGGCGGTTGAGGGCGGGTAATCACGAGACGGTTGCCAGTGGGGAATCGTATGTGAACAAGGCGGATTGTTTGCATGTGATTGAGTTGATCAAGGGGGTTGAGGGGGGGACGCCGGTTAAGGAGATTTAAGCTCCAGGAAGCAGCTGCTCATACGTAGTGAGCAGCTTTGACACTTCCAAGGAGCCGACGATGCAAGCAAATGCAAACACCAGACCCGTTGAGCGCTGACTGGAAGGTCTGTTAACTCGACGACACCCCGGCGTGAAAAACATCACGTTGGATCAAGGAATCAGTAATTTCCTCTTGTGCTCTCCCTCGGCCAATCAGCCAGCGTTGAAATGCCCGACATTGCGTTTTCTGCAAAGTATTAGGGTGCCAACTCAGGTAATACGGCGAAGGAAGAGGCATGGCTCGCTGCCAAGGAATGATCAAGCGCCCTTCATCGATGTCACGGGCAATCATCGAAAACTGCGCCAGTACTATGCCTTGGTGATCGATAGCGGCTTGAATAGCCATGCTGGACGAAGAAAAACTGCGACGTATGGCAATTGCCTGCTCGACGGCGACACCCTCTAGCTCAAACCATTCGGCCCAAGAGGGGGGTGAATCAAATTTCGGCCGCGAATCGATACGGATAAGCGGGTGTTGAAGCAGGTCACCGGCATGCTCCACATGGCCTGGATGACCTAAAAGCGTCGGTGAACATGCCGGCACCACACAATCGCGGAACAGTACAACGCTATGCCCGGCATAGTGGACAGGCTCGCCATAACCGATACGAAAATCTGCGTTTTCCTCCTCCAAAGTGTCCGCCAGCGTGCCATCCAGATAGATGTCGAGATCACCATCCTCATGCTGCCATTCGTAGGTGAGAGGCGCCAGCCACTTGGTCATGAGAGAAGGCAGGCCACTGACATACAAATTGTTGGGGTTTTTCGACCTCTCTACTTCGGAAACGGCGGCTCTCAACTCTTCAAATGCTATAGAACACCGCGCATGAAAACGCTGGCCAATGGCGTTCAGCCGCAAGCGCTGTCCCTCCTTGATCGTCAAGCTCATGCCCAGCGCCTCATCAAGCAACTTCATCTGCTGACTCACCGCGCCCACAGAGATGTTCAGTCGCTTTGCGGCTTGGGATATACCGCCGCAGTGACCGACGGTTTCAAATATTTGGAGGGCTCGTAAGGGCGGTAAGCGACTCATGGCGATGTGAAGGTCTCGAAAGCATTTAAGTTTAGAAATTCTAGTAAATTTGACAGAAATTGCCATATTTTCTTCATTTTAAAATCGCTTTAGTCTTCTCGCACGCTCAATCGGGCGATGGCTCGGTCGGCCCAGCACCCCAATCATTTCGTTTCTCGGGAGTTCGCAATGAAAGCTCATCCTCAGCAGATCACTCAGGTCGTCCTCGGCGATAGAGAACCTTCCATCGAAGAGTTCGTAGCTGTATCCCGTTATTCAGCCAGGGTGTCGTTTTCCGAGACTTACAAGAACCGCGTGAAAAAGTCCCGTGGTTTGGTCGAGCGTTTCCTCGATGAGAATCGCTTGGTCTATGGTGTGACCACGGGGTTCGGCGATAACGTTCGGCATGTGATTTCGCCGCAGAATGCCAAGGAGCTTCAGATCAACATCGTGCGCTCCCACGCCGTCGCAGTGGGTGAGCCGCTCAAGCGTGAACAGGTTCGTGCTATCCAGTTGATGATTCTGGTCAGCCTTGGCAAAGGCTTTTCGGGGGTGCGCCTGGAGTTGTTGGAGCTGATTGCCGGCCTGCTCAACAACGAAGTAGTGCCGTTTGCGCCAGGCGAAGGTTCGGTGGGGTATTTGGCAGTCGAGGGGCACCTGGCATTGGTACTGCTAGGCGAAGGCCAAGCCAGGGTCAATGGCGGTGAATGGGTGGATGGCGCCACCGCGCTTAAACAGGTCGGCCTGCAACCAACAGACCTGCAGTGCAAAGAAGGCCTGGCCATGCTCAATGGCACCATGTCGGTGACCGCCATCGCCATTCTGGCACTTTACAACGCCATGCAGACCGCCTCGCTGGCCGACGTCGCCGCGGCTCTTTCGCTTGAAGTGTTAAAGGGCACGATTCGCGCATTCGACCCTCGTTATCACTCGGTCAAAGCACACAAAGAGCAGGCGCAAACCGCCAGGGATATAAGGGCGATGCTGCACGACAGTCAGCTGATCGCCGAAAACATCGACTACCGGCTTCAGGACGCCTATAGCCTGCGCGCCATTCCTCAGGTGCATGGTGCTTCGAAAAGATTCATCGATCACGCCCGGGAAAATATCGAGAACGAAATTCACTCCTCGGGTGACAACCCGATCATCTACCCGCTTGACGACGGTGACGGCATTGCCATCTCCGGCGCCAACTTCGACGGCAGCTACATCGGCATGTCAGCGGATTCGTTATGCGTGGCACTGGCCAACCTGGCGAAGATTTCCGAGCGCCGTATCGACCGTATGGTCAATTCGCACTTCAGTGAAATGCCGGCGTTCCTGGTGCGCAACCCGGGCCTTAACAGCGGGTACATGATCCTTCAATACACGGCGGCTGGCCTGTACGCGGAAATGAAGACGCTATCGTTCCCCTCCTCTGTCGACAGCTTCTCGACCTGCGGTAACCAGGAGGATCTGGTCAGCCTCGCTTACAACGCCGCCATCAAGGCTTACAAGGTTTCCGAAAAACTGGAGTCAGTGCTGGCGATTGAACTGCTGGTGGGATGTCAGGCGTTGGACTTCCATGATGTACACAAGGCCTCCAGCGTCACCAAGGCGGTATATGATCTGGTACGTAGCCGAGTCCCGGTAGCCGACAACGATCGTGCATTCTATTCGGACATGATGAGTGTCACCGAACAGGTACGTAGCGGTGAGGTACTTGCCACCGTACTGAAAAACCTGAAGTAAATGTGTTGGACTCCAGGGCTGTCCTTTGGCCGTCAAGGGAATGCGTTTCGCTGCATCTCGACGACTGAAGGGTTGCCTTGGGGCCGAGCCTGGATTCATACCGGGTGGACAGGCAGCCGTTTCCTAAGCACACCCAATTGTTACCGAACGTCCCGGCGTGACGTAATTCCACGCTCAAGTAACTGCCGTCACGCCTTCGAAAAATTTCTCGAAGAAATTGCCTCCCGCCAAACCCTTGTCCCAAAAGTGCTCCCACCAAATCCCAAGGCTTATTGAACAGTGATCCAACAAGTTGGCCGCTTGATTGCATACTCTTGTATGTACAAGTAAATATGTGTGCGCAAGAGTCACAGCGAGGGGTCAAGCCCCCTGGTCACAGGTGTAACTCGACAACAACCATTGTGTGAGGCTTCACATGTCACAGGCTAAAAAAATTGTTATCGCCGATGCGCCGTTGCGTTGGCAGGATGTGGTCGCAGTTGCCCGGCACGGTGCTGTGCTTGAATTATCGGCTCAAACCTGGGCGCGGATCGACAATGCCCAGGCCATCGTCCAGCGCATCGTCGTCAGCGGCGAGCGCGCTTATGGCGTCAATACCGGCTTGGGTGCACTCTGCAATGTCTCGCTGCAAGGCGAACAACTGAGCCAGCTGTCGCGCAATACATTGCTGAGTCACGCTTGTGGCGTCGGCGCACCGCTGACCGACGAGCAGACACGGTCGATCATGTGTGCGGCGATCATAAACTACAGCCACGGTAAATCCGGTCTGCATCGGCAAGTGGTCGAAGCGCTGCTGGACTTGCTCAATCGCGGGATTACCCCACAGGTACCGTCCCAGGGTTCGGTCGGTTACCTGACTCACATGGCGCATATCGGCATCAGTCTGCTGGGGGTCGGCCAGGTCAGTTATCGCGGGCAGATCGTCTCTGCGCAACAAGCTTTGGCTGAAGAAGGCTTGAAGCCGGTTCAGTTGGGCGCGAAAGACGGGCTGTGCCTGGTCAACGGTACGCCGTGCATGACCGGCCTGAGCTGCCTCGCCCTCGCCGATGCAACCCGCTTGCTCCAGTGGGCCGACGTGATCGGTGCCATGAGCTTTGAAGCCCAGCGCGGTCAGATCGACGCATTCGACGCTGAAATCATCGCCCTCAAGCCGCATCCGGGGATGCAGCAGGTCGGCATCAACCTGCGCGGCCTGCTCGATGGCAGTGAAGTGATTGCCAGCAGTAAAGGCATTCGCACTCAGGATGCACTGAGCATCCGTTCGATCCCGCAAGTGCATGGTGCGGCCCGTGATCAACTTGACCACGCGACCCGACAGATCGAAACCGAACTCAACTCCACCACCGATAACCCGCTGGTTCTGGGTACACCGGATAACTACCGGGTGATGTCCCAGGCCAACCCGCACGGCCAGTCGGTGGCCTTGGCTGCCGACTTGCTGGCGATCGCCATAGCGGAGATCGGCTCGATTGCCGAGCGTCGCCTGGACCGTTTGATCAACCCGCACGTCAGTGGCTTGCCGGCATTTCTGGTGAGCAACCCTGGGGTTAACTCTGGAATGATGATCGTCCAGTACGTTGCCGCTTCCCTGTGTGCGGAAAATCGTCAGTTGGCGCAACCGGCGGTGCTCGACAACTACGTCACATCGGGCCTGCAGGAAGACCACCTGAGCATGGGCACCAACGCTGCGCTGAAACTGCATCGGGCGCTGGAAAACTGCACACAGATTCTCGCTATCGAATATCTGCTGGCCGCCCAAGCCTTCGAATTTCTCAAGGCCGACTTTCTCAAAGGGCCATGCTTCGGTGCAGGCACGGATGTCGCTTGGCGACTGCTGCGCGAGCGCGTTCCGGCCTATGACCATGACCGCTGGCTGGCGCCAGATATCGCCAGTGCAGCAAGCGTTTTGAAAGACCCGCAATTGCTGCAAACCGCTCTACCGGGCCTGCACTAAAATCGATTCCCGAGCAGCGTGCCAAGCCGCAGCCATTCATAAGAGGCTGCGGCGGATAACGATTGATGCTTGATTCAATTCCTTCCATTTTCCGCTTAAGTTTGACGCTGCCAGTCCCCTCGCCACAAAAGCACTCACCCAATCGTTCCCCATCACGCACCAACATCTCTCAATTTGTTACCGAGCGCCCCGGCATGGCGCAATTCCACGCTCAAGTAACAGTCGTCACACCTTCGCAAAATCTCTCCAGAAAGAATCACCTCCCGCCAAAACCTCGTCCCAGGGGCTTTTCAGCCAGATTCAACACTTTATTGAATACCCACCCAGCAAGTTGGCCGCTTGATTGCATACTCTTGTATGTACAAGTAAGTATGTGTGCGTAAGAGTCACGAGAACTTCTTCGCACCTTCCACTATTTCGCTTGTAGCGCAATGCCGCGCACAGGCTTGCTCGCCCACTGCCTGGGCTGGTTTGGATTAATTGCTGAGGAGTTTTTTTCGTGACCGAAAATAAGCCTACCCCGCCACTTTTACCAAGCACCGTGACGTCGAAATCCGCGCTCGAGCAGGGCCTGAACCTGCCGATGATCACCGGTTGATCTGTAGGTCAGGAGCACATGGAGATGGGCCAGCTGTCCAGGCTGAGACCATTATGGGTGCGAATTAACCGGCTGAACTGGCAGGTTGGCTTTTATGGTTTTGTCTTGTCTGCACAAGAACCGTTGTGCAGACAGGCATTGGAGATTCGGCCTGAGCCGGATCAGTTCGCAACACTCCATTGATTAGGCAGGAAGTATCAAGATGTCGAAGAAATCAAGCTGGTTGGGTTCTGTAGCGCTCAGTGCAATGGTTCTGGCCTGTGCTCCGGCACTGCAGGCCAAAGAATGGACTACGGTGAATATTGCAACCGAGGGCGCCTATGAACCCTGGAACCTGACGCTGCCAGGTGGAAAAATCGGCGGCTTCGAACCGGAGCTGATGGATATCATCTGTCCGCGTATGAAGCTCAAGTGCAACATTGTCGTACAGAACTGGGATGGGATGATCGCCAGCCTCAATGCCGGTAAATTTGACATGCTGATGGACGCCATTGTCATCAACGATGAGCGCCAAAAGGTAATGGCCTTCTCGATTCCTTACGCCCAGACACCTGCAAGTTTCGTCGCGCTGAAAGCCGATCTGTTGCCTGGCAAAACCGGTAGCGAAGCAGCCATCACCCTGGGTAAAGATGCCAAAGAAGTACGCGCCGGAGTTGAAGAGCTGCGCAAGGCACTCAAAGGTAAAACCATCGGTATCGCCTCCGGCACAATTTACACGCCATTCATTGATGAGAACTTCAAGGACGTTGCGACCATTCGTGAGTACGGCAGCTCAGCCGAAGTCATTCTCGATCTGCTGGCCGGCCGCATCGACGTCGCTTTCGATGACGTGACATTTTTCAATTCGGTGATGGACAAGCCTGAGAACAAACCGCTGACCTATACCGGCCCAGTGATCAAAGGCCCTATCTGGGGTGAAGGGGAAGCTCTGGGCTTCCGCCAGAAAGACCCTGAGCTGAAAGCCAAGTTCGACGCAGCGCTCAAGGAAGCCATGGCTGACGGCACGATCAAGACACTTAGCGAGAAGTGGTTCAAAGTAGACCTCACACCTAAGTCTTGACCCTGAATTGCCCGGCACCGTGAAGGTTGCCGGGCGGCTTAAACCTTCTAATAAGACGGGACCCTCTATGAACCTCTTGCAGCTACTCAGTTTCGGTGACTCAGGCTGGGGAATGGCGCTGCTCAAGGCAGCGGGCATGACCGTGGTATTGACCCTGGCAGCCCTGCTGGTGGGTGCGGTATTTGGCAGTCTGGTCGCTGCCGCCAAGCTATCCCGTCAGCGCAGTTTGCGCTGGCTGGGGGATCTGTATTCGATACTGTTCAGGGGGATCCCCGAGTTGCTGGTGATCTACCTGTTCTACTTTGGCGGTGCCAGTGTGGTGACGGCGGTTGGTCACTGGTTCGGCGGTGAAGGCTATATCGACGTGCCACCTTTTCTGGTTGGCGCGTTGGCGGTCGGGCTGATTTCCGGCTCCTATCAGGCCGAAGTCTACCGTGGCGCTTTTCTCGCGGTATCGCGGGGCGAACTGGAAGCCGGACTGGCCATAGGCATGACCCGCGCTATGCGCTTCAAACGGATTCTGGTCCCCCAGGTGCTGCGATTCGCGTTGCCCGGGCTGGGTAATGTCTGGCAAATGAGCCTGAAAGACTCCGCGCTGATTTCAGTCATCGGTCTGGTGGAATTGATGCGTGCCAGTCAGGTCGCTGCCGGGTCGACTCGTCAATATTTCACGTTCTACATCATCGGGGGCATCGTGTACCTCATTCTCACTGGCCTGTCCGGTCGGCTTTTCCATATGGCTGAGGCTCGCGTGCGTCGCACGCGGCAGCGCAGTCCAGTCTAGTTCGAGTCGGGAGCGCTACTTATGATCGATTTTCCGTTCCTCGCTGACACCATGCTCAAGCTTTTGGCAGCGTTGCCCACAACGCTGACGCTATTTTTCAGCTCATTGGTGATCGGCCTTACCTTGTCTGTAGGCATTGTCAGCCTGCGGGTCAGCCGCTGGTGGTTTTTCAGCTATCCGGCGCGGTTCTACATCATGTTGTTTCGCGGTACGCCGCTGCTGATTCAAATGTTCCTGATTTACTACGGGCTGGGCCAGTTCCCGGCCATTCGCGATAGCTTCGCCTGGGTACTGCTCAAGTCGCCTTATGGCTGCGCGGTGGTTTCACTGGCCTTGTGCACCGCCGGTTACACAGCCGAAATTATTCGCGGCGGGTTGCTTAGCGTGCCACAGGGGCAGATCGAGGCGGGCAAGGCCGTCGGCATGTCGCCCTGGGAACTGTTACGCCGGATCATTGCGCCAGTCACCCTGCGCCAAGCCCTGCCGGCCTACTCCACCGAAGCCATTTTGCTGGTCAAGTCCACGGCTCTGGCCAGCCTGGTGACTGTTTGGGACGTCACTGGCGTCGCGCAACAGATCATCCAGCGTACCTATCGCACGATGGAAGTGTTCATTTGCGCAGCCCTGATCTACCTGGTGCTGAATTTCCTGGTCGTCCGTATTGTCGCCTGGCTCGAGTATCGCCTCTCGCCGCACTTGCGTGAGCGGCCAGTTGACGCCATCAAAAAAGCCAGCCCCTCGCTGCCTTCCCATTCCTGATTTGATACGGAGCATGCCATGAGCACTCAGCCCGCTTCAGCCTTGTCGGTAACTAACATTCAGAAGTCCTTCGGCAACGCACATGTCCTCAGGGGCATTTCCCTGGACGCCCACAAGGGCGACGTGATCTCAATCCTCGGTGCCAGTGGATCAGGTAAAAGTACCTTCCTGCGTTGCATCAACCTTCTGGAAACGCCCGATCAAGGCATCATCAGCGTCAATGGTGAAGTGATCGAAATGAAGCAGCATAGCGACGGCCGCCAGACACCGAGCAACAGCCGCCAGGTCGAGCGCATGCGCAGTTGCCTGGGTATGGTGTTCCAGAGCTTCAACCTCTGGTCGCACATGACGGTGCTGCAAAACGTCATTGAAGGCCCGATGCGGGTGCTCAAACGTTCCCGTGCCGAATGCGTTGAGGAAGCAGAAGCCCTGCTGCACAAGGTTGGCCTGTACGATCGCCGCGACTACTACCCAGCGCACCTGTCCGGTGGCCAGCAGCAACGCGTAGCGATAGCCCGCGCACTGGCGATGAATCCACAAGTCATGCTGTTCGACGAACCAACCTCGGCACTCGACCCTGAACTCGTTGGAGAGGTTTTGCGCGTAATGCGCTCTCTGGCCGAAGAAGGCCGCACCATGCTGGTGGTCACACACGAAATGGGCTTTGCCCGTCACGTGTCAAATCGGGTGGTGTTCATGCATGGCGGCCTGATCGATGTGCAGGGTACACCGACGGAACTATTCGAAGGCTTGCCCACCGAACGCTTTCGGCAATTCGTCTCCAGTCATCATGAGAGAAGTACCGAATAAGCATGGCCCAGCCCCTGCGCTAGCCGCCTGAGCCTGATGCGAGAAGTGCCGCCTGCCCGGCCAGCAGTTGCCCGAGCTTGCGGCCACTGAACCGGATCTGCGACAGGCTCAGGGCGGTGAACCCGATCATCACCGCCGCCGGCCGTCGCACCTCCTGACAGAATTCGCTGACCGGTTGCAAGGCCAGCCCGATGGCGCTGGCACGGCGACAGAAGTCGGATTCGTCGCTGCCCGCAGGCAACTCCAGGACGAAGTGCAGACCGGCATGTTGCCCGGAAACCGAATAACCTCCCGGTGCCTGTTCCGCCAGGCAGGCCAGCAGCGCGTCACGGCGCTCCTGATAGGCCTGGCGCGCCGAGCGCAGGTAACGCACGAACGCCCCGCTCCTCATGTATTCCGCCAGCGCCGCCTGCTCGGTGACCCCAACGGAGCGGCCGGTGGTCTGCAGGGTAGCCAGCAAGCGATTGCGCAATGCCCTGGGAACCAGCATGAAACCGATGCGCAGCCCGGCGAACAGGGTCTTGTTGAAGCTGCCGCAGTAGATCACCCGGTCATTGCGGTCCAGGGCCTTGAGGGCCGCCAGTGGCGCGCTGTTGTAGTTGAATTCGCTGTCGTAGTCGTCCTCCACCACCCAGGCATCGGTCCGGCTGGCCCAGTCCAGCAGGGCCAGGCGCCGCGACACCGAGAGGGTCACCCCCAGCGGCGACTGGTGCGCGGGCGTGACATAGATCAGCCGGGCATCGTCGTGCCGGCGCAGCGCCTCATCGTCGATGCCGTCTTCGAGGACCGGGATATACACCAGCCGCGCTCCGGCCATGGAGAAGATCCTTTTCGCCGACAGGTAGCCCGGATCTTCGACACACACCTTGTCGCCCTGCGTCACCAGGCTGCGGGCCACCAGATCCAGGGAGTGGCGAATGCCCGTGGTCACGATCAGGTCGTCCGGCTTGCAGCGGATGCCACGGTACTTGGCCAGGTAATCGGCAATCTGTTCGCGCAGGGCCAGCATGCCGCCCGGGTCCGGCGAACAGAGCAACTGCGCCGAGGCTTCGGCCATGGCCTTGGCCACCGCCCGCGACCATACACGAATGGGGAACAGCGCCGGGTCCGCCAGGCGCGCCACGAAGGGCAGCCCAACCCTGACCGCGGTCTCCAGCGGCGGTGCCGCTGGTGTCTGCTGCTCCCGCGCCTCTAGGGCCGCCCGGGCCTGCGGCGCGCGGATAAAGAGATCGGGGACCACCGCACCGACCCGGGTCCCCGAACCCGACACCCGGGTCACATAACCTTCGCTGCGCAAGCGGTCGAAGACCGTTTCCACCGTCCCCCGGGACAGCGACCAGCGCTGCGCCAGGGTCCGCGTAGAGGGCAGCTGGCTACCGGCGGGCAGGAGTTTTTCCAGGATCGCGCCGCGCAATGCCTCATAGGCGCTTTCCTGTTTGGTCAACACCCGACTGCCATCGCTCAGGCTGCAGGGCTGGGGAAGATCAAGGGGAACGGAAACCTTTCCTCGGCTCATAGTGGTCCAGTCGAAATACTCATAAACGGCTCTCAGAATTAAACCACAAAGCGCCTAACGTCGCGGCCCTGAAATGGATACCCGAGAGCGACATGGCTTCTACAACACAACACCCCGAATTCACCCTCGCGGTCATTGGAGGCGGTGGCGCCTGCGTGGCGTTCCTGCATCATTTCGTCGCGTCGATCAGCGCCGAACAGGCCCAGGGGATGCGCATACAGGTCTTCGAACCACGCAACAGCATCGGCCCGGGTCTGGCTTACCATCCGGATGTCGACTCGCTGCTGCTCAACCGCGTGGCGGAAACCATGTCAGTGTGCGCCCGGGATTTTTCCACCTTCAGCGCCTGGTTGCGCTGGAAGGCCCACCACGCCGAAGAACTCAAGACCGTTTCCAATACCGACCTGGCGGAAACCTTCGTGCCGCGCGCAATATTCGGGCGTTTTCTCAGCGACTTCTTCGCCGAGACCTGCGCCATGGCCCGTCGCAAGCACCTGCAGATCGAAGTGGTGCAGGCTCATGTCACGGCGATCGGTAAGGACAGACGCTACCGCCTGAGCGCCGCCGGCTCGACCCATGTCGCCGACCGAGTGGTGCTCGCCGTGGGAAATACCGGTCCACGGGATCATTACGGACTGGACGATCATTACCGCTTTATCCGCAGCCCCTACCCCATCAGCGAACAGATCGCCCCAACCCTGATCGGCCAGCGCATCTGCGTGATCGGTAGCGGCCTGACTGCGGTGGACGTGGTGCTCAGCCTCCAGGCACTGGGGTTCACCGGCCAGATCGACATGATCTCGCGCAGCGGTCGGCTGCCCTTCGTCCGCGGCCTGCCCGGGCCGCGCCACTCGCTGCGGTTCCTCACCCTCGCGGCCCTGGAGCAACTGACTCAAGGCGGTGCCCGACAGCTAGCGCTGCGCAGCCTGTTACGTCTGCTGCGGGCCGAGTTGCGGGCGATGCACTGCGACTGGCGAACACTTTTGCGCTCCGACAGCGACCCGTTGCAACACTTGCACGAGGAAGTCGAGGCCGCGACCCAGCGCCGGGACTGGCAGTTGGTCCTCGCCGCCACCAACGAAGTGATCGAGTACGCCTGGAACGCCTTGGACAGCGCCGACCAGCAGACCATCACCCAGCATTTCGCCAAGGACTGGCTGGCCCGTCGCGCACCCATGCCGCTGGCCAACGCCCTGAAGCTCAAGGCCCTGATCGAAACCGGCAGCCTGCGCCTGCTGGCAGGCGATGTGCGATTCGAGGGGCAGCATGAAGACCTGATCAAGGCCCGTTACGCGGCGACCGCCGAAACCTGCGAATACGACTACGTGGTGAATGCCACCGGCGCGGCCAAGTGGGTGGAGTGCGAGCAGGACTGCGGCGTGCTCTGGCAACTGCAACAGGACGGCCATGCGCTGCGCGACGAACGAGGCGGTCTGCAAGTGGAGTTTGCCAGTGGCGCACTGCTCGACCGGCACCGACAGCCCGATCCGCACCTGCGCCTGCTGGGCCATATGACCAGCGGCACCTATTTCTTCGTTTCCTCGCTGGAAATGATCGCCAAGCGTGCCCGGCACATGGCCGAAGACCTGATCCGCGGCCTGCCCCCGTACCTCTCGACGCCTGCCGCTCCCCTCGCCTCGCCATTGCTCGCCCCTACGGAGTAACCCATGCCTGTAAAATCTCACCTGGCACCCTGGATCTGGTCGGTGCTGTTGTTGGCGGTCGTCTGCCTGCCACGTGTCACCATCGACATCTACCTGCCCTCGTTGCCGGCGATGGCCGATGCCCTGCATGCCAGCGATGCCCAACTGCAGCTGACCCTCACCCTGTACATGGTCGGGTACGCCTTTTCGATGCTGATCGGCGGCCCGCTCTGCGATCGTTTTGGCCGGCGGCCGGTGCTGATCGGCGGCACGGCGCTGTACCTGGTGGCAACCCTGGTGTGCGTGCTCGCCCGCGATGTCGAGGTGCTGATCGTCGCCCGGATGCTCCAGGCCCTCGGTGGCTGCTGCGGCACGGTGATTGGCAGGGTCATGGTCCGCGACCGTTTCGACCGCCATGAACAGACCCGCCTGCTTAGCCGGATCTCCATGGGCATGGCCATTTCGCCGATGGTGGCCCCGATTATCGGCAGCCTTATAGAAACCGCCTTCGGCTGGCGTGGGGTGTTTGTGGTCCTGACCGTGATTGCCGCGCTGACACTGATCCTGATCAGCCTGCTGTTACCGGAAACCCGTCCGCCCGCCCAGCCCGATACGCGCCAGCAAGGCACCCTGCGCATTTACGCGCGGCTGCTGCGCGACCGCTATTTCCTGCGCTACTCCCTGGCCATAGGCTGCGTGTATTGCACGTACTTTCCATTTATCGCCGAGTCCTCCGCCCTGCTGCAACGCACCCTGCGCCTGTCCTCAATGGAATATGCCCAAGTGTTCGCCGTCACTGTGGCCGGTTATGTGCTGGGGTCCAATCTGTTCCGCCGCCTGTCCGTCAGACACGACGCCGATACCCTGATCGGTTACGCCATCGCCCTGAACCTGGTGGGCTCGTCGCTACTGATCATGGCCACCCGGCTCTGGCCCGAGGCGGTGCTGTCGATCGTCTGCCCGATGCTGCTGATCATGCTCTCGGTGGGTATTGCCATCCCGGCCTGCCAACTGGCGGTACTGCAACCCTTCTCGGCCATTGCCGGTACCGCTTCCGGGCTGTTCTTCTTTATCCAGATGGCCATGACCGCGGTGTGCGGCTTCGTCACCGGCAAACTCTCGGATGGCAGCGTCTACCCGATGATGATCATGACTTCGATATGCAGCATCAGCTTCTGCCTGGTCTGGCTACTGTTCAAATCAGAGGCTGCCCCGCTGGACGAGGCGCTGGGCGAACGCTGAAGCGGCGCACCAGGAACGGCTTTTCGCGGCACGCCCGCAGCCTGAACCCGCGCCGCCGGCGATCTGTTATTGCCCCCCGCCGCTGGCCAGGGTGAAGGGATTGCAGGCGGTGCCTTGAGCTTACGCAAGTATCAGCCGGCCATCTTGGACGACTTCAGCTCCTCAGTGAAGCGCTGCGAACGGACACCTTTGATGTCGTAATACTCTTCAACTGACTTTACAAAGCGCTTTTCGGCTGGCACATACCAGAACGCTTTGTACGTGCGGCCACTGATAGTGCGTGGCGCTATACGTTGAGCATTTGAGACCGTTGTTACCCTACCCGGTGTCGCCACGGCCTGTGTACCGCCTATCGCAATGGGCGCCAGCACCGCCGACCACTGACCTTCGGATTCGATCTTCAGCGCCGTGAACTTGCCCGCTGGCACCTGGACATCTTCCCAACCCGTTACAACGAAGTCGTTATGAAAGGTTTCACTGGAATGCGGGCGGTTAGGGTTTAGTTCGGTGTATTCGACCGTCCATTTCTTGCCTTGGCTCAAGGGAAACTCGAACGGGCGATTGACCACTTGCTGCTTACCGTTGATATCACGGGAGCGACTCCAGTCCAGGCCCGTCATACTTTCAACCGGTGCCTGGTTAGACCCGTCCTGCTTGGCACTGATCAGCACGTTGTGGCTGTCAACGCGTTCGACCGTAATCAGTGTGTTCTTGCTTGAGAAACCTTGTGGCCCTGTTTCCACTGTTTCGGCATAGACCCAACTATCCCCGGCCTTTAAGCGCGGCGCTTCGACCGATTGGGCATACGCCGAACAGCACATTAAACCAAGCACAGCGGCAGATAGTTTTTTAAGCATCACATTTTCCCTGAATGTCTGACTTGGCAAGTCCGATTGAATAACTGCTAACCCCACATGCCGTGTACGGCTTGGGGTTTATAAGCTCACTTCA
This sequence comes from Pseudomonas sp. 6D_7.1_Bac1, assembly GCF_025465945.1. GTDB lineage: Bacteria > Pseudomonadota > Gammaproteobacteria > Pseudomonadales > Pseudomonadaceae > Aquipseudomonas. The sequence continues at coordinate 262,502 of NZ_JANLNW010000052.1, read as the reverse complement.
ACCTGCGCAACTGAGCCCATGAACCGCCATTCGAGACAAAACATGCAAGCATTCGAAGGCTCATGTCATTGTGCCATTCGAAAATGGGCTCAAGTGAGCTCATGATTTCGTCGACGTCATAATGTGAAGACCGTTCAGCAAAGCGACAGCATCTGAGCCGGCCGGTTATCGACTCCGGGCCGTTACGCAGATTCTGGAAAACCTCGCGATGCGCAGCGACAGCAATCGCGACAAATAAAACGCCAGGAACGAAAAAGCCCCCGTAACTTTTCAGCTACGGGGGCTTTTTCTATGTAATGGCGGAGAGATAGGGATTCGAACCCTAGGTACCGGTGAAGGTACAACGGATTTCGAATCCGTCCCATTCGGCCACTCTGGCATCTCTCCAACGGCGCGCATCATAACAGCACATTCACCGGAAGCGAACCCCCCAAGTGAATTTTTTTCCGTGCTATCAGATGCTTGCGTCGATTACAGCGGTACGCCGAGGCGCTTGGCGACTTCTTCGTAGGCTTCGATGACGTCACCGAGGCCCTGACGGAAGCGGTCCTTGTCCATTTTCTTACCGGTGGCCTTGTCCCACAGACGGCAGCCGTCCGGGCTGAACTCGTCACCCAAGACGATGGTGCCGTCGTGGAACACGCCGAATTCAAGTTTGAAGTCGACCAGCAGCAGACCAGCGTCGTCGAACAGTTTGCTCAGCACTTCGTTGACCTTGAGCGACAGTTCTTTCATCCGAACCAGTTGCTCGGCGGTGCCCCAACCGAATGCCACGACGTGGGATTCGTTGATGAACGGGTCGCCCTTGGCGTCGTCCTTCAGGAACAGTTCGAATGTGTAAGGGTTGAGCTTCATGCCCTCTTCAACACCCAGACGCTTGACCAGGCTGCCGGCGGCGTAGTTACGCACGACGCATTCGACCGGGATCATGTCGAGCTTCTTCACCAGGCACTCGTTGTCGCCCAGCAATTTGTCGAATTGGGTCGGCACGCCGGCTTCTTCGAGTTTCTGCATGATGAAGGCGTTGAACTTGTTGTTCACCATGCCTTTGCGGTCGAGCTGCTCGATGCGCTTGCCGTCGAACGCCGAAGTGTCGTTGCGAAACAGCAGGATCAAGCGGTCAGCGTCGTCGGTCTTGTAAACCGATTTGGCTTTGCCGCGGTAGAGTTCTTCACGTTTTTCCATGATGGGCTCCGCTTGCTAAGTAGATGGGCTAGGCGATATGTCGCCAGTCGAGCCCTGAATCTTGATCGGCCAATTGCAGCCAGTCCGGGTCGCACCCGAGGGTGTCGACAAAACATTGCCGGGCCAGCTGCGGCAGGTTGTTCTTGCTGCTCAGGTGGGCCAGTACCAGGTGTTGCAGGTCTTGCCAGCCCAACTCGGCCACCAGGCTTGCGGCCTGATGGTTGTTCAAATGTCCCAGCTCACCGCCTACCCGCTGCTTGAGAAAGTACGGGTAGTGACCACGAGCCAGCAGGTCGCGGCAGTGGTTGGACTCGATCATCAATGCATCGAGATCCCGATAACCGTCAAGCACCGTGGCGCAGTACGAACCGAGATCGGTCAGCAGGCCGAAACGCCGCGAACCGTCACTGAAGATGTACTGCGTCGGCTCCTGCGCATCGTGGGCCACGGCAATGACGCCGATACTCAGCCCACCGATCTGCAACTGATCGCCACCGGCCACAAAGCCTGCCGGTTCAACCGGTTTGCGCATCCCGCGCAGGGTGCCACGACTCAGGTAGACAGGAAGATTGTAGCGCCGAGACAGCAAACCCACGCCATGCACGTGGTCGGCATGTTCGTGGGTCACCAGTATCGCGCTCAGCTGCGTCGGGCTTACACCCAGGCGCAGCAGGCGTTTTTCGGTTTCGCGCAAGGAGAAACCACAATCGACCAGGACGTACGTGTCATCACTGGCTATCAGCGTGCCATTCCCTTGGCTACCACTGCCGAGAACGGCGAAACGCATCTGATCAGCCCAGGTTGTCCTGAATCACGCCCAACACTTTGCGCGCCACTTCAGCCGGCGCAACGGTGTTGATGTTTTTCTCGACGGTCACTTGTACGTTCTCGCCCACCTTGCTCAGGCGAACCTGATAACGCTCGGCGCGGGCTTCAACTTCTTCCTTGCTCGGCGCGCTGCCAAACAGGCCGCTGAAGAAACCTGGCTTCTCGTCCTTCTTCTCGGCTTTTTCGGAGAGGTTGATGTAGTACAGGCCCAGACTGCGGTTGATGTCTTCAACGCGCCACTCGCCCTTCTCCAACGCACGTCCAACGCTCGACCAGGCACGATCAAGGTCGGTACCGACGTTGAGCACCGGGTTACCGCTGCCGTCTTCCGTCAGGCTGACACGGTTTGGTGTATCGAAATCACGCGAAGCGAGCATCGAGACCGAACCGCCCTTCTCCGAGGTGCGGCTCATGCTGGCGAGCATGTCGTCGATCAGTGCAGCGTCCAGGCCGGTGTTGACCGAACGGTTGGTGAATGCGACATCAGAGGTGCTACCGGCAGCACGCTCGGCGCTGACCACGTAGATTTCACTGGTGTTGCGCTGCACGCCCGGTTCGATGCGTACCCGCACACGGGTTTCGCTGTCGGCCGCAATGCCGGCACTGGTCATGCGTTTGGCCATCGTCGCCGAAAGCTGGTCAGGACGCTGCCAGCCCGTGGTGAACTCGCCGGTTTGCGGGCGCTGCTCATCCAGACGGAAACCGTTGTCCTGGAAGAACTGCACAGCCACTGGCCAGACTTCAGCCGGTGGATGCTGGGCCATGACCCAGCGCGAGTCGCCGCTTTTTTGCAGGCTGTAATCGCTGGCATCGGCAATCGCCGACAACGGCTGCGGACGAGGAACGATGTATTCGCCCTTGAACGTGTCATTGGCAACGTTGCCCGGAATCGGCAGCAGCGGGTCCAGACGCTTGGAAGTATGGACATCCGGCGGCAGTTGCATCGGTGCAGTCTGTTGCGCTTCCAGGTAATCGCTACCACGGTCACGGAAGTAACCTTCCGGGCCCCAGATCCATCCGCAGCCACTGGTGCTGGAGATAATCAAGGCAAGTGCGGAAAGTCCGGCCATTCGCTTCATGCGTTGTACTTCCTCAATTAAACCAATACGCCGGACTGGCGCATGGCCTGCCGCAGCGGTTCGTGACAGGCTTCGCTGAGCCAGGTGAGCGGCAGACGGATACCGTCCGGCATCAAGCCCATCTCATGCAGCGCCCATTTCACGGGGATAGGGTTGGATTCGATAAACAGGGTTTTATTGAGCGGCATCAGCTTTTCGTGGATCGCCCGGGCTTTCACGGCATCACCGTTCAGGGCGGCGATGCACAGGTCGGCCATGTCACGCGGAGCAACGTTGGCGGTGACCGAGATGTTGCCTTTACCGCCGAGCAGGATCAGCTCGACCGCGGTGGCGTCGTCACCGGAAATCACCAGGAAGTCCTTGCTCACGCCGTCCAGGATGGCCTTGGCGCGCGAAAGATCGCCCGTGGCTTCCTTGATACCGATGATGTTCTTCACGGTCGACAGGCGAATGACCGTTTCGGCCTGCATGTCGCAAGCGGTACGACCCGGCACGTTGTAAAGGATCTGCGGGATGTCGACAGCTTCGGCGATGGCCTTGAAGTGCAGGTACAGGCCTTCTTGCGTCGGCTTGTTGTAGTACGGCGTTACCAGCAGGCACGCGTCGGCGCCGGCGGTCTTCGCATTGGTGGTCAGCTCGATCGCTTCGCGCGTCGAATTGGCGCCTGTACCGGCGATCACCGGAATACGACCGTTGACCTGCTTGACCACGCGACGAATCACTTCGATGTGCTCGTTCACGTCAAGGGTGGCCGACTCACCTGTGGTGCCGACCGCCACAATGGCGTGGGTGCCGTTTTGCAGGTGAAAGTCCACCAGTTTGCTCAGGCTGTCCCAATCGAGACGACCCTGTGCATCCATGGGAGTGACCAGTGCCACCATACTGCCCGCAATCATGCAACCGCTCCTGCCGGAAAAAGAGAGCGGTAATGGTACTGGCGCCAAGATGCTTGTACAAGCGAAGTACTGCGCTCGCGCCATTCCCCTAGGCGCCGGTTTTCGCTACCCTTCAGACTTTGATCAGTACCGACAGGCTCGTCCACCGGGTTCCAGCCTCCATTTTCGGCCTCACAAGCCCTGATCCTGCGTTGCCGCCTATCCGATCTCGCCGCACTGGAGCTCGTCGCAACCATCTGGCTCGGGCTTTTTGATTTCGCATCCGGACGCCCACCCCGACGAATCGGCCCATAGACGTACCGACCGCTCATCGCTTTAGGAATGCTGCATGTCCACCCCCACAGTTCGCGAACAATTCCTTGTCATCAGTGCCCTCGGCGCCAACCCCATGGAGCTGACTAACGTCCTGTGCCGCGCCAGCCATGAAAATCGCTGCGCCGTGGTCACCTCCCGCCTGACTCGCCACGGCGAATGCAGTGCGCTGGTTCTGCAGATCTCCGGTACCTGGGACGCCTTGGCGCGCCTGGAAGCCGGCTTGCCGACCCTGGCCAAGAGGCACGCCTTTACGGTCAACGTGGTACGCAGTGCCGCGCTGGAAAACCGTCCGCAAGCCTTGCCGTATGTGGCCTACGTCAGCTCGGCCTACCGCTCGGACATCGTCAATGAGCTGTGCCAGTTCTTCATCGACCACAACGTCGAGCTGGAAAACCTGACTTGCGACACCTATCAGGCCCCACAGACCGGCGGCACCATGCTCAACGCCACCTTTACCGTGACGTTGCCTGCCGGCGTGCAAATCAGCTGGTTGCGCGATCAGTTCCTGGATTTCGCCGACGCGCTGAACCTGGACGCGCTGATCGAACCGTGGCGCCCACAGAACCCAATGTAAGGAAGCTCCCATGGCCGTTGCTATCGACCAACCTGTCGCCGACTTCGAAGCGCCTGCTACCAGCGGGCAGACCGTCAGCCTCGCAGCCCTCAAGGGCAAGCAAGTGGTGATTTACTTCTACCCCAAGGACAGCACGCCGGGTTGCACTACCGAAGGCCAGGGTTTTCGCGACCAATATGCGCAATTCACGGCGGCCAACACCGAAGTATTCGGCGTGTCGCGCGACAGCCTGAAGTCCCACGAGAACTTCAAGTGTAAACAAGAGTTCCCGTTCGAGCTGATCAGCGACAAGGATGAAGCCATCTGCCAGCTGTTTGACGTGATCAAGCTGAAAAAGCTTTATGGCAAGGAATACTTGGGCGTCGATCGCAGCACCTTCCTGATCGACAAAAACGGTGTGCTGCGTCAGGAATGGCGCGGTGTGAAGGTGCCAGGCCACGTTGATGCGGTATTGACCGCTGTTCAGGCGCTGAACAAGGCCTGATTATTTCGGCGCCTGTTCGGACGCCTTCGCGAGCAAGCCCGCTCCCACAGGATTTGCGCAAACCCTTGTGGGAGCAGCCGGTCGACGCTCGATTGCTCGCGATGAAGCCCTCTGCCCCACTGAAGAATCGGCTGACAGTTAAAGCAGCGGCGCGACAATCGGCTCCTTACGCGGCCAGGCATCCAGCACCGCCTTGAACAGGGTGGCCAGCGGGATCGCGAAAAACACGCCCCAGAATCCCCATAACCCGCCGAACAACAGCACTGCGCAGATGATCGCCACCGGGTGCAGATTGACCGCCTCCGAAAACAGCAGTGGCACCAGCACGTTGCCGTCCAGCACCTGAATGATTCCGTAGACCGCCATCAAGTAGATGAACTGGTCGCTCCAACCCCACTGGAACAAGGCAATCAGCAACACCGGCACCGTCACCACCACCGCACCGACATACGGCACCACCACCGAAACGCCGACCAGCAGCGCCAGCAGTGCGGCGTAGTTGAGCCCCAGGGCAACGAAACCGATGTAGGTCGCCCCACCGCAAATGACCATTTCCATGACCTTGCCACGAATGTAATTGGCGATCTGCCGGTTCATTTCTTCGGTAACTCGAGTAATCAGCGCACGCTCACGCGGGAGATACCCGCGGACCCACTGCCCGATCATCGCCCGGTCCTTGAGGAAGAAAAACACCAGAATCGGCACCAGCACCAGATAGATCATGATGTTCACCAGCAGCGGCAGACTGGACAGCGAGAACGTCAACGCCCATTGACCAAACTTGCCGAGCTCTGCGCGAGCCACCTCAATGGCCTGCAGCACCTGCTCATCAGACACCAGATGCGGATAGCGCTCCGGCAGCAACAACAGCAACGACTGCCATTTGGCAAGCATGCCCGGCAGTTCGTTGAACAAGGTAACCAGTTGATGCCAAAGCAACGGCACCACTACGATCATAAACACCAGCAACACGCCCATGAACAACGCGAATACCAGTCCGACCGCCGCACCGCCCGGCAAGCGCAGACGTTCCAGAGCGCTGACCAGGCCTTGCATCAGATACGCCAGCACCATCCCCGCCAGCACCGGTGCGAGCATTCTGCCCAACGTCAGGACTGCAGTGAAAGCCAGGAACAGCAGAACGGCCAGAACCACAGCCTCCTCATCGGAGAAGTAACGCTGTATCCAGTCGCGTAACACTTTGAACATCAATATTCCTTAACAATGGACGCCGAAAAATTCAGGCTTTTTTTAGCCAGTAGCGATAAACGCCGGCCTCGTCTTCTTCACGAAGCAGCGTATGACCGGCCAAACGGGCAAAGGTGCGAAAATCGCGCTGCGAACCCGCATCGGTGGCGATGACCTTGAGTACTGCACCGCTGGCCAGGCGATTGAGTTCCAGCTTGGCCTTGAGCAGCGGCAATGGACAGTTCAACCCGCTGGCGTCCAGTTCGGCGTCATGCTCTACAGCGTCGGTCATTGCTTCACTCCGGATAGGTGATCGAGTGGTCTAGAATATCTGGTCGCAACGCATGTGTCCGGCTACAGTAAGGTCTTTGTCGACTAAGGCTTCGTGCATGACTTTTCTGCGCCCCACCCTGCTGACGCTTGCTTGCCTGCTTGCCTCACCGGGCTTCGCCGACGACCTGCCGTCCCTGGGCGATGCCAGTTCTGCCATCGTATCGCCACAGCAGGAATACCAGTTGGGCCGCGCATGGCTGGCGATGCTGCGCAGCCAGGTGTCACAGCTCAACGACCCACAACTCAAGGATTACGTCGAAACCAGTGTCTACAAACTGGTGGAAACCAGCCAGGTCAACGACCGGCGCCTGGAGTTCATTCTGATCAACAGCCCGCAACTCAACGCCTTCGCCGCACCCGGCGGGATTATCGGGGTCAACGGCGGTCTGTTTCTGAATGCCCAGACCGAAGGCGAATATTCTGCGGTACTCGCCCACGAACTGGCTCACGTGTCGCAACGCCACTTTGCTCGCGGCGTCGAAGCTTCACAACGCATGCAAGTCCCGATGATGGCCGCTCTGCTCGGCGGGATCATCGCGGCAGCGGCTGGTGCCGGAGACGCCGGTTTCGCCGCCATCGCCAGCACCCAGGCAGCGGCCATTCAGGAGCAACTACGCTTCTCCCGACAGAAGGAGCAGGAGGCCGACCGTATCGGCATGCTCAACCTCGAGAAAGCCGGTTACGACCCGCGCTCGATGCCAACCATGTTCGAACGCCTGATGCGCCAGTACCGCTTCGATTCCAAACCGCCCGAATTCCTGCTGACTCACCCCGTCACCGAATCGCGGATAGCCGACACCCGCAACCGTGCCGAGCAGTTCAAGCCGGGCGGCAAGGAAGACAGCCTGACGTACCAATTGATTCGCGCGCGCGTCCAGTTGTTCTATGAAGACTCTCCAGGTCTTGCCGCCAAACGCTTTCGCATCCAACTCGATGAAAACCCGAAAAACGACATAGCTCGTTATGGTCTGGCAATCGCCCAGATCAAGGGCAGCCTGTTCAACGACGCCCGCGAGAACCTCAAGCAGTTGCTGGCCAAGTCGCCTGACGAAATCATCTACAACCTGGCGCAAGTCGACCTGGACATCGCCAACAATCGCCTGCCGGATGCACAGACGCGGGTTGACCGGATGCTCGCACAGTACCCGGGCAACTATCCGCTGAATCAAGTGCGGGTCGACTTGCTGCTCAAGCAGAACCGCCCGGCTGATGCCGAGAAAGCTCTTGAAGCCCTGCTCAAGACCCGCTCGAACGATCCGGACGTCTGGTACATGGTGGCCGAGACTCGTGGCCTGTCCGGCAACATCATTGGGCTGCATCAGGCCCGCGCCGAGTACTTCGCCCTGATCGGCGACTACCGTCAGGCGATCCAGCAGTTGGACTTCGCCAAACGCCGCGCCGGCACCAACTTCCCACTGTCGTCACGCATCGATGCGCGTCAACGGGAGCTGATGGAGCAAGAGCGCTTGATCAAGGACATGATGGGCTGACGTTTCTTTGGCCCATAAAAAAACGCCTCTTTCGAGGCGTTTTTTTATTCAGCGACTAACCGGTTTACTCGGCCAGTTTGAAGGTAATGAAGCTGGCACGGCCTTGACGCAGGACCCGCATCGACACCGAGCGGTTTTTCGGCAGTGCCTTGGCGATTTCCGTGAACTCCTTGGTCGAACCAATCGCCTGATTGTTCAGGTGAGTAATCACATCGCCTGGCTGCAGGCCGATCAGGGCAGCAGGACCGTCCTGCACTTCCTTGATCACCACGCCGCCCTTGAGGTCGAAGGCTTTCTTCTGCTCATCGCTCAGCTCGACCACAGCTACACCCAGTCGATTGCTGCTGCGCTCGACACCGGACTTGGCCAAGGTATCGAGCTCTTTGCCTTCTTCCGGAATCGCGCCAACGGTCAGCTCGACGTTTTTATGCTTGCCGTCACGAATCACTTCAAGATTGGCTTTCTCACCTGCCTTGAGCGCACCCACCAGATGCGGCAAATCCGCTGACATGACGATCGGCTGACCGTTCATGCTCAGGATCACGTCACCGACCTGCAAACCACCTTTGGCGGCCGGGCCACCGTCCTGGATCTGAGCCACCAGCGCACCGGCCGGTTTCTCCAGACCGAAGGATTCGGCGAGGTCCTTGTTCACTTCCTGAATGACCACACCCAACCAGCCACGACTTACTTTGCCGCCGTTTTTCAGTTGATTGGAAACATCCATGGCGACATCGATCGGGATCGCGAACGACACGCCCATGAACCCACCGGAACGGGTGTAGATCTGCGAGTTGATCCCCACCACTTCGCCCGCCAGGTTGAACAGCGGACCACCGGAGTTACCCGGGTTGATCGGCACGTCGGTCTGGATGAACGGCACATAGTTTTCGTTCGGCAGGCTACGACCAATGGCACTGACGATGCCCTGGGTCACAGTGTGGTCAAAACCAAACGGCGAACCGATGGCGACCACCCATTGCCCGGCTTTCAGGTCCTGGGATTTACCCAGCTTCAGTACCGGAAGGTCCTTGCCATCGATCTTCAGCAGGGCCACGTCAGAGCGCGGGTCTGTGCCGATCAGTTTGGCCTTGAGTTCACTGCGGTCAGCCAGACGCACGAGGATCTCATCGGCGTCAGCGATTACATGATTGTTGGTCAGAATGTAGCCATCCGACGAGATGATGAACCCCGAACCCAGGGATTGCGCTTCACGCTGGCGACCACGAGGCGAACGCTGCTGTGGCGGCATGCCACGCTCGAGAAACTCACGCAGCGCCGGCGGCAAGCCTTCCAGGTCCGGTATGTCCTGATTGGAGACCTTGCGGTCCGGCAGCTTCTGCGTGGTACTGATGTTCACCACTGCAGGCGAGGCTTGCTCGACCAGTTGCGTGAAATCAGGCAGTTCAGCCGCCTGAGCACTGACCGCCTGACCGAGCACTAATACAGCGGCAAAAATGGAGAGGTAGGATTTCAAACGTGGTATCGACATACGGCTCCCGTTACGACGAGCATGGTTAAGCGATATGGAGCAAGGAATACCGGGAAACATACACCGGTACTTTTGTTCCGGGAACAACAAACAAGGCCAGAGCCGTGGGACTCTGACCTATAAGAAATTTCTGGGGATTTTGCAAATTGAAATGCTCACCAAACATTTCGACATCTCAATTGTGGAATGGACAATTGCTGACCTGTTTCACAACCAACTCGCCGTTCGATGAGCATCACTGGATCAACTCACTGCTTGGCCGCAGTGGCATCGGCGCGCATGGAGAGTGCAATCCGCTCAGCGGTGCCGATCGGAATCTCGCCGACTACAGTGACCATCATCTCGCCATCCGGCGTGGTCAAACGCCGTGAGACCGCGACGGTCGGACCTAACTGAGTACGCGTATCGGTAACTACCGCGCCATTGAGCGGCTCCAGGAATACCGAAAAACGCGCCAGACCATCGTCATACATCAGGCTGCTGACCTGGACCTTGGTCTCTGGATCCTTGCGTGCGGTACTGCTGCTGAGTTCGAAGCCTGGTGGCAACCAGTCGGAATGCCATACCTGAGCGGCTTTCACCGCTGATGCCTTGTCGCTGTCGAGCGCCACAGCCTTGCACTCGGAACTCGCTTGCAGATCACGCTCAGCCGGTGCGTCAGTATCCAATCGGGTAAACTGGAAACGCTCCAGCAACTGCCCCTTGTCATTCAATAATAATGACTTCAACGGCAGGCCGGTTTCGCGGTCCAGGTGCAATTCAAAACCATAACGATGCTGATCACGCGGCGTCAGTGAAACAATCACTGCCGGACGCCCAGCCACGCGCGACTTGCCGATGACGGCAAGGTCGTACCAATTCTTGAGCTTTTGTGGATCAAGTGCACGAGCAGAAGAGTCGGGAGTATCCCCCAGCCCCGCCACCAGGTTGCCGCTGACGCATTGAGTATGCCCATCAATACGCACAACTTCCTGAGCAGAACCGTCGAGCTGAAGCAAACGCTCGCGGACTTTGCCATCCTGGACGCGATGCCAGATGTTGTGGGTAGAAAAACTACCGTTACGCTCGTAGACAAAAGTACCTTGGAAGCTTTGCTGTTGTTCGGCCTGACTCAGACGGCTCAACCAGTCCTGAGCCTCATCGGCATAGGCTGGAACAACGAACCAGCCAGTGAGCAACAGCGTAAGTAGAGGTATGGCGCGCATGATCCTCCTTAACGGTTTTCCAGGCTTGCCGCACGGGCATAAGGCAGAGCGCTCTCAGTGCCTTTGAGTGCAGCTTGTTGAGCATGTTGGCGCAAGTAGCCCGGCAGACGCTGATCGTGCCAGCCCGGCTGACCTTGCAATACGCCGTTGGCCATAGGACCAGTAGCTTCCGAACTCTCATTGTAGCCTGCCAAAACGGCTGGACCTTTTATTTGAGGAACGGCCAGGCCTGGCTGAGTGGATTGCTGAGCCAATTCGACGCCGGCGATCTCATCATGGTTGTACAGACGCACGCCAGCCAGAACAGCAAGAGTCACCGATGCGGCCACCGCCAGACGTCCCACGCTACGCCATGGACCACGACTGGTTTTTACCGGTACGGCTTCGTCAGCCAATGCTTGCGAAACGGCCGAAGCGATATCCAGACGCGGGATCAGCAGGTCTTTGTGCATAACTGCCCGAGCGATCTGGTAACGGGCCCAGGTCTCGCGGGTTTCAACATCGTCAAAGGCATTTAATACCCGACGCAATTCCAGTTCGTCCGCTTCGTTATCCATCACTGCGGACAGCGATTCCTGCAGGGCTTCACGACTCATGGCGGTTCCTCTCTTGGCTGTCGCCGCTGTCTCAGCTTTCCTGCAACAACGGCTGCAGGGCTTTATCGATGGCTTCCCGAGCGCGGAAAATCCGGGAGCGCACGGTACCCACCGGACACTGCATGACGCTCGCAATGTCCTCGTAACTCAGACCATCGAATTCACGTAAAGTTAAAGCCGTACGCAAATCTTCTGGCAGTTGCTGGATGGTTCGATGGACGGTGCTTTCGATCTCATCGCGCAGCAATGCACGCTCCGGCGACTCGAGATCCTTGAGGCCATGATCGCCATCGTAGAACTCAGCATCTTCAGTACTCACATCGCTATCCGGTGGCCGACGGCCGCGTGAAACCAGATAGTTTTTCGCCGTATTAATGGCGATGCGGTAAAGCCACGTATAAAACGCGCTATCGCCGCGAAAATTTCCAAGTGCACGGTAGGCCTTGATAAAGGCCTCTTGTGCGACATCCTGGGCTTCATGGGTGTCGTGCACAAAACGCACGATCAACCCGAGAATTTTGTGCTGGTATTTCAGCACTAGCAGATCGAAAGCGCGCTTGTCGCCGCGTTGAACGCGCTCGACCAGCTGCTGATCCTCTTCCTGGGTTAGCATGAACACTCCTCGATGAACTCGGAGGAGGCTTGCATGACTAATCGATCAGGCTTGCAAACATAGACTCGGGCTTTTCGCAAAAGTTCTCCCCCTCCAAGCAAGTTTCCTGCGTGCTCTGATTTGGCACACACGAAAAACGCAGCACGGGCTGGGCCGGCTGCGCGAATAATCTTGTCGTCGAATCCACCTGCAAGACCAAAGCACAAATCCTGCGTGAGGCCGACGCTGTTCCTTGTTTCAGGCAACCTTCTATTGAGCTTGGGCGCTTGGCAAAGTTCCCAATCTTTATAGCCGTGCGAAACGAATAATGTATGACCACGTGGCGAAAAAGAGCGCTTCATCGGTGATCAGGCTGCCTTATCGTCGGTCCAACGGGTAAATTGTCCGACACAACACCCTGCCTTTTCCGTCACAGTAGTTTCACATTGCCACGTAGGCCCGACTATTGTGCCGATCCACCCCTCTATATACTAGTGTGCTGTGTGGCTGTCTCGACTCGCCGATTCAGGTGTCTTGCGCCAACCCCGACCCGGGTCGCTTTGAGCGGAATCCTGAAATGAGCCAACAGTTTCAACACGATGTTCTGGTGATAGGCAGCGGCGCTGCCGGTTTGAGTCTGGCACTGACCTTGCCCGATCATTTGCGCATTGCCGTACTGAGCAAAGGCAATCTCGCCAACGGTTCGACCTACTGGGCCCAGGGCGGTGTCGCTGCCGTGCTGGATGACACCGATACCGTTGAATCCCATGTCGATGACACCCTCAACGCTGGCGGTGGCCTGTGCCACGAAGACGCCGTGCGCTTTACCGTCGAGCACAGCCGCGAAGCCATTCAATGGCTGATCGATCAGGGCGTGCCGTTCACCCGCGACGAACAGGCAGGCACTGAAGACGGCGGATTCGAATTCCACCTGACCCGCGAAGGCGGCCACAGTCATCGACGTATCATTCATGCCGCCGATGCCACGGGCGCTGCAATTTTCAATACTTTGCTTGATCAAGCACGGCAACGGCCGAACATCGAGTTGCTGGAACAACGGGTTGCCGTTGATCTGATTACCGAAAAGCGCCTGGGCCTCAAAGGTGATCGTTGCCTGGGCGCCTACGTGCTCAATCGCGGCACTGGCGAAGTCGATACCTACGGCGCACGCTTCGTGATCCTCGCCTCCGGCGGTGCAGCGAAAGTTTACCTCTACACCAGCAACCCCGACGGCGCTTGCGGCGATGGCATTGCCATGGCCTGGCGTTCGGGCTGCAGGGTGGCGAATCTGGAGTTCAACCAGTTTCACCCCACCTGCCTCTACCACCCGCAGGCCAAAAGCTTCCTGATTACCGAAGCCCTGCGCGGCGAAGGCGCGCATTTGAAGCTGCCGAACGGCGAACGCTTCATGCAGCGCTTTGACCCGCGTGCCGAGCTGGCACCGCGGGACATCGTGGCCCGGGCCATCGACCATGAAATGAAGCGCCTGGGTATCGACTGCGTGTACCTGGACATCAGCCATAAGCCTGCAGCCTTCATCAAGACGCACTTCCCGACGATGTACGAGCGTTGCCTGAAATTTTCCATCGACATCACCCAGCAGCCGATCCCGGTGGTTCCGGCCGCGCACTACACCTGTGGCGGAGTGATGGTGGACCAACACGGTCGCACCGACGTGCCTGGCCTGTATGCGATTGGCGAAACCAGCTTCACCGGCCTGCATGGTGCCAACCGCATGGCCAGCAACTCGCTGCTGGAGTGCTTCGTCTACGCCCGCTCGGCGGCGGCAGACATTCTTGAACAACTGCCGCAGGTCGCGATACCGAGCGCTCTGCCCGCCTGGGACGCCAGCCAGGTCACCGATTCCGATGAAGACGTGATCATTGCGCACAACTGGGATGAGCTTCGGCGATTCATGTGGGACTACGTGGGCATCGTACGCACCAACAAGCGCCTGCAACGCGCCCAGCATCGCGTGCGCCTGCTGCTGGATGAGATCGACGAGTTCTACAGCAACTATAAAGTCAGCCGGGATCTGATCGAGCTGCGCAACCTGGCTCAGGTGGCCGAGCTGATGATTCGCTCAGCCATGGAGCGCAAGGAAAGTCGCGGCCTGCATTACACCCTCGATTACCCGAACATGCTGCCAGAGGCGCTGGATACTATTCTGGTGCCGCCCACCTACGCCGACTGAACTTGAGCCTGACCCGCAGGCGTCGGTGAACATCCGCCGCCTGCGCATCACGCGGCACACAAATCGCGCGTACCCGTCGCTCACCGCGCAGACGAAAACGCAACACGACGACCAACGGTAGCGCCAGGCTGTCTGGACGTAATTGCACCGCTTGCCAACCCGACACCTGATTCCACAAGTGCCAACCGTCGGCATCGCGGCGCAAACCGCGGAATGCCTGCGGGTGCGTCAGAAGAATCTTTCGCGGCAGCATCCAAAAACCGTGAGCCACACACAGCACAATGCCGAGCAAACTGGCCCATACCGGTACAGAGAGAAGAAACAGCGAACCCAGCGCGAACAGCTGGGCGAGAAGATAGGCCGCCAGCAACTGCCGTGAGGCATGCCAGCGGCATTCGAACGAGTTACTTGGGTTGGACACGATCCAGAATCATCCGAACCATGCGCTGCAGCTCAGGATCTTCCGATTCGGCGCGTTCCATGAACCAGCCGAACATGTCCTGATCTTCGCATTCGAGCAGTTTGCGGTAGCAGTCGCGATCTACATCGTTGAGGTGCGGATAGACCTCTTTGACAAACGGCACGAGCAATACGTCAAGCTCGAGCATGCCGCGGCGGCTGTGCCAGTAGAGGCGGTTCAGTTCAACATCTTCGACCATGGAGCGCTCCTCAAATAGAGCGCAAGTATACAGCCCCAATTCATGACGAACAGTCGGCTTTGGTCGGGCATCTTCGGTCCTTTGTGAACTACCCATTTCAAGGGCGCCCCCTTATGATGTCCTCCAGACTCTTTACCCTGCGATGACCCATGGCTGATTCTGCTTTTTTCTGCACCTTGTCCCATGAAGGCGTGCTTGCCGTCCGCGGCTCCGATGCCAGCAAGTTTCTACAGGGACAATTGACCTGCAACCTCAATTACCTGAGCGATACCCAGGCCAGCCTCGGTGCACGCTGCACCCAGAAAGGCCGCATGCAGTCGAGCTTTCGCATCCTGCTTGAAGGTGACGGGGTGCTGTTGGCGATGGCCGGCGAGTTGCTGGAACCACAACTGGCGGACCTGAAAAAGTACGCGGTGTTCTCCAAATCCAAATTGACCGATGAAAGCGCCGCCTGGATTCGCTTTGGCCTGCAGCACTCAGAAGCCGTCCTGTCCAGCCTGGGCCTGGCGCTTCCCCGGGAAGACGGCGCAGTTGCCCGCATGGGCGGTCTGATTGCCATTCGTGTTTCATCTGATCGCGTCGAACTCTGGGCGGCGGCCGTTCAGGCCGGCACCTTGCGCAACACGCTGGCCGCACTGCTGCCTGAAGGTGATCTGAACCAGTGGCTGCTCGGGCAGATCCGCGCCGGCATCGGCCAAGTCATGCCGCAGACCCGCGAGCTGTTCATTCCGCAGATGCTCAACCTGCAAGCAGTGGGCGGCGTGAGCTTCAAGAAAGGTTGCTACACCGGCCAGGAAATCGTCGCGCGCATGCAGTACCTGGGCAAACTCAAACGCCGACTGTATCGCCTGCAACTGGACGCCACCGAACTGCCTGAACCAGGCACCGCACTGTTTTCCCCAACCCACGGCAGTTCCATCGGTGAAGTCGTGATCGCCGCTCACGCCGAACAGAACATCGAGCTGTTGGCGGTGCTGCAAGCCGAAGCCGCGGAAAGTGGCGACCTGCACCTTGGCGCCCTCGAAGGCGCGGCCCTGCACCTGCTCGACCTGCCTTACCAACTGGATCGTGATCGCGAGATCCAGCGTTAATTGCAGCACTTTTTTGCAATACCCTAGAGAAATGAAATGAGCGAGCTGGCGGAAAAGGTCCAACAGGATTTGGTTGAGGCCATCGATAACGATGACCTGGTTCTGCCAACGTTACCGGAAGTGGCCCTGCAGATTCGCAAGGCCGCCGAAGACCCGGAAATCAGCGTCGCCACCCTGAGCAAAGTCATCGGCCGCGACACCGCGCTGTCGGCGAGATTGATCAAGGTGGTCAACAGTCCGTTGCTGCGCGCCACACAAGAAGTGACTGACCTGCACACGGCAATCACCCGACTGGGCATCAATTACAGCAGCAACCTGGCCATCGGTCTGGTCATGGAACAGATCTTCCATGCCCGCTCCGAAGTGGTGGAACAGAAGATGCGCGAAGTCTGGCGCAAGAGCCTGGAAATCGCCGGCATCAGCTATGCACTGTGCCGCAGCCATACCCAGTTGAAACCGGATCAGGCAGCCCTTGGCGGACTGGTGCATCAGATCGGCGTGCTGCCGATTCTGACTTACGCCGAAGACCACTATGAGCTGCTGTCAGACCCGGTCAGCCTTAACCACGTGATCGAGCAGATTCATCCGTTGCTTGGTGACAAGCTGCTTCAGGTCTGGGAGTTTCCGGAGATGCTGGTGAAACTGCCAGGGCAGTATCTGAATTTCAAGCGCCACTCCGTGCAGGTCGACTATGTTGACCTGGTGCAGGTCGCCAGCCTGTATTGCCACAAGGACACCGATCATCCCCTGGCCAGAATCGATGCCCTCAGCATCCCGGCATTCAAAAAACTGGGTATTGATCCAGAGAACAAGGCGATGTGCAGCGACCTGGAAGAATCGCGATCGATGTTTTATTAAGTCACACCCACCCTTATCCCGCGATAAAACTGACCCGAACCTTCAGCCCGCGCAGCGCACCATCGTGCAGGCTGATGTGCGCCAGATGGGCACGGCAGATTTCACCGACAATCGCCAGCCCCAGACCTGAACCCGCCACCTGCTGATTACGCCGGTAGAAGCGCTCGAACACCCGGTCGCGCTCCTCAAGAGGAATTCCCGGCCCATCATCCTCGACCTCCAGCACGGCTGGCGCACAGACGCGCAAGATCACGTTGCCGCCGGGCGGTGTATGGGCCAAGGCGTTATCCACCAGGTTGCTCAACAGTTCATTCAACAGCGTTGGCTCGCCACGCAGCCACACAGGCTCATCAGCCTCCAACGCCAAAGCAACACCACGCGCGTGGGCCAACGGCGCCATGGCCATGCCCAATTCGCGAGCCAATTGACTCAGATCGAGCAACTGCGCCCCACCCTCGGCAATCGCCCGAGCACCGTTCTCGACGCGCGCAAGCGACAGTAATTGATTAGCCAAATGAGTCAGCCGATCTGTGCCTTGAGCAGCACTCTCTAACGTGTTTCGCCAGGTGTCTGGCTCGCTCGCCCGCAACCCCAACTCCAGCCTTGCCTTGAGTGCCGCCAACGGTGTTCGCAACTCATGGGCCGCGTCGGCGATGAACTGCGCCTGACGCTCGAACTGTCCACGCAAGCGCTCGGTGAAATGATTAAGGGCGCGCACCAACGGCCACAATTCGCGCTGCACTTCCACCAACGGCAGGGGTCGAAGGTCATCCGATTGCCGCTCTTCCACCACCGTGCGCAAACGCTCCAGCGGGCGCAATGCCGCGCTCACCGCAAACCACACCAACAGCAACGCCCCCACCGCCAGCATGCCCAGACGCAGCAAGGTATCGGTCATCAGGCTGCGGGCCATGCGCTCGCGCGCCTCATCGGTTTCCGCCACGCGGATTTCCGCCATGCCGTTCATGTTCGGCTCGATCACCGGCTTGAGCAGGCTCACCACCCTCACGGCCTGCCCTTGATAGGTGGCGTTATAGAACCGTGCCAGCGCTGGATAGTCATCGGTTCGCGGTGTACCTGGCGGTGGCCCAGGCAGGTTTTCATAACCGGAAATCAGCTTTTGGTGGATGTCGTTGACCTGGTAGTAAATCCGCCCGGCGCTGTCATTGACGAATGTGTCCAGCGCCACATAAGGCACATCAGCGCTGAGGCTGCCGTCTCGCTGGGAAAGGCCGGCGGCGATGGTTCGCGCCGAGGCCAGCAAGGTTCGGTCATACGCCGTATCGGCCGCTTCGCGACCGTTCCAGTAGGCACTCAACCCGCTGGCGATCATCAGCACCACCAGCAGCAACGCAAGGTTCCACAGTAACCGCCAACGCAGACTGCTGGGCTTATGCATCACGGGCTTCCAGCAGGTAACCGAGCCCCCTGAACGTCACAATTGCCACCGCGTGGCCGTCGAGCTTTTTGCGCAAGCGGTGGATGTAGATTTCGATGGCATCCGGGCTGGCCTCTTCGTCCAGACCGAACACTTGCGAGGCCAGTTGCTCCTTGCTCATCACTCGCCCAGGGCGTGCGATCAATGCTTCAAGCACCGCTTGCTCCCGAGAGGTCAGGGTCAGCAAATCATCGCCAAGGGTGAAGCGCCGGGTGTCCAGGTCATACACCAACACACCACAGCGTTGCTGGCGTTCGCCACCTAATACGCTGCGGCGCAACAATGCCTTGACCCGTGCTTCCAGCTCGGTCAGCTCAAAGGGTTTGGCCAGATAATCGTCGGCACCTAGGTTGAGTCCGTGAACCCGATCCTTGACGTCGCTACGGGCGGTCAGCATCAGCACCGGCAAGTTCTTTCCCCGGCTACGCAAACGCGCCAGCACCTCGAAACCGTCCATGCGCGGCAGGCCGACATCAAGGATCGCCACCGCGTATTCCTCGCTGTTCAAGGCCAGATCAGCGGCCACCCCATCGTGCAACACATCGACGGTCAGGCCGGTGCTCTTGAGCGCCTGGGCGACACTTTCGGCCAACTGCAGATGGTCTTCGACGAGAAGAACACGCATGGATCTTTACCTCATTCGGGGATGGTCGACGCCACTCTTTGGCGCGGAGTTTACAGTCGCCTGCGCCGCTGTGAAGCCCGAAAACCGTGAAAGCCTGCTGAAAGGTTCGTGAAAGGTTGGATCGCTAAAGTCCCGTCACGGGCAGTTTCGACTGCCGTACACAGGCAGTAGATACCCGAAAAACGCCTCGAAGCGTTTTCGCCAATAAGAACAATAACGGAGACTCACATGAACCCATCACTGCGTAAATTCGCCCTGGCGGCCAGCTGCATGCTGTTTGCCGGCCCACTGCTGGCCGACGTCGCCAGCGAACCCAAACGTCCCGAATGCATCGCCCCAGCCTCACCAGGTGGTGGTTTCGACCTGACCTGCAAACTGGCGCAAAGCGCACTGGTGAACGAAAAACTGCTGACCAAACCAATGCGTGTGACCTACATGCCCGGCGGTGTCGGCGCGGTGGCCTACAACGCGGTCGTTGCCCAGCGCCCAGCCGATGCCGGCACTCTTGTGGCCTGGTCCAGCGGTTCACTGCTGAACCTGGCCCAGGGCAAGTTCGGTCGCTTCGATGAAGGCGCCGTGCGCTGGCTGGCGGCGGTTGGCACCAGCTACGGAGCCATCGCGGTGAAAAGCGATTCGCCCTACAAAAACCTCGACGACCTGGTTCAGGCATTGAAGAAAGACCCGAGCAAAGTGGTGATCGGGTCCGGCGGCACGGTCGGCAGTCAGGACTGGATGCAAACTGCATTGATCGCCAAGGCCGCCGGGATCAACCCGCGTGACCTGCGTTACGTCGCCCTCGAAGGTGGCGGCGAAATCGCCACGGCGCTGCTCGGTGGTCACATCCAGGTTGGCAGCACCGACATCTCCGACTCCATGCCGCACATCCAGAGCGGTGACATGCGCCTGCTGGCCGTATTCGCCAACGAGCGTCTGGACGAGCCGGAAATGAAGGAGATTCCGACCGCCAAAGAGCAAGGCTACGACATCGTCTGGCCAGTGGTTCGTGGTTTCTACCTCGGGCCAAAAGTCAGCGATGCCGAATACGCCTGGTGGAAAAACGCCTTCGACAAACTGCTGGCCTCGGAAGACTTCGCCAAGCTGCGCAATCAACGTGCGCTGTTCCCGTTCGCCATGACCGGGCCGGAGCTGGACACCTACGTGAAGAAGCAGGTAGCGGACTACAAGCTGCTGGCCAAAGAGTTCGGCCTGATTCAGTAATCGCCTCTGTCTCGCGGCCAGCCCCTTGCGCATCAAGGGGTTGGCCCAGGAGTTTTTCATGCTCTTACAACGTATTTTTGCCTCGGTGCTATCGCTGGCCTGTCTAGGCCTGGCACTGATGGCCTGGCCGTATCAGGCGGCTTTTTCCTATGAACCCGTCGGCCCTAGAGCCTTTCCGTTGTTGATGCTCGGTTTGATGGGCGCAGCGCTGCTGTACATGGTGTTTCGCCCTGCACCGATCAAACACAGTGAAGACGAGCCACCACTGGACCGCGAAACCCTGACCAAGATCGGTCTCTGTGTCGCACTGTTGCTGGTATTCGCCGGGACCTTCGAACCCCTGGGTTTCATAGTTTCCAGCATCCTCATCGGTGTACCGATGGCCCGCCTGTATGGCGGTCGCTGGCTGCCCAGCGTGGTGATCATCAGCGTGATGAGCATCGGCCTGTACGTGCTGTTCGACCGACTGATGGACGTGCCACTGCCGTTGGGTCTGCTCGACGTTCTGGAGAACTGATATGGATACCCTTAACTACCTCGGCCAGGGTTTCGGTGTCGCACTGACCCCATACAACCTGGTCACCGCGTTGTGCGGCACCCTGATCGGCACCGTGGTCGGCCTATTGCCGGGCTTGGGGCCGATCAACGGCGTGGCGTTGTTGATCCCGATCGCTTTCGCCCTCGGCCTGCCACCGGAGTCCGCGTTGATTCTGTTGGCGGCGGTGTATCTGGGGTGC
The DNA here is from genome assembly GCF_025465945.1 of Pseudomonas sp. 6D_7.1_Bac1. Taxonomy (GTDB): domain Bacteria; phylum Pseudomonadota; class Gammaproteobacteria; order Pseudomonadales; family Pseudomonadaceae; genus Aquipseudomonas. The sequence goes on along the minus strand of NZ_JANLNW010000052.1, from coordinate 241,425 downwards.
GAGTACGGCGGGCGTATCAGCTCGATTCTGCTGAACATACCGGGCGAAGCGTCCACCGTCATGACCACCCTCGACGGCTACCCGATGGCTCGCCAGGGCATGGCCGGGGTAGCGCTGTCGTTGTCGGCCTGGAGCTCGTTCATCGGCGCCTTCATCGCCACCTGCGGCATGGTGTTGTTTGCCCCGCTGCTGGCGAAATGGGCCATTGCCTTCGGCCCTGCGGAGTACTTCGTACTGATGGTCTTCGCCATTGTCTGCCTGGGCGGCATGGCCGGTGATCGACCGCTGAAAACCTTTATCGCCGCACTGATCGGGCTGTTTCTGTCCTGTGTCGGCATCGATGCCAACAGCGGTGTCTATCGCTTTACCGCAGACAACATCCACCTCACTGACGGTATTCAGTTCGTGGTGTTGGTCCTGGGGCTGTTCTCCATCAGCGAAATCCTGTTGCTGCTGGAAAAAACCCATCATGGTCAGGAAGCCGTGAAAGCGACCGGGCGGATGATGTTCAACTTCAAGGAAGCCGCCTCGGTGTTCGTGGTGAACATTCGTTGCGGCGTGCTGGGGTTCATCATGGGCGTGTTGCCAGGTGCCGGCGCAACGCTGGCCAGTGCCGTTGCCTACATGACCGAGAAACGTATTGCCGGCGCCAGTGGCACTTTCGGCCAGGGCGACAAACGTGGCCTCGCGGCACCGGAAACGGCCATCGGTGGTGCCGCCTGCGGCGCATTGGTACCGATGCTGACCCTCGGCGTACCGGGTTCGGGCACCACCGCGGTGATGATCGGCGCCCTGTCGCTGTACAACATCACCCCAGGTCCGCTGCTGTTCCAACAGCAACCGGACATCGTCTGGGGCCTGATTGCTTCGTTGTTCATCGCCAACATCATGCTGGTGATCCTCAACATCCCGATGATCCGCATCTTCACCCGCATCCTTGCCGTGCCGAACTGGGCACTGGTGCCCGTGATCGCGATCATTACCGGGATTGGCGTTTACGCCGTGCACGCGACCACCTTCGACCTGTTCCTGATGATCGGCATCGGCATCTTCGGCTACATCCTGCGCAAGCTCGACTTCCCGTTGTCGCCGGTCCTGCTGGGTTTCATCCTTGGCGGGTTGATGGAGCAGAACCTGCGTCGCGCACTGTCGATTTCCAATGGCGCACTGGAGATCCTCTGGTCGAGCCCCATCACGTTAGGTGTCTGGGTGCTGACGGCAATCATGCTACTGATGCCATTGCTGCGTATCTGGCGCAAACGTTCGATGGCCCGGCGCGCTATTGCCTGAGGGACCGAGTCGAACCTATCGCGGGCGCCTGGCTCTTGCCCGCGATTGAGTTTTCAAATCGGCGGCAGCCGCCACTCGATCGGCGTCTCGCCATTCTGCTCCAGAAACTTGTTGGCACGGCTGAAGTGCCCGCAACCGAGGAATCCGCGATAAGCGGACAGTGGCGACGGGTGCACGGAAGTCAGCACCAGGTGCTTGGTGGCATCAATCAGTTTCTGTTTGCTCTGCGCATGAGCGCCCCACAGCAAAAACACCAGATGGGGCTGATGTTCGCTGACCACCTCGATAATCCGATCGGTAAAGTACTGCCAGCCCTTGCCCGCATGGGCGTTGGCGCTGGCCCGCTCCACGGTCATGGTGGTGTTGAGCATCAGCACGCCCTGGTCGGCCCAGCTTTGCAGGTAACCGTGGTTCGGGATGTCGATGTTCAGGTCACGCTTCAACTCTTTATAGATGTTCACCAGCGACGGTGGCGCCGGTACACCCGGTTGCACCGAGAAGCACAAGCCATGGGCCTGGCCCGGGCCGTGGTACGGATCCTGGCCGAGGATCACCACTTTGACCTTGTCCAGCGGTGTGGAATTGAGCGCATTGAAGATCATCGGCCCCGGTGGATAGATTTCCTTGCCCGCGGCGTTTTCCTGCCGCAGAAACTCGCGTAACTCCGCCATGTAAGGCTGGTCGAATTCGGCACGCAGTGCTTCCTTCCAGCTCGGTTCGAGTTTGATACGGTCTTCAGCAGTCATGGTTACACCCGAATGTTCAATGGGGCGAACCCTAGGAAAGCCCACCGCGCTTGTCAATTGATCTGACACAGATCCAGCACTTTCTCATACAGCGATCATACTGAACGTTCAATTCAGTCATCGAGGTCAAAATGAATCTGCACTTCGAAGAACTCACCGGCACGGACGGCGCACGCATCGGCATCGCCAGCCTGGATGCCGAAAAATCCCTGAACGCCCTCTCGCTGCCGATGATCAGGGCCTTGAGCGATCAACTGGAAGCCTGGGCCAAAGAGCCGCAGATTGTCTGCGTGCTGTTGCGCGGTAACGGCGCCAAGGCGTTTTGCGCCGGTGGTGAAGTGCGCAGCCTGGTGGAAGCCTGTCGCGCCCATCCCGGTGAAGTGCCGCCCTTGGCCGCGCAATTTTTTGCGGCGGAATATCGCCTGGATTTTCGCCTGCATACCTACCCCAAACCACTGATCTGCTGGGGCCACGGTTACGTGCTCGGCGGCGGCATGGGGTTGTTGCAAGGCGCGAGCATCCGCATCGTCACCCCAAGCAGCCGCCTGGCCATGCCGGAAATCGGCATCGGCCTGTACCCGGATGTCGGCGCCAGTTGGTTTCTGTCGCGGTTGCCCGGCAAGCTCGGCCTGTTTCTTGGCTTGAGTGGTGCGCAGATGAACGGACGCGACGCCATTGATCTGGACTTGGCCGACCGTTTCCTGCTCGATGAACAGCAGGAAAAGCTCATCGAAGGTCTGCTGCAACTGAACTGGCAGGAACAGACGCCGATGCAGCTCAACAGCCTGCTCAAGGCTTTGCAGCAAGAGGCCGTCGGGCAAATGCCCGAGGCGCAATGGTTGCCGCGACGCCAGCAGATTGATGAGTTGCTGGATGTCAGCGACGTACGCTGTGCCTGGCGCGCCATCAGTCTGTTGCGCGATCACCGTGACTTGTTGCTGGCGCGCGCGGCGAAAACCTTGCACGAAGGCTGTCCGCTGACCGCGCATCTGGTCTGGGAGCAGATCCAGCGCGCTCGGCACCTGTCATTGGCCGAGGTCTTTGAGATGGAATACACCATGAGCCTGAACTGCTGCCGTCACCCGGAGTTCAGCGAGGGCGTTCGCGCCCGTTTGATCGACAAGGACCAGAAGCCGCGCTGGCATTGGCCGGACATCAATTCGATCCCTGAGGCGGTCATCCAGGCGCATTTTCATAAGGTCTGGGAAGGTCGACATCCGCTGGCGGATTTGTCGGGTTACTGATATTTCAGGCATCAAAAAAGCGGCGCTGAATGCGCCGCTTGTTCGTTGCAAGGCTTAATGGTTACGGTCGCCTCTGTCATGACCATCGCGGTCGCCATGCCTGTCGTGCTCACGCCCATGACCGCGCTCGTCATCCCAGCCCCGGCGGCCACGACCACCCTCGTCGTGATGACCCCAGCCTTGGCGGCCGTGGTCATCCCAGCCACGGTTCTGGTAAGCGCGGTACTCGACGCGCGGTGGCGCTTGGTAATAACGCGGAGCTGGCTGGTAATAGCGCGGTGCCGAGTAGTAACGCGCGGGCGGTGAGTAGTAAGACCCGCCTCCGTAGTAATAAGCCGGTGCCGGCGAGGTGTAGACCTCAGAGCCGTAATAGCTGGGTCCTTCATCGTAATAGGGCGCACACGCAGAAAGAGTCAAACCCAATGACGCAATGAGAAGAAGTCGGCGATACATGGCGGCCTCCTGGACCGCGAAAGAGCCACACCAGCGACGCTGGTCGGCGGCAGCCAATTGATCTGGCTGACGAAATATCTGACAGTAAAATCGGAATCTGGTGCGACTCGCTAACACATTGAAATGAGTAAGAGATAACGCTTCTTGATCGCTGGTCAGTCAGCACAAAAAACGGCGCATCCTTCACCAGAAAGCGCCGCGCAGTGTAGAAGCTAACAACACGATCAAGCCGGCTAGACTCGCCACGTTTCAGTGATGCCCGTGATAGCCGCCACCACCGTGATAGCGCCCCCCATAACCACCGTAGTGATAACCGCGGTAACCACCGTAGTAATAGCGGGGGCCATAGTAGAAACCACAACAGTAGTAAGGCGCATAATAACCGCCGTAGTAACCTCCGTAGTAATACGGCGCCGGAGTTGCATACACCGCAGGACCGTAATAGCCGGGATCGACATAGTAATAACAGGCTGAAAGACTCAAACCCAGCAACGCACCAAGCAAGACTCGACGATACATGGCGGCCTCCTGGACCGCAGGCAGCACAGACCAGCAACACTGGTCGGCGTCAGTCGCAACACTGAGTGGCTGACACCTATTAAGACTCTGAAACAACCGCCAAGTGCCTCGCCGCGCAAACCTTCAGATCGGCGGCCAGCCCGCCTACCCTGCACAGCCTGTTGTCATGCGCCGACCAGACAATGTACCGTGCCGGACCAATCGGCCGTAACCGAACCCGCACAGAAATGCCCCACTCCAGCCATGAATAAACCTGACCTCTGCCCGGCCTGCGGCACCCGCAACGATTGCAGCCTGGCCGACCCGCGAACCGCCGACCAGGCCTGCTGGTGCTACGGCGTGAGTATCGACCCGGCGGTGCTGCTGGCATTGCCCGCCGAACTGCGTGACCAGTCATGTCTGTGCCCGCGCTGTGCTCAGGTCGAGTCGCAGCTGCAAGCAGCCCGCTAGCATGCGCCCCCTTTCCCGATCCACCGACCGTCATGCGCGTTGACCGTTTCCTCAGCAACCTGCCCCGCTTCAACCGTAAACAGGTGCGTCTGCTGTTGGTGGAGCGACGGATAAAGGTCGATGGGCAGATCGTCAGCGACCCGCATTTCGACGTGCGCGAGTTCAGCCGTGTCGAATGCGACGATGAAGTGCTGCAAGCCGGCAAACCACCGCGCTATTTCATGCTGCACAAACCACCGGGCTGCGTCAGTGCCACTCGCGACCCGGAGCACCCGACCGTCCTCGACCTGATCTTTGAACCCGACAAGGACGATCTGCACATCGCTGGCCGACTGGACTTCAACACCACCGGGCTAATGCTGATCACCAATGACGGCAGCTGGTCCCGACGCCTGACCCAACCGCAAACCAAACTGCCGAAGGTCTACTACGTCGAAACCGAACAACCCATCACCGACGAGTACGCACAGACCTTCGCCCAAGGCCTGTACTTCGCTTTTGAAGACCTCACCACCCAGCCCGCTGAGCTGGTGGTACTCGGGCCGAAAAGTGCGCGGCTGAGCATCGTCGAAGGCCGGTATCACCAGGTGAAGCGGATGTTCGGCCACTTCGATAACAAGGTCTTGCGTCTGCACCGAGAGCGAATGGGATCACTGGAACTCGATGACGCATTGAAACCGGGCGAATATCGCCCACTGAGTGACAAAGAGATCCAGCTGATCTGAGGCAAGCGACCACTGAGCAGAAGTTGTCGAACAATTTACTAACGGCACTTGCGCGATGGCCCCTCCCCTGCTTGAATCAGGACGTCGGCCAAAATGTGACCGACGAGTCACAGCATACTTCTAAGAAACTTTTTTGCCGGTAGTGAGCCTCAGGCTCCGCCTTCTCCCGGCAGATTGCCCGCCTATAACAATACCCGTCGACCAGCCGTCACCGGATCGACATGGGCCTTAAAAATTCCAGGCGTATGCCTACCTGTCACAAAGCTCGTGCAATCTCATTGCGCGCATACCCGCTTGCCAGGAGTCTTATGACATGAGGCCAGAAATCGCTGTGCTGGATATACAAGGTCAGTACCGGGTTTACACGGAGTTCTATCGCGCAGACGCCGCAGAGAAGACCATTATTCTGGTCAACGGCTCGATGGCCACCACTGCATCGTTTGCACAAACCGTGAAAAACCTGCACCCGCAATTCAACGTAGTGTTGTACGACCAGCCCTACGCGGGCAGGTCAAAAGCCCATAATCGGCACGAGAAAATGCTCACCAAGGAAGTCGAAGGACAGATCCTCCTTGAGCTGATCGACCATTTCGCCGCGGAACACGTGATGTCGTTCTCGTGGGGTGGTGCAGCCACTATGATCGCTCTCGCGCAGCGTCCGCGTCGGATCGAGAAAGCTGTGATCAGCTCGTTCTCGCCGGTGGTCAACGAGCATATGCGCGATTATCTGGAGCGTGGTGTCGACTACCTCGGCAACCTCGACCGCGACCGTGTCGGCCACCTGGTCAACAACACCATCGGCAAGCACCTGCCGTCGCTGTTCAAACGCTTCAACTATCGCCACGTCAGCACCCTGGCCGAACACGAATACGGGCAGATGCACTTCCACATCAGCCACGTGCTCAACAGCGATCGCCTGTGCTACCTCAAGGCCGCCAAGCAAATCGACGTGCCGGTACTGTTCATGAACGGTGAATGGGACGAATACACCGCCGCCGGTGATGCCCGACTGTTCGCCGACCATGTGCAACACAGCACGTTCAGCACCATCCAGGCCACTGGGCACTTTCTCGACATGGAACACAAAGCCGCCTGCCGAGACAGCCGCCACGCACTGATGAGCTTCCTGAAACCGGCCCACCATGAAGGCCGAACGCGTTCCCACTTCACCCAGGACCACCATGCATTGGCCATTTGAAACAGCGTCCTCGCGAGTAACCTCGTCTGCCTGACTACACGCACTACCTGTAGAAACGAGGCTTGCCCGCGACAGACCGCAACACGGTTTCAAACCCTGTGTACCGCCGCCATCGCCAGCGCTGAACCCAGCTGCCGACGAGGCATGCCCCTGCCCATCCGAACCTGCAAAAAAACACGTAAACACAGATCCGCCAAAGAAAAACTTCAAATCCCCGGCCACATCTGGTACAAAGTCAGCCGCTCTGAGCGGGTGTCGTATAATGGCATTACTCCAGCTTCCCAAGCTGATAACGAGGGTTCGATTCCCTTCACCCGCTCCACTGTTTTCAAGGCCTCCAGCCTTCCCCGCATCAACTAGGTGTCTGTTAAGGTGTCTGTTTCTGTTTTTCGCAGACTCCGAATGAACTGAACAGACACCAGCACCTAGACCCTCAGCCTTTCCTGAATCATCCCCGCGTCCTGCCGGCCGATCACCACATCATTAGCTGCACGCCACCCCAATTCCGTACCACGGCGACTCGTTCAGGTTCATCGTGACGCACTATCATCGTCTTGCGCTCCGTGCTTTGCTGTACAAATAAACAGTGCTCGAGAGGTTGTGCAATGGCGGGGAAAATTATCGACCTGCAGCAGATCAGAGCGCTGAAGGAAGCGGGAATCGAATGGGGACCCGGCCCTTCAATAGATGACTTACCGTTGTCCTTCTCGACAACCCACTGCGCCGCTGCCCGCGCCATGCTGAGTTGGTCAGTAGAGGCACTCTCATTCCGGTCTGGGGTTTCAGCTAAGGCGATTAGAGACCTTGAAGAAGGACGGAGGATATTGCGACAGGTCACGATGCAATCCTTGTCGTTCGCCTTAGAAGCGGAAGGCCTAGTATTTCTTCCAGGACTAAAGCCCATGCGCGGCCAAAACTGCCGAGGTGGAACTACGGACCCCAGGAAACGTGACGATTTCGATATGATCGAGTAGTTGGCTTTGCGCCATACCCTGTAGGTTAGGGTTTGTTCTGCGATTTATACGGCATTGAACGATAGGGATTCGAACCCGAGCGGGATGCATGGCATACCGCTACAGGCCGCCATTTCTGGAGGTTTGACCTATCTCCAGCGGCCTCCGTAGGTCTATAGCGGCCCCGGATTTGCCCTAGTTTTGCCCTAAAGTGCTCGCGCATATCAGGTGCACTATCCAATAAATGTTCCCGCCCCTAGCCCTTGCAACCCACCTTTCCGACCATAAATTGACACTCCGTACGGCAACATTTGTAGATCACACACAATACTGTATAGACATACAGCAAAAATCATTGTTTACTAAAAACCTTGTCGTATGCTAAAAGGCGCCCCGCATATGACGCTATGCTTCGATCGTTCAACGTGAGATCGTCACATGCACCATGGATGCGTCATCGACTGTAACGCTGGAGGATCCTAACGTGTTCAGCCCAAAAGCCATCGCCAACTTTTTCCTAGACCTCGCTGCTGCGAGTGGGCAGTCCATCAGCCCAATGAAGCTGCAGAAGCTTGTCTACTATGCGCACGGCTGGTATTCGGGTTATACGCAGCAACCTTTGATCAATGAACCTGTCGAAGCTTGGCAGTATGGGCCCGTCATCCCTTCTCTCTATCATGAGTTCAAGCGCTTCGGATCTGGAACAATTAAAGGCAAAGCGACTGACTTCGACTCCCAGGGATTCGGAGAAGTGCCACCGCCAGCCGATCCCAATGTTCGAGCCTTTCTCGAAAATGTCTGGAAAAGCTATGGCCGCTATACAGGAATTGCGCTTTCTGAAATGACACACTCCGCAGACAGCCCATGGCATGAAACATGGACCAAATGCGCAGGGATGAAAGGTGTTGATATTCCTTTTTCTTCAATTGCAGCGCATTTCAAAACAGCTGTTGAAAAGACTCAAGCCCAAGGACAGGTCACTACTGCATGAGCGCAAAAGCATCTGGAGTTCTACCCAACATTGGGTCCGCAGTAATTGACCCCGGAGCAGAGTCTGAAGGCTCTGCTCCGGCAGGACTGACCGGAAAACAAGAGTCTGACTTCTTCGATCAGAGCGGCAAACACTACGAGTACATGCATACCCAGCTTAATCTAGGGTGGTTAGGAAAGTTTTGGGGGGCCAGCGCAGCGCCGAGCAATATTGCCGGCCTGATCGCAATCTGCACCATCACTATGATTTTCGTAACACTTTGCATGGGACCAAGCCCCGAGATCTCTGATACCCGCAAGCTCCTTTTCGGCCTTCTTGGCTCAGCGTTAAGCTTTTTGTTTGGTGCTGCCACAAAAAAATAAATTCCGCGATGTAACTGCACACCCCGATTGTGTTGGGGTATTAACGCAAAAAAGCCCTACAGCCCCGTTAGATAAGGGCTGTAGGGCTTTTTTTGACAAGTCGGCTCAATTGAGCGTTTGGCATTAAATGGCATTGGTTGGCGTACGGTTTGCCCCATGCGATCTAACGACGGTTTGTGTCCCCCGAGAGCTTGCGCCCCTCATTGCGACTAGAAGTAGCATCGGTTATTTGCCCGGTGCTCAGGTTACGATGCGCGCGGGGACTCTCGGTCTACGGATAATTCAGTCCTGCAACCTATTGCGGAACCGGGATTCTGGAATTAGCATCAATGTCCTTCCAAGGTGCAAGTCCGACAAACCTCATAAGGGCGAGTAAGGGCAGATCTTCATCTTCTCCAGAACGATCTCTGGGTAGCTTTGAATCAACCGGGAACTCAACTTCAAAATCTGATTTGGGTACCGGCCAATGTTAAAGCACCTCGCAGTTTGTTTAAGGATTTTAGCTACATCCCCTCAGCTTCGACTTCTCTTGCTTCCTTTATCACTATCCATCCCGGTCTTATCTGTTGCCTTGCTGATCTGGGTATGCCAAACCTCATAGCAATGCGCAGATAGCTGCTTTTTTCCCATTACGACAGCTGTATTGGGTTAGAGGCAGTCATTTGGTTAGTCACATCGGGGGGGGGGATTCGAACCCATTCTGTGTTCACCTTAGTCCGCTTCCGGCCATGAAATACAGGCAATTCCTCGTCAACCATTGGCATATCCCGGCCTATGGCGGCCCTCGATTTGCCCTAAATTTTCCCTAAGCCGGCTTGTTCGGTCATGACAGAACTCCTCCTCTCGGACTTGCCCCATCGGCCAAAAGCATTCGTTCGGAATGCTTATCTCAAGTGGGCAGAGTTTGGGCCAGCTAATAATCCATGTTGGCTTCTCGCTCATAGATGTGACCCCAATACTCTATGAACGCCTCAATGCTATCGTCCCCCCCGGAAATGGTCGTAAGGTACAGCGATAATGATTTGCGGTCATAGCAAGGATCGACGCCCGCTTCTAGAATGCGGTGGGGACCGGCTAAATGGTCTGAGGATAAAAGTTTATCCACCTCGTCAAAAGTGTTGCAGCATTCCGCATGGTCTTGATCCTCAACAGGAAAAAGCGAGAAGCGGGCGCTCTCGCCGTACTTTGTGAAATTAGCTGGGAGCATACCTACGGTGGGTATGAAAACTTGGAGTGCCCCCTTGTCGTTCTCAAAGCCCCCGTGGGCAAAGGGATTGCGAATGCGTTCCTTAATCCTACGCAAATCGCGGATCGTTTCGCGGATCTTATTAGACTGTTTTTGGCCCAGAATCTCGGCGAGCTTCTTATCCCAGCTCATGGATATGAACTCTCGGAAACCACCCTCCGACATCGGCTCTCCCGTAAAGGCTCTAAGGAGAGCTAGGCGATGCTCAATTGCGCTGAAGTAGCAATCAACCATGGCGACTGAGTAAAAGAATCCCTCTTGTTTTTGCTTCATTCCATGATTGAGAACGGCACAAAGCATGCTGCCCAGACCTTCAATCCCATTCGCCTCTGGCCGGTTTTTTGGCTGTCTTCGCTTCCGCTTCGCCTGGCGAAATGCAACATCCGCCTTTTCACGGAAAAAGAGATACCGGGAAGAAAATTCTCCAAAACGATTGGCGATCACCAGCTCCCCATGCTGAATCTGGTGTTCCGTTAGAGGCTTCAAAAACTTTTCAGTAATCTGGATCGCGCCCCTCAATTGGCCAATCACACGTTGGTCATCGAAGGCATGCTCTCCAGCAGGCCTTAACATCCTAAGGCCGAACTTCTGCAGCTCGAATGCAATTGGCTCTCCGCCAACCTGGCCAATCACCGTCCATCTGACTTTCTCGCCATGGCCCATCCACCTCCAGCCCAATCCGTTCCTCAGTGCGAATAGAAGAAGTTCAGGAACGGGAAAATCCTTCCGAGCGAGCCGCGTACGCTGCATAAGGTCGTTGTCGCGAGAGTCTGACCACTCGCTGGAGAAGCCTTCAAGGCACCTTTGAAGTTGTTCCTTAAATGCAGGAATATCGTCGGCGCTGTGAGGGATATCATTGGCCATCCATGAGTCCTTGGCGAAGGGTCTTAAACAAAGCGATAGCATAGCTCGGTGATATGCCGATTCCCTAAAAATGCTTGCTTAACGGTTCATGGCCGACGACGGTCCTCACGAACGGCAGCTGTTGGCGGAAGCAGCCCTCTAGCAGCTTCCCAAGCTGATAACGAGGGTTCGATTCCCTTCACCCGCTCCAATCAGATTTCAGTCTCATGTCATTTTTAGACGGGGGATGCAGGTAAAGAAAAAACCGGCCTTGATGGCCGGTTTTTTTGTGTCCGGGGTTTGGTGGAATCGGGCTCTGAGGCATCCCCCACTTTCGTCCGTTGTCCGCTTATCGATGAGTAAGTGCTCTCGGGGCGTTAGCGACTACCCTGAAGTCTGTTAGCGTTTTTTTCTAAAAGCACAGATTTATTATCAAATTTCATCAAGCGTTAACATTTTCATACCTAGGAAAATTAGCGTTTTCGCATATGATCGATGTTCTGTTAGCGTTTTTATTGCCCCAGTAAAGGATTTCGTCAATGCAAGTCGGTTTCAAGACCCTCGCAAACCGTTACGACATCGCACTGGCACAGCCCCTACGAGTCGACTCGATGATCGGCACTGTACGTGTCAGTCGCGAAAGTGACGGAAATGTGGAGAACCGGTATCCGGCAAGCTATCGGCCCGCAGACGATTTCGCAGGACATTTCGAATTCGGCCTCAAGTACGAAGAGATCCATCTCGAGTTCTTCGCCCGCCTGTTTGCGGCCATAGGTCCGCAGCCTATCGAAGACTGGTGTCGACGGGAGCCATTCGGCCAGTATGCCCGCCGCACGGGATTTCTCTACGAATGGCTGACAGGGCAACGTCTGGATGTGCCAGACGTGACCAATGGCGGTTATGTCGATGTACTTTCGCCACAAGATTACCTGACTCGTCACAAGGCACTGCGAACACGGCGTTGGCGAGTCAATAACAATCTGCCGGGGACGGCTGAGTTCTGCCCCTTGGTTCGTCGTACGGCACCAGTGCAAGACGCTCTGCAATTCGATCTACGCAAGGCATTGGATGAGTTGGATCAGGCCTTTGGTGCCGACATACTGATGCGTACGGCCAGTTGGCTGACGTTCAAGGAATCACGCGCGAGCTTTCTCATCGAAAAGGAAGCCGACCAGGCCGATCGCATCCGGCGGTTTGCCCATGTCATTGGCCAGTACTGCGGTCATATCGAAGACCCGTTAAGCAACGACAGCCTGCAGTCCCTGCAAGCTGGCATTCTGGGGCGGGATGCTATCGGACTGGGCTTGCGGCGCTCTCCTGTGTTTGTGGGACAAGCCACGATGCACGAGGACATCGTGCATTACATTGCCCCACATTTCGCGGATCTCGCTCAGCTATTGGCAGGACTCAACGAGTTTGAGGTCGCAACTCGAGGTGCGGAGTCAGTGGCACGTGCCGCTGTATTGGCATTTGGCTTTGTGTACATCCATCCCATGCGCGATGGCAATGGCCGGATTCATCGCTTCCTGATCAACGACACCCTTATTCGGGATAAGGCAGTGCCCGACGGCGTGATACTGCCGGTGTCAGCCACTATCACAAGCTCGATCGACTTCAGGGCCGGCTACGACCGTACGCTCGAAGTGTTCTCGCGACCGTTCATGCGACGTTACGCAGCGGCCTATCGGTTCGGCGAACTCGTGACCTATGAGGACGGGACTCGCAGCAACTTCATCTTCGATGAATACGAGGACGCGTGCTTTGCCTGGCGCTATCTCGATCTGACCGAACACGTCCTGTACACCGCACGTGTCGTCGAGCACACGATTCGAAAGGAAATGGCGGATGAAGCCAGAGTACTGGTGATCTTTCAGCGAGCTCAGGACCGGTTGAAAGAAGTACTGGAGATGCCAGACCAGGATGCGAACCGCATCATCCGCTCCATCAAGGAGAACGGCTGGGTGGTGTCCGGCAAGCTAAAGAAAGGGTACCCGCAGCTTGAAGATGAGCGCATGGCAGAACGCATTGTCGAGGCCGTGCGTTCTGCGTTTGAGGATCGTGAGATGGGGGGCGGTGAAGAGTGACTCTTCGGCGGATCCGGAAACTCTGATTCCCCCCTGAACAGCCAGTCAACACCTGCCAAATTAAGACGCGGATTGCCCATTCTCTGGGGGGCCGAGCGAAGCCGACTTTCAGAATGGCAATGTCCTACTCTACTCTGGGAATTGTCCGTACACTTGCTCATTGCTGTGCTTTTGCCATAAAGCCTATAGTCGAATCGGCGCCAAAATGGCGTGTCGGGTTTGGCGACTCGGCGACATGGTACAGAAGCTTTCGAGTAGGTTCGGAGCGCTTTTGAACGCACTTGGCTACCTGTTTTTTGGTAGCTGTGCGTGGGAGATCCTAGGATCTGCCGGTTTTACCATGTCCGGTTCGCCAACCCGCGTACAGCTGCCACCCTTTGTTTGGCGACAATTGAGTGGTGGGGTCTTCCAACTACATGGTGATCACTCATGAATGAATACATGGCCTTAACCAGCAACGCCGACGACCTACCCTCCCTGTTCGTCAACACCACTCAACCGCTGCATTCACTGCTCAACACGGCCAGCTACAGAATCCGAGCCGTGACGCAGATTCTTGAAAACCTCGCGATGCGGGGTGACATCACCACTGACTCGGTCATTCTCAGCGACTTCGCATTGCTCTGCTGCATACCTTTGCGCGACGGTTGCGATGTGCTGGATGTCATTGCGCGACGTATGGATGCAGAACCGTCCTGACGTCACAAGGGGGCGCTGTTTCAGCGCCCCCTTGTGTTCAAGCGGATGTCATGCAGCGTGCTGATCCATCCCGGCTTTCCGACAGTTCTAACTGTAGTTTGGCCGATTTCAGGACCTGTTTTCGGCCTCGTTGAGCGAACCTGCTGCCGCCGCCGCGATGCAGAATTCGTCGGCGCGCACCAGGCCCTGACGCCGCCTCCAGATCTTGACACCACAAACCATGCATGCTAGCGAGTGCTATACTTCTTTCGAATTGCATGAAGTGTGCAACGTTCCCCTCGGGTACAGATACCGACTGCAAATCTCAGTTAACGGCTGCAGGACAGAGGAGGTCTACAGCAAACACGAGATGGGAGGTGTGGTATGAATCGGCACTATTACATCAGTGACAATCTCGACGATCTTGAAACCGTTGAAAATGAATTGGAAGCCAACGGCATCAATACCGAACAAATTCATGTGCTCAGTGAAAAAGTTGCTGATGTTGAAGAACATCACCTCCACGAAGTTAACTCGTTAATGAAACAAGATACTGTTCACTCTGGCGAGATTGGCGCGGTGGTCGGTGTGCCACTCGCGGCGCTGGTCCTTGGCGGCGCCTATTGGCTGGGTTGGACCAAATCCGCCGCAGGCTGGGTGCCTTTTATCTTCCTTGCCATTGTTATAGTGGGCTTCTGCATCTGGGAAGGTGGTTTTTTTGGTATCCAGGTGCCAAACACTCACTTCCGCAATTTTAAACAGGTAGTAGAAGAGGGAAAACATATCTTCTTCGTGGATGTTGAGCCGGATCAGGAGTCGGTATTGGACCGGGTAATCAAACATTATCCAAGGCTGAAGATCGCCGGCACGGGAACGGCAGCCCCCCACTGGACAGTAGCCTGGCTGCACAAATGGCATCAGTTCAAGCGAGTGATATCGGGTTAGCCCCTGGAGGTTTAAGGCCATCCGGAAGTCACTTATTGGCCGAAGAAAATGACCCGACTGAGAAAAACATAGTCTGCCTCGGTGGCCATCAGCCCGACGAGCACCAGTAAACACAAAGGTGGCACCAATATGGCGTAGACCATGGCCAACCGTTCCCAGGCCATATGCATGAAGATGGAGACAATTAAACCTGCCTTCAACAACATGAGCGTGATAATCAGCGACCACCTGAGGTAGCCCTGGAAGTGAAAGTAGTCGACAAGATACGACAGCGTGCTGAGGACGAATAGCAGTCCCCAGATTTTAAGGTACAAACTAATTGGATGTTGCTGACCCTGAGCATGCGCCATCATCAGTGCTCCTCTTCAGAACCTGTTCACGACCTACCATAAATAGAAGAAAGCAAAAATAAACACCCACACCAAGTCCACAAAGTGCCAGTAAAGCCCGGCTATCTCGACGATCTGATAGTTTCCGGAGCGCTCAAAATCTCCGCGCAATACTTTCAGCGCCACAATGCTGAGGTAGATGACGCCGACTGACACATGCAGTCCGTGAAAACCGGTAATCATGAAAAAGCTGGCACCAAATTGTGCCGCCCCCATAGGGTTCCCCCAGGGACGCACCCCTTCTGCGATGAGCTTGCTCCATTCAAATGCCTGCATGCCGACGAAGGTCACACCCAAGGCTGCGGTCGCCAGCATCAGGGCCGTGGTTTTCGCGCGATCACGGCGGTAGGCGAAATTAACTGCCATAGCCATGGTGCCGCTGCTACTGATCAGCACAAAGGTCATGATGGCGATCAGAATAAGTGGGATTTCTCTACCGCCGATCGTCAATGCAAACACTTCACTGGGGTTTGGCCAGGCGCTGGTGATGGTCATGCGTACCGACATGTAGCCGGTTAAAAAACAGGTGAATACAAAAGTATCGCTGAGCAGGAATATCCACATCATCGCCTTGCCCCAGGGGACCTGCTTGAAAGCCTCTCTATCCGAGGACCAGTCGCTGGCGATGCCCTGCCATCCTGGTACAGGCGGTGAGCTGGGTGGATTGGATGAACTGGACTCGACTGGGGCTGGTGGGTGCGATGCCATGGCTTTTCACCTCAGGCCGCAGAATCTGGCGATGGCTTCATAGGTTGCCGGCGTACTGGTCAGCAGAGCGAATAGCACGAACCAAAGACCCAGTAAGTAATGCCAATAGATGGCACAGAGCTCTACGCTGGCGCTGAGTTGCGGCAACGGCACGCGATGCAGGAATTTAGCGACGGTTCTGCTCCAGGCTATCAGCCCGCCCAGCAGGTGGAACCCATGCAGGCCGGTCAACAGGTAGAAGAAACTGTTGGCCGGATTGCTGGCGACAAAGTAGCCCCAGGCGACAAACTGCTGCCAGACCCAGAGTTGTCCCGTCAGAAAGGCAACTGCAAATACGCCCCCCAATGCGAAGCCAATGACCGTTGCGCCCAGTCGAGCCTTTCGGGCGGCCATGCGCGACCACTGCAGTGCGATGCAACTGAATACCAGAAAAGCCGTATTCAGCCATAGCTGCCATAGATTGGCTAACGGCGCCAAGGGCTCTGTCAGGGGTAGCCAGTCGGCCATCTGTGAGCGCTCGATAAAGGCGACCAGGAAGAGAAAGAATAACGAGCTCACCACGGCCAGAAACAAGCGCAGGCCTATTCTTGCGTTTTGGATTCTATCGGCACCCTCGGCGGCCTGAATACCCTCAGGATCGCGACTCCAACTGCCGCCGGGGTCAGCGCCGTCGGCGTTTCTCAATAGCAGTCTGTTCATGTTTTAACGTCCGCTATCTTGGTTCCGGCACTGAGTTGCCGCATCTGCTCAAGCTCCTCGGCGGAGACCGTTTGCGGAACGAAATCCTGTTCTATCCCCGGCACACTGTAGTCATAGGCCCAGCGATGCACGACCGGCAGCTTCGCTCCCCAGTTACCGTGTATCGGCGGGGTGTTCGGCGTTTGCCATTCCAGACTGGCCGCGCCCCAGGGATTACTGCCTGCGGGCTTGCCTTTAAATACACTCCAGGCCAGGTTGAACAGGAACAGCAGTTGGGAAACGCCGACGGTCAATGCGACTACCGTAATGAAGGCATTCAAATCTTGCGCCGACTGCGGGATGAACGCGTAGTTTTCATAGGCGTAGTAGCGACGTGGCATACCCTGGAAACCCAGGTAGTGCATGGGGAAGAAGATGGCGTAGGTGCCCAGAAAGGTAATCCAGAAATGCAGCTTGCCCAGGGTGTCGTTCGTCATGCGCCCGGTAACTTTCGGGAACCAGTGATAAATGCCGCCGAACACCACCAGTACCGGTGCGACACCCATGACCATATGAAAATGGGCCACGACGAAATAGGTGTCCTCGAGCGGAATATCCACAATCACATTGCCGAGAAACAACCCGGTCAGACCGCCGACCAGGAAGGTGACGATAAAGGCCAGGGCAAACAGCATCGGCACGGTTAGATGGATGTCGCCCCGCCACAGGGTCAGCACCCAGTTATAGACTTTCAATGCGGTCGGCACCGCGATGATCAAGGTGGTGGTGGCGAAGAAAAAGCCAAAGTAGGGGTTCATTCCGCTGACATACATATGGTGCGCCCAGACCACAAAGCTGAGTACGCCAATCGCAATAATGGCCCACACCATCATTCGGTAGCCGAAGATACTTTTACGCGCATGCGTGCTGATCAAGTCGGAGACCAGGCCAAACGCAGGGAGAGCAACGATGTAGACTTCCGGGTGGCCGAAGAACCAGAACAGATGCTGGAATAATATTGGGCTGCCACCTTGGTGATTGAGTTGCTGCCCCAGCGAGATAATCGCCGGTATGAAGAAGCTGGTGCCCAACAGTTTGTCAAACAGCATCATGACGGCACTGACAAACAACGCCGGGAAGGCCAGCAAGGCCATAATCGAGGCCATGAAGATTCCCCATACGGAGAGCGGCATGCGAAACAATGTCATGCCGTGCGTGCGCGCCTGCAACACCGTGGTTACGTAGTTCAACCCGCCCATGGTGGCTGCGACAATAAAAATCGCCAGTGAGACGAGCATCAGTACGATGCCCCACTCGGTCCCCGGTGTCCCCCGAGTAATGGACTGTGGTGGATAAAGCGTCCAGCCCGCACCAGTGGGGCCGCCAGGGACAAAGAAACTGGCGAGCAACACCAGTACCGCCAGCAGGTAGAACCAGTAACTCAGCATGTTGACATAGGGGAAGACCATGTCGCGGGCGCCCACCATCAGTGGGATCAGATAGTTGCCGAAGCCACCCAGAAACAAGGCCGTCAGCAAATAAATGACCATGATCATGCCGTGCATGGTCATCGCCTGATAGTAAGTACTGGCGTCCATGAACCCCAAACTACCGGGGAAGCCTATCTGCATGCGCATCAAGTCGGACAACACTAGGGCTATAAAACCCACGAACAAAGCCGTCAAGGAATATTGAATGGCTATGACCTTGTGGTCCTGACTCCAGATATATTTGGTCAGGAAACTTTTGGGTTCGTGCAGTGCTTCTGTTTCGGCTTGCTCCGCATAGGCCATCACGTCATCCTCCAGCTGAAGTTTCGGTGTATTTCTGGCTGCTTTACGGCTGCTTTCCTGGCTGCGCCTTGCTCGCATCAGCGTCGGCATTCGCTTGGGATTTGATAAAAGCGATCAGTGCGTTCAACTCCTTTTCACTCGGAGCAAAGGTCGGCATGACGGGCGCATAGCCCTTGATGATTCTGGTATTGGGCTTAAGAACTGTTTCTTTGATATAGCCCTCATCGACCTTTATCGTCGTACCGTCGGCAAAGGTTTCTGTCTTGCCATACAGGCCCTGCCAGCTGGGGCCGACGCCCTTACTGCCATCGACACTGTGGCAGGCCAGACAGCCGAACGACTTGGCCAGCCGCTGTCCCTGCGCCGCCAGGTCGTCACCTGGGCCCGGCGCTCCGCTGGCAGAAAGTTCATTGCCTTGCTGCGCAGTACCCAGTGATTTGATCAGGGCGACGAGAGCACCCAGTTCATCTTCATTGAGAGTATAGGCCACCATGACCGGCGGGTAGCCCTGTACCCGTCGGGCCTTTGGATCGAGGATCGCCGCTTTCAGGTAGGCCTCATCGACTGGCACACTGGTGCCATCGGCAAGCTGTTCAGTGCGGCCGTACAGCCCCTTCCATCCCGGGCCGAGACTGGCACTGCCATCCTGGCTATGGCAGGCACTGCAGCCGTGCTTTTCGACCAACAGGCGGCCTTTTTCCAGCACGCTGTCCCGACTGGGCCTGGCCGCTGTCGCTAATGTCTGCGCAAACGTCGGTTGGCTGCTCAGCCATTGATCGAAGGCGTCCTGTTCTTCCACGATCATATGCCCGCGCATGTTGTAATGCCCTACGCCACAATATTCAGCGCAAAGGATTTCATACTTCCCGGTTTTAGTCGGTGTAAACCAAAAGTACGACACCATCCCTGGCACCATGTCCATCTTGCCGCGCATTTGCGGTACATAGAAATTGTGCAACACATCTTTAGAACGCAGTAAAACCTTTACCGGCTTATTGACCGGAAGATGAACTTCACTGCTTATTACAAGCACATCGTCCTGCCCAGCAGGATCATTGGGATCAAGGCCGAAGGGATTGGTGGCATCAACAAATTTAATATCCGATTTTCCCAGTTTCCCGTCTTGGCCGGGAAAACGAAAGGCCCACTGCCACTGTTGGGCGAGCACTTCAAGTTCATAAGCTTTTTTCGGTACCCGGACGAAATCACTGTAAACAACCAGACCGGGCGCCAACAACCCGACAATACCTACCGAGGTAACGATAACTAACCATAATTCCAACTTTTTATTTTCTGGCTGATAGGCCGCCTTGCCCCCCTCCTTGTGACGATAACGCATCACGGCTACCGCCATAAATACCGTGACAGCGATGAAAAATATTCCGGTAATGATCAGGGTGATGAACAGGGTGGTGTCTATTGACCCCCAGTTGGAAGCTGCCGGTGTCGCCTGCCAAGGCGCGAACATGTTGAACAGCACTGAGGCAACAACGATTAGAATCAAGATAATTGCTATTGCCATTTTCTCTTCATCCTATCCCAATCACTGTTACTCATTGGTTATGCAAAAGCATCGCCACTAAACAACATCGTCAAACTAATATTAATCTGACGCCCAGGCACCTATCCTGATGGCCAAGTCTGCAAGAAGTATAGTGGATACGCCGGGCTGAGCCTGGAACGAAGCCCGGACGAAACCACCGTCCTCAACGTCCGCCGCTCGCTGGAGAAGCACGAGCTGGCGGGCGGAATCCTGGCGGTGATCAACGGCGACTTGGGCGATCGTGGGCTGTCGCTGCGCCAAGGCATCATCGTCGACGCCACACTTATCAATGCGCCGAGCTCGACCAAAAACCAGGACGGCAAGCGAGGCCCGGTCGCCAGCTATACTCAACTACTAATTAGGGACGACAGAGATCGGCCAGAAGCGGCCCCCAAAAGACGAACCCTGCCCATGCGTAGTGGTCAAGATAAGTGATGGCATCGCAATCGATAAACTGGAGGTTCCGCTATGAGTGCCTTGACGATCGAAGGCTGGTGTAAAACCAGCGGCGCCCAAAAATCCACCCCGGTGGGGGAAATCCATTTCTACGTCGATGGCCCTCTGCATTTGCGTCTGGAGGAGGCCGAAGAACGCCTACAGAAGTCCCACGAGCGTGAAGCCATGGTCGATGTCGATTTGGACTCGATGGATTTGATCATTCCAGAGGGATACGGCCCTTTGTCCGACTGCCAAATGCGTGTCTATTTGCATGACGAACGCGGTCAGTTTCATCTGGTCGGGCACCGAGCGAGCGATGGTAGCTTGATCTATACCAATGCGGTTTTGATTGATCAGCTGATTGAGTAGCGACTACGTCTGTGTGAAGACGTCCAACGTCGTGATGGCTTGACGGGGGATGCGGAGACAAGAAAACCGGTCCTCAGTGACTAATGCCGGTCAGTTAAGCCGTTACGCGAACCGTAGCAGCTGGCGAAGCCTGCGTTCGGCTGCGAAGCAGTCGTAAAATCAGACACCCCGTTTTTTCAGGTTAACCGTGGAGGCAGGATTTACGGCCGCTTCGCAGCCGAACGCAGGCTTCGCCAGCTGCTACGGGGGAATGTGCCGAGCCTGAAATTCTTTAACTGACCGACATTATCCTCAGTGACCGGTTTTTTTATGCGCGCTGTTCAGCAAAAACGCCCGTTGCGCAGGCATTGAAGGAATCAGAAACACTCCTGCACTGCTCCAGAACGCCGCGCCTTGCGGCGCTTTCTACACTGTTCCCTACCACTCATCAGCTCTACCACTGGCAGCGGTGGTTATAGTGTTGATAACAAAATTTCAGTAGGTATAGTAACCACCTACACAGCACAGGGAAGTGATGTGAATAGCCGATATTTGATAACGCAAATCGTCGCAGACGGCTGGTATCTGGTACGGGTCAGGGGCAGTCACCACCACTTCAAGCATCCCACGAAGCCCGGTCTGGTTACCGTCCCGCACCCGAAAAAGGATTTACTGACAAAGACTGCCGTCAGCATTTTGCAACAGGCCCTGCTGTATTGAATCGGCGTACAGCACCCGGAGGACAACGAACATGCTTTACCCAATTGCGATTTCAATGGGCGATAACGAACACGCCTGGGGCGTGGAAGTGCCGGATATTCCGGGTTGCTTCTCGGCCGGCGATGACCTGGACGATGCGATCGCCATGGCGCGCGAAGCCATCGAAGGTCACTTCGAGATTCTCGCCGAAGACGGCTCGGCGATTCCGCCCGCCAACAAAGTCACCGTGCACGCAGCCAATCCGCAGTACGCCGGCGTCACCTGGGCGCTGGTGGACATCGACGTCACCAAGTACCTGGGCAAGGCGCAGAAACTCAACATCACCCTGCCCGGCTATTTGCTGACGCGGATCGACGAATACGTGCTGCATCACCCGGAAGAGAAAAGCCGCTCCGGCTTCCTGGCCTCGGCGGCGTTGAAAGTGCTGCAACAGGGCTGAATCGCCCAGTAGCGGAGCACCTTAGCGGGTCGCGACGATAAACAAACGCGGGAACGGCAGCAGCACCGAGCCATCGGCCAATACCGGGAAGAACGGTTCAAGGGCTTCCAGATATTGCGCGAGGTACTGCGTCTTTTCTGCCTCGTCGAGCGGCTCAAGAAACGGCCGCAAGCCGCTGCCCTTGAACCACTCGACCACCGCCGCAGGGCCGCCCGCCAGCGGGTGATGGTAGGTGGTGCGCCACACATCGACCCGCGAGGTGTACGAACACAGCATCTGGTAGTAAGTATTGGCGTCGTCCAGGGTCGTCCGTTGCCCGGCGACGTCCGCAAGCTTGTTGGCCCAGGGACCATTGCTGGCGACTTCACGCATCATCCGATGCGACGGTTGATCGAGGTTGTCGGGCATTTGAATCGCCAGGCTGCCACCGGGCGCGAGCTTGGCCACCAACGACGGCAACAGCGTGGCGTGGTCAGGCAACCACTGGAACACCGCATTGGCGAAGATCACATCGAACGGGCCAGGCTCGCTCCAGGTGGCGATATCGGCGGTGTCAAAACGTACGTCCGGCAAGCGTTTACGCGCGGCGTCGATCATGTCGGCCGAGCTGTCCAGCCCACACACCGTGGCGTTGGCAAAGTGCTGCGCGAGCAATTCGGTGGAGTTGCCGGGGCCGCAACCGAGGTCGATCACCGAACGCGCATCGGTAGTGGGGATAGCGGCCAGCAAGTCACGCGCCGGGCGCGTGCGCTCATCTTCGAAAGCCACATACTGTTTGGCAGACCAGCTCATCGCGTACTCCTGTGACGGATCAGGACATGAGCGACGCGCTAGACTTCGCGTTTCGCTCGTGGGGCGCCAGTAAGCGACGGGGCTGCCAATTTCGTCAAGACTCGGTTGGAGGAGGTGGAGCGTTAATGTGTTTGCAGGTTGATCCCGATTCATCAGCTTGCAGGCTCCCCGTCACCACGCTACCCTTCCACCGTCGCTGCCAATTCAGCGACCGGGCTTGGTCGCCCGACTCGATACAGGCGCAACAGCGCCCCAGTTCACGATTGCAGGCGCTTTTTTGTGCCCGCAAACTCGTGCAATGGCGGCTGTGCGTGGGAGGGCTTCGGCCCTGCCGGGTTCCTGTATCTCCGGTCGACCAACCTGCGCACAGCTGCCACCCATTTGTTTGGTCGCAAACGTGGTAGCTCTCACTTTGATACGGGGGTTTTACCTATGCACACCTTCAATCCGTCCAAAATCCGCGCCACCCTTCACTCGGCCCTCCACTCCCTCGGAGGTGCCCAATGACCGATCACTCAGACATCAAAACCATAGGCATTGCGCCGTTCGGCTATTGCGGTGATTCCGATCAGCCGTTGTTTCGCGTTAATCGTGGTGTGCAGATTCGTGAAGCGCTGGAGCGCGCCTCCGACATGCTGCATTGCGCGAAAGTGCTGGCGATGGACGCCGCGATGGAGCGCGACAAGCACAGTTATGCCTGGGCCTCGCACTACTTGATCGAGATGAGCAAAGCGGTGGTGGATGATGTGGTGAAGGTGGTCACGCCGATGTCGGGTAAGCGCGATCGATAGACGAGCCCGTAGGTGCATTTCAAAAAATCGACACAAAAAAGAGCGACCTGTGCAGGCAATGCCAGTCAGTTAAGCGCAATCCATGTGGGAGCGAGCCTGCTCGCGATAGCGGTGGATCAGTCAACATTGATGTTGAATGTTATGCCGTCATCGCGAGCAGGCTCGCTCCCACAGGTTTGTGCCTTAACTGACAGACATTAACCTGCACAGGTCGCTTTTTTGATTTGGAGAAACGCTGGATCTAGCCGACCCAGCCGCCCGCTCGCCAGTGCCAGCCATCGTTATGCTGTTCCCAATGCGGGTGCACATAATGGCCCGGGCGTACCGGCTCCCAGTGCCCGCGAACGGCGACATAACGTCCGCCGCCCCAGCGCCAGTAACCGTGCGACCAGACATAACCCGGCCGACCCGCAGGCTCCACTTCGATCACCTGGACCGGTGGCGGCTGTGGTGCAACGACTTCGACGTACTCGCGCGGTGGCGGACGTCGCTCATACACCACTCGCTCTTGTACGCACCCTGATGCCGCGACAACCACCGCGACCAATGCCGCGTAACGTAACCACATGCTGCCTCCCGAGGCGTAGCCGCCCGTAGCGTGAACCTGTAAAACCATGCCCCCTTTACCGCCGCGCTCCTGCTTGGCGTATGAGTCTTTGTAACAGTTGATATCTGTCTAAAACCTGAACCCACCCACAGGAAATGTGTAAAGAAAAACTGACCTTCCACAGATCGCAGAACCTGTGAGACAAAGTGGAACGCCTCCGTTGTTGAGCCGTTTTAGATGCACGTTATTCAGCATCGCGTCAGCTACACGAGTGGAAACTACACTGGCCACTGTCGATGTCTCTCTTGATACTCGGGAACCTCCTACATGCACGTGCCATCCGCCGTTTTGCGCCCATTGTGTCTGTCGGCCTGTTTGTTGTTTCCCGCACTGGCCTCGGCCGGTACGCCCGCTGCGCTCAACCCGAGCGACATTGCCTGGCTGCGCCGCGATGGCTTCGATCTGGATGCCGCCAACCTGGCGCGCTTGCGCAGCATGGGCCGAGAAGGTCTGCTTCAAGCCCAGTTGGACGACCGCCTGAACGATCCCTTGCCACCGCCGATCAACGCGCTGTTGAACAGTTATCCGGTGCTGAGCACGCCACCCGAATCCTTGCTGCTGGCGTTCAAAAGCCAGCAGGAACAGCTCAAGGCCATGCCCGAAGGCGACGCAAAAAACGCCGCAAAACAAGACGCCCAACAACACGCCAATGAACTCGCGGAGCAGGCCCGCGAAGCCGTGCTGTTGCGCGCGGTGTATGGGCCCAATCAGCTCAAGGAGCAGTTGGTGGGTTTCTGGCTCAACCACTTCAGTGTGTTCCAGGGTAAAGGTCGCCTACGGGTGCTGACGGCAGACTACGCCGAACACACAATCCGCCCACACGCCCTGGGCAAATTCAAAGACCTGGTGATGGCCACTCTCAAGAGTCCGGCGATGCTTGAGTACCTGGACAACGCGCAAAACGCCCAGGGCAAGGTCAACGAAAACTACGCCCGCGAACTGATGGAGCTGCACACACTGGGTGTCGGCTCAGGCTATACCCAGCAGGACGTGCAACAACTGGCGTTGATTCTGACCGGCGTCGGGCTGATGCCGCTCGATGGCCGGGTGCAGAAGTTTCCTCCACGGCTTCAAGCCTTGGTGGTGCGTGAAGGGCTATTCGAGTTCAACCCGCGTCGCCACGATTTCAGCGACAAGGTGCTGCTCGGCCAACCGATCAGAGGCAGCGGTTTTGATGAAATTCGCCAGGCCGTTGAGCTGATTACCCGGCAGAAAGCCTGTGCGCATTTTGTCTCGCAACAGCTGGCCGAATACTTCGTGGCCGATCAGCCGCCGCCCGCGTTGGTGGAACGGATGGCCAAGACCTTTCAGGAAAGCGACGGCGATATCGCCCAGGTGATGCGCACGTTGTTTGAGTCCAAGGAATTACTGCAAAGCGCCGGCACCAAGTTCAAGGACCCGATGCAGTTTGTGGTGTCGGCGGTGCGGTTGGCCTATGACGGTAAACCGGTGGCTAATGCCAAGCCGATGATCAATTGGCTCAACCAGTTGGGGCAGCCGGTGTTCGGCCGCGTGACACCGGATGGCTGGCCGCTGGAATCCAGCGGTTGGTCGAGCTCGGGGCAGATGTCCAAACGTTTCGAAATCGCTCGGGCGATCGGGCGCGGGGATAACCGTTTGTTTACCCCGGAAGGCAGCAACCTGCCCGGTCCCGGATTTCCGCTGATCACCACGCCGTTGTTCTACGAAGCCGTCTCTTCACACCTTTCTGCTGCGACCCTCGGCGCGCTGAACAAGGCCGTGTCGCCCCAGGAATGGAACACCTTTTTGCTCGCCTCGCCTGACTTCAATAACCGCTAAGTTGCGTAATAAGGTGCCGCCATGAATCGTCGAGAACTGCTGATTGCCGCTGCGGCCGCCGCAACCCTGCCGTCCCTGTCGTTTTCCGCAAAGCTGTTCGCCGCCCCCGTTTCGGCACCGCGCTTACTGATCGTCTTTCTGCGCGGCGGCTACGACTGCAACAACCTGCTAGTGCCCTACTCCAGCGACTTTTACTACGAGTCGCGTCCAACACTGGCGATTGCCCGGCCGGATTCGCATAACCCCAACAGCGCCATCGCACTGGACAGCCATTGGGGCCTGAACCCGGTTTTACGTGATTCGATCTACCCGTTGTGGCAGCGCAAACAGATCGCCTTCGTGCCGTTCGCCGGCACCGATGACTTGTCCCGCAGTCACTTCGAAACCCAGGACAACATCGAGTCCGGCGAGCCGACCCAACAGCGCCACCGTTACGATTCAGGCTTTCTTGCACGCTTGTCGCGTCAGGTGCCGAACAGCGCGCCCATCGCCTTCACCGATGCCTTGCCCCTGTGTTTCCAGGGTGGCAGCGCCATTCCCAACATCTCGTTGCGCGGCAATTCGAAGCCTGCCTTCGATGACCGGCAATCGGCGATTCTCTCGTCAATGTACAAAAACACACCCTACGCCGCCTCTGCAGCCGATGGCCTTGAACTGCGCCAGCAGGTGTCGAGGGATCTGCAAGAAGAGATGGTCAAGGCCAATCGAGGTGCGCCGAATGCGCAGAACTTTGCAGCCCAGACCCGGCGCATGGCAACGCTGATGCGCGACCAGTACCGACTGGGATTCGTCGATGTCGGCGGCTGGGATACTCACGTCAATCAGGGCAGCACCAGCGGCCAGTTGGCCAATAACCTGACGAACCTCGGTGAGGGTCTGGTTGCCTATGCCCAGGCGTTGGGCGGTGAATGGAACAACACCACCGTGGTGGTCGTCTCGGAGTTCGGCCGCACCTTTCGTGAAAACGGCGCCAAGGGCACTGACCACGGGCATGGCACGGTCTATTGGGTACTCGGCGGCAACGTTCGCGGCGGGCGCATCGTCGGCGAACAGGTGGCGGTCAACCCGCAAAACCTGCTGCAAAATCGCGATTACCCGGTGCTCAATAATTACCGGAACCTGCTCGGTGGTTTGCTGGGACGAACCTGGGGCTTGTCCACTTCGCAGTTGCAGAACGTGTTTCCCGGGGCGCGTCCGGATGCCTTGCAGTTGGTGTGATCAGCGTCAGAAGAAGCACCGATCATTCCTGAAAATGAACATTGTCCGATACAGAGCATCCGCTCTGGATAGCCGTTTCCTTATCGCCAAATCATCGGAAGTTAGAAGTAAAACGACCGCTCGTCGAACAGGCAGCTCCCTGTTTTGACAGCCTAAGATCGGCATCTATAGTGCAGTCGCGGTCTGTTGGAAGGAACCCTGACCCATCACTTTTATAGGCAAGGAGCCAGGCCAGCTCGTACCCTGTGATCGGTGGGTTCCCCGTAGTAGCGCGCTTACAACGGCCGCAAGGCAATCAAGCGTTGTTGCGTCTGGTCAATGCCAGGCGCTCACTATGATCAAGGAGCTTTACTATGTCTCGAGTCACGGATGTGCTTGTTTCGATCGACACCGAAACCATTCTGAAAAACTACCCGAACATCAGCAAAAACCCTAACGCGCCAACCATGATTGATGTCAATCACGTGTACATGGTCACCAACCGGGACAACGTGATCAATGGCCAGGCCGGTGGCGAACTGAATTTGAAAGCCTCGGTCGGTGACTTGATTCGCTGGCGCGAAACCAGCCTGTCGCAGAGCTTCGAAACGGCAGTGATTTTCTACAAGTTCATCGGCAACGCTGGTAATGAGCTGATCTCGACACCGACTCCGCGCAAGGCCACCGCGTGTGTTGCAGTGCCAAACACCAGCAACCCGTCAGTGCCTAGCTGCCAGAAAGTCGATAACCATTACTGGTCTTCGGAAACCCTTTCTACCGGCAGCGTGACCTATCACTTCAACTTCCTGATCGTGAACCGGGACTGCCAGATTGTAGGTTGCTGCTCGTGGGATCCGTTCATCACCATCCATAACTGATCTGGACGGCCCCTTGGCGACAAGGGGCTTTCCCCTCTGCCTCGCGCCCCGACTGGAACTGGATGTCTTGCGTAAGCCGCAGCGGTGCGCCGCGATCCACCCACATCATGAAAGGAAGCCGTGATGTCCACAGATACTAGCGCAAGCCCGTCACCCACCACTGAGCAGGCCACCAATGTGTTGCTCATCGTCGACGCCGAGACCCTGCTCACTCGCTATCCAAAACCGAGCCTCGATCCCCAGAATCCGACCGTGATCGAAGACGGCTTCATTTTCACCGTTGGCGCAACCCAAGGGCCAACGCCAGCCGCCAAGGGCACCTGCCTTGAGCTGGCCGAAAACTCCGCAAAAACCTTCCATTTGCGCGGCCGAACCGTCGGCCTGCACGCCGAACACAGCGTGGTGTTTTACGACCTGTCCGTGGGCGACGCCAGAGTGCTCTCACAACCGCAATTGGTGGTACACAACGGCCTGACCTTGCCCGCCCCCAACCCCGAAACCCCCACCGAACCGGTCGCGGTAAAAGCCGATGATCATTACTGGCACTGCCAGCAGCTGAGCACGGGTGTCGAGCAGTGCGAGCTAAGTTTCATGCTGGTGAACAGCAGTTGTGAGGCGCTGGGGTATTTCAGTTGGACGGTTGGGGTGAAGCTGTCGGGCTAAACAAAAAAACCGGCTTCAAAAGCCGGTTTTCAGTTCTTCCTGCTGCGACTAATTGTAATACCCCACTGTCTTTTTCAACCGATCCGAGTACTCGTAAATATCATCGACCGAATTGATCGGATGGCGGGTTTCGTTCTTCTCTTCGTCGAAGATACCGATGTACTTCTGTGACCGATTGAAGTGCAGGCGGCAGATCGGTTTGCGGTTGTTGTCATCGAGCAAGATACCGAAATAGCTCTGCGTGTCGCGCTGTACGATGCGTTTTGCATCGACGACCGAACGCACCACCGCGCGGACAATGTGATAACCCTCCAGCTCTTCGAGCGTGGTCAACACCTTGTCATCCGACTCATTACGCTCATCCGGTTCAGAGGTATTTGCGCCTGCCGCCGGCAATGAGGACAGGCTGGGCTGGATGGCTCCGCTCATGGCTGATTTGAGACGATCGTTGATCTGGTCGTTGAGAAACTGCACGACGGCCTTTCTCGTCAATTCCTGAAATTGCTCCCGGACTTTTTGTGTGATCACACCGTCGTAAACCCGGGAGGCAAAGACTTTTACGAAATCGTCATCAGGTTTGCTGACTTGGGCCGCGATCACTTTTTTGATCTGGCTGACGTATTTCAACTCGCCCGCTGCACTGATGATCGAGTCGACGTCGAATGCAGACTTGGTTAGCTTCGTTAGTTCCGGAACTGAATACTCGTCAATATCGAGCAGATCGAGTTCCAAGAAAGGCTTTTCGTCCATCTTGTTAGGGGCATCCAGGTCTGTAAAGAACTTGTAGACCTGGCCATTGGTGAGGATAGAGATTCGGGCGCTGGTGACATGGAAGTAACGGAACAGCTGCGACGCGTGATTGACGTGTAGTGGTTCGCCAATTTTTTTGCACTCGATCAGGATCTGAACCTCCCCTTCCTTCATGATCGCGTAATCGATTTTCTCTCCCTTCTTGGTTCCAACATCGCAAACAAACTCAGGGGTCACCTCCGACGGGTCAAAAACGTCGTAGCCCAACACCATGCTGATAAACGGCATGACAAAAGCGTTTTTGGTCGCTTCCTCCGTCTGAATTGCAGCCCCTTGCAAGCGAACTTTTGCGGCGAGACTTGCAAGCTTTTCGATAAATTCCATGAGTGGCCTCTTACCTGTTTTCGATCCATGTATATGCATGCTGGCAAATTGACTGTCATTGATACTAGACACAAACCGGCACAAAGAAAGAAACCGAACGAGGATCGAGGTCAGAAGAAGAGAGTTCTTACGAATACGAAAAATAAAACGGTTTTGTAACCGTTCTGGAAATGGATCTAGCAGCCGCAATATCGGTGACAGCGAGATGATTTCACTGCAAAACTCACCTGCTGCATAAGTATCTACACATCTTTCTGTTCCAACTCCTGTAGCAGCTGTCGAGCCTGCGAGGCTGCGTTCGGCCGCGCAGCGGTCGTCAAATCAGACAGCGCGTTCTTCCAGGCAAACCGCATACGCAGGATTTGCGAGGACTTCGTCCTCGAACGCAGCCTCGCAAGCTCGTCAGCTGCTACGGACTTAGTCCCTCACCGTATTTCAACGTTGTGTAGATACCTTTGCTGCTGACAAGCAACAGGATTTGAATCAGTGCTGATCAGTGCCAGCGTCAGCCGTCGACTCGAGCGGAATGCTGGCTGGCCTCAAGGGCTTTGGCCATTTTCAGATGATTTTCCAGTTTGGGCAGGGTTTCAGCGGCGAAGGCCTTGATCTCCGGCACGTCGGTGGTTTGTGCTTCCTGCTTCAGTTGCTCGATGGCCTCTTGGGTGGTCTGTACCTGGCTGGCGGCGTAGGCCGCGTCGAACGAATCGCCGTCCTTCACCTGAGGTATCAGCACCTTGGCCTTGCTGGCCACCTCGTCTCGAGGGGCGACCGGCAGATCGAGTTTTTTGGCGATTTTCGCCAGATGCTGGTTGGCCGTGGTGCGATCGTTGATCACCACAATCGTGTAATCCTTGACCTCTTTGGACTCGGTTTTCTGGTGAGCCAGGCGGCTGGCTTCAATGTCGGCCATGCCTTTGGCCGAAGCGTCATTGATGAATTCGGCTGGCGACTGGGCAAAAGCGCTGCTGGCGCCAAGGCCCAGCAACACGGCAAAACTGATGGTCGGTAACCGGCTGGCCATACGTTTCATGGTCACGCCCTCCTGAACAGGCAAATGAGTACAGCGGGCATCCCCGCCTGACGTCTGAAGTTAAAACACCACAAAGGTTTAGAAAAGTTGAGCCCGCCGCGACGAACGGCACCCCCTACGCAAGCCGAGTCAGGCGCGACCCAGGTGTCCACTCAGGCGCTTGGCGGCGTACATGGCCTCATCCGCATGCTTGAACAATTGCTTTTCTTCGCTGCCATGCTCGGGGTAAAGCGCGATGCCGATGCTCGGCAGAATGTTCAGGCTGTGGCTGTCCAGACGCATCGGCTGGCCGAGCACCTGACGGATCTTGATCACCACCCGTGCCGCGTCTTCGGCGGCCTGAATACTGTCGAGCAGAACGACAAACTCATCACCGCCAATGCGCGCCACCGTGTCGGATTCGCGCACACAGCCTTGCAGTCGATTGGCCACGGCTTGCAGCAGCATGTCGCCGATGCCGTGGCCGTAAGTGTCGTTGACCTGTTTGAAATGGTCCAGATCAACGTACAACAGAGCCATGCGTCCGCACTCCTTTCTGGCTTTGCCGAGGGCGGCAACCATGCGTTCACGCAACAGCTCGCGGTTGGGCAAACGGGTCAATTGGTCGTGCTGCGCCATGAATTGCAGCCGGCTGTGCAATTGCTTGCGCTCAATGGCCGCCGCGACCTGGGCACAGACGTATTGCAGCAGCTCCTTGTCGCGCTCGGTGTAGCGTTCGCCGCCGGGCACGCTTTTGACGATCAGCGCACCGATGGTGCCTTTCTGTGAATTCAGCGGCACGCCCAGCCAACAGGGTGAATCCTGGTCGATAGCGACCTCGCACAGTCCGGGCATCGCAGCAGGTTGATCAGGCGTCACCAGCACCGGCTGCCCCGTGCGAATCACCTCGGCACAGAGCCGGCCGGTAACGCTGAGCACGGGGTCGTGCTCGTGATCATCGACGTGGTACGGAAAATTCAATTGCTCGCAGCGCTCGTCGTAGAGCGCCACCGAGAAGTTCAGCGCCGGCAACCATTCGCCGATCAGCTGATGAATGCGTTTGAACAACGCCAGAAGATCTTCGGCGGCATGGGCGGCCTCGGAAATCGCGTACAGCGCGGCCTGCCGGGACTCGGCCTGTTTGCGTTCGGTGATGTCACGGGCCACGGCGATGCGCAATTGGTCGACTTCAGACCAGCGTGCCGACCAAAGAATATGCACCACCTGACCATCTTTGCGCAGGTAGCGGTTTTCGAAGTTCGGGTTGGGCTGGCCGCGCATGATTTCCCGGGCAGCGTCCAGGGTTCGCTGGCGGTCGGCCGGATGGACCATCTCGATCATCGGCTGGCCGATCAGCTCGTCCTGGGTGTACCCGAACACTTGCTCGCAGGCAGCGCTGACAAATACGAAACGCCCCTGGCTATCGACCGCACACACGACGTCGAGCAAAAGATCGATGTAACTTGCCAGCGGCGCGGAATTTCTGGTGGTCATCAAAGATGGATACTGTCCAAAAATGCAGCCGTGAGTATCAATCCCTGGACCCGGCCATCGCTAAAAACGGATGTCCCTATGCCGCTGTCGCAGCCTTGCGCGCAGCCTCAAACCTTGTTCGCCAGCAACCCCGGTACGGCGTGCAACAAGGCGTTGATGGCGAAGCCGATGAACATTACCCCGCAAATCCGGGTAATTGCCAGCTCATGACGCTGATACAGCGTGCGTACCCGACGAGCGCCCACAATGCCGATCAGAATAGTGTATGCGGCGATTCCGCCGACGAAGCTCAGAACGATCAGCCACGGCAACATCGACCAATGGAGCAACTCGGCACGACTGGACAACAGCGCGGTAAACGTTGCCACCGCCACCGGGTAAGCCTTGGGGTTGGTCAGGCCGAACACGATCCCGTGCCAGAACGGCTGACGCGCCGGGCCTTGCGGTGCGTCGTCATCAGTGCTGCGACGACTGCGGATCGCCCGCAGGCCAAGCCAGAACAGGTACAACCCGCTGAGTACACCGAGCACGTCGAAGGCGGTACTGCCGATCTCCCGCGCACCGACGATGGCAATCAACGCGGTGCTGCACCAGACCACATCCCCCAGCAAGTGCCCGCAGAGAAACCCCGCGCCAGCCCGCCGACCACGGGCCGCGCCAATCCCGAACACGGCGAGTACACCCGGCCCCGGCGTGATGCCGTAGATGAAGCCTGAGGCCAGAACGGCGAACAACAGTGATGGGGTCATCCGGTAAAACTCCATGAAAAGCGCTTCGGTACGCCCTGTTACGGTGTGAAAAACTTCATCCCGGCATAAGGTTTCTGACGACACGCCTCAAGCCGCGATATTAAATCCCCGACATGGGCTTCGAGCTTGTGCCCGTCCGGATCAAGAAAGTAGAACGACGCGCCTTCACTGCGATTGTCCCGCCACTCTGGAACACCTGCGGCTCGCAGTCGTTCAACCAACGCCGGGAAGTCGCTGGCGTCCACGCTGAACGCGTAATGCGTGTAATCGGCCGCCGCTTCAGGCTGACGCATTGGGTCGAGCGACAGACACAGCCACAACCCTGGCAACGACAGGTAGGCGCCACTCTCCCAGGTGGCGTCGAGCCGCAGTTGCAACAGCCCGTGGTAGAACGCCACGCTGCGATCCAGATCGGTGACCGCCAACGTCAGGTGATTGAGGCCTGAGAGCATCGGTTCAGAGCCCTTTGAGTTCTTTCGGCACCACATACTGCCGACCGTCATAGCGCAACGTCGTCAGTACCGTTTTCCCCACCGTGTCCTTGTACTCACATTCGCCGTTTTTCACGGTGTTTTGCGAGTTGGTGGTCACCGATTTGACGATCAGGTCGGCGAAACCATGGCTACTGGTTTTGGCCATGTCCAGGGTGCGTTTGGTGCGCGAAAATTCGCCGGTACAGTTGGTATCCCACTCTCCGCTACCGGACTCGATCACCAGTTGTTCCAGCACCGGGCGCAGTGTGTTGCCTTCGCGAACATACAGCGACAACCTGGCCTCGTCGAAGGGGTTGGCCCGCGACGAGCCGGTGAAGCCTGCACGCACGCCGAATGCCCGCAGGTCGGAGGTGAGTTTGTAGCGTGCAGTGTCGATGCCCAGTCCATCGAACCGAACGGCATCGGAGCTGTACACCGAGGCCTTGGAATAGCGGGCCAGCGGCTTGCCGTCGACGCTGGAAATCACCGCCAGTTTCAAGTCGTACATACCGGTGCCGTCCGGTGTATCGCTGAGGGTCGGATCCGGCTCGATCTGCGACAGCGCGGTGATGGTCTGGCCGTCGTAGGCCGGCCAGTCCTTGCACACCGAATAGCCCAGCACACCGTCGGGCAATGGTGGTGTCCCACACTCGGCATACGCCTGGCTCGCACCCAGCGCCCCACTCATTGCCACACACCCCAACCAGCTGTATTTCAAGGTCATTCCCTGTTCCTTGCAAACGTCATCAATCAAAAAAAATCAGCCGTGCACTATCGCCTGCCCGATCCGCCGATTCAACCAGTTCAACGCCTGATCGCCACCCCGGCGCGCATGCCAGGCGAGCACGAAGGTGAATGACGGTATATGAAACGGCGGTGGCAGGACGACCAACTGCGGTTGATCGATGCCGTGTAAACCACGGGCGGCGACGGTGAGGATCAGGTCGGTGCCGCTGATAAGCTGCGGCGCCACACTCCAGTGCGGCAAGCTAACGGCGACATGACGACGTTCGCGAATGGTGGTCAGCGCACGCTCGATTTCCGGGGTGCCGCTGCCGCGCATTTCCAGCAGTACGTGAGGCCGGGCGAGGTAAGTCGGCAGGTCGAGCACACCGTTGGCCGGCAGGCCGTTGGGGTCCACCAGACAGGCAAATTGCTCCTCAAACAACGGCGTGCAGCGTAGCTCGTTGGGCAGTTCGGGAAACACCCCGGCCGCCAGATCGATGTCGCCGTTGAGTACGCCATCAAGCATGCCTTCACGGCTGGCATGGCTGATTTGCAGATCGATGCCCGGCGCTTCATGGCGCAAGGTCCGGATCAACCCCGGCAGGACGATGGCCGCACCGTAGTCGGACATCGCCAGGCGGAACGTCCTTTTCGCCGACGCCGGATCGAAGGTGTTGGGCGCGAGTAACGCCTGCACCTGGGCCAGGGCTTCGACCAGCGGCGCGACCAGCTCCAGTGCGCGCGGGGTCGCCACCAATCCGGCACCGGCGCGCACCAGCAGCGGATCGCCGAGCATGTGGCGCAAACGCGCCAGCGCATGGCTGACCGCCGGTTGGCTGAGGTGCAGGCGCTCCGCGGCGCGGGTCACGTGCTGCTCACTGAGCAAGGCGTCGAGGATCACCAGCAGGTTCAAATCGATACGGCGCAGATCATTCATCTGATGCATGTTCTGGATAGCTATTTGGAATTTAAATCTGCGCGACGAATACCTTAGAGTCCAGCAAAACCTGTTGGAGAAGCCTCATGAGTACCTTGCACTGGGCAGGACTGTTGTTGCTGGCGGTGGTCGCCGGCGCGGTGGTGCCCTTTCAAAGCGCGATCAACGCCAACCTCGGCCGCGGTCTTGGGCATCCGTTGTGGGCGACGCTGGCCTCGTTGCTGGTGAGCATTCTGGTGTTGCTGCCAGTCATCGTCGCGTTACGTTTGCCGTTGCCATCGTTGAGTTTCATCAACAGGGCGCCGCTGTGGATGTGGGCCGGTGGCGCATTCGGTGTCTGCTTTATTTCGTTGGCGCTGATGTTGCTACCCAAGTTAGGCGCCTCAGGATTTATTGCCTTGGCGCTGGCCGGCCAGATCATCGCTTCGCTGGTGCTGGATCATTTCGGGCTGTTTGGATTGATCGAGCGGCAGATGACTCTGCCGCGTGTGTTCGGGGTTGTGTTTTTGATTGCCGGTGTCGTGATGATCCAGTTCAGCGCCGTGCCTGCAAAGGCAATGACCGCAGTGGGTTAAAGAATGATCAGGTCTTTTTACACTTCGAGGGCTCGATGACTTCAGTTCGGCCGAGCTGGCAGGAAAGCCAGGTTCCGATTTGACATTGCAAACCAATAACCCGACAGCACTGCAGGCATCGCCCTACAGCATATTTTCTGACAACTATCAACGTTCCCGGAAGCAGCCGATTCAAAGCCTACCGGGACTCTCTGTAAAGTCCGGCAACACACGCAAATTGCAACAACCCCATGGATCGCTTTACTCAAGGATGTCCCACGCACATGAGCCTGACACCGCACACGGCAAACACCTTCACCAACTACCGCAAAGTCATCTCGGTGGCCGATCATGATTGGGAGTCAGCCGACGCCGGGAAAATCTCGGGGCTCAACGTTGAAATCAAAAGTGCCAACCGGATGCTTGATCAGTATGGGCGAGCGTTTCATCATTTCTGTACGACGTCTTACCTGGGTCTGGACCACCATCCCGACATTCTCGACGGTGCCATGGCCACGCTGTGGGAAACCGGCACCCTTCGTGTCGCCAACTCCAAGAACCGCTGCAAGCTGGCGATTTTGGAGCAGTTCGAAACTGAACTGTCGGCGTTGTTCGGGGCCAGTTGTCTGAGTACCTTGTCGTGCAGTGCGGCAAGCGCAGGGGTCCTGCCGTTGCTGGCCAGCGGCGTATTCACGGAAAACCGCCCTCCGGTGATGGTTTTCGACCGGTTGGCGCACTACTCGATGAATCACCTCAAAGCTGCCTGCGCGGATGAAACCGTGGTCCTGACATGTCCGCATAACGACATGGATTACCTTGAGACGCTGTGTCAACAGCACACCAGGATTGCGTATATCGCCGACGGTGCGTACAGCATGGGCGGGGTCGCGGACATGGAGAGTCTTCTGTATCTGAAGGACCGCTACGGGTTATTTCTGTATCTGGACGATTCCCACGCACTTTCCGCTGTCGGAACCTTCGGCGCCGGCCTGGTGCGCCCCACGTTAAATGCTCTGGATCAAGACTGCATTATTGTCGCCTCGCTGGCCAAGTCGTTTGGCGCCAGCGGCGGTCTGGTGATGCTGGGCAGTGAGCGGCAGAAGACGCTCATTCAACGTTACGGCGGCCCCAGCAACTGGTCACAGAGCCTTAACAGTGCGGCCATTGGCGCGGGCAGAGCGTCCATCAAGTTGCATCGGACACTGGAATTTTCCGCGTTGCAGAAAAAGCTTCAGACTAATATCCAGCTCTTTGACAGCCTGATACGAACCGAGCAACACAACAGCAACATGGCGATTCGGCTGGTCCATTGCGGCGAAGCGGCGCTTGCCAACAGCATCGCCATCCAACTGGCCAATCAGGGGTTCTTCACCTCGGCGGTATTTTTCCCGGTGGTCGCACAAGGCAAGGCAGCCATCAGAATCACGCTGCGCGCCGACATGGAGCCGACATTGATCCAGTACTTTTGTGAACTTATCACCGAGCTTTTGCACGTTCACGGCCAAGATATCAGTTGCTGAAATCTCTGGGACGACTCCATGAAGAGCAGCACCACCCTCCTCATCACCTGCAGCACGGTTTTTCTCGCTCAGTTGGGCATGAGTATCTATCTGCCGGCGCTGCCGGAGATTGCCCGAGATCTGGCGAGCAGTGCGTCGCAGGTTTCATGGGGACTGGCGGTATATTTGATCGGCATGGCGCTGCCCATGTTGTTCTGGGGCAGCCTGGCCGAGCGCATTGGCCGCAAGACAGTGCTGCTCTCAGCATTGGGGATCTACGGACTGGGTAATCTCGCCCTGCCCGCGAGTACGACGCTCGAATCGTTTCTTGCTCTGCGACTGGTTCAAGGCATCGGCGCCAGCGGGATTTCGGTGATGGCTCGGGTACTGATCCGCGACAGTTTCCGCGGCGATGTGCTGGCCAAGGCATTGTCCTGGATATCGATTTCCTTTGTGGTGGCGCTGGGTATTGGCCAGTATCTGGGGGCGATCATCCAGGTGTCTCTGCGTTGGCCGGCGATCTTCTACCTGTTAGGTAGTGTAAGTCTGTTGATAGGGCTGATCGTGGCACGGGTCCCGTTCCCGGTGCTGACCGGCGAGAACAGTCAGTCATCCGATTGGCCGAGCTATTGGCGCATCCTGCGTCATCGAGACTTTCTGCTACCGGCTCTTGCCGGCGGCCTCGGTTACGGAGTGATCGTCGCGTTCAACACGGCGGCGCCGCTGATTCTGCAAGGACTGTTCAACTGGTCGGCAGTGGAATACGGACTGTTGGGCTGGCCCATCAGCGCGGCATATTTTTTCGGGGCTCTGGCGGTCAATCGCTTCGTGCTTCGCACCGGTCAGCGCTGGCTGATGACGGCAGGTGTCGGGCTGGTACTGGCCGGTAGCGCAGTCATGCTTCTGGGTAGCATCGCAGGCACTTCAATAGCCTTGCTGTTCTGGTTGCCCTATTGCTTTGCGGTGTTCGGCCAATCCTTGAACTACCCCATCAGCCTGTCCCTGGCCAACGACGGTTCACCAGTAGACGGTGCCTACGCCATGGCGTTAAGCGGTTTTATTCACCAACTGATGGCCGCCGTTATCGGGGGAATTGCCAGCCTGCTTGCAAGCCAGCAGGCATGGCCATTGTCGCTGCTGTGCACAGTACTGGCCGTAGGCGCTATGGTCTGCGTGATGCTTGTCTCCGGTCGTCAGCCTGACTAGAACGCGCTGCGGAAGATTTCTTCAATCTGCCGCTGATCCGCCGCCCGTGGGTTGGTCAGGCCGCAGGCGTCTTTCAAGGCGTTGGCGGCGAGGATCGGGATGTCTTGCAGCTTGGCGCCGAGGTCGCGCAAACCGCCGGGGATCTCCACATCCCTGGCCAACGTGCGGATTGCCACGATGGCCGCTTGGGCGCCCTCTTCCGGGCTGACGCCGCAAGTGTCGGCGCCCAGGGCATGCGCCACCTCTGCCAGGCGTTCGGCGCAGACCGTGGCGTTGAAACTTTGCACGTGGGGCAGCAGTACTGCGTTGCACACGCCGTGGGGCAAGTCGTAAAAACCGCCCAACTGGTGAGCCATGGCGTGCACAAAACCCAACGACGCGTTGTTGAACGCCATGCCCGCGAGGAACTGCGCGTAAGCCATGTTTTCCCGGGCGATCATATCGCTGCCATCACGTACCGCCAGACGCAGGTTGCGGCTGATCAGCTCGATGGCTTTCAGCGCACATGCGTCGGTGATCGGGTTGGCCGCTGTGGAAACATAGGCTTCGATAGCGTGGGTCAAAGCGTCCATGCCGGTGGCGGCGGTCAGGCCTTTGGGCATGGCGGCCATCAGCGCCGGGTCGTTGACCGACAGCAATGGTGTGACGTTGCGGTCGACGATGGCCATTTTCACGTGACGCGACTCGTCGGTGATGATGCAAAAACGGGTCATCTCGCTGGCGGTGCCGGCGGTGGTGTTGATCGCGATCAGCGGCAATTGCGGCTGGGTCGATTGGTCGACGCCTTCGTAATCGGCGATCTTGCCACCGTTGGTGGCGCACAGGGCGATGCCTTTGGCGCAGTCGTGCGGTGAGCCACCGCCCAGGGAGATCACGAAATCACAATGGCTGCGCTGGAGCAGCGCCAGGCCGCTTTCGACGTTGGCGATACTCGGGTTCGGTTTGGCACCGTCGAACATCACCGAGTCGATGTCCTGCATCGCCAGTTTTTCAGCGATCAACGTCGCCACGCCAGCCTTGGCCAATCCAGTGTCCGTCACAATCAAGGCCTTGCGAAAGCCGTAGTTGCGAA
The DNA here is from genome assembly GCF_025465945.1 of Pseudomonas sp. 6D_7.1_Bac1. Taxonomy (GTDB): domain Bacteria; phylum Pseudomonadota; class Gammaproteobacteria; order Pseudomonadales; family Pseudomonadaceae; genus Aquipseudomonas. The sequence continues at coordinate 202,061 of NZ_JANLNW010000052.1, read as the reverse complement.
TGGCGTTCATGGCTTCGTCGAGGCAACCGCTGCCCATGATGTTCACGGCGGGAATGAAAAACATGCTGGTCATGACGAGTCCTCTTCGATGGGGCCGAACCGACAACCCCGATTCAGCGGATATCCAAAGGATCGACCCATCAGTCACCGCGTATGTTGATCTGGCTCAACACCCGGTCGTGATAAAGTCTGCGCCCTGCACTCCACCTGCTCGAGATGACCGACGCGATGACCGATTTCCAGGAATTTGATGCCCGACTAGAAGACTGGAATGCGTTGCGCGCAACCACCTCGTTCAGCGGTCTGCTGGTGGGCAACGGTGCCAGTCGCGCAGTGTGGGATGACTTCGGTTACGACTCGCTGTTCGAGAACGCCCGCACGGTCGAAGAAAAGCCGTTGAGCCCGTCCGAGTTGAGCGTGTTCGACGCGATGCAAACCCGCAGTTTCGAACAAGTGCTGGGCGCGCTGAAAACCACCAGCCGAGTCAACAAGGCCCTGGCCGTGAGTTCCGCCGCACCGCGCAATCGCTACTACGCGATCAAGGAAGCGCTGATCAACACCGTGCACGCGGTGCACATCCCGTGGCGCCTGGTGCAGGCCGCAAGCCTGGCGGCGATCCATCAGGAATTGAGCACGTACCCGACGGTGTTCACCACCAACTACGACCTGCTCAACTACTGGGCGGTCCAGCACAACCCCGACGCCATCAGCGACCTGTTTCACGGCACCGCACCGAGTTTCGACCTGAGCGCCAGCACCGCGGACAAAACCCGCCTGCTTTACCTGCATGGCGGCCTGCACCTGGTGCGCAATCAGGACGGCACGGCACGTAAACTGACCTCGACCGAGGGCACGCTGCTGGGCAGTTTTGCGATCAACAACACGATCAAAACGTTGGACGATGTGCCGCTGTTCGTCAGCGAAGGCAGCAGCGAAGACAAGCTCAAGACCATCCGCAGTTCGGATTACCTGTCGTTCTGCTACGACCAGTTACTCAAGCAAAGCGAAGCGCTGTGTATCTTCGGCCACAGTCTCGGCAAGCAGGACAATCACATCATTCATGCACTGCGCCAGGCGAAACCGAAGACCGTGGCGATCTCGATCTATCCGCGCAGTGCGGCGTTCATCCAGAGCCAGAAACGGCATTACGCGAAGGTGTTTGAAGGGACCGCGGTGGAGCTGCAGTTTTTTGATTCGAAGACGCATGCGTTGGGTAGCCCGAAGTTATCGGTGCCCGTCGAAGTTTAGTGTCGGCCGATCGACCCCTTCGCGAGCGGGCTCGCTCCCACAGTTGATCGAGTTCCTCAAGGATAAATGCGGTTGAATGTGGGAGCGAGCCTGCTCGCGATGCGTTGCAGACGACTCATTCTTCCGAGCTATGCACCACCACCAGCAACTGCGCCTGCACCTCGCCCACCGAGCGCAGGCGATGGGGTTTTTGGGCGTTGAAGTGCAGCGCATCGCCACGGTTCAGAATCACCCGTTCGCTCATGAAGTCGACTTCGACCTGGCCTTCATGGACGAACAGAAACTCTTCCCCCGTGTGCTCTTTGAAGGTCTTGTCGCTGAACTCTTTGGGCGGATAGAGGATGAATGGCAGCAGGCTGCGCTCGCTGACCTGATGGGCCAGCACCGCGTAACCCGGAGCCTGATCATTGGCCGCCAGTGACTGGCGTTCATCGGCGCGCACCAGGCTGTAGCTGTCGAGGCTGACACTGTCCTCGGAGAACAATTCCTCGACCTTGACGTTCAGCGCCTTGGCCAGTTTCAGCGCCGCAGCGATGGACGGGGTGTTCAGCCCGCGTTCGACTTTCGACAGATAACTCTTGGTCATGCCGGATTTTTCGGCCAAGGCCTCCAGCGTAACGCCGAGTTTTTTTCGCAGTAATTTCAAACGGATAGACATGTGGAGCGATTAATCCATCAAGGAGGCAACGATTAGTCCTTGCCAATGACACCTTGTGTCATATAGCCTCTTAAGTGTCATATGTGTTCACCCAACGACCTTGCGAGCTGCGGGAGCAACACATCCGACGTCCATTGATTTGTGCAAAGGACACCCGATATGGCCAAGACATTAGCACTACCGAAAGACCAACTCATCAAGCAGGCGCTTTCGCAGATGCAAAGCACGCTGGCGGATAATACGTGGACCGACCGGCAAAAGCTGGCGCTGACCTGCCGCATTCTGTTCGAGAACGGCCACGATGCAGGCCTTGCCGGGCAAATCACCGCCCGTGGCCCGCAACCAGGCACCTATTACACTCAGCAACTGGGCCTGGGATTCGACGAAATCACCGCGAGCAATCTGCTGCTGGTCAACGAAGACCTGGAGGTGCTGGAAGGTCACGGCATGCCCAACCCGGCCAACCGTTTCCACAGCTGGGTCTACCGCGCCCGGCCGGATGTGAACTGCATCATCCACACGCACCCGACGCACATCGCAGCGTTGTCGATGCTGGAAGTACCGCTGGAAATCTCGCACATGGACCTCTGCCCGCTCTTTGAGGATTGCGCCTTTCTCAAAGCCTGGCCAGGTGTGCCGGTGGGTAACGAAGAAGGTGAAATCATCGCCGGTGCCTTGGGCGACAAACGGGCGATTCTGCTTTCCCACCACGGCCAGCTGTCGACCGGGCGGACCATTGAGGAAGCCTGCGTCATCGCGCAATTGATCGAACGCGCGGCCAAATTGCAGCTGCTGGCGATGGCGGCGGGCGAGCTCAAACCGATTCTGCCGGCACTGGGCCGCGAAGCCCATGACTGGATTTCCAAGCCCAAACGCCACGGCGCCGCCTTCAACTACTACGCTCGGCAGAACCTGCGTCAACACGCCGATTGCCTGAATTGAATCCATCCCTTTGCTTAAACGGAGAGACCCCATGTCTACCCCTTCTATTCACGGCATCATCGGCTACACCATCACCCCGTTTACCGCTAATGGCGAAGGCATCGATCTCGAGGCGCTGGGTCGCTCCATCGACCGCTTGATCGACGGCGGCGTACACGCCATCGCCCCGTTGGGCAGTACCGGCGAAGGGGCCTACCTCAGCGATGCGGAGTGGGAGCAGGTCAGCGAGTTCAGCATCAAGCACGTGGCCAAGCGCGTGCCGACCATCGTCAGCGTCTCCGACCTGACCACCGCCAAAGCCGTGCGCCGTGCGCGCTTCGCCGAGGCACACGGCGCCGACGTGGTGATGGTATTGCCGACGTCCTACTGGAAACTCAGCGAAGCCGAGATCCTCACTCACTACCGCGCTATCGGCGAAAGCATCGGCGTGCCGATCATGCTCTACAACAACCCGGCCACCAGCGGCACCGACATGTCGGTGGAGCTGATCCTGCGGATCTTCAACGCCGTAGAAAACGTGACCATGGTCAAGGAAAGCACCGGCGATATCCAACGCATGCACAAGCTGCAATGGCTCGGCGAAGGTCAGGTGCCGTTCTACAACGGCAGCAACACGCTGGCGCTGGAGGCCTTCGCCGCAGGCGCCGAAGGCTGGTGCACAGCGGCGCCGAACCTGATCCCGCAGCTCAATGGCGCGCTGTATCAAGCCGTGTTGGCCAATGACCTGGGCAAGGCGCGGGAGTTGTTCTATCGCCAATTGCCATTGCTGGACTTCATCCTCAAGGGCGGTTTGCCGGCAACGATCAAGGCCGGTCTGCGCATGACCGGGCTGGAAGTTGGCGACCCACGGCTGCCGATTTTCCCGCTGGGTGAAACCGGTCGAAGCCAGTTGCAAGGGTTGTTGAACACCTTGCGCTGATCGTCAGGCGCATACAAAACCCTTGTGGGAGCGAGCCTGCTCGCGAAAGCGGTCTTACATTCAACATGTTCGTCGAATGTAAAGCCGTCTTCGCGAGCAGGCTCGCTCCCACACTGGTTATTCGGTGTATTCAGAGGACCGGCAAAGTCTTGTCCTTGATCACCTTGGTCGGCCCGTTGGCCTTGACGCTGGCGATGCCTTTTTCCCGTGCGGCGTCGGAGGAATAAGCCTCGCTGCTGCCGATGATCTGATGGTTGTCCGCCGTGAGGTTGAAGTAAGGGTGGCCATCCTTGGTGGACTTTTTCTCGTAACGTTCATCCAGTGGACTATTGGCCTGAACCGAGGCGATGCCGCTATCGGCGGCGCCGCGCGTGGTGTACAGCTCGCTGGTGAGAATGGTCTCGGCGTTGGCCGCTTTCAACACAAAGCGAAACTGGCCATTGATGCTTTTGCTCAATTCATACCATCCGGACATGCTCGTTCTCCTGACGATCAAGAAGTTACACGCTTCAGATGCGCAGCGAGCGCGAACGTGATTCGTACAGAATCGGGTCGGCTTTGACATAGAGCTCGCACATCCGCAAACCTCCAGTTACAAGGTGATTTTGGTGCCCAGCAGACCGAGGAAACCGGCCAGCCAGCGCGGGTGCGCCGGCCAGGCCGGGGCAGTCGCCAGATTGCCCTGAACATGACCTTCAGTCACCGGAATATCAATGAACGTGCCACCGGCCAAACGCACTTCTGGCGCACAGGCGGGATAGGCGCTGCACTCGCGACCTTCGAGAATCCCCGCCGCTGCCAGCAATTGCGCCCCATGGCAGACCGCCGCAATCGGTTTACCGGCCTTGTCGAAGGCTTGCACCAGTTGCAGGACTTTTTCGTTCAAGCGCAGGTATTCCGGGGCACGACCGCCAGGCACCAGCAACGCGTCGTAATCCGCCGCATCGACCTTGGCGAAATCGAAGTTCAGCGCGAACAGGTGACCGGGTTTCTCGCTGTAGGTCTGGTCGCCTTCGAAGTCATGAATCGCGGTGCGCACGGTCTGCCCGGCGGTTTTGTCCGGGCACACTGCGTGCACGGTGTGACCGACCATCAGCAGCGCCTGAAACGGCACCATCACTTCGTAGTCTTCGACGTAATCGCCGACCAACATCAGAATTTTTTTCGCGGCCATGGGGATGACTCCTCTGGTAAATACTTAGGCAGTAAGGAGTATTCAAAGTAGTCCTAATCCGGTGAAACGGGTAATAACCGCCTACTACGAGCAGCGAATCACATGTGTGGTCCAAGGGTGGTTCTGTGACGAGGGAGCTTGCTCCCGCTGGGTCGCGTAGCGGCCCCAAAACCATGCACCTCTGTATTTCAGACAAACCGCGTCAAGCTTCTTACGACTGCTACGCAGCCGAGCGGGAGCAAGCTCCCTCGCCACGGGATAGGCGGAGTACTTCAAACTGTACGGATAAGTCTGCGTCTAGCTGTAACAGCGTAGCCTGCACGGTTTGTGGCTAGATGAAGACACTTCCACCACCCTCGATTCTGGTTACCGTTATGTCCTCGCGCGAAAACACCGGCATGGCTCTGGGCCTGCTCGGCGTCGTCATCTTTAGCCTGACCCTGCCCTTCACCCGGATCGTGGTGCAAGAAGTCCACCCCCTGCTCAATGGTCTGGGCCGAGCATTGTTCGCGGCGATTCCGGCGGCGTTGTTGTTGCTCTGGCGGCGGGAGAAATGGCCGACGTGGAAGCAGGTCAAAGGCCTGACATTGGTGATTGCCGGGGTGATTCTCGGTTTCCCGGTGCTTTCGGCCTGGGCCATGCAAACCCTGCCGGCGTCCCATGGCGCGCTGGTCAACGGTTTACAGCCGCTGTGCGTGGCGCTGTATGCGGCGTGGTTGTCCCATGAACGACCGTCGAAAGCCTTCTGGGCCTGTGCTGCATTGGGGAGTGCATTGGTGCTGGGTTATGCACTGATCAGCGGTGCCGGCAGCATCCAGGCCGGTGATTTGCTGATGCTCGGGGCGATTGCCATCGGTGGTCTGGGTTACGCCGAAGGCGGCCGGTTGGCCAAGGAAATGGGCGGTTGGCAGGTGATCTGCTGGGCGCTGGTGCTGTCGACACCGCTGTTGATCGGTCCGGTGACGTATTTGGCGCTGCAGCACCACGGCGAGATTTCAGCGAAAACCTGGTGGGCCTTCGGCTACGTGTCGCTGTTCTCGCAGTTCATCGGTTTCTTCGCCTGGTACGCCGGGCTGGCGATGGGGGGCATTGCCCGGGTCAGTCAGATCCAGCTGCTGCAGATCTTCTTCACCATCGCGTTCTCGGCGCTGTTCTTTGGCGAACACATCGAACCGATTACCTGGCTGTTTGCGGTCGGGGTGATCATCACCGTGATGCTCGGGCGCAAGACCGCAGTGCGCCCGGCGCAACCGGGTACGTTACCGGCGGGTATTCAGACCAGGCCGTTCAAATAAGCAGCCCATCGGCCCGCAGCAGGGTTTCCAGGCAATGTTCGCTGATGTGGTAGAACGCCTTGAGCTCCTGGATTTTCACCAACAGCTGGGCCGGGTCCACCGGTTCAGCGCGTTTGACCGCCAGGATCATCTTGTTCTTGTTGGTGTGATCCAGGGAGATGAACTCGAAAACCTTGGTTTCATAACCGCACGCTTCGAGGAACAACGCTCGCAGGCTGTCGGTAACCATTTCCGCCTGCTGACCCAGGTGCAAACCATATTGCAGCATCGGCTTGAGCAGCGCCGGGCTCTGGATTTGCAGGCGAATCTGCTTATGGCAGCACGGCGAGCACATGATGATCGCGGCGCCGGAGCGAATGCCGGTGTGGATCGCATAGTCGGTGGCGATGTCACAGGCATGCAGGGCGATCATCACATCCAGTTCGCTCGGTGCGACACTGCGCACATCACCACATTTGAACACCAGCCCCGGATGCTCCAGGCGCGCGGCAGCGGCGTTGCACAGAGTGACCATGTCTTCACGCAGCTCGACGCCGGTGACCACGCCTTCGGCGTGCAAGGTGTTGCGCAAGTAATCGTGAATGGCGAAGGTCAGGTAGCCCTTGCCTGAACCAAAGTCCGCCACCCGAACCGGTTTATCCAGCGCCAGTGGTGAAGACGTCAGCGCATGGCTGAAGACTTCGATGAACTTGTTGATCTGCTTCCACTTGCGTGACATCGCCGGGATCAGTTCATGCTGCTTGTTGGTCACGCCCAGGTCCGCAAGAAACGGCCGAGTCAGGTCCAGAAAGCGGTTCTTTTCGCGGTTGTGTTCAGCAGATGGCACTTCGCGCAGTTGCTGAGGTTTGCTCTTGAACAGCGAGCTCTTGCCCTTTTTGCTGTATTCGAGCTGGGCTTCATCGGTCAGCGACAGCAAGTGAGCGTTTTTGAATGCCTGCGGCAACAATGCAGCGATCGTCGCAACGCCCTCTTCGATCGGGAAATTCTTGGTGATGTCGCGCGTCTTGTAGCGATAGACGAAGGACAGGCACGGCTGCTCCTTGACGGTCAGCTGCTTGATGATGATTCGCTGCAAGTCGACTTCAGCGCCGACGTACTTGGCCAGCACCAGTTTGATGAAGGCGTTCTGCGCCAGGCTGGTGCTCAGCAGGTCGATAAATTGCGCATGATGATCCGGCGTGAGGCTGGCGGGAGTTGCGGTAACGGACATGTAAAAAACGCCTCGGGCGGTGCGGATCGGGGAATGGCAGGTATTTTAGGGGGGATGGGGGTTGAGGGCACGGGTAATTTCCCGAACGGTGCACATCCCGTGGCGAGGGAGCTTGCTCCCGCTCGGTTGCGAAGCAGCCGCAAGGCAGGCAACCGCGATTACCTGATGGACCATGTTTGCTTGTTTTAGGGCCGCTTCGCGCCCCAGCGGGAGCAAGCCCCCTCGCCACTAGAGTTCCCGGTTCTAAATCCCGGGATCAGCTTCAGCCCAACACCACCAACCGATTCGGCAACTCATTGCGCACATGGGTCACCGGCACGTGCACTTTAAGCAACTCGCCACAGGCCTCGATGCAGGTCACAAAGCCTTGCAACGTCTGGCCCTGTTTCACCTGCCGGGTGAAGGTCGCGACAATGGGGGCCCAGCGCTTGTTGTCCAGGCGCCTGGAAATGCCCTCATCCACCAGGATCTCCACATAGCGCTCGGCCTCGCAGACGATAATCAGCATGCCGGTGCTGCCGACGGTGTGGTGCAGGTTCTGCTCCAGAAACTGCCGACGCGCCAGGTTCGAGGCGCGCCAGTGGCGCACGGAACGCGGGATCAGGTGCGTGGTGATCGACGGAATCCGGAACACCAGGCACAGCGCGATAAAACTCGCCCACTGCACCAACAGCAAGGTATGCATGTTCAGCCAGCCGGAAACATAGTGCACGATGCCGGGCACGATCAGCGCCAACAGGCTGGCCCAGAGCAGCGGGATATAGGCATAGTCGTCGGCCCGCGCCGCCAGCACAGTGACCAGTTCAGCGTCGGTGTCGCGCTCGACACGGGCAATCGCCTCGGCAACCTGTCGCTGCTCGTACTCACTCAGTAATGCCATGGTGTTGAATGCTCATTCATTATTGTTATCAACCGCCACCCCCTTCAATTCGAACGCTTGGGGCATAATCTGCCCCCGCCACTGGAATGCATCGAGCCAATCGGCTAAAAGATGCCCAGCGCGAAAAGAGTTCAGAAGTTTGCTGCATTTATCCGAACAACAACAGACGCTCCCTAATTTTTGGCTGACCGGCGCGTGACCACGCGTCCGTTTAGGCTTTTGAGATCACTATTCATGAAGAAGCTGTGTTTGCTGGGCCTTGCCATCGGTCTGGCCAGTCACTCGGTATGGGCCGACACAAAGTCTGCATCTATTGAAAACAAGGACGCTTTCGTCAGCAACCTGATGAAGCAGATGACCCTGGACGAAAAGATCGGCCAATTGCGCCTGATCAGCATCGGCCCGGAAATGCCTCGCGAGCTGATCCGCAAGGAAATCGCCGCTGGCAATATCGGCGGCACGTTCAACTCGATCACCCGCCCGGAAAACCGTCCGATGCAGGACGCGGCCATGCGCAGCCGGTTGAAGATCCCGATGTTCTTCGCCTATGACGTGATTCACGGCCACCGGACGATTTTCCCGATCCCGCTGGCCCTGGCCTCGAGCTGGGACATGGATGCGATTGGCCGCAGCGGGCGCATTGCCGCCAAAGAAGCCGCAGCCGACAGCCTCGACATCACCTTCGCGCCGATGGTCGACATCTCCCGCGACCCACGTTGGGGCCGCACCTCCGAAGGTTTCGGCGAAGACACCTACCTGGTCTCGCGTATCGCCAAAGTGATGGTCAAGGCCTACCAGGGCGACACCCCAAGCGCGGCTGACAGCATCATGGCCAGCGTCAAGCACTTCGCCCTGTATGGCGCGGTGGAAGGCGGTCGCGATTACAACACCGTCGACATGAGCCCGGTGAAGATGTACCAGGACTACCTGCCACCGTACCGCGCCGCCATTGATGCCGGCGCTGGCGGGGTGATGGTTGCGCTGAACTCGATCAACGGCATACCGGCCACCGCAAACATGTGGCTGATGCAGGACCTGTTGCGCAAAGAATGGGGCTTCAAGGGCCTGGCGGTCAGCGACCACGGGGCGATCTTCGAGCTGATCAAGCACGGTGTGGCCCGCGACGGTCGCGAAGCGGCGAAGCTGGCGATCAAGGCCGGCATCGACATGAGCATGAACGACACCCTGTACGGCAAGGAGTTGCCGGGGCTGCTGAAGTCCGGCGAGATCCAACAGAGTGATATCGACAACGCCGTGCGTGAAGTGCTGGGCGCCAAGTACGACATGGGCCTGTTCAAAGACCCGTACCTGCGCATCGGCAAGGCCGAGGATGACCCGGCCGACACCTACGCCGACAGCCGCCTGCACCGCGCCGAGGCCCGTGACATTGCCCGTCGCAGTATGGTGTTGCTGAAGAACCAGAATGAAACCCTGCCGCTGAAGAAAACCGCGAAAATCGTCCTGGTCGGCCCGCTGGCCAAGGCGCCGATCGACATGATGGGCAGCTGGGCTGCGGCCGGTAAACCAGACCAGTCGGTGACGCTGCTCGACGGCATGACCCGCGCCTTGGGTGATCAGGCCAAACTGACTTACGTCCGTGGCGCCAACATCACCTCGGACAAGAAAGTCCTCGATTACCTGAACTTCCTCAACTTCGATGCTCCGGAAGTGGTGAATGATCCACGCTCGGCGCAGGTCATGATCGACGAAGCGGTGAAAGCGGCGCAGCAGGCCGATGTGATCGTGGCGGCGGTGGGTGAATCGCGCGGCATGTCCCACGAGTCATCGAGCCGCACCGACCTGAACATCCCGGCCAACCAGCGCGACCTGATCAAGGCCCTGAAAGCCACCGGCAAACCGCTGGTGCTGGTGCTGATGAACGGCCGCCCGCTGACGATTCTCGACGAGAAGGAACAGGCTGACGCGATACTCGAAACCTGGTTCAGCGGCACCGAAGGCGGCAACGCGATTGCCGACGTCCTGTTCGGCGACTACAACCCGTCCGGCAAGCTGCCGATCACCATCCCGCGTTCGGTGGGGCAGATTCCGACCTACTACAACCACCTGAGCATCGGTCGCCCGTTCACCCCAGGCAAACCGGGCAACTACACCTCGCAGTATTTCGATGACACCACAGGTCCCCTGTACCCATTCGGCTACGGTCTGAGCTACACCAGCTTCAGCCTGTCGGACATGGCCCTGTCGTCGACCACACTGAACAAGACCGGCAAGATCGACGCCAGCGTGACGGTTAAAAACACCGGCAAGCGCGACGGTGAAACCGTGGTGCAGTTGTACATCCAGGACGTGGTCGGCTCGATGATCCGCCCGCTCAAAGAGCTGAAAAACTTCCAGAAGGTCATGCTCAAGGCCGGCGAACAGAAAGTCATCCACTTCACCATCGAAGAGGACGACCTGAAGTTCTACAACGCCCAACTCAAGTACGCGGCAGAACCTGGCAAGTTCAACGTGCAGATCGGTCTCGATTCCGAGGACGTGACGCAGCAGAGCTTTGAGTTGCTCTAACCCTGAAGTTACATGAAGTACCTGTGGGAGCGAGCCTGCTCGCGATGAGGCCATAACATTCAACATCTCCGTTGACTGTTATATCGCCATCGCGAGCAGGCTCGCTCCCACATTGGTTTTTGGTGTTTGGGGAATTGTGTTCACCCCCGCCGATCCAGCAGATTCACCACCAACCGATCCACCCATCCCCACACCCGCTGCTTGACCCGGCGCCACAGCGGCCGGCGTTGCCACTCCTCAAGACTGACCCTTTGACTCAGGGCAAAGTCCTTCTCGAAACTCGCCGCCACCGCCAGGGTCAGCGTCGTGTCGAGCGCTTCCAGATTGGCTTCCAGGTTGAAACGTAGAGTCCAGTGATCGAAATTGCACGAGCCGATGCTCACCCAGTCATCGATCAGGACCATCTTCAGGTGCAGGAAACACGGCTGGTATTCGAAGATCTTCACCCCGGCCTTGAGCAGACGAGGGTAATAACGATGCCCGGCGTAGCGCACGGACGGGTGATCGGTGCGCGGCCCGGTCAGCAGCAGGCGTACATCGATGCCCCGTGCGGCGGCCTTGCGCAGCGAGCGGCGGACTTTCCAGGTCGGCAAGAAATAAGGCGTGGCCAGCCAGATCCGCCGCTGGCCGCTGTTCAAGGCACGAAACAGCGATTGCAGAATGTCCCGGTGCTGCCTCGCGTCGGCATACGCTATCCGGCCCATGCCTTCGCCCATCGGCGGCACCCGTGGCAAGCGCGACAAACCGAAGTGTGAGGCGGGTTTCCAGGCACGGCGGTGGCGGTTGGCAATCCATTGGCGGTCGAACAATAGCTGCCAGTCGAGCACCAGCGGGCCGACGACTTCCACCATCACTTCATGCCACTCACTGGTGTCATGGCCGGGTGTCCAGAACTCGTCGGTGACACCCGTGCCGCCAACCACCGCCAGCGTCTGATCGACCAGCAACAGCTTGCGATGGTCACGGTAAAGATTGCGCACCCAGCGCCGCCAGCTCAACCGATTGTAGAAACGCAGCTCCACGTCAGCTTCGATCAAGCGTCGCCGCAGGCTCAGGGTGAACGCCAGACTGCCATAGTCATCAAACAGGCAACGTACGCGCACACCGCGCTCGGCCGCTTGCACCAGCGCCTGAACCATCGCCTCGGCGCAGACACCCGCCTCCACCAGGTACAGCTCCAGTTCAACCTGTTCCTGCGCATTGGCAATCGCCGCCAGCATCCGTGGAAAAAACTGCGGCCCGTCGATCAACAGCTCATAGCGATTGCCTTCACGCCAGGGAAACACCCCGCCGCTCATGTCAGCGCGCCGCGAAAATCAGCACCGCACCCACCGGCACCGACAAACTGATGGCCGACAAGCCGGCGACTTGCCGCAGGCTTTCCAGCCCTGGCTGCAGATCGAAATCCGCCGCATTGAGCACCAGCGGCTCCAGGGTCACCACTTGAAAACGTCGATCATCGAGCCGTGTCGCCAGCAACTCGGCGTTGTAATCGTGCGCTTTGCCATGAAGGTTGACGCTCAGTGGCAAACGCAGTTCGAGTTGCGCACCGGGGGCCAGGTCTTTGATCGGCCGCAGATCGATCTGCGCACTGATCAGTGCTTCAGGAAAACGTTTAATCTCGAACATCTCCTTACGCATGCGCTCATCGCGCAGCGGGACGCCACTATTGACCGACTCCAGCTCGACCTGGACTTGCGCCTGGCCTTTGGCATCGACCTTGCCATGCAGCACCAGGAAGCGCTGGACTTCGGAGATGTCGGCGTTTTTGGTGGAAATAAACGACAGACGTGAAGACTCACCGTCCAGGTACCAGTCGGCGTGGGCTGGCAAGGTACCGAACGCTAATGGCAGCAAGGCCAGGGTGGTGCAGCAAAACCGCTTGAACATAGACACTCATGGGCAAGTAAACCTGAGCCGAACCTTAGCCTGAGTGAACGTACTTGCAAACCGCACGGGTAAAATGAACACAGCCTACGGAGGTGTCTGCGATATCAACCGACAACCCTGTCGGGCACCGAGCCATGCGGCGGTATTGCTGCGTCCCATGCCGCTGGCCGTCACACGCTTGTTGGGGGCGTCATCGAGAAAACCACTGACGGGCACGTACTGCTTCACATAGCCCTGGCAATAGTCCGCCGGGTTGTTCTCGACATAACGACACGAGCAATACTCCTTGGCGGTGTAGGCGCTGATGATGTCCGGGAAAGCCCTCAACGCCACCCGCTCCTGCCAGATCCAGCCAAGCAGCACGACGATCAACAACAGCAACACGCTGAGCCGTGGTCGACGGTGAATAAAACCGAGATTCATGGCTGCACCTTCTGCGCGAAGGCCACCAGCGCAAGCCTGAGCAATTCGTTGTGCCGGTAACTGCCGTCACGATCATCGCCATAGCGCACGATCACCAGATTTTCGCTGGGCACCACGTACAGCGCCTGCCCCCAATGGCCGAGTGCGGCGAAGGTGTCATCAGGTGCGTCCTCCCAGGGTCTCTCCGCGCCATCGACCGCACGATTGAGCCACCAATGGCCCCCGGGAACAGCCTCATCCTGATTGGCTTTGAAGCGAATGAACGGTTGGCGATTGAACGCGACCCAGTCCTTTGGCAGCAACTGCCGGTTACCCCAGCGACCATCGCGCTGCATCAGCAGGCCGATTCGCGCCAGATCGCGAGCTGTCATGTAGGTATAGGAGGAGGCAACAAACGTCCCCGTGGCATCGGTCTCCCACACTGCACTGCGAATGCCCAAGGGACCGAACAACGCGGTCCATGGGTAGTCGGCGTAGCGCTTCGCACCGACCATGGTCCTTAGTGTTGCGGACAACAGATTGCTGTCACCGCTGGAATAACGAAACGCCTCGCCCGGTGCGCTGAACTCGCCATGGGCGGCGGCAAATGCCGCTATGTCCGGGCGGCCATGGGTGTAGAGCATCGCCACCACCGAAGAATTCAGCGGTGCATATTCATAACTTTCCTGCCAGTCCAACCCCGAGCCCCAGTGCAGCAGGTCAACCATGGAAACCTGCGGATGGCTCTGCATGGGTGGGTAAAACTTCGCCGCCGAGTCCGGCAATTTGAACAACCCTTCGCCGTAGGCGACGCCAAGCACTGTAGCCATCAGGCTTTTGCTGACGGACCAAGTCAGGTGCGGTGTATCGGCAGTCGTGGGGCCGGCGTAGCGTTCGTAGATCAACTGCCCGTCACGAATCACCAACAAGGCATCGGTGCGAACGCCTTTACGGCTAACGTCGTCACGCGGTGCAAAGGCGTAATCCTCCAAGGCCAGAAGCGCCGGGCCACTGATCTTCGGCCCTGGTGACCATTGCTCGGCCGGCCAGTTTTCTGCCAGAACAGGAAGGCTGATCAGCAACATGAACAACAGAGGCAGGCGCTTGAACACGGCAGACACTCATGGGGATTAACCTTCTGAGCGTAGTCGAGATAAATGACAGTTCGAAAAATGCGGCGTCAGTAAGACCGTCATCGCGAGCAGGCTCGCTCCCACAGGAGAGGGGTGAACGACGCAGTTCCAATGTGGGAGCGAGCCTGCTCGCGATGAGGCCCATCAATACACCGCCAATGCCTTGGCCAACCGCTTGGCCCGCGCCCCCGCCGCCAGCTCCAGCACCGCCTGATCGCGCTTCCACAATGCCGCCCAATGCGACGGCCCGTCGGCAAAGGTTTCATTGAGCGCAGTCTTGAGCCCATCAAACTGCGCAAACAGACCGCCCAGCAACACATGCCCGGCGCTGCTGTTCGGGGGTTGGCGGCTGGCTTCCGCACACCCGGCCAACAGCGCCAGCAATTGCAGTTGCAGACTTTGCGACCAGCCGTTGTCTTGACCGACACCGTACAACCAGGCACTCATGGCGCTGAGTACATAAATGTCTTCAAGGGTGCGGAACGGTTTGACGTACGCGTCCCAGCCATCTCCGGCGAGCAATTCACACAACGCGTTATCGAGATACAGACGGCCGTGGCTGATGTCCGGCATCAAAGGGATTGCCGGAAGTTTTTCAACCCGAACACCCGGTTCGCCGGGGTACACCACCGCCAGACTCAAACGCGGCGACTCGCCCTCCTCCTCGCTACGCGCGGCGATCAGCAGCCAGTCCGCCGCATCGCCAGCGGTGACGAAATCCTTGCGTCCGCTCAAACGCAGATCTTTGAGGCGGGTTTGCATGTCCGCCGGGCGCAGGCTGCGCTGTTCGGTCGCACACAACGCCCCCAGACTCTGCGGTGCGCTGGGCCACAACATACGCAGCGCTGCCTGGTAACCCACCAGAAAAGCCAACCCCGGCGTTGCCATCATCCGCCCGCCGCGCACCGCCAACTCGAACGGCGTCACGGCGCCCAACACATGCAGCAACGTCGCATAACCCTCCGCCAGATCAGGGTTTTCGGGTTGACGCTGGTTGCAGTTCAACAAGGCTTGCCAAGGCATAAATGGATCCTCAAGGGCTGTCACACAAGCATCACCAAAGCTTCATGGCGATGACACCGGGGCTACATAGCCTGACTTTGCACAACAAAGTCGATCGACTGCAACCCAAGACGGGTGAGCAGCCCGTACGGAGATTCGCAATGACTCAGATCGCCCGCATCAGCGACACCGGCAATGAACGCCGCCTGCAAGCCGAACGCCTGGTCGGCGCCGAGGCTTTGCAGGAAGCCCAGGCCCTGCGCTTCAACGTTTTCAGCGGCGAGTTCAACGCCAAGCTCAAGGGTGCAGAGTTGGGTCTGGACATGGATGACTATGATGTTCACTGCGCACACATTGGTGTGCGCGATTTGAACAGCGGACGCCTGGTAGCGACCACACGCTTGCTCGACCACCAGGCCGCCAGCAGCCTGGGGCGCTTTTACAGCGAAGAAGAATTCAGCCTGCACGGCCTGGTGCATTTGCAAGGACCGATCCTGGAGATCGGTCGCACCTGCGTCGACCCGGCCTACCGCAATGGCGGCACCATTGCCGTGCTCTGGGGCGAACTGGCCGAAGTGCTCAACCAGGGCGGTTACAGCTACCTGATGGGTTGCGCGAGCATCCCGATGCAGGATGGCGGGATTCAGGCCCAGGCGATCATGCAGCGCCTGCGTGAACGTTATCTGAGCACCGAGCACCTGCGCGCCGAACCGAAGAAGCCGCTGCCGGCCCTCGACATCCCGTCCAACGTGATCGCGGAAATGCCGCCACTGCTCAAGGCCTACATGCGTCTGGGTGCAAAGATCTGTGGCGAGCCGTGCTGGGATGAAGAT
Source organism: Pseudomonas sp. 6D_7.1_Bac1 (assembly GCF_025465945.1). GTDB lineage: Bacteria > Pseudomonadota > Gammaproteobacteria > Pseudomonadales > Pseudomonadaceae > Aquipseudomonas. The sequence goes on along the minus strand of NZ_JANLNW010000052.1, from coordinate 185,949 downwards.
TTCCAGGTCGCCGACGTGTTCATCCTGCTCAAGCGCGACGAGCTGTGCCCGCGTTACGCCAAGCACTTCAAGGCGGCCGTGTAATGCGCCGGCTGCGGGTGTACGCGCGGATCGCGCGAGTGCTACTGGTGGTCGCGCTGGGCTTGAGCATGGCCAGCGTGTTCGGGCTGTTCGAGCGCATGGGCGTTGCCAACTCGATGGTTCGGCGCCAACGCTGGTCGCGTTTTTTCATGACCCGGCTGAGCAATGCCCTGCCCTTTCGCGTGACAGTGCACGGTGAGTTGCCGCAACAATCAATGCTCTGGGTCAGCAACCATGTGTCCTGGACCGACATCCCGCTGCTGGGCATGCTCACGCCATTATCCTTCCTGTCCAAGGCCGAAGTGCGCACCTGGCCAGTCGCCGGTTGGCTGGCGGCCAAGGCCGGCAGCCTGTTCATCCGTCGTGGTTCGGGTGACAGCCAGTTGATCCGCAAGCAGATGAGCCGCCACCTGGAGCAACAACATCCGCTGCTGATGTTTCCGGAAGGCACCACCACCGATGGCCGCTCGTTGCGCACCTTTCACGGTCGCTTGCTGTCCGCTGCCATTGATGCGGACGTGGCGCTGCAACCGGTGGCCGTTCGTTACCTGCGCGATGGTCAGATTGACCCGCTCGCGCCGTTTATTGGTGATGACGATCTGCTCTCGCACCTGATGCGCTTGTTCGCTAACGATCAGGGCGACGTCGAAATCCATCTGCTCAAACCGATTGCCTGCCAAGGCCAGGAACGTGCGGCGCTGGCTTTTGCGGCGCAGCAGGCGGTGCAGAAAGCGTTGTTCGGGACGTTGCCAGAAACACGGCCAGCTCCGTTACGTCCAGCGATTGCGGCTTAACATCACTCTCCTGTGGGAGCGAGCCTGCTCGCGATAGCGGTTTGTCAGTCACCTACTGTTGACTGTCAGGCCCTCATCGCGAGCAGACGGAACGCCGCCCGGCTGCTCCCACATTAGATTTGCGTAGTCAGATGGTCATGCGCGAACCGTTGCAACTCCGGATAGAACAACCGAAAGTCATCACTCAACGGTTCATACAACCGCTCCAGCTCCTGCATCGCCGCAGCCAGTTCTTCAGGCCGTGACAGGCGCCGTGAAATCCCCCGCAGTACCTGATCCAGCACCGCAAATTCCCGATAAGAACCGAGCCAGTCATTCGCTGCCATATGCGGGGCAATCTGCGCCAGCCGCCCTGGCAACTGCGGTTCGGCAGCCAGCACCCGGTACACATCCGAAGTGAAACGCGAAAGCGGCAGGTCGGCATACAACGCCCAGTCCCGCGCCAGGCAATGGTCGAAAAACACATCCAGCACGATGCCGGCATACCGCCGTCGCATCAGCGTAAACCGCGACAACGCCACATCGACCAACGGATGGCGATCGGTAAACACGTCGATGCTGCGATGCAACTGAATGGCCGCTTCGATCTCCGGATTGAACTGCCCTTGCAGCCGACCTTTGACGAAATCGCCATACAAACTGCCGAGCAATTGATCGGGGCGCTGGCCACCGAGGTGAAGATGTGCGAGATAGTTCATGGGCGCAGCTTAGCACTGCCCCCTTGTATTTTTACAATCAACATATCGTTATAACTCGATATATCGATTCAGGCTGACCTCAGACCAAAATCATATTTGTATATCGCGAAATAACGATTTAAAGTTCGCTTCATCGCGATATAACGTTTTACCCAACCCGAGCACTGCCATGTCCACCATTGACCTCGACGAAATAATAAAAGCCCTGGCACACCCGGTACGGCGAGAAATCCTGCACTGGCTCAAAGACCCGACCGTCGAATTCCCCGACCAGTCCCACAGCAACGAGCACGGCGTCTGCGCAGGGCAGATCGATCAACGTTGCGGTTTGTCGCAGTCCACTGTTTCCGCCCATCTGGCGACCCTGCAACGCGCCGGCTTGGTCAGCAGCCGTAAAGTCGGCCAGTGGCATTTTTTCAAACGCAACGAGGAAACCATTCAGGAGTTCCTCCGCACATTCAGCAAAGAGCTCTGACCCTTTACGTCAGTACGCCGATAAGGAATCAACAATGCCCCTCTCGCTCCTCATCCTGGCCTTGAGCGCCTTTGCCATCGGCACCACCGAGTTCGTCATCATGGGCTTGCTGCCCGACGTGGCAACCGACCTCGGTGTGTCGATCCCCGGCGCTGGCTGGCTGGTGACCGGCTACGCCCTGGGCGTTGCCGTCGGTGCGCCGTTCATGGCAATGGCCACCGCCAAATTGCCACGCAAGGCTGCACTGGTCGCGTTGATGGGCATTTTCATTGTCGGCAACCTGCTCTGCGCCATGGCCAGTGATTACGACGTGCTGATGTTCGCCCGTGTCGTCACCGCCCTGTGCCACGGCGCGTTCTTCGGAATCGGCTCAGTGGTGGCGGCAGGTTTGGTGCCGGCCAACAAACGTGCTTCGGCCGTCGCGCTGATGTTCACCGGCCTGACCCTGGCCAACGTGCTTGGCGTACCGCTGGGCACTGCGTTGGGTCAGGAAGCCGGCTGGCGTTCGACCTTCTGGGCAGTGACCGTGATCGGCGTGATCGCGCTGATCGGTCTGATCCGCTTCCTGCCGGCCAAACGTGACGAAGAAAAACTCGACATGCGCGCCGAACTGGCGGCCCTCAAAGGCGCCGGGATCTGGCTGTCGCTAAGCATGACCGTACTGTTCTCCGCGTCCATGTTCACCCTTTTCACCTACGTCGCACCGCTGCTGGGCGACGTCACCGGGGTTTCGCCCAACGGCGTGACCTGGACTCTGCTGCTGATCGGTCTCGGCCTGACGGCAGGCAACATCATCGGCGGCAAACTGGCGGACAAGCGCCTGGCTGCCACGTTGATTGGTGTGTTCATTTCCATGGCCGTGGTCTCGACCGCGCTGAGCTGGACCAGCGTCGCCGTAATTGCGACCGAAATCACGCTGTTCCTTTGGGCCACCGCCGCCTTCGCCGCCGTACCGGCGCTGCAAGTCAACGTGGTGACCTTCGGCAAAGCCGCGCCCAACCTGGTGTCGACCCTGAACATTGGCGCTTTCAATCTTGGCAACGCCTTGGGTGCCTGGGTCGGCGGCAGCGTGATCGCTCACGGTTTCGGCCTGACCAGCGTGCCCCTTGCGGCCGCTGCGCTGGCGATCCTGGCGCTGCTGGTAACCCTGATTACTTTCCGTCAGAGCGGCAATGCCGAGCTGGCTCCTGCTACTAACTGATCACTAACGAGGGTTGTATCTCATGACGACTATTTTCGATCCGATCAAACTGGGCGACCTGCAACTGGCGAACCGCATCATCATGGCGCCGCTGACCCGCTGCCGTGCCGACGAAGGCCGTGTGCCCAACGCACTGATGGCTGAGTACTACGTGCAGCGCGCCTCTGCCGGCCTGATCCTCAGCGAAGCCACATCGGTCACGCCGATGGGTGTCGGCTACCCGGACACCCCGGGCATCTGGTCGAACGATCAGGTGCGTGGCTGGAGCAACGTGACCAAAGCGGTCCACGGTGCCGGCGGCAAGATCGTCCTGCAACTGTGGCACGTTGGCCGGGTTTCCCACCCGTCCTACCTGAACGGCGAAGCACCGGTTGCACCGAGCGCCATTGCGCCAAAAGGCCATGTCAGCCTGGTTCGCCCATTGGCCGACTACCCAACACCGCGCGCCCTGGAAACCGCTGAAATCGCCGACATCGTCGACGCCTACCGCGTCGGTGCGGAAAACGCCAAAGCCGCCGGTTTCGACGGCGTGGAAATCCACGGCGCCAACGGCTACCTGCTCGACCAGTTCCTGCAAAGCAGCACCAACCAGCGCACGGACAACTACGGCGGCTCCCTGGAAAACCGTGCTCGCCTGTTGCTTGAAGTGACCGACGCAGCCATCGAAGTCTGGGGCGCAGGTCGCGTCGGTATGCACCTGGCACCACGGGCCGACTCTCATGACATGGGTGACGACAATCTGTCCGAGACCTTCACCTACGTCGCTCGCGAACTGGGCAAACGCGGCATCGCGTTCATTTGCTCGCGCGAGAAAGAAGCCGGCGACAGCCTCGGCCCACAACTCAAGGAAGCCTTCGGCGGCCCGTACATCGCCAACGAACGCTTCACCAAGGACAGCGCCAATGCCTGGCTCGCCAGCGGCAAGGCCGATGCGGTCGCCTTCGGCGTACCGTTCATTGCCAACCCGGACCTACCGGCGCGCCTGAAAGCCGATGCGCCGCTCAACGACGCACGTCCTGAACTGTTCTATGCAAAAGGTCCGGTCGGTTACATCGACTATCCGATGCTGTAAGTAAATCGCGTTAAAAACAAAAGCCCCGACTCTCGCGAGTCGGGGCTTTTTGTTTTGTGATCATTCCCGGGCTAACGCTTGCGCTGCCCCCCACGCCACCGCCAGACCGCTCAGGCAAATGACGGTGATCCCGGCAATTGCAATGCTGTCCGGCGTATGGCCGAAGATCAGGTAGCCGTACATCCCGGCGAACAGAACCTGCCCATAGCTGAACGGTGCCAACATCGCCGGTGGTGCGTGGCGGTACGCCTGGGTCAGCAGCAAATGGCCGAACATGCCACAAGTGCCCAGACCGATCATGAACGCAGCATGAGTCAATGTTGGCGTGCTCCAGAAAAATGGCAGCAACGCACTCATGATCAAACTGTTGAGAATACCGGTGAGGAAGTTGCTGGTGGTCGGGCTGTCGATGCTGCTGAGTTTGCGGGTCAGCAACTGATAGAACCCGAAACACAACGCCGAGCACATCGGCAGCAACATCGCCGGGGTGAACAACGCTCCACCCGGGCGCACCACAATCAGCACCCCGACGAAACCGGCGAGCACCGCCAGCCATTGGTTACGAGTGACCTGCTCACCCAGCAACGGCACCGACAGCGCGGTCACTAACAAGGGGGCGAGAAAGGTCACGGCCGTGGCTTCAGCCAACGGGATGTAGCGCAACCCGGTGGTAAAAAACAGGCTGGTGCCGATCAGGCACAACGCACGAAGCAATTGCAGCCCCGGACGCCTGGTACGCACCACCGCGGAAAGACCGCTGCGCGGCACGAAGATCACCAGCATCAGCAGCGTATGCACCACGTAACGGGCCCAGACCACCATGACGATGGGGTAAAAACCCGACAGGTACTTGGACAGCGTGTCATGACTGGCAAACAGCAATACCGCCAGACAAATCAGCGCAATGCCTTTGATGGGCTGTTCCGTGCCTTTGAAAATCGGGTGACTCGCACTCATTCACAAACCCGCAACAAATTCCCTACAAAATACGTAGCTCGCTATCTATCAACTTGGCGTGCATGCGTATATAAAAGCACCCGGTCATAACAAGGCGAACGAAGACAGGATCTTCGCTTGCCTTAAGTATTGACACAACTGGACTCAATTACGCATGTTGTCTTAATGACGCAGGCTGGGGCTCAAGCGCAGCATGTCCAGACCCGTGCCGACCAACCGCTCGGCTTCAGTGTGTAGCTCGAAGCTGTCGGGGGCCAGCAACCATTGGTACAGGATGCCGTCGATATAGGCGTGAATGCTGATAGCTGCACGGGCTGTGTCGAGATTCTCCGGCAACTGGCCCCGTTTCACCGCATTACCCAACGCCAGTTCGATACGCGCATTGCAATCCAGACTGACCGTGCGGCGCTGCTGGCGCAGATCACACATTTCATCAGTGAATTCGCACTTGTGAAACAGAATCTCATTGATGCGTCGGGTCTTCGGGTCCAGGGCAACTTGATGAAACAAATGAATCAGCAGCTTGCGCATGCATCCCAGCGGATCCTCTTCGTCTTCACTTTCGCTCGCCCTGGCCATCTCATCCAGCGGCTCATGCAAGCTGTCGAGCATGGCCTGAACCAGATCCGCCTTGTTGCTGAAATGCCAGTAGATGGCCCCACGCGTAACACCGGCCAGGGTGGCGATATCCGCCAGCGTCGTGCGCGCCACGCCCCGCTCGTAAAAGGCTTTCTCTGCTGCTTCGAGTATCTGGCTTCGGGTTTCTTGTGCTTCCTCTTTGGTGCGACGGACCATGGCAATAAAACCTCAATCAGAAATACTTCAGCGATGTCTGTACACCGTCTGAACAAATGTGGGGCGAGCTTTCTGGGGCCTCGTCCCCGGCTTACAATTCATACCTTGCATCGACTTTTGTAACCGGGTGGTTACTCAGCCAAGCTATTTACAAACAACCATGAACGTAAGTATATTCCTTAGCAAGCTACTTATCCACTCAGCGCAGTTTTTTTACCTTTCCACATTTCTAGTGCGCATCGTGCGCGCCTGACCCGAGGATCTTCATGCAATTCAAGCCAGCTGTTACCGCTCTGGTTACTGCCGTCGCCCTGGCATCACTGCTCAGCGGATGTAAAAAGGAAGAGGCGGCCCCTGCCGCTCCAGCCCCTCAGGTCGGCGTCGTAACCCTGCAACCTCAAGCCTTTACCCTGACTTCCGAGCTGCCGGGCCGCACAACGGCCTACCGCATCGCGGAAGTTCGCCCACAGGTCAACGGCATCATTCTCAAGCGCCTGTTCAAAGAAGGTGGTGAAGTCAAGGAAGGCCAGCAGCTTTACCAGATCGATCCTTCGGTCTATGAAGCCACGCTCAATAGTGCGCAAGCCAACCTGCAATCGACCAAGTCGATTTCCGATCGCTACAAACAACTGGTCAACGAGCAAGCCGTAAGCCGTCAGGAATACGACACGGCCGTGGCCAACCGGTTGCAATCGGAAGCTGCCCTGAAAAGCGCGCAGATCAATGTGCGCTACACCAAGGTTTACGCGCCGATTTCCGGTCGCATCGGTCGCTCTTCGGTCACCGAAGGCGCACTGGTCAACAATGGCCAGGCCGACGCCATGGCCGTGATCCAGCAACTGGACCCGATCTACGTCGACGTCACCCAGTCCTCGGTCGAGCTGCTTGAACTGCGCCGCGAACTGGAAAGCGGTCGCCTGCAAAAGGCTGGCGAGAACGCCGCCATGGTCAAACTGACCCTCGAAGACGGCAGCCAGTACAAGCAACAGGGCAAGCTTGAGTTCTCCGAAGTGTCGGTCGACCAGACCACCGGTTCCGTGACCTTGCGCGCAGTGTTCCCCAACCCTGAGCACACCTTGCTGCCGGGCATGTTCGTTCATGCACAGCTGCAGGCCGGTGTGAACGCCGCCGCGATTCTCGCCCCGCAACAAGGCGTGACCCGTGACCTCAAAGGTACGCCGACCGCTCTGGTGGTCGGTGCGGACAACAAGGTCGAACTGCGTCAGCTCAAGGCCAGCCGCACCGTTGGCAACCAATGGCTGATTGAAGACGGCCTCAAGGCCGGCGATCGCCTGATTACCGAAGGTCTGCAGTTCGTCAAACCGGGCGTTGAAGTCAAAGTCAGCGACGCTACTAACGTAGCCGCGAAAAACCCGGCCCCTGCGCAGGCAACAAACAAAGTAGCGGGCGGCAAAGGGGAGTAAACCATGTCGAAATTTTTTATCGACCGTCCGATTTTCGCCTGGGTAATTGCCCTGGTGATCATGTTGGTCGGGGCTCTATCGATCCTCAAATTGCCCATCAACCAGTACCCGAGCATCGCCCCGCCGGCGATCGCTATCTCCGTCACCTATCCAGGTGCTTCTGCACAAACCGTGCAGGACACCGTGGTGCAGGTGATCGAGCAGCAGCTCAACGGTATCGATAACCTGCGTTATGTATCCTCGGAAAGTAACTCCGACGGCAGCATGACCATTACCGCGACCTTCGAGCAGGGCACCAGCTCCGACACCGCGCAGGTTCAGGTCCAGAACAAACTGAACCTGGCCACCCCGCTGCTGCCGCAAGAAGTGCAGCAACAGGGTATCCGCGTGACCAAGTCCGTGAAAAACTTCCTGATGGTCATCGGCGTGGTCTCGCGTGACGGCAGCATGACCAAGGACGACCTGTCCAACTACATCGTTTCGAACATGCAGGACCCGATCTCGCGCACGGCCGGTGTCGGTGACTTCCAGGTGTTCGGTGCCCAGTACGCCATGCGTATCTGGCTCGACCCGGCCAAGTTGAACAACTTCAACCTGACCCCGGTCGATGTCAAAGCCGCCATTGCTGCACAAAATATTCAGGTCTCCTCGGGTCAACTCGGCGGCCTGCCCGCCCTGGCTGGTACGCAGCTGAACGCCACGATTATCGGCAAAACCCGCTTGCAGACGGCCGAGCAGTTCAAGGAAATCCTGCTTCGAGTCAACAAGGACGGCTCGCAGGTTCGCCTGAAAGACGTCGCCGATGTTGGCCTGGGTGGAGAGAACTACAGCATCAGCGCTCAGTTCAACGGCAGCCCGGCGTCCGGTCTTGCGGTAAAACTGGCCAACGGTGCCAACGCCCTCGACACCGCCAAAGCCCTGCGCAAGACCATCAACGACCTCAAGCCATTCTTCCCGGAAGGGATGGAAGTGGTGTTCCCGTACGACACCACGCCAGTGGTGACCGAGTCGATCAAGGGCGTGGTTGAAACCCTGGTCGAAGCGATCGTGCTGGTGTTCCTGGTGATGTTCCTGTTCCTGCAAAACTTCCGCGCCACAGTCATCACCACCATGACCGTGCCGGTGGTTCTGCTGGGTACGTTCGGGATCCTCGCGGCGTTCGGTTTCAGCATCAACACCCTGACCATGTTCGGTATGGTGCTCGCCATCGGCTTGCTGGTGGACGATGCCATCGTCGTGGTGGAAAACGTCGAACGGGTGATGAGCGAAGAAGGACTGTCGCCCAAGGAAGCCACCAAGAAATCCATGGGCCAGATCCAGGGTGCGCTGGTCGGTATCGCTCTGGTTCTGTCGGCGGTACTGCTGCCGATGGCGTTCTTCAGCGGTTCGACCGGGGTGATCTACAAGCAGTTCTCCATCACCATCGTTTCGGCCATGGCGCTGTCGGTCATGGTCGCCTTGATCTTCACCCCCGCGCTCTGCGCCACCATGCTCAAGGCGATTCCGAAAGGCGAGCACGGCGTTCCGAAACGCGGCTTCTTCGGCTGGTTCAACCGCAACTTCGACCGTAGCGTCAAAAGCTACGAGCGCGGTGTCGGCAACATACTCAAGCACAAGGCGCCGTACCTGCTGGCCTACGTCATCATCGTGGTCGGCATGATCTGGCTGTTCACCCGTATCCCAACGGCGTTCCTTCCGGAAGAAGACCAGGGCGTACTGTTTGCCCAGGTCCAGACCCCGGCAGGCTCCAGCGCTCAGCGTACGCAAGTGGTCGTGGACGAGATGCGCGAATTCCTGCTGCGCCCCGGCAAGGATGGCGGTGAAGGTGATGCGGTGGCCTCGGTGTTTACCGTGAACGGCTTCAACTTCGCAGGCCGTGGCCAGAGCTCGGGCCTGGCGTTCATCATGCTCAAGCCATGGGACCAACGGAACGCCGACAATAGCGTGTTCAATGTGGCTGCCCGTGCCCAACGGCACTTCTTCACCTTCCGTGACGCCATGGTGTTCGCGTTCGCGCCACCAGCGGTACTGGAACTGGGTAACGCCACCGGTTTCGACGTGTTCCTGCAGGACCGCGCCGGCATCGGTCACGACAAGTTGATGGCCGCACGTAACCAGTTCCTCGGCATGGCGGCGCAGAGCAAGGTGCTGTCGCAGGTGCGTCCGAACGGCCTGAACGATGAACCCCAATACCAGCTGGAAATCGATGATGAAAAGGCCAGTGCGCTGGGCATCACGATGACCGACATCAACAACACCCTGTCGATCGCGTTGGGCAGTAGCTATGTCAACGACTTCATCGACCGTGGTCGAGTGAAAAAGGTTTACGTACAAGGCCAGCCGGGTGCTCGTATGAGCCCTGAAGACCTGAAGAAATGGTACGTACGCAACAGCCAGGGCACCATGGTTCCGTTCTCCGCATTCGCCAGGGGCGAGTGGGTCTACGGCTCGCCGAAGCTGGCGCGTTACAACGGCGTAGAGGCGATGGAAATCCTCGGTGCCCCGGCGCCTGGTTACAGTACCGGTGAGGCCATGGCCGAAGTCGAAGCCCTGGCCCAGAAACTTCCGGCCGGTGTCGGTATTTCCTGGACCGGTCTGTCGTATGAGGAGCGTCTGTCCGGCTCGCAAGCACCTGCGCTGTACGCATTGTCGTTGCTGATGGTCTTCCTCTGCCTGGCAGCGCTGTACGAAAGCTGGTCGATTCCGATTGCGGTGATGTTGGTGGTGCCGCTGGGGATCATCGGTGCCCTGCTCGCCACCAGCCTGCGTGGTCTGTCCAACGACGTGTACTTCCAGGTGGGCCTGTTGACGACCATCGGTCTGGCATCGAAAAACGCCATTCTGATCGTCGAGTTCGCCAAGGCGCTGCATGAACAGGGACACAGCCTGACGGAGGCAGCCATCGAAGCCTGCCGGATGCGTCTGCGACCGATCATCATGACCTCGCTGGCCTTCGTCCTCGGTGTGGTACCACTGGCCATCTCCACCGGCGCAGGTTCGGGTAGCCAGCATGCGATCGGTACCGGGGTAATCGGCGGTATGCTGACGGCCACGGTTCTGGCGATCTTCTGGGTCCCACTGTTCTTTGTCACCGTGTCGTCGATGGGTCAACGCAAAACTGCGGACCAGGACGACGCTATTGTAACTCCTCAAGAGGCTGGCCAATGAGCAAGTCGCTACTCTCCCTAGCCATCGCCGCGTTCGTGCTCGGTGGCTGCTCGCTGATACCGGATTATCAGCAGCCTGCAGCGCCGATTGCGCCGCAATACCCACAAGGTCCAGCGTACTCGCCGGCCCAGGCCGCGAGCCAGGCCGCCGCCGAACAAGGCTGGAAGCAGTTTTTCCATGACCCGGCGCTGCAGCAGCTGATCCAGACCGCTCTGGAAAACAACCGCGACCTGCGTGTCGCGGCGCTGAACATCGACGCCTTTGCGGCTCAATACCGCATCTCGCGCGCCGACCTGTTCCCGGCCGTCTCGGCGACCGGCAGCAGCAGCCGTCAGCGGGTTCCTGCACGCTTGTCGCAAACAGGCCAGGAAACCATCACCAGCACCTACTCGGCTACTGTGGGCGTCAGCGCGTATGAACTCGACCTGTTTGGTCGTGTTCGCAGCCTGAACGAACAAGCGCTGCAATCGTACTTCGCCACTGAAGAAGCACGCCGCAGCACCCAGATCAGCCTGGTGGCCAGCGTGGCCAATGCCTACCTGACCTGGCAGGCCGACAAGGAACTGCTGAAACTGTCCCAGGACACCCTGGCCACCTTCGAAGAAAGCTACCGGCTCACCGCCCGTAGCAACGAAGTCGGCGTGGCCTCGGCGCTGGACCTGAGCCAGTCGCGTACGGCCGTGGAGACCGCCCGGGTACAACAGGCGAGATACACGCGCCTGGTTGCCCAGGATGAAAACGGCCTGGCGCTGCTGTTGGGCACCGGTGTGCCGGCCAACCTGGCAACCGGCCAACCGTTGTCGGACGACCTGCTCAGCGATGTGCCGGCCGGTCTGCCTTCCGACCTGCTGCAACGTCGCCCGGACATCCTTGAAGCCGAACACAAGCTCAAGGCCGCCAACGCCAACATCGGCGCGGCACGGGCAGCGTTCTTCCCGAGCATCAGCCTCACCGCCAATGCCGGCACCCTGAGCCCGGACCTCTCCGGTCTGTTCAAGGGGGGGTCGGGAACCTGGCTGTTCCAGCCACAAATCAACCTGCCGATCTTCAATGCCGGCGCCCTGAGCGCCAGCCTGGATTACTCGAAAATCCAGAAAGACATCACCATCGCGCAGTACGAGAAGTCGATTCAGACCGCCTTCCAGGAAGTCTCCGACGGCCTCGCCGCACGCCTGACCTTCAACGAACAGTTGCAGGCCCAGCGTGATCTGGTTGCCGCCAACCAGAATTACTACCGCCTGGCCGAGCGTCGCTACCGCATCGGTGTCGACAGCAACCTGACCTTCCTCGACGCCCAGCGTCAGTTGTTCAGCGCGCAGCAATCACTGATCACCGACCGCCTGTCGCAACTGGTCAGCGAAGTGAACCTGTACAAGGCACTGGGTGGCGGCTGGAACGCGCAGACCGCGAAGAACGAGCCGGTTAAAGAAGAAGCACCGAAGCTGAAGATGTTCTGATAACAATGTTCTAACAACACCCGCAAAAACGAAGCCCACCATTTGGTGGGCTTTTTTTTGGACTGTGTCCCGCGTAGGAGCCTGCGATCTTTTGATTTTGTTTTTAAAAGCAAAGATCAAAAGATCGCAGGCTGCGCCAGCTCCTACGTCGGTTCAGGTGGATCGAGGTGATCCAGCGCTCGATTCACCGCCAACTCGGCCAGAGAAATCATCTGCTGAATCGCCAGCGCGGTATTGCGCTTGGGCCCTTCGAGTTCAAACGCCAGATCGCTGGCCATGACATTGACCGAGGCGAGGGTCTCGCAGGCGTGGGCCAGCAGGGTTTCGCTTTCGACGTCGGGGGCGATCACGAAAATGCAGCCGGGGCGTCGGTCGGCTAACAATTGCTTGGTCTCGGGCAGCACCAGGTAATGGTCGAGCGCGCGGTGCGCGGCGGCGTGTAGCTCTTTTGAATCGAGAGAGGCGTAGGGGGAAACCGGGTCGGTTTCTGGAGGATTTGGCGTAGGTTTGAACATTGGGGGTCATCCGTAAGTAGGGCTGCAACCATTGCGCTACTAAACGAAATGTATGGGCAAGCTTAAACACCCGTAGCAGCTGCCGAGCCCGCGAGGCTGCGTTCGAGGACGAAGTCCTCGCAAATCCTGTACACGCGGTTCGTCTGAAAGAAACGTGTTGCTTGATTTTACGACCGCTTCGCGGCCGAACGCAGCCTCGCGAGCTCGACAGCTGCTACGGGTCGCGTTACGGCTTAACTGACCGGCATTGCCTTCATCACCGGTTTTTAGGGGGGCCAATTTCAACTGACAGAACGCCTCACCCCCCAACCCCATTGACCAGAAACACCGGCTCCTCCAGATAGTTGAGTCCCAGCCGGTTTTCGAACAGTTCATCGCGTAATGCCGCAGTGGTGAAACAGCCCAGGCCCAGGGCGGTGGCCACCAGTGAAAAGGTCTGACTCAGATGCCCCGCATCCATCAACGCCACCCGCAGTGCCCGGCTGAACTCGTATTTCCAGGCCATCCGTTCGACCCGCGCCGTGGAAACAAACACCGCCGCCGCGTCCTTGATCCACGGCTGCTCGCCACAGGCCTCGCTGATCCAGGCTCGCGGATCTTCCCGGGAAAGCAGTTCAAGCCCATGGCGGCGGACCGAGTAGTGGTAAAGACCGCGCTCGAAACCTTGCACATTCATCAGCACCGCATAGACCTCAGTGCCCTGCAGCGAACCGCCGGCCGGTGAGGTTTTCTTCAGGAAGTAGTCGCCCATGCGATTCTGCTCCATGACGGTCGCGCCCCAGGTGTAGTAGAGCAACACAGACAGCTGCGCCGAACTCAACGGCTGATCACTGAAGGCTCGCGATGTGCGGCGATTGCACAGCGAATCGAGCAACGTCGCTTGAGCGATCGTGCAGGAAGGCACCCGCAGCGGGTTTTCCAGGGCAATGAACGGATGGGAGAAATAGTCCTTGAACGCCGACGGCTGACGTTGCGCCGAGGCCTTTTGCTCAAGCTCCGTTTCCAGATCGCTGACGCTGATGTAGGGCGTGTGCGACCCGGTCCGGGTGCTCAGGTAAAACTCCAGCGCCGCGTCCCAATGGGCCCAAAGGCTAATCGGGTGATGACGCTCATCGGGTGTGGCAGTGGCCGATGGATTCTCGACGGGCAGCAGGACACCGTGGCTAATCAGCTCCCGCAGGAACGCCAGGTTGTCGTCCTGCTCAGGACTCTGCAAAACACCCGGCAGCAACAAGGCACTGCCCAGCGTCTGGGGACTCAGGAAATGGCGCAGCAACGGCAGAAACGTCACACCAAATTCCAGACTCAGGTCCCACTGTCGATCCCGGATAAAAAACGACGCCGAGCCGACGCTCAGCCAAGTGTTCTCCCTGAGTTTCAACAGGGTGTGCGCCCCCTGCTCGAGTTGCGTTTGCGGCTCCTGCCGATCACAGCCCTGCCAGAACATGGCTTTGGGTCGAAGGGACTTGATGGCCGTGATCAACGTCAGCAGTTCTGCGTCATCGGTTTTGCGGGAAATATCCCACTCCAGGGTGATCGCTTTCACCGGTGAGGAGGCAAGCAACTGACGCAAAATGTCCCAATCCCGCCGCGGATCGCCGATATGTATTTCAATCAGCCGGTCCAGCGGCAACGAGCCCAAGTAGTCGTTCAGGTCGTAACCCAGGGTTCTGGCAGTCGTGATCGCGCTATCGAGGTCCAGCAGAAAGCCCGCGCCGCTTCGCTCCACCACACGGGAGATGAACTCGCCTTCGGATTGCTCGTGTGCGTCGTGCAACGAAAACAACCGCGGTGCGTTTTCCAGCACCAGCAGCGTTGCCGTGAGTTCACGCAGTTCAATGGCATTGGCCACCACGGTGTCAGCCACCTCTTGGGCCAGTGTCGGCAGAATGAAATGCTGAGTGTCGCCACCGTGGAACCGCGACCAGGAAATATGCTCGGCCAGCCAGGGCGAGCGGGTTTTTTCGCACAAACGCCGAGTCATGTGCAAAAACTCGCGGTCCATCGCGATACCCACGCTGCCCAGGGACAAACTGGAAGAATGCAGCAAGCTGGGTACTCGGGCAGCGAGTTCAAGTAGACGCGGCTCCAGAATGCAGTGCGTCGGCTGAAACTCGACGTAATCGAAGTACGGCAAACCCTCAGCGAGAATTCTTTCGAGGGTCTGGTCGACTCCATCCCCAGACGGGTCATCTATAGGACAGTGCCGTGGCAAATGGTATTCCAGCCCTACTCCTGCCTCTGGAAATTGCGAAGCATCAAACATCGTCATGTTCGCCTCCCTGGCATCAAGCGGTCAGGCCCAGCAAGCGTTCGGACCCAGCCGCGGTCCCCGATATCGCCAACAACCCGGCGTGTTGACTTTCCAGGGCCCTGACCTCTTTGGCCAGGTTTTCCATAAGCTGGCGTCCTTGAGGGGTGAAATCAGCGCTGGCTTCGAAATCCGGCAACGCCTTGATCAAGCCTTGCAGAATGAACACCAGACGGTTTTGTGCCCGTTGCAGTTCATGGGACGAGCGCGAGCGAATCCTCCCCAGGTATTTGACCAACGCGACGTACACGAAAAACGCATGGAAATAGCCATAGAAATCACGCTTCTGCCCCGACCACGGCAAGGTGAACAACGCCTCGCGCGAGGCCTCTTCCTTGACGACCGGGCACACTTCGACAATGTTATAGAGCAACTGATGAGTGGCCTCATGCACCAGCGACTCTTCCAGATCGAGTATCGAATCATCCCGGTTCGATATGAGGATGATCCCGGTGAAGCGCGAAGCCGAGCAGCTTCGAAATGAACCGTCGGGCAAATAACAAATAGACTTGACCAGTTTTCTAAACTGTTCGCGGCAGGCGGGCCACGTGTGCTCTATCCGCAACAAGGCAATATTCACCACATCGCAAAAGAAATGCACGGAATGACCGTTACGTTCCAATTGTTTGCGGGTCGCTTCATCTTTCGGAAACTCATAACTAGGCGGTGCCACTATCGCTACCAGCGGATCGACATCAAACCGATAGACAGGGGGACAATAATCGTTCGTGCGAGCACTGTCGGTTGTTTTCACGCGTATCAACATTTGAGGAAACTCGATCAGCATTTTTTCTAACGCATCCGTATCTGCCGTTTTTTTCGTTATGACCAGATTGGCATAATGAGCGGCCAATACACTCCACACTTGAAACACCGGATCATTCATAATCAAACGCTGCTCGCGGGTCGGCGGCACGATAAGATTAAACGCCTGTTCGAAAAACTCCGCCAAATGCGGAGCTTGAGGAAACAGTTGAAAAAGTTCGGTGTACAGCGCAACAAAGCCCGTGTAGCGATTTCGACTGACTCGCTCCAGCAACACTTCAAATCGTGAAATCTCCGCATCCGGCAAGAATGTCGTGCCCTGAAATAAATCGTCGACGGATAGCTCACGCAGACAACTGTTTCCGATGTCCATTTTTCAACCTTCCCTTAGGCAGGCGGCAACGGCTTCGCCATCGTCAGACTGGCAATGCCATAACCTGATTCTTCATAAAGACGACGCGCCGCACCGTTGCGACCAAAGACATGCAGTCGCACTTCCTCGCATCCCACCTGGCGAGCCCATGATTCAAGGGCCTGCAGTGACTGTTTTGCATAACCCAGGCGGCGCTCTCCGGGGGCAATGTAAATATCCAGAATGAAAGCGATCTTGCCGACACCGGCGTGTCGTTCGGCGATCCACAACTCGCCAATACGACGCCCTTGAGCCTTGATCACCCAGAGTTGGTTTTTTTCAGTCAATCGCCCTTGCGGCAACAATTGCTCGAAGACATTTCGTGCCTTTTGCAACGCTTCTTCCTGAGCCCATTCGCCCGCCGCGACCATGCCATCGCCATATTCAGCAACGGCTCTTTCGGCGAACGTAACAAAGTCCGCGTTATCCATTGGAGCCAAGGTGACAGGCATGAGTCATTCACTCCGCGCTCGACCGCTTTGCCTCATGACATTTCATAAAGCCATTCGGCGTACCACCGTAAAAGACCCACCTTTCGGGGCACGCCAAATGGCATCACCGACCTTTAATCCATTCGCGCCTGCTGTTGCTGGGTATCAAATACGGCACGTGTACCCAGATTGCTTCGGATACCGGCAGAAGCGGCCGTCAGATTTGCAACATTAATGCTTTTAACCGCCGCAATTTCATCAGCACTTAGATGCACACCGACATTTTTAGCTGCCGTGGCAGGATCATTTTGGAGTGCATCGGCAAAACCCGGATCCAGCACGGCACGTCCAACAACCGAGGCTAAGGTCTGCTGATTGACTTTATTACTCATCGTATTTCTCCTTGTTATTTCGGCATGACGAAAAATGCACCCCTGACGAAGCATGAAACGTTCCTTTGCCCGCCCGAGGACTTTGAATATAGCAAGGCCTACTCTCTTTTCCAGCCACACCACTCTATTCCCTTAAACCATTTCACGATAATCGATAACACCAATTCTTAAGTTTAACTGGCGATTATCGATAGTCGTTTAATGACAGTAACAACTGTAAGAAACCGCTTACAACCAAAGTAATAAACACTTCTATTTAACACCCTCCAAAGAACACCAGCGCCATTAATAGAACGCAACGCCGAACACCCATTACTTACCCGGACAACTACGGGATTTTATTAAGAATGCTTCATATCGGCAGCGACCGGCGGCATTGATTAGTGTTCGTTAATCGCCCAAAACCCCTTCCGCCCAATTGAATCCCGCCATCGATCCCCCGCACCATGCCCGCACCTACCAAAACCAATAACAACAGGTTCGACACCATGACTACGCACCCCGCCCGCTCCAGCTAATTGCGCCGACCACGCCCTTTGTGAATTCATTTTTTTGACTGCAACCCCAAAGTTGCGGCTGCGCCCTGCTTCATCCCTAACAATTAGAGAAACCCAGCACATGAAGCCATTCACTCTGACAACCGCCCTTATTCTGCCGAGCCTGCTGACCGCGACTCTGCCCGTCATGGCTCAGGAATCGGGTTTTCTCGAAGACGCCAGCGCCAACCTGAACCTGCGCAACTTCTACTTCAACCGCAACTTCACCAACCCGACCCATGCGCAACACACGGCGGCAGAGTGGACGCAAAGCTTCATCCTCGATGCCAAATCCGGGTTCACCCAGGGCACCGTCGGTTTCGGCATGGACGTATTGGGCTTGTACTCGTTGAAACTCGATGGCGGACGCGGCACCGGGGGCACGCAGTTGCTGCCGCTGGACCACGACGGCCGCCCCGCCGATGACTTCGGGCGTCTGGGTGTGGCCTTCAAGGCGAAGCTGTCCCAGACCGAGTTGAAAGTGGGTGAGTGGATGCCGGTGCTGCCGATCCTGCGTTCGGACGATGGACGTTCATTGCCACAGACCTTTCGCGGCGGCCAGATCACCTCGAAGGAAATCGACGGCCTGACGCTCTACGGCGGTCAAATGCGCGGCAACAGCCCGCGTGACGACAGCAGCATGAGCGACATGTCGATGACCGGTAATCCGGCAGTCACCTCCGACCGTTTCAACTTCGAGGGCGGCGAGTACAGCTTCAACGACAAGCGCACGCAAATCGGGGTGTGGAATGCCCAACTCAAGGACATCTACAGTCAACAATTCCTCAACCTGGTCCACACCCAGCCATTGGGTGACTGGACCCTCGGTGCCAACCTGGGCTTCTTCTATGGCAAGGAAGATGGCAGCGCACGGGCCGGCGACCTCGATAACAAAACCTGGTCCGGGCTGTTCTCGGCCAGATATGGCGGCAGTACCTTCTATGTCGGCTTGCAGAAACTCACCGGCGACAGCGCCTGGATGCGGGTCAACGGCACCAGTGGCGGGACACTGGCCAACGACAGCTACAACTCAAGCTACGACAACGCCAAAGAAAAGTCCTGGCAACTGCGCCACGACTACAACTTCGCCGCCGCAGGCATTCCCGGCCTGACCCTGATGAACCGCTACATCAGCGGCGACAACGTGCACACCGGGACCGTCACCAACGGCAAGGAATGGGGCCGCGAGACCGAAGTCGGCTACACCGTGCAAAGTGGCAGCCTGAAAAGCCTCAACGTCAGGTGGCGCAACTCGAGCATGCGTCGCGATTACAGCAACAACGAGTTCGACGAAAACCGCCTGATCATCAGCTACCCGATCAGCCTGCTCTGACCCGATAATAAATTCCGCGCGCACACGAACCGTTCACACCCGCTATGTTCCTATGGATACCTCCATAGGAACGACGGTCTTGCGCGCGGTGAATCACTGCTCGTCGATGGCCTGTGTTCATCCTGATTTGTCGCGGACCACGCCAACAACATGAAATTGATCGCCACTGTTTTATTAGCCCTTGTCGTGACGGTCGGCCTCAGCGGCTGTATCGGCCCGCCGATCGAGCTGACCCCGCAGACCGCTCAGCTTTTGCGTTCGTCCCCGCCGATCCGTTTTCTGCTGACCTTCGACGACGGTCCAAGCGCGTCCGGTTTCTTCAATCCAACCACTGCCATTCTCGACGTGCTGGCCAACAACCCGATTGAGCCGGGCATCAAGGCTGTGTTCTTCGTACAGACACAAGCACCCCGGGCCGGTGGCAGCGAACTGGGCCGCAAAATCATGCAGCGTGAACATGCTGAGGGCCATATCCTGGGCTTCCACACCGCTACGCCGTGGCATACCAATCACCGCTCGCTCTCCCCGGAAGAACTCGAACGGTCGCTCACCCAAGGCTCTGCGGACATAGCTTCGATCACCGGCAGCCCGCCGATGCTGTTGCGCCCACCGTTCTGGAATTACGACAAACGCACATTTGCCGCCTATCAACAACACAGCTTGCAGGTGTTGCTGACTGATCTGAGCGCCAATGACGGCAAGATCTGGGGGTTCAATGGCAGCCCACGCCGGCGTGCCAACCTCCTCAAGCAAATGTCCGAGGTGCGCGAACGGATAGCGGCCGGAGAACTGCCGACGGTTGATGGCGTCATTCCGGTGGTGGTGACGTTTCACGACCTCAATCGCTACACGTCCTGGCATATGGAGGAGTATCTACAGATATTGCTCGACAGCGCCCGCGAGACCGGCGTGACCACCGCCACCAAACCTTTTTACGACGAACATATAGCCTTGCGAGATGCGGCTCTGGCCCGCACGGTTCGCGATGCCAACCAACCGGTGCATTTGCCTGGCGTGTGGGGTTGGTTCTGGAACAGCAACTCCGATTGAGAACGCCCCCTAGGGTCATTACTCGCGTGATTCAACACCCAACTCGTCCCACACCGACTCGGCCAGGTGGAAAGTCGCATTGGCCGCCGGGATGCCGCAATAGATCGCGCTCTGCATCAACACTTCCTTGATCTCGGCGCGGCTGACGCCGTTGTTCGCCGCGCAACGCAGGTGCATTTTCAGTTCTTCGTTGCGGTTCATGCCGATCAGCATGGCGATGGTGATCAGGCTGCGGGTGTGACGTGGCAGACCCGGACGGGTCCAGATGTCACCCCAGGCGTGGCGGGTGATCATTTCCTGAAATTCCGCGTTGAACTCGGTCAGGGTTGCCAGGCTGCGATCGACATGGGCATCGCCGAGTACGGCGCGACGCACGTGCATGCCATCGTCATAACGTTGTTTCTCGTCCACAAATCGCTCCTCAGATAGACTTTTCAGCCAACAGAAAACTCAGCACCCGATCACTAAACGCACTGCCTGCCTGAACGTTGGACAGGTGCGCGGCATAGAACTCAGCGTACTCGGCGCCTCTCACCTGCTCTTGAATAAAGTGCCCGCCGGAAGGTGGCGTGACCGCATCTTCAGTGCCGGCGATAACCAGGGTCGGCACTGTGATCGACGCCAGTTGCTCACGGAAATCGGCATCGCGTACCGCTGCGCAATTGGCCGCATAACCCTGTGGTGAGGTGGCGGCGAGCATGTCGGTGATCTGTTTCGCCACGGCCGGATTGGCCTCGGCGAAGTCCGGGGTAAACCAACGGGCAATCGACGCATCGCGCAGTGCGACCATCGCCGCCGGACCGTCGCGCAGTACGGTTTCGATACGCGGGTTCCAGCCGGAAGGATCACCAATTTTCGCTGCAGTGTTGCACACCACCAGTTTGCGCAGACGCTCACCGGCGTTGATCCCCAACCACTGACCGATCAGCCCGCCCATGGACAGACCGCAAAAGTGTGCGCGTTCGATGTGCAAGGCATCCAGCAGCGCCAGCACGTCACGGCCCAACTGTTCGATGCTGTACGGCCCCGGCGTCACCAGCGAACGACCATGGCCACGAGTGTCGAAACGCAGCACGCGAAAGTGCTCGGTGAGCGCTGGAATCTGCACGTCCCACATGTGCAGGTCTGTGCCCAGCGAGTTGGACAGCACCAGCACCGGGGCATGTTCAGGGCCGTCGAGTTGATAGTTCAGTTCGCCGTCGGCGAGTTGTACGAATCCCACGGAAATTCTCCTTCAGGCAGTCAGGGCGAAATGTTCGGCCAGCGCACGCTCAACCCAGGTTTGAGCCTGGCCGAGGTAATGCGCAGGGTTCATCAATTGATCGAGTTCAGTACTCGAAAGCTCGGCGGTCACCTGCGGTTCATCGCCGAGAACCGCACGCAAATGTCGATGCTCGGCCACCGCTCGCTTACAGCAAAGCTCCAGCAGATGGTGCGCGCTGTCGCGACCGATCCGTTGGGCAAGTACGATACTGACCGCTTCGGCCAACACCAGACCTTGAGTCAAATCGAGATTCCTGGCCATGCGCTCGGCGTCGACCTCCAGCCCTTGCGCCACCAACAGCGCTTGCTGCAGGGCACCGGAGACCAGGCAGCAGATTTCCGGCAGGGTTTCCCACTCGGCATGCCACAACCCCAGGCTGCGTTCGTGCTCTTGAGGCATGGCGCTGAACAGTGTCGACAGCAAACCGGGAACACGGGTCGCGGCACCGATCAGCACGGCCGCACCCACCGGGTTGCGTTTGTGCGGCATGGTCGAGGAGCCGCCCTTGCCCGGTGCCGAGGGTTCGAAGACTTCCGCCGCCTCGGTCTGCATCAACAGACTCACGTCACGGCCCAGTTTGCCGAGGCTGCCGGCGATCAGTCCAAGCACTGCGCCGAACTCCACCAGTCGGTCGCGTTGGGTGTGCCAGGGTTGTTCCGGCAGCGTGAGTTGCAGCTCCTGCGCCAATGCTTCGGCAATCGGTATGGCCTGCTCGCCAAGGGCCGCGAGGGTCCCGCTGGCGCCACCAAATTGCAGCACCAACAGGCGCGGCTTGAGTGCTTGCAGACGTTGCCGACTGCGGGTCACCGCCCCCAGCCAACCGGCGATTTTCATCCCCAGCGTGACCGGCGTCGCATGTTGCAGCCAAGTGCGTCCGGCCAGAGGCGTGAGCGCATGGCGCCGGGCCTGGATCGCCAGAGCATCACCAAGTCGCGCCAGATCGGTGTCGATCAAATGCAGTGCCTGGCGCAGTTGCAGCACCAGGCCGGTGTCCATCACATCCTGACTGGTCGCGCCCAGATGCACGTAACGCTCGGCGTCCTGGTCATGGGCAGCGATCTGCTTGCCCAGTGCCTTGACCAACGGGATCGCCGAGTTACCGGCAATCGCTATCGCCTCGCCGAGGGCAGAAAAGTCGTAGTGCTCGGCTTGGCAGGCCGCCTCGATCGGTGCAACAGCGGACGCCGGAATCAGCCCGACCCGCGCTTCGGCCCGGGCCAGTGCGGCTTCGAAATCGAGCATGGCCTGAACCCGGCCCTGATCGCAAAACACCTCGCGCATATTTCGAGCAGTGAAATAGGCATCGAACAATTGATTGCTCGGTCGTTGCATAGGGATTCCTTACGCGGCGCGCACCCGATTCAGGCGCGCGCCGACAATTCAAAGATCGTTTTCCAGATACGCTGCCCGTTTCGGCAAACGCAGGCTGAATAGGAAAGCGACCGCCATCATCACCGTCACGTACCAGTAGAAATAGTTCTCCACACCGACCGACTTCAGGCTCAAGGCCACGTACTCCGCCGAACCACCGAAGATCGCGTTCGCCACCGCGTAGGCCAGGCCCACCCCCAGCGCACGGACTTGCGGCGGGAACATTTCGGCTTTCACCAGACCGCTGATCGAGGTGTAGAAACTCACGATCGCCAATGCCACGGTGATCAGCCCAAATGCCAGGAACGGACTGGTCACCGACTTCAAGGTCAGCAGGATCGGCACGGTGAACAGCGTCCCCAGGGCACCGAACCAAAGCATCGAGTGACGTCGGCCGATCTTGTCCGCCAGCATGCCGAACAACGGCTGCATGCACATATAAAGGAACAATACGCCGGTCATGATGTAACTGGCGGTCTTGGCGGGCATCCCGGCGGTGTTCACCAGGTACTTCTGCATATACGTGGTGAAGGTGTAGAAAATCAGCGAGCCACCGGCGGTGAAACCGAGCACGGTAATAAAGGCAGCGGCGTGGTTCTTGAACAACGCGGCGATGCTGCCGGCGTCCTTGTCTGCGCGCATTTCCTTGCTGGTGGTCTCTTTCAGCGAACGACGCAGGAACAGCGAAATCAATGCCGCGACAGCACCGACCACAAACGGAATCCGCCAGCCCCAGGCGCGCAGGTCGTCCTCAGTCAGAAACTGTTGCAGGATCACCACCAACAACACTGCCAGCAATTGCCCGCCAATCAGGGTCACGTACTGGAACGAGGCGTAGAAACCGCGCTGGCCCTTGAGCCCGACCTCACTCATGTAGGTCGCAGTGGTGCCGTATTCACCACCCACCGACACGCCCTGGATCAGGCGGGCCACCAGCAGCAGGATCGGCGCCCAGACGCCGATGTCCTTGTAGGTCGGCAAGCAGGCAATCAGCAATGAACCGGCGCACATCATCAGCACCGAAATCATCATCGAATTTTTGCGCCCGTGCTTGTCGGCCACCCGACCGAACAGCCAGCCACCGATGGGACGCATCAAAAACCCGGCGGCGAACACCCCGGCGGTGTTAACCAGTTGCACCGTAGGGTTGTCGGAAGGAAAAAACGCCGGGGCAAAATAGATCGCGCAGAAGGCGTAAACGTAGAAATCGAACCATTCGACCAGGTTGCCGGAAGACGCCCCGACAATCGCTAAGATCCTTTTTCCACGCTCTTCAGCGGTGTAGAGACTGGTTATTGTTGTCATGTTTTTTCACTCGATGGGGACAGTGAGAGTCTAGACATACTTTGCAACAGCCCCGTTTCACAGATGCACATCCCTGTGGTGAGGGGGCAAACCCTAATGCCGGTAAATTAAGCCGCTACGGGGAATGTGCCGAACCTGAAACCCCTTCACTCAACGGCATTAGGGTTTGCTCCCTCACCACAACAGCACGGTGAACTCAATAATCGAAAAACACCGTCTCGGCATCGGTGCCCTGCAGGATCACGTTCCACTGCAACGCGCCCGTCCCATTGGCCTTGGCCAGCAAGGTCGTGCGGCGCTCCTCGGGAACGCAGGCCAGCAGCGGGTCACTGGCGTTGGCCGGCTCACCCTCGAAGTAGATTCGCGTCAGCAAGTGCTTCACCAGGCCACGGGCAAAAACCAGCACCACCAGGTGCGGTGCCTGTGTGCTGCCCTTGAGCCCCGGCACCGTCCCAGGTTTGATGGTGGTGAAACGGAATCGCCCTTCTGCGTCCACCGGCACCCGGCCAAACCCTTCGAAGTTCGGGTCCAGCGGTTTGTCCTGTTCATCTTCCGGATGGTCATACTTGCCGGCGGCATTGGCCTGCCAGACTTCCAGCATCGCGTCGTTGACGAAATCGCCGTTGCCATCGACCACCTGCCCGGTGATCGTCACGCGCTCGCCAAGGGTCTCTTCAATGGTCAAATTCTCACGGTTCAGCCAGGTCAGACCGATGTGGTAATACGGCCCGACTGTGTGGGACGTAGTCGCGTTCAGCGTCATCTTATTTCTCCATCGGCGTGGCATCGCGGCCGCGCAAAACGATGTCCCAGCGATAACCGAGGGCGTAGGACGGGATGGTTTTTTCCAGGTCGAAACGGGCGATCAAGCGTTCTTTGGCGCTGGTATCGGGCACGCAGTTGTAAATCGGGTCGTAGGCCAGCAACGGATCACCGGGGAAGTACATCTGCGTGACCAGGCGCGTCAGAATGCTCGGCCCGAACAGTGAGAAATGGATATGCGCCGGGCGCCAGGCATTGTGGTGGTTGCCCCACGGGTAGGCGCCGGGCTTGATGGTCTGGAACTGGTACCCGCCATCGGCATCGGTGACGGTGCGCCCGGTGCCGGTGAAGTTCGGGTCCAGCGGCGCGTCATGCAGGTCACGGTCATGGTTGTAGCGACCGGCGGCGTTGGCCTGCCAGATCTCCAGCAGAATCCCGGGCACCGGCAACCCGTTCTCATCCAGCACACGGCCGTGAATGATGATCCGCTCACCCAATGGCTCGCCCGGATGCTGGGCCGTCAGGTCGTTGTCCTGATCTTGCAGGTACTCCGCGCCGATAGTCGGGCCGGTAATTTCCGACAATGAGTGAGGCAAAAACACCAATGGCTTGGACGGCGAACGACGGTTGGTCGATTGATAGGCTGGGTGCAAATATTCCGGCTGAGTGCCCGCTTGCGGGCGACGGTAACCAGGCTTGTCAGTCATGAAACTGTCCTCTTTTCTTGTTCGGTAGCGCGGGTGCGCGTCAGACCCGTTCGATTGCCAGTGCCAGACCTTGGCCAACGCCAACGCACATGGTCGCCAGCGCTTTCTTGCCGCCGGTCTTCTCCAACTGATGCAGCGCCGTCAGCACCAGCCGCGCGCCGCTCATGCCCAGTGGATGGCCCAAAGCGATGGCGCCACCGTTCGGGTTGACCTGCGCCGCGTCGTCGGCCAGACCGAGTTCACGCAACACCGCCAGGCCCTGGCTGGCAAAGGCTTCATTGAGTTCGATCACATCGAAATCACTGACCGCCACGCCCAGGCGCTCGGTCAACTTGCGTACCGCCGGCACCGGGCCGATGCCCATCACCCGTGGCGCGACGCCAGCGCTGGCCATGCCCAGCACCCGGGCGCGGGCGGTCAGGCCGTGTTTTTTTACCGCTTCGGCGGACGCGAGAATCAGTGCCGCCGCACCGTCGTTCACACCCGAGGCGTTGCCAGCGGTGACGGTCTTATCCGGGCCATTGACCGGCTTGAGTTTGCTCAGGGTTTCCAGGGTCGTGTCAGCGCGAGGATGCTCGTCCTGCTCGACCACGCTTTCCCCCTTCTTGTGGGCAATGCGCACCGGAACAATTTCTTCGGCGAAATAGCCTGCCGCTTGCGCGGCCGCCGTCCGTTGCTGACTGCGCAGAGCGAAAGCATCCTGATCAGCGCGGGAAATTGCGTAATCGTCAGCCACGTTGTCGGCCGTCTGCGGCATCGCATCGACCCCGTACTGGGCTTTCATCAACGGGTTGATGAAGCGCCAGCCGATGGTGGTGTCTTCCAGTTTCATGGTGCGCGAAAACGCCGCATCGGCCTTGCCCATCACGAACGGTGCGCGGGACATCGACTCGACACCGCCGGCAATCGCCAGCTCCATCTCGCCGCTGGCAATCGCCCGGAACGCGGTGCCAATGGCGTCCATGCCCGAAGCACACAGACGATTGAGGGTCACGCCGGGAATGCTTTCCGGCAGCCCGGCCAGCAGCAATGCCATGCGCGCCACATTGCGGTTGTCTTCACCGGCCTGGTTGGCGCAACCGAGGAACACCTCGTCCACCGAGCTCCAGTCGACACTCGGGTTGCGCTCCATCAGTGCCTTGATCGGCACGGCGGCCAGATCGTCAGCGCGGACCGTCGACAGACCACCGCCAAAACGGCCGATGGGGGTGCGAATCGCGTCGCAGATATAAACCTCGCGCATCAGGCTTCTCCCGGTGCTTGGCCGTGAGCGGCAGCGGTACGCGCTTCAAGATCGCGCAACGCGGCCAACTCGATGTCGGTCGGTTCGGCGGTGTGCTCCACCTGCTCGGCGAAGCGGATCGCCCAACCGGTGGCGGCGATCACTTGCTCACGGGTTACACCCGGGTGCAGTGCAGTGACCACGAATTCGTTGCTGCCAGCTTCCGGCTCCATGATGCACAGGTCCGTGATGATCCCCACGGGACCGGCGCCCGGCAGTCCTAGACGCTTGCGCGAATCGCCGCCTTCGCCATGACCGACCGAGGTAATGAAGTCGAGTTTGTCGACAAACGAACGGGCCGATTGCTTGAGGATAATCAACACGCTTTTCGCCGAGCCGGCGATCTCTGGCGCACCGCCGGCACCTGGCAGACGGACTTTCGGCTGATGGTAATCGCCGACCACCGTGGTGTTGATGTTGCCAAAACGGTCGACTTGAGCGGCACCGAGAAAACCGACATCAATGCGCCCGCCTTGCAGCCAGTAGCGAAAAATCTCACCGGTCGGGACCACGGTGTCAGCGGTTTCCGCCAGCTCACCGTCACCGATCGACAGCGGCAATACTGTCGGCTTGGCACCGATCGGACCCGATTCGTAGATCAGGACGACATCCGGTGAAGACGTCAGGCGTGCCAGGTTGGCCGCTTTCGACGGCAGGCCAATGCCGACGAAGCACACCGAGCCATTTTTCAGGCGGCGGGCGGCGGCGACGGTCATCATTTCATTGGTGGAGTACGTCATTACTTTGCCTCCGAGGCGCGAGCCAACTTGGCCTGGAATTCACTGAAGTCAGCGCAACCGTGGATGTATTCGTTGATCCACGCGGTGAAGGTTTCACGGTCGCGGGCAATCGGGTCCCAGGCTTGATAGAAGCGGTTGTCGCGTTCGGTGTAACCGTGGGCGTAGGACGGATGCGCGCCGCCTGGAACATGGCAAACCGCACTCAAGGCCCAGGTCGGCAATACACAGGCATTCATCGGCGCCTTCAGGTCATCGACGATTTCTTCGACCGTGACGATGCAGCGCTTGGCTGCCAATGCCGCTTCCTTCTGCACACCGAGGATGCCCCAGAGCAAGACGTTGCCCTTGCGATCGGCCTTCTGCGCGTGGATCACCGTGACGTCCGGGCGCACCGATGGCACCGCCGCCAGCACTTCGCCGGTGAACGGGCAGGTCACGCTTTTGATCAGCGGGTTGACCTTCGGCAAGTCGGAACCGGCGTAGGCCCGCAGCACGGCGAACGGCAGGCCAGAGGCGCCAGCAACGTAGGCATTGGCCAGGTCGGCGTGGCTGTGTTCTTCGATTTCCAGCGCATGGGGCCACTGTTTCTCGACGGCATCGCGCAGACGGTGCAACGAACCCACGCCCGGGTTACCGCCCCAGGAGAAAATCAGCTTGCGAGCGCAACCGGCACCGATCAATTGGTCGTAGACCAGATCGGGGGTCATGCGCACCAGCGTCAGGTCTTTCTTGCCTTGACGAATGATTTCATGACCCGCTGCGGTCGGAATCAGGTGAGTGAAGCCTTCAAGTGCGACGGTATCGCCGTCGTTGACGAACTGCTTCACCGCGTCGTGCAGCGAAAGGATTTCAGCCATGGGGTTGGACTCCCGATTCTCAGTAAACCGATGTGGAGGACAAGACGCGATGGGCAGCGCCGGAATGACTGAAGATTAAGCCGCCGAAAAAGCCCAAACAATCCGATAATCGACTAAGTGTTCGTTTATCGAACAGATTGTTGTCTGGCTATCGGTTCTGTAGAGGCCCAAAAGATCGCAGCCTCCGACAGCTCCTACGTCGCATCCGCATGGCTGACCATGCCTTTGATCACCACCGCCGTGGTGGCCAACGCAGCCGGAATCACCAATGCCGTCAGCACCTGTTCGAAATTCCAGCCCAGGCCCAGCAACGTCGCCCCCATCCAGGCGCCGAGAATTGCGCCGAAACGGCCAATCCCGAGCATCCACGACACGCCAGTAGCCCGGCCTTGAGTCGGATAGAAGCGTGCCGCCAGCGACGGCATCGCCGATTGCGCGCCGTTGACGCACATCCCGGCGACCAGCACCAACGTCGCCAACAACGTGATGTTGCCCAGGCTCTGCCCTACAGCGTAGGCAAACACCCCAGCCAACAAGTAGAAAATGCCGATCACCTTGTGCGGATTGAACCGATCCATCGCCCAACCCACCGCCACCGCACTCAACACGCCACCAAACTGAAACAGCGCACCAATGAACGCCGCCTGCTCCATGCTCGCGCCGCTGTCACGCATCAGAGTCGGCAGCCAACTGGTCAACAGGTAGACGATGACCAGCCCCATGAAATAGGTCAGCCACAGCAACAGCGTGCCGGTGCTGTAGGTACCAGAGAAAATCACCGCGAACACGTTGCGGGCTTTTACGGTTTTCTGTTCAGGCACACTGAAACTCGAGGCCTGAGCGACAACCGTCGGATCAATCGGCGCCAGCGCCTTGCGCACCTTGTCGGTTCCGCGATTGCGCACCACCAGGTAGCGCGCCGACTCGGGCAACCACAGCAACAGCACCACCGCCAGAATCAACGGCAGAATCCCGCCAATCAGCAACAAGCTGTGCCAACCGAATGCCGGGATCAGCTTGGCGGAGATGAAACCGCCGCCGGCCATGCCAAGGTTGAAGCCGCAGAACATACTGGTCACCAACAGGGATTTTTTGCGCTCCGGGGTGTATTCCGAGAGTAGCGTGGTGGCGTTCGGCATACCGGCACCCAGGCCGAGCCCGGTGAGAAAACGCAGTACCAGTAGCTGCTCGACGTTAGTGCTGTAAGCCGAGGCCAGACTGAAGGCGCCGAACAACAGCACCGCACCGACCAGTACGACTTTTCGTCCAAAACGGTCTGCCAGCGGTCCAGAGCCCAGTGCGCCGAAGACCATGCCGATCAGCGCCGCACTCATCACCGGGCCGAGGCTGGCGCGGTCGATCCCCCAGTCCTGGGACAGCGCCGGTGCGATAAAACCCATGGCCGCAGTATCCAGGCCATCGAGAAACACAATCAGGAAACACAGGATCACCACCCGCCATTGATAGCGCGACAGCGGTTGGGCATTGATAAAGGACTGCACATCGAGGCAATTCCCGACAGCGGATTGAGGCTGGTTCATTATTTTTATTCCACGCAAGAAACGCAGGCGAACAGGCGCTAGCAATTGCCTCTTCATTATTATCAGGTCGTCGTCCGGCGCCTGGCGCAGTGGCCAGCAGCAGCGGATAACGCTGCCGCGACATTAATGAGGCAAGGGAAACAGCGTCAATTCGCCAAACGCGACTCTGTGCGTTTATCGAACAGCTTACGCAAACAACTGGGCACTCAATTCACGACTGGCGCTCAACAATCCGGGCAAAAAACGCTGCTCCAGTTCGTTGCGGCTGACGCGCCCGGCGTGAGTGCTGACATTCAGCGCAGCCAGCACCTGGCCGGATGCGTCGTACACCGGAACGGCAATCGAGCGCAGGCCTTGCTCGAGTTCCTGATCGACAATGCACCAGCCTTGCTGCCGAACTTCCTGAAGGCATTCGAGCAACGACTCGCGCGTATGCAGGGTGCGGCTGGTCTTGGCCTGCAACTCGGCATGTTCGAGGTAGTCGTGCAACGACGCATCGTCCAGCGCCGCCAGAAGGATCCGACCCATGGAGGTGCAATAAGCCGGCAAACGCCCACCCACCGACAGGTCGACGGAGATCAGACGCTGGGTCGTTGCCGAACGGGCGATATACAAGATGTCATCACCTTCCAGCGTGGCCATGTTGCAGGCCTCGTGCAGCTGCTCGCTCATGCGGTCCAGATACGGCTGGGCCGATACCGCCAGCGGCGTCGAGGATAGATAGGCATGGCCGAGGGTCAGGACTTTGGGCAACAGCGAATAGGTTCGACCGTCGGTGGTCGCGTAGCCGAGCTTGATCAGCGTATGCAGGCAACGGCGTACGGCGGCGCGGGGAATTTCCGTGCGATGGCTGATCTGCGCGATAGTCAGATGCCGCTTGCGCTCCTGGAAGGCTTGCACCACCGCCAAGCCACGAGCCAGGGAAGTCATGAAGTCCGGATCACCGGTGAACGCCTGAATCCGCTTGGCTGGCGAGGCAACGATCGGTGGCGCCACTGAAGCGAAGGAGTTACGCAATTGATCGTTCATTTCAGCTCATTCCCCAGAGTTCGACAGCTATTACAAGCTGCTCCGGATCGCAAGCACAAGCATGGGCAGCCAAGGTTGGGCGATTATCGAACCATTAATCGATAATCGCAATCAACTGACTGTGTGGCTATATGGCATGAGGCCTGCGGATGACCCCGGGTACGTTTTCCCATAAGACCCGGAAGCTTTCATTACAGGTTTTCACACTTTTGCTGACAATGAATAACAGCCGACTTCTAATCCACTCAACTTGTACGACTTAATGGCGCCAGGAAATGAGCCTGTAAAGACATTGCCAAAAAGTGCACTTGCGCACAAAACTTGCAGCTAACAAAAACAATTTCACAGGACGAAGCACTTTTAAATTATTCGAGATAGTGTTCTGCTGATCGGCCGCTATAATGTACTTCAGTGATGACCGCGCTTTTTTGTAACTACGGGATCCAATCACTCAGGCAGTGCGAGGTTTCAACCCCGCTTCCTGCTGGCAAACGCTTGACGCTCATTTCGAATGCCCGGCCAATGCGTTTGCAAAAAACAAGAAATCTGATGCTACGTCAGTGGTTCTGCTCTGGTGCCGTGGCCGCCTGCAAGAAGGAAGCTGTCAAGCACAACGCAGTCAGAATGGGGGTCTTCCCGGACACTCTGTTCGAGACGCTTGTGACCGACACAACGACTGCAGTGCGTATCACCAGAATTTATCTCAACTCAATTAGGTAACACTGTGACGAAAGACGAACTGCGCGCGGAACTTGAGCGCCAGGAACAACGTTACAAGGAAGTTTACGGCGGGGAAGTCACCACCTACGCCGCTCAGCCCGACCCGGAACGCAAACCTTGGCGTAAACGCGCCAGCATCCTCGATCAGGCCTTTACCCAGGAACTGCAAAAGATGGAAAAAGAACTCAAAGCCGAAGAGCCATAATCGCTCCGGCTTGAGTCCTTCAGGGCCAGCGTCGCCTTCAGCCACACGCTGAATGGAATGGCGTTCCATATCGCGCCCGCTAAAAGCGGGCGGTTGCTGCCTTTATCCCACCGGATGAGGTAAATGGCACTTGGCTGGCCTGCCTTACAGATATTTCACACACCCATTTCAGCTTCCCATCGGAGCAACTGAAATGCTGGCATTCGCCCTGACCACCAATGAAATCAATGACTTGAAAAACCTACGATAACGCTGGGGCTTAGGGCCTTGTTACAAACTAAATCATTGAAGAATGTTACCGATGAGCAGCAAGTGCATTGATTTGCAGGGTTTTCTGGCATAATCGCGCCCCCTTACGACCGGGTCAGAAAACCTTCATGATCGATTTATTCAGCGGACTGGATGCTTGGGTGCTTGTGAGCCTCTTGCTCGCCCTGGCCTTTGTCCTCGCCTTCGAGTTCATCAACGGCTTTCATGACACCGCTAACGCGGTTGCCACTGTTATCTACACCAAAGCCATGCCGCCTCATCTGGCAGTGTTCTTTTCGGGTGTGTTCAATTTCCTCGGCGTGTTGCTGGGCGGTGTTGGCGTGGCGTACGCCATCGTCCACCTGCTGCCGGTAGAGTTGCTGATCAATGTGAATACCGGCCACGGGCTGGCGATGGTGTTCTCGTTGCTCGCCGCGGCCATTACCTGGAACCTGGGGACCTGGTACTTCGGTATCCCGGCCTCCAGCTCTCATACCCTGATCGGTTCGATCCTGGGTGTGGGTCTGGCGAACGCCCTGATCAACGACATTCCATTGGCTGACGGCGTGAACTGGCAGAAAGCGATCGATATCGGCGCATCCCTGGTGTTCTCGCCAATAGCCGGTTTCCTGGTGGCCGCGCTGGTGCTGATTGGCCTTAAATGGTGGCGTCCACTGTCGAAGATGCACAAGACTCCGGACCAGCGCCGCAAGCTTGATGACAAGAAACACCCACCGTTCTGGAACCGTCTGGTCCTGGTGATCTCGGCGATGGCGGTGAGCTTCGTGCACGGTTCCAACGATGGCCAGAAAGGCATCGGCCTGATCATGCTGGTATTGATCGGTATCGTGCCGGCGCAGTTCGTACTCGACCTGAGCAGCAGCACCTACCAGATCGAACGGACTCGCGATGCGACCCTGCACCTGAGCCAGTTCTATAAGCGCAATGGCGATACGCTGGGTGAGTTCCTGGCCTTGGGCAAAAGCCTGGATGGCGATTTGCCGGAGAAATTCCGCTGCAACCCGCAACAGACCGAACCGACCATTTCAGCCCTGCTCGGCACCCTCAAAGGTGTAGCGGACTACCACTCGCTGTCGCAGGAAAGCCGCATCGAAGTGCGTCGCTACCTGCTCTGCCTGGACGATACGGCGAAGAAAGTCGGCAAATTGCCTGGTCTCGATGCCCGCGAAAAAGCTGACCTGGACAAACTGCGTAAAGACCTGACCACCACCACTGAATACGCCCCGTTCTGGGTCATTCTGGCAGTCGCCCTGGCCCTCGGCCTGGGCACCATGGTGGGCTGGAAACGCGTGGTACTGACTATCGGCGAGAAGATTGGCAAGCAAGGCATGTCCTACGCCCAGGGCATGTCGGCGCAGATCACCACCGCCGGCATGATCGGTCTGGCGAACATCTTCAGCCTGCCGGTATCGACCACCCACGTACTGTCTTCGGGTGTGGCCGGGACCATGATCGCCAACAAAAGCGGCCTGCAAGGCGGCACCGTGAGAACCATCCTGCTGGCCTGGGTCCTGACCCTTCCGGCATCGATGGCCTTGTCGGCTGGCCTGTTCTGGCTGGCATCAAAGGCACTCGGCAGCTGATTCACCGCCGAACAAAAAGGCGCGCCCTCCTGGAGGTCGCGCCTTTTTTATGGCCTGTGAAAAGTGAAGATCGTTCACTCTGCGTGGGAACGATCAATATAAAAGTCAGGCAAAAAAAAAGGCGACCGAAGTCGCCCAAAATGCCTTGCGTGCTCGTGCTTCCAGAAAGACCTAAGGCTTTTTGCGCTTATGTGCGTCTTTCCAGATAAAGAATCCAAACCCGGCAAAAAACAGAACCATGAGGCCGACTGTCAGCACTCCGGCGATCACCACATTATCGAAAAACATGACTGGCCTCCTGCACTTGCCCTGTTGCGATGGGGCTAAGTTAACCAATCAGGCACGAGAGAAAATTGACCGGGATCAATGCTGCCCAAGACTGGGCATAAAGGAGGGGAAATAACTGACCTGCATCAACAGATGCAGGGGGGGGGATCAACGCTTTTTCGGTTTGTTTTTCGGCTTTTTCTTCGCTTTACCCAAAGGCATGGCCTGCTCGAAAGCCTGACGCACTTCATTCAGGCGCTTTTCATTGAGGTCATGCACGCGCTTGGCACGCTCGGTATTGAGGTCGATCAGCTTGTCGTCTTGGCTCATGGCGTGGCTTACATCTTCAAGGTCAATACAGGCGTAGCACAGCGACAACTGTCACCCTGCCCGCTCAAGGTTTGCCAATAATGCGGCCAATGGGCGGCGCTGACCAGCCGCCAGCCGCATCGGAGCACAACAAAAAATGTGCAAACGTCAGACCTCGATATCGACCCACAACCCCTGACGCGGCTGATCTTCCATCAGAGGGACCACAGGCACCGTGTTGTCGGCGTTCAATTCGTCACCGGGTACCGCCAGGTGTTCTTCAGGATCCTCTTCGGCTTCGCGGCGACGCCGGTCGCGCGCTTGCTGGCGCCGCTGCTCTTCGCGCAACAGCAGGGCCGACTCTTCGGCATGGCGCTTGTGCAGGTCGATCGTACTTTCGCTGGAGCTCGCCTCCACCGGCACCACCGGCGGAATATCCGGCCGCTGGCGGATCGGATCCTGCTGGGAAGTGATCGGCACGGCACTCAAGGGGAGCATCGGTGGCAGCATATTATTAGTCTCCTGTGTGCAGGCTGTCGGCTGCCGAGGGGGTGACTTGAGCCATCGGTCGCAAACTGGTGACCCATTGACATGCCCAAATGCCTGACTGCCCGACTGCCCGACAAACGCCTCGCTACGCTACCTTTCAAGCTTAGTAGTTTTTGTCAGAGTCCTTTGGCTCTGAAGGCACTGATCCGTTAACATAGTCGGCTTTTTCAAGGCGGGAGTCAGGCAGCATGGCGCAGCAGTATCAACCGGGGCAACGCTGGATTAGTGACAGCGAAGCCGAGCTAGGTTTAGGCACCGTTCTGGCACAGGACGGTCGCTTGCTGACCGTGCTCTATCCGGCCACTGGCGACACACGCCAGTACGCGCTACGGAATGCGCCCCTCACTCGCGTGAGGTTTTCGCCGGGTGACACCATCACTCACTTCGAAGGCTGGAAGATGACCGTGCGCGAAGTCGACGACGTCGATGGCCTGCTGGTCTACCACGGGCTCAACGCGCAGAACGACGTGGTGACCCTGCCTGAGACCCAACTCTCGAACTTCATCCAGTTCCGTCTGGCCAGCGACCGTCTGTTCGCCGGGCAGATCGACCCATTGGCCTGGTTCTCCCTGCGTTACCACACTCTGGAACACACCAGCCGCCAGTTGCAGTCTTCGCTGTGGGGCCTGGGTGGCGTGCGTGCGCAACCGATCGCTCACCAGTTGCACATCGCCCGTGAAGTCGCTGACCGTATCGCGCCGCGGGTTCTGCTGGCGGACGAAGTCGGTCTGGGTAAAACCATCGAAGCAGGTCTGGTGATCCATCGCCAATTGCTCTCGGGTCGCGCCAACCGCGTGTTGATCCTGGTGCCGGAAAACCTCCAGCACCAGTGGCTGGTGGAGATGCGTCGTCGTTTCAACCTGCAGGTCGCGCTGTTCGACGAAGAACGCTTCATCGAAAGTGATGCCGGCAACCCGTTCGAAGACACCCAGCTCGCGCTGGTCGCTCTGGAATGGCTGGTAGAAGACGAAAAGGCCCAGGACGCGCTGTTCGCGGCCGGCTGGGACTTGCTGGTGGTCGACGAAGCTCACCACCTGGTGTGGCACGAAGATCAGGTCAGCCCTGAGTACTCGCTGGTCGAGCAACTCGCAGAAACCATTCCTGGTGTACTGCTGCTGACCGCGACCCCAGAGCAACTGGGTCAGGACAGCCACTTCGCACGCTTGCGCCTGCTCGATCCAAACCGTTTCCACGACCTGCACGCGTTCCGCGCCGAAAGCGACAACTATCGTCCGGTGGCCGAAGCCGTTCAAGAACTGATGGACCAGGGGCGCTTGTCTCCAGCCGCGCACAAAACCATCCACGGTTTCCTCGGTGACGAAGGCGAAGCGCTGCTGACCGCCGTCAACGAAGGCGACGCTGAAGCCAGCGCCCGTCTGGTGCGCGAACTGCTGGACCGCCACGGTACCGGTCGCGTGCTGTTCCGTAACACCCGCGCCGCGGTGCAAGGCTTCCCGGAACGCAAACTGCACCCGTACCCGCTGCCGTGCCCGGACGAATACCTCGAACTGCCGCTGGGCGAACACGCCGAGTTGTACCCGGAAGTCAGCTTCCAGGCTCAACCGGATATAGATGAAGAACAACGCTGGTGGCGCTTCGACCCACGGGTCGAGTGGCTGATCGATCAGCTGAAAATGCTCAAGCGCACCAAAGTGCTGGTGATCTGCGCCCACGCCGAAACCGCGATGGACCTGGAAGACGCCCTGCGCGTGCGCTCCGGCATCCCGGCCACGGTGTTCCACGAAGGCATGAACATCCTCGAACGTGACCGCGCAGCCGCCTACTTCGCCGACGAAGAGTTCGGCGCGCAAGTGCTGATCTGCTCGGAAATCGGCAGTGAAGGTCGTAACTTCCAGTTCTCCCACCACCTGGTGCTGTTCGACCTGCCATCGCACCCGGACCTGCTGGAACAGCGCATCGGTCGTCTCGACCGGATCGGTCAGAAGCACATCATCGAACTGCACGTGCCGTACCTGGAAACCAGCCCGCAAGAGCGCCTGTTCCAGTGGTATCACGAAGCGCTGAACGCGTTCCTCAACACGTGCCCGACCGGCAACGCCTTGCAGCACCAGTTCGGCCCTCGCCTGCTGCCGCTGCTGGAAAATGCCGATGACGGCGAGTGGCAAGCGCTGATCGACGAAGCACGTAGTACCCGCGAAAGCCTGGAAGCCGAGTTGCACAGCGGCCGTGACCGTCTGCTGGAACTCAACTCCGGCGGCACGGGCGAAGGTGACGCGCTGGTCGAGGCGATCCTTGAGCAGGACGATCAGTTCGCCCTGCCGATCTACATGGAAACCCTGTTCGACGCGTTCGGCATCGACAGTGAAGACCATTCGGAAAACGCGCTGATCCTCAAGCCGAGTGAGAAAATGCTCGACGCCAGCTTCCCGCTGGGCGACGACGAAGGCGTGACCATCACTTACGACCGCAACCAGGCACTGTCTCGCGAAGACATGCAATTCATTACCTGGGAACACCCGATGGTTCAGGGCGGCATGGACCTGGTGCTGTCCGGCTCGATGGGCAACACCGCCGTCGCGCTGATCAAGAACAAGGCGCTCAAGCCTGGCACTGTGTTGCTGGAACTGCTCTACGTCAGCGAAGTGGTTGCCCCGCGCTCGCTGCAACTGGGCCGTTACCTGCCGCCGGCCGCCCTGCGCTGCCTGCTGGACGCCAACGGCAACGACCTGTCGGGCCGAGTGTCGTTCGAAACCCTCAACGATCAGCTCGAAAGCGTGCCGCGTGCCAGCGCCAACAAGTTTGTTCAGGCTCAGCGTGATCAACTGACACCGCGCATCAACGCCGGCGAAGAGAAGATCACCCCGCGCCACGCCGAACGTGTCGCCGAAGCGCAACGCCGTCTGGCCGCTGACACCGAAGAAGAGCTCGCGCGCCTGACCGCCCTGCAAGCGGTCAACCCGACAGTACGCGACAGCGAACTGGTTGCCCTGCGTCAGCAGCGCGAGCAAGGCTTGGCCATGCTCGACAAAGCGGCACTGCGACTGGAAGCGATCCGGGTGCTGGTGGCGGGTTAAGCCCTCCTCTATACCCCCGCTAAAACAAAAAGGCCCGCAGCGATGCGGGCCTTTTTGTTTGCCCGATTTTTGTGGCGTTTACGATTGCCCCATCGCGAGCAGGCTCGCTCCCACAATGATCGCCAGCGTATGCGAGATCAGTGTTCGACCACGATCCCCTGTGGGAGCGGGCTTGCTCGCGAAGGCGATCAGGCCGTCGCCACAGCAATCCCAGGCTCAACCACAGCAACCAATCCCTCCTTCATCCGCTTGGCATCCCTCACAAAACACCGCGAAGCCAGGAACAGAAACACCATGGTGGAAAACAACGCCACCGGAATCAAATACATCGCGTCATGCAGCCCCACAGCCTTGAACGCCTCGCTCATCTGCTCCGCCCCCGCCGCCAGCATTGCCGTATGGGCGAAGTGATCGGACAAACCGCCCACCACCACCGGCCCCAAACCACCGCCCAACAAGTAGAGCCCGGCGAAGAACAACGCCATCGCCGTGGCGCGCAAACGCGGTTCGACCACGTCCTGAATGGCCGTGTAAACGCAGGTATAAAAGTTGTAGGCAAACAACCAACCAACGCTGAACACCGCAACGAACACACCGATTTCAATCCGTCCGGCGTGCAGCGCCCAAGCCGTGCACAGGGTCGAAATGATCAGGCTGAACGCGGCAAACAGCAGCCGACCGTTGGCCACCCGCAGGTGAATCTTGTCCGCCACCCAACCGCCCAGCGTCAGGCCGAACAACCCGGTCACACCGACGATCACCCCGGTCGCCACCGCGGCTTCCTGCAACGCCATCTGAAAGTAGCGCTGCAACATCGGCACCAGAAACGAGTTACACGCATAGGTGGCGAAGTTGAAGCACAATCCCGCCATCACCAGCCAGAGGAAGGTCGGAATCGCCAGCACCCGGCGAATCGGCCGGTCCACCCGTTCCTGGGACACTTGCACGGTTTCCGCCGCACCGCGCCTGGGCTCTTTAATGAAGAACATGAACATCGCCAGAATCAGACCCGGCACGGCCGCGATGAAGAATGGCGCGCGCCAGCTGTCGAACGCCTTGACCATCGCGCCGATGGTGAAGAACGCCAACAGCAGGCCCAGCGGCAGCCCCAGCATGAAGATACCCATGGCCCGCGCCCGACGATGCGCCGGGAACAAATCACCGATCAGTGAATTGGCGGCCGGTGCATAGCTGGCCTCACCAATGCCGATCCCCATGCGCACAATCAAAAAACTCCAGAAGCTCCCCACCAGACCGTTGACCGCGGTCAGCCCGCTCCACACCGCCAACCCCCAGCCCATCAACTTGCTACGCAAACCGGTGTCGGCCATTCGCCCTAGCGGCAGACCGGCAACGGCATAAACGATGGTGAACGCAGTCCCGATAATTCCCAGTTGAAAATCGCTAAGGTGCCATTCCATACGGATTGGCTCGATGATGATCGCCGGGATCGTGCGGTCGAAAAAGTTGAACAGGTTGGCCAGAAACAGCAGGAACAGAATGCGCCAGGCATTCGCCGCTTGGGTCGAGTTCTGCATGGGTCCGTCTCTTTTATTGTTATGAGGGCTTTACTGCCGACAGCATTCGAGCCCGGAACCAGCAATCTAGTCAGCGCCATGGCCGCTGTCTGTCATTATTCGCAAGGCTGATACCCGTCCATGGCGACCGGCAATTTATTTCCAAACGCTCTTGGGCTCATTACAAAATCGTCAGAGTCAATGTGCCACTACCGCTTGCACTCTGCGCACGGCCTCTATACTCCAAGCATTCGCCAGCGTTCATGGCGCCGGTGCAGGATGACTCAGAGACGGGGCACGCTATGGAGTGGCTTGGTTTGCATTTCATTACCGAGCTGCCAGAGAGCAGCGGGCAAGTAGTACTCAGTTGCAGTCATAACCCCTTTCTGGTGCTGTTGGCCTACCTGGTCGCCTGCGCGGCCAGCTTTGCCACGCTGGACATCGCCGAACGCGTCGGTCACGCCGAGAACCTTGCCTCTCAACGGCTCTGGCGCTGGGTCGGTGCCGGCTGCCTGTCGGGCGGTATCTGGGCCATGCACTTCATCGGCATGCTGGCGTTCCAGGCGCCCATCGACATCCATTACGACTTGCCGACCACCTTCCTTTCCCTGCTGATCGCCTTTATTGCAGCCTTTTGGGCGATGAACAGCCTGAGCAATGCACAACTGAGCGTCTGGCAATATGTGCAAACCTCGATCTGCATCGGCTTGGGCATCTGCACCATGCATTACGTGGGCATGGCCGCCATGCGCTCAAACGCCGAGGCCCACTACCAGCCAACGTTGTTCGGCGTGTCGATCCTGATCGCCATCGGCGCCAGTGCAATTGCCTTGCTACTGTCGCACGTTCTGCGCAACGGCAGCGGCATCGCCCATCAGATGCTCAAATACACCGCCAGCCTGGTGCTGGGTGCCGGCATCGTGAGCATGCACTTCACCGGTATGCAGGCCATGAGCCTGGTGTTACCTGCCGGAGTCTCTGTGCAACTGCCGGTCGACAACGACCACCTGCAACTGGGGCTGATGATTGCCGTGATTGCGCTGCTGGTCATCGGCAGTAGCATCAGCGCGGCCCTGGCCGACAAGAAGCTGCAACACAAGGAGCACGACCTGCGCCGGGTCAACGCCCTGCTCAGCCAACTGGATCAGGCACGCATGTCGCTGCAACAAGTGGCGCACTATGACGCCCTGACCAACCTGATCAACCGCCGCGGCTTCAACCAGATCTTCGCCGAGAAGCTCATTGAGAAGAGCGCCAGCAATGGCATGCTGGCGGTGATGTTTCTGGACATCGATCATTTCAAGCGCATCAACGACAGCCTGGGCCATGACGCCGGTGACGAACTGCTGAAAGTCCTCGCCGACCACATCAAAAGCTCGACCCGCAGCCACGACGATGTGGTCGCACGGTTTGGCGGCGATGAATTCTGCATTCTCATCAGCCTGCGTGATCGTGACGAAGCGCGGCACATGGCGCAGCGCATCATGCATAAAATGAAGGAGCCGATCGAGCTGGCCGGCCGACGCATGGTCATGACCACCAGCATCGGTATCAGCGTGTTTCCCGACGACGGCAAGAGCTGCGAAGAGCTGCTGAAAAACGCCGATCTGGCGCTTTACCAGTCCAAGGGCAATGGCCGTAACGGCCTGCACTTTTTCAGCCCCAACCTGAAAACCAAGGCGACGATGGAGCTGCAACTCGAAGAAGAGCTGCGCAATGCCTTACGTGACGAAACCGGGTTGATGCTCTATTACCAGCCTATTTACGACCTCAAAAGTGGCCAGGTAACCAAACTCGAAGCACTGGTTCGCTGGCAACACCCAGTGCACGGTTTACTCGCGCCTGACCGTTTCATCGCGATTGCCGAAGCCAATGGTTTGATCGCTGAACTCGACAACTGGGTGCTGCGCAAAGCGTGTGAAGACCTGAGCGAACTGTCCAGGAACGGCTGCGAGTCATTGAACATTGCCGTCAACTGCTCACCGCTCAACCTCGCTCGCGAAGAGCTCGCCGAAGAAGTCGAACATGCGCTGCTTTCAGCCGGTGTCGCACCGCAAAGGCTGGAGCTGGAGGTCACGGAAAATGCGCTGATGGGCAACATCGCCAATACGCTGGTACTGTTGCGCAAAATTCGGGCGCTGGGTGTTTCGCTGTCGATCGACGACTTCGGCACCGGTTACTCGTCCCTGGCCTACCTCAAGCGTTTGCCCCTGAACACCTTGAAAATCGACCGTTCGTTTATCCAGGACATTCCCAAGGCCACTCAGGACATGGAGATCGTCCAGGCCATTATCGTCATGGCCCATACCCTGCATTTGCAGGTGGTCACCGAAGGTGTCGAAACCCTGGAGCAGTACCAGTTCCTCGAACGCTTCGGTTGCGACTTTGTTCAGGGTTATCTGTTGAGCCGCCCGGTGCCGCTGACTGAGTTGCGCCCGGTCCTGAACGAAATCAACCAGCGTAATCACTCACACGCTGTCAATCCTTTGAGCCTGGCTCGCGGTATAGATGGATCAATGTCGAGGGATCTTTTTCAAGATACCCCTGGCCACCATGCAGGCGCATCAACTGTGCAGCCAGCCCACTGATCGGCGTCGCCGAGCCCTGCTCGCGGGAAAACTTCACTGCGCCGTCGAGATCCTTGAGCAACGTTCGAACATGCCATTTCACCGGTTCGAAACGGCTCTCGGCCATTTGCGGGGCGAGCATCTGCAAGGGTTTCGAATCGGCAAACCCACCGCTCAACGCCTCCGCCAGCAGGCTCGCATCCACGCCCGAACGCTCGGCCAGCGCCACCACTTCAGCGATGACCAAGGCATTGCAGGCAACGATCATCTGATTACAGGCCTTGGTCACCTGCCCTGCGCCGACCGCGCCCATGTGCGTGACCCGTTGGCCGAGGCTCAACAACACCGGGCGCACCCGTTCGACATCGGCTGACTCACCGCCGACCATGATCGCCAGGCTAGCGGCTTCGGCACCCGCGACCCCACCGGATACCGGCGCATCCAGCCAGCCCATGCCGGTACGACTGGCCAGCTCGGCGGCCATTTCCCGCGTCGCCGTGGGTTCCAGACTGGAAAAGTCCACCAGCAACTGACCGGTTTTCGCACCGAGCGCAACGCCTGCCACGCCGAACACGACTTCGCGCACCACTTCGGTATTAGCCAGACACAACATCAGCAGATCGGCGTGCTGACACAGCTCGGCAGGTGTGGCCACTTGTCGCGCCCCGGCCTCGACCAAGGGCACGCATTTGTCAGGGTTGCGGTTCCAGACGGTCAGTGGATAGCCCGCGGCCAACAAGCGCCGGCACATCGGCAAACCCATCAAGCCGATTCCAGCGAACGCGAGTGAAGGTAGCGTTGCCATCAATTTGCCTCTGTTCGATTAAAGATCGCCAAATATTGGCCGATTCATCATGAATCAGGAAAGGATTCCCCCTAGCGACACTCAGGTAAAGCCCTATCGCTGGGGACACTATCGCGCTGTAAAGTCGCGAGCTCTATATTCGTGATGGC
Organism: Pseudomonas sp. 6D_7.1_Bac1; assembly: GCF_025465945.1. Lineage (GTDB taxonomy): Bacteria > Pseudomonadota > Gammaproteobacteria > Pseudomonadales > Pseudomonadaceae > Aquipseudomonas. The sequence goes on along the minus strand of NZ_JANLNW010000052.1, from coordinate 143,248 downwards.
TTGATGATATCTCGCCGCCGAACCAACCCGTCCAGGCACATGGCGCACAATGACTTCTAAAAATAATCCTGCCCCTGCGGTATCCGAACTGACGCTCACCGCCGCCACGGATAAACCCTCAGTCCCGAAGCCATTGACCAGCTCGCGCCCGCTTGCGACTCAGCAGTACTTGTATTTCACCGAGACCAACACCGATCGCATCCTCGACAACCTCGATGGCCTGCGGGATCTGGTGTTCCCGAAGCCCCCGCACCTGGAAGATGCCCACGAACTGCATCAGCAGGAATTCCCCTCCGTGTGCCTGATCGGTCTGGGTCGCTGCGGCTCTAACATTGCGCTGGACGTCGCGGAGCTGGTGTACAACGCCCGCAAGTTCTACCTCAACGAGTTCAACAACGAAGACAAACCCTATGCTGAAAAGGGCTACAGCCCTGCGCAATGGATTCGCAACAACCTGAAGCTGGGTGCCGGCAAGGCCAGCAAACCAGTATTCCTCGTCGAGCCGCTGGTGATGCTCGGCGACCTGGACAAAGACATCGCCGGACGTATCCGCTTTTCGCGCAAAGGCGAAAAAAGCGGCTTCCTGCGCGACTACAGCAAAATGAAGATCATGGACCTCTCGGAAGTCCACGCCGGTGGCGCCGGTAACGCGCCAATCCTCGGCCAGTACCTGGCGAAGATCATCCTGAACAAGGACACCCAGCGTTTCTCCAGCCCCGACTGGAAGATGATCCATTCGTACCTGATCGACAGCTGCGGCATCAAGGCCAACCAGTCGCGCCTGTACTTCTCGATCTTCAGCGCCGGTGGCGGTACCGGTTCGGGCATGGCCTCGGAGTTCGGCCTGGCCCAGCAGCACTCGTACATGAACAAGACGTTCGACACCAAACCTGTGGACGAGCACGACAGCAAGAGCGGCCACTCCTTCGTGTTCGAGCCGATCTTCACCAGCGGTATTTGCGTACTGCCGAACATTTCCGATCACCGCAGCGAAATGTCTGAAGCACTGCATATCAACGCCGGTCGCCTGCTGTGCAAGTACCTGTCGGAAGAATGGGATTTCTCGTACAACTTCGCCAACGAAGACAGCAGCGAAGCCAGCGTCATGGGCCGCATCCGTCCATGGAACGCGATGATGCTCATTTCCAACGACATCATGCGTTACGCCGAAGAGAACGATGACGGCAATATCCAGAACATTGATGTCAATGCCATGGAAAAGCACGCCAACCAATACATCTCGCAGCAGATCTTCAACATTCTGACAGCCCAGGCGGTCACCACCGACTACGACCAGAACTACTTCCGTCGTGCCGGTATCGACATCGGCGAAACAATTCGCCTGGATGCCAACGACCTGTTCATGAGTCTGGCCGGGCCAGTGGCGATTGCCTACGCCGAGTCGGTGGTACCAGAACAACCGGCACCGAGCGGTGACAAATTCAAGGTGTTCGACAAAGAGCCGCAACGCCTGAACATCGACGACCTGTTCTTCCGCTCCATCGACCTGCCGCACTTCAACAAGGTGACCCAGGCCATCGAAGGCATCAGCCTGTTGCCGATCGAGTCCAAGCGCTATCGCGCGTCGCTGGAGCAATACAAGAACTCGGGTTACGACGCTGCCGCCCTGCATGACCTGCACTTCTTCAAGAACTGCTCGTCGGTGGTCTCGATCGTGTCCTTACCCAAGGATTACAAGCTGTCCTACATGGACCTGAACCGGTTGAAGACCCACCTCAACAGCCTGTTCCCCAACACCACGCTCAAGCGTTATGCACTGGTGATCGGAGCCTCGGCCAACCTGTCGCTGACCACCCTGATCGCCAAGAGCCCGTGCCTGTCGGACGATTTCCTGACCTTGATTGTGGCCTTCATCAAACGTTGCTTTGCACGCAACCCGTATCGTTTCGACGAAACGCTGGACAACTCGATCCTCGACTTCATCATTCATGAAGACTTCGACGAGGCCAGGATCGACGAGCTGCTCAACGAATTCGAAAACCCGGCGAAGATCCTCGACACCAACTGGTACGCGATCAAGCCGATGTACGAGAAGAAGTACCGTGAGCTGATCAACGACAAAGACAAGTTTGTCTCGATCAACGACATCCGCCTGTCGCGCGATTGCGTGAAAAAGGCCATCAAGTACCTGCGCGAGATCTACCGCCACCGCATCGGCAAGACCAAGGTCATTTCGCTGAATAACCATACCGGCAAGACGGCCTGACCGCGTCACGGCCAATCGCGAGCAGGCTCGCTCCCACAGTGATCGGTGTCGAACACAAACTCTGTGAACGCCACTAAATCCTGTGGGAGCGAGCCTGCTCGCGATGGCGTCCTCACTTCCAGCACATCTCCAACATCCAGAAACAATTAAGCAGCCATTTGGCTGCTTAATAAACTGTTCCCGTTACGTTTACGTAACCTTCCCCCCCTGCCCGCCTGTAGCATTTCTCTACGGCAACCTGCCATCACGCTACTCGGCTACACACTTTTGCATGAGCCCCATCAGCACCAAATCGGTGCAACCCTTCAGGCCTGCGTCCTTTCCTGGATCAGAATCCACGGCGAAACCACCACCGCCCAGAGCTGCGGATCGCGCTCGACCAGATCCAGCGCCCCCGTTGCAGACACCTGCGCAACCTTCCCGGCAGCCAGCCAGGCAGCCACTTTCTCGCGCTGATCCTCGGCCATGGCTTCGGCGGCTTCGATCAAATCCAGATCGGCCTCGACCCACAATAGGGCACCCTTGGCGAAGAACGGTTCGAGTTCCTTCCAGGTAATAGATGCGGTTTCACCAAGCAGCTTGGCATAGAGGGTGCTAGGTTCTTGAGTCATGGGCCCTGTCCGGAAAAGAAATCGGCGCAATCATAACGTCGGCGCTCTGGCAGAAAAACCCGGATGCAATAGAGTCATTGATCGAGAACTGCAGGAAAGCCAGGGATAGCCGCTGAATCAGGCCACTACCCAGCCAAAATCCCGCCGCAATTCTGTCTTTTTCTTTCAAAAATGCGACACCCTCAGGCTTTGCCCCTGAGCGCCAGCTTTCCAAGCGAACAACCGGCGCTCTACACTGTACCGGTACAGTTGCCGGGGGCATTTCCGGAGGATATCCAAGATATCGATCCGGTTCTGTGGTTCAGGCCGCCAGGACTATAAAAATTACAACAGTAAGAGTGGAGCACTATGAATAAGGCTACTAAGCAGATTTCCAAACTGTTTGCCGCTATGGTTCTGGCCGGGGTTGCCAGCCATTCGTTCGCAGCTGACACCATCAAGATCGGCATCGCCGGCCCTAAAACCGGTCCAGTGACCCAGTACGGCGACATGCAGTTCAACGGCGCGAAAATGGCCATCGAGCAGATCAACGCCAAGGGCGGTGTCAACGGCAAGATGCTCGAAGCCAAGGAATACGATGACGCCTGCGACCCTAAACAGGCCGTTGCCGTTGCCAACAAAGTGGTCAACGACGGCGTCAAGTTCGTGGTCGGTCACCTCTGCTCCAGCTCCACTCAGCCAGCGTCCGACATCTACGAAGACGAAGGCGTGATCATGATCACCCCGGCTGCCACCAGCCCGGACATCACCAACCGTGGCTACAAAATGGTGTTCCGCACCATCGGCCTGGACAGCGCCCAGGGTCCTGCCGCCGGTAACTACATTGCCGATCACGTAAAACCGAAAATCGTTGCAGTGCTGCACGACAAGCAGCAATACGGTGAAGGCATCGCCACCGCCGTGAAGAAAACCCTCGAAGCCAAAGGCGTCAAGGTTGCCGTGTTCGAAGGCCTCAATGCCGGTGACAAGGACTTCTCCTCGATCATCCAGAAACTCAAGCAAGCCAACGTCGACTTCGTCTACTACGGCGGCTACCACCCGGAACTGGGCCTGATCCTGCGTCAGTCCAAGGAAAAAGGCCTGAACGCCAAGTTCATGGGCCCGGAAGGCGTCGGCAACGAATCCATCTCGCAGATTGCCCAGGACGCTTCCGAAGGCCTGCTGGTGACCTTGCCGAAGTCTTTCGACCAGGACCCGTCCAACAAGGCTCTGGTTGAAGCGTTCGCCGCCAAGAAGGAGGACCCGACCGGTCCGTTCGTGTTCCCGGCCTACTCGGCTGTTGAAGTCATCGCCGGCGGCATCACCGCGGCCAAAAGCGAAGACACTGCCAAAGTGGCCGCGGCGATCCGTTCTGGCACCTTCAAGACCCCGACCGGCGACCTGTCGTTCGACGAGAAGGGCGACCTGAAGAACTTCAAGTTCGTGGTCTACCAGTGGCACTTCGGCAAACCTAAAACCGAAGCTTCGCCTCAGTAAGGCGCTGCCTGACTGACTGCCAATAAAGCCCACGGCGTGCCGTGGGCTTTGTTTTACGAGGTAATGGGCCGTGCCTCCGTGATCCGGAAGCCTCCCCACCTGAAAATCTCAAAACCGTCATCAGCGGTTCGCTGGCAAACCTCACGTCCGAAGTGGATGCAGATCCTCGGGGCCTGAGCGGGAAAATGACTCCACCAGTGAAATGCGTATCAGGTTTTTAGGAGCGCTGTAATGCCTGAGATCTATCACTTTTTCCAACAGCTGGTTAATGGTCTGACCATTGGCAGCACGTATGCCCTGATCGCCATCGGCTATACGATGGTTTACGGCATCATTGGAATGATTAACTTCGCCCACGGCGAGGTCTACATGATCGGTTCCTACGTGGCCTTCATCGTCCTTGCCGGACTGGCCATGCTGGGTATCCATTCTCTACCGTTATTGATGACCGCCGCATTCCTGGCGACCATCGTTGTCACCAGTGCCTACGGCTACAGTATCGAACGGATCGCCTACCGCCCTCTGCGGGGCAGTAACCGCCTGATCCCGCTGATCTCGGCCATCGGTATGTCGATCTTCCTGCAAAACACCGTACTGCTCTCGCAGGATTCCAAGGACAAATCGATCCCCAACCTGATTCCGGGCAGCTTCAGCTTCGGTCCGGGCGGCGCACAGGAAGTGCTGATCTCCTACATGCAGGTCCTGGTGTTCGTGGTGACCCTGGTGGTGATGCTCTGCCTCACCCAATTCATCTCGCGTTCACGTCTGGGACGTGCCTGCCGGGCCTGTGCCGAAGACATCAAGATGGCCAACCTGCTGGGCATCAACACCAACAACATCATCGCCCTGACTTTCGTCATCGGTGCCGCCCTGGCGGCCGTGGCGGCTGTACTGCTCAGCATGCAGTACGGCGTGATCAACCCGAACGCCGGATTCCTGGTGGGCCTCAAGGCCTTTACCGCGGCGGTTCTGGGCGGCATCGGCAGCATCCCGGGCGCCATGCTCGGTGGTCTGGTGCTGGGGGTGGCCGAAGCCTTCGGCGCCGATGTATTCGGTGACCAGTACAAGGACGTGGTGGCTTTCGGCCTTCTGGTTCTGGTGTTGTTATTCCGGCCAACCGGCCTGTTGGGCCGTCCGGAGGTTGAGAAAGTATGATCAGGAATCTTAAACAGGCGCTTTTCAGCGCGCTATTGGTTTGGGCTGTGGCGTACCCGGTACTCGGTCTGAAACTGTCCATCGCCGGCATCAACCTCGAAGTGCTGGGTGCCACGACCTCCACGCTGATCATCATCGCCGCCTGCTCGGTGCTGATGTTCCTGCGCGTGCTATTCGACCAACAATACACGGCCGCCATGCGCTCCGTGCCCAGAGGTAAATTGATCCCGGCTAGCGCGAGCCACTTCCTGACCCTGCCCAGCACCCAGCGCTGGGTCATCATGGGATTGATCGTCGTCGCTCTGGTCTGGCCGTTCTTCGGTTCGCGCGGTGCGGTGGATATCGCCACGCTGATTCTGATCTATGTGCTGCTCGGTCTGGGCCTGAACATCGTGGTCGGTCTGGCGGGTCTGCTCGACCTGGGCTACGTCGGTTTCTACGCAGTGGGCGCCTACAGCTATGCGCTGCTGTCGCACTACTACGGCCTGAGCTTCTGGATCTGCCTGCCAATCGCCGGGATGATGTCGGCAACCTTCGGCTTCCTGCTCGGTTTCCCGGTGCTGCGTCTGCGCGGTGACTATCTGGCGATCGTGACCTTGGGCTTCGGTGAGATCATCCGTCTGTTCCTGCGTAACCTGACCGGCCTCACGGGCGGACCGAACGGCATCAGCAACATTCCCAAACCGACGCTGTTCGGCCTGAGCTTCGATAGAACGGCCGCCGAAGGCATGCAGACCTTCCACGAGTTCTTCGGCCTGACTTACAACCCGGTCAGCAAGGTGGTTTTCCTCTACCTGGTTGCGCTGTTGCTGGCGCTGTTCGCGCTGTTCGTGATCAACCGCCTGCTGCGCATGCCGATCGGCCGTGCCTGGGAAGCCTTGCGCGAAGACGAAATCGCCTGCCGTGCACTGGGCCTGAATCCGACCGTGATCAAGCTGTCGGCCTTCACCCTGGGTGCCTGCTTCGCCGGTTTCGCCGGCAGCTTCTTCGCCGCGCGTCAGGGGCTGGTCACGCCGGAGTCGTTCACCTTCATCGAGTCGGCCACCATCCTCGCCATCGTGGTATTGGGCGGCATGGGCTCACAGTTGGGCGTGGTCCTCGCGGCTGTCGTGATGATCCTGTTACCCGAGCTGATGCGTGACTTCAGCGAATACCGCATGTTGATGTTCGGCGCCCTGATGGTGCTGATGATGATCTGGCGTCCACAAGGTCTGCTGCCCATGCAACGTCCTCACATGGAGCTGCGTAAATGAGCAGAGAGATTCTGAAAGTAGATGGCCTGAGCATGCGCTTTGGCGGCTTGCTGGCGGTCAATAACGTCGCCCTGAGCGTGAAAGAGAAACAAGTGGTGTCGATGATCGGCCCTAACGGCGCCGGCAAGACCACCGTGTTCAACTGCCTGACCGGGTTCTACCAGCCTACTGCCGGTACCATCCAGCTCAACGGTGAAGCGATCGAAGGCCTGCCTGGCCACAAGATCGCCGGCAAAGGCGTGGTGCGGACCTTCCAGAACGTGCGGTTGTTCAAGGAAATGACCGCCGTGGAAAACCTGCTGATCGCCCAGCACCGCCACCTGAACACCAACTTCCTGGCCGGTCTGTTCAAGACCCCGGCATTTCGCCGCAGCGAACGCGAGGCCATGGAATACGCCGAGTTCTGGCTCGACAAGGTCAACCTCAAGGAGTTCGCCAACCGTCCGGCCGGCACCCTGGCCTATGGTCAGCAGCGCCGCCTGGAAATCGCCCGCTGCATGATGACCCGTCCAAGCATCCTCATGCTCGACGAGCCGGCCGCCGGCCTCAACCCGCGGGAAACCGACGACCTCAAGGCGCTGATCGGCACCCTGCGTGAAGAGCATGACGTGACCGTGCTGCTGATCGAACACGACATGAAACTGGTCATGAGCATCTCCGACCACATCTTCGTGATCAACCAGGGCACGCCTCTGGCCAACGGCACACCGGAGCAGATCCGGGATAACCCTGAAGTAATCAAAGCCTACCTGGGGGAAGCGTAAATGCTGCAGTTCGAAAACGTTTCCACTTTCTACGGCAAGATCCAGGCCCTGCACAGCGTCAACGTCGAAGTCCGTCAGGGCGAAATCGTGACCTTGATCGGTGCCAACGGTGCCGGCAAGTCCACTCTGCTGATGACTCTTTGCGGTTCGCCGCAAGCCCATAGCGGCAGCATTCGCTACATGGGCGAGGAACTGGTTGGCCAGGAATCTGCGCAGATCATGCGTAAGAGCATCGCCGTGGTCCCGGAAGGTCGTCGGGTGTTTGCCCGTCTGACCGTGGAAGAAAACCTCGCCATGGGCGGGTTCTTCACCGACAAGGGCGATTACCAGGAGCAAATGGACAAGGTCCTGGGGCTGTTCCCGCGACTCAAGGAGCGCTTCAATCAACGCGGCGGCACCATGTCGGGCGGCGAGCAGCAAATGCTCGCCATCGGCCGGGCGCTGATGAGCAAACCCAAGCTGCTGCTGCTCGACGAGCCGTCGCTGGGTCTGGCACCGATCATCATCCAGCAGATCTTCGACATCATCGAACAGCTGCGCAAGGATGGTGTGACGGTGTTCCTGGTAGAGCAGAACGCCAACCAGGCGTTGAAAGTCGCCGACCGCGCCTACGTGCTGGAAAACGGCCGGGTGGTGATGCAAGGCACCGGTGAAGCCCTGCTGACCGATCCCAAAGTACGCGACGCGTATCTGGGCGGTTAAGCACTGCTGCAGTAAAAAGCGGCCTGTGTGGGAGCGAGCTTGCTCGCGATATCGGACTGTCAGGCAACGTCAATGTTGACTGTCAGGCCCTCATCGCGAGCAAGCTCGCTCCCACATTTTTTTGTGCGAACCAATTATTTTTTGCCGCGCTGTAACGAACCCGAATGACCTTTCTCTACTAGGGTAAGTAAGCACAAACGCTTTCTTGACCAAGCCCACCACTGGAGAAACATCATGACTGCTACCACTCGCACCCTGTCCGCCGCCGCCCTCGCCCTGGCCCTGGGTTCTGCCTTGAGCATCGCGGCTGTGCCGACCACCGCCCATGCCGCAGCCGCCGACATGGAAAAATGCTTTGGCGTCGCCATGAAAGGCAAGAACGATTGCGCCGCAGGCGCTGGCACCACCTGTGCCGGCACCTCAAAAGTCGACTACGAGAGCAACCACTTCAAGCTGGTACCTAAAGGCACTTGCGAGAAGACTGCCAGCCCAACCTCACCGACCGGCTTCGGTCAACTGGCCGCCTACAAAGCCAAGTCGTAATCCCCCCTCTGCCTGAGTGTTGATGATGTCCACTTCATCGCTGCACAACGTACATCCTCACACTCAGGCGTTGGCGTCCGAGCTCCCGCCCCGCGCGGGGCTGGGGCTCAAGACCGAGCACTTTGGCGAAGTACTTGGTACTCACCCGGACATCGGCTTCTTCGAAGTCCACGCCGAAAACTACATGGTGGCCGGCGGCCCGTTTCATCACTACCTGGGATTGATCCGCGAGCAGTACCCGCTGTCGCTGCATGGCGTCGGCCTGTCCATCGGCGCCGAAGGCCCGTTGAATACCGCACACCTGGCCCGGCTCGCCAAGCTGATCGAACGCTATCAACCCCAATCCTTTTCCGAACACCTGGCCTGGTCGAGCCACGGCCCGGTGTTTCTCAATGACCTGCTGCCACTGGCCTATGACGAACCGACACTGCAGCGTGTTTGCGAACATGTCGACCAGGTCCAGCAGTATCTGAAACGTCCCATGCTGCTGGAAAATCCAGCGACTTATCTGCAATTCCAGCGCTCCAGCATGGAAGAAGCCAGCTTCATCTGCGAAGTCATCCGCCGCACCGGCTGCGGCTTGCTGCTGGATGTGAACAACGTCTACGTCTCCTGCATCAATCACCAGCGCGATCCATTGGCCTACATCGACGCACTGCCGCTGCACGCAGTGGGCGAGATTCATCTGGCCGGGTTTGCCGAAGACGCCGACAGCCTCGGCGATCGCCTGCTGATCGACGATCATGGCGCCCCCATCGATAACGCGGTGTGGGCCCTGTACGCGCGCGTTCTGGAACGCATCGGCCCGATGGCCACGCTGATTGAACGCGACAATCAGCTACCGGCGTTTTCCGTGCTGCACGCCGAGGCCCGTCAGGCCGATGAGCTGCTGGGTTACACCGAGGTTCACCGATGAGCGCTCAAGCCGATTTCGCCGCCGCCCTGCTTGATCCTCAACGGCCCTGCCCTAACGGGTTGTTCAGCGCCAATGGGGCTGATCCGGCCAGCCGCTTCGCGGTGTATCGCAATAACGTGCAGAGCTCGTTGATCAACGCTTTGGCCGACAGTTATCCGGTGGTTTCGCAGTTGGTCGGCGAGGAGTTTTTTCGGGCCATGGCCCAGCTCTACGTACAGGCATTTGCACCCACCAGCCCACTGATCAACGATTACGGCAGCGACTTTTCAGGCTTCATCGAGCACTTTTCGCCAGCCGCTTCAGTGCCGTATCTGGCGGATGTCGCACGCCTGGAACGCTTGCGAGTGATGGCCTATCACGCAACGGATGCCAACGCCGTCGACCCTGCACAGATTGCTGCGGCGTTGGGCGCCCCCGAAGCCCTCGCACAGCTACGTATTCATCTGCATCCCTCAACTTTCACCCTGAACTCGGCGTACGCCGTGGTTGCACTGTGGGCAGCCCATCAGGCTGACGCCCCTCCCGAGAACCTTGAGCCGTATCACCCGCAAAGCGCGCTGGTGCTGCGCAACGGCCTGGAGGTCGAGGTCTTTGCCGTCGATGTCGGCACAACGACCTTCATCCACAGCCTGCAAAACAACCGTCCGCTGGGACAGGCCGTGACCGATGCCCTGAACGTTGCACCGGCGTTTGACCTGAGCCAGTGCCTGGCGCTGTTGATTGGCCACAACGCCATCATCCACTTACAACACGACAAGGTATCGCCATGAACACCCGCACAGAACACCCGAATGCCATCGCCCGCCTGATTGAACGGATCATCGAACTGTTCGAGTTGATCCCTCACAGCCTGATTGCCTTCGTTGCTCGCTTCTCCATTGCGGCGGTGTTCTGGAAGTCCGGCCAGACCAAGGTCGAGGGTTTTGCCGTGGACCTGATTTCCGGAACCTTCGAGTTGGGGATCCCGCGTCTGGCAGACTCGACCATTCCGTTGTTCCAGAGCGAATACCACGTTCCATTACTCTCCCCGGAGCTGGCGGCGCACATGGCGGCCTTCGCCGAGCACTTCTTCCCGATCCTGATTCTGGTGGGCTTCGCCACACGCTTCTCGGCCCTGGCGCTGCTGGGCATGACCCTGACCATTCAAACCTTTGTCTACCCGGACGCCTACCCGACACACGGCACCTGGGCTGCGATTCTGCTGTACTTGATGGCCAGGGGGCCGGGCGTGCTGTCGGTCGATCAACTGATCGCCAAGCGTTATCGTTGAAGCCGATCCAGCGCTTCGCCGCTGCGCTTGAACCACCCCATCAGGTAGTCGGCCAACACTTGCGTGCGCTTGGGCAGGCCGCCCTGATACGGGTGCACCAGATACATCGGCATGCTGCGAGTCTGATAATCGCGCAGCAGCCAGCGCAAACGGCCATCGGCCAGTTCCGTCTGTAGCAAGTAAGACGGCAGGCGTGCGATACCCGCATGCGCAAGTGCGGCCTTTTTCAACAGGTTGTAATGATTGCTGGCGAACGGCCCCGAAACCCGCACCCGCAACAGTTCATGTTGCTGGTGATACAGCCATTCCTCACGGCCGCTGTAATGGCTGTTGAGCAGGCAACGATGATTGATCAGGTCCGCAGGTGTCTGTGGCTCACCAAACTGCTCAAGATAAGCCGGGCTGGCGCAAGTCATCTCGTGCCAGGCCAACAGCGGCCTGGCCACCAATCGCTCGTCGTTGGCCACTTCTGAACGAATCGCCAGATCGAAACCATCCCGTGACAAGTCGCGGTAGCTGTTATTGAGCTCAAGTTCGATCTGCACCTCGGGATACTCCCGGGAAAACTCCAGCAGCAGCCCATCGAAAAAAGTCTCTCCCAACGACACCGGCACCGTCATTCGCACGAGCCCCGTCATATCGTCCTTCAGACGGGCCAGCGCCTGACGCGCCCGCTCAACCTGAATCACCAGCGCCTGAGCTTGCGGCAATAACGCCGCGCCGGCCGCTGTCAGGCTCAAGCGCCGTGTTGTCCGCTGCAACAGGACCACGCTGAAACGTGCTTCCAGCAAGCTGATGCGCTTGGACAGCTGCCCCTTGCTACACCCCAATTGCTGCGCTGCCAAAGTGAAACTACCGGCCTCTATCAACACGGCGAACGCCGCCAGATCATCCATTTCGCTCATGGATTGTTTCCATTTGAAAACCAAAAGTTGCCCATTAGCACGCTTATCAATCAAAAAAACCACACTAGACTGAAACCACATTCACCCACCTAAGGAACAGCACGATGAAAATTCTTCTGATTGGCGCCTCTGGAACTGTCGGCTCGGCCATTGACCGAGAACTGTCCCAGCGCCACAAAATCATCCGTATCGGCCGCAAGAGCGGTGATTTCCAGGTCGACATCAGTGACAGCACTTCGATCCGCAAACTGTTCGAACAGACCGGTAACTTCGATGCGCTGATTTGCGCCGCCGGTAGCGTCAACTTCGTGCCACTGGCCAACATGACCGAAAAAGACTTCGAGCTTGGCTTGCGGGACAAGCTGATGGGCCAGGTCAATCTGCTGCTGATCGGCCGAGAATTCGCCAATGACGGTGCGTCGTTCACCTTCACCACCGGCATCCTCAGCCACGACCCGATTCGTACCGGCAGCTCGGCATCGATGGTTAACGGCGCCCTGGACAGCTTCGTCCGTGCGGCGGCAATCGAATTGCCGCGCGGTCTGCGGATCAACTCGGTCAGCCCGAACGTATTGGTTGAAGCCATGGGCAGTTACGCGCCGTACTTCCGCGGATTCAAACCGGTTCCGGCCGCCGATGTGGCGTTGGCCTACGCGAAAAGTGTCGAAGGATTGCAGACCGGCCAGACCTACAACGTCGGCTGATCGCCTTGGCGTTGAGGTGCCTTAACGGGCCATCTCAGCGCCAACCTGACGTTCACGCCACTGCGTGCGCAGCCATCGCTGCATCGGTCGTTCGAACCAGCGATGGCACACCAGACTGGCAGTCATCAACACCGCAAAAAACAGCAGCAAGGTCCACGGCTGATAAAACACGCTGCGGCCTGGGAAAAACTTGTCCGCCAACAACGCCGCGCAGATCTGCAAGGGAAAGTGCAGCAAGTACGAGGCGTAACTGATGTCGCCCAACCACGCCAGACGCCGCGCCACGGGTTCCAGAACCTGATGACACGCCGCCACGGCCATGATCGTCAGCGGAAACAGCAGCGCGAATTTGAGCAATAGCGGATGGGCTACCGCAGGATCGTAAGCCCACCAAGCCGCACCACACCCCATCACCAGCGCCGCTCCCACCACCCGAATCGGGAGTTTTTCGAGCAGCCAGGTCAATGCCCGATACGCCAACCCACCGCAAAAAAAGCTCAACACACCCAAGGTGATTTTGTACTGATCGGGAAACACGTAACCGGCAATCGCGATCAGGACAGCACTCAGCACCAAGGGGTATCGCGAGTATCGAAACAGCAGAAAGAACGCCGCGTAGAGCAGCACTTCAACCGAAATAGACCAGGCCGGACCGTTGAACGACCAGCCCTTCTCAAACCCCCAGGCCGGAGCCAGAAACAGGTTCAGCAGCGCGTGATAAGCATCGTTGAAGGGATAAACGAATGAGTTCCCGGTGTAACGCGAATACACCCACTGAAACACCGCCACCAGCCCGAAGGTCGCCAGGTGCAAGGGGTAAAGTCGGCTGAAACGCTCCCAGAAAAACTGCCCGCCGCCAAGTTCCCGAGACGCCACGGCCCGACTGAACAGCCAGAAGAAAATGAACCCGGACAAGCTGAAGAATAACGCGACCGCGTCACCTCCATACCGATAGAACAACGCAAACTGATTGTAAAAAGGCTGCTGTTCGACCTGTAAGGGCCCAGGCACAGCGCCTTGAAAAAAGAAGTGCTGCCAATGCCAGAACACCACCGCCAACGCCGCCACACCTCGCAGTGCATCCAATGCATAGAGCCGTTCAGGCAGGCGTAACCGTTGAGTATTCATGGCGAAGGTCAGGGATCGCAGAATGGGCCGTCACTATGCGATGAGCGGCTGCGCGACTCAATCCCCTTCACCGCTCTCGCTGCACGCAAACCTTGTGATCACCCGCGCGGCTGAGTAACGTGACGGCACTTGTCTGGAGACCCAACGATGCGCGCTGCCCGTTCCCTGATGTTTGTCGCCCTGCTTCCTGTATTCGCCGGTTGCCAGCTGCTGCAGAGCCAGCCTGAAAAACCGTCCACCGCAGGCCTGACTCGCCTGCAGGGCGAACTGAGCATGGCCGACGGCAAGCTGGTGTTTCAGCCATGCCAGGAAAACAAGCTGTATGTGGTCAATGACGCCGGCAGCACCAGCATCCTGCAGGAAGCCGCAACGCTGGCGGGCCCGCAGCACAAGGTTTTCGCCGATCTGCGTGGTCGGGTTGCCGCTGGCAAATCTTCCGATGCTGGCGCCCAGCTTGACGTGCAGCAGCTATACCGCGTCGAACGCTCGGCCAAGGCCTGCGAAGACCCCAACTTCCAGCGGCTGATCCTGCGTGCCAGCGGCAATACACCCGACTGGAACGTCAAGGTCAACACCAAGGGCATGGTGGTCGAGCGCGCCGGTCAGCCAGCGCTGGCCTTGCCGTTTCTGGAAGAACAACTCGGTGACGGGCGCTTCAGCCTCAGCAGCGAAGCCAATAACCAACACGTTGAACTCTGGATCGCACCACAGCGCTGCGTCGACAGCACCCGCGGCAGCGTTCAGTTCATGAGCGCCGAGCTGCGAGTCAACGGCCAGGTACAACGTGGCTGTGCGTATTTTGGTGGCTCGCGCAACGACTGATTCGACGAGCTGCTGTTTTAGCCTCACTGGAAGTGGCCTTTGAGGCTTATAATCACCGGTTTGTGAAACGCCTTTGGCGCAGTTGTGCGCCCTCGCGAACCGGATCCCGTCATGTTACGAATCACCGAACTCAAGTTGCCGATCGACCATCCCGAAGAAGACCTGCGCCCTGCCATTGTGCAGCGCCTGGGCATCGCCAGTGATGACCTGCTCGATTTCACCTTGTTCAAGCGCAGCTACGACGCGCGCAAAAAGTCTTCCGAACTGTGCTTCATCTACACCATCGACCTCAACGCGCGCGATGAGGCGAAGTTGCTGCTCAAGTTCGCCGACGACCGTAACGTCAATGCCGCGCCGGATGTCAGCTACAAAGTCGTTGGCCTGGCCCCGCAGGATCTGAGCGCACGGCCGATCGTGGTCGGTTTCGGCCCGTGCGGAATTTTCGCCGGACTGCTGCTGGCGCAAATGGGCTTCAAGCCGATCATCCTTGAGCGCGGCACAGAAGTGCGCCAGCGCACCAAAGACACCTGGGGCCTGTGGCGCAAAAGCGTGCTCAACCCTGAGTCCAACGTGCAATTCGGTGAAGGCGGCGCGGGGACATTCTCGGACGGCAAGCTGTACAGTCAGATCAAGGATCCCAAGCACCACGGCCGCAAAGTCCTGCACGAATTCGTCAAGGCCGGCGCGCCGGAAGAGATCCTCTACGTCAGCAAACCGCACATCGGTACGTTCCGTCTGACCGGTGTTGTCGAAAACATGCGTGAGCAGATTCGTGCGCTGGGCGGTGAAGTGCGGTTCCAGCAACGTGTCACCGACGTGCTGATCGAAGACGGCCAGTTGACCGGCATCGAGCTCGCCAGCGGCGAGCAGATCCACTCGAAACACGTGATCCTCGCCCTCGGCCACAGTGCCCGCGACACGTTCCGCATGCTCCACGGCCGTGGCGTGTTCATGGAAGCCAAGCCGTTCTCGGTAGGCTTTCGCATCGAACACCCGCAATCGCTGATCGACAGCGCGCGCCTGGGCAAATACGCCGGTCACCCGAAACTCGGCGCCGCCGACTACAAACTGGTGCACCACGCCAAGAACGGCCGTTCGGTCTACAGCTTCTGCATGTGCCCGGGCGGTACTGTAGTGGCGGCGACTTCCGAGCCGAACCGTGTGGTCACCAACGGCATGAGCCAGTACTCGCGTAACGAACGTAACGCGAACTCCGGGATTGTTGTAGGCATCACCCCGGAAGTCGACTATCCGGGCGGCCCGCTGGCCGGGATCGAGTTGCAGGAGCGTCTGGAGTCCCACGCCTTTGTTCTCGGTGGCAGCAACTACGAAGCACCGGCGCAACTGGTCGGTGATTTTATTGCGGGCAAACCATCGACCTCCCTGGGCAGTGTCGAACCGTCCTACAAACCCGGGGTTGCTCTGGGCGATCTGGCGCTGGCCTTGCCGGCCTTCGCCATCGATGCCATTCGTGAAGCCTTGCCAGCCTTCGAGAAGCAGATTCGAGGCTACTCGCTGCACGACGCGGTGCTGACCGGGATCGAGACCCGTACGTCTTCACCGCTGCGGATCACCCGTAACGAATCGATGCAGAGCCTGAACGTCAAAGGCCTGTTCCCGGCCGGTGAAGGCGCCGGTTATGCCGGTGGGATTCTGTCGGCAGGCGTGGACGGAATTCGTATTGCCGAAGCTGTAGCGCGGGATATCCTTGGCATCGAGGCCTGACACACAACACAAAAACCTGTGGGAGCGAGCCTGCTCGCGATAGCGGTGGACGAGTCAACATTGATGTTGGATGCCGTACCGTCATCGCGAGCAGGCTCGCTCCCACAGGAGTGTTCCGCGCCTGAGCGATCTCAGATGTTTGCGCGCAACACGCTGGCCGGCAACGGCTCGCCGCGTTCGACACTGGCCGCAACAGCCTCGATCAGACCACTCAACTCGAACCCCTGAGCCTTCAGCCAGTTCTGATCGTAATAGGTGGTCGCGTAGCGTTCACCGCCATCGCATAAAATCGCCACGATCGAGCCACTCTCCCCCGCCGTCACCATCTCCTGAGCAGCCATCAAGGCACCGATCAGGTTAGTCCCGCTGGAACCACCCACCCGCCGACCCAAGCGCTGCGCCAGATAGTGCATGGCCGCCAGCGACAGCGCGTCCGGCACCTTGACCATTGCATCGATAACTTTCGGCAAGAACGACGCCTCGACCCGTGGCCGTCCAATACCTTCGATCCGCGAACCGCAATCCAGGCGCAGGCTCGCATCGCCCGTCTGGTAATACTCGAAGAACACCGAACGTTCGGCATCGGCGCACAGCACGCGGGTGCAATGCTGGCGATAACGCACGTAGCGCCCCAAGGTCGCGGTAGTGCCGCCCGTGCCAGGGCTGGAAATCAGCCAGCTCGGTTCAGGATGACGTTCGAAACGCATCTGCTGAAAGATCGACTCGGCAATGTTGTTGTTGGCTCGCCAGTCAGTGGCGCGTTCGGCATAGGTGAACTGGTCGATGAAATGGCCGTCGTGCTCCCGCGCCAAACGTTCAGACTCTGCGTAGATCTGCGTCGGATCCTGCACCAGATGGCTTTTGCCGCCGTAGAACTCGATTTGCGCAATTTTTTCCCGGGAGGTCGTGGCCGGCATCACGGCAATGAACGGCAAGCCGAGCAAACGTGCGAAATACGCCTCGGAGATGGCCGTCGAACCGCTGGATGCCTCGATCACCGACGCCCCCGACTTGAGCCAACCGTTACACAACGCATAGAGGAACAACGAACGCGCCAGTCGATGCTTGAGGCTGCCGGTAGGGTGACTGGACTCATCCTTGAAGTACAACTCGATGCCCGGCAATCCCGGCAGTGGCAAAGGGATCAGGTGCGTATCGGCGCTACGCTGGAAGTCGGCTTCGATGATCCGGATGGCTTCGCGGGCCCACTGACGGTTGTCGCTCATGGTCTTTTTTCTCGTTGAATCGATTAGGCGTAGGGAAACCTGACGGTGACAACAGGCAACGGATTGACCTTGTCGAAAGGCTCAATCAGTAAGCTTAGGAAAAAACCTACATAACGCACAGGTACAGCTGAGGTTCAATACGCCAGCCAACTGCTAGGCTCAGTCCGCCGGCCTTTGTAACGACATATAACAAAAAAGAATATAACTTTTGTTTTAACAACTAACCGTACGGGTTAGGGTGGTTCACCTTTTGAATCGATAAATGGAGAGCGACCTTGCCTCTGCGTAGCACTTTCACGCGTTTCTTTCAGTTGGAAGCTGCCAGCGGTCTGTTATTGATTGCCGCCGCAGCTCTTGCCCTGATCATCAACAACTCACCACTGTCCTGGCTCTACAACGGCCTGCTGGACACTCCCGTGGTCGCCCAGATCGGCGCCCTGAAAATCGCCAAGCCCCTGTTGTTATGGATCAACGATGGCCTGATGGCGATGTTTTTCCTGCTGATCGGCCTTGAGGTCAAACGCGAAATCCTTGAAGGCCATCTGTCCAAACCCTCGCAGATCGTCTTGCCTGGCGCGGCGGCCATCGGCGGCATGGTCGTGCCGGCGCTGATCTACTGGTTCCTCAACAAGGACAACCCGCCCGCCCTGAGCGGCTGGGCCATCCCGATGGCCACCGACATTGCCTTTGCCCTTGGCGTGCTCGCCCTGCTCGGCAAGCGTGTACCGGTGTCGCTGAAGCTGTTCCTGATGACCCTGGCGATCATCGATGACCTGGGTGCAATCATCGTCATTGCGATCTTCTACTCGGGCGAACTGTCGACCCTGTCGTTGATGCTGGCCGCAGCCTGCATTGTTGCGCTGGTGGCGATGAACCGCCTCGGCGTGGTCAAGCTCGGGCCGTACATGATCATCGGCCTGATCCTCTGGGTCTGCGTGCTCAAGAGCGGTGTCCATGCGACGCTGGCCGGTGTGACCCTGGCCTTCTGCATCCCGTTGCGAACGAAAAACGCCGAGACATCGCCGCTGCTGAGCCTGGAACATGCCCTGCACCCGTGGGTGGCCTTCGGTATCCTGCCGCTGTTCGCTTTCGCCAATGCCGGCGTCTCACTGGCGGGTGTCAACCTTGAGAGCTTCACCCACCACGTACCGATGGGTATTACTGCGGGTCTGCTGCTGGGCAAGACTGTCGGGGTGTTCGGCCTGACCTGGCTGGCCGTCAAGATCGGCATTGCTGGCCTGCCCGCTGGTGCCAATTGGGCTCAGGTACTCGGCGTGGCGATTCTCTGCGGTATCGGCTTCACCATGAGCCTGTTTGTCGGTTCTCTGGCCTTTGTACCCGGCAGCAGCGAATACGCCGGCATGGACCGCATGGGCATCCTCACTGGCTCGATCCTTGCCGCGTTGATCGGCTACGCCTTGATGGCCGGGGCCAGTCGCAAGAACGCGGTGCTTAGTTCTTAAGCAACCACTGCTTTAAGGGCCAAAAACACAAAACCCCGACCAGTCACCTGATCGGGGTTTTGTTTTAACCGCGTAAAACTTAGTGCGAAACGCGGCTGGTGCCACCGACGGTGGAGATACGCACACGTTCGCCAACACGGAACACTTCGTTTGGCTGAACTTCCTGGACGTAGGCGCGCATGCTGCCGTCGTCTTCGCGAACGGTGATTTCCACGCCCTGGGTACGGGTCACGCCTTCTTCGATGGCAGAACCTGCCAGACCGCCAGCCACTGCGCCGATCACCGCAGCGACGATGCTGCCTTTGCCACCGCCAACGGAACTGCCGGCGACGCCGCCAACGACTGCACCGGCTGCGCCGCCAATCGGGGTTTTGGTGCCTTCGATTTTCACCGGACGCAGGGACTCGATGGTACCCATGCGAATCGTCTGCACCCGACGTGCTTCGTCACGGGAGTAGGAGTCACCGCTCAGGCTCGATTGGCAACCGGTAAGTAACATCGCCATCGTAGAAAAAGAAGCAACCAACAAAACAGACTTACGCATAGCATCAACTCCATAGGACAGGTATTCATTAAACTCCGCAGCCTGACGCCTGTCACGGCACCGCCCGGATAAAATTGGTTTCATTCAGGTGCAGTACAGTCGCACTTGAGAATTCATCACACAGTAGCGCCAAAATACAGAATCTGCGCCACTGCCCCAAGGATTTCGATGGATTACTTCATCATTGTCGTCACCACCGTTGCCGGACTGTACTTCCATGGGTGGCTGTACGTACGGATCAAACGCTGGATGGACCGCGATCTGGCGCTGGCACTTGCCGGCAAAGACGAGCAGAAAAGGGCTTTCATGCTGCAACAACTGAGCAGTGCCCGACAGCAGAGAATCAAGCGCCGGGACCTGCCACAGTGGCTAGAGGCAGCCGCAGCCACCTACCTCGCCAGGTAACCGGTTTACGGTGCCAGGCGCTCGCGACGCCAGTTAGCGTCTTGCAGGCGATAGTTCAGACGGTCATGCAAACGGCTTGCTCGACCTTGCCAGAACTCGATACGTTCCGGCAACAAACGATAGCCGCCCCAGTGTTCCGGGCAATCCGGCTGGCTATCGCTGAAACGCTGCTCAGTGGCTTTGAGCAACCCTTCCAGCTCGGCACGATCGGCAATCACCTGGCTCTGCGGTGACGCCCAGGCTCCCAAGCGACTGCCCAGCGGGCGCACCTGGAAATAGGCATCCGATTCCTGCGGCGTGACCTTCACCACCCGCCCCTCGATGCGCACCTGGCGCTCCAGGGTTGGCCAGAAGAAGGTCATGGCAGCAAACGGATTGGCCGCCAGCTGCTGACCTTTGGCGCTCTCGTAGTTGGTGAAGAAGGTAAAGCCCTGCTCATCAAGCCCCTTGAGCAACAGGATCCGGCAATGCGGGCGACCGTCCTGATCGACAGTGGCCAGGGTCATGGCATTGGCCTCGACCGGCGGTTGTTCGGTATTCACCGCCTCAGCGAACCACTGATGAAACAGCGCGAACGGCTCGGCCGGGGCGTGAGCCTCGGTCAAACCATCGCGAGTGTAGTCACGACGCATATCAGCCAGAGTCCGGGGCATAGCGTTTTCCTTGTGCTTGATCAGTCAGTTCCTGGCCTGATTACTGGCCGCTGGTGCTTTTTGCCGCGGTATCCGCTTTGTCTGCAGCAGGCTTCTTGGCCGGATGTTTTTTGGCCGGAGCTTTCTTCGCCGGTGCCTTTTTCGAGGCAGCGCCTTTTTTCTTCGACGTCGCTTTTTTCTCGGCCACGGCTGGCGCTGCAGGCGTCGCGGTCTGCGCTGCAACCATTTCCACTGCCGGTGGAGTCGGCTGGCTGTACTTGTTCAGCAACGCCAGCATGGTGGTGCGCGGGGTCAGCATGATTTCCACGCGACGGTTCAAGGCACGGCCCTGGGCGCTGTCATTGGCGGCGCGCGGCATCAAGTCACCCATACCACGCAACATCAGACGATCTTGCTTCAAGCCACTGAGACTGAAGATCGACGCAACGGAAGTCGCACGGTCCTTGCTCAGCTGTTTAGTCTCTTCATGCGTCCCCGTGTTGTCACCGTGGCCCAGTACCAGCACGGAAGTCTTGGTATCACCTTCAACCAGCTTGGACACCTTGGTGAACTCACCAAGGGCCGAAGGCAGCAACATGGTCGGACGTTTCGGGTTGAAGGCGTCATCCACCGGGACCACCACGACCAACACGCTCTCGCGACGCTCTACTTGCAGGCGGCTGCCCTGAACGGCAGCACGCAGACGTGGTTCGTAGTCGTCCAGCCAGGCCTGGGTGATTTTCGGATCAGGCATTGGCACATCTTTGATATCGGCCTTGGTTATGGCCTTTGGCTGGTCGCCAAACGGCCACCACCATTTGCTTTCGCTATCGGCTTTGGCAGCTGCGGCAGCCGAGGTGCCTGGCACTGCGGCCAAAGTGGCCGGCGCAGCAGCACTTACGGTCGATTTGGCCTTGGCGGCGGCAGCGGCTTCAGCCGCCTTGGCGTCCGGTTTAACGTCCGGCTTGGTAGCGTCTTTGTTCGCGACCTTGTCCGAATCGGAACCGAATGACCACCAGTGGCCACCGTCTGCATCATTTTGTGGGGTCTGTGCGCAACCAGTAATGCTGAGACACAGTGCCAAGGCTAGAGATTTGTTCGGTGACATGGGGGATATCCACAAAATGAGATAGAAAGCTGTGGGTCGCAACGACCCGTATAAACAGACACTTTGAAACTATAGAAGCCACAGGGTTTCGCCCCGCGACCTTTGGGCAATTTTTTTTCAAAAAAATGCCTTGCAGCCACCCTTTACAGACAAGCGGCCAAAACCCGCACAAGCTTCTGCGCACGCGGGTCCATCAACACGTATGGCCCAAGGGTATTGGTCACAAAACCGAAGGCCACATCGTGTTCCGGGTCAGCGAAACCGATGGAGCCGCCAGCACCCGGATGACCAAACGCCCGAGGGCCGAGGCCGAAGGTTGCGTTGGGTACGTCCGGTTGATCGAGCATGCAACCCAGACCGAAACGGGTCCGGGTCAGTAAAGTCTTGTCTTCGCCCAGGCTGTGCTCGCGGGTCAACTCCTGGAGCATCTCGCTTTCCAGCAGGCTGCCATCAAGCAGACCGCTGTAGAACCCGGCGAGGCTGCGGGCATTGCCGTGGCCATTGGCCGCTGGTTGCTGCATACGACGCCATTCCGGCTTATTAGTGCTGGTCATGATCGACGGCGGGTTGGTGAAGGCCCGGGTGGTCATGGCCGTCGGCTCCCGCAGGGTCACTTGCAGCAAGCGCTGAGCCGCCGCATCACCAACATTGCCTTTACTGCGTGAGATGTGCGCCACGCGATGAAACTCTTCATCGGCCAGGCCGACATGGAAATCCAGCCCCAGCGGTCGCGCAACACGCGCCACGATCGATTCGCCCGGACCACGGCCATCAGCGCGGCGCAGCAACTCCCCGACCAGCCAGCCATAGGTGATCGCCGCATAACCATGGCCTTCACCCGGCGTCCACCAAGGGGCTTCGGCGGCGAGCGCGTCAACCATGGTTTGCCAGTTGTAGAGCGCTTCTGGCGGCAGTAACTCGCGCAGGGCCGGCAGACCGGCCTGATGGCAGAGCAACTGGCGCAACGTGACCGCTTCCTTGCCCGCAGCGGCGAACTCCGGCCAGTACCTGGCGACCGGCGCGTCGAGCTGCAACTTGCCTTCGGCGACCAGTTGCAGGGCGGCAACAGCGGTAAACGTCTTGGTGCAGGAGAACAGATTGGCGATGGTGTCGCTGTGCCAGGCATCGCTACCGTCCTTGTCGGCGGTACCGGCCCAGAGGTCGACAACGGTTTCGCCACCGATTTGAATGCACAACGCCGCGCCACGTTCCTGGGGATCGTCGAAGAGTGCCGCGAAAGCTTCGCGCACCGCTTCGAATTTAAGCTCGTAATGACCCTGAATCTGCACCCGCAACTCCCCCAGACGAACGTCTCGACACAATGACCGCATTGTTCCAGCCCTTGAAGGATTTGGGAACAGAATTGGGCCAAGCGGTTGTATTACCGAGAATTATTCAGAAATATCCGACACTTGCCAGAGCCTCTTCGCAGGTAAGAGCCGAGCACCTGCGAAAAGTATGGCACCGTTAATCCGCGATCAGTGGCCATTACCCGAATGTCCACCGGCATGCCCGCCCTGCTCGACGCCGTTGTTGTCGTGGCCTTTTTTTCCGCTCTCACCTTCATGGCCAACACTTTCGGCTTTATCGGCTTCGGCCTTGGCCTTCTCGGCTGCTTTGCCGAGCTGATCAACGGCCTGCAAGTTGGCCTTGCGCACGCTCTCGACAAAGCCCTGAAACGGCAGGTCGGTGATCCCGACCAAACCGAAATGACCGTTTTCACCGTCCAGCAGACGGCCGGTTACCGGTTGATCGAGGTACTGGAACCAATGCACGCCGACAATCGACGGTTCGCTCACCGCTTGTTTGACGAAATTGGCGTAGGCCGGCCCGCGATCCTCTTCCTTCGCCAACTGAGTCACACCGCCCCAGAATGGACCGCGATCACGCGAACCAAAGTTGAATTCGGTGATCAGCACCGGTTTGTCCAGCGCCTGCAGCCTGGCAAAGTCATAGCCGTCCTGAGGTTTGAGCGTGTACATATTGAAGCTCAGAACGTCGCAATACTGCGCACAGGACTCGACGGCCTCAGGGGTGCTGATGGCAAACCGGCCACCGAGCAGCAGGTGGTTGGGAGCGTGCCACTTAAGCGAATCGGCAATGGTCTTGAAGTAGGTGTCGGCATAGACTTTCTGGAAATATTTGAAGTCGGCTTCGATTTCCGGGTGCTCCGGACTCGGCAACGGCGGCACGAAACCCGGGTCTTCCATCAATTCCCAAGCGGGCAGATCAATGCCCCAGGCTTTCGACAGCCCCGCCTGGTTACGGTACTTATCGCGCAGTTGCTTGAGAAACGCCCGTTTGGCCGGCACGTCGGTGGTCATTTTCAAGGTGCCGTATGCCAAGGCATAACGGGCCTTCGGGTCATCGCCGGGACCGGCCCAGGCCAGTTCGTTATCGGCGAAGTAACCGATCAGCCACGGGTCGTCGCGATGATCGCGTGCAGCAATGGCCACAGCACGCTCGGTGGCCATGGCGAAACGCGGGTCGAACGGGTCGGGCATACCGCCCCACCAGTCGGTACCGGTGCTGATGCTGGCGTAATCACCGACGATGGACAGCGGCAAGGTGTACGGCACACGGTCATTCAGACCCAGCGCCGGAGCGCTCCAGTCACCTATGGTATTGAAACCCCAGGCTTGCAAGCGGTCGAGGGTATGACCGGTCCAGCGCTTTTCGTCGAATACATGGGATGCACACGGCGTTGCGGTGGTGTCGGCCTTGGCTTCGTCTGCCTTGGCTTCACTCACCTGCGCACACGGTTGGCCATATGTGCGCTGCAGGTTGGCACCGTAAAAATCATACCAGCGACCGGCATTGAACCCCCGGCCGTGATCGGCACCGTTGCCACTGCGGTTGTCGCCTTCACCGTAGTGGCTGGCCAATGACTCGTCGTGAGCGGGCAACGACTCGAACATGGCTTCGCGCCCGGCGACATAGGTCTGGCTGGTGTCGGCGGTGACCGTATTGACCCCTAGGGAATAGAACGGGTGGCCTTGCGGCGTCACCAGATACCAGCGACCGTCACGCTTTTCCGTGCGGAAAAAGCCGCTGGCCTTGAAGCCCGGGCCTTTACTCCAGCCGCCGAACTTGTCCAGGGATGAGCGCTCGCGCTCGGCCAGCCAGTTTTTCAGTTGCTGTTGCTCTTTATTCGCCGCGGCTTTGAGCTGCTCGTCGCTGCCGACTTTTTCCGGCCATTTCGCCCGAGTGGACTGACCATAAGCGTCCACCAACGAACCGTAGGCAGCTTTGAACACCGCTTCGCCGTCCTGCACACCGAAGCGCTCAAGCATGATGCTCTGAGCGACTTTTGGCTGATCCATCGACAACGTCACCGACACCACCTGACTGCGATCCAGCTCACCTGCGCTGCTGGCCAGCAAAACGCGCTGGCCTTCAACGGTGATCGGCATCGGCGGCCCGGCTTTCATGCCCTGGCTCAGCGGTGAACTTGGTGTCAGGGGAACCAGCAAGGTTTGCGCAGGCCCGGCTGGCAGATCGATGCGGCTGACCAGAGTCTTGCCGTCATTGCTCTGGATTTTCACGTAGAGCGTCACGGCCCAGTTCATCGCGCTCTGGATGCGCAAACTCATGACACCGGACTGCGACCAGTCCCAGGCGCCGGTTTGCGGGGTCAGGCGCAGATTCGGTTGCGCTGCCGGGTTGAAGGTCACCCGGCGCAGCACTTCACCTTCGGCCGTTTGCTCCGCATTGGACTGCGGCAGGCTGGCGTCCTGGGTTGCCACCTGGACCACATCGGCAGGCCGGACAAAGTTGAACAGCGTCTGTTGTCCGGCAGGAGCCGCCAACAGGGGCGCAGCAAATACCAGGGCAAAAACAGCGGGTAACGAACGGCGAATCATATGAACCAGGTTCTCCCTAACGACCAGTGAACGGCCTGTGTGGAATCGGTGACGGGGGATAGACAACGAAGCGGGCGATTTCGCCCACCGTGTCTCAAGATATTTCGCGGCGAAACGGCGGCAGCGCATTGAGGATCGCTTTGCCATAGCGTTGCGTGACCAGTCGCCGGTCAAGCAAGGTGATGGTGCCGCGGTCCTCTTCGGTACGCAGCAGGCGCCCGCAGGCCTGAACCAGCTTGAGCGAAGCGTCCGGCACGGAGATTTCCATGAACGGATTGCCGCCGCGGGCTTCGATCCATTCAGCCAATGCGGCTTCAACCGGATCGTCCGGGACCGAAAACGGAATCTTGGCGATCACCACGTGCTCGCAGTAAGCGCCCGGCAAGTCGACACCCTCGGCGAAACTCGCCAGGCCGAACAGCACGCTGGAATCACCGCCATCGACCCGCGCCTTGTGCTTGTTCAGGGTTTCCTGCTTCGACAGGTTGCCTTGAATGAACACCTGCTTACGCCAATCACGGTCCAGGCCATCGAACACGTCCTGCATCTGTTTGCGCGAAGAAAACAGCACCAGCGTGCCGCGCGAACCTTCGACCAGTTCTGGCAGGTCGCGGATGATCGCCGCGGTGTGGGCCGCCGCGTCCCGTGGGTCGGCGCGCAAGTCCGGGACCCGCAGCACGCCGGCGTCGGCATGATGGAACGGGCTCGGCACCACGGCCGTCACGGCTTTTTTCGGCAGACCGGCACGCATGCGGAAACGGTCGAAGGTGCCAAGTGCGGTCAAGGTGGCCGAGGTGACCAGTGCGCCGTAAGCCACATTCCACAAATTGCGTCGGAGCATTTCCGCCGCCAGGATCGGGCTGGCGTTGACCTCGATGTCGAACAGCGAACCGCTTTCGGCCAGGGTCAGCCAGCGCGCCATCGGCGGGTTGTCTTCCGGGTCTTCGGTGGTGAATGCCGTCCACAGCTCCCAGTTGCCCTGAGAACGGGACAACAGGCTGCCGAACAGCGGATACCATTCTTCGGCCTGATTGCTGGCGATGCCGATGTTGACCTCGCCATCCATACCTTCCTTGAGCAGTTCGGTGAGCCTGGTAAAGACGTCGGTCAGGCGTGAAAAGCCTTTCTTCAGTTCGATGCCCATCTCACGCATATGCTCGGGAATCACTCCGCCAACGAAGCGATGACGCGGCCGCTCACGACCCTCGACGTCTTCGCCGGGCTTGAACTCGGCGACCTGCTCGCAGGCGGTGAACATGAACTGTTGCTGGGTCTTGATCTCGCGGGCCAGCTCCGGCACTTGCTCGATCAGCTTGCCCAGATCGCCGGGCAGCGGGTGCTGGGCCAGCAATTTGGTGAGGTTCTTGGCGGTCGCTTCCAGCCAGTCGGCGGTGGAGCGCAAACGGGTGTAATGGGCGAAGTGGCCGATCGCCTTGTCAGGCAGGTGATGGCCTTCGTCGAACACGTAGATGGTGTCTCGCGGGTCCGGCAGGACGGCACCGCCACCCAGGGCCAGGTCGGCCAGGACCATGTCGTGGTTGGTGACGATCACGTCGACCTTGCCCATGCCTTCGCGGGCCTTGTAGAAGGCGCACTGACCGAAGTTGGGGCAATGACGGTTGGTGCACTGGCTGTGATCGGTGGTCAGGCGCGCCCAGTCCGCATCTTCGAGGGCCGTGGACCAACTGTCGCGGTCGCCGTCCCACTTATTGCCGGCAAGTTTTTCGATCATGCTGGTAAACAGCTTCTGACTGGCTTCATCGACCTCGATCTTGAAGCCTTCTTCTTCGAACAGCTGCGCAGTAGCGGTTTGTGCGTGGCCTTCCTGCAACAGCATGTCGAGCTTGGACAGGCACATGTAGCGGCCACGGCCCTTGGCCAGCGCGAAGCTGAAATTCAGCCCGCTGTTGCGCATCAGGTCCGGCAGGTCCTTGTAGACAATCTGTTCTTGCAGGGCGACGGTGGCGGTGGCGATCACCAGACGCTTGCCAGCAGCCTTGGCGGTTGGAATGGCCGCCAGGCTGTAGGCCACGGTTTTCCCGGTACCGGTGCCGGCTTCCACCGCGACAATCGCGGGGTCGCCACTGCGCCGGCCTTCGTCGTCGGTGTCGATGTCACCGAGGACCTTGGCAATTTCGGCGATCATCAGGCGTTGGCCGTAACGCGGCTTGAGGCTCTTGGCTTCGAGAAAACGCGAGTAGGCGCCCTGGATCGTGGTTTTAAGTTCGGTGCTGATCATGGATTGTCGGGCGCAAAAAACGCTGGGTAAATTTTCAGTGGTTAAGGGGGCGTTCTCAATTAGTTTCCCCGCCGCGTTGTCGCCTTAAAGCGGGCCAGGCAAGGCGCAGGCCGCTGGGAATGGTTGCTCCCTTTCCAAGGCCTGCAACGCAGCCTGGCCCGCTTTAAGGCACAACCCGAAGGGCCGGGCCTGCTGCTGTGCAGGGCTGCGTTGCTCGAAGCTTATTTGGAATGACCAAACCACGCTTCTCGCGCCTTGCCCTGCACAGCAGCAGACTCGGCGCGGTGTGGAAACTAATTGAGAACGCCCCCTAGATCGACCGCTATCATACCCCGCTAATTAATCCCGCGCAGAACGGAGTACCCCGATGACACCTTTCGCCCTCATTTACACCCTGCATGTACTGGCCGCCCTGATCTGGGTCGGCGGCATGTTTTTCGCCTGGATGGTCCTGCGCCCCGCGGCGATGAAGGCACTTGAAGGGCCTGCGCGACTCAGG
This sequence comes from Pseudomonas sp. 6D_7.1_Bac1, assembly GCF_025465945.1. Classification (GTDB taxonomy): domain Bacteria; phylum Pseudomonadota; class Gammaproteobacteria; order Pseudomonadales; family Pseudomonadaceae; genus Aquipseudomonas. The sequence goes on along the minus strand of NZ_JANLNW010000052.1, from coordinate 115,068 downwards.
CTGTGGGTAGAAGTGTTTCAACGTTTTTTTGTCTGGGTCTGGATCGCCGTGGTGATCTTGCCGATCAGTGGCGTCGGACTGATTCATCTGCGCTTCAGCGGTTTTGAAACCGCGCCGCGTTATGTGCAGATCATGATGGGGCTGTATCTGGTGATGACTGCGCTGTTTATCCGCATTCAGGCGTTGAAGCTGCCGCAGTTGCGTAACGCGGTGCTGGCCGAGGACTGGCCGACGGGTGCGGCGACCCTGGGCACGATTCGGCGCCTGGTAGGCATCAATCTGCTGCTGGGGTTGTTGCTGGTGGCAGTGGCTTCAGCTCGGCCGATGTTCTAGGGATAACTCTGTTCCGGAGGGCTTTTGTGGCGAGGGGGCTTGCCCCCGTTGGGTTGCGAAGCGACCCTGATATCAGTCGCCACGAATATTCAGGTGGAGCGCGTTTGCCGGATTACGACCGCTTCGCGGCCGAGCGGGAGCAAGCTCCCTCGCCACAGGGTTACTCGCCAGTCTTTACAACCGCTGCACCGTCACCGCACCTGCCGCTCCGGCAGGGCCTGGCTGACCTTGTGCACCCGCTCGACCGCTTTTGCCGCCGTCGGTACTGTAAACAAAACAGCCCTTGGCCTTGCCGCCCGCACCCGGCTTGCCACCGGCACCGGCCACGCCACCGGCGCCACCGTCGACCAACACCTTGATCTGCTGCGCCGGGTAATCACGCGGCAATTGCACACGCACCTGCGCACCCGGTGCCCCGGCATGACCATCGCCACCATTATCGCCATCAGACCCACGCCCGGCCTGGCCCCAGGTGCAGCCCGGTTCCTCACCGTTAGCCCCATCGAGCCCCACGTAACCCGGCGCACCAGCTCCACCGCGTGCATCTACCGACAACTCGGGAGCGTTCAGCGAAGCAATCCGCACGTTCAGGTTTCGCCCGGCGCGAGCAGCCTTGAGGTAGGTCCCCGGTGCGCCTCGAGAGGTGATCTGACTGCCGCTGGAAAGCTGTGCACGACTGATCTTCAGTTCCAGGCTTTGCTCGCTGGGGACGATAGCGATCCGCGCCTCACGCCCCAGGCGCAACTCGCCAACGCTCAGTTCGGTCACATTGGAGGGGATCAGCAGCGTGCCATAGTCGGCGACTTCCAGGCGCTCCAGCTGCAAGGTGCTGGCGGTATTGGGCAAACGCAGCAATGAGTTGGTCTCGACGGTGACCACCTGAGCCATCGCCAAAGGGCTGATCAAGACCGCGAGCAGGCAGAGCTTACGCATGGCGGACCTCCGCAGCTGAAGGGGTCGCAATGGATTGCAAATGGAAGATACCGACGACGAGGATCTGCAAGCGATCACGCCACGGATGAGCCCGCTCGTTGAGGTTGCGGTTATAGAGCACCAGTTCCACAAAATGGGTCATCAGCAGCAGGCAACCGAGCAGATTGACCATCAGATGAAACGGACTGATCAACGGGCTGATCAGATTGACCAGCATTACCAGCCAGAACAACAGGGTCAAACACTTCCCCAAGCCCCAAAGCACCTTCATGTACGCCCCCGCAGATCATTGTTCTTTGCGCGCACAGTACCGACTTCTGCAAGGAATAAGCCAGAGGCCGGCGAAAATTCTTCTGAACTTCACGGAGGGATCCGGACCTCTGACGCAAAACGGCTCTAGGCCCTGACGCCGGGGCAGGCTAGTCTTCGCCTATCTGATTGAGGATCTTCGATGACCGCAGGTATTTCTTCGCGCACGCCCCAGCAAGCACTCGCTGCCTTGCTCGATCGTTATGCGCCACAACGTCTGTTGCTGATCGGCGCCAGCGACTTCCCGGCGCTGGAAACCTTCAAGCTCGCGCACCCGGACACCTCTGTCGCGCAAGTCGCACCCGGTCCGCTACCGGCCGAGTTCGCGGCCCAGCGCTTTGACCTGGCGCTGGCACTCGATTGCCTTGAGCATCTGCCCAAGCGCGATGGCCTGAACCTGCTCGGCGGGATTCGCAACCTCAACGCCAGCCGCATTGCCGTGCTTGCGGATCTGAAAGCCTGCGGCTGGCAGGAAACCGACTTCTTTTCCCTGGCACTGCAAGCCAGCGAACGCTTTCAGCGTGATGAACAGGTCCTGACACTGTTCACCTACGATCTGCTTGACTATAAACAAGTCCCTGACTGGCTCAATTCACGGTTCTGGGCCAATCCGGAAAACTTCGGAAAATACTGGTGGTAACACGATGAGTACGTCCATTTGCCCGTGCGGCAGTGGTACCCCGCTGGATGCCTGCTGCGGTCACTATCACGCCGGTCACCCCGTGCCTTGCGCCGAAGCCTTGATGCGTTCGCGCTACAGCGCCTATGTGCTGGGCCTGATCGACTATCTGGTGGCCACCACCCTGCCCGCCCAACAGGCGGGTCTGGATCGCCAGTCGATCAGCGACTGGAGCGCGCAAAGCACCTGGCTTGGCCTTGAGGTGGAAAGTTCCGAGGTATTCGGCGGCCAGCCCGAACATGCGTTCGTCACCTTCACCGCACGCTGGCACGACAGCACCGGCGAACACAGCCACCGCGAACGTTCGTCCTTTGTGCAGAACGCCGGTCGCTGGTACTTCATCGACCCGACTGTGCAGCTCAAGGCCGGCCGCAATGATGCATGCCCCTGTGCCAGCGGGCAGAAATTCAAGAAGTGCTGTTCGGGGTATTTCGGTTAGGAACTGCCGACACCTACGATCTTCCAGCGTGTAAAGGGGTCACACCATGCTCAGCGAGTGGCGCGCACTAAGGACATTCAGCCTGCTCATGGCCCTGGGGCTCAGTGGCTGCGCGTCCTGGTTCGCTGACAACACCCTCGACCCGCAAGTCCATCTGCTCAAAGTCGAAGTGGTGCGCGCCAGACTCCTTGAACAAAGATTCATGCTGTATTTTCGCGTCAACAACCCCAACGACTCCGACCTTACCGTTCGCGGCCTGGTGTACCGGATTCATTTAAGCGAGTTTCTGCTGGCCGAAGGCGAGTCCAGCAAATGGTTCACCGTCGACCCGAAAAGCAGCGGCTATTTCCAGGTGCCGATACGTACCAACCTCTGGCAACACCTGCGCGAGGTGGTGAAATTGTTGAAGAAACCCGACCAACCGATCCCCTATTACCTGGAAGGCACGCTTGAAACCGGGATATTCATCGGCAATGACGTGCACCTGGCCCATTATGGCGAGATAATTCCCGGCGATTTAATTCCGGAGTAACCTCGATGACCCAACAACCCCATGTCCATGGCCCTGACTGCAACCACGATCATGACCATCACGACCACCATGATCACGACCATGGCCATGTTCACGGTCCGAACTGCGGCCACGCTCACCAGGAACCGGTGCGCAACGCGTTGAAAGACGTCGGCCGCAACGACCCTTGCCCATGCGGCAATGGCAAGAAATTCAAGAAGTGCCACGGCGCTTGATGCGTTAGCCCAACGCATCCCCCTGTAGGCGCCCCGTGCGCCTACAGAATTTGTGCGGTGCGGATCACCGTTGCATATTCCCCGTGCAGATTACCCAGCGACATGGCATGCACCTCTTGCGCCGAATGCATCTTGCCGAAGAAGTCGACCTTGTCGAAGGTGTAGCAGGCGTCCTCCACGACCCAGGTTTCAAACCCCAGATTGCCCGCCGTACGCGCCGTGGACTCGACCGAGTTGTGGGTCGCCACGCCGACAATGATCAGTTGTTCGATCCCCGCCTCACGCAAATTTGCCGCAAGCGTCGTCCCACAGAATGCATCGGGGACCTGTTTCTGGATCACGCACTCACCCGATAACGGTTCGAACCGTTCCTGAAACTCGACTCCCGACTGCTGCGGCCAGAACACGGATTCCGGCGAGCGGGACAAGTGCTGCACATGAATCACTGGTCGCGCCATTCGCCTCCATTCGCTCAGCAGCTCAGCTATGCGCTCCTCGGCGCCTGGATTGTTGCGTGGTCCGAGTTTGGGGTGGTGAATGCCTTTTTGCTGATCGATAAGGATAAGCGCTGCGTTAGCCTGAAGTTCCATGGCGAGTTTTCTCTTGCACAGGTCATTGAATTTTCCACACTTGAGCATCAGTTCTTGCTCCAGGCAAGTCATCGTGAACGCCAATCCCCTGAAAACAGTGCAGTCCCCTGTGGCGAGGGAGCTTGCTCCCGCTGGACTGCGTAGCAGTCCCATTTTCAGGGCCGCTTCGCGCCCCAGCGGGAGCAAGCTCCCTCGCCACAGGTTCAGTATTTGGCTTAACTGATCCGCATTAGGGCAAGCCCCCTCGCCACAAGCGTCAATTTCTGTGATTTATCGGACATACCTTGAAATAAGATTGCCCCCCGCTTGCGCGGCCTTCTCCTGCTCTCTAACGTAGCGCCTTTATCGGTACGACCCCCGCAGGAGCTTTGCCATGGCCTCGCCAGCCCTTACATCTTTTCTTCCCCGGTTAGGCGTTGCCGCAGCAGTGGCCAGTGTGCTCAGCCTCACCGGTTGCCAGACCTGGAATGCCCAGGACAGCCTGCCACCGACCTCCGGCGTGCAGCCGCTCAAAGGGTTGGCGCAGAACGTTTCGGTGCGTCGCAATGCCATGGGCATGCCGTTGATCGAAAGCAGCACGTTCCACGATGCGCTGTTCGCCCTCGGCTACGTACACGCCAGTGATCGCATCAGCCAGATGGTCACTCTGCGCCTGCTGGCCCAGGGTCGCCTGTCGGAGATGTCCGGCGCAGAGATGCTGGATGCTGACCGCTACATGCGTGCGGTCAACCTGAAGAAAAGCGCCGACGAACTCTACAAAGCCTCCTCACCACGCCTGAAACGCTTCTTTGAAGTCTATGCACGCGGGGTCAACGCCTACCTGTTCCGCTATCGCGACAAGTTACCGTCAGACCTGGCCGCCACTGGCTACAACCCGGAATACTGGAAACCGGAAGACTCGGCGCTGATTTTCTGCCTGTTGAACTTCAGCCAGTCGGCCAACCTGCCGCAGGAAATATCCTCACTGGTGATGGCACAGACCGTCAGCACTGACAAACTCGCATGGTTGTCACCCGCCTATCCCGATGAAAAACTGCCACTGGCCGAAGCCGAAAAGCTTAAAGGCGTGAAGCTCAACGGTACGATCCCGGGCCTGACCGAACTCACCAAAGCCAGCGACCAGTTGTCTACGTTAAATTTGCTGGGCGCCACGGCCTCAAGCAACTGGGCGATTGCCCCGCAACGCAGCCGCAGCGGCAAAAGCCTGTTGGCCAGCGACAGCCAATTCCCGATTGGCGTGCCGTCGCTATGGAACTACGTGCAGATCCGTTCGCCGAAGTACCAGGCTGCCGGGGTTTCCATCGCGGGTATTCCGATGGTCCTTGCCGGTTTCAACGGCAAGGTGGCGTGGAGCATGACCGCCGTCATGGGCGACAACCAGGACCTGTTCCTTGAAAAGCTCAAGCGTCAAGACAATGGCCTTAGCTACGAAGTCGCTGGCAAATGGCAACCGGTGATAGTTCGCAACGAAACCTATTTCGTCAAAGGTCAGCGGCCGATTCGCGAAGCTGTGTACGAAACCCGCCACGGCCCGCTGCTCAACAGCGCCCAAGGCAATGCACTGGGCAATGGTTTCGGCCTGGCATTGCAGATGCCGAGCTTTACGGACGACAAGAGCCTGGACGCCTTCTTCGACCTGTCCCGTGCGCAGACCGTAGAGAAAGCCTCGGACGCCAGCCGTGAGATCCGCGCTATTGCGCTGAACATGGTGTTCGCCGATGCCAGCCACATCGGCTGGCAAGTCACCGGGCGCTTCCCGAACCGCCGTGAAGGCGAAGGTTTGCTGCCATCGCCGGGGTGGGAAGGCCGTTACGACTGGGACGGCTATGCCGACCCGATGCTCCACCCCTACGACCAAGACCCGGCCCAGGGCTGGCTCGGTACTGCCAACCAACGGGTCATCCCCCACGGTTACGGCATGCAGTTGTCCAATTCCTGGGCGGCACCTGAACGCAGCGAGCGCATCGCCGAACTGGCGGGCGCCGGCAAGCACGACAGCCGCAGCATGATTGCCATGCAGTATGACCAGACCACGCTATTCGCCGCCAAACTGAAAAAGATGTTTGAAGCGCCGGGCATGTCCCAGCCGCTCAAACAGGCGATCAACGCACTGCCCGCCGCTGACGCCAGCAAAGCGCGTGAAGCGTTCAGCCGCTTGATGGCGTTTGACGGCAAGCTCAGCCCGACCTCGACCGACGCGGCGATTTACGAGCTGTTCCTGCAAGAAAGCATGAAGCAGATTTTCCTCGACGAACTCGGCCCCGAGTCCGGCCCGACGTGGAAAGCCTTCGTCGCCAACGGCAAACTGTCCTACTCGGCCCAGGCTGACCATTTGCTCGGCCGCGAAGACAGTCCGTTCTGGGATGACATCCGCACGCCACAAAAAGAAGACAAACCGACCATTCTTGCCCGCAGCCTGGCCGCCGCCATCACTGCCGGCGAGCGTCAGATGGGCGCCGATCACACAGCCTGGCAGTGGGGCAAACTGCACCACTACGAATGGAAAAACACCCGCGGCCAGACCGTGCGCGGTGCCATGTCTGCCGGAGGTGACCACACCACGTTGAACGCTGCCGCCTACACCTGGGGTCAGGATTTCAACGTGACACTGGTGCCGGCGATGCGCTTCATCGTCGACTTTGGCCAGGCCGAACCGCTGATGGGCCAGAACGGCACCGGCCAATCCGGCAACCCGGCCAGCCCGAACTATATCGACAGCATCGATCCGTGGCTCAAAGGCCAATACATGAGCTTGCCGATGCAACCGCAGAACTTCGACAAGGTGTATGGCAAAACGCGGCTGACGCTGGTGCCGGGCAAGTAATGCGATAGGGATCTGTGGCAATGGAGCTTGCTTCCTTGCCATGGATCGCTCTACTTTGGTGCGGCAAATTGCTCACGCCCGTTTTCGGGCACGATTCCTCTCCAGACGTGTCTTGAATCATCTTTTAAAACGCTTGTTCGGGACTCTGGTTCGGAAATTGCTACTTTCATAAGGTCTTACGCTTTCCAGTAACAATAATTCCGCGCCACAAGCGCTCAAATTGGTTCTTAGGGATTGAATAATGAAAAAAGCATTGCTGACCCTTTCTGCACTGGCGTTGTGCATGGCCGCAGGTGTAGCCACGGCCAAGGAATACAAAGAACTGCGTTTTGGTGTTGACCCTTCCTACGCTCCGTTCGAGTCCAAAGCGGCCGACGGCAGCCTGGTGGGCTTCGATATCGATCTGGGCAACGCGATCTGCGCCGAGCTGAAGGTCAAGTGCAAATGGGTCGAAAGCGATTTCGACGGCATGATTCCGGGCCTCAAGGCCAATAAATTCGACGGTGTGATCTCTTCCATGACCGTCACCGAAGCCCGCGAAAAAGTCATCGACTTCTCCAGCGAGCTGTTCTCCGGCCCTACCGCACTGGTCTACAAGAAAGGCTCCGGCGTTTCTGATGTAGCCTCGCTCAAGGGTAAAAAGGTCGGCTACGAGCAAGGCACCATCCAGGAAGCCTACGCCAAGGCCGTGCTGGACAAGGCTGGCGTGACCACTCAGGCCTACGCCAACCAGGACCAGGTCTACGCCGACCTGACTTCCGGTCGTCTGGACGCCTCGATCCAGGACATGCTGCAAGCCGAACTGGGCTTTTTGAAGTCGCCACAAGGCGCTGCTTACGAAGTCAGCAAGCCGGTCAACGATCCTTTGCTGCCAGCCAAAACGGCTGTCGGTATCTCGAAAGGTAACAAAGAGCTCAAAGCCCTTCTCGATAAAGGTATCAAAGCGTTACACGATGATGGCACCTACGCGACCATTCAAAAGAAACACTTTGGTGATCTGAATCTGTACAGCGGCAAATAATGCCCGGCGCCCATCCTCGTGATGGGCGCTTTTTTCACGTTATCAGGTCGCCGATTTTATGTTCGAAGAGTTATTACAAAACCTGGGGCTTTCTGCCTTCAGCTTGAAGGGCTTTGGCCCGCTGCTGATGCAAGGCACCTGGATGACCATCAAATTATCGGTATTGTCGCTACTGGTGGCCGTGTTGCTCGGCCTGCTCGGCGCCACTGCCAAACTTTCCAGCATCAAACTGCTGCGGGTTCCTGCCCAGGTCTACACCACACTGATTCGCGGCGTGCCGGACCTGGTGTTAATGCTGCTGATTTTCTACAGCCTGCAAACCTGGCTGACCTCCCTGACCGACTTGATGGAATGGGAGTACATCGAAATCAACCCGTTCAGCGCCGGGGTCATCACCTTGGGCTTCATTTATGGCGCGTACTTCACTGAAACCTTCCGCGGCGCGATCCTCGCCGTCCCACGGGGTCAGGTCGAAGCCGCCACTGCCTATGGCCTCAAACGCGGCCAGCGCTTTCGCTTCGTGGTGTTCCCGCAAATGATGCGTTTCGCCCTGCCGGGCATCGGTAACAACTGGATGGTGATGCTCAAGGCCACCGCGCTGGTATCGATCATCGGCCTCGCCGATCTGGTAAAGGCCGCTCAAGACGCCGGTAAAAGCTCCTATCAACTGTTCTATTTCCTGGTGTTGGCAGCGCTGATCTACCTGCTGATCACCAGCGCTTCGAACTATGTCCTGCGCAGGCTTGAACGCCGTTATGCCGCCGGTGCCCGGGAGGCCATACGATGATCGAACTTCTACAGGACTACTGGAAACCGTTCCTTTACACCGACGGCTACCACATCACCGGCCTGGCCATGACCATGTGGCTGCTCAGCGCCTCGATCTTCATCGGTTTTCTGGTGTCGATTCCGCTGTCCATTGCCCGGGTTTCATCCAAGCTCTACGTGCGTTTGCCGGTGCAGTTCTACACCTACCTGTTCCGTGGCACGCCGCTGTATATCCAGTTGCTGATCTGCTACACCGGGATCTACAGCCTGGCCGCGGTCCGCGCGCAGCCGGTGCTCGATGCGTTCTTTCGCGATGCGATGAACTGCACCATCCTCGCCTTTGCCCTGAACACCTGCGCCTACACCACGGAGATTTTCGCCGGGGCGATTCGCAACATGGCCCACGGCGAAGTCGAAGCGGCCAAGGCCTACGGGCTGACAGGCTGGAAGCTTTATGCCTACGTGATCATGCCGTCGGCGCTGCGCCGCTCGTTGCCGTACTACAGCAACGAAGTGATCCTGATGCTGCACTCGACCACCGTGGCCTTCACCGCCACCGTCCCGGATATTTTGAAAGTCGCTCGCGACGCCAACTCGGCGACCTTTTTGACCTTTCAATCATTCGGCATTGCCGCGCTGATCTACCTGACCGTCACCTTTGCGCTGGTCGGCCTGTTCCGACTGGCGGAACGCCGATGGCTGGCGTTCCTTGGGCCGACTCACTAGCTCTCCTGCTTCAGGACACAAAAGCAAATGCGCCACCAGATCCATGACCTGCTTGCCCCGCTGCCGGGCACTGCACGGCAAATCCACAGCTTCCACTTCGGCCCGCCCCAGGCCAAAGGCAAGATCTACATACAGTCCTCGCTGCACGCCGACGAAATGCCCGGCATGCTGGTGGCCTGGCACCTCAAGCTGCGCCTGGCGGAGCTCGAAGCCGCCGGCCGCCTGCGCAGCGAGATCGTACTGGTACCCGTGGCCAACCCGATTGGCCTGGAACAAGTGCTGATGGACGTGCCACTGGGCCGCTACGAGCTGGAAAGCGGACAGAACTTCAACCGCTGGTTCGTGGACCTCGGTGAAGAGATCGGCAACGAGATCGAAGGACAACTGAACGACGATCCGCAACACAACCTTGAGCTGATCCGCAGCAGCCTGCGCAACGCGCTGGCCCGGCAGACCGCCCGCACTCAACTGCAATCCCAGCGCCTGACCCTGCAAACACTAGCCTGCGACGCCGATATGGTGCTGGACCTGCATTGTGATTTCGAAGCCGTCGCGCACCTTTACACCACGCCCGAGGCCTGGCCGCAGGTCGAGCCACTGGCACGCTATATCGGTGCAGAAGCCAGCCTGCTGGCCACCGACTCCGGCGGTCATTCGTTCGACGAGTGCTTCACCCTGGTCTGGTGGCAAATGCAGGAACGCTTCGGTGAGCAGTTCGACATTCCGCCGGGCAGCTTCTCGGTAACAGTCGAGTTGCGTGGTCAAGGTGACGTCAATCATCCGCTGGCCAGCCTCGACTGCCAGGCGTTGATCGACTATCTGATTCATTTCGGCGCCATCGAAGGTGAGGCCGCGCCCTTGCCCGAGCTGCCCTACCCTGCCACTCCGCTGGCCGGGGTAGAACCGGTCGCGACCCCGGTCGGCGGTTTGCTGGTGTACAGCGTGCTGCCCGGCGAGTATCTGGAAGCAGGACAACTGATCGCCGAAATCATCGACCCGATCGGCGACCGCGTGACCCCGGTTCATTGCACCAACGCCGGCCTGCTCTACGCCCGCTCGACCCGCCGGATGGCCACCGCTGGCATGGTGATCGCCCATGTTGCAGGCCTCGAGGCCTATCGCACCGGCTACCTACTTTCGCCTTGAGGATGCATGCCCCATGTACAAACTGACCATCGAAGGCCTGCATAAATGCTACGGCACCCATGAAGTGCTCAAAGGTGTTTCGCTCAAGGCCAAGACCGGCGACGTGATCAGCCTGATCGGCGCCAGCGGCTCGGGCAAAAGCACCTTTTTGCGCTGCATCAACTTTCTCGAACAACCCAACGACGGCGCCATGAGCCTGGACGGTCAAGCGGTCCGCATGATCAAGGACCACCACGGCATGCGGGTGGCCGATGAAGCCGAACTGCAACGGATCCGTACCCGACTGGCGATGGTGTTCCAGCACTTCAACCTGTGGAGCCACATGACCGTGCTGGAAAACATCACCATGGCCCCGCGCCGGGTGTTGGGCGTCAGCAAAAAGGACGCGGAAGACCGCGCCCGACGTTATCTGGATAAGGTCGGCCTGGCAGCCCGTGTGGCGGATCAATACCCGGCGTTCCTGTCGGGCGGCCAGCAACAGCGTGTCGCCATCGCCCGCGCACTGGCGATGGAACCGGAAGTCATGCTGTTCGACGAACCGACCTCGGCGCTGGACCCGGAACTGGTGGGCGAAGTGCTCAAGGTGATTCAGGGCCTGGCCGAAGAAGGCCGGACCATGATCATGGTGACCCACGAAATGAGCTTTGCCCGCAAAGTGTCGAATCAGGTGCTGTTCCTGCATCAGGGACTGGTGGAGGAGGAAGGCGCGCCTGAAGACGTGCTGGGCAATCCGAAGAGCGAACGGCTGAAGCAGTTCCTTAGCGGCAACCTCAAGTAACCCACCACGCTGTGGGAGCGTGGCTTGCCCGCGATGGGGGCAACGCGGTTTATTTGTAAACCGCGTGATCGCTCATCGTGGGAAAATCAGGCGACCGGCGCGGGAGGCGGCTTATCCGGCAAGGTGGGTTCGCCAGGCTCGCCAGGTTCGGTCGGTTGTTCGTTCGGGGTATCAGGGTCGGGCTGACCAGGGATTCCGCCGGCCAGCGTGACAGGCGGATGCGCCAGCAATGACCAGGCCAGCAGGCCCACTTGATTGGGCTCAAGCCTTGCCAGTTCGGCACTTATTCGCGGATCGATCTTCATGAAGCACTCCTGAGCGATGGCCCGACCCGCCTTGCGCGAATCGGAGCAGTACACTCCATAGAGTGTACGCCCGCTCAGGAATTCCAACGGTTTGTCAGACGGCTGACTCAGGCACGCGGCAGGGTCACACCGAGCTGGCCCTGGTACTTGCCACCACGGTCCTTGTACGACACTTCACACTCCTCGTCAGACTCGAAGAACAGCATCTGTGCCACACCTTCGTTGGCGTAGATCTTCGCCGGCAACGTGGTGGTGTTCGAGAATTCCAGGGTCACGTGGCCTTCCCACTCCGGTTCCAGCGGCGTGACGTTAACGATGATGCCGCAGCGAGCGTAGGTGCTCTTGCCCAGGCAAATCGTCAGCACGTTGCGCGGAATACGGAAGAATTCGACGGTACGAGCCAGCGCGAACGAGTTCGGTGGAATGATGCACACATCGCTTTTGACATCGACGAAGCTCTTCTCATCGAAGTTCTTCGGATCGACCGTCGCCGAATTGATGTTGGTGAACACCTTGAATTCATCGGCGCAGCGCACGTCGTAGCCGTAGCTCGACACACCGAAGGAAATCAGCCGGTCGGCGCCTTCGCCACGCATCTGGCGCTCTACGAAGGGCTCGATCATGCCGTGCTCTTGCGCCATGCGGCGAATCCACTTGTCCGATTTGATGCTCATGGCGGGTGTCCTGAATAGCGAGGTGGAAAAATTCTGTCCGGCATCTTACCGGGGCGCGCCGCCGGTTCAAAGTCCGGGGCACAATTCTCGCCGATCCCCCACGACTTCCGGGCCTTCGCGGCAATACAGCGCACCGTCAGTCATGAAAACAGAGAAACCTTCGTAAAGACCATTGGCACGTTCAGGAAAAAGGGTTAAGGTGGCGTCACTGTGCTGCTTGTGTCACTGAGAATCTCTACACGATATGTTGAATTTCGATCCAACCATCTACAAGAATTTTTCCTGCTCTTTGCACTCAGTCTCGGCCAGGGTTCTTCCTGAGTCGCAGTTATCTTTGTTCAAGGAGTTACACCATGTCTAATCGCCAAACCGGTACCGTTAAGTGGTTCAACGATGAAAAAGGCTTCGGCTTCATCACTCCACAATCCGGTGACGACCTGTTCGTTCACTTCAAAGCTATCCAATCCGACGGCTTCAAAAGCCTGAAAGAAGGCCAACAGGTTTCTTTCATCGCTACCCGCGGTCAGAAAGGCATGCAAGCTGAAGAAGTTCAAGTTATCTAACTTGTCCTGATTTAGTAAAAAGCCCCGCCCTCAAAAGCGGGGCTTTTTTGTGCCTGTCTGTTTTACCAGGCCACACCGAAACCTGCGGTGTAACGGGTCTTGCTGAGGTCACTTTTTTCAGTGCCACTGATCACGTCTCGCTCGGCCTTCAGATTGAGCGATGCCCACTCCGTCACCTTGTAGCGCAACCCGAGCTCCGCATCGAGGGCGTAATTCGCCACACCCGATAACGGCTTCCCAGCCTCCCCCGTGGCGAACAACTCAACCGTCTTGCCAATCAGGTAACGGTTGTAATCCCACTTCATTGCCAAGGAATAGAAGCTGTCCGCACCGCCTTCCTTGTACTCATAGTCAGTACGATTGAGCAGCGAGCCCAGAGAGAAAGCACCCAGCTCATCATCCCAGAATTGATAGCCCGGGCCCGTACCGACCGTGCGCTGTCGGGACAGCTCTTCAACCTTGTCCCGCTTATAGGCCAAACGTCCCTCCCAGAACCACTTTTCGGTGATAAAGCGATCAAGGGCGTATTCAGCGCGCCAATTGTCAGTGGTGACCACATCATTCTGAAATTCGCGGTTGTACTCACCTTCGGCGGTATGGCGCCACTGACCATGACGGGCGGAGGTTTTGAAATCAATGTCGTAAGCATCGGTGTTCTTTTCCGCTCGCTGGTAATCCAGCGCCATATCGACATTGCCTTTCCACACCATGTCTTCGATGACCGGCTTAGGCGTGACAATCTGCTGAATGCTCGACAATTCGACGATTTTCGGCGCCTCACCATTGGTCAGGGTCACCTTGCCCGCTTCGGCAGCCTGCAGTGATTTGGCTTTTTCGCCGGTATAGGCATCCTGCTTGACCAGCAACTCCTGATCGCTTTCCAGCGTTTTGACCTGCTTCCAGTCAATTGCTATCACCCCGGCGTATTCGGTCTGAATCAACAGCTTCCCGCCATCGAAGACCTTGATCTTGCCACTCAGACGGTCACCATTTTTCAACCACACCGTATCGGCCAGCACGGGCGTAGAGGCACTGATAACGGCGAGGCACAACAGGGTTCTGGACAACATAAACAAAGACCGGGCTCGGGTTTACGAGAAAGGGGCGGCATTATCCCGACCATAAAAGCCTTGGCAAGGACTGATCCGAGTATTTGTGTTGAGCTCATTTCTCATTCGCTCATCGAAGATTTATTCTAGAGCACGCATCAACCCCTCATCAGGAAACGGCAACGTGACTGACGCCAACAGCGAGACCGAAACCCCGGCGCAGATGCGCCGAACCACGCTCTATCTGACCCTGGCACAGGTTCCTGAAGGCAAAGTGGTGAGTTACGGCCAGCTCGCCGAACTGGCAGGCCTGGGGCGGGCCGCGCGCTGGGTGGGACGAACACTGAGTCAGTTGCCTGGCGACACCAAGCTGCCCTGGCACCGCGTCTTGGGTGCCGGCGGTCGCCTCAGTTTGCCTCTGGGCAGCCCTTCAGGCGATGAACAGCGGGCACGCTTGCGCATGGAAGGCGTCAGCATCCTGAACAATCGTGTTGATATTCAGCGTCATGGCTGGCGTCCGGTAGAGCACAGCGGTTAGAGTGCGCGCTTTGTTTTCGCAATTTTGAGGCAGACTCCAGCCCATGCCCCGTAAAACCTGGCGCGCCGCGCTCGCCGCTTATGCCAGCCCTTCGACACTTGTATTGTTGTTGCTGGGTTTCGCCGCCGGCCTACCCTACATGTTGGTGTTTTCGACGCTCTCCGTCTGGCTGCGTGAGGCCGGCGTCGCCCGCGAAACCATTGGCTATGCAAGCCTGATCGGGCTGGCCTACGCATTCAAATGGGTCTGGTCGCCACTTCTCGACCAATGGCGCCTGCCATTGCTCGGCAAACTCGGCCGACGACGCTCCTGGCTGGTCCTGGCGCAGATACTGCTGATCTTCGGCCTGATCGCCATGGGTTTCTGCGACCCGCAAAAACACCTGTCCTGGCTGATTGCGATTGCCGTTCTGGTCGCATTCGCCTCCGCGACACAAGATATTGCCGTCGACGCCTACCGCCTGGAAATTGTCGACGACACCCGTCAGGCGGCACTGGCTGCCAGCTATATGTCCGGCTATCGGGTCGCCGCGCTGCTGGCAACGGCCGGCGCACTGTTCATTGCCGAAGGCTTCGGCTCCACAGGCTTCAATTACAAGCACTCCGCCTGGACCGGCACCTACGCGCTGTTCGGCCTGTTGATGATCCCGGCGCTACTGACCACCCTGTTCATGCGTGAGCCTCCCGTGCCGCTGCGTACCCAGCTGTCCGCTGGCCGCTACAGTTTTGTGCACCAACTGGCGTCGGTATTTGTACTCATCGTTTTGCTGGTGTCCGTGCCCGCGATGTTTACTCAGCTCTACAACACCGACTTCGCCAGCGTGATCTCGGGCGCCATGAGCCCATTGGATCTGCTGCTGGAAGATCGAGCCTTTCTGCGGGCGCTCCTCTACATCATCCTGACCAGCCTGTGCCTCTCTACCATGGGCCGCCGCGGCCTGGCCCCGGTACTGACACCGGTGAACGACTTCGTTGTACGCTACCGCTGGCAGGCCTTTCTGCTGCTGGGCCTGATCGCCACCTATCGAATGTCCGACACCGTCATGGGCGTAATGGCCAACGTGTTTTACATCGACCTGGGCTTCACCAAGGATCAGATTGCCGGCGTGAGCAAGATCTTCGGCCTGATCATGACCCTGATAGGCGCCGGCATGGGCGGCCTGCTGATCGTGCGTTTCGGAATCCTGCCGATTCTGTTCATCGGCGGGTTCGCTTCAGCCGCCACCAACCTGCTGTTCATGATGCTCGCCGACATGGGCGCCAACCTGGAGATGCTGATCGTCACCATCTCCCTGGACAATTTCAGTTCAGGCATGGCCACCTCGGCCTTCGTCGCTTACCTGTCGAGCCTGACCAACCTGAAGTTCTCCGCGACCCAGTACGCCCTGCTCAGCTCGATCATGCTCCTGCTACCACGCCTGATTGGCGGTTACTCGGGAGTCATGGTGGAGAAATACGGTTATCACAATTTCTTCATCATCACGACGCTGCTCGGTGTGCCAACCCTGCTGTTGATCGCCCTGCACTGGTACCAGGAAAATCGCCGCGAAGGTCCGACACCGACGCCCGAGCCATCCCAGGCCGCCACCGCCGTCGAAGAATCGTAAGACCCCAGGGCGCGGGGGTGTCCCCGCGCTCGAGCCACGCCGCCGGCCGCAATCCTGTACGCCAGCAAATCTCGCCCGTACAATGCTCCGTCATTTCTAGTTTTCAGCAACCGACAACGGCCTACCATGCGTACCAGTCAATATTTGCTCGCCACACAGAAAGAAACGCCTTCCGATGCCGTCGTCATCAGCCATCAGCTGATGCTGCGCGCCGGCATGATCCGCAAACTCGCCTCTGGCCTGTACACCTGGCTGCCGATGGGCTTGCGAGTGATGCGCAAGGTTGAAGCCGTCGTTCGCGAAGAAATGAACGCCGCCGGCTCTCTCGAAGTGTTGATGCCGAGCACTCAGCCGGCTGAACTGTGGCAGGAATCTGGCCGCTGGGAAGAGTACGGCCCGGAACTGCTGCGCTTCAAGGATCGCCATGGTCGCGACTTCTGCGCCGGCCCGACCCACGAAGAAGTAATCACTGATCTGATGCGTAACGAGTTGAGCAGCTACAAACAGCTGCCAATCAACCTGTACCAAATCCAGACCAAATTCCGTGATGAAATCCGCCCACGCTTCGGTTTGATGCGCGGCCGCGAGTTCATCATGAAGGACGCCTACTCCTTCCACGCTGATCAGGCATCGCTGCAGGTCACTTACGACCGCATGCATCAGGCCTACTGCAACGTGTTTACCCGCCTGGGCCTGAAATTCCGCCCGGTTGAAGCCGACAACGGTTCCATCGGTGGCGCCGGCTCCCACGAGTTCCACGTACTGGCCGAATCCGGTGAAGACGACATCGTCTTCAGCAACGGTTCCGACTACGCCGCGAACATCGAGAAAGCCGAAGCCGTACCACGGGAAACCTCGCGCGCGCTACCTTCTGAAGCGCTGCGTCTGGTCGACACCCCGAACGCGAAAACCATCGCGCAACTGGTGGAAGGCTTCAATCTGCCCATCGAAAAAACCATCAAGACCCTGGTGGTTCACGCCGAAGAAGCCGGCAAGCTGATCGCGTTGATCATTCGTGGTGACCACGAGCTCAACGAAATCAAGGCCTCCAACCAGCCTGGCGTTGCCAGCCCACTGGTCATGGCCTCCGAAGCCGAGCTGCGTGACGCCATCGGCGCGGGTGCCGGCTCCCTCGGCCCGCTGAACCTGCCGCTGCCAATCATCATCGACCGCTCGGTCGAGCTGATGAGCGACTTCGGTATCGGCGCCAACATCGACGACAAGCACTACTTCGGCGTCAACTGGGAGCGCGACCTGCCGGTTCCGACCGTGGCCGACCTGCGTAACGTCGTCAGCGGCGACCCAAGCCCGGATGGCAAGGGCACCCTGGAAATCAAGCGCGGCATTGAAGTCGGGCACATCTTCCAACTGGGTAACAAGTACAGCAAAGCGATGAAGTGCGAAGTGCTGGGCGAGAACGGCAAGCCGGTCACCCTGGAAATGGGCTGCTACGGCATCGGCGTTTCCCGCGTGGTGGCTGCCGCCATCGAGCAGAACAACGACGACAAAGGCATCATCTGGAGCGACAGCCTCGCGCCGTTCCAGATCGCCCTGGTGCCGCTGCGCTACGAGATCGACCTGGTTCGCGAAGCCACCGACAAGCTCTACGCAGAACTGACTGCGGCCGGCTTCGAAGTGCTGCTGGATGATCGCGACAAGAAAACCAGCCCGGGCATCAAGTTCGCGGACATGGAGCTGATCGGCATTCCTCACCGGATCGTGGTCAGCGACCGCGGCCTTGCCGACGGCAACCTGGAATACAAGAGCCGTACCGAGGCCGAGCCACAAGCCCTGCCGGTCGCTGACGTAGTGTCTTTCCTCCAGGCTCGTATCCGCCGCTGACACCAGATAGAGAAGTCATGTTCAAGCGAAACACCTTAAGCCTCGGTGGTGCCGCCCTGTGCGGCACCCTGTTGCTCAGCGGCTGCGCCAATCAGATGTCACAACGCAGCGAGCACGAGGAACGCATCGAGCGCAAACTGCTCGATCACAGCCTGCAGATCGATGTCGGTGAGCCTAAGGTGCTTGAGCTGCCGCAACGCCGGGTACGGATTCACGAGCAGAAGACCTTCGAAGTCACCGAGTACGACGTCACCCGCCGCTACGATCGCTACACGCCTTACCAACCCTGGCGCAAGATCTACGAGATCCCGCTGGGCGCGCTGGCGATCGTGGCGGGCGCTGGCGCCAACATCGCCAACGTCTTCGCCCTCGGCAACTTGCCGGACAGCATGACCAAGGACTGGATCAACTACGGCGTCGACGGGCTGAACCCGTTCATGAACGTGCAGTCCCACGGTCGCGCACAACAGAACCTGGCCGGTATCGATGAAGTCCAGCGTGATAAACGCATGGAGTATTCGAGCCTGCCATGGAACGAGCGCCCGGTAGAGGTCAAGGCCGGCAAGCAGACCTTCGAGCTCACCACCGACCGCAACGGCGTGTTGCGCTTGAACCTGCTCGACAGCCCGTTCGCGGAGCAGGACCTGAGTCATATCGGCAAGCTGCAGATCACTGTCGAAGATGCTCAGGACGACGTGCACACCGATTCGTCCCTGACGATCAGCAGCACCCTGCGCAGCAAGCTGCTGGAAGCTCACGCACTGATTTACGACGACCTCGAAGACGACGAAGTGAGCCAGTGGGTGCATCGGGTCAAACGCCTGTCGGAGTTGGGCCTGGAAGAAGAAGCCAGCGAGCTGGAACAAAGCCTCATCGAACTGACCCGCAATGATCCTGAATTGCAAAGCGAGTTTCTCAAGTCGCTGACCAAGGATGCCGGGCGATTAGTGGCGGATCCAGGCGCCAATTGATAGCTTGAAAAGATCGCAGCCTGCGGCAGCTACGTACTTCGCTTGCGTAGAGCTGCCGCAGGCTGCGATCTTTTGCTTTTAACGATCAACGCTCAAACAGATCCAACTGCTCAAAGCCGCCACGCAGATCCTGCAAGCGCACGCCAATCCCCAATAAACGCACGGGCTTCCCACCTCGGTTGAAGGCCTGAGTCAGCAACAGCTGATAGCTACCAAGGTCCCGCCCTGCCCCGGCCTGCTCCAGCGTGGTCTGGGTAAAATCATGGAACTTCACTTTGACGAACGGCTTGCCGGGACGGTAGCTGCTGTCGATCCGCGCCATACGCCCGTTCAGGGTTTCCAGCAGCTCCGGCAACTTATCCAGGCAACTGACCAGATCCGGCAGATCCACATCGTAGGTATTTTCAACACTCACCGATTGCCGGCGACTGTCGTTCTGCACCTGCCGATCATCAAT
This sequence comes from Pseudomonas sp. 6D_7.1_Bac1, assembly GCF_025465945.1. Taxonomy (GTDB): domain Bacteria; phylum Pseudomonadota; class Gammaproteobacteria; order Pseudomonadales; family Pseudomonadaceae; genus Aquipseudomonas. The sequence continues at coordinate 95,770 of NZ_JANLNW010000052.1, read as the reverse complement.
CCCACGCGCCAGACTCCACAGACGCTCGCCAAAACTGCCAAACTCGCGCACCAGCGCCAACTTGCTCCAGTCGCGCAACTGAAGGCAATCGACAATACCGAGCTTCGCCAGCTTGTCCGCGGTGACCTTGCCGACGCCGTGCAGCTTGCTCACCGGCAACTGCGAGACAAAGTCCTCGACCTGATCCGGCGTGATCACAAACAACCCGTTGGGCTTTTTCCAGTCACTGGCGATCTTCGCGAGAAACTTGTTCGGCGCCACACCCGCCGAGACCGTGATGTGCAGTTGATTGGAGACCCGGCGCCGGATGTCCTGGGCAATTCGTGTGGCACTGCCGGCGAAATGCGTGCTTTCAGAGACGTCGAGGTACGCCTCATCCAGCGACAGTGGCTCGATCAGGTCGGTGTAATCGCGAAAAATCGTCTGAATTTCCTTCGATGCTTCTCTATAGGCATCCATTCGCGGCTTGACGATGACCAGGTCCGGACACAGCTTCAAGGCATGCCGCGATGACATGGCCGAACGCACCCCATAAGCCCGCGCTTCATAGTTGCAGGTCGCAATAACACCACGATGATCCGCCGAGCCACCGACCGCCAGCGGTTTGCTCGCCAGAGTCGGGTCGTCACGCATCTCGATGGCGGCATAGAAGCAGTCACAATCGACGTGGATGATTTTGCGCTGCGTCATATAAGGCGGTGTTCGATGAAGGAAAAGGGGTTAGCTGAAAACGAATCGCCAGTATCTCACCGACAACTGTATATAGCACCAGTGCTTTAATTCTTCTCTACTAGCGGTAGGAAACGCCTACACGGGATTTATTTTCTCAATCGAAACCAACCCGCCAATAGAGCTGAAAGCCTTGTGCAGCAAGCCCTCAAGCCCTACCAGACCTCCTGCCAGACACGCTAAGCGATTGAACAAGAACAGATTTTTCTGAATTAGCAATTGACACCCCAGCGATCCTCTGTAGAATGCCGACACACAGACGCGGGATGGAGCAGTCTGGTAGCTCGTCGGGCTCATAACCCGAAGGTCGTCGGTTCAAATCCGGCTCCCGCAACCAAACATCAAAAAAGGCTACTCGAAAGAGTGGCCTTTTTTGTGCGTGTCTGTTTTTCATCTTTTCTCCTTCCCTCTCGTCGCCAGAGCCGAGAAAAAACCCGTTGCGCTTCTTATACTTAACTTAAGACCTGCGACCGTTCGAGGCTAATTAACGTTAATTTGACCAAGCGGAGCATTAACGGTTGACACTCAAGCGATCGCCTGTAGAATGCCGCCACACAGACGCGGGATGGAGCAGTCTGGTAGCTCGTCGGGCTCATAACCCGAAGGTCGTCGGTTCAAATCCGGCTCCCGCAACCAAACATCAAAAAAGGCTGCTCGAAAGAGCGGCCTTTTTTGTATCTGTTGAAAAGTCCTTTCGCAACAATGATCTGGCAAGGTGCTAGAACCTTTGGCCTTCTTCAGGGTCCACCAGATCAGGCTATGCTGAGTCGCGGGCAAGCCCCACTATAGTTGAGTGTGCGTAATCCCCGATGCTCGGTGATACGCGTTAATATTTGTGATTATTTTTTTCTACAGGGATTGGTAACTTGGCTGGATACCCGCATCCTGTCGCGCACAATCCAAGAGGTTATTGATGCGCGCCAACTCGTCTGATTCACAAGACACCGTCACAGCGACACAACCGATCACCGCCACTCGTCTGCATTGGCTGGATCTGGTCAGCAAGTACCGTCAGCCCATTGGCCTGGCGGTCACGTTGCTATTGTTCGCTATCGCGTTGATTGCCTGTCGCCATCTATTAAGCGAACTCGATCTCTACGCCCTGCACGACTCGATTCTGGAAGTGCCGAAACCGGCCCTGCTCGGCGCATTGGGCGCGACTATTGCCGGCTTCATCATATTGCTCGGCTACGAATGGTCGGCCACTCGTTACGCTGGCGTGAGTTTGCCGCCGCGCACCATGATTCTGGGTGGCTTCACCGCGTTTGCAATCGGCAATGCCATTGGCCTATCGCTGCTATCCGGCGGCTCGGTACGCTACCGCCTGTATGCACGTCACGGCCTTGGGGCTTCGGAAGTCGCCCACATGACGCTGTTCGCCAGCTTGTCATTGGGCTGCGCCCTGCCGCCGCTCGCTGCCCTGGCGACGCTCAGCGACCTGCCGTCCGCCTCCAGCGCGCTGAATTTGTCACAGCCATTGCTGGGCGGGATCGCGATCGCCGTACTGCTGCTCTGCTCGGTACTGACCTTCGGCATCTACCGCCGGCGCCTGCCAGATCAACCGTACCCGGACAACCTGCTGGTTCGCGTCGGTCGACGCACGCTACGCCTGCCTGGTCGTCGCCTGACTTTCCTGCAATTGGTGATTACCGCACTGGACGTGGCAGCCGCCGCGACCGTGCTTTATCTGCTGCTACCGGAAGCGCCACCGTTCGGCGCCTTCCTGCTGGTCTATCTGCTGGCCCTGGCCGCTGGCGTGCTCAGCCATGTACCCGGCGGTGTCGGGGTATTCGAAGCGATTCTGCTGGCGGCCTTTGCCGACAAACTCGGTGCTGCGCCACTGGCTGCCGCCCTGCTGCTGTACCGTCTGATCTATGTGGTTCTGCCGCTATTGGTGGCCTGCGTCCTGCTGTTGATCAATGAAGCGCAACGTCTGTTCAACACCCGTCAATCGCTGCGCGCCGCCTCGGGCATGGCCGCGCCGGTGCTGGCGATACTGGTGTTCCTGTCTGGCGTCGTATTGCTGTTCTCCGGCGCCACACCGGAAATCGACACTCGCCTGGAGCATATCGGCTTCTTGATTCCCCATCGCCTGGTCGATGCCTCGCACTTCGGTGCCAGCCTGATCGGCGTGCTCTGCCTGCTGCTGGCTCAAGGCCTGCGCCGTCGCCTCTCGGCCGCGTGGATGCTGACCACCATTCTGCTGATGATCGGTGCCGTGCTCTCGCTGCTCAAAGGGTTCGACTGGGAAGAATCTTGCCTGATGATCCTGACCGCCAGCCTGCTGGCGATCTTCCGCCGCTCGTTCTACCGCCCAAGCCGTTTGACCGAAGTGCCATTCTCGCCGCTGTACCTGGTGGCCAGCCTGTGCGTGTTGGGCGCCTCGATCTGGTTGCTGCTGTTCGCCTATCAGGATGTGCCGTACAGCCATCAACTGTGGTGGCAGTTCACCCTGGACTCTGATGCCCCACGCGGCCTGCGCTCGCTGCTCGGCGCGGCGGTCTTGCTGGTGGTGGTGTCACTGACCTGGTTGCTGCGCACCGCGCGCCCGGTCATTCACCAGCCCGACACCGAAGAACTGGATAAGGCGCTGAAAATCCTGATGGCCTCGTCGCAACCAGACGGAGGCCTGGCCCTGACCGGTGATAAGGCGCTGCTGTTCCACCCTAACGACGAAGCGTTCTTGATGTATGCGCGTCGTGGCCGCAGCCTGGTAGCCCTGTACGACCCGATCGGCCCGACCCAGCAACGCGCGGAGATGATCTGGCAGTTCCGTGACCTCTGTGACCTTCATCATGCCCGTCCGGTGTTTTATCAGGTACGCGCCGAAAACCTGCCGTACTACATGGACATCGGCCTGACCGCGATCAAGCTGGGCGAAGAAGCCCGGGTCGACCTGCATCGCTTTGATCTCGAAGCCAAGGGCAAAGAGATGAAGGACCTGCGCTACACCTGGAACCGTGGCACCCGCGATGGCCTGTCGCTGGAAATCTACGAGCCGGGTCACGCCCCCATGGAGGAGCTGCGGGTCATTTCCGATGCCTGGCTGACTGGCAAGAATGTTCGCGAGAAAGGCTTCTCCCTCGGCCGTTTCAGCGACGATTACCTCAAGCACTTCCGGATTGCGATCATTCACTTTGAAGGTCGCCCGGTGGCGTTCGCCAACCTGCTCGAGACCTATAGCCATGACCTGGCCAGCCTCGACCTGATGCGTGCACACCCGGACGCCCCCAAGCTGACCATGGAGTTCATGATGGTCGGCCTGATTCAACATTATAAAAATCATGGATACACACGCTTCAGTCTGGGCATGGTACCGCTGTCGGGTCTGCAACCCCGTCGTGGCGCACCACTGACCCAACGCCTCGGCTCGATGGTGTTTCGCCGTGGCGAGCAGCTCTATAACTTCCAGGGGCTGCGCCGCTTCAAAGACAAATTCCAGCCCGACTGGGAACCTCGTTACATGGCCGTGCCCGCCGGACTCGATCCGCTGGTGGCGCTGGCCGATACCGCCGCCCTGATTGCGGGCGGCTTGACTGGATTGGTGAAACGCTGATGATTCAACGCTCCTGGCGGTATGTATTGGCCACTCTGGTGGTGCTGGCTGTGATCCTCGGTGGTGGTTACTGGTACTGGAACCGCCCGGCACCAGAGCCCACCCTCGAACTGCTGACGCCGACGGATGGCCCGGCGATGACCCGTGTCATTCCCGGCACCACGCCGCGCGCCCAGGTGGTGGTCGCGGTGAACGAAGAGAAGAAGCTCAGCGACAAGCAACTGATGACCCTGAGCCAGGGCGGTGCCGCGCAAATCGTTCAAGTGATCCTGCCCGCCGATTGCACGCAGCAAAATAACGCCCTGCAGTCGGCCCTTCAACAGCTCAAAGGCCCTGCGACCCTGGTCAGCGGTATCGGCCCTGGCGCCGTCCTGGCCTGGCGCTGGCTGGCCGAGCAGAAAGACGACAAGTCCCAGGCCGTTTCAGTGGACCTGGCCCTGGAAAAACCCGGCTGCACCCAGCAGCTGCCAAAAAGTGCAGCTCACGGCCATTGGCTGGTTGCGTGGAACGACAACCCGGACGATACCAGCGCCGGTTTCGTACGCGACCAACCCAATGCCGAAACCAGCATCAGCGACTACGACATCAACCTGCCACAGGTCCTCAACAACGAACTGCGCAAGATCCTCGTCGGCTCCGACAAGGGCAACGGCGGCCTGAACATCCCGGTGGTCGAAGTGCCTGCTGGCCAAGCCAAGGACACCGTCACCCTGTTCCTCTCCGGTGATGGTGGCTGGCGCGACCTGGACCGTGACGTGGCCGGTGAAATGGCGAAGATCGGCTACCCGGTGGTCGGCATCGACACCCTGCGCTACTACTGGCAGCACAAGAGCCCTGAGCAAAGCGCTATCGACCTGACCGAACTGATGCAGCACTACCGCCAGAAGTGGGGCACCAAACGCTTCATCCTGACGGGTTACTCGTTCGGCGCTGACGTCTTGCCGGCAATCTACAACCGCATGCCGGAAAGCGAACAACAGCGGGTCGATGCAATCATCCTGCTGGCCTTCGCCCGCACTGGCAACTTCGAAATTCAGGTCGACGGCTGGCTCGGCAATGCCGGTAAAGAAGCCGCCACCGGCCCGGAAATGGCCAAACTGCCAGCCGACAAGGTGCTGTGCATCTACGGCGCAGAGGAAATCGCCGAGAGCGGCTGCACTGACAAGACAGCGGTGGGCGAAGCCATCAAGCTGCCGGGCGGCCACCACTTCGATGAGAACTACCCGGCCCTGGCCCAGCGCCTGGTCGACGCCATCAAGCAGCGCCAGAGCAAGGACAAGGTCGCGGAACAGTGACCTGAGCCAAGCTCAAAAAAGCCCCCGTTATCGCAAGGTAACGGGGGCTTTTTTCATGTCGCGCGCCGCTCGACCGGACGGCACAGTTCACCTGTGGGAGCGAGCCTGCTCGCGATAGCATCACCTCGGGTTGCCTGACACATCGAGGCGCCTGCATCGCGAGCAGGCTCGCTCCCACATTGGATATCCATTGCCTTGGGGTTATGCATTCGCCCAAAGAAGCCGCGTTTACTTTCGTTTACTTAAGGTGTCGCAATATCGGATGACGGCCGCAGACCTTGTAGGCACACTCCGAATCTCGCGTTTGGGCACTTTGATGCCTTGTTGCGCTTTTCTTCGACGGGATACTCTCCGGACGTCGCTGACCATTCAGCGATCGGGTGTGGTAACCCGGCGAAACCAACGCAACAGCGCCTTCATCACGAACACAGGCATTTTTTGTCTGCGATCTCGAGTTATGGCGGCTGTGCGTGGGACGCCCTCGGGCGTGCCGGTTTCCTTGGTTCCCGGTTTACCACCCTGCGTACAGCTGCCACCCTTTCGTGTGGTAACGAAAAAGGCAGCTCCTCGAACCTAGGAGCAAGACCATGACCAAAACAGATACGTCTTCACCTTCAGAACTAAAAACCATCGGTCTCACCCCCCTCATCTACTGCTCGGATCAAGCGTTGTTCAACGTCCGCGGTGGCGTCCCCATAACGGATGCATTGACCCAGGCCTCCGATCTGCTGTTCCTCGCCCGATCCTTCGCCGAGGATGCCGCCTTCTCAAAAGACACCGACCGCCACGCCTGGGCCGCGCATTATCTGACGGCAATGAGTAAGGCAGTGATTGATGATGTGGTGAAGGTCCTGACCCCGCGACCTGCCCGGACAAAGACCAAATCTGAAGACCAGCAGCCTGAAAGCAACTAAAGGGGGAGCGTGCAGAATTCGGAAAAAATCGTACGCTAAGGTTTTCTGACCTACCGTAGCTGTAGCGGCTTGCAATCGAAAACTGCCATGCTCGTAATCAATGGGTTGGGGGAGCAACGGAACAGAAAGTGCACTTAAGCTTGTTAATGCTAAATCACTTTGCATCCCCTTGTGTTCCCTTGTGTTCCCTTGTGTTCCCTTGCATTACGACCTTCATTACGCGATACTTCGCTCAACAACTAATCCTCATGACCGGCGTGGCTTGACCATCTGGTTGGAGGGGGAAAAAGCCGGCGCTAGCCGGTTTTTTCGTTTCTGGAGTACGATAAATGCAGGGAACGCCTGAGCTAGAGCCTCTGCGCACTCGCATCTACATCGACGGATACAACTTCTACTACGGCTGCTTGCGTGGCACTCCCCACAAGTGGCTGGATCTGCTGCCCCTCTTTGAAAAACACATCCTGCCATCCGCGCTAGTCAAGGATGGCGATGGCCATATCCGGCAATCGACCCTGCTTACCTCCCCCTCGATCAAGTTCTTCACCGCAAAGATCATCGAGTCCGTTGCCCGAGCTCCCGAGTCTGTATCGTCTCAGGCGCGCTATCACACCGCGTTGCGCAAGCTGCATGACGGTCGAATCGAGCTGATCGAAGGCTACTACGCTGTCAACAAAATGAAGGTAAAGATCGTCGACGCCGAGCATCCCGACAGGGCTCCCCGCGAATGCCAGGAAATCCAAGCCTGGAAGGTCGAGGAGAAACAAAGCGACGTGAACCTAGCCCTGCAGGCATACCACGACGCAATCACAGGGCAGATTGATCATGCGATCATCGTCACTAACGACACGGACATTGCGCCGGCACTGGAGATGATGAGAGCTCACACCAATGTGTTGATCGGCGTGGTTGTACCGACCACCGACCACACACGACCGCCAAACACCGACTTGGTGAAACTGTCTCACTGGACTCGCCGGCATATCAACTCCAACGAGCTCGCAGCCTGCCAATTGCCCCGAGTCATCCAGGGCAAGCGTCCGACAACCAAACCTGAGTCCTGGTATGGGCAACCGGAACTGCTGCAGGAGATCCTGGAACTGGCGATCCCGGTACGAGGCAACAAGGCGGCAGTGTTCAAATGGATGGAGCAGCCCAATCCCTATCTGGATGGCAAGCGACCTATTGAGCTCGCTGAGACTGTCGAGGGTGCGAATCGCGTACTGGAGTACGTTCGGAAATGGATTGCGCAACATGCACCTGCACCGGATGAGCAGAACGGAAGCTGATTATGACCGCTGTGCATGCGCTGCATCCGTCCAGTTGAAGTACACCCCCTGCCGGACGTCAGGCGGGCCACCGGCGCCGCGTCAGAGTAGGGCCGCCTTCTGCATTTCCTGACGCCTCGGCGTCAACCTCTATGGCCTCAACCTGACAGGCCGCACGCTTAGCGTACGATTTTGTCCGTTTTCTCTATCGTCCCCTAAAGGCACAGAGACGAAAAAGCCCCCGTTACCCAACGGGCAACGGGGGCTTTTTTGATCGGACCTACATCTCTACCTGAGTACCCAGCTCAATCACCCGGTTCACCGGCAACTTGAAGAACCGCAGGTTGCCGTTGGCGTTTTTCAGCATGAAGGCGAACAACACTTCGCGCCAGCGGGCCATGCCTACGAGCTTGGAGGTGATGACCGTCTCACGGCTGAGGAAATACGTCGTACGCATCGGACTGAAGTTCAGCTCATCGAGAGGACACAGCTTCAGCGCTTGTGGCACGTCCGGCTCATCCGTAAAGCCGAAGTGCAGGATCACCCGATAGAAGCCCTCACCGTAGGAATCGACCTCAAACCGCCGCTGCTTCGGCACCCGCGGAATGTCCTCGTAAACCACGGTCAGCAGCACCACCTGCTCATGCAGCACCTGGTTGTGCAACAAGTTGTGCAACAACGCATGGGGAACCGCATCCGGCCGCGCAGTGAGGAACACCGCCGTGCCCTGGACCCGATGAGGTGGCTGCACGCGAATACTGTTGATAAAAATCGGCAGCGGCAGTCCGCCCTCATCCAGTCGATCCACCAGCAGCTCTTTACCACGCTTCCAGGTGGTCATCAGGATAAACAGCACAATCCCCGCCAATACCGGAAAGGCACCGCCCTGCACGATCTTGGGCACGTTGGCGGCGAAGTACAGCCCGTCCACCAGCAGGAAGCCGATCAGGATCGGCACCGTCAGGATCGGCGACCATTTCCACAGCAACAGCATCACCGCCGCCACCAGAATACTGGTGATCAGCATGGTCCCAGTCACCGCCACACCGTAAGCCGAGGCCAGAGCGTTGGAGGACCCGAAACCGATCACCAGCAAAATCACCCCGATCATCAGCGCCCAGTTCACCGCACCGATATAGATCTGACCTTGCTCGGCGCTTGAGGTGTGCTGAACATGCACGCGTGGAATGTAACCGAGCTGAATCGCCTGACGGGTCAGCGAGAACGCACCGGAGATCACCGCCTGGGAAGCGATCACCGTCGCCAGCGTCGACAACACCACCAATGGAATCAACGCCCAGCCCGGCGCCAACAGGTAGAACGGGTTACGCGCCGCTTCCGGGTTTTCCAGCAGCAAGGCACCCTGGCCGAAGTAATTGAGTACCAGCGCCGGCAGCACCAAGGCGAACCAGGCACGAGCAATCGGCTTGCGACCGAAGTGGCCCATGTCCGCGTACAGCGCCTCGGCACCGGTCAGCGCCAGCACCACAGCGCCGAGAATGGCGATGCCCATGCCGGGATGATCCGTGAAGAAGCGCACGCCCCAGATCGGGTTCAGCGCTTGCAGCACTTCCGGATGCTGAGAGATGCCATGAGCACCCAGTACACCCAGCACCACGAACCACAACACCATCACCGGACCGAACAACTTGCCGATGCGGTCGGTGCCGTGTTTCTGGATCAGGAACAACCCCACCAGCACGATCAGCGACAACGGCACGACCCAGCGCTCGAGGCCGTCGAAGGCCAGTTCCAGACCTTCCACCGCCGACAATACGGAAATCGCCGGGGTGATCATGCTGTCGCCATAGAACAACGCAGCGCCGATCAGGCCGAGGATCACCAGCACCGACTGCAGTCGCGGATACGATGCCGACGCTCGCCGCGCCAGCGCGGTCAAGGCCATGATCCCGCCTTCGCCCTGGTTGTCGGCACGCAGAATGAACAGCACGTACTTGATCGAGACCACCCAGATCAGCGACCAGAAAATCAGCGCCAGAATCCCGAATACCCCGTCATGGTTGACTTGTACCCCATAGCCGCCGGTAAACACCTCTTTGAGGGTGTACAGCGGGCTGGTACCGATATCGCCATAAACCACCCCGACCGCCGCTACCAACATTCCCAAGGGCTTTGCCCCGGAATGCCCTGAGCCTACTGCCTGACTACTTGCCTGACCCATCAACCACTCCTGCCACCAAGACCGGGGCTTCATATAAAAAGCATGACACCAGGGTCTACGCTTTGAAAACCTGTGCAGACTGCCGTGCAGCATGCGCTGTTTTACTTATTGATACAGACGAATTATTAACGGAAAAAATACGTCTGGGTATAACGGCGCGAAGCATAGCGCAGCACTCGTCGTATTTCCCTGCATAAAGCTGGTCAAGTGCGCTGACCGTCGCTAGAATTGCGCACTTTTTGATCAGAGGCGCGTAAAGTGCCCGTCTGCTGCCCTGCCCTTTCTGGCCGGAGGCGCAACTTATACCGAGGTTAGACATGTCCACCACCACGCCGGCCAACCCTAAAGTTGGCTTCGTATCCCTGGGTTGCCCGAAAGCACTGGTCGACTCCGAGCGCATCCTTACCCAACTGCGCATGGAAGGCTATGACGTCGTGTCCACCTATCAGGACGCCGATGTCGTGGTGGTCAACACCTGTGGCTTCATCGACTCGGCCAAGGCCGAATCCCTGGAAGTGATTGGCGAAGCCATCAAGGAAAACGGCAAGGTCATCGTGACCGGCTGCATGGGTGTCGAAGAAGGCACCATCCGCAACGTGCACCCGAGCGTGCTGGCCGTGACCGGTCCGCAGCAGTACGAGCAAGTGGTCAACGCCGTGCACGACGTCGTGCCGCCGCGCAAGGATCACAACCCGCTGATCGACCTGGTGCCGCCGCAAGGCATCAAGCTGACGCCGCGTCACTACGCCTACCTGAAGATTTCCGAAGGCTGCAACCATAGCTGCAGCTTCTGCATCATCCCGTCGATGCGCGGCAAACTGGTCAGCCGTCCGGTTGGCGATGTGCTCGACGAAGCCCAGCGCCTGGTCAAATCCGGTGTCAAAGAGCTGCTGGTGATCTCCCAGGACACCAGCGCCTACGGCGTCGACATCAAGTACCGCACCGGCTTCTGGAACGGCGCGCCGGTGAAAACCCGCATGACCGAACTCTGCGAAGCACTCAGCACCCTCGGCGTCTGGGTTCGTCTGCACTACGTTTACCCGTACCCACACGTCGACGAGCTGATCCCGCTGATGGCCGCCGGGAAAATCCTGCCGTACCTGGACATCCCGTTCCAGCACGCCAGCCCGAAAGTCCTCAAGGCGATGAAACGCCCGGCGTTCGAAGACAAGACCCTGGCGCGCATCAAGAACTGGCGCGAGATCTGCCCGGACCTGATCATCCGTTCGACCTTCATCGTCGGCTTCCCGGGCGAAACCGAAGAAGACTTCCAGTACCTGCTGAACTGGCTGACCGAAGCCCAGCTCGACCGCGTCGGCTGCTTCCAGTACTCGCCGGTTGAAGGTGCACCGGCCAATGACCTGGATCTGGACATCGTGCCGGACGACGTCAAGCAGGACCGTTGGGACCGCTTCATGGCGCACCAGCAAGCCATCAGCTCGGCGCGCCTGCAAATGCGCATCGGCCGTGAAATCGAAGTATTGGTCGATGAAGTCGACGAGCAAGGCGCAGTCGGCCGTTGCTTCTTCGATGCCCCGGAAATCGACGGCAACGTGTTCATCGACAACGGCAGCAACCTCAAGCCGGGCGACAAAGTCTGGTGCAAGGTGACCGACGCCGACGAATACGACCTGTGGGCTGAACAGATCTAAACGCAAAAAATATGAAAAGCCCCGCACTCTTCACGAGATGCGGGGCTTTTTTACGTCTATCGTTTTGTTCAGCAAGAGGATTTCACCTCACGCACAGCACAAGGGGCAGGCGGGAATGCGCCATCACTCGGTCATCCATACACCGAAACACAGCGACTACGAAGAACTGACCCAAGTCTGGGAGGCGTCGGTACGCGCCACCCATGATTTTTTGCCGGACAGTTACATCGAGCGGCTGAAAAACCTGGTGCTCACCCGCTACCTGGATTCCGTCATGCTGATCTGCACCCGCGACCGACGCCAGCACATCACCGGGTTCGCCGGGGTTGCGGCGGGCAAGGTCGAAATGCTCTTTATCGCCCCCGAACATCGTGGCGAAGGCCTGGGCAAACAACTGCTGCGCTACGCCCTCGAACACCTGAATGCCGATGAACTGGACGTCAACGAACAAAACCCGCAAGCCTTGGGGTTTTATTTCAAACAGGGTTTCGAAGTCATCGGGCGCTCGGAGGTCGATGGCATGGGCCAGCCTTATCCGCTGCTGCACATGCGCTTGAAACAGGCCAATCAACAGGCACAGCGCGGCTAAAAGCCACACAAGGCAAATGGACCCGCGATTAACCGGCGCGAGGCAGGTACAATGCCTCCCCCCTTTTGTAACGGCCCCTGTCATGACTGACCCGATTCGTCTCTCCAAACGCCTCATCGAGCTCGTCGGCTGTTCCCGTCGGGAGGCTGAGCTGTTCATTGAGGGCGGCTGGGTTACCGTGGACGGCGAAGTCATCGATGAGCCGCAGTTCAAGGTCGACACCCAGAAAGTCGAACTCGACCCCGAGGCCAAGGCCACCGCGCCGGAGCCGGTGACCATCCTGCTAAACGTGCCTGCTGGCATGGACGCGGAAACAGCCATGGCAACCATCAGCGCCGAGACCCTGAGCGAAGAACACCGCTTCAGCAAACGCCCGCTCAAGGGCCACTTCCTGCGCCTGACCGCCAGTACCGACCTGCAGGCAAATGCCAGCGGTTTGTTGGTGTTTACCCAGGACTGGAAGATCCTGCGCAAGCTCACCGCCGACTCCGCCAAGATCGAGCAAGAGTATGTAGTCGAGGTTGAAGGCGAGATGGTGGCTCACGGCCTCAACCGCTTGAACCACGGCCTGACCTACAAGGGCAAGGAACTGCCGCCGGTCAAAGCCAGCTGGCAGAGCGAAAACCGCCTGCGTTTTGCGATGAAAAACCCACAACCGGGCGTGATTGCCCTGTTCTGCCAGGCCGTCGGCCTGAAGGTCGTCGCCATCCGTCGCATCCGCATCGGCGGTGTTTCCATTGGCAAAGTGCCGTTGGGGCAATGGCGCTATCTTTCCGGCAAAGAAAAGTTCTAAGACTTTTTACGCCGCCCTACATTTCGGCGCCGCTTTTTACGCGGCGCCCACTGTTGAATATCAGGATTGCACACCATGATTCATAACGACGTACTGCGCAGCGTGCGCTACATGCTCGACATCAGCGACAAGAAAGTCATTGAGATCATCAAGCTCGGCGGCATGGACGTGACCATGGAAGACTTGGTGACGTACCTTGATAAAAAAGAGGAAGACGAGGAAGGCTTCGTACGTTGCCCGGACGACGTCATGGCGCATTTCCTCGATGGCCTGGTGTTCTTCAAGCGTGGCAAGGACGAAAGCCGTCCGCCGCAGCCGATCGAGCTGCCGGTCACCAACAACATCATCCTGAAGAAACTGCGTGTGGCCTTCGAACTGAAAGAAGACGACATGCACGCCATCCTCAAGGCTGCCGAGTTCCCGGTCTCCAAGCCTGAGCTGAGCGCGCTGTTTCGCAAGTTCGGCCACACCAACTACCGCCCATGCGGCGACCAGTTGTTGCGCAATTTCCTCAAGGGCCTGACCTTGCGCGTTCGCAGCTGACCATGACCTACAGCGTTACCCCCATCGGCTTTGTGCGCTCCTGTTTCAAGGAGAAGTTCGCCATTCCGCGTCAGCCGCAACTGGCGCCAGCCGCTCGCGGCATTCTGGAATTGGTGGCGCCGTTCGATCAGGGCGACGCGGTACAAGGCCTGGAACAGGTCAGCCATGTCTGGCTGCTGTTCCTGTTCCATCAGGCACTGGAAGACAAGCCGCGACTCAAAGTCCGCCCGCCGCGCTTGGGCGGCAACAAGTCCATGGGCGTGTTCGCCACGCGTGCGACCCATCGACCCAATGGCATTGGGCAATCGGTGGTCAAGCTGGACAAGGTTGAGGCCAATCGCCTGTGGATCTCCGGCATCGACCTGCTGGACGGTACGCCGATTCTCGACATCAAACCCTACGTGCCCTACGCCGATATCATCACGGGAGCGTCCAACGAGATCGCCAGCGCCGCACCGCAGCTGATTCCGGTGCAGTGGACGGATGCCGCGCTGCAACAGGCTCATACGCATGCTCAGCGCCTTGAAGAGCCCTTGGTCGAGTTGATCGAGCAATGCCTGGCGCAGGACCCGCGCCCGGCGTACCAGACGCCTACCCCCGAACGCGAATACGGCGCGCAGTTCTGGGACCTGGACGTACGCTGGCATTACCCCGAAGCCGGACTGATCCGCGTCCTCGAAGTCATCCCTGTAAAGATCTGAACGCCAGAAACCACTGTGGGAGCGAGCCTGCTCGCGAAGGGGGCGTGTCAGTCGACATTGAAGTTGACTGTCACACCGCTTTCGCGAGCAGGCTCGCTCCCACAGGGAAAGCAGAGCAGTTGAGTACGGCTTACTTCTCGACGAACGCACGCTCGATCAGGTAGTCACCCGGTTCGCGCATACGCGGCGAAACTTTCAGACCGAAGCTGTTCAGCACTTCGCTGGTCTCGTCGAGCATGCTCGGGCTGCCACAGAGCATGGCGCGGTCGTCTTCAGGGTTGATCGGCGGCAGGCCGATGTCGCTGAACAGTTTGCCGCTGCGCATCAGGTCGGTCAGACGGCCTTCGTTTTCGAATGGCTCGCGAGTCACGGTCGGGTAGTAGATCAACTTGTCACGCAGGGCCTCACCGAAGAATTCGTTCTGCGGCAGGTGCTCGGTGATGAACTCGCGGTAAGCGACTTCGTTGACGTAACGTACGCCGTGGCACAGGATCACTTTTTCGAAACGCTCATAGGTTTCCGGATCCTGGATGACGCTCATGAACGGCGCCAGACCAGTACCGGTGCTGAGCAGGTACAGGTGCTTGCCAGGCTTCAAATCGTCCAGCACCAGGGTGCCGGTCGGTTTCTTGCTGATGATGATCTCGTCGCCTTCCTTCAGATGCTGCAGCTGGGAAGTCAGCGGACCATCGGGAACCTTGATGCTGAAGAACTCCAGATGCTCTTCCCAGTTCGGGCTGGCAATCGAGTAAGCGCGCATAAGCGGGCGGCCGTTGGGCTGTTGCAGGCCGATCATCACGAACTGGCCGTTCTCGAAGCGCAGGCCCGGATCACGGGTGCACTTGAAGCTGAACAGGGTGTCGTTCCAGTGATGAACACTGAGGACACGCTCGTGGTTCATGTTGCTCATGTACGGGGGACTCCTGGAAATTTGTCTGCGCATGCTCTGCGCCTGCCCTGCAAAGAATAAGCTGCTGAGCGCAATTGCATAGCATTCTAATGGCAGCGACAATATCTGTTAAATGGATTATTAAGATAAGGGTTATCGGTTATATAGATATGCGATTTACTCTACGTCAACTTCAAGTCTTCGTCGCCGTCGCTCAGCAAGAGAGTGTGTCCCGTGCTGCGGGCCTGCTCAACCTTTCGCAGTCGGCAGCCAGCACCTCTATCACCGAGCTTGAGCGCCAATCCAGCTGCCAATTGTTCGACCGCGCAGGCAAGCGGCTGAGCCTCAACGCCATGGGCAAACAACTGTTGCCGCAGGCGGTGGCTTTGTTGGACCAGGCCAAGGAAATCGAAGACCTGCTCAACGGCAAGTCCGGATTCGGCTCGTTGGCGGTCGGCGCCACGCTGACCATCGGCAATTACCTGGCGACCCTGCTGATCGGCGGCTTCATGCAGCGCCACCCGGAAAGCCAGGTGAAGCTGCACGTTCAGAACACTGCCAACATCGTGCAACAAGTCGCCCACTATGAAATTGACCTGGGTCTAATCGAAGGCGACTGCAGCCACCCGGACATCGAGGTGCAAAGCTGGGTCGAGGATGAACTCGTGGTGTTTTGCGCCCCGCAGCATCCGCTGGCCGCCCGTGGCCAGGCGACCATGGAGGAACTGACCCATGAGGCGTGGATCCTTCGCGAGCAGGGTTCCGGCACGCGCCTGACCTTTGACCAGGCCATGCGTCATCACCGTAGCGCATTGAATATCCGACTTGAGCTGGAACACACCGAAGCGATCAAACGCGCAGTGGAGTCTGGCTTGGGGATTGGCTGTATTTCGCGCCTGGCGCTACGTGACGCGTTCCGTCGCGGCAGTCTGGTGGCGGTGGAAACGCCGGATCTGGATCTGGCGCGGCAGTTCTATTTCATCTGGCATAAACAGAAATATCAGACGTCGGCCATGCGGGAGTTTCTCGAGCTGTGCCGCGCTTTCACCGCCGGGGTTCAGCGCAGCGACGAGATCGTTCTGCCAACGATTGCTTAAAGCAGAATCACCGCCCACACCAGCGCGATCATGCTCAGGGCCACCAGCTGAGCAGCGCTGCCCATGTCCTTGGCATTTTTCGACAGCGGGTGCTGCTCGAGGGAAATCCGGTCAATTGCCGCTTCCACGGCCGAATTGAGCAACTCAACAATCAGCGCCAGCATACAAACGGCAATCAGCAAGGCACGCTCG
Organism: Pseudomonas sp. 6D_7.1_Bac1; assembly: GCF_025465945.1. Lineage (GTDB taxonomy): Bacteria > Pseudomonadota > Gammaproteobacteria > Pseudomonadales > Pseudomonadaceae > Aquipseudomonas. Next base: position 79,373 of record NZ_JANLNW010000052.1, on the reverse strand, counting down.
ACGTGGCTGACGTTCAGCAGAAACGCTAGCGGAATCAGGATGACATTCAGCAGGACCAGTTGACGGAAAGCGGCTTCGCCGGTGAAGGCTGCACGCAGACCGTCGAGGGAATAACCACCGGCATTGAGAATGCGCTTGAGACCGGTTTGACCTTTGAAAGGCGACATAGGGTAGGCAACTGAACCAAAAGGAATAGAAAAGCTAGATCAACAGAAGTTAAAAAAGCGTGAATGAAAGAGCCTTTAATGGCTCGAAATTGACTCTAGTTGTTGCAAGAGCAACGCCGCTTGAGTCCGGGTACGCACACCCAACTTGCGGAAAATCGCCGTCACGTGCGCCTTGATCGTCGCCTCCGAAACACTCAGTTCGTAGGCAATCTGCTTGTTCAGCAAACCTTCGCAGACCATGGTCAATACACGAAACTGCTGTGGCGTCAGGCTCGCCAGGCCTTCGCTGGCAGCCTTGGCCTCATCCGAAACGCTGACCGCTTCGAATGCCTGCGGCGGCCAGAAGACGTCGCCATCGAGCACAGAGCGCACGGCTTGCTGAATCACTTCCAGTGAGCTGGATTTGGGAATGAAACCGCTGGCCCCGAATTCACGGGAACGCACCATGATCGAGGCTTCTTCCTGAGCCGAAACCATCACCACCGGGATCTGCGGGTATTGGCCGCGCAACAGCACCAGCCCGGAAAAACCGTACGCGCCCGGCATGTTCAAGTCCAGCAGCACCAGGTCCCAGTCAGCCTTTTCGGTCAGGCGGGTTTCCAGTTCGGCAATGCTCGCCACTTCCACCAGACGAACCTCGGGGCCCAGGCCCAGGGTCACGGCCTGGTGCAGCGCGCTGCGAAAGAGAGGGTGGTCATCGGCAATCAGGATTTCGTATGTGGCCATCTTTCAAATGATCCTGTTTTTATGGCAGACCTGATGCATTCAGGCCCCGCCAAGGCAACTCGAGGTACCGCCAGACAGCGGCACCAACAGGGCACGTTCAACGCCAAGAACCCATCAACCGGCGTTTCAATCTTTGGCCGCACCCCAATCGGCGCCAAGGATGCCCAGCGACGCCTGGGTGGTCAAGCCGCAAACCCTTATGAGCGACTCTCAGTACCTGTCAGGCACTGCGTGCTCAAGGAAGGGCAGCAGTTCTGCATGGGCGGTCGTGGAAACATTCAAATCCAGCTGATGTTTCGCATCAAGGTAATGCTGGCTGAATACCTCGAAGTAAGCGTCCAGCGCCGATGCGGCGTCCAGGTCTCCTGCCAGTTCCAGGCAGAGTGCAGCGACCTCTGCGGTGCACAGGTGCTCGCTACGGGTGGACCGTCGCAAACGGTACCGTGAGAGTTTCTCCGGCAGCAGGCTCAGTATCGGAAAAGCATCGAAATAAGGGCTTTTCCGGAAAATCTTTCTCGCTTCAGTCCAGGTTGCGTCCAGCAGAATGAACAACGGACGCTTTGCACTGGCAACATCAACCGTGTGGGTCACCCGCTCCTGCGCCACGTACTCCCCGGGAAACACCAGGTAAGGCTGCCATTGCGGGTCAGATAACAGCTTGATCAGTTCGGGGTCGACTTCGGTACGCGACCAGATGAATGCGAAGTTATCCGTCACCACGTCAGCGATCAGCCAGCCGGTATTGCTCGGTTTGAACACCTCCTTCCTGGTCATGATCAGGCACACACCCGCCCGCGATTTGACCTGAGGACGCCAGCTGCACAGGCAGTGACTCTCGATCACCCGGCATGTGTGGCAGCGAGGCGCCCTTGAACCACGGGCCAGAAAAGGCTTGGTACTCTCCTCTTCGCGCTCATCGCGCAAGCGGGCTACAGCGTTCATGGCGAAACGCGAAACGGCATGACTCATCGCTGGCAACGCCGGCGGAGAAGGAAAATCGACACGAAACACACTCGGCAGGGCAGAAAGTCGTGGCAGTTTACCAGAGCAGCCCGCCCAAACCTGTACCCGCCTACCTTGCTCCCCTATAATCTGCCGCCACTGAACGCACCGCCATGTGGCTGGTCGAAGCACCAGTCACTGAACCAGGAGAGTTTCATGCTGCGCCTTATCCCTCCCACCGCTGCCCTTCTGCTGGCCCTGCCCTTCAGCGCGCACGCCGCTTCTCTGAATGATTTGAATCTGGGCAAGATGCTGGAGAGGGTTGCTGCGGAAAGTAACGTCGGCTTGCCTCGGGAAATCAATGAGAATCTTCTCGACCAAGGCTATACGGTTGAAGGCAAACAGCTGATCGACCACATCAGCGTGCAATCAGGTTATGCCGACGAAATGCGTGCCAATCCGAAAGCGGTTTATCTGCAACTGGGCGCCAGCGTTTGCCGCAACGCGAACTACCGCAAGCTGATGGCCAAGGGCGCGATCATGCGTTACGACTTCTCGGAAAACAAAACCAATCGGCCCGTAGGCTCGGCCAGTTACCAGGAATCGGATTGCCCTGCGCAGACTGCACAAAAGAAAAAGTAATCTCTGCGAACCTGCGCGTCGTTGCTCATCAACGGCGCGCAGCTCTACCCCCAGCACCTGCCAATAAGCCGAGGGCTGTTCTTAGCCTTTGCGCAATGACTCCCCACACCTCCTGAAGCCTTGCGCCTTGCCCTGGACGCAATGTTGTCTTGTTGTGCCTGTAACTTAGTAAATCAGAGCGCTGGCCATCCGGCCCAGGTTCTGACGGGCGGTGAAAGCCGGCTGCAAACCCGCAATAAATTATTGCCAGCGAAGACTTTCGAAGACCATGATCAAGTCAGCGCAACTCACTGCGAGCGTCTAGATTCAGTGTATTGGTGTTCAATGTTGAAGGCAGAAAAGGGGCTGCCCATTCAGAGTCTTGTAGTGCGAACGTTTCTTTCATCCAAGGGATAAACAGAACCCATCTGGATGACTCGACCGCCACTCCAATGCGTCACGGTCATGTCGAGTCGGGTGTAGTACCCAGCCCTCATTGCGGGCTGACAGCGACACAAGCAGTGTCGCGGCTCAGGCGAATTTCTCGTTCGGGCCGAAGGTTCTGTGTAGAAGGAGAAGTTTAATGCCTTACCAACCGAATGACCTTCTGGTGCGTCATTTTCAAAGCAGCGGCATCGATCTCACCAGCAAGATCGAAGAACAACTCAACCTGGTTTCACCCAACAGCCCGAATATTCCGATTTATCGCGACATGATGTTGACTGTCTTGCGCATGGCGCAAGAAGACCACAATCGCTGGAACGCCAAGATCACCCTGCAAGCCCTGCGCGAACTGGAGCACGCCTTCCGTGTGCTGGAGCAGTTCAAGGGACGACGTAAAGTGACCGTTTTCGGCTCGGCACGTACGCCGGTGGAGCATCCGCTGTACGCCCTGGCCCGGGAACTGGGCGAAAAACTCGCTCAATCGAACCTGATGGTCATCACCGGTGCCGGTGGTGGCATCATGGCCGCAGCCCACGAAGGTGCAGGCCGGGATCACAGCCTTGGATTCAATATCACACTGCCCTTCGAGCAGCATGCGAATCCGACCGTCAACGGCACCGACAACCTGCTGCCCTTCCACTTTTTCTTTACCCGCAAACTGTTTTTCGTCAAAGAGGCCGACGCGCTGGTGCTCTGCCCAGGTGGCTTCGGCACCCTGGACGAAGCCCTGGAAGTGCTGACCCTGATCCAGACCGGCAAAAGCCCGCTGGTTCCCGTGGTGTTGCTGGATGCTCCTGGCGGCAGTTTCTGGGAAAGTGCGCTGGACTTTATCCGCAATCAACTGGAGGCCAACCGTTACATCCTGTCGAGCGACCTGAAGCTGATTCGTCTGGTGTACACCGTCGATGAAGCTGTCGCGGAGATCAATCAGTTCTACAGCAACTACCACTCCAGCCGCTGGCTGAAGCGTCAATTCGTGATCCGCATGAATCACACACTCAACGACCATGCGCTCGAGCATATGCAGGAGGCTTTCGCCGACCTGTGCCTGAGCGATCATTTCCATCAACACACCTACAGTGGCGAGGAGCACGACGAGGCTCAGTTCAGTCACCTGGCGCGACTTTCCTTCGCCTTCAACGCCCGTGATCACGGACGCCTGCGTGAGTTGGTCGACTACATCAACCTGCCGGAAAACTGGGCTACGACTCAGCCCCCGACATCACAGCGCAAACGAGAACAGATCAAGGTGACTTGATCAAAAAAAAAGGCCCGACTATCGAGATAGTCGGGCCTTTTCAGTCAGTCCTCCATTCCTCGGCCGCTAAATAGCCGGCCAATCATTTCCATGGAATATCCCCGATAGGCGAGGAATCGTCCTTGCTTGGCGCGCTCGCGGGCGTCTATCGGCAAATGACCGGCAAACTTGCGCCGCCAGGTGTCTTCCAACTGTTCTTGCCAGCTGATTCCGCTTTCACGCAGGGCGAGTTCGATATCGGCACGTTGCAAGCCACGCTGGCTCAACTCTTCGCGAATACGCAAAGGGCCATAGCCGGAACGGGCACGATAGGAAACAAAGCTTTCGAGGTATCGGGATTCGGACAGCAAGCCCTCTTCCGTGAGTCGGTCGAGTGCTGTGTCGATCATTTCATCGGGAGCGCCGCGCTGACGCAATTTACGCGTCAGCTCGACTCGACCATGCTCGCGTCGCGCGAGCAGGTCCATTGCGGTTCGCCGCACCGCGACGAGGGTATCGAGTACGGCGGTCATCGGATCAATCAGATATCAGCGTCAGCCAGATCATCAGCGGTCTCTTTGACCGGTGAAGCTTTGACATCTGGAGTCGGTGTCAGCAGCTTGTCGCGAATCTGCTTTTCAAGGGTGGCAGCGATGTCCGGGTTGTCCTGCAGGAACTTGGCCGAGTTGGCTTTGCCCTGACCGATCTTGCTGCCGTTGTAGGCATACCAGGCACCGGATTTCTCAACGAAGCCGTGCAGTACGCCGAGGTCGATCATCTCACCGTTGAGGTAGATGCCCTTGCCGTAAAGAATCTGGAACTCGGCCTGACGGAACGGCGAAGCCACCTTGTTCTTGACGACTTTGACGCGGGTTTCGCTGCCAACCACTTCGTCGCCTTCTTTCACCGCGCCGGTACGGCGGATGTCCAGACGAACCGAAGCGTAGAACTTCAGCGCGTTACCACCGGTGGTGGTTTCCGGGCTGCCGAACATCACGCCGATTTTCATCCGGATCTGGTTGATGAAGATCACCAGGCAGTTGGCGTTCTTGATGTTACCGGTGATTTTACGCAGCGCCTGGGACATCAGACGGGCTTGCAGGCCCACGTGCATGTCACCCATTTCGCCTTCGATTTCAGCCTTCGGCACCAGCGCCGCCACGGAGTCGACGATGATCACGTCAACCGCGTTGGAACGCACCAACATGTCGGTGATTTCAAGGGCTTGCTCGCCGGTGTCCGGCTGGGAGACCAGCAGGTCGTCGACGTTGACGCCCAGTTTGCCGGCGTATTCCGGGTCCAGTGCGTGCTCGGCGTCGACGAATGCGCAGGTCGCGCCGGCTTTTTGAGCCTGGGCGATCACGGACAGCGTCAGTGTGGTTTTACCGGAGGATTCAGGACCGTAGATTTCAACGATACGGCCTTTTGGCAGACCGCCAATGCCGAGTGCGATGTCCAGACCCAGAGAGCCAGTGGAAATAGCCGGGATCGCCTGACGGTCCTGATCGCCCATACGCATTACGGCACCCTTGCCGAATTGACGTTCGATCTGACCCAGGGCCGCAGCCAAGGCTTTCTTCTTGTTGTCGTCCATTAAAGTCCTCACGTAATCAATAAGGCCTGACGGCCAACACCTGTATAAGTAGCCAGTATTATTCCACAGCGTTTCGGGATCGCCTACCCCTGATTTGAGATTTCTCCGGCGGCATACTGCAGCAACCCCTCTAGCGCGGCCTTCACCGTTTGTCGGCGGACCTCATCGCGGTTGCCGGGGAAGTGTCGGCGCTCGGAATACACGGCATCTCCGACCCCCCAGGCCAGCCACACGGTGCCCACCGGTTTGTTTGGCGTACCGCCGTCCGGCCCCGCTATACCGCTGACCGCCACGGCAAAACGCGCGCGACTCTTGTGCTGGGCGCCACGCACCATGGCCTCGACCACTTCACGGCTGACCGCCCCGACCTCAGTGAACAACTCGGCCGGCACATTCAGCTGCTGGGTCTTCTGGCGATTGGAATAGGTGACATAGCCGGCCTCGAACCACGCCGAGCTGCCGGCAATCCGGGTGATTGCCTCGGCGATCCCGCCGCCCGTGCAGGATTCGGCCGTGCTGACGTGGGCATTGAGAACCTGTAAACGCCGGCCTAATTGCGCGGCAAGCTGGGTGATTTCGTTCACGACTCTCTCCTAAATCAGGCGGGCATGCGCTCTACCGTACACGAGCAAATCACGCTTGCAAGACACAGGCTAGATCAAAATGTTAGTGAGCAAGCGCTCTGACATAGGTCTGACAGGCCTGCAAGGCAATCAGTCCGCTGTCGCCTGCGTCGGTGATGCCGATAATTCGTTGAGCATGCGCCGGGTCAAGTCGGGCTCGTGTGGTTCCATGAACCACGCCGCTGGCGCCGGTGGCGGTTGGCACTGCACAGTCACTGGCAACATCACTGGCGTCGAGGACGACTGACAGGCGCAGATCAGCAGTGGCAAGACGGTCGCGCAGGCGACCTTGATCACGTTGCGCATCGCTCAAAGCCTTTGAGTAAGTTTTATCGCTGGCCTGGAGCCGTTGCTCCAGGGCCAGGCGTTTGTCCTGCTCGGCGCGCTGTTGATTCGCGGCCGCCAGGGTCAGTTGGTTCAGCGTCTCGCTCTGCAACCGGGCTTGTTCCGCCAGTTGCCGAGCGTAACGCCAGTCCTGAATCTTCCAGGCCAGCGCTCCCGCACCGCCAGCCGCAATGGCCAGCAGTACAACGACACCAATGAACCGGAAAGAAACCGGCATCAGACCGAAGGCAGGCATAACACCGCCCTCGCCCGAGCCCAGAGCTGCAAACGATCCTCCAGCCCATTCAAACCACCGTTGATCCGGCGGGTAATGCTGTTGAACTGGTCACGATCGGCCAACTCGTTCAAACCATTCTGCTCCCAGAACCAGGCTGCCGATTCGGCGGCCCATTGCGGTTGTTCCAGCAACTCGGGTTGATCCAGCAAACGCTCATCACCAAACAATCCGAGGCTGCACTGGCGATAGTTGTTGCGCCCGGTGATCTGAATCAACCCACGCCCCCGGTAACGCTGACCGTCACCGTCAGCTTCAGGCGTGTTGCCCAAGCGGATGGCCAGCGCGCCGGTGTCGTATTTGCTTAGGTATTGGTCGCAGCCCAGTTCACGCACGTAACGCAACTGCCCCGACTCATGACCGACTTGCGCGAGGAACGCGGCGATGCGTTTGGGGGTGTTGATCTGGTGGTTAACCATGGCGCCGTTGAGGGCGGAAACGAAAACGCCGGCTTGAGGGCGGGCGTTGGGCATGATCTTGAGCAGTTGCCCTTCTGTTACAGGCATGAGGATGTCCTTGAGTTACTTTTGTTTAGTGCGAAAGAGCGAGAGCAGCGAATTCGCCGGTTCCTTGGGTTCGGAAAACGTCAATATCGGCCACTCGACTTCAAGGGGATAACCTGCCTGTTGTTCGATGCGGTTCAAGGCAACGCAGTAGCGTTTCCAGTCCAGCAGGGCTGACTGCTCCTGTTGCGTGGCGTCCCCCAGTTCAACGGCATATTGAAGCGGCGCGATACGCATGGCGGCTTCGCGCAGGCGGTTGTCTCTAGCCTCCTGAACACTTGCCAGTTCAGCCGCGCCTTTCGCCGACTGATCAAGTTGCCAGTCGCCATCGAGCCAAACGTAATACTGGCCGGGCCAGGGTTTATCGGTGAAACCATCGGGTAGCTCGCCCAACTGTTCCCAGTTGGTCGATGTACCTGTTTGCGTTTGAAACACTACGCCACGACGGTCACGCAATGCCTGGGGAGCGCCATTAACCCAAGCCCATACAAAACCGTTTTCAGGTTCGGTAAGTTCGTCAGGTAACTCGACGGCATTACTCGGCAGTTGCACACCAAGACCCGGCGTCACAAACAGTGTGACCGGACCGCTCAGAACACCGGCGTCGTCAAATAAATAATGAAACATGGACACCTCAGATAATCTTGATTCGACCTGGATAGGCAATATTTCGCGGCCGGGACTTGAAGGAGTAGAGCAAGGTATTCGCGGTATCCATCTGATAGACAGTGCCCGCTGGATAAGTAGGCCCACCATTGGCGACTGCAGAGTTGCGCGCTTCTTCCTGAGTATCCGCACCCATCGATATGAGGCTGTCGGACCATCGAGATCCAACGGCACCCGCGTTCTGAGCGCCAAACGCATAGGAATGGTAAGTACCGGATTGAGCCGACCCCGGTACACGTCCGGTATCGACAGTTCTTCCTTCAGACAGTATTCGCAAAAACTCTCCTCGCCCCTCAGGTCCGCGAAATGTCAGCGCACCATCTCCCGTGGTCCATCCGCCTTCATTACCGAGCCGATTCGCCTCCGTTTTCAGCATCCCGGACTGCTGGGCGTGATCCCACAGCCATGGCCATTCAGCTCGACTCAAGACAGAACCGTTTAGCGCACCGTATCCGCCAGGGCTCAGGAGAGTCGTCGTTTCAAAAAAGGGTCGCCCCAGGGGAACACCATCGAACCGCCCAACGGGCCACCAGCTACCGGCACCATCGCTGCGCAGATGCCACCAGTCTCCCGCCCCCATCAACACCAGAAATGGATAGCCGGCAGGACGAAGGTGGGTATGAAACTTGATCGTGTCCGTCCCCATGCACTGGACTGTCAGTCGGTTGCCGCTGTTATCCAGCCGCCTCACGATGACGTCACGCACACCCAACGCTACATCGGCGGCAGGCAGCAGCACGGTGGTTGAATCCGACCCTGCATTGACCAGCACGAGCCCCAACTCCTCGGGCAGCAATGCTTTGGAGCCAGAGACACTGGTCACCAACGAAAGCATCGGACTCGCCTTCGCCATGGTTACCTTCAATGCCTTGAGCAACTGACCGTTGTCTGCTTCAGCCGGTGTCAGTCCCGCACTAGCAATAACCGTCAGCAGTTCCTGGGTAACGCTGTTACCCCAGGCAGCCGGAATCAAAGATCCCGGCGTACCGGCAACCGGGTTTTCATCAACAAACTTGCCATTCACCAACCCTATGCCGGATACACTTTTTGGATAATCCACGGCTTAACTCCTGATCTGGTTTCTGTGAGCCACCCCATAAGTTGGCGCGGCTTGCAGCGCACGCCACACATGCAACTGGACTTGACGCCACTCAACGCAGGAATGAAAACGCCCGTTTCAGGACGGGCGTTGAGGAAGATTGACCAGCGCTTGTGGCGCCGCCCATTTTTCTTTTGAATTCCGTGTACCGCTCATCATCTATCGAAACTGCGCCTTGGTTTTCCCAAAAGCTCACATCTTGCGGGGCCGAAAACTCCGCAATAATCGTCTTACGCTGTTCACTGTCAAACTGAACGTTGACCACATCCACGACTCACCCCCTATCAATGAAACGAATAGCTACTGATATACACTTCAAACTGTGAAAACCCGGCAACACCCTGACAATACAGATAGACAGTTTGATTGCCGATTACGGGCATTGAGTAGTTACCTGCGATACCGGCCCCCGCACCAAGAGTACCGGCAATAATTTGCTGTCCCACTCCACTATTACTAGCGTTCAACACCAGATTGATATAGGACGTAGTGGTGGAACCATTGGCGATAGTCAACTCACCGCCAATCTCAAATGCGCTCGGCGGAATAATACCTGCAAGGGATAACGGCGAAGCATTTAAAGTCGCTGTACCAGAATAAGCCTGCACCAATGGTATATAAACTTTGCGCCCCCGCTGCACCCCGATCTTAAACATACCGAGCGTATCCGTTGCCCAGACACTTATCAGCGCCGAAGCATTATATCCAGCCGGCATCCTGCCGCCGTCATACACTCCCGGCGCGACGATCAACGTACTGTTTACCGCCAAAATCCCACTATCGCCAGTAGCGGAGTTATAGATTGCATACAACGCAACAAATCCATTTATCGGGGCTGAGCCTGTATCCATTCCTCCGACGCCCGTAGTGGTCAGGTTGATCGTTTTATTAAAATTCCCCAGCCGATAACCCGCCCCTCCCATTGCCGGTTGAACCGTCAACTCATCCGCTTTAAACGTCCCGCTTAAAGAAGCTACCGGTATCGAAAAACTCGCATTCCTCAGCAATCCAGAAATAGTACCAACCCGTTGCGAGGATGCATCCACCAGCTTATTAATCGCTTCCAGCAACTGTTTATTGTTTGACTCGGAAGACGTCAGCCCAGCGGCACCAATAACCCCCAGTATTTCTTCAGTTACTCCATTCCCCCAACTCGCGGGAATCAAAGACCCCGGCGTCCCGGCTACCGGATTTTCATCGACAAACTTGCCATTTACCAGACCTACGCCGGGTGCACTTTTTGGATAATCCAATGTTCCACTCCTTACAATTTTTCTATTGAGTGATGGAAGCTTCTACCGGTTTCACAGATTTTCTGACCCGTGCTTTTCTAACGGGAGCGGCCATAACGCTGACGGGGGCAAGCAGTACCGGCCGCGCTGTCAATTCGGGGAATGCTTCGGCAGCCGGCCAATTCCGCAAGTTGCGGCGATACGTTTGCAGGTTTTCGTACTCTGCGGCGGATAACGTCGTTGCAATCCCCGCCTCCAACTCGTCGCGATGCCTTGCAATTACACCGTCGGTTAGAAACAGTTCGGAGTCACGCCAGGCACGTTCAGCCCCTTCCTGCCCAGGATTAGAGCTCATAGGGAGTGATTCACCGCCGTGACTCAGCCACTCCTGATAGGTAATCCAGTCACGATTGGCTGGATCTTCGGGAATAAAAACCGAGTCAGCGAGACGGCAAACTCCGCTCGTTATTAATTTATAGTGCATCTTGCGTCACTCCTAAAGTTCAGCATCCGCCGTAGCGTGGATGTAATAAGACTGGGGGACGAGTGCAACATCGAAGTTATCCACCCACACACCTCGCGTAGACACGGTATAGGGCCGAGCATTAGCGGAAGAAATCTCGTCGCTCCCTGATCGCCATTGACCCAGTGTTCCGTTCGGTATGGGCCTGTATAGGCTAATACTTGGAGTTGCTCTTTTTTCAACCTTGAAGGACCACTGCGCTAACGGCTGGGAGGAAAAGCTGGACTGGCCCACTTTGACTGTCGAGATAAGGGATCCGGCAATCGAACCTGTGGAGTCGCCCGGCGGAACATCCTGATTGAATGTTTTCTCAAAGTAGCGCTGACAAAGAATCAACTCGTCTGCCGGAGTACGAAACTCAAAGGGTGTGGACACTGGCCCTTCTTCGAGTTGAACGTGCGCCAGATCAATGGTCTGCATGACATTCAACGGAAGTTCAAATGTCAACCTTAGATAGTCGCCTCCTGCGGTGCCCACTGACTTGCCGGCCACAGAGGGAACTTGAAAGGTCGCACTGTACTTGGCCCACGAACTCTTGAATTGAAATGTACCGATGGTGCCCGAGGCATAGGCTGATCCACCCACTCCAAAATATTGCCCAAAAGAGACTGTCACCTGCCGCGTCGTGTCAGCTTTTGCCCAGAACGTCACAGTGGCCGCTTTGTCCGCCAAGGTCCTCACCGACTCAATGGCCTGGGAAATCGTATGAGTGGTGGAGCCTGCTCCAGCGGTCACTTGCTGCCAGCGCAGGAAAAACTGAGGTTCGTCAGGAACCTCGGTTTGTCCTAGCGCAAAATTTTGACGGGAAATGTTAATACCCGCACCGTCCCAGTCACAACGAAATCGGTCCGCGATGTAACCACCGATAGTCGGGCCACGATTAGAAGGGCCTCGCTGCCAGACATCAAAGTTGCCGTTGATCAGCAGGTTCTTGCGATAAACCTGCACCGGGAAACGCTGCAGCGGATCAAGTTTCGCCAACTGCTTGATCGCCAGGGTGAGCTGGTTAGTTTGATCTTCTGCCGGCGCCATCCCGGCCGCACTGATCGCACCCACAATCTCCTGCGTCACCGCATTGCCCCAACTCGCCGGAATCAATGACCCAGGTGTCCCGGCGACCGGGTTTTCATCGACAAACTTGCCATTCACCAGCCCTACGCCGGGTGTGTTTTTTGGATAATCCATTTCCTATCCCCTAGTCATAATTGATGTGCACCAACGTATGGGCCGGTGCGCTGCGGTGGATCAGGCATTCCAGCGCTGAGCCCGGGTTCATGCCGAAGCGTTCGCCCCAGTAACTGGCACCGAAACGCCGCCCCAGCAGCAGGCGGCCGCCAGTGTTGAGGGTCCACATGAACTGCGCCTGCCAGGTGCCGAAGTGCGCCGCACCGAAACGCGAGCGGCCCATACGCGGCGCTTCGAGTTCGGTGATGGTGGCGTTCGGGTAGCCTTGGGTTCGGGCGATTTCGACGTAGTAGCTGACCGCTTGGCTGCCGACCGCGAGCAGTCGTCGGCGTACGGCGAGACGGCGATCGTCGAACAGCGGGGTCAGCCCCAGACACGGATCGGGCAGGTTCATCACCCGCTCCCAGTCCGGCACCAGTTCGCTGACGCCGGCCGGGTCCATTTCATTGAGCAGGTCGGCGGCGCGAGCATCCAGTCGCGCCAGCTCCTGGGAGATGTCTTCCAGGACTTGCTCCAGTTCCGGAACCCGCTCCGGGTCCCAGGCCGGGCCGCTGGGCAGCAGGCTGCGCAGTTGCGCGTGGTACTGCGCGGCGGTTCTTATTCCAGCCATACGCAACCTCCGAACGTCAGCAGCTGATTGCTCGCGGCAGCAACGTCGGCGGCTGGCGCAACCAGTTTGTGATCGTTCTCGCCGGTGGCGCTGCTGATGGCTTCGGCGATATGGGTCAACAGCAAGGTCTCACCGAGCCCGGCCTCGCGGTTGTGCAAATCGCGCAACTGCGCTTCGACGGCGGCGCGCACGGCGCTGGTGTCGGGGGTCAGGCGCAGACTGTAGGTCACCGGCAACTGCACCGGCGCCAGCACATGCACCTCGGCGGTGACCGGGCGCAAAGGCTCGATATGCGCCTGGACCAAAGCCAGTTGCGTTGCGTCCGGAACCGGTTGCGGGTCATCGTCACGCATGACGAACAAACCAACCGTACCCGGCCCCAAGTAGCTGCCGCGACACCAGGCGCGGGTAATCCCCGGGCACTCCAGCGCCCAGGTTTCATAGTCCTGTGCCGAGCCGCCGTGAGGGATGATGCGGTACGAGCGAATCACCCGCGAGCGCAGCGATTCGACGCTCTCGCGGGCAATGCCACCGGTCAGTCCCGGCGCCAGCACCGTGAAGACTCCGCCGATCCCCTGGATCGGTTGCACCGGGATTAGCGTCATGCCCGCATCGGCATTGCCGAGGGAACCGGCGTCCAGCGCGGCGATGGTGGTGCTGTTGAAACCGTTGCCGGTGGTGCGGGCGGCGGTCACTTTGTAGGTGCGACCGTCACTCGATTGCAGCAAGGTGTCGACATCCAGCACCGCGCCAGCCGTAGCGGTGAAACTGACGGCTCCGCGAGCTGATTGCGCCGCGTTACGCGGCTGGTTGAGGCGTAGCGCGGCGATGCGTTCCAACGTGGGTTCATCGGCCTTGTCCGGCAGAATCTGCTCGGCGATCCAGTCCAGATAGCCATACAGGCCAAAGGCTGCACCGCCGAGGGTTCGGGCCAGAACTTGCGCATCGGACTGGCGCAGCGAATCGCTGGCCAGGTCGCTTTGGGTGCGCTTGATCAGCACCGGCAGCGAAGGCGTTTCAAACGGCATAGGTCACCTGCCAACTGTGTTCAGGGTTGATGTCCAGTCGCTCACCGTCGGCCAGTGTCAGCACCGTGCGCAGGTTCAAGCGCTGGTCGTCGAGGCGTTCGCTGAGGATCTCGATGGCGCTGCAATGGCCGTCGTCGATCAGCCATTGCAGGGCTTCGCGGGCATAAAATTCGGCGTCGAGCTGGGTCTGCCGGGTCAACTTGACCCGACGCAGCAACCACAGCCGCGAGCCGATACGGTCGTCGGCCACCGTGGGAAAACTGTCGCCCCACCAGCCGAAGCGTTCGTCGTCATCAAGGAAGTCATCGTCGGCGGCGCGGCGCCAGGTGAAGAGACTGATCAGCACCGAACGGGTCAGTGCGGCTTTGAGGTCATGACTGATAAACATCACTGGCCTCCTGCGGGTGCGGCGGTCTGGCCATTGCCCGGCTGGACGCCTGGGTGCACGTGTTTGATCTGGCTGATACCGCCGGCGATTTGGTCACCCTGGGAGACGATCTTGCCGGTCTGGGTCAGGGTCGGCGTATCGATGTTCACAGCGGTGCTGGCGCGGATGTTCAGCGTGGTGGTTTCGATGTCGATGATCCGTCCGCGCTTGAAGTGGACTTTGTCACCTTCATCGGTGTAGATCGCCACTTCGCCGGGGGCGAGTGCCTTGAGGCGATAGCGGCGGTCGGCGACCACCAGCACCACGGCGTGAGAGCGATCGCCACCGAGAAAGGTCGCGATCCCTTCGGCGCCGGCCAGCGGATTGCTGGTGAAACCGTAGGGCTCGAAGTGCTCCATGTCATCGTTCACTTCGCCAGCGGTCAGGCGCATTTGCAGCGATTGCAGCTTGGTAGCCGAATTGGCGAGCACGACAGTGCCGCGCGCCAAGAGGCGTGTCAGTAGGCTCATTGGGTTTTCCTTGGATATCGGTGAGGCCCGGCACGGCGATGCACTCTGTAGCAGCTGCCGAAGGCTGCGTTCGGCTGCGTAGCAGTCGTGAAGTCAGGCGCTGCGGTACTTCAGGTTAATCGTCGATACAGGTTTCACGGCCGCTACGCGCCCGAACGCAGCCTTCGGCAGCTGCTACGCATTAACGTGAACTCAGGATTTGGGGGGCACCGGGTTGGCGTCGAAGGTATGCGGTGGCGCCACTTGCAGGGTGGTAATGGAGCCCTGTTCAGAGAGCGAGTAAGTCACCTTCGAGATCAACAGGTCCTGGTCAAAGCCCAGCACTTTGTCGATCACTCGTACCAGCGTGTTGTGCCGCCACAAGTCGCCGTTGGTTTGCCGCCAGCCTTGCACGCGGTAGGTCGTCGTCAGGGCTTTTCCGGTGCGGGTGGCGCTTTCCCAGTCGGCGCGTTGCTGCGCCAGTTCTGACGTCAGTTGAGCGCTTTCGCTGATCACCGTGACCCGTTTGCGTTGGGTCGTGGCATCGGTTGCCACACCTGACACTTCGCTCACCGCGCTGCCGCTTTGGGTGTCGCTGCCCTTGTGCTGACCGATCACCCGGTATTCGGAAAACACCTGGCTGAAATCCATCGGCGCGTTGGCCGAGAGGATGTTCTTGCCCAGTTCCAGCACATCGCTGGCCCGTCCACCGCTGCCCGGTTTCGCCAGCAGCACTCGGCCTTCGGCGTCATCCGTGGAGAACACCCGGTACAAGGTCAGCAAGCGGTCGATGGACTGAAACACCGTTTCTCCAGGGACGATGCTGTGTTTGTTCAGCTTGGCGGTTTGTGGGATCTCGCTGACCACGCCCACGCCATAAGGCGACGCCAGGGCCTGGACGATACTCAGCACGCTTTGTTCCTGCCATTGGCTCGGACGGTTGATCGCCGCGCAATCCACCAGGTCCTGGGTCAGCGAACTGCCCTCGATGCTCAGGCTGATCTGCTTGCCGTCGTAACTGATCGGCGCCTTGTAGACGTGGCCAGTGAGTACCAGATCGCAACCAATTCGCACCTGACAACGCGAACCCGGCTTGATCGGCACTGCCAGGGTTTGCCCCGGCCATTGCCAGGTGATGTTGAGTTTGAAAGTGCGGAACTGACGCTCCAGGTCCGCACTGATTTCAACGCTTTTCCAGCCGCCATAATCCAGACCGTCAACGGTCAGGCTGACGGCATTTGCAAGTTCGGTCATGGCTTACTCCTGGGCGATTTTCAGGTCGCCCACAGGCAGGAATCCAAAGTGAATCACACCGTTGCGTTGCGTCACTTCGCCCACCCGCGTGGCATCCCCCAGGTACTGATAGGTGAGCACCAATGCCGGCATGCTCTGATTGGGAGACAGGGTAATCAGCCGCACACCGGACGACGCCACGGCCGTCAGGTGCCCGAACAATTGCTGGCGCAATGCATTGAGCGCTTGATAGTGCACAGCGTCCGCCTTGAGGGCGGCTTGCCAGATCGCTTCGTTGAGCGCCTCACGCAAGGCCAGCACATCGTCGGCCACCGGCACGTCCACTCGCCGCACCGGCTGTACGGCTTGCTGTGCCAGGGAGGGCGTGGAGTTCAATTTGACCACGGGAGTGGCCACCGGCATCAACGCCACCTGATAGCCGAGTTTCACCAACAACGCGTCCTGCACCAGATTGGCCATGGCCTGAGCCGCCGCCACGGTGTCCTTGCCGGTGGTGAGCTTCGGTGCATCGATCTTTTTCACCGCCTCTACCTGCTGCGAGACGTTGGCGAGCACACCACGGTAACCCTCACGCGCAAAGTCCCCGAGTTCCTTGATGTCGCCAAGCAAACCCTTGAACTCCGCGCTCACTTCACGGGGCAGTTCCTTGATGGCCTTGACCAGCAGACTGAGCTCCTTGTAAGTCTCGATCAGCGGCTTGAACTCGTGCTCGATAACCTCGTAGACCTCTTTGAGGCTATCGCGCAGTTCTTTGATGCCGATCCGCGCCGCCTTGATAAGGCTCATGGCCTCTTCGAAGCGGCGCACCATCGATCCCAACAGGCTGTCAGCCGACACCAGCAATTGCATGCGAGTGTTGACCTGAGCGGTGGGAAACTGCAGTGGCTGGTCGGGGTAGAACTTCAGGGCAAACGTCACCAGCCCGCCGTCCTGGCGGGTCTGGGTCATTTCGCACTCACCGACCTTGACCTGCATCCGCCCCAGCCACGGATGAACCAGTTCACCCGCGCCCTCCTCCAGCGCCTTGAGCAGTTTGTCACGCTGCTCCAGGCAATCGGGCCCGACGATAAAGGCCGTCAGGTCGTGGATCTTCGCCTGTTGGCCAAGGCCTTCGAAGAACGGTTGGTCACGCTGGGGATACTCATGCAACTGGCCTTTCTGACCGACCGGGGTTTTCGCCTGATCGACCCAGAATCCGACGCCGCGAAACGACGCCGGCAACAAACGATCACGCCAACTCATTGGAACCTCCTAGAGAAAGTGAGCGATAGCCGATTTGTGACGTCAGGGCCAGACCCGGTTGGTTGGTTTGCGGCGGGTCGGTGCGCATCCCGGCCGGTGCGTTTTCAAAGCGCACGGTCAGGCCGCCCTCCAGTTGCGCGCGGTTGTTGGCGGCGCTTTGTTGCACCAGGGCGTTGGAGCCTTTAGGCAAGTCGCTCGGCAGCGACGGCTGCTCGCTACTGGCACCGAAGAACGCTGGCGCCAGCTCACCCTTGCCTTCGGCGTTGGTTTTCTGTTGTGCCTCGGTCAAGCCTTCGACCTTGCCGGTAACTTTCGCAATGACGCCATCTAAACCGCCGCTGAACATTTCCTTGATCGGCGCGATAATCGCCTTGAGCTTTTCCCATAGCCCACTGAACCACTCCGTGATCGGCGCCCAGTGCGTGGTGATCATCTCCATCGGTGACCAGTCGAACAGCGTTTTGAACAGTTCCCCGACCGGTGCCGTGACGCTGGTCAGTGAGTCCCACAAGCCAGAGAAAAACCCACTCAGTGGCTCCCAGGCCGCATTGACTACAGCCATCGGCGACCAGTCGAACAGACCTTTGAAAAGGTCCGCCACCGGCTGTGCCATGACCTCCAGGGTTTGCCACAACCCCGAGAAGTAATTGCTCAGTGGGTCCCAGACCGCGCTGACCAGCGTCATCGGCGACCAGTCGAACAGACCTTTGAAAAAGTCCGCCACCGGCTGTGCCATGACCTCCAGGGTTTGCCACAACCCCGAGAAGTAATTGCTCAGCGGGTCCCAGACCGCGCTGACCAGCGCCATCGGCGACCAGTCGAACAGACCTTTGAAAAAGTCCGCCACCGGCTGTGCCATGACCTCCAGGGTTTGCCACAACCCCGAGAAGTAATTGCTCAGCGGGTCCCAGGCCACGCTGACCAGCGCCATCGGCGACCAGTCGAACAGACCTTTGAAAAAGTCGACCACCGGTGCCGCCAGTGCCCGCAGCACATCCCAGGTTGCAGAGAAGAAACCCACCAACGGCTTCCAGTTGTTGATCACCATACCCAGCGGCGACCAGTCGAAAAGCTTCTTGAAAAAGCTCATCACGGGCGCGGCCAACGCCCGCAACACATCCCAGGTCGCCGAGAAGAAACCAACCAACGGCTTCCAGTTGCTGACCACCATTCCCAGCGGCGACCAGTCGAAGAGCTTCTTGAAAAAGCTCATCACGGGTACAGCCAGAGCGCGCAGCAAATCCCAGATCGCTGAAAACAGGCCCACCAGCGGCTGCCAGTGACTGGCAACAATGACCAGAGGGTGCCAGGAAAACAGCGTCTTGAAGAAGTCCATGACGGGTGCCGCGACCGCCTTGATGCCATCCCAGAGCGAACCGAAGAATTCGCTGAGCGGCGCCCAGGCCCCCTCGATCACTGTCATGGGCGACCAGTCGAAGACCGACTTGATGGTGTCCCAGGTCTGCGCCGTCGACTCACCGATCGGTCCCCAGAGTTCAGACACAAACCCGGTGATCGCCCCCCAACTCTTGGCCAGCGCCTCAACCGGTTTCCAGTTGAACAGGCCCCTGAATACCGAAAACGTCGATTCGGCGGCACCTTGCATGGTTTTCCAGATACCGCTGAAGAATCCCGAAATCGGCTTCCAGTAAGCCACGATCAAACCCGCCGCCACAGCAACCACGGCGGCAATGATCCCAATCGGCGAAGCCAGCAGCCCGAGCACCGCAGCCGCCCCCATGGCACCCGTGGTGACCACCGTGAATGCCACGGCTGCCGCTGCAAGCCCCTCGACCAGCGAAGGGTTGTTCGCCACGAATTCACCCACCGCGCTGATCATCGGCGTAAGCGCAGTGACCACACTGTTGACCGCCGGTAACAGCGCCTGCCCTATCTTCAGGGAAACGTCGTCCATCGCGTCGTTGAATTGCTTGAGGTTGGTCGCCGTTTTACCCAGCTTGATATCGGGCGGTTTCAACGCCTGGAGTTTTTCGCTCTTTTGCTCGAGTTCGTTTTCCGCTGCAACAGCCTTCTTGATGCCGTTTATAAACGGCTGCACCAAACCGCCGCCCTTGATGAACCCGGATACATCGAGCTGGCCGAGGCCACTTTCCTCCATGCTTTTTCTGAATTTACCGATTTTTGCGCGAATACCCGTCAGCTCGGCCTCCAGCTTCTGGGCACCGAGCATGGCCACGGACATGTTCACCGTGGCCTGGACGTTCGTTATGCTCATGCTTGTTTGTGTATTCGCCATCACTGCACCTGCTGCATCGCATTGATCCGTTGCGCGTGCTCCAGTGATTCGCGGAGCACGTCCAGTGGCCTGGCCATCATCTGTTCGGGGTCAACCTTCCAGAACCAGGCCAGGTCATAGGCGACAGCGATCAGATCGGTGATGGCGCCGATGCCGCACTCATGAAAAAACTCGCAACGGCCCAGCTCAAGGCGTTGAGGTCAGCCAGGTCCAACTGGTTGACCGACGACGGCGGAATGCCGGCGCACACCGCGATGTATTTGGCCGCGACGTCCATGTCCAGGCTCACTTCTTCGCTCTTGTCGATCTTGTACGGCAGCGCCTTGATCGCCCGTACCTCCTGCACCGTCGGACGGCGCAGGGTCAGTTCGGTCAGTGGCTCGCCATGGGCCTCGATGGCCACTTGCAGCTTCACGAGCTGAGTCATAGCCAGGTCCCCTTCACGCCTTCGAAGACCAGCGCGATGGACGCGTCATCGCCCTTGGAAATCGGTGCATCAATCAGATAGGCACCGGCCAGCACGAAGACTTTGCCGTTATTGAATTCGCAGGTAACGGTCATGTCGGTACCGGCGATCAGCTGCTTGAGCGGGAAGTCCGGGGTGTGCAGCGCCGTGACTTTGAACGACGGAGTGATGTCGGTTTCCTTGTAGAAACCCGGCACCAGTGTTTCGCGCTTGGTAGACATCAGCGGCGCTTCGCAGCCACCGTTGATGGTCAGTTGAGCGCCGTCCACTTTGACGTAGCAGGTGCCCGCAATCAGTTGACCCATGGTGTTTCTCCCTTCAATAAAAAGCCCACGCGAAGTGGGCACAAGTCACACAGTGAAACGCGGCACTCAGGCCGCGTTTTCGTACTGCAAACGGAATTGGTTCAGCAGTGCGAACACCCGCAGACCGTTGATGTAATCCGGCGGGAACAGCACATTGACGCGGCTCGGGTCCTGGCTGTCGCGTTCGACGATCAGGTGCTGGGCGAACAGCTCGGCGTTCTCCACGTGGCCTTCCAGTTCGAGCTTGGCGTACTGGGCGATCAGCTCACCGCGAATGCTGCTCGGGGTAACGATCGGCTGGCCGGCGCCGAAGCGGGTGCCGTCGGCGGCCAGTTTGTGGCGGCCGTACTTGCTGGTGATCACGCTTTGCAGGCGACGCACGATGAACGCCGACTGGTGCATGGTTTCGCTGTCCAGGTAGGAGTTATCCGCCTGGCCGTAAGCGTTCTTCTGATAGGTGGTGATTGCCCGCTGAATGCGCACGTAACCGCCTTCGTAGTACGCCGTCGCGATGCCGTAGTTGAGCAGCGACTGGCGTTCAGTCAGGGTGAAACGCTCGCTGGCCGGAGCCGGCTCGACACCCGGCAGGCTGCCGCTTTGGGTCGGACGGCTGGCGTCGGCGGAAATGAATACCGAGGTGCGCGCAGCCAGCGCAGCAGCCTGAACCCAGAACGGTTGCGGTACACCCAACTCCAGCGCCTGAATGGTCATGTGCTGGTCGTTACGGGTTTGGCCGGCGGCCACCAGGGTGCCAACGGTGCCGCGTTTGGCGGTGTAGACGTGACCGAACAATTGCTTGGCCCACGACCAACGACCGACGCTGTCATCCATGACGGCTTGCCAGGTATTGAGGGTCGCAGTGTCTGTCCACGGCATGCAGATGAATTCGAACGGTTCATCGCCGAGTGCAGCGACTGCGGCAACCTGATCCGGCACGCCAGCGCCACCGGTCATTGGGGTAATGGCGGTGGTCAGGCCCGCCGGCGTGGCTTCGCCGTTGCTCTTGCCCAGGCGATTGAACTGCAGGCTGATGTCGTTGGCGCTGTCACCGGTCCATTTGGCACTCAGGGTAATCACGCCCTCAGCCGCGATGGCGGTGACCGGCAGATCGGCACTGGCGTTGATTTTCAAGGCCAGTGCAGTCGCTGCCTGAGCCGCCGTTGCAGCGTTGACCACGGCCGCTTGAACTCGCACGCCGCCGACGTACAGGTTGAGCACGCCGCTTTCTGTTGCGGTGCCGGTCAGGGTCAGCACGCCTTTGGCGATGCTGCCCACGGTGTTGTGCAGCGGCAGGCACCAGATTTCGCCAACCGGGTCGGTCTTGCGCCAGGTGTCGTACATCGAGGCCAGCATCGAGCCTTGGCCACCGATACTTTTGGCCAGTGCCACACTAGACACCAGCACCAGTTTGCCGACATCGGCGCTGGCGACGTTGTCGTTGACCTGAGCGACGATCAAGCGGCGCATGGCCGACGACGCGCTATTGGCTGCCGAATTGTCCATCTCGGCGTAGAACAGCGGAACACGAATGTCCGCGGGGATGTTGCTGAATCCGATCGCCATTATTTGGCTCCCTGTGGTGTTGCCGCTTCCACGGCGTTAAGAGTGATGTCGCCATCGGCCAAACGTCGACGCCACCAGGCGTTGTCCGGCACTTCACGGCCCTCGAGAGGCAACAGATCGCCCGCTTCCGGGTCGGGCACGGCACGGCCTTCGGCCGGCAGCACAGTGATGCGTTTGCTCATTGCTTTACGTCTCCAGAGAAAGTCAGTTCCAGGCGCCCGTCAGGCCCCGGACGTTTCAGGTTAGGGTCCGCCGGGTCGATCGCATCGACCCGCACGGTCACCCCGGTAAAGGACGGCAAGCCGTCCAGTTCACGCTCGTGCCAGGTTTCCGCCGGCTCACCGGACCTGTTACGGCCCAGCTGGAATTCGGCGAAAAAGCGCAGGCGGTAAAGCACGCGGCTGGTGTTGATCGAAACCAACTCGCCGCCGTCGTATTCAATGGCGTCGTAATCGCCACCCGGCTTGAACCCCACCAACGCCCGCCACAGCTCGGCACGCAGCCCCTGCAACTGATCCAGCGCCAGCGCGGCATCCGTGGCATCGAGCAACAACGTCACCTCGAAGCGATCGCGAATGGTTTGCCGAAACGCGTTTTGCGCGGTGTTCTTGCTCGCCAGATCGGCGATCACCGCGACATAGGCGGCCGGGGTGGGTTGCGGTGGGGTGGTGGGCAGGGTTTGTGGATCGATGCCGACGACCACGCGATTGGCGAGCGACGGGCATTGATCGCGGAGCTGCTTGAGGATCGGGGTGATGTGCATGGTTTCACCGGGCAATAAAAAACCCGCTCGGGGGCGGGTTTGAGTAAAGGGAATTTGCCGTCGATAACCCGCATCCTTGCGGGTCGAGGTCGTTGTCTACGCCCCCGTCAGCCATTCCATTGGACTTGTTCAGATATGATCCTTTTGCTGCCATTAGTGGTCCTGGCTGGAATCACGCGGTGGTACATCACTCACACCAATCCGCTTGGCCGCCCAGCGTTCGTACAAGCCGATGGCGACATCGGCGCCCGCCATCGCGGTCAGGCAACCGAAGGCGCCAGCGGTCCAGATCGACACGCCAGCGGCATACAGCAGTATGATGGTCGAGACCCCGCAGACCATGCAGGCCCCGGAGCGCAGCGCCAGGCGCCGCAACAGTGGCCAGCCGCGAGCGCCCTCCTTGTCGGCGCGCCACATTTCGCCGGACACCCCGCCGACCACCGCCAGGGCAATGACCAGCCAGATCGGCATGTCCAGCAACGCTTGCTGCTCGTTTGTCATGTCACGCCTCCTGCGTTGATAAAAAGGTGATGGGGTTGTGTGTTCTTCAAGCGTTGTCTCTTGGTGTGCCTGACGGTAGGTAGGCATTCCAAAAAGCCCGGATTTTTGGCCGGGCTTTTCAGTAATGCGGTCCTGCGTCTTCCTTCTGCCGATGGCGAGAAGCGAAGTTGATCTTTCGGCGCTACTGGCGCGGTACGGATCGATTCAAATTGTTCTTCCGACCGCGGTCCCTGCCCGCCGGATAACTGCTTCTGGTGCTTTACGCTGCACACCCGGGTCAGTTGCCAACCCTCTGAACCGTTGAGGCCGGTTCATCGCTGCCTTTGTGGTGGAACTAAAGAGCTTTGTTGCCAGCCGCTTTGTCGAGCGGCTTGGGACACAGAATATGCATCAATGCATATGCAGTCAATGCACAAATGCATTTATTTATGCGCTTAAAATGCACAGGCGCATGAAAGCCCCGCAAACAAAGGCTGGGAGGGGTTTCTTCAGGCGAAAAAAAACCCGCCTTATGACGGGTTTTGCCTGACAGCTAAGGGTTAGCGGGCGTACATGCCCCACCAGAAGACGTGGCCTAGGATGACGATCTGCTCTTCCTGGATTTCCTGGAAGCTGTAGTCCTCGTCCGGATGTTCATCGCGATTGAAGCTGCGCAGACGAATCCCGGTAGGCAGACGATAGAGCTGCTTCACCCGCAGTTGGCCGTTATGGTTGATGGCGTAGAGGTCGCCATCCACGATGTCGCCAATCCCGGATTTTCCGGCGTTGACCCCAACGGTGGCGCCATCGCGCAGCACTGGCAACATGCTATTGCCGCGCACGGTCACGCATTTGGCCTGGTCGAACTGCACGCCGTTATGCCGCAAGCTGCGCTTACCGAAGCGCAAGCTTGCGCGCTCGCTCTCTTCAATGACGAATCTTCCTGATCCTGCAGCCAATTCAACCTCGCGAAGAAAGGGGACCGAGACCTCGTCGTCATCGACGGGGGTATCGTCATCCCACAGGCTTATATCCTTGAGTTCCGAATGCGACTCGTCGCGTGCAGGCGCGGTGGCCGGCGCAACGTCGGCGCGGCCACGCAACTGGTCAGTGCTCACGCGGAAGTACTCGGCGATCTTCGAGATGTGTTTATCCGAAGGATCGACGATCTTCCCGCTGAGAATCCGCGAGAGGGTGGATTGAGGCACGCCGGTGCGACGGTGAAGCTCCGTGGGGGAGATCCCGTGCTGATCGAGCAGCGCTCTTAAGACGGTAGAAACATTGCGTTTTTGCATAACGCGCATAGTGCTTGTTCTTTTCGAAGATGACAAATGCTGATTTGCATAAATCATGCATAAACAACAAAAACGTATCGCGGAACCTTCATGTCCGCGCCGGGCATATCAAGCACCAGGGTTCAAGCGACTGCAGATGCCTTGGGTAACCCACTGCGCTTGTTACTGTTAGCATAGGGAACAGCCTCAGAATTACACAGGCAACGGCACTGATTCCAAAATAGGCAGTGCGCTTGCCCGCGAACGGATTTCAATGTGAAGAAAATTGCCATCCTGCAGTCCAACTATATCCCTTGGAAGGGTTACTTCGACCTCATCGCTGCGGTGGATGAATTCATCCTTTACGATGATATGCAATTCACTAAAAACGACTGGCGCAACCGTAACCAGATCAAGACGCCACAGGGCGTACAGTGGCTTACAGTGCCCGTCGGCCAAGATATTCGTCGGCGTATCCGTGATGTACCTCTGGTCGACGGCTGGCAGATCAAACACTGGAAGACCCTGGAGAGTAACTACCGGCGGGCAGCACATTTCGATGCTATCGCTACCTGGCTTCGTCCCCTGTACCTAGAAACGTCCTACAGCCACCTAACCCAATTGAACAGCAACCTGATAAAGGCCATCTGCGTCTACCTGGGCATCAATACGCGGATTTCTTGTTCCTGGGATTACCAGATGGGCGAAGGCAAGACCGAGCGTCTGGTCGACTTGTGCCGGCAGGCGGGCGCCAGTGACTATATTTCCGGGCCGTCCGCCAAGGATTACTTGCAGCCCGAACTATTCCAGGCGCAAGGCATCGATCTGCACTGGTTCGACTACAGTGACTACCGCGAATACCCGCAACTGTGGGGCCCGTTCGTCCACGGGGTCAGCATTCTTGACCTGCTCTTCAACTGCGGCACTGGATCTAAAACTTACATGAAGCATGTCACCTTATGAGACTGTCCATCGTCGCCACCCTGTATCAATCAGCCCTCCACCTCCAAGAGTTTCATGCACGCTGCAGCAGCGTCGCGCAAGCACTTGCAGGCGATGACTATGAAATCGTCCTGGTCAACGACGGCTCGCCCGATGACAGTCTGGCTCGAGCCATTCGCCTGACAGAAACTGATCGCCATGTGGTGTTGGTCGATCTTTCAAGGAACTTCGGTCATCACAAGGCCATGATGACAGGGCTTGCCCACGCCAAGGGCGACGAGGTGTTCTTGATTGACAGCGACCTGGAGGAGCCTCCGGAGTGTCTGCTGACCTTTTCCGAGCAGATGCGCGGCGAGGACTGTGACGTGGTCTATGGGGTGCAGGAGCAGCGCAAAGGCAGCTGGTTCGAACGCTTGAGCGGAGGTCTCTTCTGGACGTTGATCAACCGACTGTCGGGTTTGTCGCTTCCCGCCAACGTGGTCACCGCTCGCTTGATGAGTCGGCGCTATGTCGATGCGCTGCTGTGCCATGAAGAACGAGAGGTGTTCATGGCCGGGTTGTTTCACATCACCGGCTTCGTACAAAAGGCTGTCACCATACAAAAACTCAGCAGTAGCCAGTCGACCTACACCTTCAGGCGCAAGTTGTCACTGGTGGTGAATTCCGTCACCTCTTTCAGCGTCCTGCCGCTGGTCGCCATTTTCTACATTGGCCTGATTATTTTCTCATTTGCCTGCTGCTATACCGTCTACCTGACGATCAACTCGCTGTTCTTCTCCTATACCATGGCGGGCTGGACCTCGGTGATGGTCTCGATATGGTTGCTTGGCGGCCTGGTCCTCTCATGCATGGGCATCATTGGCATCTATCTTTCCAAAATATTCTCCGAAAGCAAGCGCCGTCCCTACACCATTGTCAGGAACATTTATGGTCGCTCATGACGGCAAACGGCTGGTTTTCCTCTGCCCTGGCTGTGCAGGTAAACCGGCTTTCGGCCAAGCGCTGGACGTAGCAACTCAATGAACAGCCTGACCGCTCGACTGACAAAACGGATACCTGCTGTGCAACTGCTCAAGTATGCCTTTGTCGGCTTACTCAGCAATGCCTGCGGCTATGCCCTTTATCTGTTGCTGACTGAACTGGGGAGCACTCCGAAACTGACCATGACCGCACTTTATATGGCTGGCGCGCTGGTCGGCTTCTTCGGAAACCGCCGCCTGACCTTCTCCTACCAAGGTGGGATCCTGGGTTCAGGTATACGCTACATCCTGGCCCACACTGTTGGTTATGGCATCAACTTCTGTCTGCTCGCCGTGTTCGTCGATCACTTCGGTTATGCGCACCAGTGGGTACAAGCGGTGGCTATCTTTGTGGTCGCCGGCTATCTGTTCGTGACCCTCAAACTCTTCGTCTTCAAGGCAACCCAATGACCTCCCCCGATCGTTCGCCTTTTCCGTCCTCGTCCTATGGTCAACTTGCTCAGGCAGAGTCGGGTCATTGGTGGTTCAGAGTGCGCAATCAGGTAGTGCTCTGGGCCTTGACCAAAAAAGTAAGGCCCTTTAACAGCCTGCTAGAGATTGGCTGCGGCACCGGTTATGTACTAGAAGGAATCAGTCGTGCCTGGCCGCAGATTGAGCTGCACGGTTCGGAATACTTCGAGGAAGGACTTGAGTACGCCCGCAAGCGTATTCCAACCGCGCAGCTCAGACAGCTGGACGCGACCCAGTTGGATGAAGTCGATCGATATGACGTAGTCGGCGCATTCGACGTCATCGAACACATAGAGCAGGACGAAACAGTATTGCGTAACCTTGCCCGGGCCATCCGTCCTGGAGGCTCCCTGGTGCTGACGGTGCCGCAACATCGCTGGCTTTGGTCGCAGGTCGACGAATATGCCTGCCATATGCGTCGCTATAGCCGAGCTGAACTGGTGGAAAAGGTTCAGCAGGCCGGCCTGCAAGTGAGCTATGTCAGCTCGTTCGTCAGTCTACTGGTCCCCTTGATGTGGCTCTCCAGAAAACGCGCGAGCAAACAGCATGATCCCATGAACGAATTCAACATCCCTCGCTGGCTTAACCGCTCCCTGGAAACGGTGATGCAAATCGAACTGCTGCTGATCAAAACAGGCGTGCGCTTTCCCGTCGGCGGCTCACTGTTGATGATCGCCACTAAACCCTGATCGGAATACTGCGATGACTAGCGAAAAAATTCAGTTTAACCGCCCTCACATGACCGGCAAGGAACTGTATTACATCGCCGAAGCCAAGTTCGGCAATATGCTGGCAGGCGATGGGCCGTTCACCAAACGCTGTCACCAGTGGCTGGAGAACACCAGCGGTTGCAACAAGGCACTGCTGACTCACTCTTGCACCGCAGCGCTGGAAATGGCGGCCCTGCTGCTGGATATCCAGCCCGGTGATGAGATCATCATGCCGTCCTACACCTTCGTCTCCACCGCCAACGCGTTCGTACTGCGTGGCGGTGTACCGGTGTTTGTGGATATTCGCGAAGACACGCTTAACCTCGATGAGCGCTTGATCGAGGCCGCTATCACCCCGCGCACCCGGGCTATCGTTCCCGTGCACTATGCGGGCGTAGCCTGCGAGATGGACAGCATTCTGGCGATCGCACAACGACACGACTTGCACGTTGTCGAAGATGCCGCACAAGGCATCATGGCCTGCTACAAAGGGCGCCCACTGGGCAGCCTTGGCAGTCTTGGTGCATTGAGCTTCCATGAAACCAAGAACGTCATCTCCGGCGAAGGCGGCGCGCTGCTGGTCAACGATCCGGCCTTGGTTCGACGCGCTGAGATCATTCGCGAAAAAGGCACAGACCGCAGCAGCTTCTTCCGTGGTGAAGTGGACAAGTACACCTGGCAAGAGGTCGGATCGTCATTCCTGCCTGGCGAATTGATCGCCGCATTTCTCTGGGCACAACTGGAGGAAGCCACAGGCATCACCGAGCAGCGGTTGGCCTGCTGGCAGCACTACCATGATGCCTTGGCGCCTCTGGAGCAGAAGGGGTTGCTCAGACGCCCGATCGTACCCGCCGACTGCACCCACAACGCTCACATGTACTACGTACTGCTGGACTCGCAGATTGACCGCCAGATGGTGCTCAATGCACTAAAAAGCGCGGGTGTTCACTCAGTGTTCCACTACGTGCCACTACACTCGTCGCCAGCTGGCAAGCGCTATGGCAGGGTCCATGGCTCAATGGCCGTGACCGACCGGCAATCGGAACGGCTGATCCGCTTGCCCCTGTGGGTAGGATTGACGCCTGAACAGCAGGATCGCGTCATTGCCGTGCTCGTTGCAGCACTTGCCTGAGCCCCTCAGTCGTCCCGCTCACTACGCGCCTGCGCGGTAAGGAGCGGGCCGGCGCCCTTCCTACCTGACACCAAAGTCGACGCAGCAATAACCACGGTCATTCTGCCGCTGGACATCGCGGAACTCATTGGGTACCCACTCACAGCGCGTGATCAGGCCCGGGCTGTTCCTTTCCTTGAGAAATGGCAGCAACTTGCCATTGAGCAGATCCCCACCGTAGCCAAACGCCGAAACATACAGGACGTGTACAGGGCTACGATCTTTCAGATAGGCGAAGTAGGTCATGTGATCGACCACCACGTGCTCAGCGTGGTCCGCCGGAATATGACAGGACTCGCCCAGTTCCCGGATCGAATCCAGATGTGCCTGGGCGCCCAATACCGGAACGGACAGCGGCTGGCCAGGAATACTGGCGTTTGCGTAATCGGCATTGCGCAGCAGATTCGGCGTTACCAGGTAGAACAGCGCGAACAATGACACTAGCGACAGACCGGCCACAAACGCCAGTGTCAGGTGCCCGGCTACCCTGGCCGCAAACCATGGCCGGACAACCGGCAGGCACTGGAACAGCAAGGCGACGATAACAATAGACAGCGGGACATACTGGATGCCGGCATAAAAGTTCTGGAGGTTATACAACGCGACATTGAGCAGATCGCCCGCAGCCAGCAGCGACGCCAATAGAAGTGCAGCCGACATCCGCCGACGTGCCAGGGAGATCACTGCCAGCCCCACCGCCAGCAAATGGCTGCCCGCCACTAACACCAGAAGAGTGTAGTGAATGAGTGGATTCAACCAGAGCAACGGGGCGGGATTTTCCGTCAAGGGCGGAAGCCAACCCGATTGAAAGGTCGGGCTGAAGGTCAGGTGAACGAGCATGCGCTGGGGAAACAGGCTGATGTTCTGCCAAACCGCTCCAAAGAACGCAACAGGGTCGCTCAATAGCAGACCGGGCATCAGGCTGTTGGCAGCCAGCATCGCCTGGACGGCCGGTGCATCTTGGCATCCGCCCAACAAACTGGCATCGCGCAACACTTGCACACTCAACGCAAGGGCATAGAGCACCAGGCCTGCGCGAATCAGCAGGTTGAAGCCTCGGGTGGCAATCCACACGGCAGCAAGAAAGAATGGTGTGAAAAAAAGGCTCTTGGGATGAGCATAGAAAAACACCGACAGCAGCAGCCCCAGCCCGCCCATTACAACCAATTGCCGTCCTCTGCTGCTCTGCGCGGGGGTGAACAGAGCCAAAATGCAAAAGAGCAGAACCGGCAGCAACATGAACTGCTCCGGGCGCGACAGCACCCAGAGATAGGGCATTACCCCCAGGGACGCGAAAGCGACCAGGAAGGTAAAGCGCTTGGCGCCCTCCTCAGCCGTCTGTCTATGGCACCAGTAAGCCAACAGCCCGAACCAAGCCAACGCGAGCACAACGCCGCTCACACGTAAGCCTAAAGGTTGCAGGTAAGCATAAACTGAAGAAACCAGTATTGCCGCCGGATAAAAGACCCACGCTACCCCATGACCAACAGTGGTGGTGCATTGTGGAAAAAACGAGAGCATCTGCCCGCTTTCCATGAAAAAGCGCGCGTTGTTGAACTTGGTCACAACCTCATCAGAGTAGACCGGAAGAAACACGCCACTGAGCAGCGCACAGATCAACACCATCGGCATCAACAGTAGAATTTTTTTATATACAGCGTTACGCATGGTTAAACGCCAGGCCGATAGACGAAGGAGGTGCGCAAACTAACATCAGCAGGCCAGTGGGTGAAGCACGTCATTGCAACGAACCTCTTCGGGCTAGCACTCAAACCCTCTGATAATGGGTAAGGCCGGCTACAGCGCTGAGCACCTTCTTGGCATCTGCTCGGCTTGGTACTGTCAGCTAAATCCACGCGGAGGCGTCATTGTGTGTTGCCTTGATGCGCTCTGGATATTTAGTTGCTCGCCCGTTTCTGGACAAAGACCGATCCTGCCTTTATGAAGGAACCACTCGGCACAGTCGTATGGTCGACCACCACCGCACCAGCGCCGATGAAGGTATCGATTCCGACTCGGGAATGCCCGCAGAGAGTGGCGTTCGGGGAAATGAACGTGTTTCCATCTACTACACAGTCGTGATTGATCACAGCCCCAGGCCATACGACAGCCAGATCCCCGACATGCGTCCTGATGTCCAGAACGGCACGTGCCATGACCATGGCGCCAGCGCCAATTGTGGTGCTGTCACTCACATAGGCCTGTGGGTGAATGAAAGACGGCAGGCTGTAGCCGTGAGCAAGCAGCTCCTCGAACTTGCGCCGACGTGCCTCAAGGTGCTTGTACCCGATGGCAATGGCAAAGTCATATTCATCAGGCGGGCATTTATGGATAACGTCTTCCAGCGTTCCGACAATGCCCTCTCCGGCATGCCAGTCATCGACAAAACCGGCGAAATACGCCCCGCTGTGCCGTACCAGCTCGCGCACGACGGCTCCAAACTCTGTCGACCCATAAACCAGAATTTTCTTCATTGATCGCTGCCACTTCCTCAAAGTCGACTACATGCCAGGAAGACTAGCTCTTCATGTCCGCGCTCTAAGGTATCAGAGTCACTGAAGCAAAAAACAAATCCGTGCCTGGGAACTCTCGCATGAACAGGGTCTAATCAGACGCTTTGCCATGCAGGTTCTGCGACCTTCACATCAACTCCCTGAAACGCATTATTCCTCTCTCCAGCACGACGTGTTCTTGCCGTCGTCCAGACGGTGGCGGATCGTCCACGTCCAGACCACAGCGCGCGATCTGGCCGGCCAAACATTCGCCTCAGGCCGCAGAACACGTCATGATCCTTCCCGGACGCAGTCTTACCTTTTCCATGCAAAAAAATACCCGCTCAATGGAGGGAATGGTTTGTAGTACTGGTACGATGCTCGGCGCCTAAGCATGGGGCATTAATCAGACGGATCCGCGAACAACAATGACCTCGTTATCCGAACCGGCACAGTCCGCGATCGACCAGCATCTCAGCCACCCGAAGTACCGACCTGATATAGACGGGCTGCGCGCTATTGCAGTTATATCTGTAGTTGCGTTCCATGCCTTTCCATCATTCATTCGGGGAGGTTTTGTCGGCGTTGACGTTTTCTTTGTAATCTCTGGCTTTTTGATATCAAGCATCATTTTCGAGGGATTTGAGAAAAACAGCTTCAGCTTCGCAACTTTTTATAGCCGCCGCGTAAATCGAATCTTTCCGGCTCTCTTGATCGTATTGGCGTCAACTTGGGCACTCGGCTGGATCAGCCTGCTTGCCGATGAATACATGCAACTTGGAAAGCATATTGCCGGCGGCGCTGCGTTTACCTCTAACTTCGTACTGCTAGGTGAGGCCGGATACTTTGACAACAGCGCAGAGACAAAACTTCTTTTGCACTTGTGGTCGCTTGGGATTGAAGAACAGTTCTACTTGATTTGGCCTTTGATGGTCTGGGCCGCTTGGAAAGCTCGACTGAACTCCCTGATCTTGATCATCCTAATCGCCGGCGTATCGTTCACTCTGAACATTTCGAGCGTGCAATCTGACCCGGTGGCCACTTTCTATTCACCACAGACACGATTTTGGGAACTTCTGGTCGGCTCATTTCTGGCCTATGTGACAACACGCCGCAATTTTTTCCAAAATGGAGAGGCGCCAGCGGTCCGGCTGATTCGAAATACCCAAGCACTGATCGGTCTTGCATTCCTGGTAGCTGCATTTTCCCTAACGACAAAGAGCAACCAATTCCCCGGCTGGTGGGCACTGCTGCCAACCGTTGGGGCTGCACTTATCATCGCTGCAGGCCCATTCGCTTGGATCAACAGGGTGGTGCTATCCAATCGAATCTTTGTCTGGGTGGGGTTGATCAGCTTCCCTCTATATCTTTGGCATTGGCCGCTACTCTCATTCGCCAGAATCATGAGTAGCGAGACGCCCACCGTACCCATCAGATTGGCGGCAGTCGTTGCCAGCCTAATACTTGCGTGGCTCACCTTTCGCTTCGTAGAAAAGCCAATCCGCCTTCAGGCAAACCCTCGGATTGCCGTTGCGCTGTTGTCGGCCCTTTTGATTGGTGTCGGAATTATTGGCTATGCAACGTTCAGGTTCGATGGTTTTCCGTCTCGCTTCCCGGTGGAGATACAAGGGATTGCCGACTTCAAATACGAATTTGCTACAGACGCCCGTTACCCAGAGTGCTGGCTCGGAGTAAGTGACCCATACGATGGGTTCGCCAAAAAATGCCTAACCTCAGCCGGGAATAAACCTGGTGAAGGCGTATTGATTTGGGGGGATTCCCACGCGGCGAGACTGTACCCAGGCGTGGCTGCAGTGATTGGCGACAAAACTACGGTTCTTCAAGCAACTCGAAGTTCGTGCCCGCCAATCTTAGACTTTGCTGGCACCGTATGCATAGTAAGTAACAGCTTCATACTGTCGTCCATTAAGGAAATTCAACCACATACCGTTATTCTGTTCGGAGCATGGGGCAGATACGGAGCAGACTGGAGTAGCGGATCTCAGGATCAGGCTAAGCTGCTGCACACAATCGATGAAATAATCGCATCTGGAATTAAGAACGTTATTGTTCTAGGCCCCTCCCCTGAATGGCTTGATCCACTTCCTAAGCTTGTATATAAGGGATGGAAAAGCGACTACCCACTTCATAGAATACCCAGCCGATTGATCGAGGGATTGAATCCAGAAATCAAAACAATAGATTCTAATTTCAAGGACTACATTCAAAAATCAAAAGTAACTTTCGTGTCAATTTATGATCTCCTCTGCAATGCAGATGGTTGCATGACGCATATCAGCGGGGAGCCATCAAAATTAACCAGCTGGGACTATGGACACCTAACAACTGACGGATCTAAATATATCGCGAAGAAGATCCTGGATCTCGGCGTCATTAAATAAGAACAACTTCCCACTCTGCGGGCAATCAAATGGGTTGCCCGCGTGCTCATCACTTACAACCTATACCCATTGGGTACCGGAGCCGCATAAAAAGCCTTCCTCTTGTCGGTAATCTCCTGGATTATTGAAGAGTCGAATGCCCCCGTCGCCGTCCCGATTGCGGTGAATACGACTACACCGAGAAGAGTCGAATCACCTTCCCTACCTAGCAACACTACCAATTTACAAGAATTGCCCCATCCGCCCTACTACCTGCGCCTGCGGGAAAGTCATATTGCACAGCCTCCGGCAACACCAAAAAAATCCCTGTACTATTAGACGTTTGACCATTGTCATATCGACAGACAGAGCAAAGCCCCTTGAATATGGACCTCTCCAGCCACACCCCGATGATGCAGCAGTACTGGCGTCTGAAGAACCAGCACCCTGACCAGTTGATGTTCTACCGCATGGGTGACTTCTACGAGATCTTCTATGAGGACGCGAAGAAGGCCGCCAAGTTGCTGGACATTACCCTCACCGCCCGTGGGCAGTCGGCCGGGCAGGCGATTCCGATGTGCGGGATTCCTTACCACGCTGCGGAAGGTTACCTGGCGAAACTGGTCAAGCTCGGTGAGTCGGTGGTGATCTGTGAGCAGGTCGGCGACCCGGCGACCAGCAAAGGCCCGGTGGATCGTCAGGTCGTAAGGATCATCACCCCTGGCACCGTCAGCGATGAAGCGCTGCTGGATGAGCGTCGCGACAACCTGATCGCCGCCGTGCTGGGTGATGAGCGTCTGTTCGGCCTGGCCGTGCTGGACATCACCAGCGGCAACTTCAGCGTGCTGGAAATCAAGGGCTGGGAAAACCTGCTGGCGGAGCTGGAGCGGGTCAATCCGGTCGAGCTGATGATTCCGGATGACTGGCCAAAAGACTTGCCCGCCGAGAAACGTCGTGGCGTTCGTCGTCGCGCACCGTGGGATTTCGAGCGTGATTCGGCGCTGAAAAGTCTTTGCCAACAATTTTCCACTCAGGATCTCAAAGGTTTCGGCTGCGAGAACCTGACCCTGGCCATCGGCGCCGCCGGCTGCCTGTTGAGCTACGCCAAGGAAACCCAGCGCACTGCCCTGCCGCATTTGCGCAGCCTGCGTCATGAGCGCCTGGACGATACCGTGGTGCTGGACGGCGCGAGTCGTCGCAACCTGGAACTGGACACCAACCTCGCCGGTGGCCGCGAAAATACCCTGCAATCGGTCGTCGACCGTTGCCAGACCGCCATGGGCAGCCGTTTGCTGACCCGTTGGCTGAACCGCCCGCTGCGCGACTTGCAGGTCTTGCAAGCGCGGCAAAGCTCGATCACTTGCCTGCTGGACGGTTACCGCTTCGAGAAACTGCAACCGCAGTTGAAGGAAATCGGTGACATCGAGCGGATTCTGGCGCGTATCGGCCTGCGTAACGCCCGCCCTCGTGACCTGGCTCGCCTGCGTGACGCACTCGGTGCCCTGCCCGAGCTGCAGGTGGCAATGACCGAGCTTGAAGCGCCGCATCTCAATCAACTGGCAACGACCACCAGCACCTACCCGGAACTGGCAGCGCTGCTGGAAAAAGCCATCATCGACAACCCGCCTGCGGTGATCCGTGACGGTGGCGTGTTGAAAACCGGTTACGACGCCGAGCTCGACGAGCTGCAATCGCTGAGCGAAAACGCCGGACAGTTCCTGATCGACCTCGAAGCCCGCGAGAAGGCCCGCACCGGCCTGGCTAACCTGAAAGTCGGCTACAACCGGATTCACGGTTACTTCATCGAGCTGCCAAGCAAGCAGGCGGAACAGGCGCCAGCCGATTACATCCGTCGCCAGACGCTCAAGGGTGCCGAGCGTTTCATCACGCCAGAACTCAAAGCCTTCGAAGACAAGGCGCTGTCGGCCAAGAGCCGTGCATTGGCCCGCGAGAAAATGCTTTACGAAGCTCTGCTCGAGGACCTGATCGGCCAACTGCCACCGCTGCAGGATACCGCCGCGGCACTGGCCGAGCTGGACGTCTTGAGCAACCTGGCCGAGCGCGCGCTGAACCTGGACCTGAACTGCCCACGGTTCGTCAGCGAACCGTGCATGCGTATCAGCCAGGGTCGTCACCCGGTGGTCGAACAAGTATTGACCACGCCGTTCGTGGCCAATGACCTGAGCCTGGACGACAGCACGCGGATGCTGGTGATTACCGGCCCGAACATGGGTGGTAAATCCACTTACATGCGGCAAACTGCACTGATTGTGCTGCTGGCGCATATCGGTAGCTTCGTGCCGGCAGCCAGTTGCGAATTGTCGCTGGTGGACCGGATTTTCACCCGGATCGGTTCCAGCGATGACCTGGCCGGTGGCCGTTCGACCTTCATGGTCGAGATGAGCGAAACCGCGAACATCCTGCACAACGCCACCGAGCGCAGCCTGGTGCTGATGGACGAAGTCGGCCGCGGCACCAGCACCTTCGACGGCCTGTCGCTGGCGTGGGCGGCGGCCGAGCGCCTGGCTCAACTGCGCGCCTACACGCTGTTTGCCACCCACTACTTCGAGCTGACGGTGCTGCCGGAAAGCCAGCCGCTGGTGGCCAACGTCCACCTCAACGCCACCGAGCATAACGAGCGCATTGTGTTCCTCCACCACGTACTGCCAGGCCCGGCCAGCCAGAGTTACGGGCTGGCGGTTGCGCAACTGGCCGGCGTGCCAACCGAGGTCATCGTGCGTGCTCGCGAGCACCTCGGTCGACTGGAAGCCACCGCGCTGCCTCACGAAACTGCGAAGCCAATCAAAGGCAAGCCGGCCGCGCCGCAACAGAGCGATATGTTCGCCAGCCTGCCGCATCCAGTGCTGGATGAACTGACCAAGCTCGACCTGGATGACATGACCCCGCGTAGGGCGCTTGAAATGCTCTATACATTAAAGACACGGATCTAACGCACTTGCCTGCAAGCTGTTAGAATCTCGCGCGGTTTGGGATGCTGCAGGCTTAGCCTGCTTGCAGACTATCGCTCCCAAACCTGGCGACCCCTCCGTGAAGGGGCGCAGCAAGCCGCCGCCTGAGGAGAGAATTAGAAATGACCTTCGTCGTCACCGACAACTGCATCAAGTGCAAGTACACCGACTGCGTAGAAGTGTGTCCGGTGGACTGCTTTTACGAAGGCCCGAACTTCCTGGTGATTCACCCGGATGAGTGCATCGACTGCGCCCTGTGCGAGCCAGAATGCCCTGCCGTGGCCATCTTCTCCGAAGACGAAGTCCCGGATGAGATGAAAGAATTCATTCAGTTGAACGTTGATCTGGCCGAGATCTGGCCCAACATCACTGAGAAGAAAGATCCGCTGCCAGATGCAGCGGAGTTTGATGGTGTTAAAGGCAAGATCAAAGACCTCGCTCGCTGATCATTGCTGCGCTCTCGAAAAGGCCCTTTGTGGGCCTTTTTGCATTTCAGAGATTGCGATCCTTTTCTGCAGACAAAAAAAGGGGCGGTATGACCCGCCCACATTTTTTCCCTATTCCCTGTGTTCCTTTTCATCGTCCTGATGAATCACGTCCCTGCGATGTTCCTTGACCATCATCCTTGATGGCTGTGTCTATCCGTCGACACAGGGCTGATACTAAAGAGTTCCCCGACAAGAGCAATCACCCGTCACGGGGAAATCCTGGTGTAACGACGTGTTTAATCGTAAAAAATATCCTTAAAAATCAACAATTTAAAAAATAACCCAAGCAAAAATAGACGACCACTACCCGGTGGAAAAACCGAACACTTACGAGAGAGTAAGCCATGGCTTACGCTAACCTGCGAAAGAGTCCAATTAGCACTTACAAAGGTTAGACACCGCATTAATCTGCGAACAACAAAAAGCCCCGAAACAGACGGGGCTTATTGTTGTTCGGGCGAACGCGTTCCTGTTACTGGAACAGCGACTCGCTCGACAGGCCATTCTTCTCAAGGATTTCACGCAGGCGTTTCAGACCTTCAACCTGAATCTGTCTGACCCGTTCACGGGTCAGGCCAATCTCCAGGCCTACGTCTTCCAGCGTACTGCTCTCGTGGCCGCGCAGACCGAAGCGGCGGATCACCACCTCGCGCTGTTTGTCCGTCAGCTCCGAGAGCCACTGATCGATGCTCTGCGACAGGTCATCGTCCTGAAGCAGCTCACAAGGATCGGTAGGGCGGTCATCGGTGAGGGTGTCCAGCAGGGTTTTATCCGAATCCGGACCCAGCGAGACGTCGACCGAAGAAACCCGCTCGTTCAGGCCCAGCATGCGCTTGACCTCTCCCACCGGTTTTTCCAGCAGGTTGGCGATTTCTTCGGGTGAGGGTTCATGATCGAGCTTTTGCGTCAGCTCTCGTGCTGCCCGAAGGTAGACGTTGAGCTCTTTGACCACATGAATCGGCAACCGGATGGTCCGGGTCTGATTCATGATCGCACGCTCGATAGTCTGGCGGATCCACCAGGTAGCGTAGGTCGAAAAGCGGAAGCCGCGCTCTGGATCGAACTTTTCCACTGCCCGGATCAGCCCGAGGTTGCCCTCTTCGATCAGGTCGAGCAGTGACAGCCCACGATTGACATAGCGCCGGGCGATTTTCACCACCAGTCGCAGGTTACTTTCAATCATGCGCTTGCGCCCAGCCGGATCGCCACTTTGCGACAGGCGCGCAAAATGAACTTCTTCTTCCGGTGACAACAAGGGGGAAAAGCCGATTTCATTGAGGTACAGCTGAGTTGCATCGAGCGCCCGGGTGTAGTCGATGTACTTGTGCTGCTTAAGTGTTGCGGAGTGCTTGGATTTGGCACGAACCGAAGGCGTAGCTAACCCTTCATTCGACATCTCATCCGATGCGACGCCGGCCTCCATCAGGAGAACCTCATCGTCGATGTCAAACTCCGGCACTTCTTTACTGAGAGCCATTGTTATAGTCCTTTGGTGAGTTCGACCTCAAGCTCAAGCGGCGCCTTTATCCTTGGCAACGCTGGAGCCTGTTCCCTCTACGTGACGGAACAGGCTGGTAACAGTTCAACGACGTGGCAGGAATTGCAGCGGATCTACAGGTTTACCTTGTCGGCGAATCTCAAAATGCAGTTTCACCCGGTCTGTACCCGTTGACCCCATTTCGGCAATTGTCTGTCCGACTTTGACCTGCTGTCCCTCCCGAACCAACAACCTGCGGTTATGACCGTAGGCACTGACGTAGGTATCGCTGTGTTTGATGATGACGAGCTCACCGTAGCCCCGCAAGCCACTCCCGGCGTAAACCACCGTCCCATCAGACGCAGCTAAAACAGGCTGTCCCAAATCCCCGGCGATATCAATTCCTTTATTCAAACTACCGTTTGAAGAGAATTTTCCAATCAGAATGCCACTAGATGGCCATCCCCAGCCTGTCGGCGCGGGCCCTGCAGGAGGCAGTGGCGCAGGGGCTGGTTTGTTTGCGACGGACGGTGCAGCCGTCTCCTTGGAGGGGCTCGCACCCGATGCCGGACGCCGGGTTACGGTGAATTTGCTCGAAGACGAAGCGGTTGTTCCGGACTCGGAAGCCACGGCGGTCGGTGTTGAACCGGTACGCCCGTCGAAGCGAATCGTCTGACCTGGATGGATGGTGTAAGGCGTAGGAATGTTGTTGCGCGCCGCCAGGGCCTTGTAGTCCCAGCCGTAGCGAAAGGCGATCGAGAACAGGGTATCGCCGCGACGGACTACGTATTGGCCAGTGGTTACTGCGGGCCGCTGGGCTGCTGCATTATTACGATCGACCACTCGCACATCGCTCGAACGCGTGCTGGAGCAACCGACCAACAAGGAACTCAAGACAAGGCCAGTCACCAGGCGCTGAAAGCTTGTTGTACCGATACGCTGCGCAATGACTGTGAGACTCACCCGCCGCTCCCTTTGTGGTGGTTGAAGATAAAAATCGCCGTGTTCAGGCATGAAATGTCGCAAGTATAACTGGCCGTTCGGGCTTTACCGTCGGCAAAGCGAAGTCGACACACGCACACGTTTGCTAACCGCTGTTCAACCGCGTTTAACTGATCGATGCCGCTGTAAGACCAAGGCAATCGAACAGAATTCAGCGTCTTTGAATAAATGCTTAAGCCAGTGGCCCATGGAGCAATGGCACGAAGCGTACCCCCCCCAAAACGCGCCTGGAAAAGCCCTGTTCTTCACGGATGATCAACATTAATTGCTGAACCTCCCCTGAACCAACCGGAATCACCAGGCGCCCACCCGGCGCCAACTGATCAAGCAGCGCCTGAGGTACATCAGTTGCCGCCGCGGTGACGATAATGCCGTTATACGGTGCCAGCGCCGGCCACCCTTCCCAGCCATCGCCCCAGCGAAACACCACGTTGCGCAGGTTCAACTCGACCAGGCGCTCCTTGGCCCGATCCTGCAGGACCTTGATGCGCTCGACGGAAAACACCCGCTCGACCAATTGCGACAACACCGCTGTCTGGTAACCGGACCCGGTGCCAATCTCCAGCACTTTATCCAGAGGGCCGGCCTCCAGCA
Source organism: Pseudomonas sp. 6D_7.1_Bac1 (assembly GCF_025465945.1). Taxonomy (GTDB): domain Bacteria; phylum Pseudomonadota; class Gammaproteobacteria; order Pseudomonadales; family Pseudomonadaceae; genus Aquipseudomonas. The sequence continues at coordinate 39,358 of NZ_JANLNW010000052.1, read as the reverse complement.
GCAACTCGCTCATGCGAGCCACCATATAAGGCTGGGAAATGGTCTGGTTATGGCCAATCGGCAATGCCGTGTCTTCGTAGGCTCGGTGCGCCAAGGCTTCATCAACAAACAGATGGCGTGGTGTACGACGAATCACCTCCAGCACTTTGGCGTTGGACAGGCCTTCCTCATACAGACGCTGGATCAGCCGTTCGCGCGTGCGCTGGGAGGTCATCCCGATACCACGATGCAGAATATCGTCTTGTTCACGAGCCATCAGCGCAGCCCCTCCAGCCAGCCATCGAGACGTCCAAAGGCATCATTGAAGGTGCGATCGAGTTGCAGCGGGGTGATCGAGACATACCCCTGCATCACCGCGTGGAAATCCGTGCCCGGTCCGCCATCTTCCGCATCGCCGGCCGCGGCAATCCAGTAGCCGGACTTTCCGCGCGGGTCGACCACTTTCATCGGTGCCGCTGCACGGGCGCGGTGGCCGAGACGGGTCAGCTGGATGCCTCGAATGTGATCCAGAGGCAGATTAGGAATGTTCACGTTCAGCACCGTGCGCGGTGGCAAATCAAGCTCGGCATGAGCTTCTACCAGTTTGCGCGCAAAGTAGGCCGCCGTCGGCAAGTTTTCCACTTGCCGCGATACCAGCGAAAAGGCAAAGGATGGCAGCGCGAGGAAACGCCCTTCGAGCGCCGCCGCGACCGTGCCGGAATACAGCACGTCGTCACCCAGGTTGGCCCCCAGGTTGATCCCCGAAACCACCATATCCGGCTCATGTTCCAGCAAACCGTTGAGGCCCAGGTGCACGCAGTCGGTCGGTGTGCCATTGAGGCTGATAAAGCCATTGGCCAACGTTTGTGGGTGTAACGGACGGTCGAGCGTCAGCGAACTGCTGGCGCCGCTTTTGTCCTGGTCCGGGGCGATAACCACGCACTCGGTGTAATCCGCCAGCGCAGCATAAAGCGCGGCGAGACCGGGTGCTGTTACCCCATCGTCGTTAGAAATCAGAATACGCATGGGCTGTCCGTCTGCCCCACCGGCACCAGATCGACGAGTTCACGCACCAATACGGTGGCGAAGCATCCGGCCGGAAGGACGAATTCCAGTTGCAGAATGTCAGGTTCGGGATAATGCCACGTCAACCCGCCAATGGGCAGCCGCAGGATGCGACGTTCATGGCTCATTCCAGCGTTTATCAACCAATCGCGCAGATCCGCTTCGCGCGCCGCGATCTGTTGCTCCAGCTCATGAGTCGCACCGGTGGCGGGTGACTCGCCCTCGCCCCACTGTGGCCCGGTCGGGTGCAGGTCGAGAATCGCCAGACGCGGGTCACTGCACTCGGCAACACCGGCCGGGAAGAAGCTGCGGCTGTCGGTGAATGCCAGCAAGTCGCCCACCTGGGCGCGCTGCCAACTGCCATCGGCGACTCGCGCCGCCAGCACCTGATTAAACAAAAAGCTGCGCGCGGTAGAGAGCAAACGCGAACGTACGTTGCGTTGCTCTGGCAAGGCTTTGCGGGCCGCCCAGTCACGGGCATCCACCACGTTGCCGCCGTTATGGCCGAAACGCTGGGCGCCGAAATAATTGGGAACGCCTTGTTTGGCGATCAGTTGCAGACGCGCTTCGATGGCGTCCTTGTCGCCAGCGAACTGAGTCAGACGCAAGGTAAAGCCGTTGGCCGAATGCGCACCGCGCTGCAGCTTGCGTTTGTGCCGTGCAGTCTTGAGGATTTTCAGCGTGTCGTTTTCCGCCGCTGACAAGTCAGGATCGGCCTTGCCGGGCAATTGCACGCTGAACCACTGGCGAGTCAGTGCCTGGCGATCTTTCAGTCCGGCATAACTGACGGTGCGCAGTGGCACGCCTGCAGCCTTGGCAATCCGACGGGCCGCCTCTTCAGTGTTCAGACCGCGCTTTTCCACCCAGATCCACAGGTGTTCGCCTTCGCCGGTCAGCGGAATGTCGAGGACTTCATCGACCTGGAAATCTTCAGCGATGGCTTTCAGTACGGCGGTGCCAAGGGCATCGCCGTAGGCGCGCGGGCCGAGCAGTTGCAGTTCATTCATGCGCGCAGCAACAAGGCAACGGAGTGCACGGCAATGCCTTCTTCGCGACCGACAAAGCCAAGCTTTTCGGTGGTGGTAGCTTTCACGTTCACTTGATCCAACTCAACTTGAAGATCCGCGGCAATCAGTGCGCGCATCGATTCGATATGCGGGGCCATTTTCGGTGCCTGGGCAACGATGGTGTTATCGACATTGCCGACCTTCCAGCCCTTGGCGTGGATCAGTGCGACAACGTGACGCAACAGTACGCGACTGTCAGCGCCTTTGAATTGCGGGTCGGTGTCCGGAAAGTGTTTACCGATATCACCCAGCGCAGCTGCGCCGAGCAAGGCATCGCTCAACGCATGCAGCAAGACGTCGCCGTCGGAATGGGCAAGCAGCCCGAAGCTGTGTGCAATCGGCACACCGCCCAGAGTGATGAAGTCGCCTTCAGCGAAACGGTGCACATCATAGCCGTGGCCAATACGCATAAAAAAACGCCCCGATTTAGTCAGGGCGTGATTCTACCTGCTTTAGGCGCCTAGAGCGTGTGCGTGATGTCGCAAGTGATCATCAATGAAGCTGGCGATAAAGAAATAGCTGTGGTCGTAGCCAGGTTGCAGGCGCAAGGTCAGTGGATGGCCGGCAAGTTTCGCCGCTTGTTGCAGTGCTTCCGGCTTGAGCTGGGTGGCCAGGAAGTCATCCCGATCACCCTGATCCACCAGCAACGGCAGCTTTTCGCTGACGTCCGCGATCAGCACGCTGGCATCCCATTCGCGCCATTTCGAACGCTCTTCGCCCAAATAGCGCGAAAACGCTTTCTGACCCCACGGGCAATCCATTGGATTGTTGATGGGTGCGAAAGCCGAAACCGACTGATACCGCCCAGGGTTGCGCAAGGCACAGACCAGTGCGCCGTGACCACCCATGGAGTGGCCGCTGACCCCACGTTTGTCCGATGCCGGAAAATGCGCCTCGACCAGCGCGGGCAATTCCTGCACCACGTAGTCATGCATCCGATAGTGCTTGGCCCAAGGCTCCTGCGTGGCATTCAGATAGAACCCGGCCCCCAGACCGAAATCCCACGCGCCATCCGGGTCGCCCGGAACATCGGCGCCCCGGGGGCTGGTATCTGGCGCGACGATGATCAACCCCAGCTCGGCCGCCATGCGCATCGCACCGGCCTTGTGCATGAAGTTCTCGTCGGTGCAGGTCAATCCCGACAACCAGTACAACACCGGCAGCTTGCCGCCCTGCTCCGCTTGCGGCGGCAGGTACACGGCAAACACCATGTCGCAGCCCAGCACGTCGGAATGATGCTTGTAGCGTTTATGCCAGCCACCGAAGCTTTTCTGGCATGAGAGATTTTCCAGACTCATGGCCGACCTCAGAAATGGATGACAGAGCGAATGCTTTTGCCTTCATGCATCAGGTCGAATGCCTTGTTGATGTCCTCCAGACCCATGGTGTGGGTGATGAACGTATCCAACGGAATTTCGCCGGTCTGGGCCATTTCCACGTAGCTTGGCAACTCCGTGCGACCGCGCACGCCGCCGAATGCCGAACCGCGCCAGACACGGCCGGTGACCAGTTGGAACGGACGGGTGGAGATCTCTTGGCCTGCACCGGCAACACCGATGATTACCGATTCGCCCCAACCTTTGTGACAGCACTCCAGCGCCGCACGCATCAGCTGCACATTGCCGATGCACTCGAAGGAGAAGTCGACGCCGCCGTCGGTCATGTCGACGATCACGTCCTGGATTGGACGGTCGAAGTCTTTCGGGTTCACACAATCGGTGGCGCCCAACTGCTTGGCGATTTCGAACTTGGCCGGATTGATGTCGATGGCGATGATTCGCCCGGCGCGGGCTTTGACCGCGCCAATGACCGCTGACAGACCAATGCCGCCCAGCCCGAAGATGGCCACGGTGTCGCCCGGTTTGACCTTGGCAGTATTGATGACCGCACCGATACCGGTGGTGACGCCACAGCCCAGCAGGCAGACTTTTTCCAGTGGCGCCTCTTTAGGGATCTTCGCGACGGAGATTTCCGGCAACACGGTGTATTCGGAGAAGGTCGACGTGCCCATGTAATGGAAAATCGGCTGGCCTTTGTAGGAGAAGCGCGTGGTGCCGTCTGGCATCAGGCCTTTGCCCTGGGTAGCACGAATAGCCTGGCAGAGGTTGGTCTTGCCCGACTTGCAGAACTTGCACTGGCCGCATTCCGGGGTGTACAGCGGAATCACGTGATCGCCCACCGCTACCGAGGTCACACCTTCGCCGATGGCTTCGACAATCGCGCCACCTTCGTGGCCGAGGATCGACGGGAAGATGCCTTCAGGGTCAGAGCCCGACAAGGTGTAGGCGTCGGTATGGCAAACGCCGGACGCGACCACCCGCAACAGGACTTCACCCGCCTTGGGCATGGCGACGTCGACTTCAACGATCTCAAGGGGTTTCTTGGCCTCGAAGGCAACGGCAGCGCGCGACTTGATCATCCTGACTCTCCAGCGAATAAAAACGAGACCGGGAGTGTAAAACACCGTCAGACGATGAATAATCCAGCCGAAAGCAAAACATTATTGCTGTGCAGGGATAATCCTCATGTCCGAGAACCGCTGGGAAGGCATCGATGAGTTCGTGGCCGTCGCCGAATGCAGCCAATTCACGGCGGCCGCTGAACGCCTTGGGGTTTCGTCTTCGCATATCAGTCGACAAATCGTACGGCTCGAAGAGCGCCTGCAAACCCGCCTGCTTTACCGCAGTACCCGCCGGGTGACGCTGACCGAAGCCGGGCAAACCTTCCTGCAACACTGCCAACGCCTGCAGGATGGACGCGAAGAAGCCTTGCGTGCCGTCGGCGACCTGACCAGCGAACCCAAAGGCATGCTGCGCATGACCTGTGCGGTGGCGTATGGCGAGCGCTTCATCGTGCCGCTGGTGACCAGCTTCATGGGGCTTTATCCGCAATTGCGTGTCGATATCGAGCTAAGCAACCGCCCGCTTGATCTGGTGCACGAGGGCCTGGACCTGGCGATTCGGCTCGGCCGCCTGCAAGACTCGCGACTGGTGGCTACGCGCCTGGCACCGCGGCGCATGTACTTGTGTGCCTCGCCGTCCTACCTGGAACGTTATGGCCGACCGCACAGCTTGTCCGAATTGAGCCGGCACAACTGTTTGATCGGCAGTTCGGATATCTGGCAATTGGAGCAGGATGGGAGAGAGTTTTCCCAAAGGGTGCAAGGCAATTGGCGCTGTAACAGTGGGCAAGCGGTGCTGGATGCGGCGTTACAAGGTGTGGGTTTGTGTCAGTTGCCGGATTATTACGTGCTGGAACATTTGAACAGCGGCGCGTTGGTGCCTCTGCTGGAGGCGCATCAACCCCCGAATACGGCGGTGTGGGCGCTGTATCCGCAGCAGCGGCATTTGTCGCCGAAGGTGCGCAAGTTGGTGGACTATCTAAAAGAAGAACTCGCCAATATGGCGGAATATCAACAATCTATAACTTAAAAATCACCAGCACATAAAAAACAAAAATACAACTGTCAACTCTGACAGTTGCGAGTTGATAAATTTTCGTGCTTTCCTTACTACGCCTTCATCATTCCGATATTGGCAACTGTAAGTAATTTGCAATCAATCCAGAATACTTATTGAGGTGAGCATAATGAATGATATTTCGAAAGAGCATAAAGAAGTAGCCAAAGAGCTTTTGAAAAATCGTCAAGGCCAAGGCGAAGCAAAGCTGGGCTTTCAGACTGACGCTGTTGCCGCAAGATCTGCGAATAATGGCTTTTCGGTAGTGATGTCGGCTCCGAACGTTTTTATTTTGGTAAATAGCCTGGAGTCCAAAACGTACAACCTGGAGAACTCTCTTGAGGCAATATTGATAGGCGACTACGACTACACAAATCCTGAACCAGAATCCGAAACACATTACAATAAAGGAACACTAAAAACACATGTTATAAAACAAGAACACCACTACGACATCACTATTGATATTGACGGCAAATATCAAGGCCTTTACCACTCCGAACTGAAAGGAACTGTTAAAGTAAAACTCCCCAAGTGATAAATTAAATCAAACATGCAGCACGTAACTTGATTACATTCTTTCTGGCGAAAAATGGGCTATCGGCCATCTGCAATCAACAGCGATTAGCCCATCGTTGCCGCAACCAATCGAGATCTTCAGGCCGAGTCACTTTGATATTGTCCGAACGCCCCTCAATCAAGCGTGGTGCCTGCCCGGACCATTCCATGGCAGAAGCCTCATCGGTGATTACCACATCCGCCACCAGGCTGTCCGCCAATGCCCGATGCAAGGCACCAAGGCGAAACATCTGTGGCGTGTACGCCTGCCAGATCAAACTGCGGTCAACGGTTTCAAGTACCCGACCATGCTTGTCCACACGCTTGAGCGTGTCACGCGCAGGCACTGCGAGTAACCCGCCGACAGGATCGTCAGCCAATTCCGACAGCAACTTGTCGAGATCACCACGGCTCAGATTCGGTCGTGCTGCATCGTGAACCAGTACCCAGTCTTCATCGGCAGCGCCTTGAGCGTGCAAATGCAACAACGCGTTCAGCACCGAACCCGAGCGCTCTTCGCCACCGTCCACCCGCTGAATACGCGGATCGGCAGCACAGGCCAGAATCGGCCAATAAGGGTCATCAATCGCAAGACTAACCACCAGGCCTTTCAAGGCAGGATGATCGAGGAAACAGCCAAGGCTGTGTTCGAGAATAGTGCGCCCGCCCAGTTGCAGATACTGCTTGGGACGGTCCGCGGCCATACGGGCACCGACGCCCGCGGCAGGAATCACGGCCCAGAAGGCCGGTAACGTGTGCATCATTGAGCCAACTGGTAAAGGGTTTCACCGTCCTTGACCATGCCCAGCTCATGGCGAGCCCGCTCTTCAACGGTCTCCATGCCTTTTTTCAATTCACTGACTTCGGCGTCCATGACCCGATTGCGCTCCAGCAACGCCTCGTTCTCAGCGTGCTGATCGGCGATCTGCTGAGTCAGCTCGGCCACTTGCGCCAGACTGCCATTACCTACCCACAGGCGGTATTGCAGGCCAGCCAGCAGCAAGAGCAAGACAAGAAACAACCAATAGGGACTGCGCATCGAATATCAGGTATCCAGTGAAAAAAGACAGCCGTGCCAACTTTGAAGCGTCTGATCGCACGAAGCCTGGAAGAACCAGGCTCGTACTTATAAGGCATCAGATTAGTGGCAAAAATCCCGCTGCTGCGATTTTTTCGACACAATCCGGTGTCTTTTTACCATTTACCAATCAGCCGCGGAACTCGCTGCGACCGTTGTACTTGGCTTTGCCGCCCAATTGCTCTTCGATGCGCAGCAGTTGGTTGTACTTGGAAACGCGATCGGAACGGCACAGCGAACCGGTTTTGATCTGGCCAGCCGAGGTGCCCACGGCCAGGTCGGCAATGGTCGAATCTTCGGTTTCGCCGGAGCGGTGCGAGATCACGGCAGTGTAACCGGCGGCCTTGGCCATCTGGATGGCTTCCAGGGTTTCGGTCAGGGTGCCGATCTGGTTGAACTTGATCAGGATCGAGTTGGCGATTTTCTTGTCGATGCCTTCTTTCAGGATCTTGGTGTTGGTCACGAACAGGTCGTCGCCCACCAACTGGGTTTTTTCGCCGATCTTGTCGGTGAGGATTTTCCAGCCAGCCCAGTCGGACTCGTCCAGGCCATCTTCAATGGAGATGATCGGGTAACGCTCGGTCAGACCTTTGAGGTAGTCGGCAAAACCTTCGGCGGTGAACACCTGGCCTTCACCGGACAGGTTGTACTTGCCATCTTCGTAGAATTCGCTGGCCGCGCAGTCCAGAGCCAGGGTCACGTCGGTGCCCAGCTTGTAGCCAGCATTGGCCACGGCTTCGGAGATCACTTTCAGTGCATCTTCGTTGGACGCCAGGTTCGGTGCGAAACCACCTTCGTCACCCACGGCAGTGCTCAGGCCACGAGCCTTCAGCACCGCTTTGAGGTGATGGAAAATCTCGGTGCCCATGCGCAGACCTTCCGAGAAAGTCTTGGCGCCAACCGGCTGAACCATGAACTCCTGGATGTCGACGTTGTTATCGGCGTGCTCGCCACCGTTGATGATGTTCATCATCGGAACCGGCATCGAGTAAACACCCGGGGTACCGTTCAGGTTGGCGATGTGTGCGTACAGCGGCAGGTCCTGGTCGTGGGCGGCAGCTTTGGCAGCAGCCAGCGACACGGCGAGGATTGCGTTGGCGCCCAGGCTGCCCTTGTTCTCGGTACCGTCCAGCTCGATCATGATGCGGTCGAGGGCTTTCTGGTCAACCGGATCTTTACCCAGCAGCGCGGTGCGGATCGGACCGTTGATGTTGGCCACGGCCTTCAATACACCTTTGCCCAGGTAACGGCTCTTGTCGCCATCACGCAGCTCGAGCGCTTCGCGCGAACCGGTGGAAGCACCGGACGGCGCGCAGGCGCTGCCGATGATGCCGTTATCGAGAAGCACGTCCGCTTCGACGGTGGGATTGCCACGGGAGTCGAGAACTTCACGACCTTTGATGTCGACGATTTTTGCCATTGTTGTAAACACTCCAAAGTTGACGAAAACGACGCAGCTGTAGGAAATCTTTTACCGTCGGCAAGTGATAAGCAGCGGGCAGACTTGCGGACGATAAGGCTCAGGCCCGAGGGCCTGAGCGTTAAATCGTGCGGTACTTTACCGGAGAATTGAAGATTACGCGGTTTCTACCGTCGGAAAACTCTTCACCAGTTCGTCCAGAGCCTTGAGCTGAGCCAGGAATGGTTCCAGCTTGTCCAGACGCAAGGCACAAGGGCCGTCGCATTTGGCGTTATCCGGATCCGGATGAGCCTCCAGGAACAGGCCAGCCAGCGACTGGCTCATGCCAGCCTTGGCCAGGTCAGTGACCTGGGCGCGGCGGCCGCCGGCAGAATCGGAGCGACCACCCGGCATTTGCAGCGCGTGGGTCACGTCGAAGAACACCGGGTACTCGAACTGCTTCATGATGCCGAAGCCGAGCATGTCCACCACCAGGTTGTTGTAGCCGAAGCTCGAACCACGCTCGCAGAGAATCAACTGATCGTTACCGGCCTCTTCGCATTTGCTCAGGATGTGTTTCATTTCCTGAGGCGCGAGGAACTGGGCTTTCTTGATGTTGATCACCGCGCCGGTCCTGGCCATCGCGACGACCAGATCGGTCTGGCGCGACAGGAAGGCCGGCAACTGGATGATGTCGCAGACTTCAGCAACCACCGCAGCCTGCTCAGGCTCATGGACATCGGTGATGATCGGCACGCCAAAGGCTTGCTTGATGTCCTGGAAAATCCGCATGCCTTCCTCGAGGCCGGGGCCTCGATAGGAAGTTACCGACGAGCGGTTGGCCTTGTCGAAGCTGGCCTTGAACACATAAGGGATACCGAGTTTCTCGGTGACCTTTACGTACTCTTCACAGACCTGCATCGCCATGTCACGGTTTTCCAGCACGTTCATGCCACCGAACAGCACCATCGGTTTGTCGTTGGCGATTTCGATGTTGCCTACACGGATGATCTTTTGAGCCATCAGGTTCAAGCCTTCTTCTGGTGTTGAGCCAAAGCTGCTTTGACGAAGCCGCTGAACAACGGGTGACCGTCGCGCGGAGTCGAGGTGAACTCCGGGTGGAACTGGCAAGCGACAAACCATGGGTGGTTCGGCGCTTCAACCACTTCAACCAGCGCGCCATCACCGGAACGACCGGAGATTTTCAGACCGGCTTCGATCAGTTGTGGCAGCAGCTTGTTGTTCACTTCGTAGCGGTGACGATGACGCTCGACGATCACGTCCTTGGCATAGCAATCGTGGACCAGGGAGCCGGCTTCAAGCAGGCAGTCCTGAGCACCCAGACGCATGGTGCCGCCCAGATCGGACGATTCGGTACGGGTTTCAACGGCGCCGGTGGCATCTTCCCACTCGGTGATCAGCCCCACGACCGGGTGGCCGCTGGCGCGATCGAACTCGGTGGAGTTGGCGTCTTTCCAGCCCAGCACGTTACGAGCGAACTCGATCACGGCCACTTGCATGCCCAGGCAGATACCCAGGTACGGAACCTTGTTTTCGCGAGCGTATTGAACGGCAGTGATCTTGCCTTCCACGCCACGCAGACCGAAGCCGCCTGGAACCAGAATCGCATCGACGCCTTCAAGCAGCGCGGTGCCCTGGTTCTCGATGTCTTCGGAATCGATGTAGCGCAGATTGACCTTGGTGCGGTTGCTGATGCCGGCGTGACTCATCGCTTCGATCAGCGACTTGTAGGCGTCCAGCAGTTCCATGTACTTGCCGACCATGGCGATGGTGACTTCGTGCTCCGGGTTGAGCTTGGCATCGACCACGGCTTCCCACTCGGACAGATCGGCACCGCCACATTGCAGGCCGAAACGCTCGACGACAAAATCATCCAGGCCCTGGGAGTGCAGAATGCCCGGGATCTTGTAGATGGTGTCGGCGTCTTCCAACGCAATGACCGCACGCTCTTCAACGTTGGTGAACTGCGCGATCTTGCGACGCGAAGAGATATCGATCGGGTGATCGGAACGGCATACCAGCACGTCTGGCTGCAGGCCGATGGAACGCAGTTCCTTGACCGAGTGCTGGGTAGGCTTGGTTTTGGTTTCGCCTGCAGTGGCGATGTATGGCACCAGTGTCAGGTGCATCAGCATCGCGCGCTTGGCGCCGACTTCGAAACGCAATTGGCGGATGGCTTCGAGGAACGGTTGGGATTCGATGTCACCCACGGTGCCACCGATCTCGACCATCGCCACGTCGGCATCGCCTGCGCCCTTGATGATGCGGCGCTTGATTTCGTCGGTGATGTGCGGAATCACCTGGATGGTTGCACCCAGGTAGTCACCACGGCGCTCTTTGCGCAGGACGTGCTCGTAGACACGGCCAGTGGTGAAGTTGTTGTTCTGGGTCATGGTCGTGCGGATGAACCGCTCGTAGTGGCCCAGGTCCAGGTCGGTCTCGGCGCCGTCGTGAGTGACGAACACTTCACCATGCTGGAACGGGCTCATGGTGCCCGGGTCAACGTTGATGTACGGGTCCAGCTTGAGCATGGTGACCTTAAGTCCCCGCGCCTCCAGGATGGCCGCCAATGAAGCCGATGCAATGCCTTTCCCCAATGAAGAAACAACACCGCCCGTGACGAATATGTAGCGCGTCATGAAAAACCCTAGAAGTCTGCGTTAAAGCGGTCCGAGCCGCCGGGGAAAGCGAAGGAAGGCCGAAGCCCCCGATCACCTGCATTAATTACAGTGCATCTTTCAAAAAAACCGCCGCGTTGGGACAGACCGGAAGAAGAATCACCGGTACGTTGCTCGCTACACATTTTTTGGAATCGCCCAGCAAAGACTGCTTGGTAATCGGCAACTCCTGCAATTCAGATGAATCCACAGAAGTTGTATCAAGAAGGGAGCGTAGTCTACCGGAAAGCCCCTTTCAGCTCAAACCTTGATCGTTGATCACTGGCTGCCACTGCAAATGACCGCTGCCGTCGAGCCCACGCAGGTTTGCTACCGCGAGCAATTGCTCATTGCAGTAGAGCAGCGGCAATCTGCCACGGGCGAAGAGCGGCACGCCGCTTTCATTGAGCAAACGTTTGAGGTCCCGATGCCCGCGCCCGGGCAACTGCATGACCTCACCGCCCTGCCGGTAGCGCACGCTCAACACACCTTCAGGAATGACTCCACTGAAGGCGAGCTGGCCGTTATCGGGCAGCAACAACACTGTCGACGGATCAGTCCAAAGCGGTGCTGGCCCGGGAACGTTCAGCCAATGGCCGGACAGCCACCAGATTCGCCCGCTGGCACGATGCAATTGACCATCAGCCAGACGCCAGATCGGCCGTGCATCCAGCGTCGCATCGCGCAAGTCCTCCCAACCCGACCAATGGTCACTGTCCGGCAAGCGCGTCAACGGCGTCAGCCAATGACTGAGCGCGTTGCGTTGGCGAGCGGCGGAGAGCTTTTCAAGCGCAGCCATTTCCAGCGACGGCACGCCCAGCCAGTCGAATTCGCTGACGGTTGCGGCATGAGCCAGATCCATCTCGGCCAGGTCATCGAGCAAACCCTGTGCCTCACTCAAATGCGCGGCGCTGCGGGCCATCGTCGCCAGGGCCTGCGGCCAGCGCTGAGTGAGCACCGGAAAAATCTGATGGCGCAGGTAATTGCGAGAGAACTGCTGGTCATCGTTCGAAGGGTCTTCAATCCAGCTCAATTGATGCTCAGCAGCATAAGCTTCGAGTTCGGCCCTTGAGACGTCCAGCAACGGCCGCACCAAATGCCCACGACCCAGCGGACGCTGCGGCGGGATCGCCGACAATCCTCTCACCCCTGCCCCACGCAATAGACGAAACAAAAGGGTTTCGGCCTGATCATCGCGGTGCTGGGCCGTCAGTAGCAGCTCGTTGCTTTGAGTGGCCTCGACAAAGGCGCGATACCGCGCATCACGGGCCGCGCGCTCCAGACTCGCACCGGGCAAGACTCGAACATGAACCACCTCCAACGGCACCCCCAGCGCATCACACACCGACTGACAATGCCCCGGCCACGCATCAGCCGCAGACTGAAGGCCGTGATGGATGTGAATCGCCTTGAGTCTGGGCAGGGAGTGGCTTTTGGCGAGTTGCGCAAGAAGGTACAGCAGAACGGTGGAGTCGAGACCACCGGAGAAGGCGATGCGCCAGGTGGTGGCGCTGCACCAAGCATCCAGCTTCAAGAGAAGCTTGGCGGGCAGATCAATCGCAGGCGGATTCATATCGATCACTTCGCAGAAATCAAATGTGGGAGCGAGCCTGCTCGCGATGAGGGCTTAACATTCAACGAATCCGTTGATGTTATACCGCTATCGCGAGCCTGCTCGCTCCCACATGGGTATCACGCGGTCAGATCAGAGACCGTAGCTCATCAGACGCTCGTAACGGCGTGCCAGCAGCGCGTCGTTGTCGAACTTCTTCAGCATCGCCAGTTGCGAGCTCAGCTCGGCACGGATCGAAGCCGCAGCAGCCGCTGGATCACGGTGCGCGCCGCCCAATGGTTCGCCGATCACTTTATCAACGATACCCAGGCCCTTCAGGCGCTCGGCGGTGATGCCCATGGCTTCAGCGGCGTCCGGTGCTTTCTCGGCGGTTTTCCACAGGATCGAGGCGCAACCTTCCGGCGAGATCACCGCATAGGTCGAGTACTGCAGCATGTTCAGCTGATCGCAAACGCCGATCGCCAGCGCACCACCAGAACCACCTTCACCGATCACGGTGGCGATGATTGGGGTTTTCAGGCGCGCCATGACACGCAGGTTCCAGGCGATGGCTTCGCTCTGGTTACGCTCTTCGGCGTCGATACCAGGGTAAGCCCCCGGCGTGTCGATGAAGGTCAGGATCGGCATTTTGAAACGCTCGGCCATTTCCATCAGGCGGCAGGCTTTGCGGTAGCCCTCTGGGCGCGGCATACCGAAATTGCGGCGAACCTTCTCGCGCACTTCACGGCCTTTCTGGTGACCGATGATCATCACCGGCTGGTCGTCCAGACGGGCAACACCGCCGACAATCGCGGCGTCGTCGGAGAAGTGGCGGTCACCGTGCAACTCATCGAACTCGGTGAAGATGTGTTCGATGTAATCCAGGGTGTAAGGGCGACGCGGATGACGCGCCAGACGCGCGATCTGCCAGCTGGTCAACTTGCCGAAGATGTCTTCGGTGAGCGTGCTGCTCTTGTCTTGCAGGCGGGAGATTTCATCGCCGATATTCAGCGAATTGTCATTACCGACCAAGCGCAACTCTTCGATCTTGGCTTGCAGGTCGGCGATCGGCTGTTCGAAATCAAGAAAATTCGGGTTCATAGGCGTCCGTCTTGGGTCGACGTCCAAGAGAGCTTGGGCCGGCCGGTTGTCTATTCGCGCCCTACCTTAAGGGACAGGCGCGTTCAGGTCGAGATTAAAAATTTGGGTCAAGGTCAGGGCGCGCTCAATAATGACAAAGAACAGCACCTAACCGTCAACGGTATTGGAGGAAGACGTTGTCTCGCCCGAACTGGTCACGCAGGGCTTGAATCAAGGCGTCCGCCGGATCGATTCGCCAGCCTTCGCCAAACTGCAACAGGGCCTTGGCGTCAGGACTGGTGTATTCCATGGTAATCGGGCACGCACCGCGATGGCGCTTGAACAACTCACCCAGCCAGCGCAACTGATCACCTTTCAAATCCTGTGTCTGAACCTTCAAGCGCAGGCTTTCGGCCAGGTTGGTTCGTGCATCTTCCATGCTCATCACCCGTTTGACCCGCAAGCGCAGACCACCGGAGAAGTCGTCATTGCTGACTTCGCCTTCAACCACCACCATTGCGTCGGTCTGCAACAGTGACTGCGCGGAATGGAACGCCTCGGCAAACAGCGACGCCTCGATCCGTCCCGAGCGGTCGTCGAGGGTGATGAAACCCATCTTGTCGCCCTTTTTGTTCTTCATCACCCGCAGGGCGATGATCATGCCCGCAACCGTCTGGGTATCACGCGCAGGTTTCAAATCGATGATGCGTTGACGGGCAAAGCGGCGGATTTCACCTTCGTATTCGTCAATCGGGTGACCGGTCAGGTACAGGCCCAGGGTATCTTTCTCCCCTTTCAGGCGTTCCTTGAGGGTCAGCTCCTTGGCCTTGCGGTGATTGGCGTAGACATCAGCGTCTTCCTCCACGAACAGGCCACCGAACAGATCGGCATGACCACTGTCGTGGGTACGAGCGGTTTGTTCAGCAGCCTTGATCGCTTCTTCCATGGCCGTCAGCAATACCGCCCGGTTGCGGTCGATATTGGCCTGATAGGCTTTCGGCTCATCATGGAAATACGGGCCAAGACGGTCCAGGGCACCACTGCGGATCAAGCCGTCGAGGGTCCGTTTGTTGATGCGCTTGAGGTCGACCCGGGCACAGAAATCGAACAGATCCTTGAACGGCCCGTCCTGACGCGCCTCGGTAATCGCTTCGACCGGGCCTTCTCCGACCCCCTTGATTGCGCCCAACCCGTAAATGATCCGGCCTTCGTCGTTCACCGTGAACTTGAACTCCGACGTGTTCACGTCTGGCGCGTCGAGGCGCAGCTTCATGGTCCGCACTTCTTCGATCAAGGTCACGACCTTGTCGGTGTTGTGCATATCCGCTGACAGCACGGCAGCCATGAACGGCGCCGGGTAGTGAGCCTTCAGCCACGCAGTCTGGTACGACACCAGGCCGTAGGCAGCGGAGTGGGATTTGTTGAAGCCGTAACCGGCGAACTTTTCTACCAGGTCGAAGATGTTACCGGCCAGGTCCGCGTCGATATTGTTAGTGGCGCAACCCTCAATGAAACCGCCGCGCTGCTTGGCCATTTCTTCGGGTTTCTTCTTACCCATGGCTCGGCGCAGCATGTCCGCACCGCCGAGGGTGTAACCGGCCATGACCTGGGCAATCTGCATCACCTGTTCCTGATACAGGATGATGCCGTAAGTCGGTGCCAGTACCGGCTTGAGGCCCTCGTACTGGTAGTCCGAATGCGGGTACGCCAGTTCGGCGCGACCGTGCTTACGGTTGATGAAGTCGTCCACCATGCCCGATTGCAGCGGGCCCGGACGGAACAGGGCCACCAGTGCGATCAAGTCTTCCAGACAGTCGGGCTTGAGCTTTTTGATCAGCTCTTTCATGCCGCGTGACTCGAGCTGGAACACCGCGGTGGTTTCGGCTTTTTGCAGCAACTGGTACGTCGGCTTGTCATCCAGCGGGATGAATGCGATGTCCAGCGGTGGCTGGTCGACCTTGGCGCGGTCGCGGTTGATGGTTTTCAGTGCCCAATCGATGATGGTCAGGGTTCGAAGACCCAGGAAGTCGAACTTCACCAGACCGGCAGCCTCGACGTCGTCCTTGTCGAACTGGGTGACCAGACCGCCGCCCTCTTCATCGCAATAGATCGGCGAGAAGTCAGTCAGTTTGGTCGGCGCGATAACCACACCACCGGCGTGCTTGCCGACGTTACGCACAATGCCTTCAAGCTTGCGGGCCATTTCCCAGATTTCTGCGGCTTCTTCATCGACCTTGATGAAGTCACGGAGGATCTCTTCCTGCTCGTAGGCCTTTTCCAGGGTCATGCCAACTTCGAAGGGGATCATCTTCGACAGACGATCCGCCAGACCGTAGGACTTGCCCTGCACCCGCGCCACGTCACGGACCACGGCCTTGGCGGCCATGGAACCGAACGTGATAATCTGGCTTACCGCGTTGCGACCGTACTTCTCGGCCACGTAGTCGATCACCCGGTCGCGACCGTCCATGCAGAAGTCGACGTCGAAGTCGGGCATGGAAACCCGTTCCGGGTTAAGGAAACGTTCGAACAGCAGGTCATATTCCAGCGGGTCGAGGTCGGTGATCTTCTGCACATAGGCCACCAGCGACCCGGCACCCGACCCACGGCCAGGACCTACCGGTACGCCGTTGCTCTTGGCCCACTGGATAAAGTCCATAACGATCAGGAAGTAACCGGGGAACCCCATCTGGATGATGATATCCAGCTCGAAATTCAACCGGTCAACGTAGACCTGACGCTTGGCGTCGTAATCTTCGGTGGTGTCCTTGGGCAGCAGAACGCTCAAGCGCTCTTCCAGGCCATCGAAGGAGACCTTGCGAAAATACTCATCGATGGTCATGCCATCGGGAATCGGGAAGTTGGGCAGGAAGTGCTTGCCGAGCTTCACATCGATATTGCAGCGCTTGGCGATTTCGACGGTATTTTCCAGCGCCTCAGGCAAGTCGCTGAATAACTCGGCCATTTCCTCGGCGCTTTTGAGGTACTGCTGATCGCTGTAGTTCTTCGAGCGGCGTGGATCGTCGAGCGCTCGGCCCTCACCGATGCACACGCGGGTTTCGTGAGCTTCGAAGTCTTCACGCTTGATGAACCGCACATCGTTGGTGGCCACCAGCGGCGCGCCGATCTTGTCGGCCAGGGCCACGGCGGCGTGCAGTTGCTCTTCGTCGTTTGGACGGTTGGTACGCTGGATTTCCAGATAGAAACGATCCGGGAACACCGTCATCCATTCACGGGCCAGGGTTTCGGCTTCGTCCGGATTGCCACTGAGCAAGGCGATACCAATCTCGCCCTCTTTTGCAGCCGAGAGCATGATCAAGCCTTCGTTGGCCTCAGCCACCCACTCACGCTCAATGATGATCTGGCCATTGCGCTGGCCGTCAATGAAGCCGCGCGAAATCAACTCGGTGAGGTTGCGGTAGCCGACGGCGTTCATCGCCAGGAAGCTGATCCGGCTCAGCGAGTTTTCAGGATCCTTGTTCGACAGCCACAGGTCGGCGCCACAGATCGGCTTGATCCCGGCGCCCATGGCGTTTTTGTAGAACTTGACCAGGGAACACATGTTGTTCTGGTCGGTGACCGCCACGGCAGGCATGTTCATGCCGACCAGGGTCTTGACCAGCGGTTTGATCCGCACCAGACCGTCGACCAGGGAATATTCAGTGTGCAGGCGTAGGTGAACGAATGAAGCCGGCATAGTGATCCTGTGGAAAGCTTGAAAACGACAAAGCCCGGATTGTACCGGGCCTTGAGCAAAACATCAGCCTGTCGGCTAAACCTCAGTCAGACCTTCACGCGCTTCATAAGCGAGGCGCACCGGAGCGAACGAGCGCCGGTGAATCGGCGTTGGCCCCAGTCGGGCCAAGGCTTCCAGATGAACGGGGGTCGGGTAGCCTTTGTGGCCGCCGATGCCGTAACCCGGGTAAATCAATTCGAACGCCGCCATTTCACGATCACGGCTGACTTTCGCCAGAATCGATGCCGCGGCGATGGCCGGGACCTTGCTATCGCCCTTGACCACGGCTTCGGCAGCCATTGCCAGTTTCGGGCAACGGTTACCATCGATCATCGCCAGTTTCGGCGTGATGTGCAGGCCTTCGACCGCGCGCTGCATGGCCAGCATGGTGGCGTGCAGAATATTCAGCTCATCGATTTCTTCGACTTCGGCACGTGCGATGCACCAGCTCAGGGCTTTCTCGCAGATTTCGTCGTAGAGCTTTTCACGGCGCGCTTCAGTGAGCTTCTTCGAGTCATTGAGCCCGAGGATCGGCCGGTTCGGATCGAGGATCACCGCCGCCGTCACTACCGCACCGCAGAGCGGGCCGCGACCGACTTCATCGACTCCGGCGACCAGGTCTTCGGCATCTGCGACGAGGGTAAAGTCCAGGCCCATTTGCATCTTTACGTTACTCATTGAGGTTTGCCGATCAGATTGAGGACGGCTTCGGCGGCCTGGTTCGAGGCATCGCGGCGCAAGGTTCGGTGGATCTGGTCAAAACCGGTGGTTTGCTCTTCACCGCCATCAATCAACGGCGACAGTGTCAGCGCCAACGCCTCGGGAGTCGCATCGTCTTGCAGCAACTCAGGCACCAACAGTCGCTGGGCCAACAAGTTCGGCAAGGAAATGTAAGGGCTTTTCACCATGCGTTTGAGAATCCAGAACGTCAGCGGCGCCAAGCGGTAGGCCACGACCATCGGCCGCTTGTACAGCAAGGCCTCCAGCGTCGCGGTCCCCGATGCAATCAACACCGCGTCGCAGGCAGCCAGTGCCTGATGGGAGCGGCCATCAAGCAAAGTCACCGGCAAATCGCGACTGGCCAGCAGTTCTTCGAGCTGCACACGGCGTTCAGGGCTGGCGCACGGCATGACGAACCGTACGCCGGGGCGCATCGCCCGCAAACGCTGCGCGGTGTCGAGGAACAAGGCCCCCAGGCGCCCGACTTCACCACCGCGGCTGCCCGGCATCAGGGCGACCAACGGGCCTTCAGGCAATCCCAGTTCGGCGCGTGCTGCTGAGCGGTCAGCCTCAAGGGGAATCGCATCAGCCAGGGAGTGACCGACAAACCGCACCGGCACGCCCTTCTCTTCGTAGAACTTTGCTTCAAACGGGAACAGCGTGAGCATCAGATCGCAGCCTTCGCGAATCTTCAGCACGCGCTTTTGACGCCAGGCCCAAACCGATGGACTGACGTAATGCACGGTCTTGATCCCGGCCTGACGCAGTTTGAGTTCGATATTGAGGGTAAAATCCGGTGCGTCGATGCCGATGAAAACATCCGGCTTTTCGTCGATCAGTGTCTTGATCAGTTTTTTGCGCCGGGCCAGCAGCTCGCGCAATCGACCCAACACCTCGACCAGCCCCATAACCGCCAGGCGCTCCATCGGGAAGTAAGAGACCAGGCCTTCAGCCTGCATCAGCGGACCGCCGACACCCATGAACTCAACCGCAGGATGCTGTGCCTTGAGCGCACGCATCAGACCCGCGCCCAGAATATCGCCGGAGGCTTCGCCCGCCACCAGCGCAATACGCAGATTGGCCATGATTAACGAGTAATGCCGCGAGTCGAAGACTGGATGGAGTCACGGAACAACGCGACTTCCGGGTACTGTTCCGAGGGCTCGGCCAACTCGGCAAGCGCCTGTTCGACCGTCAGCCCCTGGCGATAAACCACTTTGTAGGCTCGGCGTAATGCGTGAATCGCATCTTCGCTGAAGCCACGGCGACGCATGCCTTCGAAGTTCATGCTGCGGGCTTCGGCAGGGTTGCCGAACACCGTGACATACGCTGGAACGTCCTTGCCAATGGCCGTGCCCATGCCGGAAAAGCTATGCGCGCCTATATGGCAGTACTGATGAACCAGGGTAAAACCGGACAGAATCGCCCAATCTTCGACGTGCACGTGACCGGCCAACGCTGTGTTGTTGACCAGGATGCAGTGATTGCCGATAACGCTGTCATGGCCGATGTGGGCATAGGCCATGATCAGGTTGTGATCGCCCAGGGTCGTTTCGGCACGATCCTGAACGGTGCCACGGTGAATCGTCACGCCTTCACGGATGACATTGTGGTCTCCGATCACCAGGCGGGTTTCTTCACCCTTGTACTTCAAATCGGGCGTGTCCTCACCTACCGAGGAAAACTGGTAAATGCGGTTGTGCTTACCGATACGTGTCGGGCCTTTGAGAATCACATGCGGCCCAATCACTGTCCCCTCGCCGATTTCCACACCAGCGCCGACGATCGACCAAGGGCCGACCTCGACGTCGTCGGCCAGAATGGCCGTCGGATCGATGATTGCGCGAGGGTCAATCAAACTCATAGTTTGCGTTCCGCACAGATGATTTCAGCAGAGCAGACTGGCTTGCCATCGACCGAAGCCTGGCATTCGAACTTCCAGATCTGACGCTTGCAGCTGAGGAACTTGGCTTCAAGAATCAACTGATCACCCGGCAGAACCGGTTGGCGGAAACGCAGCTTGTCGGAGCCGACGAAGTAGTAAAGCGTGCCATCGGCTGGCTTCACGTCGAGCATTTTGAAACCAAGGATCCCGGCAGCCTGAGCCATCGCTTCAATGATCAGTACGCCCGGCATGATTGGATGCGCCGGGAAGTGACCGTTGAAGAACGGTTCGTTGATGCTGACATTCTTGTAGGCGCGAATGCGCTTGCCCTCAACATCCAGCTCCACTACCCGGTCCACCAACAGGAACGGGTAACGGTGAGGCAGGTATTCGCGAATCTCGTTGATGTCCATCATTTCGGGGGGAAGCCTATGTAAAGATTGGGAGCGCGCGACTGACGCACGCTCCTCTAGCAAATCAAGGAGGCAGTCTAACGGCTGTGCACACTTGATATGGAAATGGTATCAGCCATCTGATGAAGCATTGCTGTCAGGGGTCACGTCCCCAACACGCTTTTCCAGCTGTCGCAGACGTCGCGCGATGTCATCGAGCTGACGGATACGTGCCGCGCTTTTGCGCCACTCGGCAGCCGGTTGCATGGCCGTTCCGGACGAATAGGAACCCGGCTCGGTAATCGAGTGAGTCACCATGGTCATTCCGGTCAGGAATACGTTGTCGCAAATGTCAATGTGCCCGACCAGCCCTACACCACCCGCCAGCATGCAGTGCTTGCCGATTTTGGTGCTGCCGGAAATTCCCACGCACGCGGCCATGGCGGTGTGATCACCGACTTGCACGTTATGGGCGATCTGAATCTGGTTATCGAGCTTCACGCCATTGCCGATGATGGTGTCGGCCAACGCACCGCGGTCGATAGCGGTATTCACGCCAATCTCCACATCGTCACCGATCAATACCCCACCCACCTGGGCGATTTTCTGCCAGATGCCTTTCTCGTTGGCAAAACCAAAGCCTTCACCACCGAGCACGGCACCCGACTGAATCACTACACGCTTGCCGACGCGCACGTCGTGGTACAGCGTCACACGCGGGGCCAACCAGCCGCCCTCACCGATCTCGCTGCGCGCACCAACGAAGCAGTGCGCACCGACCGTCACGCCTGCGGCAATTCGCGCAGCGCTTTCGATCACGGCAAACGCACCGATGCTCGCTGCTGGATCAACCACTGCATCCGCTGCCACAACCGCCGTCGGATGGATACCGGCAGCAGCCTTGGGTTTAGGATCGAACAGGTGGGAAACTCGCGCATACGCCGCATACGGATCAGGCACAACCAGCGCATCACCGGCAAAACCTTCTGCGTCAGCGGCCTTCAGCAACACGGCTGCAGCCTGGCTGTCGGCCAGATATTTACGGTATTGGGGATTTGCCAGAAAGCTCAACTGAGCTGGGCCAGCCTCCTGCAAAGTGGCTAGCCCAGTAATCTCTTTCTCCGGGTCGCCACGTAGGGTGGCGCCGAGGAACTCGGCCAATCGGCCGAGCTTTATAGTCGCTGTCATGGATTACTTCAGCTGATTCATGCGCTCGATAACCTGGCGAGTGATGTCGTACTGAGGTTTGACATCAATCACTGCGCCACGCTCGAAGACCAGGTCATAAGCACCTTTCTTGATGACTTCTTCCACAGCGCTGTCCAGTTTCGGCTTGAGCTGTTTCAGCATTTCACGGTCAGCAACGGCTTTGGCTTCGTTCAACTCCTTGGACTGGAACTGGAAGTCACGGGCCTTTTGCTTGAACTCGAGCTCAAGACGCTCACGCTCGCCCTGGGCCATTTTGTCGCCACCACTCACCAGACGATCCTGGATGCCTTTGGCACTGCTTTCCAGGGTTTTGAGCTTAGTCAGCTGCGGGCCGAACTTCTTCTCGGCATCCACGGCGTACTTCTTCGCCGCGTCAGACTCCAGCAGAGCCATCTGGTAGTTCAGTACCGCGATTTTCATTTCGGCAAATGCCGGGGTCGCTACCAGGACAGTTGCCAGGAGAACCAATTGAGTCAACTTACGCACGATGCACTCCTACAAAATCCATTGTCGTTATCTTGGGTCCGACTATCAGAAAGTCTGACCGAGGGAGAATTGGAACACCTGGGTCTCAGCATTGCTGTCCGGTTTCTTGACCGGCATTGCCAGGGCGAAACTCAACGGACCAAGGGCGGTAACCCATGTCACACCAACACCCACCGAACTGGCCATATTGCTCAGGCTGATGTTGTTGCACTGGGTATTGGACTTCGAACCATCAGCGTTAGTGCTCTGCGTGCAAGTCGAGTCGAAGACGTTACCCACGTCCCAGAATACCGAAGTGCGCAAGGAACGCTGATCTTTCACGAACGGCAGCGGGAACAGAATTTCTGCGCCACCTTGAATCAGGACGTTACCACCAAACGGCAGTGCATTCTGGTCCGGGTCGACGGAAGTTCCCGGGTTCACGCCACGGCTCGGCGTACTGCGAGGACCCAGTGTGCTGTCCTTGAAGCCACGAACCGAGTTGAAACCACCCGCGTAGTAGTTCTCGTAGAACGGCAGGCCAGAGGTCGAACCGTAACCATCACCATAGCCCAGCTCTGTATGCAGACGCATGGTGTAGTTGTCGCTCAACGGCTGGAACAGCTGACCACGGTAATCGAGCTTGAAGAAAGACAGGTCGCTTCCTGGTGTAGTCGCTTCCAGCGTCAAGCTCTGGGAATGACCACGGGTCGCCAGCACGCCTTTGTTCAGTGTCGACTCGGACCAACCGGCCGAAGCCTTGAAGTTCAGGTACTGGTCGCCTTCACGGTTAACGAAATCAAAAATTTCGTCAACGGTGTACTGACCGGTCTTGATCTTGTCTTGCTGCGCAGTCAGACCGAAGGTCAGACGCGAAGTCTCGCTGATCGGATAACCGACGCTGACGCCTGCACCCAGGCTGTCCACCGCATAGCTGGCTACGCTGACGTCAAGGTTCTTGTAGTCAGTGGTGCGATAGAAAGCGTTGTAACCCAGGCTCACACCATCGGCAGTCCAGTACGGGTCAACATAACCGAAGTTGTAACGGCTCTGGTATTGGCTACGGGTCAAGCCGATGCTGACCTTGTTACCGGTACCCAGGAAGTTGTTCTGGGTAATCGAACCACCCAGGATCAAACCGGCGCTCTGAGCGAAACCAACGCTGGCGGTAATCGAACCGGACGCTTGCTCTTCAACGGCGTAGTTCACGTCAACCTGGTCATCGACACCCGGTACAGCCGGAGTCTCGACGTTGACTTCCTTGAAGAAGCCCAGACGCTCCAGACGGGTCTTGGACTGGTCGATCAGGTAGGTCGAAGCCCAGCCACCTTCCATCTGACGCATTTCACGACGCAGCACTTCGTCTTCCGACTTGGTGTTGCCGCGGAAGTTGATACGGTTTACATAAGCACGCTTGCCCGGATCGACCACAAAGGTGATATCGACCGTGTGATCATCGTCATGTGGAGTGGGTACACCGTTGACGTTGGCAAAGGTATAACCCTCGTTACCCAGACGACGGGTGATCAATTCAGAGGTCGTGGTCATCAGCTTGCGCGAGAACACCTGACCTTTTTGCACCAGCAGCAGCGCCTTGATCTGGTCTTCAGGGACTTTCAGGTCACCGCTGAGCTTCACGTCACGAACGTTGTACTTCTGACCTTCGTTGACGTTGACGGTGATATAGACGTGTTTTTTGTCCGGTGTAATCGAAACCTGGGTCGAAGCGATATCCATGTTGATATAGCCACGGTCCAGGTAATAGGAACGCAGACGCTCCAGGTCACCGGAGAGTTTTTCACGAGCGTACTTGTCATCGTTCTTGAAGAACGACAACCAGTTGGTGGTCTTGAGTTCGAACAGGTCGATCAGGTCTTCATCAGGGAAAACCGTGTTACCCACCACGTTGATGTGCTGGATAGCGGCAACGGTGCCTTCATTGATATTGACCTTCAGGCCAACGCGGTTACGCGGCTGAGGAACAACTTCAGTGTCGACGGTGGCCGAGTAGCGGCCTTGAGCGACGTACTGGCGTTGCAGCTCGTTACGCACACCTTCAAGCGTTGCACGCTGGAAGATCTCGCCTTCGGCCAGACCGGATTGTTTGAGGCCTTTCATCAGGTCTTCAGTGGAGATCGCCTTGTTACCTTCGATCTCGATACTGGCGACCGACGGACGCTCGACTACAGTAATGACCAGGACATTGCCATCGCGGCCCAGCTGGATATCTTGAAAGAAACCGGTTTTGAACAGCGCACGAGTGGATTCCACCAGGCGACGATCATCCGCCTGTTCACCAACGTTCAACGGCAAGGCACCAAAGACGCTACCGGCGGATACCCGCTGGAGGCCATTGACGCGAATATCGGAGATAGTGAAGGACTCGGCGTGAACTTCGGCGATCATCAATACGGTGAGAACCGCAGTTAGCAGCAGACGTTTCATGAAGTCCTTTCTTATTCCAACTGGCAATAAACAAACTGCCGCAAAATGCGGCAGATTCGCAATTCAGCGAAGCGTTACAGTCGACTCAGATCGTTGACCAGAGCAAGCAACATCACCCCGACCACCAAACTGATACCGATCTGTATCCCCCAACCTTGCACCCGATCCGACAAGGGACGACCACGCGCCCACTCGATCAGATAAAACAATAAATGCCCCCCATCCAGTACAGGAATGGGCAGCAAATTCAAAACTCCCAGGCTAATACTCAGATAAGCCAGGAAATTCAGGAAATCAGCGGCGCCCGACTGGGCAGAAGCGCCCGCCACTTTAGCAATGGTTATCGGTCCACTCAAGTTTTTTACCGAGAGCTCGCCGAACAACATTTTCTTTAGTGAATCAAGGGTCAACACACTCATGGTCCAGGTGCGTCGAGCACCCTCGCCAATTGCAGCCACAGGACCGAAGCTGACCTCGCGAATCATCGCTGGTGGCCAATCGACAGCCTTCACCCCGGCTCCCAGATAACCACCGGCCGCTTTCGCTTTACCGCGAGTCGCCAAGGTGACGGGGACGTCGATTTGAGCACCGTCTCGTTCGATATGCAGCACAATTTTGGTATCAGGACGTACACGGACCCAATCAACCACTTGCTGCCAATCGGTCAGCGCCTGGCCATCGAGTGCCAGCAGACGGTCGCCGGTCTTCAGGCCAGCAGCCTGCGCCGGGCCTTTGGGGTCGAGCTCAGCCAACACAGGTGGCAATGCCGGACGCCACGGGCGAATACCCAGTGCGCGAATCGGATCCGGTTCATCGGCGCCCTTGAGCCAATGATCCAGAATCAACTCACGAGGTGAATCTGCGGTAGACCCCTCTTCACGCACCAGCAACTGCAGGGAACCGCTCTCACCAAGACGCCGGACCAGTTGCAGATTCACTGCCGCCCAACCCGAAGTTGGCTCACCATCGATGGCGACGATTTCCTGCCCCGGACTCAAACCGGCCCTGGCGGCGAGACTGCCGATTTCAACGGCACCGATGACGGGGCGCACCTGTTCAGTGCCCAGTATTGCCAGCGCCCAGAAGAACACCAACGCCAACAGGAAGTTGGCGATAGGCCCGGCAGCGACGATGGCAATGCGCTGACGAACGGATTTGCGGTTAAAGGCCTGATCAAGCTGATCGGCCGGCACTTCGCCTTCACGCTCATCGAGCATCTTCACGTAACCACCCAGCGGGATGGCGGCGATCACAAACTCGGTGCCGCGCCGGTCATGCCAGCGCAGCAACGGCAGGCCGAAGCCCACAGAGAAACGCAGAACCTTGACGCCACAGCGACGCGCAACCCAGAAATGGCCAAATTCATGGAAGGTGACCAGCACGCCCAAAGCCACCAGGGTGCCGACAATCATATAGAGCGCGCTCATCAACTTTCTCCGCAATCCTATTCAGTGCTGCCGCGGGTAAACCCGCCGCAACACCTATCGCCCGTGACGATTCAACCAACGCTCGGCCAGGACACGCGCTTTCGCGTCCGCAGTGAAAACCGCATCGAGATCATTGACCGCAACCACAGGCTCGAGGTTTAACACCTCTTCGATGATACTCGCGATCTCCAGGTAGCGGACACGTCCTTCGAGAAAGGCCGCAACAGCCACCTCATTGGCGGCGTTCAGCATCGCCGGAGCACTGTTCCCGGCCTCGGCCGCCTGACGCGCCAGACGCAAGCACGGGAAACGCTCTTCATCAGGCGCCTGGAAGTCCAGGCGCGCGATCGCAAACAGATCAAGCGGCGCAACCCCCGAATCGATCCGCTCAGGCCATGCCAGCGCATTGGCGATCGGTGTCCGCATATCCGGATTGCCCAACTGCGCCAATACCGAGCCATCAACGTAGTCGACCAGCGAATGAATCACGCTTTGCGGATGAATCACCACTTCGACCTGCGACGGCTTGGCATCAAACAGCCAACAGGCTTCGATCAGCTCCAGTCCCTTGTTCATCATGCTGGCCGAGTCGACCGAAATCTTGCGCCCCATCGACCAGTTAGGATGGGCGCACGCCTGGTCTGGCGTAACATGCGCCAGCTCAGCCATGGACGTCTGCCGGAACGGACCGCCAGAGGCTGTCAGCAAAATCCGTCGAACACCAACTGCGCCAAGCCCACGGGAAAAATCTGCGGGCATGCACTGAAAGATTGCGTTGTGCTCGCTGTCGATGGGCAGCAGCACTGACCCGCTCTTGTGCACGGCCTGCATGAACAGAGCGCCGGACATCACCAGCGCTTCCTTGTTGGCCAGCAGAATTTTCTTGCCCGCCTCAACTGCTGCCAGCGTCGGACGCAAACCCGCTGCACCGACAATGGCCGCCATCACCGCGTCGACTTCAGCGTCGGAGGCGACCTGACACAAGCCCTCCTCCCCCACCAGCACGCGTGTCGACAGGCCCGCAGCCCGAAGATCATCTTGCAGGCGTCGGGCAGCGGCTGGCTCTGGCACAACAGCAAAACGCGGCACATGGCGAACGCACAAGGCCAGCAGCTCACTCAGGCGAGAGAAGCCACTCAAGGCGAAGACTTGATAGCGCTCAGGATGACGAGCGATGACATCGAGGGTGCTCAGACCAATGGAGCCGGTCGCACCCAGGACAGTAATCTGTTGTGGGCGGCTCACGGTGCCGCCATCCACAGCAATACGGCAAACACGGGAATCGCCGCGGTGAGACTGTCAATACGATCCAGAACGCCGCCGTGACCGGGCAGCAGATTGCTGCTGTCCTTGATCCCCGACTGGCGCTTGAACATGCTTTCGGTCAAATCGCCGACCACCGAAATAAACACGATAATCGCCGCGCCGATCAGTCCCTTCAGCATTTCGCCGGTTGTCCAGTCACGCGCCAAACCAACGATGGCGGTGAGCACCAGGCTCAGCAGCAAGCCGCCGTACACGCCCTCCCAGCTCTTGCCTGGACTGACGTGCGGAGCAAGCTTGCGCTTGCCGAATGCCCGACCAGAAAAGTAAGCGCCAATGTCTGCACCCCAGACCAACACCATCACCGCCATGATCAGCCAGTTACCCAGCGGCTCTTGCTTGATCAGGATCAAGCCCTGCCAGGCCGGCAACAGGATCAGCAGACCGATCACCAGCTTGCAGAGCGCGCTGGCCCAATGCTCACTGGTCCTGGGATAAGTCAGCACCAGGTAAGTCGCCACCGCCCACCAGAGCACGGAAGCCCCCAGCACCCAAGGCGAAAGCCCTGGCAACACGTGCATGACAAACAGCATCGCGGCTACCACCGCCGCATAAGCGACGCGAATCGGTTGCGCGGTGAAACCTGCCAGACGCGCCCATTCCCAGGCACCGAGCGTCACGACCAATCCGATAAACAGTGCAAAACCGGAACCTTCGAGCAGAAAAAATCCACATAAGGCGATCGGTAGCAGGATCAACGCCGTGATGATTCGTTGTTTAAGCATTAAACCCGGGCTCCAGCCTCGACCTGCTCACTCGTTTTACCGAAGCGACGCTGGCGAGAAGCGAAATCGGCCAGCGCATTACGCATGGCTTCGTGTTTGAAGTCCGGCCAGAACAGGTCGGAAAAATACAGCTCGGAGTACGCCAACTGCCACAACAGGAAGTTGCTGATGCGATGCTCGCCACCGGTACGAATGCACAAGTCAGGCAGTGGCAGATCACCGGTAGCCAGGCAGGTTTGCAGCAACTCTGGAGTGATGTCATCCGGACGCAAATGCCCGGCCTGAACTTCTCGCGCCAGACGCTGCGCTGCCTGCGCGATATCCCACTGGCCGCCATAGTTGGCAGCGATCTGCAAAACAAAACGATTGGTGCCGGCTGTCATTGCCTCCGCCTCACGCATGGCTGCCTGAAGCTCGGGATGAAAGCGCGAACGGTCACCGATAATACGTAACGTGATGTTGTTGTCGTTGAGGCGCTTGGCCTCACGACGCAACGCCTTGAAAAACAAATCCATCAAGGCGCTGACTTCATCGGCCGGACGCTGCCAGTTTTCACTGGAGAAGGCGAACAGAGTCAGCACTTCAACCCCGGCCTCAGCGCACACCTCAATGACGGCACGAACAGCATCGACGCCGGCCTTGTGCCCGGCAACACCGGGCAAGAAACGTTTTTTTGCCCAGCGATTATTACCGTCCATGATGATCGCGACATGGCGCGGCACCACGGAGGGCGCAGTCTGCTTGGTCTTTTCCATGAAGGCGTCCTGACCCCTTATACGGCCATCAGGTCCTTTTCTTTGTCTTCAGTGAGCTTATTGATCTGAGCCTCGAAGTCTTTGATCAACTTGTCGATATCGGCACTCGCGCGACGCTCTTCGTCTTCGCTGATTTCCTTATCCTTGACCAACTTCTTCAGGTCGCCCAGTGCATCACGGCGAATATTACGCACCGCGACACGAGCATCTTCGGCTGCGCTGCGCGCTTGCTTGGTGAAGCCCTTGCGGGTCTCCTCGGTCAAGGCCGGCATAGATATCAGCAGTAACTCACCCAGGTTCGTTGGGTTGAGGTTCAGACCAGCACTCTGGATCGCCTTGTCGACCGCTGCGAGCATGTTTCGCTCGAAAGCCACGACTTGCAGGGTCCGGGAGTCCTTCACGGTGACGTTGGCCACGCTGCTCAAAGGAGTATCCGAACCGTAGTAAGGCACCATCACGCTGCCCAGGATACTTGGGTGCGCCTTGCCTGTACGAATCTGACCAAAAGCGTGCGCCAGCGATTCCAGGGATTTGGTCATGCGCTCTTGAGCGTCTTTCTTGATTTCGTTGATCATTGTTCGCCTTCCTCGATCAGGGTTCCTTCAGCGCCGCCATGCACGATGTTCAGCAGTGCGCCGGGCTTGTTCATGTTAAATACGCGCAGCGGCATTTTGTGGTCGCGGCACAGGCAAATAGCGGTCAGGTCCATGACACCCAGCTTGCGATCCAGCACTTCATCGTAGGTCAGATGATCGAACTTCTCGGCATGCGGGTCTTTGAATGGGTCAGCGGTGTATACACCATCAACCTTGGTCGCTTTCAACACCACGTCAGCATCGATCTCGATCGCTCGCAGGCAGGCTGCCGAGTCCGTGGTGAAGAACGGATTGCCAGTGCCGGCAGCGAAAATGACCACTTCCTTGGCGTTCAGGTGACGCATGGCCTTGCGGCGATCGTAGTGATCGGTCACGCCCACCATGGAAATAGCCGACATCACGATGGCCGAGATATTCGCACGTTCCAGCGCATCACGCATGGCCAGGGCGTTCATCACAGTGGCCAGCATGCCCATGTGGTCGCCAGTCACCCGATCCATGCCGGCCGCACTCAGCGCCGCACCACGGAACAGGTTACCACCACCGATCACCAGACCGACCTGAACACCGATACCGACCAACTGGCCGACTTCCAGCGCCATGCGATCCAGAACCTTGGGGTCGATCCCGAACTCTTCGGAGCCCATCAGGGCCTCGCCGCTAAGCTTGAGTAGAATGCGTTTATAGCGAGCCTGATAACCACTGCCCTGCTGAGCCATTGCGAATCTCTCCTGCGGCGTATTTTAAAAAATTCTTTGCGGGCTGTTTGCAGCCTGCGTTCACTCTAACGTGACGCTTTCACAGCGCCATCGGAACACGGCTTTGTAAGCCAGTTCCGACGGAAAACCAAATAAATTGGCTTCCCCATCTGAAAAGAGGCTGCGCGCGTAAGCGGGCAGCCTCTTCAGGGCGACAGTTAAAAAACCGTCTTACGACTTGGCAGCAGCCAGTTGGGCAGCAACTTCTTCAGCAAAGTTGTCGACTGGCTTCTCGATGCCTTCGCCTACTTTGAAGTAGGTGAAGGAAACGATTTCAGCACCGGCTTTCTTGGCCAGCTCGCCGACCTTGATTTCAGGGTTCTTGACGAACGCCTGCTCAACCAGGCTGGCTTCGGCCAGGAACTTGCTGATACGGCCTTTGACCATGTTTTCAACGATGTTTTCCGGCTTGCCGGCGATCTTGTCAGCGTTCAGCGTCAGGAACACGCCTTTCTCACGCTCGACCGCTTCAGCGGAAACTTCCGATGGCAGCAGGAATTCAGGGTTGGTGGCCGCTACGTGCATAGCGATGTCCTTGGCCAGCTCAACGTTGCCGCCTTTCAGGACAACTGCAACACCGATCTTGTTGCCGTGCAGGTAACCACCGACAACGTCACCTTCAACGCGTGCCAGACGACGGATGTTGACGTTTTCGCCAACCTTGCCGACCAGTACCAGGCGATCAGCTTCTTGAGCTTCGATCAGCGGAGCAACGTCTACCAGCTTGTCGGCGAACGCTTTTTCAACGCTTGCAGCAACAAATGCCTTGAAGTCGTCCTGCAGGGCCAGGAAGTCGGTCTGCGAGTTCACTTCCAGCAGAACGGCGGATTTACCGTCTTCCTTCAGAGCGATAGCGCCTTCAGCAGCAACGTTGCCTGCTTTTTTGGCTGCCTTGATGGCGCCCGAAGCACGCATGTCATCAATGGCTTTTTCGATGTCGCCGCCAGCCTTGGTCAAGGCTTTCTTGCAGTCCATCATGCCTTCGCCAGTACGCTCGCGCAGTTCTTTGACCAACGCTGCAGTAATCTCTGCCATTTCAAAATTCCTCTTGGATAGGTTATCAACCATTCCACCCGATCGAACGGGCGTTCAATTCTTCCCGAACCACCCTTGTTAGCCGCTGCACATTACAAATGCAGTAGCGGCACCCTGAAAACAGGCGCCAACACATGGTTTTCGAGGTGGCAAAAAGGGGGCCAAGCCCCCTTTTTGCTTACTGAGTCAACGCCAGGGCGTCAATTACTCAGCTGCTGCTACCGGAGCTTCTTCAACGAACTGCTCGGTGCCGCCAGCAACGTGGTTGCGACCACGGATTACAGCGTCAGCCATCGAACCCATGTACAGCTGGATAGCGCGGATTGCGTCATCGTTGCCTGGGATGATGTAGTCAACGCCTTCCGGGCTGCTGTTGGTATCGACTATGCCGATAACCGGGATGCCCAGCTTGTTGGCTTCGGTGATCGCGATGCGCTCGTGATCAACGTCGATTACGAACAGTGCGTCAGGCAGACCGCCCATGTCCTTGATACCACCCAGGGAACGATCCAGCTTTTCCAGGTCACGAGTGCGCATCAGCGCCTCTTTCTTGGTCAGCTTGGCGAAAGTACCGTCTTCGGCTTGCACTTCAAGGTCACGCAGACGCTTGATGGAAGCACGGATGGTTTTGAAGTTGGTCAGCATGCCGCCCAACCAGCGGTGATCGACGTACGGCGAACCGCAACGTGCTGCTTCTTCAGCAACGATCTTGCCAGCGGAACGCTTGGTGCCGACGAACAGAATCTTGTTTTTGCCCTGGGCCAGACGCTCTACGAAAGTCAGAGCTTCGTTGAACATTGGCAGGGTTTTTTCAAGGTTGATGATGTGGATCTTGTTACGCGCGCCGAAAATGTATTTACCCATTTTCGGGTTCCAGTAACGGGTTTGGTGACCGAAGTGCACACCGGCCTTCAGCATATCGCGCATGTTGACTTGGGACATGATAGTTCCTTAATAAGTCGGGTTTGGCCTCCACGTATCCCAATGACCAACCAGCAGCATCAGCTGAAGGCACCCAGGTCATCGTGTCGACACGTGTGTGGATTTAGGCTTTTCAGGGTATCCCCGGAAAGCGGCGCATTTTATATCACAAGGAGGGCGAAAACGAAACCCGGATTCTTGAAACCGGATAAGCGCTTTTGTCCCGGCCCTTGGAATCCCCCCAGAATGCGCCATTCTATAGAGAGATGCGATGCACAGAGGCGCAGATTTGCCGTGATCGTCTGTTAGAATCGCGTTTTTCAGGGCTGCGAGCAGCATCACGCAGAGCCCATTCCGTATAGAAAGCGCCACTGAGCGTAGAGAGAGCCTGTATGACCGTCACCCTCAAAACCCCAGAGGACATCGCAAAAATGCGCATCGCCGGCAAACTCGCCGCCGATGTGCTGGAAATGATTGCCGAGTACGTCAAGCCGGGCGTCACGACCGAAGAGCTGGACCGCATCTGCCACGACTACATCGTCAACGAGCAGAAAGCCATCCCTGCCCCGCTCAACTACAAGGGCTTTCCGAAGTCGATCTGCACCTCGATCAATCACGTGGTCTGCCACGGCATCCCGAACGAGAAGCCGCTTAAAGATGGCGACACGCTGAACATCGACGTCACCGTGATCAAAGATGGCTATCACGGTGACACCAGCCGCATGTTCCACGTCGGCAACGTGCCGGTCTGGGCTGAGCGCCTGTCGCAAGTCACCCAGGAATGCATGTACAAGGCCATCGAGCTGGTCAAGCCTGGCTGCCGCCTCGGCGATATCGGCGAAGTCATCCAGAAGCACGCTGAAAAGAACGGCTTCTCGGTGGTTCGCGAGTTCTGCGGCCACGGCATCGGCAAAGTGTTTCACGAAGAACCGCAAATCCTGCATTACGGCCGCGCCGGCACCGGCATGGAACTCAAGGAAGGCATGACCTTCACCATCGAGCCGATGATCAACCAGGGTCGCGCCGACACCAAAGTGCTGGGCGACGGCTGGACCGCGATCACCAAGGACCGCAAGTTGTCCGCCCAATGGGAACACACCCTGCTGGTGACCGCCACCGGTTACGAGATCTTCACCCTACGCAGCGATGACACCATCCCTCGCGTTTCGGCCTGATCTGACGAGCTCCGCACCCAGCCTATAGAAAGGAAAGCCAATCGATGCCGCAGGTGGATCCCGAACTCTTCGACCGCGGCCAGTTCCAGGCTGAACTGGCCCTGAAGGCAAGCCCGATTGCAGCCTTCAAGAAGGCGATCCGCCAGGCGCGTGAGGTGCTCGACGAGCGCTTTCGCAGTGGGCGCGATATTCGCCGGCTGATCGAGGATCGCGCCTGGTTCGTCGATAACATCCTGCAAAAAGCCTGGGAGCAGTTCGACTGGAGCGAGGACGCCGACATCGCGCTGGTCGCGGTCGGCGGCTACGGTCGCGGCGAGTTGCACCCCTACTCCGACATCGATTTGCTGATCCTGCTGGACAACGCCGATCACGAAGTTTTCCGTGATTCCATTGAGCGTTTTCTGACGCTGCTGTGGGACATCGGCCTGGAAGTCGGCCAGAGCGTGCGCTCGGTGGACGAATGTGCCGAACAAGCCCGCGCCGACCTGACGGTCATCACCAACCTGATGGAAAGCCGCACCATTGCGGGCCCCGAGCATCTGCGCCAGCGCATGCTCGATGTCACCAGCACCGAGCACATGTGGCCGGCCAAGGAATTCTTCCTGGCCAAGCACGCTGAACAAAAAGCGCGTCACCACAAATACAACGACACCGAATACAACCTGGAACCCAACGTCAAAGGTTCGCCTGGCGGCCTACGGGATATTCAGACGATTCTGTGGGTGGCTCGCCGCCAATACGGCACGCTGAACCTTCGCGCCCTGGCGGGCGAAGGCTTCCTGGTCGAAAGCGAAAATGCCCTGCTGGCCTCGTCCCAGGAGTTTCTGTGGAAGGTGCGCTACGCCTTGCACATGCTGGCCGGTCGCGCTGAGGACCGCTTGCTGTTCGATCACCAGCGCTCCATCGCCGGGCTACTGGGTTTTGAAGGCGAAGACGCCAAACACGCCATCGAAAACTTCATGCAACAGTACTACCGGGTGGTGATGAGCATTGCCCAGCTCAGCGACCTGATCATCCAGCACTTCGAGGAGGTCATCCTCGCGCCGGAAGACGAAGCGCCGCCGCAGCCGATCAACTCGCGCTTCCAGTTGCATGACGGCTACATCGAGGCGATCAACACCAACGTGTTCAGGCGCACGCCGTTTGCCATGCTGGAAATCTTTGTACTGATGGCCCAACAGCCGGAAATCAAAGGCGTGCGGGCTGACACCATTCGTCTGCTGCGGGAAAACCGGCACCTGATCGATGACGATTTCCGCCACGACATTCGCAACACCAGCCTGTTCATCGAACTGTTCAAGTGCAAGATCGGCATCCACCGCAACCTGCGACGGATGAACCGTTACGGCATTCTCGGACGCTACCTGCCAGAGTTCGGTTTTATCGTCGGACAAATGCAGCACGACCTGTTTCATATCTATACGGTCGACGCCCACACCCTGAACCTGATCAAACACCTGCGTAAGTTGCAGTACACCCAGGTGTCCGAGAAATTCCCGCTGGCCAGCAAGCTCATGGGCAAGCTGCCCAAGCCCGAGCTGATCTACCTCGCCGGGCTGTACCACGATATCGGCAAAGGCCGGCATGGCGATCACTCGGACATCGGCGCGGTCGACGCCGAAGCCTTCTGCCAGCGGCATCAACTGCCCGTGTGGGACAGCCGGCTGATTGTCTGGCTGGTGCAGAACCACCTGGTGATGTCGACCACCGCCCAGCGCAAGGACCTGTCCGACCCACAGGTGATCCACGACTTCGCACAGATCGTCGGTGACGAAACCCGCCTCGATTACCTGTACGTGCTGACTGTTTCCGACATCAATGCCACCAACCCGACGCTGTGGAATTCCTGGCGCGCCAGCCTGTTGCGTCAGCTCTACACCGAGACCAAGCGTGCCTTGCGCCGTGGCCTGGAGAACCCGGTGGATCGCGAAGAGCAGATCCGCCAGACCCAGAGCGCAGCCCTGGATATCCTGGTGCGCGGCGGCACCGATCCGGACGACGTCGAGCAACTCTGGTCGCAATTGGGCGATGACTACTTCCTGCGCCACACCGCGGGCGACGTGGCCTGGCACAGCGATGCAATCCTCCAGCAGCCTGCAGGCGGCGGACCACTGGTACTGATCAAGGAAACCACCCAGCGCGAGTTCGAAGGTGGCACGCAGATCTTCATCTATGCGCCGGACCAGCACGACTTCTTCGCCGTGACCGTGGCGGCGATGGACCAGCTCAACCTGAACATTCACGACGCCCGGGTTATCACCTCCAGCAGCCAGTTCACCCTCGACACCTACATCGTGCTCGACACCGATGGCGACTCGATTGGCGACAACCCGGCGCGGGTCAAGCAAATCCGCGACGGCCTGACCGAAGCCCTGCGCAACCCGGACGACTACCCGACCATCATCCAGCGCCGGGTACCGCGCCAGCTCAAGCATTTCGCCTTCGCGCCGCAAGTGACGATCCACAATGACGCCCAGCGCCAGGTGACGGTGCTTGAACTCAGCGCGCCGGACCGTCCGGGCCTGCTGGCACGGATTGGAACGATCTTTCTTGAATTCGACCTGTCGCTGCAGAATGCCAAGATTGCCACTCTCGGCGAGCGGGTCGAAGACGTGTTCTTCATCACCGACGCAAACAACCACCCGCTCTCCGACCCGCAGTTGTGCAGCCGCTTGCAGGATGCGATCGTCGAGCAACTGAGCGTCAGCCCCGAACCCTCTTTCGAACTGTCGCGCCTAAGTATTTGAATTAACCTACTCCCCCCCTGTGGGAGCGAGCCTGCTCGCGATGGCGTCAGTCCATTCAGCATCGCCAGTGACTGATCTATTGCTATCGCGAGCAGGCTCGCTCCCACATTGAACGAGACCCCGTGCCGATGAACAACGCTCTGAACCAGCTCCAGCCTTACCCGTTCGAGAAACTGCGCGCCCTGCTCGGTGCGGTGACGCCAAACCCTGACAAGCGCCCGATTGCACTGTCCATCGGCGAGCCGAAGCACCGTTCGCCAAGCTTTGTGGCAGAAGCGCTGGCAAGCAATCTGGATCAGATGGCGGTGTACCCGACCACCCTTGGCATTCCGGCCCTGCGTGAAGCCATTGCCGGCTGGTGCGAGCGCCGTTTTGGCGTACCGAGTGGCTGGATCGACCCGGCGCGCAACGTGCTGCCCGTCAACGGCACTCGCGAAGCGCTGTTCGCCTTCACTCAGACCGTAGTCAATCGCGGCGACGACGCATTGATCGTCAGCCCGAACCCGTTCTACCAGATCTATGAAGGCGCAGCGTTCCTCGCAGGCGCCAAGCCGCACTACCTGCCATGCCTGGATGAAAACGGCTTCAACCCGGACTTTGACGCGGTATCGGACGACATCTGGAAACGCTGCCAGATCCTGTTCCTCTGCTCGCCAGGCAACCCGACTGGCGCATTGATCCCGGTCGAAACCCTGAAAAAACTGATCGCCCTGGCCGACAAACACGACTTCGTGATCGCCGCGGACGAGTGCTACAGCGAACTCTACTTCGACGAGCAGACGCCACCGCCCGGCCTGCTCAGCGCCTGCGTGGAACTGGGCCGCAAGGACTTCAAACGCTGCGTGGTCTTCCACAGCCTGTCCAAGCGTTCCAACCTGCCAGGCCTGCGTTCGGGCTTCGTCGCAGGCGATGCCGAGATCCTCAAGGGTTTCCTGCTCTATCGCACTTACCACGGCTGCGCGATGCCGGTTCAAACCCAACTGGCCAGCGTCGCCGCCTGGAACGACGAAGTTCACGTACGCGCCAACCGTGCGTTGTATCGCGAAAAATTCGACGCCGTGCTGGAAATTCTCAGCCCGGTACTCGATGTACAACGCCCGGACGGCAGCTTCTACCTATGGCCGAATGTCGAAGGCGATGATGCCGCGTTCTGCCGCGACCTGTTTGTTGAAGAACATGTGACCGTGGTGCCGGGCTCCTACCTGTCCCGTGATGTCGATGGGGTCAATCCCGGGGCCGGGCGTGTACGGATGGCGCTGGTTGCACCGCTGGCGGAGTGTGTTGAGGCAGCCGAGCGGATTCGCGCGTTCATCCAGCGCCGCAAGTAAGCATCGACGGATTTGCGGCCAGCACATGGCCTTCTTCTGCTCGCAGGAACCGGCCTGTTTGGGGCGCTACTTCACGGGCCCCGGATTTGCCTCGCTCAAATCCAGCTCACCTGAACTCCCGCAAACGTCATCACCCATCGGGTGATGACGGCTCAAGTACATCAGGCAGCAGGCTGCCGTCGAAGTGCCACATTAGACGTTTAGGCTACCGGCTGGCCGTTGCACAAAGGTCGCACCCGGCCGGGTAACCTATTGCACAATATGGCAAAGCCCGATCGTGGCCGACGCCGAACCCGCTCGGTCATGGCATAATCCGTCACCTCTTATTTCCAGCACCTCCAAAGGGGGGCAATTCCTTGACCGCTTCAAGCAAAACGTTGCACCTTTTCGGCATCAAAGCCTGCGACACCATGAAAAAGGCGCGCACCTGGCTCGATGAACACGCTGTCAGCTTTGATTTTCATGATTACAAAACGGCCGGAATCGACCGTGAACACCTGACCCAATGGTGCAACGAGCACGGCTGGCAAGTGGTGCTCAACCGTGCAGGCACGACCTTTCGCAAACTCGACGACGAACGCAAAGCCGATCTCGACCAGACGAAAGCGATCGAACTGATGCTCGCACAACCGTCGATGATCAAGCGCCCGGTGCTCGATCTCGGTGACCGAACCCTGATTGGCTTCAAGCCAGATATCTACGCGGCAGCGCTCAAGTAAGCCAGCCCGTTCAATTTTGTAGAGGTAATCGCATGTCTACTACCCTGTTCAGCCTGGCCTTTGGTGTTGGTACCCAGAATCGTCAAGGCGCATGGCTGGAAGTGTTTTACGCAGCCCCAGTCCTCAAGCCGTCGGCCGAACTGGTCGCCGCTGTTGCCCCGATTCTGAGCTATACCGAAGGCAATCAGGCCATCGCCTTCAGCACAGCTCAGGCCTCGCAACTGGCTGAAGCCCTCAAAGGCGTCGACGCGACTCAAGCTGCATTGCTGACCCGTCTGGCCGAAAGCCACAAGCCTCTGGTCGCCACCCTGCTGGCCGAAGACGCACCGCTGAGCTCCACCCCTGAGGCTTACCTGAAGCTGCACCTGCTGTCCCATCGCCTGGTCAAGCCGCACGGCCTGAACCTGACCGGGGTCTTCCCGCTGCTGCCGAACGTGGCCTGGACCAGCCAGGGCGCTATCGACCTGAACGAACTGGCCGAGCACCAACTCGAAGCCCGTCTGCGCGGCGAGCTGCTGGAAGTGTTCTCGGTCGACAAGTTCCCGAAAATGACCGACTACGTCGTGCCGACCGGCGTGCGTATCGCTGACAGCGCGCGGATCCGTCTAGGAGCCTACATCGGCGAAGGCACCACCGTGATGCACGAAGGTTTCGTCAACTTCAACGCTGGCACCGAAGGCCCGGGCATGATCGAAGGCCGTGTCTCTGCTGGTGTGTTCGTCGGCAAGGGTTCGGACCTGGGCGGCGGTTGCTCGACCATGGGCACCCTGTCCGGTGGCGGCAACATCGTGATCAAGGTCGGCGAAGGCTGCCTGATCGGCGCCAACGCCGGCATCGGTATTCCGTTGGGCGACCGCAACACCGTTGAGTCCGGCCTGTACGTGACCGCTGGCACCAAAGTGGCACTGCTGGACGAGAACAACAAGCTGGTCAAAGTGGTGAAGGCCCGTGAACTGGCCGGTCAGCCTGACCTGCTGTTCCGCCGCAATTCGGAGACCGGTGCCGTGGAATGCAAAACCCACAAATCGGCCATCGAACTGAACGAAGCGCTGCACGCTCACAACTAAGCAGCCTCAAATGATC